>NZ_JBIBUF010000001.1:1065102-1128027 GCF_043079125.1 Streptomyces sp. NPDC015242 | reverse complement strand
GCCAGATCCAACGGCCCGCTGCACCGCCCCCCCGCCCCCTATAGGGGCTTTGTGTGTCCCCCCACCCCGGGGGGGGGGGCGGGGGGGGGGGGGGGGGCCCCGCGCCCCCCGGGCCCCCCCCCCACCACCGATCTGCCGGGCGTGGTGGGGTCAGTTGGCGTTCACCAGGTCGTGCGCCGGCACGGTGACCGTCCGCTTGCCCGGCTTGCCGCCGAGCACGATCTTCCGCAGGGCACTGTTGTTGTCGAGGTTGGTTTCCTTCAGGCGCTTCTCGGGGTTGGCCAGCACCTGAATGTAGTAGGTGCCGTTGGGCACGTCGGTGATGTCGAAGGACTGGCCCGGCAGGTCCTGGGTGTACGTGTCGCCGGAGCCCACGTCCAGCACCTCACGCACGGAGATCGAGTTCTCCTCGCCGCAGGCGGTGGACAGGTCCGTGTTGAACGGGTGCCAGTTGGCGTTCTTCACCGTGTAGTCGATCGCGTCGGTGTTGGCCAGGCAGAAGGCCTCCTTGCCGCTGCGCACGGCCTCCTTCTTGTCGGCCTTCAGCAGCCGGTAGCTGGCGAAGTCGGTGAAGTGCCAGTGCACGTGGCCGGGGCGCGGGTCCCACTCCATGGTGCCGGTCGGGGTGTAGCCGACCTGCTTGCCCTTGGCGTCGTAGAAGTACTGGTAGGCGTCCATCTTGGCCTTGCCGGGCGAGCGGAACCCGTCCACCACGAGCTGTGCCGGGCCGGCGTTCCAGACGTTGGCGCTGAACGCCAGGTAGTCCTTGCCCGGGATGTCCTTCTCGCCGTCGCTGACGATGATGCCGTAGGCCGGCAGCGAACGCAGGTCCGGCTTGGGGACGTCCGGGACGGAGGGCTTGCCGGCGGGCCGCTTCGACAGCGGCTTGAGGGCGGGCGCCCGGCGCGAGCCGTCGGTCTGGCCGGCGGTGTCCCCGGCCCGCGGCGACGGCGCGGACATCTGCTGCTTCTTCTTCAGTGCCCACGGCAGAGCGGGCGGCGCGGCCTTCAGCGGACCGTGGCCCACGTTGTACGAGGGGCCCGCTCCGCTCGTGACCGGCGCGGCGGCCTCAACGGGTGCCGGGGCGTGCCCAGGCCCGTGCCCGGAGTGCGCGGACGGCGTGTGATGCCCTGTGGCGTGCCCGGCGTGCTCGCCGGCCTGGGCGGAGCTGCGCAGCGCGCTGTTGGGGTTCTCGTCCTCGAAGCTTCGTTCCACCACGGTCACCTTGACCGTGGCCGGCTTGTCGGCGATGCCGAACAGGTCGCGGTACTTCTTGGCGACACCGATCTTCGCCGTGTACGCGCCGGCCGGCAGCTGGGCCGGCTTCGTGTAGGAGCCCGCGTAGGTGTTGGCCGCCCAGCCCTTCTCGATGCCCCACACGGAGCCGAGGGTGAAGGGATTGGTGGGGCAGCTCTCCGGATACTTGGAGGTGGAGGGTGCGTCGGGGCGCACGCGGCCGCTGGCGTTGTTGGGGCAGAAGCCCTCACTGCGGGTGAGGACCTTCTTGCCTGCTTTGTCGGTGAGGGTGATCTCCGAGAAGCCGGGCAGTCCGGAGAAGTCCTTCACGGTGCCCGTGGGCAGCTTCTTCGTCTTCGCCTTGCCGCCCTCGTACACGGTCTGCGTGACGGCCACCGGGTCCTTGTAGGACTTCCGGGTCACCTTGAGCTCCAGTGGTGTCCCCTCGGAGACGAGGTAGGTGCCGAGGTCCAGGTACACCCCCGGCTCCTCCTTCCAGGAGGTGAGCGTGACCGAAGTGGTCGCCGCGACGAGGCTCAGCTTGGGTCCCTTCGCGGCCTTCGCGGGCTCCTGCGCCGCGGCCACGAGGCCGGCCGTCACGGCCGTCACGGCGACGGCCGTGGTGCCGGCGAGCAGCGTACGCCGCAGCCGGGCGGTGCGCTTTCTGGTCATGGTTCCCTCGTCCTCCAGTGCTGTGGGAAGGAAGCAGGCGGCACGGCGCGACCGCGAGGTCCGGGCCGGGGCCGTCACGTGAGGGGCGTTTGCTCCGCCCGCGCTGTGAGAGGAACGGACCGGTCGCGCGGTTGCCCGGCACGAGGAAAGGGAGGCGAGTGTTGGCCGAATGCCGTCGTCGTGACGGAATTCGGCCGCTGGCGCGGACGGTCCCCACCCGAGGGCTCTTCTTCCCATGGGGCTGGCCGTGGCCTTCACCCCGGCGGCGTTCCGCCCGCTCCACCCACGGCCCGGCGTGACCTGCGCGGACGTGTCCGGCCTTCCGCCGGCCACCGATGCCCTGGCCTGGGCGCCCGCACGGCCGTGACCTGCCCGAGGCCACGGCCGTGCGCCGGGTGGCCCGCGACATCGTCCGCGCGCATGCGCCCGCCCCGGCCGGGGCGTATGCGTGCTCCTCGGTCTGTACCGCCTGAGGCTGCCAGGCGGTACAGGACGCATGCGGCCGGCTGGTGGCAGCCTGGCGAGACGGTGCCCGTCAGCCGTCCCGCAGACCCACCGCCAGCGTCAGTTCGAGGACCCGCTCGGGCGATGCGAGATCCGGGAACAGCTCCCGCAGCTGCGACATCCGGTACCGGACCGTCTGGGGGTGGACGAACAACGCCGCCGCCACCTCCTCCCGCCTGCCCTGGTGCAGCAGCCACGCCCGCAGCGTCTCCTCCAGCCGCCGTGCCGTCGTGGCGGGCAGGGTCCGCAACGGCGCGAGGGCTCGGGCGCGCAGGTCCGCGAACGCGTCCGCGTCGGCGCTCAGCACCAGCTCGGGCAGGTGGTCCTCGGTGTCGCGGATGTCCGCGGAGAGGGAGCGCGCGCGTGCGGCCCGTGCGTAGGAGGCGGAGACACGCGTCCACGGCCGGGCCGGGCCGACCACGGCGGTGCGGTCGGTCAGCTGCCGCAGCAGGTGCGATCGGTCGGCGTCGGGGACGAGCAGCACCCCGGTGGCGTCCGGCAGATCGTCGAGGACGAGGGTGCCCGGGTCGAGCGTGCGGTAGGCGGGCCGGGCCTGGGCGGCGGGCAGGAGGACCGCGGTCAGGGAGACCGGAGGCTGCCAGCCGGCCCGTTGCGCGGACGTCAGCAGTACGTCAGGGCTCGCGCCGGCGAGGAGGTCGCGGGCCAGGTGTTCCAGGTGGCGCTCCTGGGCCCTGCCGCGGGCGGCCAGTTCGTCGGCGTGGCCCGCGGCGCTCGCGGCGGACAGCTCGTCGATGTAGGCGAAGGTCAGCTCGGCGAACTTGGCGACCTCGGCGGCGGGCAGTCCCGCGGGTACGGCACCCGCCGCCAGGCATCGCCAGGCCACGCGGGCGCCGACGCGGTAGGCGCTGAGCAGGGCGTCCATCGAACGGCCGTCGCGCACCTCGCCGCGGCCCAGCTCGTAGGCCGCCTCTCCGGCGTCGCCGCCTGTGGCGTTCCCGCTCGCGAGGTCCAGGTAGTGTCCCAGGGCGGTGCGCACGGCCCGTCGGATGGTGGCGCCCATGTGGCCCGACAGGGCGTTGGCGTAGGGAGGGACCTCGTCGATGATCGCCTGGACGACCTCGTCGGCCGTGGTCTTCAGCTCGGCCCGCAGTGCGGTGACCGTCGTCTCATCCAGGGCCAGCTCGCTGACCCTCCGGAGTGCATGACTCACGTTTTCATTCCCTGCGAACAAATCGATCCACCAGATTCACGTCCTGCGGTCAGGACTTTACGCCTACGGGCACAGCAAGCTGGAGTCATGACGAGTGCAGCCCTCCGCAGCAGGGCGTGGAAACTGCTGGAGATGGTCACGACGCCGCTCCTGCCGTCGGACTACCTCGACCTGGTCAGTCCGCTGCGCGCGGGCGCCGACCTGCGTGGGCGGATCGAGGCCGTGCACCCCGAGACGGGTGACGCCGCGACCCTCGTGATCAGGCCGGGACGGGGCTGGCGCGGTCACAGAGCCGGTCAGTACGTCCGGATCGGGGTCGACGTCGACGGGGTGCGCCTGTGGCGCGCCTACTCCCTCACCTCGCCGACGAACCGCCGGGACGGCCGTGTCACGATCACCGTGAAGGCGATCCCGGGCGGCAAGGTCAGCAACCACCTGGTCCGCAGGGCGAAACCGGGCACGCTGATCCAGCTCGACCAAGCGACCGGTGACTTCGTGCTGCCGCAGGCCAAGCCCGCCAAGGTGCTCTTCCTGACGGCCGGCAGCGGCATCACGCCCGTGATGGGCATGCTGCGCGACACCGCGTTCGACGACGTCGTCATGGTCCACAGCGCGCCACGGCCGCACGACGTGATCTTCCGCGACGAACTGCACGGTTTGGTCGCGGGCAAGAAGCTGCGGCTCACCGAGGTGCACACCGACACGGACGGCAAGCTCGACCTCGCCCGTCTCGGCGAACTCGTGCCCGACTGGGCCGAGCGCGAGACCTGGGCGTGCGGGCCCACGGGCCTGCTCGACGCCGCCGAGAAGCACTGGAGCGAGCACGGCGTGCCGGAGCGCCTGCACACCGAACGGTTCCGCGCCGGCGTCGTCGTCACCGGCGACGGAGGTGAGGTCACGTTCAGCGCGACCGGCAAGTCCGTCGACGCGGACGGTGCCACGCCGCTGCTGGACGTCGGCGAGGAGGCCGGCGTGCTCATGCCCTCCGGCTGCCGCATGGGCATCTGCTTCGGCTGCGTCACGCCGCTCAAGGCGGGCGCCGTCCGCGACCTGCGCACCGGCGAGATCACCGAGGCCGAGCCGGGCGTCCTCATCCAGACCTGCGTGTCCGCCGCGGCGGGCCCTTGTGACATCGAACGGTAGGAGCACTTTGACCGCCATCGACCCCACCGCCCACCTGACCGCGGAGCAGATCGAGGAGCTCGGCCGCGAGCTGGACGCGATCCGCGACGAGGTGATCGCCAGTCGCGGCGAGAAGGACGCCGCGTACATCCGCAAGGTCATCTCGGCGCAGCGCAAGCTCGAGCTGGTCAGCCGCGGCGTGCTGCTGTTCTCGATGTTCCCGCCCGCCTGGGTGATCGGCACCGCCGGCCTGTCCGTGGCGAAGATCATGGACAACATGGAGATCGGCCACAACATCCTGCACGGCCAGTGGGACTGGATGCGGGACCCGAAGATCCACTCCACCACCTGGGAATGGGATCACGTCTCGCCGGCCGACCAGTGGAAGCACTCGCACAACGAGCTGCACCACGCGTACACGAACGTGATCGGCAAGGACAACGACCTCGGCTACGGCATCATGCGCGTCGACGAGGACCAGAAGTGGCACCCGTTCCACCTCGGCCAGCCGCTGTGGAACTTCCTCAACGCCTGCTTCTTCGAGTACGGCATCGCCGCCTACGACCTGGAGCTCGGCAAGAACCTGAGCAAGCGCCGCCGGAAGAACCCGGAGTTCCGCGCGCGGGCCAGGGCCGTGGGCCGCAAGATCCGCAAGCAGGTGCTCAAGGACTACGTGATCCACCCGCTGCTGTCGGGCCCGTCGTTCCTGCCCACGCTGGCCGCGACGTTCACCGCGAACCTGGTCCGCAACCTCTGGTCGCACTCGGTGATCATGTGCGGGCACTTCCCCGAGGGCGTGCAGGTCTTCGAGCGCCGGTCGATCAAGGGCGAGACGCGCGGCCAGTGGTACCTGCGCCAGATGATGGGCTCGGCGAACATCAGCGGCAGCAAGGCCATGCACTTCATGACGGGCAACCTCTCGCACCAGATCGAGCACCACCTGTTCCCGGACCTGCCGAGCAACCGGTACGCCGAGGTCGCGGTGAAGGTGCGCGCGCTGTTCGAGAAGTACGAGCTGGAGTACGTCACCGGGCCGCTGCCCAAGCAGGTGTTCTCCGCGTGGCGCAAGGTCTTCCGGCTCTCCCTGCCGAACAGGAAGCCCCAGGTCACGGTCCCGGACCGCGAGCAGGAGCTCCTCGCGGCCTGATACCCGGTATCACCTTGTCGCTCGTCGTCGCCCCGCGGCGTCAGCCCTGTGCCTCCGTGTCGAGGGACTCAAGCCCTCGTTCCCAGCGTCGTCGGCGCTCGGCCTCGGACTGCTCCCACCACGCGGTGCCCCGTTCGCCCAGCGCGATCTTCGCCCGGTTCACGCGTGCGCGCGCTGCCCGTTCGGCCTGTGCGTCGCCCGCAGTGGTCGCGGAGCGGACGGCGCGCCGGGCGGACATGAGGTGACGCCGAAGACGAGCGGCGACGTCCTCCGGAACGGCGGGATCGGTGGCCCGCCATTTCCGTCCCTTGATGACGACGAAGTGCCCGTCCGGGGTTCTGTCCGGTGACTGGTGTGCTTCCACTCGAACGATTCTGCCCCGCATCGGGCACAACCATGAGTTGTGTCCGATGCGGGGCAGGGTTGTTTGATCCGCTGTTCCGCGCGGTGGTGGAATCAGCGCATGTCTACCCGCACAGAGCAGGTCATGTTCGTCCGGACGCCCGATTCCGCACGCTACACGGCGCGCGTCGCGGAGGTGACCGATGTGACGTCTCGACTGAACGTGCTCCCGTTCAGCGACATCGAAGGCCGCAAGGAGCTTCTTTCTCTGGTGTTCGGTGGCCCACTGCCGGAATCGGTGACGATCTATCCACCGTTCTTCACCGAGTACGGGCTGAACACGACCTTCGGGGAGAACGTCTTCGTCAACCAGGGATGCACCTTCATGGACAGAGGGGGCATCAGCATCGGCAACGGCGTCATGATCGCCCCGAAGGTCAGCCTCATCACCGGAGGTCATCCCCTGCCCCGGGCCGAGCGCCGCACGTACCTCTCCTTCGCCCCGATTGTCATCGAGGACGACGTCTGGATCGGGACGGCTGCGGTGATCACGCAGGGGGTGACCATCGGTGCCGGCGCGGTGGTCGCCGCCGGCGCGGTGGTCACACGAGATGTCCCTGCGGACACCGTCGTCGCGGGAGTGCCCGCCCGGGTGATCAAGACGACCGGCTGAGCCCGGCCGGGCTGCTCTCGTCGAGGCGGGTGAAGCCGGCCAGGCGTGGTGTGATGGTGAAGGGGAACGGGGCGCCGTCGGGTGTCTGCAGGGCCGCCACGATGTCGTCGTCCGGTTCGCCGAACACTTCGAAGCGCTGGACGGTGCAGTGCTCCATCACCTCGCGGATGTACGGGTCCGACAACCGCCAGTGGGTGCGGATGGCGTCGGAGTCCCGGTAGAGCTGGAAGCTGTGCGCCAGCATCCGTTCCTCGTCGATGTACACCTCCACCATGAGTTGGGGCCCGTGCGCCTCGACGAAGGTCACCGCCCGCGCTATGGCACGCCGGAAGTCGTCCAGGTGACCCTCGGTGATGCGCATGGTGTTGTGGAACAGGATGACGTTGCTGTTCGTGTCCTTCATACGCCGAGTGTCGTATCTCGACTTCACTTGAGGTCAAGTGCGGGCCGCCGTGCGGCCGGCGCTTCGCCCGCGCGCTCGCGATCACGATCACGCGCAGCGCGTCACCACTGCCGTTGCTGCCGGAGCCGTTCGACCTCCCGGGCAGCGGAAAGGCAGGCGTCGACGTAGTCCCGCGCAGCGCTGGCGGTCACGGCGGCCGGCTCGCGCAGGGCGTCCTCGCTCAGCCGGTGCAGACGCTCGATGACCATCACCGTGTACGGGGATGCCCCGAGGGAAGTGAGCCGGGCGCCGAACTCCGAAGGACGGGACGGCGCGGGGAAACCGACGGCCGTGACGACGTCCGTGCACAGGGCGTGCAGCGCGTTCCAGGCCGTGGCCACCGCACCCGCGGGCGCTGCGTCCACCGCGTGCCGTGCCTCGCGCAGTTGAGTGCCTCGGGTGGGTGAGAGGTATCCGTTCCGCACGGGGCCGTACTGCGCCGGAGGGGAAGCGGGTACCGGCCCGGGATAGCCGTATCCGGCGCCCGGCGGCACCGGCCGGGGCTCGAACTCCGTTCCTCCTGACGGGGCGTGATCGGCGTGATCGCCGGGTTCGCGGGCGCTCCCTCCGGTCGCGGAACCAGGCGCCTGCGCACCGGCGCCGAACGCCGGAGGCGACGGGATGGAGCGCTGCCGCACGGGAGGAGGGGGCGGTGGAGCGGACACGGCGCTGCTGTCCGTCCCGGTCTCCGACTGCCGCAGTACGTCCCGCGCTGCGGCAGCGAACTCGATGGCTCCGACCGGTGTTTCCACCCGGGACAACCGCTGGATGGTGTCGCGCAGATGGGCCCGGAGAAACCAGAGCACGGTGAGCGTGACGGCGGGCCAGGCCAGCGCCTGCACGTACTTGAGGACGAGTTCGGCGATGCGCACGGTGCCATGGTGATGCATGAGCCATGCAGCCGGCCTCACGGTCCGGGCCGTCCTGACCGGTTCCCTCATAGCCGCGTCTCAAATTCGCCGCTCACAAGCCGTCTCCCGTGCGCGGTCCGCTGGCTGGAAGGGGCAGTCGGGTGCGCCGCGGACGTCGGCCTGATGACATGGTGGCGGGCTACCGCACCACTTGGTCCCCGGAGGACAGCAGATATGAGCGACGAGGTCGAGCGGGCCAACGGACTCGTGCCCGTCCAGTACCACCAGTTCGAGATCCGCGACGAGGAGGAGCACCTGGGCGGCGCCCGACGGGAGCGCGGCCACGACGGTCTGGTGCACGTCACGCACGGTGCAGTCACCGTGCTGACCGGCATCCACACCGGCGACGTCGACGTCACCGTCGCCCTCCACGCATCGCGACCGCGACCCGACAGCGGTGACTGGCAGGAGATCGTCGAGGTCTCGGCACACTCCGCATCCGGCGATCTCATGATCCGCGGCCTCATGGACGACCTGGACGAGGAACTTCCCGTTCTGTCGTTCCGCGGACCCGGCGACTACATGCTGCGCATCCACGCCCGTGGCCGCGACACCGCCTTCGACCTGGCTCCCGACGAGGTCACCGAGTGGTACCTCATCCAGGCCTGGCCGGCACCGCGTCATAGGTGACCGTACTCGCCTCCGCCGGCTCCGGCCACCGCCGGTTCTGTGGGTGCGCGGCGAGGCCGCCCCCTTCAGGCATCACGCATACCTCTGCCTCGCCAGGTCCACCGCCGTGCGGACACCGGCAGCGTACGCCGAAGGGCACTCCCAGGCCGCGAAGTGGCCACCGGCGCTTTCCTCGGTCCAGGAACGGACGTCGAAGAAGCGTGCGGCGAACTCGCGCGGCGCGTTGACGAGGTCCTTCGGGAAGACCGTGAAGGCCGTGGGGACATCGATGCGTCCGGCCGGCTTCGCCGCGTTCTCGGCGTAAGGGGTGAAGGAGGTGCCGATGGCGCCACTGACCCAGTACGCGGTGATCCACGTGAGCAACTCGTCCCGGGTGAACACCGTCTCCACATCGCCGCCGCAGTCGGTCCACGCCCGCAGTTTCTCCACGATCCAGGCGGCCAGGCCCGCGGGCGAGTCACCCAGGGCCACCGCCAGCGTGTGCGGTTTGGTGGCCTGCTCGTGCATGTAGCCGCCCTCCGTGGCCTGCCAGTGGTGACCGTGCCGGACGTACGCCCGCTCCGCGTCGGACAGGTCCTGCGGCGGGTCCACCAGGAAGCGGTACTGCGACACGTCCGTCAGGTGCAGGGCGGCGACCCGGTCGGGGTGGGCGGCGGCCAGTGCCTCGGCGACGTCGCAGCCCACGTCGCCGGCGGACACGACATAGCGCTCGTAGCCGAGCCCGGCCACCGCGTTCGCGATCGCTTCGGCCATGTCCCGGGACGACATGCCGCGGCGGGCGACAGGTGCGGCGAACGGGAAGCCGGGCAGGGCCGGGACGATCACGTGGAGGTCGGACAGCAACGGCCAGACCTTCTCGAAGCGCAGAACGGAGTCGGGCCACCCGTGCAGCAGCACCACCGCCACCGCGTCGCTGCGTGCTGCTCGCCGATGGATCGCCCGCACCGGCGCGTCGGGGAGACCGGTGAGGGTCCACGGCAGGGCGCGGAGCCGGGCTTCGTGCTCGCGCCAGTCGTAGGAGCCGGCCCAGTAGGAGATGAGGTCCGCGAGGTAGTCGCCGTCGACACCGCGCGCCCATCCGAAACCGGTGGGGACGTCGACCGGGCGGTAGCCGCGCAGGCGGCGGCGGAGGTCGTCGAGCACCGGCTGCTCGACGGCGGGGGCTGCGGCCTGTTGCGTGCTCGTCATGCTCGGTCGTCCTCTCGCCGGCTTCACACGTGTCTCATGTCCGCGTCCCGGCGGGCCGGAACGTCCTCTGGGAGGCGTCTGCCCCGGCGGGCGTGTCCCGACCGTCGGCGAGGTCGCCCTTCTCGGTGGCTTGTCGCCCAGGAGACGCCTCGGCGCCCTTGGCCCCCGTGACGCACCACGCCGCCCTCACCGGCGTCCGGCCCGCATCATCCCGCCTCCGTTGTCGCGATCACCATCACCTTGGTCACCTCCCCGTCGTCGCCCGTCACGTCCCGGACGTGGCGGAAGCCCAGGCGGCGGCAGAGGGCCAGGCTGGCGGTGTTGCCGGCTCCGACCATGCCGTAGGCCTCCTTCAGCCCGAGGTTGGCGGCGGCGTGGCGCAGCAGGCCGCGGACCACTTCCGTGCCGAGGCCGCGGCCCCAATGGGCGGGCGCCAGGGCGGCTATCAGTTCGTGTCCGTCGACGTTGCCCGTCTTCTTCACCTCGGCGTGCCCGACGAAGACGTCCTGCTGCCACAGCCCCCACACGTCGAACCGGCGCTGGGGGTAGACGTCGTCGAGGATGGCGCGGAACAGCGTGCGGATGTCCGCTTCGGGCACGCGTTCCTGGCCCATCCAGCGGCACACCTCCTCGTCGCGCAGCAGGGCCACGAAGGCGTCCTCGTCCTCGGGGCGGTAGGGGCGGAAGGTGAGGCGTTCGGTGTGCAGGACCGGTGTCATGAGGGCTCCCGGGGAAGGGCAGGCGGGCGAGGGCCGGGCCGGGGCGCGCTGTCGGGCGCCCCGGCCCGGCCCGTGGGAGAGTGCGCGGGCGCGTCAGGCCCGGGCGTTCTCCATGCGCTCACGCAGGCTGCGCGGGCGCATGTCGGTCCAGACCTCGTCGACGTAGGCGGAGCACTCGGCCTCCGTGCCCTCCTTGCCGACGGGCTGCCAGCCGGCGGGGACCTCCAGGTCGGCGGGCCACAGCGAGTACTGCTCCTCGTCGTTGCGCAGCACCTGGTAGCGGGTGTTCTCGTCCATGTCTGTCGGTCTCGCTCTCTTTGATTGTGACGGTTCGTGACGGGTGGGTGGTGCGGGACGGCCGGTCGTCCGGTGGTGGCGGTGGGGCGCGGCCCACGGGGAGGGGCGTCACCGGCGGTCGCGAGCGTGGTGGGCGATGTGGCGCAGGGCGTGGGCGAAGTCCTCGGCGACCCGGCGGACGGTGTCGGTGGCGTGCAGGGCGGGCCGGTGGTGCCAGGTGAAGGACAGCCGGCCGCGCTGGACCGCGCCGACGATCTCCAGGGGGTGGGAGCCGCTGTCGCGCGGGTCGTGGTGGCGGCCGAAGGAGCCGTGCTCGGTGCGCACGAGGCCGTCGCCCGGGCTGTCGGGGCGGGCGTCCCACTGACCGAGGTAGTTGAAGACGACCTGTCCGTGTGCGCCGCGGCCGAGGCGTTCGCGCACCTCGGGCGGGCCGAAGGTGCGCAGCGCGCCGAAGCCGAGGCCGTTGCCGGGTACGGCGCGCAGCTGGCGGCGTACCGACTTCACCAGGGTCCGCCAGTCGCGGCCGGGGCCGAGCTCCGCGGGTTCGGGGATGCGGAGGGCGACGGGGTGGACGGCGGTGAACCAGCCGACGGTGCGGGTGAGGTCGACGTCGTCGAGGACGTCCTCGCGGCCGTGTCCCTCCAGGTCGAGGCGGACCTCCTCGCGGCCGGTCCAGCGGGCCAGGGCGAGCGCGAGGGCGGCGAGCAGCACGTCGTTGACGCGGGTGCGGTAGGCGGTCGGGGCGGCCCGCAGCAGCGCTTCGGTGTCGGCCTCGTCCAGTTCGACGGTGAGGGTGTCCACGGCGCCCGTGCCGGGCCCCTCCGGTGTTCCCGCGGGGAGGGGCTCGGCGGTGTCCACCGCGTGTTCCCAGTAGGGCAGTTCGTGGTCGAGGGCGCCGGCCGCGACATGCGCGGCGAGGCCCCGGGCCCAGTCGCGGAAGGACGTGGTGCGTGCGCCCAGCGACACGGGTTCGCCCTGGGCGGCCTGGCGGTAGGCGGCTTCGAGGTCGTCGCGCAGGATGCGCCAGGAGACGGCGTCCACGACGAGGTGATGGGCGACCAGGAGGAGGAAGGCGGGGCGGTCGGCGGCGCCGGTGAACAGGGCCGCCCGCAGCAGCGGTCCACGTGCCAGGTCGAAGCCGGTGTGCAGGTCGTCGGCGGCCTTCTCCATCGCCGCGTCGGCGTCGGTGGGGGTCAGTCCGGTGAGGTCGTGGCGGGTCAGGAGCCGGTCGCGGTCGGTGTCGGTGACCGGCGGGTTGAACTGGCGCCAGCCGTCCTGCTCCACCGTGAAGCGCATGCGCAGGGCGTCGTGATGGTCGAGCAGGGCGTTGAGGGCCGTCTCCAGGGCGGCGGCGTCCACGTCGGCGGTGAGTTCCACCAGCAGGGACTGGTTGAAGTGGGCGTGGCTGGCGCGCGGGCCGGTCAGGAACCAGTCCTGGATGGGGGTGAGCGGCACGTCCCCGCTCACCGTCTCGTCGCCGGAGTGCCGGGGCGCGGCGGTGACGACGCCGGCCAGCTCGGCGAGGGTCTGGTGGGTGAACAGGTCGCGGGTGGTCAGGTGCAGTCCGTCGCGCCGCAGGCGGGAGACGACCTGCATGCTGAGGATGGAGTCGCCGCCGAGGTGGAAGAAGTTGTCGTGGGCTCCGACCCGGGCCACGCCGAGGACGTCGGACCAGATGCGGGCGATGCGGCGTTCGGTGTCGGTGCGCGGGGGCGTGTGCGGCCCGGTGGCGGTGTGGGTGGGGCCGGGTTCGGGCAGCGCGCCGCGGTCGATCTTGCCGTTCGGGGTGAGCGGCAGGTGGGCCAGCGGCACGAACGCCGAGGGGATCATGTGGGGTGGCAGCAGCCCGGCGAGGTGGTCGCGCAGCCGGGGCACCGGCAGGTCCTCCAGGGGGCCCTCGGCGGGCACGACGTAGGCGACCAGCCGTCCCCCGGAGCGGCCGTCCGGGTCGCCGCCGGCACCGCGTACGGTGACCACCGCGTCGCGCACCAGCGGGCCGGCGCGCAGCGCGCTCTCGATCTCCGCGGGCTCGATGCGGAAGCCGCGCAGTTTGACCTGGTCGTCGGCGCGTCCGGCGAAGCGCAGTTCGCCGTCGGTGTCCCAGCGGGCCAGGTCGCCGGTGCGGTACATGCGTGCGCCGGGGGCGCCGAACGGGTCGGCGACGAAACGGGACGCGGTCAGGCCGGGCCGGCCGAGGTAGCCGCGGGCCAGGCCGGGGCCGGACACGTAGAGCTCGCCGGTGATGCCGGGCGGGACGGGGCGAAGGGCGGCGTCCAGGACGTGGACGCGGGTGGCGCCGGCGGGGCGTCCGATGGGTGGGGCGCCCGTGCCCGGGGTGAGCGGGCCGGTCCAGGTGGCGACGACGGTGGCCTCGGTGGGGCCGTACGAGTTGATCATCCGCCGGCCGGGGGCCCACCGTTCGACGAGGTGGGCGGGGCAGGCCTCGGCGCCGACGATGAGGGTGCGCAGGTGCGGCAGGGCGCCGGCGGTCGCGGGATCGACCGTGGCGAGGGCGGCGGGCGGGATCAGCGTGTGGGTGACCTCCCGTTCGGCGAGGGCCTGGGCGAGGCGCTCGCCGACGAGGGGGCCCTCCTCCCCGGTGAGCAGGGTGGCTCCGCTGAGCAGCGACACGCACAGCTCCAGGACCGAGGCGTCGAAGCTGGGTGAGGCGAAGTGCAGGACCCGGTCGCCGGGGCCCGCGTCGTAGCGGTCGGCGGCCGCCGCGGCGAAGGCGGCGAGGCCGCGGTGTGTCACCGTGACGCCCTTCGGCGTGCCGGTGGAGCCGGAGGTGTAGATGACGTACGCCGGGTGGTCGACGGTCAGCGGGGCCGTGCGGTCGGCGTCGGTGGGTGCGGTGTCCGGTCCGGCCGCGTCCCATACGGCGGCGGGGTCGTCCAGCACGAGCCGGGCTTCCGCGTCGCGCAGCATGAACTCCCGGCGCTGCCGCGGGTAGTCCGGGTCGACGGGCAGGAAGGCGCCGCCGGCCTTGGTGACGGCGAGCTGCGCGACGATCGTCTCGGCGCTGCGGGGCAGGGCCAGCGCCACGGTCCGCTCGGGGCCCACGCCCTGGGCGATGAGGCGGTGCGCCAGCCGGTTGGCGGCGCGTTCGACCTGTGCGTACGTCAGCTCCCGGCCGTCGGCGTCGGCCAGGGCCACGGCGTCGGGCGTGCGGGCGGCCTGCCGTTCGAACAGCTCGGGCAGGGTCGCCGCCGGGACCGGCCGGGCGGTGCCGCGGCCGTGGTCGAGGACGGTCTTGAGGGTCTCGTCGGTGGCCAGGGGCAGGGAGCCCAGGGGCCGGTCGGGGTCGTCGGCGACGGCGGTCAGGAGGGTGGCGAGCTGGTCGGCCATGCGTTCGGCGGTGGCCGCCTCGAACAGGTCGGTGTTGTAGGTGAGCACGCCGTGCAGTTCACCGGTGCCGGTCTCGGCGAACTCCAGGGTGAGGTCGAACGCGGCGTGCCGCAGCTCGCTGTCGACGTCGGTGACCTGGAGGCCGGGCAGGTCCAGGGCGGCGGCCGGGGCGTTCTGGAGGACCACCATGACCTGGAACAGCGGGGTGCGGCTGGTGTCGCGGACCGGCTGCACCTCGTCCACCACCTGCTCGAACGGCGCCTCCTGGTGGGCGAACGCGTCGAGGACGGTGTCGCGGACCGCGTCGAGGAACTCGGGGAAGGGCCGGTCGGGCCGGACGCGGGAGCGCAGCACGAGGGTGTTGACGAAGAACCCGACGAGGTGCTGGACCTCGGCGCGGTCACGGCCCGAGGTGACCGTGCCGACGGTGATGTCCTCGCCGCCGGTCAGCCGGGCCAGGTAGGCCTGGGCGGCGGCGACCAGCGTGGTGAACAGGGTGGCCTGCCGGTCCCGGCCCACCCGGGTGAGGCGGCGGGTGGTGTCGCGGGGCAGGGCGAGCCGTACGGAGGCGCCCCGGTGGGTGCGGACCGCCGGGCGGGGCCGGTCGGTGGGCAGGTCCAGTGTCTCCAGTCCGGCCAGGTGCTCCTTCCAGTAGGCGAGGTGGCCGTCGGTGCCGCGCCCGCGCTGCCAGTGCGCGTAGTCGGCGTACTGCACCGGCAGCGGCGGCAAGGCGCCCGATTCCGCGCCGAGTTCGGTGCGGTAGAAGTGGGCGAGGTCGCCGGTGAGGACGCCCGTGGACCAGCCGTCGGTGACGATGTGGTGCAGGGTCAGCGTCAGGACGTGCTCGTCGTCGGCGAGCCTGATCAGTCCCGTGTGCAGGAGCGGGCCGCGCCGCAGGTCGAAGGTGCGGGCGCGTTCGGCGTCCAGGAGGTCCGCGAGCCGGGCGTCGCGTGCGCTGCCCGGCAGTGCGGACAGGTCGTGCAGGGTCAGCGGTACGTCTCCGGCCGGGTGGACGGTCTGCACGCCGTGGCCGTCGACCGCGTCGAAGGTGGTGCGCAGCGCCTCGTGCCGCTGGACCAGGGCGCGCAGGGCCCCGGTGAGGGCGGGCACGTCGAGCCGGCCGCGCAGCCGCAGGGCCAGCGCGGTGACGTACTCGCCGCTGCCCGGCGCGAACTCCTCCAGGAACCACAGGCGTTGCTGGGCGTACGACATCGGGGCGGGCGTGTCCCGGGTGACGGGGACGATCGGGGCGGGGCCGGGGTCGCCGGGGCGTTCCTCGGTGAGCAGGGCGGCGAGGGCCTCGGGGGTCGGATGGGTGAACACCGCGCGCGGGGACAGGTCGGTGCCGAACGCCTCTGACAGGCGCACGGCCAGCCGGATGCTGAGGATGGAGTCGCCGCCCAGCTGGAAGAAGTCGTCCCGCACGCCGGGGCGCGGCACGGACAGGACGTCGGCGAAGACCTCCACCGTGCGGCGCTCGGCGTCGGTGCGCGGCTCGGCCGGTGCGCCCTCGGACGCGCCGCTCGCGGGTTCCGGGGCGGGGAGCGCCGCGCGGTCGACCTTGCCGTTGCGGCTGAGCGGCAGCGCGGGCAGGACCACGAAGGCCGACGGCACGAGGTAGTCCGGCAGGGAGCGCCGGGCGGACTCCGTGAGGGCCGTGACGTCTTCGGTGCCCACCACGTAGGCCACTAGGCGGCGGCTGCCGGGCCGGTCCTCGCGGGCCAGCACCGTCACGTCGGTGACGGCGGGGTGCGCCGCGAGAACCGCCTCGACCTCGCCGGGTTCGACACGGAAGCCGCGGATCTTCACCTGGTCGTCGGCGCGGCCGAGGAACTCGACGGTGCCGTCGGGGCGGCGGCGGGCCAGGTCGCCGGTGCGGTACATGCGGCTGCCGGGCGGGCCGGCCGGGTCGGCGAGGAAGCGGGCCGCGGTGTCGCCGGGGCGGCCCAGGTAGCCGCGGGCCACGCCCTCGCCGGCGAGGTACAGCTCACCGGGGCAGCCCGGCGGCACGGGCCGCAGCCGCCCGTCGAGAACGTGGACGCGCATGTCGTCGAGCGGGTGGCCGATGGGCACGGTGCCGGGGACGTCCGTCGCGTCGGTGAGCGCGAAGGACGTCGCGAACGTCGTGGTCTCGGTCGGGCCGTAGCCGTCCACGACGGTCAGGCCGGGGCAGGCGTTCAGGACGCGGTGTACGGCCGCGGCGGGCACGACGTCGCCGCCGGTCCACACCTGGCGCAGACCGGTGAAGCAGTCCGGCGCGTCCTGGGCGAGGAGCCGGAAGAGCCCGGCGGTCAGCCACAGGGCGCTCAGACCGGTGCCGTGGACCAGGTGCCGCAGCAGCGCGGCGTCCAGCGGCCGTGAGGGTGCCACGACGACACAGCCGCCGGTGAGCAGCGGCGCCCACACCTCGAAGGTGGCGGCGTCGAAGGCCACCGGGGAGTGCAGCAGCACCCGTTCGCACACGCCGCCGGTGAAGCGGCTGTCGGTGGCGAGGGCGGCCACGTCACGGTGGCGTACGGCGACCGCCTTCGGTTCGCCGGTCGAGCCGGAGGTGAACATCACGTACGCGAGCCGGTCGGGGTCCGCCGGTGCGGCGAGGGGCGCGTCCGGCACGGGGGTGCGCGCGGCGGTGACGTCCTCGGCGGTCAGCCGGGCCGTCGCGCCGGCGCGTTCGATCAGGGTGCGGCGCCGGTCCTCGGGGGCGCGGGCGTCGACGGGCACGTAGGCGCCGCCCGCCTTGAGGACGGCGAGCTGGGCGACGACGAGTGCGGCGCCGCGGTCCATCAGCAGGGCCACCCGGTCCTCGGGCCGCAGTCCGCCGGCGAGGAGCCGGGAGGCCACCGCGTCGGACCAGTCGTGCAGTTGACGGTAGGTCAGCTGGAAGTCGCCGTCGCGCAGGGCGGGCGCTTCGGGGGTGCGGCGGGCCCGCTCGGCGAACAGGTCGACGGGGCTGCGCGGCCCGGTCCGGCGGACGGTGGTGTTCCACCGCTGCAGCAGGGCGTGGTCGTCCTCGGTCAGCGCCTCCAGGCCGGTGACGTCCGCGTCCGTCTCCAGAGCGTCGGCGAGGGCGCGCAGGACGACCGTGAGGCGGTCAGCGAGGCGTTCGGCGGTGTCCGCGTCGAACAGGCCGTCGTCGTAGGCGAGGTCGACGCCGAGGCGGTCGCCGAGGTGGGCGCGCAGGCACAGCGGGAAGGTGGGCGCGTCCTCGGCGCGCACCTCCTCGACCCGCACGCCCGTGCGGGCCGTGGCGGACTCGTCGACGGGGTAGTTCTCGAACACCACCATGCTGTCGAACAGCGGCTCACCGGCCGGGGTCTCGCTCAGCGCCTGGATGCGGGGCAGGGCGAGGAAGTCGAAGCGCCGGGCGTCGCTCTGCCGCTCCTGCACCTCGCGCAGCCAGGAGACCGCTCCCCCGCCCGCCACGCGGATGCGGTTGGGCACGGTGTTGATGAACATGCCGATCATCGACTCCACGCCGGGCAGTTCGGCCGGGCGTCCGGAGACGGTGGTGCCGAACACGACGTCGTCGCGGCCGCTGTGGCGGGCCAGGAGCAGCGCCCAGGCGCCCTCGATCACGGTGTTCACCGTGAGCCCGGCCCGGGCGGTGCTGTGCCGCAGCCGCGCCGACAGGTCCTCGTCCAGCCGTCGGCTCGTGACGGCGGCGGCGCGGGCGCGGTGCTCTTCGGCCGGTGTGCGGTCGTAGGGCAGTGGGGTGCGGGCGGAGAATCCGGCGAGGGCCCGGGACCAGTGGGCCTCGGCGGCGGTCTCGTCCTGGTCGCGCAGCCAGCGCAGGAAGTCGGCGAACGGGCGCCTGACCGGTGCGGGGGCCGCCCGTCCGCCGGTGAGGGCGGCGTAGCGTTCGCACACCTCGGTGAGGAGCTGTCCGGTGCTCCAGCCGTCCAGGGCCAGGTGGTGGGAGGACCACAGCAGCAGGATCTCGTCGCCGGGGAGCGCGGCCAGGGTGACGCGGGTGAGCGGTGCGGTGTTCAGGTCCATGCCCGCCGCGCGGTCGGCGGCCAGGAGCTCTTCGGTGGCCGCCGAGCGCTCCTCGGGTGTGAGGCCTCGCCAGTCCAGGTGGGTGACGGGCAGCTCCACGCGCCGGTGCACGACCTGCACGGGGTGCGGCAGTCCCTGCCAGTGGACGCTGGTGCGCAGGGCCTCGGTGCGGTCGGCGACCTGCTGCCAGGCGGTGGCGAAGCCCTGCGGGTCGCCCACCCCGGACAGGCGGACGGCCACCCGGTCCGAGTAGGCGCCCTCCGTGTCGACCAGGCCGTGGAAGAGCATGCCGGCTTGCAGGGGTGTCAGCGGCAGGACGTCGGCCACGTCCCGGCCGTCGCCCACCAGGCGGTCCAGGTCGCTCTGCCCGAGGCCGGCCAGCGGGAAGTCCGACGGGGTGCGGCCGCCCGCGTCCGGGCGGGCGCAGTGGGCGGCGATCTCGCGCAGCGCCGCGCACATCTCCTCGGCGAGCCCGCGGACGGTGGACTCGTCGTAGACGGCCGGCGGATAGGTCCAGCCGAGTTCGAGCCGGCCGTCCTGGACCACGCCGGTGATGTCCAGCAGGTACGGCCGGGGGGCGTCGGGGTCGGTGTCCGAGCCGGCCGGGGGCAGGGCCGCTCCGTACAGGCCGCTGCCACCGCCGTCGGCGTCCCACCGGCCGTGGTAGTTGAAGCCGATCCGGGGTGCCGGGGTCCCGCTCAGAGGGCTGCCGGGCAGCAGGTGGCGCAGCGCGCCGTGGCTCAGTCCGTGCAGGGGCACCGCGCGCAGCTGCTCCTTGACCGAGCGCAGGGTGTCGTGCCAGCCGGCGTCGGGGTCGACGGTCAGCGCGAGGGGGAACTCGGCGGTGAACCAGCCGACCGTCCGGGACAGGTCCAGGTCGTCGAAGAGGTCCTCGCGGCCGTGGCCCTCGACGCCGACCAGCACGCTCTCGCGTCCGCACCAGCGGGCCAGGGTGCGGCCGAGGGCGCTGAGCAGAACGTCGTTGACCTGGGTGCGGTAGACCTCAGGGACCTGCCGCAGCAGGGCCTCGGTGGTCTCCGGCTCCAGTTCCACGGTGACCGTGGCGGCGGTGCCGTGGGTGTTGGGGCCGGGCCGGCCCTCGGGCAGGTCGGCGGGGGCCTCCACGGTGCGCCGCCAGTGCTCCAGGTCGCCGTCCAGGGCACCGGAGCGGGTGTGGGCCTCCAGGCGGGCCGCCCAGAGGCCGTACGCGGTGGTGGCCGGGGGCAGCTCGACGGGGTGTCCGGCGGCGGCCTGCCGGTGGGCGGTCTCCAGGTCGGCCAGCAGGATCCGCCAGGAGACGCCGTCGACGGCCAGGTGGTGGACGGTGAAGAGGAGATGGGCGGGCTCGCGCGGACCGCGGTCGAGGAGCAGGACGCGCGCCAGGCGGCCCTCGACGGGGTCGAGGGCGGCGCGGGCCTCGTCCGCGAGGCGGGCCGTCTCGGCCTCCAGGACGGGACCGTCGAGACCCGTCACGTCGTGGTGGGTGACGATGCCGTCCGGGGCGGCGGGCAGGACCACCTGACGCCAGCCGTCGCCGGTGCGGCCGAAGCGGGTCCGCAGGGCCGGGTGATGGCGTACGAGAGCGTCCACGGCGGCGCGCAGAGCCGGCAGGTCGGTCCCGGGGGCGAGTTCGAGGCGCTGCGACATGGTGAAACGCAGCGGGTCGCCGGGGGCGCGGCCGTCGAGGTACCAGCGCTGGATGGGGGTGAGCGGCGCCTCGGCGGGGGCGGTCGTGTCGGCGGCGACCGGCGCCGACTCGGTGACCCGCAAGGCGAGTTCGGCGACGGTCTGGTGGCGGAAGACGTCCTTGGTGGTGAGTGCGAGTCCGGCCTGGCGGGCCCGGGAGACGATCTGGATGCTGAGGATCGAGTCGCCGCCGAGCGCGAAGAAGTTGTCGCGCGCGCCGACCCGTTCGACGCGCAGGACGTCCGCCCAGATTCCGGCCAGTGTCTCTTCGATGCCGGGGCGGGGGGCGACGTACGTGGCGGTGGTGCCGGGCTGCGCGGGCGGGGCGGGCAGGGCACGCCGGTCGGTCTTGCCGCTGGTGGTGCGCGGAATGCGGGTCAGCGGCACGAACGCCGCCGGCACCATGTGGTCCGGCAGGGTGCGGCGCAGCGCGAGCCGCAGTTCGTCGGCGCTCGGGGCGGTGTCCCCGGTGGGCACCAGATACGCCACGAGCATCAGCCGGCCCGCGTGGTCGCGTGCGGTGACGACGGCGTCGGTGACGCCGGGGTGGGCGAGCAGCGCGGCCTCGACCTCGCCGGGCTCGACGCGGAACCCGCGGATCTTGATCTGCTCGTCGGCGCGGCCGAGGAACTCCAGCACTCCCTGTTCGTCGCGGCGGGCGCGGTCGCCGGTGCGGTACATCCGCTCCCCCGGCGCGCCGAACGGATCGGCGAGGAACCGTGTCGCGGTCAGCCCGGGCCGGTTCAGGTAACCGCGGGCTATCTGCGCGCCGGCGAGGTACAGCTCGCCGGGTGTGCCGGGCGGCACCGGGCGCAGGGCACCGTCGAGGACATAGGCGCGGAGGTTGGCGCCGGGGCGTCCGATGACCGGCCCGTCGGGGTGCTCGGTGACGCGCCCGTAGGTGGCGTCGACGGTGCACTCGGTGGGGCCGTACATGTTGTAGACGGTGACGCCGAGCTCGGCGGCGGCGCACAGTTCGCGCCAGGTGTCGGGGCCGGTCGCCTCGCCGCCGACGAGCAGCACGCGGGGGTGGTGGCGGCCGGGTGCGAGGAGTCCCGCGGCGAGGAGTTCGCGCAGGAAGGACGGGGTGACGTTGACCAGGTCGAGGTGTCGTGCGCTGATCTGCGCGCAGAACGCCTCGGGGTCCAGGCGGACGTCCTCGTCGACGAGGTGGACCTCCTGGCCGAGGGCGAGCAGCAGCGGCCCCTCCCAGGAGGTGTCGAAGGAGAACGAGGCGCTGAGCGCGGCGCGCAGCCGCTGCCCGTCCGCGGTGTGCGGGGCGACGAGCCCGGCGCGGTGGTCGTGGCAGAGGTTGACCAGGTGGCGGTGTTCGACGACGACGCCCTTGGGGCGGCCGGTGGAGCCGGAGGTGTAGACGATGTAGGCCGCGTGGTCCGGGCGCAGCGGGGCCGGGCGGTCGTGGTCGGTGGGGTTGTGGGCGGGCAGCCGGTCCCACGGTGTGTCGCGCAGCGTGTCGGTGGTGACCAGGGTGTGCGGGGCGGCGTCCGCCAGGAGTCCGGCGGCGCGTTCGGCGGGCAGGTCGGGGTCGAGGTGGAGGAGGGTGGCGCCGGCCTTGGCGACGGCGAGGACCGCGGCCATCAGGTCGGAGGTGCGCGGCAGCCGGACCGCGACCACCCGTTCGGGGCCGGCGCCCTGGGCCAGCAGGTGGTGGGCGAGCCGGTTCGCGCGCTCGTTCAGGGCGGCGAAGCCGAGGGTGGCGTCCCGGGCCACCAGCGCGGTGGCGTGCGGGGTGCGCGCGGCCTGGGCCTCGAACAGGGCGGGGAAGGTGGTGTCCGGGACGCTCAGGTGCGCACCCTGGCCGTCGTGCAGCACCCGCCGCCGTTCGTCGGCGGTCATCAGCTCCAGCGCCCGTACGTCGCGGTCCGGGTCCTGCGCCGCCGCCTCCAGCAGCAGCCGCAAGCGGGCGGCGAGATGGTGGACGGTGTTTTCGTCGAACAGGCCGGTGTCGTACTCCAGGTGCCCGGTGACGCCGCCGTCGCTCTCGACGAAGTCGAAGGCCAGGTCGAAGGTGGCGTGCCGGACCGGCGGCAGCACCGGTTCGGCGTCCAGGCCCGGCAGGGCGGGGGCTTCGGCGCCCAGGTTGTGCAGAGCGACCATGACCTGGAACAGGGGGGTGCGGCTGGTGTCCCGTTCGGGCTGGAGGGCGTCCACCAGCCGTTCGAAGGGCACGTCCTGGTGGGCGAACGCGTCCAGGACGGTGCCGCGCACCTGCTGGAGCAGCGCGCGGAACGACGTGCCGGGCCGGACCTCGTTGCGCAGCACCAGCGTGTTCACGAACATGCCGACGACGTCGTGCAGTTCTGGACGTTCCCGGCCCGCGGTGACGGTGCCGACGGCGAAGTCCTCCTGGTCGGCCCAGCGGGACAGCAGGACCGTGCACGCGGTGAGCAGGGTCATGTAGAGGGTGGCGTCGGCCTCCCGGCCCCGCTCGCGCAGCCGGTCGGTCAGCTCGGCGGGCAGGGTGAAGGTGACGAGCGCGCCGTCGCGGGCGCGTACGGCGGGGCGCGGCCGGTCGGTGGGCAGCTCCAGCGGCGGCACGCCGGCCAGCTTCTCGCGCCAGTGGGCGAGTTGACGCTCGGCCTGTTCGGTGCGGGCGCGTTGCCAGGCGGCGTGGTCGGCGTACCGGACGGGCAGTTCGGGGAGTTCGGGGCGGCGGCCTGCGCGGGCGGCGGCGTACAGCTCGCCGAGGTCGCGGCCGAGGACGCCGAGCGACCAGCCGTCGGTGACGATGTGGTGGACGGCGAGGGCCAGCACGTGCTCGTCGTCCGCCGTGCGGGCCAGGCGGGCGCGCAGCAGCGGCCCGGCCGCCAGGTCGAAGGGCGTGGCGGCCTCGTGCTCCAGCAGCTCCTCCAGCGCCGCGCGCGGGTCGGGCGCGGCCGTGAGGTCGTCCACGGTGAGGGCGGCCGGGTGCGGTGGGCGCACCACCTGCCGGGGCTGTCCGTCCTGTTCGGTGAAGGTGGTGCGCAGGGCCTCGTGGCGGGCGACGAGGCCGTCCAGGGCGGTGCGCAGGGCCTGTTCGTCGAGCGGGCCGCGCAGGCGCAGTACGGACAGGGTCGTGTACTCGGTGCTGCCGGGCTCGAACCGGTCGAGGAACCACAGGCGTTGCTGGGCGTAGGACAGCGGCGCCGGGGTCTCGGGGGCGGTCGCGGGGATCGCGTCGGCGGGCGCGGCGGAGGTGTCTCCCACGGGATCGCCGAGTTCGGCGGCGAGTGCGGACACGGTGCTGTGGGTGAACAGCACGCGCGGGGACACGTCGGGGCCGAACGCGGCGCGCAGCCGGGCGGTGACGCGGACGGCGAGGATGGAGTCGCCGCCGAGCGCGAAGAAGTCGTCCCCGGCGTGCACCTCCTCGACCCCGAGGACGTCCGACCAGGCGGCGGCGACGGCCCGTTCGGCGGGGGTGCGCGGTGCGGTCCGGTCGGTGCCGGCGGCGTAGCCGTCCGCGGTCGGGGCGGGCAGGGCGCGCCGGTCGAGCTTGCCGTTGACGGTGAGCGGGAGGGCGTCCATCGGGACGTAGGCGGCGGGCACCATGTGGGCGGGCAGCAGCCGCTCCAGGTGGGCGCGCAGCTCGGCCGCCGCGGGTGCGGTGCCGCCGGATCCGACGACGTGCGCCACCAGCCGGCGGGTGCCGGAGGCGTCCTCGAACACCCCGACGGCGGCGTCGGCGACCCCGGGGTGGGTGTGCAGGGCGGCCTCGATCTCGCCGGGCTCGATGCGGTAGCCGCGGATCTTCACCTGGGCGTCCGCGCGGCCCAGGTACTCCAGGGTGCCGTCGGGCCGCCACCTGGCCCGGTCGCCGGTGCGGTACATGCGGCTCCCGGCCGGGCCGAACGGGTCGGCGAGGAACCGGGTCGCGGTCAGGCCGGGCCGGCCCAGGTAGCCGCGGGCCAGGCCCTCCCCCGCCACGTACAGCTCACCGGTCGCGCCCGGCGGCAGGGGTGCCAGGTCCGCGTCGAGCACGTACACCCTGAGGTCGGGTATCGCGACGCCGATCGGGCCGGCCGGGCCGTTCGCCGCGGTGGCGGGGTCGAGCGGGGCGTGGGTGACGTGCACGGTGGTCTCGGTGATGCCGTACATGTTCACCAGGCACGGCGCGTCGGCGGGGTGCCGGGCCCACCAGTCGGCGAGCCGGCCGACGTCCAGGGCCTCACCGCCGAAGATCACGGTGCGCAGGGCGAGGCGGGCACCGGTTTCGGGGTGTTCGGCGTCGGCGCGGGCGAGCGGGTAGAACGCGGACGGCGTCTGGTTGAGGACGGTGACCCCTTCGTCGGCCAGCAGCCGCAGGAAGTCCTCCGGGGAGCGCGCGGTCTCGTCGGGCACGACGACGAGCCGGCCGCCGTGCAGCAGCGGGCCCCACAGCTCCCACACGGAGAAGTCGAACGCGTAGGAGTGGAACAGCGTCCACACGTCGTCCGGGCCGAACGCGAACCACGGGCGGGTGCGGGTGAACAGCCGCACCACGTTGGCGTGCGGGATCACCACGCCCTTGGGGCGGCCGGTGGAGCCGGAGGTGTAGATGGCGTAGGCCGGGTTCTCCGGGAGGGGGCGGCGGGCCGTCCCGGGTCCCGTGGCCGGGCGGCGGGCGAGGTCGGCCTCCTCGTGCGGGGCGTCGAGCAGGACGACGGGCACACCGGTGCCGTCCACGCGGGTGGCGGTGTCGCGGGTGGTCACCAGGGTGACCGGGGTGGCGTCGGTGAGAAGGTGCGCGATGCGTTCGGCGGGTGAGTTCGGGTCGATCGGCAGATAGGCCGCGCCGGTCTTCAGCACGGCCAGGATCGCGACGACCTGGTCGGTGGAGCGGGGCAGGGCGAGGGCTACGAACCGCTCGGGCCCGGCGCCGAGTTCGGCGAGGCGGTGGGCGAGGCGCCCGGCGCGGGCGTCGAGGGTCGCGTAGTCCAGGTGCTCGCCTCCGCAGGTGACGGCGGTGTTGCCGGGGGTGCGGGCGGCCTGCGCCTCGAACAGGTCGACCAGCGTCCCGTCGGGACGGCCGCTCTCAGTGCCGTTCCAGTCGGTGAGGATGCGGTCGCGTTCCTCGGCCGTCGTCCAGGGCAGGGCGCGCAGCGGCCGGCCGGTGCCGTCGGCCAGGGCGGTCAGGAGCAGGCACAGCCGGCCGGCGAGCGCGCGGACGGTCTCCGCGTCGAACAGGGCCGGGTCGTAGGCGAGGTCGAAGCCGAGGCGTTCACCGTGGTAGGCGCGCAGGACGAGCGGGTAGTTGGTGGCGTCGCGGGAGGTCACCCCGGCCAGGCGGATCCCGGATCCGGCCGTGCGGGCCTCGTCGAAGGGGTAGTTCTCGAAGGCGACCATGCTGTGGAAGAGCGGGCTGCCGGACGGCACGTCGCTCAGCTGGGTCAGCTCGGCGAGCGAGGCGGCCGCGAACCGTCTCGACTCGGCCTGGGCGTCCTGCAGTGCGCGCAGCCAGTCCCCGGCGGCGCGGGCGGGGTCGACGCGGACACGGGTGGGCACGGTGTTGATGAACATGCCGACCATCGACTCGACGCCGGGCAGGTCGTCGGGCCGCCCGGAGACGGTCGTGCCGAACACCACGTCGTCCTGGGCGGCGTAGCGGGCGAGCAGCAGCGCCCAGGCGCCCTGGACGACCGTGTTGAGGGTGAGCCCGGCCGTGCGGGCGGTGCGTGCGAGGCGGGCCGACGCCTCCGTGTCCAGGCCTGCCGTGTGCACCTCGGCGGAGCGGGCCCGGTGGGCCTCGCGCAGGGGGCGGTCGGTGGGCAGCGGGGTGGGTTCCGCGAAGCCGGCCAGGACGCCCTGCCAGTGGGCGCGTGCGGCGTCGCGGTCCTGGCCGGCGAGCCAGCGCACGTAGTCGCCGAAGGGCCGCCGCACCGGCGGACGGGGCTCGGTGCCCGCGGTGAGCGCCGCGTACTCCTCGCACACGTCGGTCAGCACCTGGGCGAGGCTCCAGCCGTCCAGGATCAGGTGGTGGGACGTCCACAGCAGGTGCAGCCGGGCGTCGGGCAGCCGGACCAGGGTCAGCCGCATCAGCGGCGCGGCGGCCAGGTCGATGCCCCGCGCGAGGTCGTCGGCGCGCAGCCGGGCCAGGCGCTCGGCGCGTTCCGCCTCGTCCAGGTCACGCCAGTCGAGGTGGGTGACCGGCACCCGTGCGGCGCGGCGCACGACCTGGAGGGGCACGGGGACGTCCTCCCAGACCACGCAGGTGCGCAGGGCGGGCGTGCGGTCGGTGACGCGCTGCCAGGCGACGGCGAGGGCGTGCGGGTCCGTCACGCCCTCCAGCAGCAGGCCCGCCTGGTCGACGTAGACGTCGTCGGGGCCGCCGACCAGCCGGTGGAAGAGCATGCCCTCCTGGAGGGGGGTGA
Source organism: Streptomyces sp. NPDC015242 (assembly GCF_043079125.1). Lineage (NCBI taxonomy): Bacteria > Bacillati > Actinomycetota > Actinomycetes > Kitasatosporales > Streptomycetaceae > Streptomyces > Streptomyces sp. NPDC015242. The sequence continues at coordinate 1,101,593 of NZ_JBIBUF010000001.1, read as the reverse complement.
GCGGCAGGACGTCCTCCACGTCCCGGCCGTCGCCGACGAGGCGGTCCAGGCGCTCCTGGTCGAGGCGGGCCAGCGGGAAGTCGGACGGGGTGCGGCCGCCCGCCCCGGGGCGGGCGCAGTGCTCGGTGATCGCGGCGAGCGCGCCGGTCATGCCGTCGGCGAGGGCGCGGACGGTGGCCTCGTCGTGCACCTGGTCGCTGTAGTGCCAGGTGAGGTGCAACTCGCCGTCGGTGACCAGGGCCGAGACGTCCAGCAGATGGTCGAGGCGCGCGTCGGGGGCGATGTCGCGGCCGGGTGCCTCGCCCGCCGGGGCGAAGTCCCCGCCGTCGGGTGCCTCCCACTGGCCGTGGTAGTTGAAGCTGATCTGCGGCAGCGGCACGTCCCGCAGGGCGCGGGCGGCCGGGTCGGGCGAGCCGAGGCGGGCCAGCGCCTCGTGGCTCAGGCCGTGCCGGGGCACGGACCGCAGCCGCTCCTTGACGGCCTTCAGAGTGGCGCCCCAGTCGGGTTCCCCGGACGGTCCGGCGGGCGCGAGGGTCACGGGGTACTGGGCCGTGAACCAGCCCACCGTCCGGGACAGGTCCAGCGTGTCGTCCTCGCGGCCGTGCCCCTCCAGCAGGACGGTCACCCGCTCGGTGCCCGTCCAGTCGGCGAGGACCCGGCTCAGTGCGCCCAGCAGCACGTCGTTGACCTGGGTGCGGTAGACGGCGGGCACCCGGCGCAGCAGCGCCTCGGTGGTGGCGCGGTCCACGCGGGTGGCGAGGGTGCGGACCGAGCCGGCGAGCGGGGTGCCGGGGCGGTCCACGGGCAGCGGGGTGCGGGGCTCGGCGGCCTCGGCCGTCCAGTGGGGCAGGTCGGCGTCGAGCTCGCCGTCGCGCACCCGGCGCGCGAGGTGCGCGGCCCAATCGGTGAACGGCGTGGCGACGGGCTCCAGCCGGACCTCCTCTCCCCCGGCCGCCTGCCGGTAGGCCTCGGCGAGGTCCGGGAGCAGGATGCGCCAGGAGACGCTGTCCACCGCCAAGTGGTGCGCGGTGAGGAACAGTTGGGGCCGCTCGCCGGTGCGGGTGAACAGGGCGGCGCGGAGCAGGGCGCCGGTTTCCGGATCGAGTGCGGCGCGGGCGGCCCCGGCGGCCCGTTCGCGCTCGGCCGCCGGGTCGGTGGCGCCGGAGAGGTCGTGGCGGGTGAGCAGCCCGGTGGCCGGGCCCTCGCCGGGGTGCTGGCGCCAGGTGTCCCCCGAGCGGGCGAAGCGGGTGCGCAGCGCCGGGTGGTGGGCGGCCAGCGCCTCCAGGGCCCGCTCCAGGGCCGGCTCCTCCACGTCGTACGGCAGGTCCAGCAGCATCGACATGGTGAAGTGGCGCAGCGGGCCGTGCGTGGCGAGGAACCACTCCTGTACGGGCGTCAGCGGCGCCGGGCCCTGCTCGGCCGGGTGCCGGGGTGCGGGCACCCGCGCGGTGCGCGCGGACGCGGCGGCGGCGAGGTCGGCGACGGTCTGGTGGCGGAAGACGTCGCGTGAGGTCAGGTGCAGTCCGGCCGCGCGGGCGCGGGAGACGGCCTGGATGCTGAGGATGGAGTCGCCGCCCAGTTCGAAGAAGTTGTCCGTGACGCCGACCCGGCGCGTGCCCAGCACCTCGGCCCAGATGCGGGCGAGGGTCTCCTCCTCGGGGGTGCGCGGCGCGACGAACTCCCGCTCCTGCCCGGCACCCTGGAAGTCGGGGGCGGGCAGGGCCCGCCGGTCGACCTTGCCGCTGACGGTCATCGGCAGGGCGTCGAGCACCGTGAAGGAGGACGGCACCATGTGGTCGGGCAGCACCCGCCGCACGGCGGACCGTACGTCGCCCGCGGCGGGGGGTGCGGCGGGATCGGCGGGGACGAGGTGGGCGGCGAGCCGGACGTGGCCGTGCGGGTCGGTGACGGCGACGACCGCCGCGGCGGCCACCTCGGGCAGGTCGGTCAGGGCCGCCTCGACCTCGCCGGGCTCGATGCGGTGGCCGCGCACCTTGACCTGGTCGTCGGCGCGGCCCAGGTAGTCCAGGCGTCCGTCGGCGGTCCAGCGGGCCAGGTCGCCGGTGCGGTACATGCGGGTGCCGGGCGGGCCGAAGGGGTCGGGCAGGAACCGCGCGGCCGTCAGTCCCGGCCGCCCCCGGTAGCCGCGCGCCAGTTGGATACCGGCCAGGTACAACTCGCCGCCGACACCGGGCGGCACGGGGCGGAGCCGGTCGTCGAGGACGTAGGCGCGCACGTTGGGCAGCGGGCGGCCCACGGTCGGCCGGCCGTCGCCCTCGATACGGCAGGCCAGCGCGTCGACCGTGCACTCGGTGGGCCCGTAGAAGTTGTACGCGGCCACGTCCCGCCGGGCCGCCAGCTCCCGCCACAGGGCAGGTCCGACGGCCTCGCCGCCCAGCATGAGGACGCGCGGGGTGTGGCGCGGGTCGGTGAGGAGCCCGGCGGGCAGCAGCTGGCGCAGGTAGGTGGGGGTGAGGTCGAGGAAGTCGATGCGGTGTTCGACGACGTACTCGACCAGAGCGGCGACGTCCAGCCGGGTCGTCTCGTCGACCAGGTGCAGCGGGTGGCCGTCGGCCATCAGCAGCACGCCCTCCAGCGAGGTGTCGAAGGAGAACGACGCGGTGAGCGCCACGCGCAGCGGCCCGCCGCCGGCCTCGGCGACGAATCCCTCGCGGTGGCCCGCCAGGAGGTTCGCCGCGGACCGGTGCGTCACGGCGACGCCCTTGGGGCGGCCGGTGGAGCCGGAGGTGTAGATGACGTAGGCGGTGGTGTCGGGGTGCGGTGGCGCCCAGGGGCCACCGGGGGTGCCGCCCCCGGTCGTGTCGCCACCGGAGGTCCCGACGCCGGTCGTGTCGCCATCGGAGCTCCCGAGGCCGGTCGTGTCGCCATCGGAGGTCCAGCCCCCGGTCGTGTCGCCACCGGCGGTCCCGCCCCCGGTCGTGTCGCCACCGGAGATTGCGCCACCGGTGGATCGACCACCGGATGTGCCCCTGCCGGAGGTCCCGCCGTCGGTGGTGCCCTCGCCGGTGGTGCGCCCGCCGGAGGTCCTGCCGCCGGTGGTGCCCCCGCCCGTGGTGTCGCCGCCCGGGACGTCGGCCGCCTCCCGGAGGGCCGCCTCGTCCAGGACGAGCGCGGGACGCGCGTCGTCCAGCAGGAAGCGGACGCGGTCCCCGGGCAGCGCCGGGTCCAGGGGCAGGTAGCCGGCGCCGGCCTTCCAGACGGCGAGGATCGCCACGATCATGTCGGCGGTGCGCGGCAGTCTGAGGGCGACCAGGCGCTCGGGTCCGGCTCCCCGCGCCACCAGGTGGTGGGCCAGGCGTTCGGCGCGCGCGTCGAGCGTCGCGTAGTCGAGGCGGACGTCGCCGGCGACCAGGGCGGTGGCCCGCGGGGTCCGGGCCGCCTGCCGGGCGAACAGCTCGGGCAGGGTCTCCTCGGGGACCGGGCGCGCGGTGGCGTTCCAGTCCCGCGTCACCTGCCGCTCCTGCCCGGGCGAGAGCAGGGACAGGGCGCCGAGCGGCCGGCCGGGGTCGGTGGCGGCGCCCTCCAGCGCGCGCAGCAGCTGGTCCGCCATGCGCTCGGCGGTGGCCGCGTCGAACAGGTCGGTGCGGTACTCCAGCAGACCGGTCAGCCCGTCCCCGTCGGGCACGAACTCGACGCTCAGGTCGAACGTGGCGGCCCGCCGGGGCACGGCGACCGGGGAGGCGGTCAGGCCGTGCGGGTCGGGTGCGGCGGGCGGCGCCGGGTGCAGCAGGACCATCACGTCGAACAGGGGGTTGCGGCCCGCCTCGCGGGGAGCTCCGACCGCCTCGACCAGCCGCTCGAACGGCGTGTCGCCGTGCGCGAAGGCGTCGTTGACGGTGTCTGCCGCGGCCGTGAGCAGCTCCCGGAAAGTGCCGCTGGTCGCGACGCGGGTGCGCAGGGCGACGGTGTTGACGAAGAACCCGACGGTCCGTTCCAGGTCGGTGCGGCCGCGCCCGGGGGTGAGCGAGCCGACGGTGATGTCGTCCTGCCCGGACCAGCGGGCCAGCAGGGACTGGCAGGTGGCGACCAGGGCGGTGAACAGGGTGGTGTGCTGCTCGGCCGCGAGCTGCTTCAGCCGGGCCGTGGTGGCCGCGTCGACGGCGAAGGTGTGCACCGCGCCCGGGCCCGACTCCTCACCGCGGCGCGGCCGGTCCAGCGGCAGCTCCGGTGCGACCGCGCCGGACAGCTTCTCCCTCCAGTACGCCAGATGACGCTCCAGCCGGGTACCGGACAGCTGCTCGCGCTGCCACACGGCGAAGTCCGGGTACTGCGTGGCCACCGCCGGGAGGTCGGGCCGCGCGCCGCGGGCGAGGGCGTCGTAGGCGGTGCACAGCTCGTCCAGGACGACGCCCATGGACCAGCCGTCGGTCACGATGTGATGGGCCGTCAGCAGCAGGACGTGCCGGTCGGGCGCTTCCCGGAGCAGCAGGGCGCGCAGCGGCGGCCCGGCGTGCAGGTCGAAGGGCCGCTCGTACTCGGCCAGCAGGGCTGCCTCCGTGTCGGCTCCGGCCTCGCCCGTGAGGTCGCGCACGGGCAGCGACAGCGGCCCGGCGGGGTGCACGGTCTGCGCGGGGGTGCCGTCGTGTTCCTCGAACGTGGTGCGCAGCGCCTCGTGCCGCGCGACCACGTGCTCCAGTGCGGCGGCCAGGGCGGTGCGGTCGAGGGCGCCGGTCAGGCGCAGCGCCACGGCGCTGTTGTAGCGCGGGTCGCCGGGGCGCAGCCGGTCCAGGAACCACAGGCGCTGCTGGGCGAAGGACAGCGGCAGCGGCCGGGTGCGGTCGGCGCGCGGGATGCCCTGCCGGGCGGTGGCGCCCGGGGTGCCCGCGGCGGCCCGTCCGGCCAGGCGGCGGCGGAGTGCTTCCTGGAGGTCCTGCGGAAGGGCCTCGGCACGGTTTCGCTTCGAAGACGTCATGGTCGTCCGGTCCTCACCGTTCTTCGTGGTCGCTGTCGCCGCGTGCGGCGTCTTCGAGTTCGCTCAGCACCTGTTCCTCCACCAGGTCCGCCAGGGCGGCGACGGTGCGGCCCACCAGGACGTCGCGGGGCGTGAGGCTCACGCCGAAGGTGTCGTTGGCGCGGGAGGCGATGAGCAGGGCGCGCAGGGAGTCGCCGCCGAGGGCGAAGAAGTCGTCCTCGGCGCCCACGGTGGTCTCCAGGGCCTCCTCCCACAGGGTGGCGACGGCCTCCTCGGTGGGGGTGCGGGGCGGTATGTGCCCGGCGCTCCGCTCCCCCGTGTCGGGGACGGGGGCGGGCAGGGCGGCCCGGTCGGTCTTGCCGTTCTCCGTCAGCGGGAAGCGGTCCATGACCACGTACGCCGAGGGCACCATGGGGCCGGGCAGGGTGCGGGCGGCGAAGGCCCGCAGGTCCGCGCCGGCGGGCGGTTCGGCGCCGGGGGCGACGAGCACGTGGGCCACCAGGCGCGGCAGCCCGGGTTCGTCCTCCCGCACGCTCACCACGGCGTCCAGTACCGCCGGGTGGCGCACCAGGGTGGCTTCCACCTCGCCGGCCTCGATGCGGTGGCCGCGCAGCTTCAGCTGGTGGTCGGTGCGGCCGAGGTAGCGCAGTTCGCCGCGGGCGTCGCGGCGGACCAGGTCGCCGGTGCGGTACATGCGCGACCCGGGCGGCCCGAACGGGTCGGCGGTGAAACGGCTCGCCGTCAGACCGGGGCGGCCGAGGTAACCGCGGGCCAGGGCCGGTCCGGCGAGCCACAGTTCGCCGGGCACGCCGTCGGGGACGGGCCGCAGGCGTGCGTCGAGGACGTAGGCGGCGGTGGCGGGCAGGGCGCGGCCGATGGGCGGTGCCTCGCCGTCCGGTGCCAGCGGTTCGGACCAGGTGGCGACGACGGTGGCCTCGGTGGGCCCGTAGGAGTTGACCATGCGGTGGTGCGGTGCCCACCGTGCGACCAGTTCGGCCCGGCAGGCGTCCGCGCCGACGATCAGGGTGCGCAGGTCGGGCAGGGTGCCGGGGGTGTCCGGCGGGAGGGTGGCGAGCGCGGCGGGCGGCAGCAGGGTGTGGGTGATGCGCGCGCCGCGCAGGACTTGGGCGAGTTCGGCGCCGAGCAGCGGACCCTGCGGCGGTACGACGAGTGCCGCGCCGTGCGGCAGGGACGTGCACAGCTCCAGCACCGAGGCGTCGAAGCTGGGCGTGGCGAAGGCCAGTACGCGGTCCCCGGCGCTCACCCGGTAGTGCGCGGCCTCGGCGGCGGCGAACGCGGCCAGTCCCCGGTGGGTGACGACGACTCCCTTGGGGGTGCCGGTGGAGCCGGAGGTGTAGATGACGTACGCCGGGTCGTCGAGGTGCAGCGGGCGGACGCGGTCGGTGTCGGCGGGCCGGTGGCCGGGCGTGCCGTCGGGCGGCGCGGCGAGCAGGCCGGCGACGTCCTCGGCGGTCAGGGTGACGGCGGGGTTCGCGTCGCGCAGCATCAGCGCGACCCGCTCGGCCGGGTAGCCGGGGTCCACCGGGAGGAACGCGGCGCCCGCCTTGGCCACGGCGAGCTGGGCGAGGACCATGTCCGCCGAGCGCGGCAGGACCAGCGCGACGAGGTCGCCGGGCCCCGCCCCGCGCGCGATGAGCCGGTGTGCCAGCCGGTTCGCCCGGACCTCCGCCTCGGCGAAGGTGAGCGTCGACTCCCCTGATTCCAGCGCGAGTTGCCCGGGCCACCGGTCGGCGGCGGCCTCGATCAGCGTGGGCAGCGTCGCCGGGGGCGGGGGCGTCAGGTGCGGGCGGGCGGGGCCGTGCAGCAGCCGGTGACGCTCGGTGGGCGGCAGCACGTCCACCGCGTGCAGCGGCGTCCCGTCGTCGGAGGCGGCCAGGGCGGTCAGGGCGTGCACCAGCCGGCCGGCCAGGGCCGCGGCCGTGGCCTCCTCGAAGTACCGCGGGTCGTAGCCGAGTTCCACGGTCAGCTCGTCGCCGGGCGAGATCACCACGGTGAGCGGGTAGTTGGTGGCCTCCCGGGCGTCGAGCCCGTGCACGCGTACGCCGTGCGCGCCCGCGGTGGCGTCGCCCACCGGGTAGTTCTCGAACACCAGCAGGCTGTCGAACAGGGGTGTGCCAGGCGGCAGTTCGCTCCACTGGTGCAGGTCGGTCAGCGGCACGTGGTCGTAGCGCCGGTCCTCGGCGCGGGCGGCCTGCACCTGCCGCAGCCAGTCGCTGCACGGCGTGGCCTCGTCCACGGTGACCCGCGCGGGCAGGGTGGTGATGAACAGGCCGGTGATGGTGTCCGCGCCCGGCAGGTCGGCGGGCCGGCCGGAGACGGTGGTGCCGAAGCACACGTCCCGCTCGCCGCCGGAGCGCGCCAGCATCAGCGCCCAGGCACCTTGGACCAGGGTGTTGAGGGTGAGCCGGTGGCGGCGCGCGAAGTCGGTCAGCCGGGCGGTGCCGGCCGCGTCGAGCCGCTGCGACAGCCAGGTGCCCGACCGGGCGGGCGCGCCCGGGGCGGGCCTGCGGTCGTACGGCAGCGGGGTCGGTGCGGCGTACCCGGCGAGGGCGGCCTTCCAGTGCCCCTCGGCGGCGGCGGTGTCCCGGCCGGCCAGCCAGGCGGCGTAGTCCGCGAAGGGCCGCCGCCGCGGCAGCCGCGGCTCGGTCCCGGCGGCGAGCGCGGCGTGCGCCTGCAGCACGTCCGACAGGACGTGGAAGACGCTCCAGCCGTCCAGCAGGACGTGGTGGAAGGTCCACACCACGCGCACCTCGTCGGGGCCGAGCCGGATCAGGGTGACCCGCAGCAGCGGGGGCCGGTCCAGGTCGATGCCACGGGCGCGGTCCTCGTCGAGGAGCCGCTTCAGCGCGCTCTCCCGCCGCGCCGGGTCGAGACCGCTCCAGTCCAGCCGGGTGACGGGCAGGTGGACGCGGCGGTGCACGGTCTGCAGCGGCGCCGGGACCCCCGTCAGCGCGACGGCGGTGCGCAGCACGGGCGTGGCGTCCACGACGTGCTGCCAGGCGTCCGCCAGCAGCGCGGGGTCGTGGACCCCGTCGGCGACGAAGGTGATCTGCTCGACGTACAGGCCCTCGCCGGGCTCGTCCATGCCGTGGACGACCATGCCGGTCTGGGTGGGGGTGAGCGGGTAGACGTCCGTCACGTCCTGCCCGTCGCCGGCCAGCCGGTCGACGGTGGCCTGGTCCAGGGCGGCCAGCGGGAAGTCGGACGGGGTGCGGCCGCCCGCGCCGGGCTCGGCGCAGTGCCGCACGATCCGGCGCAGCTCCTCGGCCGTCTCCTCGGCGAGGCGGGCGACGGTGTCGTGCCGGTGCACCTGGCGGGAGTACGACCAGGTGAACTCGAGCCGCTTGTCGGTGACCCGGCCGAGCACGTCGATCAGGTGGGGCCGGTCCGCCGAGCGGTCCATGCCGCCGGTCAGGCCCTCGTGGGGGGCCCGCAGCAGACCGTCCCCGGTGGCGCTCCAGTCCTGCTGCCCGAGATAGTTGAAGCCCACCTGCGGCAGGTCGGGCAGGTCCGGTCCCGCCGGGTGCAGGTGCCGCAGCGCGCCGTAGCCCACTCCCCCGCGCGGTACGGCCCGCAGGTTCTCCTTGACGGTCTTCAGCGCGGTGCCGAGGCCGGCGTCGCGGGGCACGTCGAGGCCGACGGGGAAGAGGGTGGTGAACCAGCCGACCGTGCGGGACAGGTCGACGCCGTCGAAGAGGTCCTCGCGGCCGTGGCCCTCCAGCGCGACGACCACCCGGTCCCGGCCCGTCCAGCGGGCGAGGACCCGGCCGAGCGCGCACAGCAGGACGTCGTTGACGCGGGTGCGGTAGGCGTCGGGCACCTCCTTCAGCAGGCGCTCGGTCTCCTCGGCGCCGAGGCTCACCGTCACGGTCTCCTCGTCTGCGGCGGTGTTGCCGCCGGGGAGGTCGGCGGGCAGGGCGGTCGGGTGCAGGGCGCTCCAGTGGGCGACCTCGTCGTCGAAGCCGCCGCCGGCGGTGAACGCGGCCAGGCGCCGGGCCCAGTCGCGGAAGGACGTCGTCTTCGCGCCCAGGCCGGGGGCCTCGCCGGCGCGCAGCGCCTGGTGTGCGGTGTCGAGGTCCTCGAGGAGCACCCGCCAGGACACCGCGTCGACGACGAGGTGGTGGGCGGCCAGCAGCAGGACGGGCGGCAGGTCGCCGTCCCGGTGGCACAGGGCGGCCTTCAGCAACGGCCCGCCCGTCAGGTCGAACCCGGAGCACAGGGCGGCGGCCACTGCGGCGGGTTCCTGCGGGGCGCGGTGCACCTCCAGGTGCGGTGCCGTGCCGGGTGGGGTGCCCAGCTGGCGCCACCGGCCGTCACCGGCGGGCTCGTACCGCATGCGCAGCGCGTCGTGCTGCTCCAGCACCGCCGCGAGGGCGCCGCGCAGCAGTGTCTCGTCGGTGCCGGGTGCCACCTCGAAGGAGACCGCCTGGGTGAAGCGGGCCGGATCGCCGGTGAGGGTGTCGAACAGCCAGTGCTGAACGGGCGTGAGGGGGACGTCTCCGACGACCGGCCCCTGGTCGGCCGCGGCGGGCGCCGGGGCGGCCGGGGACTCGTCGACCGCCGCGGCGAGTTCGGCGATCGTCTGGTACCGGAACAGGTGCCGGGGCGTCAGGGTCAGTCCGGCCCGGCGGGCAGCGGAGACGATCTGGATGCCGAGGATGGAGTCGCCGCCGAGCGCGAAGTAGTTGTCCGCCGCGCCCACTTCGGGCACGCCCAGCACCTGCGCCCAGATCTCGGCGAGGGCCCGTTCGGTGGCGGTGCGCGGCGGCCGGGTGTCCTGGGCGGTGACGGCCGCGGACCACACCGGTTCCGGCAGCGCCCGCCGGTCCAGCTTGCCGGTGGCGCCCAGCGGCAGCCGCTCCAGGGGCACGACGGCCGCCGGGACCAGGTGGTCGGGCAGGGTCCGGGCGAGGAACGCCCGCAGCTCGGCCGGTGCCGGGGTGCCGCCGGGGCGCGGCACGGCGTAGCCGACGAGGCGCTTGTGGCCGTCGTGTTCCACGACGCGCGCCGCGGCCCCGGCGACCTGCGGGTGCCGGGCCAGCGCGGCCTCCACCTCACCGAGTTCGATACGGAAGCCGCGCACCTTGACCTGGTCGTCGGTGCGGCCCAGGTACAGCAGGTCGCCGTCGGCGGTCCAGCGGACCAGGTCGCCGGTGCGGTACATGCGGCTGCCGGGCGGGCCGAACGGGTCGGCGAGGAAGCGCCCGGCGGTCAGGCCGGGCCGGTTCAGGTAGCCGCGGGCCACACCGGTCCCGGCGAGGTACAGCTCACCGGGCGCCCCGACGGGCACGGGCCGCATACGGGCGTCGAGGACGTAGGCGCGGGCGCCGCCGACGGGCCGGCCGATGGGCGGGACCCGGTCGGGGTCGGCCGGGTCGCAGGTGAAGGCCGTGGCGTAGACGGTGGCCTCGGTCGGGCCGTAGATGTTCATCACGCGGCAACCGGGGATGGCCGCGCGCACCTGCTGGACGGAGCGGGCGGGCAGGGCCTCGCCGGCCAGGACGACGGTGTCGGCGCCGACGTGCACGGCGTCCTCGGCCAGCAGCCGGCCGAGGGCGGAGGGCACGGCGCTGAGCAGGCCCGCCCGCCACCGTTCGGGCCGCTCGGCGAGGGCCAGCAGGTCGCGGACGAGTTCCACCCGGCCGCCCGCCAGCAGCGGCGAGAAGATCTCGAACACCGACACGTCGAAGTTGAGCGAGGTGGACGCCACCACGTGGGCGAGTCCGCGGCCGGTGAACTCGGCGGCGGCCCAGTCGGTCAGCGCCACCACCGAGGCGTGCGCGACGACGACGCCCTTGGGCCGGCCGGTGGAGCCGGAGGTGTGGATGACGTAGGCCGGGTGGTCCGGCAGCAGCCGGGCGCGGCGCTCGCCGTCGCCGACGGGCGCGGCGGACGCGGCGGCCAGCCGGGCGGCGCAGGACGGGTCGTCCAGGGCGATCCGCGTGTACGGGCCGTCCGGCAGCCGTGCGGAGGTCTCCGCGCAGGTGATCACCGCGTCGGGGCGCACGTCCTCGAAGAGGAACGCGATGCGCTCCGCCGGGTGTCCGGGGTCGACGGGCAGGTAGCCGGCGCCGCTCTTGAGGACCGCGAGGAGCGCCACGATCAGGTCGGCGGTGCGGGGCAGGGCCAGGGCGACGAAGCGCTCGGGTCCGGCCCCGGCCTCGATCAGCAGGCGGGCGAGCCGGTTGGCGCGCTCGTCGAGCTGCCGGTACGTGAGGTGGTCGTCGCCGGCGCTGACGGCGGGCGCGTCCGGGGTGCGGGCGGCCCGGTCCGCGAAGGCGTCCGGGAGGGTGCGGCGCGGCAGGTGCGCTCCCGGTCCGGCGAGGCGGTCCAGCAGGCGGCGCCCGTCGGCCGGTTCGAGCGGGGCCAAGTCGGCCAGGCCGCGGTCGGCGTCGGCGGCGAATTGCGCCAGGAGCGTGCGCAGGCTCGCGCCGATCCCCTCGACGGTGGCCGCGTCGAAGACGGCCGGGTCGTAGTCCAGGCTCACGGTGACGTCGTCGCCGGGGGCGACGACCACGCTGAGCGGGTAGCTGGTCGGCTCGACGTCGCGTTCCTGCTCGACGGCGAGTCCGTGCCGGGCCAGGGCGCCCGCGTCGAACGGGTAGTTCTCGAAGACGACGATGCTGTCGAACAGGCCGGTGCCGCCCGGTACGTCGCTCCACGTCTGCAACTGGGCGAGGGAGACGAAGTCGTGGCGCCGCGCTTCCGACTGGGCGGCCTGCAGCTCGCGCAGCCACTCCAGCAGGGGGCGCCGCCGGTCGACGCGCAGCCGGGTGGGCAGGGTGTTGATGAACAGGCCCACCATGGAGGTCACGCCGGGCAGTTCGGCCGGGCGGCCCGAGACGGTCGTGCCGAAAACGACGTCGTCGCCGCCGCCGTAGTGGTGCAGCAGCAGGCCCCACGCGCCCTGGAGCACCGTGTTGACGGTCAGTCCGGCCCGCTGGGCGGTGTCCCTCAGCCGGGCCGACACCTCCTCCCCGAGGGCCACCCGCACCGTGCCCGAGGAGGACGCGCGGTGGGCGTCGGCCGGGCGCCGGTCGCGGGGCAGTTCGGTGGGCACGGCGAATCCGGCGAGGGTGTCGCGCCAGTGGCGTTCCGCCCGGGCGGTGTCCTGGGCGGCCAGCCATTCCAGGTAGCGGGCGAAGGGGGCACGGCCGGGCACCCGCGGGGGGCGGCCGGCGGTCCGGGCCGCGTACCTCTCGCACACCTCGTCGAAGACCTGGGCCGCGCTCCAGCCGTCGAGCAGCACGTGGTGGAACGTCCACACCATGCGCACCCGGTCCGGTGCCAGCCGGATCAGCGCGAGCCGCATCAGCGGGGCCGCGCCGAGGTCGATGCCGGCCTCGCGGTCCGCGTCGAGCAGCGCCTCCGTCTCGCGCGCGCACTGCTCGGCGCTCCAGCCGGTCCAGTCGTGGTGGGTGACGGGCACGGCGGCCCGCCGCTCCACCACCTGGAGGGGTTCGGCCGTCTCCTGCCACACCAGGCGGGTGCGCAGGATCGCGTTGGCGTCCGCCGTGTCCTGCCACGCCCCGGCGAGGGCGTGCGGGTCGGTGACGCCGTGCAGGACGACCTGCACCTGGTTCACGTAGGTGCGGCCCTGCGGGTCCATGAGGCTGTGGAACAGCATGCCCGCCTGCATCGGCGTCAGCGGGTACACGTCCTCCACGCCGCGGCCGTCGCCCACGACCCGGTCCACGGCGGCCTGGTCGAGCCGGGCCAGCGGGAAGTCCGAGGGGGTGCGGCCGCCGGCGAGCGGGGCGGCGCAGTGCGCGACGATCTCCTCCAGGCAGCGCAGCATGCCCTCGGCGAGGGAGGCGACGGTCTCCTCGCGGTGACGGCCGGCGCTGTAGTGCCAGGCGATCTCCAGCTCGTCGTCCTCCACGCGGGCCACCACGTCCAGCAGGTGCGGACGCGGCGCCCCGGGGTCCTCCGCGCCGTCCAGGCCGCCGGGAACGGACCGCACCAGTTCGGCGCCGGCGGCGGACCAGTCGAACCGGCCCAGGTAGTTGAAGCTGATGCCGGGCAGCGGCGCGGCGGCGAGCTGTTCGTCACCGGCGAGGTGGCGCAGGGCGCCGTAGCCGACGCCCCGCTCGGGCACGGCCCGCAGCTGTTCCTTCACGGCCTTCAGGGCGGCGCCCCAGTCCCCTTCGGGCAGGTCGAGGGCGACCGGGAAGAGGCTGGTGAACCAGCCGACCGTGCGGGACAGGTCGAGGTCGCCGAAGTGCCGGTCCTCGCGGCCGTGCCCTTCGAGGCCCACGGCGACGGTGCGGCGGCCGGTCCAGTCGGCCAGGACGCGGCCGAGCGCGGTCAGCAGGACGTCGTCGATCCGGGTGCGGTACACGCCGGGCACCTTGCGCAGCAGGTCCTCGGTGCGCCGCCGGTCGAGGCGTACGGTCACGGCGCGCAGGTCGCCGGCGGTGTTGCCGCCGTCGAGGTCCACCGGCAGCGGTTCGGCGCAGTGCCGTGACACGCCGGCCCAGTGGGCGCGCTGCGCGGCGAGGTCCGCCTCGCCGGTGCGCGCGGTGAGCCGCCGCACCCACTCCCGCACGGACGTGGTGCGCTGCGGCAGCCGGACCGGCTCGCCGGCCCGGGCCTGCCGGTAGGCGGTCTCCAGGTCCTCCAGCAGGACGCGCCAGGAGACGCCGTCGACGATCAGGTGGTGGGCCGTCAGCAGCAGGCGCGGGTCCCGGCCGTCGCCGGTGAACAGGCGCGCGGCGAGCAGCGGCCCGGTGTCCAGGCGGAAGCCGGTGTGCGCCTCGTGGGAGAGGCGGGCCTCGGCCTGTGCGGCGGCGTGCGCGTCCTGGCCGCTCAGGTCGTACACCCGCAGCAGCTCCGGCACGCCGTCGTCGGCGGCGGCGTACTCCTGGCGCCAGGTGCCGTCCGTCGCGCGGGTGAAGCGGGCGCGCAGGGCGTCGTGGTGGGACCACAGCGCGGCCAGGGCGGCGTGCAGCGCGGCGGGGTCGACGTCGTGGGGCGTCTCGACGACCACCGACTGGTTGAAGTACGCCGGGCGCGGCGGCTCGGCGTCGAGGAACCAGTGCTGGATCGGGGTGAGCGGGACCTCCCCGGACACCGGCCCGGTGCCCGCGACGGTCACGGCGGCGCCGGCCGAGGCGGCGGCCAGGTCGGCGAGCACGGGGTGGCGGAACAGGTCCCTGGGGGTCAGCGCGAGCCCGGCGGTACGGGCGCGGGAGACGACCTGGATGCTGACGATCGAGTCGCCGCCCAGCATGAAGAAGTGGTCGTCGAGGCCGACCCGTTCCACGCCCAGCAGCTCGGCCCAGATGCCGGCGAGCAGCCGTTCGGCCTCGGTGCGCGGCGCGCGGTAGGCGGTGTCGGCCGCGGCCGACCACTCGGGGTCGGGCAGCCGGCGCCGGTCGACCTTGCCGTTGGTGGTCAGGGGCAGTTCGGGCAGGGTGACGAAGGCGGCAGGGACCATGTAGTCGGGCAGTTCCGCGGCGACGTGGTCGCGCAGCCCGGCCGCCTCGGGCACGGCCGCGCCGGGGGCCGGCACCAGGTGCGCTACCAGGCGTTTGCGTCCTTCGTGCCGCGACACCGAGACCACCGCCTCGGCGATCGCCGGGTGCGCGGTGAGCCGGGCCTCGATCTCGGCGGGCTCGACGCGGAAGCCGCGGATCTTGATCTGGTCGTCGGCGCGTCCCACGAAGTGCAGCGCGCCGTCGGCGCTCCAGCGCACGATGTCGCCGGTGCGGTACATCCGCCCGCCGGGCGGTCCGTAGGGGTCGGCCAGGTAGCGGGCCGCGGTGGCGCCGGGGCGCCCGGCGTAGCCGCGGGCCAGTCCGGCGCCGGCCAGGTACAGCTCTCCCGGCACGCCGGGCGGTTGCGGCTGGAGCGCGCCGTCCAGGACGTAGACGCGGGTGTCGTCGAGGGGGCGGCCGATGGGGAGGGTCGCGGGCAGCGGGTCACCGGCGTGGAAGGCGTGGCGGGTGGCGAAGGTGGTGGTCTCGGTCGGGCCGTACACGTCGACGACGGTGAGCCCGGGGCAGGCGTCCAGCACACGCCGCACGGCGGCGCCCGGCACGGCCTCGCCGCCCGTCCACACCTCGCGGGCGCCCCGCAGGCAGGCGGGGTCCTCCTGGGCGAACAGCCGGAACAGGCCGATCGTCAGGAACAGGCAGCTGACGCCCTGTTCGGTGATCGCGCGGCGGACGGCGACGGCGTCCAGGTCGCCCGGCGGGGCGAGGACGGCCGTGCCGCCGCGCAGCAACGGCACCCACAGCTCGTAGGTGGAGGCGTCGAAGGCGTGCGGCGAGTGCACGAGGACCCGGTCGTGGCCCGCGAAGGCACGGTCGAGGGCGAGCGCGGCGACGTCCCGCTGCCGTACGGCCACGCCCTTGGGGGCGCCGGTGGAGCCGGAGGTGAACATGAGGTACTGGACGTTGTCCGGGTGCACGCGCGGCACGGCGTCGGGGCCGGCGGCCGGGCCGTCGGTGTCCGGGTCCGGGCGCAGGACGTGTCCTTCGGGGAGGAGGCCGGCGGCCGTGTCGTGCCACTCGGCGTCCGTGAGCAGCAGTGCGGCGCCGGCCTCGCTGAGCATGGTGCGCAGCCGTTCCCGGGGCGCGCGGCCGTCGAGCGGGACGTACACGCCGCCGAGGCGGGCGAGGGCGAGCTGGGCGACGACGAGGGCGGCGGAGCGGTCCATCAGCACGCCGACGGCGGTCTCGGGGCGCACCCCGTGTGCGGCCAGCCGGCCGGCCAGGGCCGCCGCCCGGGCGTCGAGGTCGCGGTAGGTCAGCCGCTCCGCGCCGGCCAGCAGCGCCACCGCGTCGGGCGTGCGGTGCACCTGCGCGGCGAAGAGGTCCGCGGTGGTCGCGGCCGGGACGCCGGTGGCGGTGTCGTTCCATGTGCGCAGCACCTGTTCGCGGCGGTCGGCCGTCAGCAGGGACAGGCGGGCCGGGGTGGTGCCCGGGGTGGCGGCGAAGCCCTCCAGCACGACGGTGAGGTACTCGGCCAGCCGCTCGACGGTCGCGGCGTCGAAGAGATCCGGGTCGTAGCCGAGGCGCAGGGCGAGTTCGGTGCCGGGGTAGGCGACCAGGCTGAGCGGGTAGTTGGTGGTCTCGATCCCGTCCAGGCCGGTCAGCCGCAGGCCGTGCGCTGCGGCCAGGTCGTCGTCGACCGGGTAGTTCTCGAACACGACGATGCTGTCGAAGAGCGCGGCCCGTTCGGGCAGGTCGGTGTACGCGGTCATCCGGTGCAGCGGCACGTGGTCGTGGCGCCGGTCCTCGCTCTGCTCCTGCTGGAAGCGGGCCAGCCAGGTGAGCAGCGGCTGGTCGCGCGGCACTCTCACACGGGTGGGCAGGGTGGTGATGAACAGGCCCGTGATGGCGTCGGCTCCGGGCAGCTCGGGCGGCCGTCCGGAGACGGTGGTGCCGAAGACCACTTCGTCGCGGCCCGCCTGACGGCTCATCAGCACCGCCCAGGCGCCCTGGACGAGGGTGCTCATCGTGAGGCCCGCCGTCCTGGCCACGTCCCGCAGCGCTTCCGTGACGGCCGTGGGCAGGGTGACGCGGACCGCCGCCGTGGACTCCGCGCGGTGGTTCTCGCGGGGCTCGCGGTCGAAGGGCAGCGCGGTGGTCTCGGCCAGGCCGTTCAGGCGGGTCCTCCAGTGCCGTTCGCCCTCGGTCCCGTCGGCGCGTTCACGCAGCCAGGCGACGAAGTCACGGAAGGGACGGCGCTCGGGCAGGGGCGCCTGCGCGCCGCCGGTCAGGCCCGCGTGGCAGGCGAAGACGTCGGAGAGGACCTGGAACAGGCTCCAGCCGTCCAGGATCAGGTGGTCGAAGGACCACACGACGCGGACCGCGCGGTCGGAGACCCGGGCCAGTACCAGGCGCTGGAGCGGTGCGCGGGTCAGGTCGACGCCCCGGGCGCGGTCGCGGTCGAGCAGGTCGCGCAGCCGCTGCTCCTGGTCGTCGGCGGTCAGGCCGCGCCAGTCGGGCCGTTCCACGGGCACGGCCGCCCGGTGCTGCACCACGAGCAGCGGCTCGGGCACGTCCTGCCACACCACCCGCGAGCGCAGCACGGGCGTGCGGTCGGTGACCCGCTGCCAGGCGTCCGCGAGCACCGCCGGGTCGGGTACGCCGTCCAGGACGAACGTCAGCTGCTGGAAGTACACGCCGCGGTCGTCCTGGGAGAGCCGGTGGAAGAGCATGCCGGCCTGGGTGGGCGTGAGGGGGTGGACGTCCTCCACATCGGCGGGGTGGTCTCCCGTGATGCGGTCGACGTGGGTCTGGTCGAGCCGGGCCAGGGGGAAGTCGGAGGGGGTGCGTCCGGCGGCGCCGGGCCGGGCGGCGTGCCGGGCGAGACCGGACAGCGCGTCGGCGTGGCGTTCCGCGAGTCCGGCGACGGTCTCGGGCCGGTGCACCTGGTCCGAGTAGAACCAGGTGAACTCCAGGCTGTCGCCGTCCAGCCGCCCCACGACCTCCAGGTGGTGCGGACGCCTCGAAGCGGGGTCGGCGTCCAGCTCCAAGGGGCGGACCAGCCCGCGGTAGAGGCCCTCGGGGGTCCCGGACAGGCCGAACCGGCCGAGGTAGTTGAAGCTGATCTGCGCACTGGTCGCCGGGAGGGGCGCCCCGTCGCGGCCCGGCAGGGTCAGGGCGCCGTGGCCGATGCCGTGCCGGGGCACGGCGCGCAGGTGTTCCTTGACCTGTTTGAGCACGCTGTCCCAGTCCGCCTCGGGCGGGACGGCCAGGGCCACGGGGTGGCGGGTGGTGAACCAGCCGACGGTCCGGCTGGTGTCGACGTCGGTGAAGAGGTCCTCCCGGCCGTGCCCTTCGACGTCCACCAGCACCCGGTCGTGTCCGCTCCAGCCGCACAGCACCCGGCCGAGGGCGGCGAGCAGGACGTCGTTGGCCCGGGTGCGGTACGTCTCGGGCAGGGTCCGCAGCAGCAGCCGCGTGTCCTCGGGGCCGATCCGCACCGTGACCGAGCGCTGTGAGGCGTAGGTGTCGGTGCCCTCCAGGTCCGCCGGCAGAGCGGCCCGGGCGCCTTCGACCTGCCCGCTCCAGTACGCCTTCTCGTCGTCGAAGCCGCCGTCGGCGGTGTGCGCGGCCAGACGCTCGGCCCACTGCCGCAGCGGGGAGGACTTGGCGGGCAGCGCGGCCGCGCCGTCCCGGCCCTCGCACCGGGCGCGATAGGCGCGTTCGAGGTCTTCGAGGAGCAGGCGCCAGGACACTCCGTCCACGACGAGGTGGTGGACGGACAGGTGCAGGACGGGCGGCTTCGCGTCGCCCCGCTCGTGCAGGACGGCGCGCAGCAGCGGCCCGCGGCCCAGGTCGTACGGGCCGAGGTGCGGGGTGTCGGTGTCCGGGCCGGTGTGGCGGACCAGGCGGCAGCGCACGGCCGGGCCGTCGATCAGCCACCGTGCGCCCGTGCCGTCGGCGAGGAAGCGGGAGCGCAGCGCGTCGTGGTGGGCGACCACGTCGTCGAGGGCGGCCTGGAGCGCGCTCGCGTCGACGTCGGCGGGCAGTTCCACCGAGAGCGTCTGGGCGAAGTGCCCGGCCCGCTCGGCCGCGCTGCCGAGGAGCCAGTGCTGGATGGGGGTCAGCGGCGCGGTGCCGGTGGCCTCGACGGGGGCGGCCGGGGCGGCGCTCCCGTGGCTGCCCGTCTCGTCGGCGCGGCGGGCCAGGGCGGCGAGCGTCTGGTGCCGGTAGAGGTCCCGGGAGCTGATCGTCAGGCCCGCCTGACGGGCCTGTGCCACGACCTGGATGCCGAGGATGGAGTCGCCGCCGAGCGCGAAGAAGTTGTCGTCCGCGCCGACCCGCTCCACGTGCAGGACCGAGGCCCAGATGGCGGCGAGCGTCCGTTCGGTGGGGGTGCGGGGCGCGACGTGGCGTGCGGCGGGTTCGGCCGGCGCCGGGTCGGGAAGCCGGCCGCGGTCCAGCTTGCCGTTGGGGTTGAGCGGCAGGGCGGGCAGCACCACGACGGCCGAGGGGACCATGTAGTCGGGCAGGGTGCGCCCGAGTTCGCGGCGTACGGCCTCGGACTCCACCCGGGCCCCCGCAGCGGGGACGACGTACCCGGCGAGGCGGCGGTGGCCGTCGGCGTCGCGGACGGTGGCGGCGGCCTCGGCGACACCCGCGCACCCGCGCAGGGCCTCCTCGACCTCGCCGAGTTCGATGCGGAAGCCGCGCACCTTGACCTGCTGGTCGACGCGGCCGAGGTACTCGAGCCGGCCGTCGGCGCTCCAGCGGACCAGGTCGCCCGTGCGGTACATGCGGTCCCCGGGGGCGCCGAACGGGTCGGCGACGAAGCGGGCCGCGGTCAGGCCGGGGCGGTGCAGGTAGCCCCGCGCGAGTCCGCCGCCGCCCAGGTACAACTCGCCGGTGACGCCCGGCGGCTGAGGGCGCAACAGCCGGTCCAGGACGTAGGCGCGGGTGCGGGCGACGGGCCGGCCGATGGGCGGGGCCTGCTCGGGGACGGTACCGCCGGAGAACCAGGCGGTGGCGTAGACGGTGGCCTCGGTGGGGCCGTAGATGTTCGCCACCTCGGCCGCGGGCATGACGTCCTTGATGGCGCGGACGGTCCGGGCGGGCAGGGCCTCGCCGGCCAGGACGACGGTGTCCGCCGTGACGGCGCCGTCGCCCAGCAGCCGGGACAGCGCGGAGGGCACGCCGCTGACCAGTCCGGCCCGGCGCGGCCGGGAGCCGCCGTCCGGGACGGTGGGGTCGGCGAGGGCGGTGAGGTCGGCGACGACCTCGACGCTGCCGCCGGCCAGCAGGGGGCACAGCAGCTCGAAGACGGACACGTCGAAGTTGAGGGAGGTGGAGGCGACGACGTGGGAGAACCCGCGCGCACCGAACGTCTCCCCCGCCCAGGCGGCCAGCGCGGCCACGCTGCCGTGGGTGACGACCACGCCCTTGGGGCGGCCGGTGGAACCGGACGTGTAGATCACGTAGGCGGGGTGAGACGGCTGGAGGGGCGCCGTCCGGTCGGCGTCGGTGAGATCGGCGGCGTCGGCGTCATCGTCGACCGCGCCGGCGTCGATCAGGTCCGGGCCGTCGGTGTCGGCTGCTGCCGGGCCCGTGTCGTCGGTGTCGGCTCGGGCCGGGTCCGTGTCGTCGGCCAGGAAGGGCGCCACGTCCTCCAGCAGCAGCGGCTCGCAGTCCACGGGGAGCGCGTGCGCCGTCTCCCGGGTGGCGAGGACGAGGGCGGGGGCCGCGTCGGCGAGCATGAAGCGGATGCGTTCGGCCGGGTAGCCGGGGTCGACGGGCAGGTATCCGGCGCCCGACTTCAGGACGCCCCACAGCACCGGCAGCAGGCCGGCGGTGCGCGGCAGGCACAGCGCCACCAGGGACTCCGGGCCGGCGCCGCGTGCCGCGAGCAGCCGGGCGAGACGGTTGGTGCGCCGGTTCAGCCCGGCGTAGTCCAGCCGGGTCCCGCCGCAGGTCACGGCGGTCCGGTCGGGGGTGCGGGCCACCTGCTCCTCGAAGAGCGCGGGGAGCGTGGGGTCGCCGGTTTCGTGCCCGGCCACTGCGGGCGGGTTCCAGGAGTCGAGGAGCAGACGCCGCTCGTCGCCGGAGAGCAGCGGCAGGTCGGCCAGCGTCCGCTGCGGGCCGTCCGCCATGCCTTCGAGCAGGTGGCGCAGTTGCCGGGCCATCCGGGCCACGGTCGTCGCCTCGAACAGGTCGGTGTTGTACTCGACCGTCAGCTCGTGGCCGCCGTCGGCTCGCGGCGCGAACTCCAGCACGAGGTCGAAGCGGGCGGCCGGGCGGGGCAACGGATGGTCGTCGATGCGCAGCCCGGCGGCGGCCGGAGGCCGGGCGGGCGCCGCCTGCTGGACCACGAGCGCCTGCACCAGCGGGGTGCGGCTGGGGTCTCTCGGCGGGGCGAGTTCCTCGACCACCCGGTCGAAGGGCACGCCGTCGTGGGCGAACGCGTCCAGCACGGTCGCGCGCACGGTCTGCACGAACCGGTCCACCGTGACGGTGTCGTCGACCTCGCCGCGCAGCACGACGGTGTTGGCGAAGAAGCCCGTCACGTCCTCCAGTTCGCGGCGGTCCCGCCCGTTGGTGACGGTGCCGAACGCCACGTCCCGCTGCCCTGAGTAGCGGGCGAACAGCACGGCCGCCGCCGCGGCGAACACGGTGAAGACGGTGGTGTCGCGGCCCGCGGCGAGCTGCCGCAGCCGGTCCACCAGGTGGCGCGGGATGTCCTGGCGGTGCGCCGCGCCCGCGGTGGTGCGCACCGCGGGGCGCGGCCGGTCGGTGGGCAGGTCGAGCTGCTGGAGGCCGGCGAGGTGGCGCTTCCAGTAGGCGAGGTCGTCGGCGTGGGCGCCGGAGGTGTGCCGCCGGCGCTCCCACAGCGCGAAGTCGGGGTACTGCACGTCCGGCCGGGGCAGGCCGTCGGGTTCGCCGGTGGCCTCCGCGCGGTAGAGCGCGGCCAGGTCCCGGGTGAGGACGCCGACGGACCAGCCGTCGGTGACGATGTGGTGCTGGGCCAGCAGCAGCACGTGGTCCTCGGGTGCCCGGCGGATGAGCAGCGCCCGGGTCAGGGGTCCGGTCGTCAGGTCGTGGGGCCGGCGCAGTTCCTCGGTCAGCAGCCGCTCGACGGCCCGGTCCCGCCGGTCGTCGGGCACGTGCCCGACGTCGGTGGTGCGCAGCGGCAGGTCCGCCTCCGCGGCGACGAGCTGGACGCCCTGTCCGTCGACGGTGGCGAAGGTGGTGCGCAGGGAGTCGTGGCGGGCCGCGAGCCGGTGCAAAGCGCGTTCGAGCGCCGGCGTGTCGAGGGGGCCGCGCAGCCGCAGCGCCACACCGGTGTTGTACTCGGTGCCGCCGTCGGCGAGGTCGTCGAGGAACCACAGGCGCCGCTGGGCGCTGGACAGCGGGACGGGCTGCGTGCGCGGGGCGGTCGGGATCGGCTCGGGCGGTGCGGCGGCGGACGGATCGGCGGTGAGCGGGGCGAGCGCGGCGACGGTCCGCGCGGTGAACACGTCGCGCAGGGTGAGCCGGGCGCCGAACGCCTCCCGGATGCGGGTCAGGGTGCGGGCGGCGAGGATCGAGTCGCCGCCCAGGTCGAAGAAGTCGTCGGTGACGCCGACGGTGCCGACGCCGAGGACGTCGGCCCAGATGGCGGCCAGGGTGCGTTCGTCGTCGGTGCGCGGTGCGACGTGCCGCCCGGCCTGCGCGCCGCCGGGGGCGGGCAGCGCCCGCAGGTCGATCTTGTGCTGTGGGGTGAGGGGCAGCGCGTCCAGCACGACCACGGCGGAGGGCACCATGTGGGCCGGCAGGGCTGCGGTGAGGGCGGCGCGCAGCCGGGCCGGTTCGGGTCTGCGCGCGGGGTCGGCGGGGGTGACGTAGCCGACGAGCCGGCCGCGGGCGGGTTCCTCGTCGCGGACCACGACGACGGCCTCGCGGACCTCCGGGTCGCGGATGAGGGCGGCTTCGATCTCGCCGGGCTCGATGCGGAAGCCGCGTACCTTGATCTGGCGGTCGGCCCGGCCGAGGAACTCCAGCTCGCCGTCGGGGCGTCGGCGCACCCGGTCGCCGGTGCGGTAGAGCCGGGCGCCGGGCGGCCCGGAGGGGTGGGCGACGAACCGGGTCGCGGTCAGACCGGGGCGGCCGAGGTAGCCGCGGGCCAGTCCGTCGCCGCCCACGTACAGCTCGCCCTCGCTGCCGGGCGGCACCGGGCGCAGCGCCGCGTCCAGGACGTGCGCCTCGGTGCCGGGCAGCGGGCCGCCGATCGGGGGTGTCCCGGTGCCGGCGCTCAGCGGTCCGGTCCAGGTGGTGACGATGGTGGCCTCGGTCGGCCCGTAGGAGTTGATCATGCGACGGCCGGGTGCCCACCGGTCGACGAGTGCGGCCGGGCACGCCTCGGCCCCGACGATCAGGGTGCGCAGCGACGGCAGGCCTCCGAGGTCCGCCGGGTTGGGCAGCGTGGCGAGCGCGGCCGGCGGTATGAGGGCGTGGCTGATGCGGTGTGCGTCCAGGACGGTGGCGAGTTCGTCGCCCAGCCAGGGTCCGTGCGGCGGGATCACCAGCAGGGCGCCGGACAGCACGGAGACGCACAGCTCCAGCACGGAGGCGTCGAAGCTGGGCGAGGAGAACTGCAGCACCCGGTCGCCCGGACCGACGGCGTAGCGTTCGGCGGCCGCCGCGGCGAAACCGGCGATGCCGCGGTGGGTGACGGTGACGCCCTTGGGAGTGCCGGTGGAGCCGGAGGTGAAGATGACGTACGCCGCGTGATCGGGCAGGGTCCGGCTCGGGACCGGGTCCGTCTCCCGCTCCTCGCCCTCCATCAGCGCGCGGACCCGGTCCGGGTCGTCCAGCACGACGGCCGGCGCGGCGTCGGCGAGCATCAACGCCCGTCGTTCGGCCGGGTAGTCGGGGTCCACGGGGAGGAAGGCCGCCCCGCTGAGGGCCACGGCCAGCTCGGCGGCGATCAGCTCCATCGAGCGCGGCAGGACCAGGGCCACCGTCCGCTCCGGTCCGGCGCCGCTCGCGACGAGGTGCGCGGCGAGCCGGCCGGCCCGCCGGGCGAGTTCCCCGTACGACCAGGTGCTCCGGCCGTCGGTCACCGCGGGGGCGTCCGGGTCGTGCGTCACCCAGCGGGTGAACAGCTCGCCGAGCGGGACGTGACGGGTGGCGTCGCGGACGGGGTCCGGCGGTACGGTGCCGGGCGCCGGGGGGACGGGCGGGGCGGGGCGCTGGGCGTGCGGGTCCGTCATCGGGGTGCAGTCCTTCGGGCGGGGGCGGCGCACGGACCCGGCGCACCGTGCTCGGGCTGCCCGTGGGCACACCGAGCGGTGCGGGGTCCTTGCGTACGGGGCGGGTGCGGGGCGCGATCGGACCGAGCCGGTGCCACGCCGGTACCGGAACGGCCTCCATCCGGCGCGCGGCCGGAACGACGACCGTCCGGCGCGCGGCCGGAACGACGACCGTCCGGCGTGCGGCCGGAACGACGTCCATCCGGCGCAGTGCCGGAGCGGCCTCCGTCCGGTGCGCGGTGGGACCGGTTCCGGTCCGGCGCGCCGTAGGGCGGCTGCCTGTCCGGCGTGCAGTCGGACGGTGCCGGTCCGGCGCGCCGTGGGCGGGCCTTTCCGACGTCCGGACGGTGCCGATCCGGCACGCCGGCAGGCGACTCGGGCCGCGGCCGGACCGGAGCGCCGTCGGGCGACCCGGGCCGCGGCCGGACCGGTACGCCGTCAGCGCGGCCGGCTCGGCACGTGCTCGGACCGGGCCGGACGAGCCCGGACGGGCGCGCATCGGACCGGGCCGGACCGGTACGCCGTGTCACGGTGTCGGACGGCGCGCGGTCAGTCGGTGCCGGTGCGGCGCGCGGTGCGTCCGGAGACCTGGAGGCGGTCGATGGCCCCGGTGACGGGATCGCGGTGGAACCGCCCACCCGGTTCGACTCGGCCGGTGGCCGGATCCACCAGGTCGCAGGACAGGTCCGGGTAGCACACCAGGGGGATGGGGCAGTCGCCGTCGACGGACAGGGTCGGCGTGCCCTCCCCGTCGAGCTTGACGACGTACTCGGTGCCCCCGTTGCGGTAGGTCCCGGCGCACTCCGGGAGCGCCACGGCGGGTCCGTGGTGCGTGCCGGCGGCCGGACCGGTGGGCACGCGGATGCCGGTGAGCCGGGCGAGCTCCGCGGCCATGTCACGCCACAGGCCGGTGGCCGCGCCCGCGTTGCCGGTGAAGGCGACGACGACGCCGCTGTCCGGGTCCGCCCGCAGGTGGCAGGAGGTGCCCTGGGCGTTCCCGTCGTGGCCGCACCACGTCCGGCCGTCCTGCCGGAAGAGGGCGAGGCCCAGACCCCAGGAGTCGGCGAGGGTACCGGCGTCGGCGGACGGTTCGGGGCGCCGCATCAGGTCGGCGACGGCGGCCGGCAGCCCGGCGGACCTGCCGATCACGGCACGGCCCAGGGCGGCCAGGTCGTCGGCGCTCGCCAGCAGCGCTCCGGCCGGGGCCTCCACCGGGGCGAGGTTCTGGCGGGCCGGTCGTACCAGGCCCGTGGCCGTGTTGAGGGCGTGGCCGCCGGCTACCGGCCGGGCGGGGGCGGTGTCGCCGAGGAAGGCCGGGACGATGCCCAGGGGCTCGAGGACCAGCGCTGTCACCGCTTCCTGCCAGGTCATGCCCGTCACTTCGGACAGGATGCGGCCGGCGGCGACGTAGCCGGCGTTGGAGTACGAGAAGCCGGTGCCCGGCGAGAACAGGATGTTCCGGGGGGTGCAGACCGCGGAGAGGTAACGGGAGGCGGTGGTGCCGACGGCGCTGTCGGAGTCGGGTCCGGTGGGGAGACCGGCGGTGTGACTCAGCAGGTGACGGACCGTCACCTCGGATATGTCCCGCGGCAAGTCGGGGAGCAAGTCGCTGACGGGTTCGTCCAGGTCCAGGTCTCCGTCGTCGACCAGGAGCAGGACGGCGGCGGCCGTGGCGGTCTTGGTGACGGACCCCAGGGGGACGGCCGTCTCGGCGGTGAACGGGGTGTTCGCCAGGGCGTCGGCCGTGCCGGTCCGCACGCTGACGACGTGGGTTCCGGTGTCGACGGACAGTTGAGCGCCGGGCACGCGGTGGACGCGGGCGAGGGAGTCCAGGCGGTTGCCTAACTCCTGCTGCAAGGAGGTCGACGGCCGGTGCGCGGCCGGAGCGGCGGTCGGGTACGGCATGGGGAGGTGACTCCTGGTGAGAGCGGGTGCGGGGAGAGGGGACGCGGCCGGCCCGCGGGTGAGCGGTGCGGGCGTGCGCGTCAACGTGCGCTACGGCCTGGTCACGGCGACCGGCAGGTGGCGTACGCCGACGATGACGGCCGGGTTCTGGTACGTGACGTCCTCGTACGAGGGCACCGCGAGCGAGGAGAAACGTTCCATCATCATCTGCAGGGCGATACGGGCTTCCAGCCGGGCCAGGGGGGCGCCGAAACAGAAGTGGATGCCGTGCCCGAAGGTCAGATGGGGATTGGGGTCGCGGGCCGCGTCGAAGACGTCCGGCGCGGTGAAGCGGGAGGGGTCGCGGTTGGCGGCCCCGAGGTGCACCATCAGCAGGGTGTCGGCCGGGATCTCGTGGCCGCCGAGCACCACCGGCCGGGTGGTGCGCCGGCCGAGTTCGGGGAAGGGCGGCAGCCAGCGCAGGACTTCCTCGACGGCGGACGGCACCCGGTCCGGATCCTCGCGCAGTGCGGTGAGCGTGCCGGGCCGGCGATCGAAGGTGACCACGGCGTTGCCGAGCAGCGCGGTGGTGGTGATGTGCCCGGCGACCAGCAGCAGGGCGACGAACCCGACGATCTCCTGGTCCTCCAGCCGGGTTCCGTCGACTTCGGCGGCGAGGAGGCTGCTGGTCAGGTCGTCGCCGGGGTGGGCGCGGCGGTGCCGGATGTGGTCCAGGACGTAGCCGTTCATCTCACGCACGGTCGGGGCGATGGCCTCCAGCGCCCGTTCCAGGTCGGCCATGTCGAGGCTGTCCCCGAGCTGGTCGCCGCCGAAGAGGGTGGCGGCCCACTCCTGGAACAGCCTGTGGTCCTCGGCGGGGATACCGAGGAGCTCGGCGATCACGATGATCGGCAGGGGGTACGCGAGGGTGTCGACCAGGTCGAACCGGTCGCGGTCGGCGACACCGTCGAACAGCCGCGCGCACACGGCCTCGATGCGCGGTGCCAGCCCGTGGACGACACGCGGGGTGAAGGCCTGACTCACCAGGGTGCGGAGTTTGCGGTGCTCCGGCGGGTCCATGCCCACGAAGTTGCCCTGCCGGAAGGCCTCGAAGTCCTCCTGGGTGGGGGCGATCGGCGTCATGTCGGAGGAGTACGTCGCCGGGTCGGACAGGATCGCCGATACACCGCGATGGTCGACGACGTGCCACTGCCGCCGCTCTTCGTCGTACGTCACGGGGCCCGCGTCGCGTAAGGACCGCCAGCGCTCGGGTAACGCGTCAAGGGGCGATTCGGCCCCGGTCAGTTGTGTGCTTGTCACCGTTTCTCCTTGGGTGAGGACGCGCGGGCACGGCGGCGGACCACCGACAGTGGCGCGCGGTGGCCGACCGCGGGCAGCGGTGGCCGCCACGGGTCCGGCGATCGGGGTGCGGCACCGCGGGGCGGTCGTTCGCGCCGGCGGCCGTCGCGTGGCTCAGCCGGGGGCGGCACCGGAAGCGACGGGTTCCTCCACCGCTCGCGACGTGCCGGACCGGCGTCAGCGGAACCGGGGGCGGAACAGGAACGGCGGGGCGGCGGTTCCGAACGGTCCGGAAGCCCACCGAGCAGCGGTCGCGCCCGCACCTGCGCCGCCTGGCGGTACGCGCCCAGGGCACCTAGCAGACACCACCACGTCCCCCCAGTGACTTCTCCGCGCAGCAGCCCTGCGCGCTACTCCCCTGTCATTCACGTGCCAAGAACGCGCTTCGACGCGACGCATCCCGGCCGAGTGCGCTCACAGTTTTCACGTTGGGTCACAGGATGGCAACCCCCCGAGTTTGGAGGAGAGATGGCCATTCGGCAGCCCGCCAAAGAGGCCGTGTATCCCGCCGTTTCACACTCAAACCCGCGACCTGAGAACAAAATTCGAGCCGCCTCCCGACGCCCGGGGCACCGCCGGCTCCTCCCTCCCGGCCGCACACCCGACCGCCTGCCCATTCGTTCGGACCGGGGGAATGACGACGGCGCCGCGACGCCCCCGAGAAGCACAGCAAGTCGCCCCGGATGAACGATGAACCGCGTCACCACACGGCTCCGACCCCACCCTCCCCATTTCAGCCATTCCTTGGTAGTCCTTGTTCTCCACCACAGGAGCAGGCGAGTGCATGACTGCCGCGATTCCACCCGGCACCCCTCGACGGCAGCGCCGCCCTCACACCGCCCGGCCGGAAGGCCGACGGCCGACAGTCGGCCGGTCCACGCCCCGGCCACCCGCGACCCGGGGGCACGGACCCCCGGCGCACCGCACCCACTCCCCCGCCCATCGCCCGCGGCGCGAGAGCCGGGCGACGAGCCGACGCCTCCGCATGCTCCGTGCGGTTCCGGCCAATAGCACCGCGACCGGGCCGGCGCACCCGACATCCGTCAGCCGCGGGCCACCGGGCTCCGCCGGCAGACCCTGCCGTGCCACAACGAAGCCAATACTTGGCTAGCCACATTACCTCTGCTACGTTGTTATGTGTCCAGCCACATAATGGGGCTGCGCGAGAGGAGCCGCCATGCCTCAGCCCCCCCCTTTCCGACGCCACCCATTGATCACGCGACCGAAGGACCCGCCATGCCGAATCCGCTGAATCCGCTGTGGACACCGACCACCGTCGGTGCCCTGTCCCTCCCGCACCGTCTGGTGATGGCCCCCATGACCCGCGACCGCTCGACCCCCGAGGGGGTACCGACCGAGCTGAACGCCGAGTACTACGCCCAGCGGGCCTCGCACGCCCTGGTCATCACCGAAGGAACCCAGCCCTCCGCCGACGGCCAGGGCTACCTCCTCACCCCCGGCATCCACAACGACGAGCAGATCGCCGGATGGCGCAAGGTCACCGACGCCGTGCACGCGGCCGACGGCCGGATCGTCATCCAGCTGATGCACACCGGGCGCATCGCCCACCCCGACAACACCCCGCACGGGCGCCGGCCGGTCGCCCCCTCCGCGATCCAACCCCAGGGGACGATGTTCACCGCGTCCGGTCCCCAGGACATGCCGACACCCCGCGCACTGTCGACGCGGGAGGTCGCGGCGACCGTGGACGACTTCCGCCGGGCCGCCGCGGCCGCCGTCGCGGCGGGCGCCGACGGCGTGGAGATCCACGGTGCCAACGGCTACCTCGTGCACCAGTTCCTGTCCGGCAACACCAACCGGCGCACCGACCGCTACGGCGGTTCCCTCGAAGGCCGCATCCGCTTCGCCGTCGAGGTCGCCGCCGCCGTGGCCGGCGAGATCGGCGCCGAACGCACCGGCCTGCGCATCTCTCCCGGCAACCCCTACAACGACATCGCCGAGTCGGACACCGCCGAGCTGTACCCGGCGCTCGTACGGGCCCTCAGCCCGCTGGGCCTCGCGTACCTCCACATCCTCCACACGGGCGACGAGGAACTCCTGGGCACCCTGCGCGGGCTCTGGCCCGCCACGCTGATCCTCAACCGGGCCGGCACCGACCTGCCCACCCGCGCCCGGGACATCGCCGACGGCACGGCCGACCTCGTCTCCGTCGGCGCCCTCGCGCTCGCCAACCCCGACCTCGTCGAACGGCTACGCTCGGACGCGCCGCTGAACACTCCCGACCCGGCGACCTTCTACGGCGGCGGAGCGGCCGGCTACACCGACTATCCCACCTACACCGTCTGAGGAACCGCATGTCCGTCTCCACACCCCGCATCCCCAGCACGGCCGGCGAGGGGCCGATGAGTTACGCGATCTTCCAGCTCGCCCGCGCGCACCGCGCCCGCGCCGCCGCCATGCTCCGTGAGATGGACCTGCACCCCGGACAGGAACTACTGCTGATGCAACTGCTGGACAAGGACGGCCAGACCCAGTCCGAACTGCTGGAAAGCGTCGGCCTGGACCACTCCACGGTCTCCAAGTCCCTGCGCCGCATGCAGGACGCCGGTCTGCTCGTCCGCGAGCCGGCCGAGCACGACCGGCGCGTCATGGTCGTCCACCTCACCGACAAGGGCCGGGCCCTGCGCGAGCCCATCGCGGCGATGTGGCGGGCCCTGGAGGAGACCTCGGCACGGAACCTGTCGGCGCAGCAGGCGAAGTCCTTCGTCCGCACCGCCTACGCCATCACCGACGCGATCAACAGCGGCGCCGTACCACCGGAGGAGTCCGGGTGATCCGAGCCTGTCTGCGGCTCGCAGTGGGCTTGCGGCCCGGAGCGCGAAGCGCTCATTCAGGACAGCGGTGTCTGCCGTCGCGGCGGAGGCAGCGCGCCCAGCAGGTCCCACAAGGGGCGTGAACCGGCCGCCCATTGCGCCAGCACCTGCCGGTCGACGAGGTGCAGGCGCTGCTGCCGGGCGAAGGTGCGGCCGGGTTGGGTGATACGCCCGTTGGTGACCAGGACGACGACGTCCGCCTGGTGGACCGGGCGGCCCGTCCCGTTGAGGACCTGAAGGTCGGGGGTGCCGACGGCCGCGCCCTGGCCGCCCTTCCTGCGGTGCTTGCACTGGATCATCCTTCTCTGCCCTTCACCCTCACGGGTTGACAGGGATCTGTGACGCGTCAAGGAACTTCCGAAGTATCGGGGGACGGACCAGCTGGCGACCGCGCGGGGCGCCGGTAGGATCAGCGCTCTCATGGGGGGTGCAATGAGAGCATCAGAGCGGGGCGGTGTGGGACAGAAGTACGCCCTGACCTCGGATGAGGACGACGCTGACTTCTGGGGGTTTGCTCACGAGGCCGAGGGGTTGTTCACGCCGCTGCCGAACGAAGAGGGAACACGCCGAGTGCACCTCACGGGCTGCCTCCCGCAGGGGGGCCTACTGGAGAGCGTTAGCCACGTCGGCAGTCGTCGCGCCTTGGCGGGGAATGCCTGGTTCGAGCTGCTCGACGGTGACGGTGCCGCCATGGGGTCCTACTTCGTCAATGAGGTCACCGTCATCGACGTCAAGCCCTCCGTGTGCGGGGCCGGCCTCGTCGACCTCACGATGACGCTGTGGTGCATGAACGCCGAGGCCGGAGCGGAACGAGTATGGGACCTGATCCGCACGGGTCAACTGGACCGCACCGGCATGTGGCACGAGCTCGCCCCCGAGGACAGACGAGCATGGCTGTCGGTGACTCTGTGGTCCCATGAGTACCAACGCCAGGGGAAGGCCGACACTCCTGCAGGCCAGGTGTTCACCTTGGACGGTCGGCACATCGTTGACCGAGACAGCTTCTACTGCGCGATCGGTGAAGCCATCAACGGACCCGGCGGATACTTCGGCTGGAACCTCGATGCTCTGAACGACTGCCTCAGAGGGGGCTGGGGTGCCACCACGCCGTTCATCATGCACTGGGATTCCTCAGCCCAGGTCGAGGCACGACTCCAAGAGCGTGTGCCCATAGGAGAACGCGAAGTCGCGCTGTTCGACCTGCTCCTGGAGATCTTCGAAGAACAGGGCGTGAGCGTCATCCTTCGGTGACCGTCTGGTCCTGAGGGCTACGGACGTGGGGCAGCCCGAGGTGGACGGCGGTTCGTTGCTTGGTCCTTTCGGCCTCGATGCGCTTGGCCCGGAGGAAGGTTATGTCCTCGATGCTGTCGACCATTCCCAACTATCCTTCGAGTTCGACCGCTTGCGCCGCAGGATCAAGGCCTTCTCCAGCTCTTCGATCCGGGACAACGTCTTGGGGTCGACCTGGAGGACCGGACAACGGATGCAAGCGTGTTCGTGCTGGCATGGGCAGTCCGCCGTTGACGATCTCGGTGGCTAAGACGTCATCTCAATTGGTGGCTGAGGGCGTAGACAGTCGCTGGCAGGCGTGCTGTGGGGACGGTTGAATGTCGGAGTGAGCGACTACTGGACACCCGCGCATCAAGCGGTCGAGCAGGAGGATGCTGAGGCTCTGGCCCGGTTGCTGGCCGCTGGTTCCGATCCTGATGAGGTCTTCAGCAACATGACGCTGCTGACGCACGCAATCGATGCCGAGGGTGATGGCTCCCTGCAGAGCGGTCAGCCGTTGACTGTGCACACCACGGCCGTGTTGCTGGCCTTCGGGGCTGATCCGGAGCTCGCAGACCCAGACGGCCGCACCCCCTTGGACATGGCCAACCACTACGACCACGACCTGGCCGTGAAGCTCCTGCAGGCCCACATCAGCAGACGAGCCGCCGATAACCAGATGAGGGTAAAGGCGATGCTCGTGAAGGCGAGGAAGTGCTCGGCCTTGCGCTCATAGCGGCGGTGTAGGCGGCGGCAGCCGGTGAGCCAGGAGCTTGTCCGGCTTGCGTCGCACCACCCGCGGCGGGAACGGACCGGAGGTATGCCCTTCACCAACGGGATCAGTGCCTGACTGTCGTGCAGGTTCGCACCCGAGATGCCAACCAATAGGGGCAGACCCGTCCCCACAGTGGTCAAATGGATCTACGATCCGTACGAGCCCCGGTCGACGGGATTCGAGCCTGTCAGGTCCCCCTTCAAGGCCCGCATGTTGACCGAATCGATCGCACAGCGGGACGGGTCCAACTCGCCGCGGGAGCCGAGTTCGTCGAGGACCAGGCGGTGGAGCTTGGCCCACACCCTGGCCCTCGTCCACTCGGCAGAACGGCGAGGTGGCCACGAACACGATCGCGGCCAGCACCTCCCGGTCTCCATGCCGGCGGCAACCACCGCCCTGAGGCAGAGAAGGCGCCTCCGGCACCACCCGCTGGAACAACTCCCACACCCAATCGAGACGGCGTAGTGATCCACTCGCACACCGGCGCCCTGAGGAGCCCACTGCAGCCGGTTTTGTGCGCGCAGAGAATACTTGGACGGCGCTACCAGACAAGCATTGTTTGTACGGACCCCTAACTTCTACTCGCAAGGGACCTGCCTGCAACCGACGGTCCCGCGCTGTGTATCAAGGGAGTGGTCATGAATTCTCAGGTGAAGGTATTCGGGTTCGGCATGCCGTGGGAGTCGTTGTACGGGTACAGTCAGGCTGCTCAGGTCGGTGACACGGTCTATGTGTCGGGGCAGCTGTCTCATGACCGTCACGGCAACTTCGTGGGTACCGACGACTTCGAACTGCAGGTCCGTACCACGCTGGAGAATCTGGATGCGGTGCTGAGCCAGTTCGGGGCCGAGCGTAGCCAGATAGTGGAGACCACGGTTCTGGTGAGGAACCTGCGGGAGAACTTCGACACGACAGCACGCCTCCACTCCGAGTACTTCGGGAAGCACCGGCCCGCCAGCACGGTCATGGGCGTTTCCGACTTGGCGCTGCCGGACCAACTCGTGGAGATCGGCGCGCTCGTGCGTCTCGATGTGAAGGCATAGGTGAGGGGGTCGGCCTGATTCCTTCTGCCTCTTGCCGGGCGTCGTCGCGGTTGAACTGCTGGCAATTGAAAGCTGTTCGCGATGGCGGTAGTACGGGGTGCGGAAGGCGGCGCCAGCACCCTGGTAGGCGCGGTCCGCGAGGACGAGGATCTGCCGGGTCAGGCAGGCTTGGACGATGCCATGGGCGCGGGCCGCGGTCAGGTCGTGGGTGCGACCGGGTGTCGCGCGGGAGAACCACAGCGGTGTGCCATCGAGATGGGCGACGACCTGCGCGTTCATGCCGGTGCCGTCAACGATGACGTGGTCGCCCTCACCGAGGCCGGTGAGGGCTTCGTGGAGGCCAGGCACCCAGGAGGCCAGGACGTCCAGGGTCTCGTCCACGTACCGCCAGGCAGTGGCCTGGGATATCCAGAAACACGCTCCGAGCTGGGAGAACGTCTCGTTCTTGCGCAGGTGGACGAGGGTGAGCAACGCCTGCTGGAAGCAATCGAGCTTGCACCAGCGGGTGTTGCGGGCCAAACGATGCTCGTACACAGCAGTCCGGAAACATATTCAACGAGCTCATGCGGGACGTCGAGCGTGGCAGGGTACGGAACCAACATGACCCCCTTCGATCGCTGGTGTGATGAGTGGAATCACCAAGCCAACGACGAGGGGCCCTGCCTCGTCACCACAGCTGCTGACCAGCTCATTTCATCCTCCAGCACAGGATGAAAGAGGTTCAGTCCGGTGCAGGCCTTGTTCGCAATATGAGCGGCCCAGCAGCGAGATCATCGCCCTTCTGGTGATCGCCCGGTCTAAGAATGACCGCGAACGAGTCATCCCCATGGGGTGGTGGTGGGTGCTCACACCCGTACTGCCGAGTCCGGCGAAGGGGTTCACGCGGTTCGCTCCGCGGCGTGGCAGGCAGCCCGCGGTCCCGTGCCGCGCTTGGGCGATGCCGGTCAGGGCGAGTCGGGCTTGCGGGCCATGGCGGCGACGATGAGGTGTTCCCAGACCGTGAGCTCTCGTCCCGCGCCACCGCTGTTCCACGGATGGCCGGACTCGTCGGGACGCCACAACGGCGCCGGGACGATGCCGGGGTCGAGGATCTCCAGGCCGTCCAGCAGGGAGGCGATCTCCTCGTCCGTGCGCCACCGGCCGCGGCCGAACGTCTGCTGGAGGACCTTCTCGGCCTCCCTGGTCTCCGGGTTGTCGCCCGAGCGGAAATGGCTGAGGAAGAAGTGGCTTCCCGACGGCACCTGGTCGCGCCAGTAGCGGACGATGCCGGCCGGGTCCTCGTCGTCGTTGACGTGGTGCAGGATCGCGCTGAAGATGACCGCGACGGGGCGCGAGAAGTCGATGAGTTCGAGTGTGACGGGGTGGGAGCGGATGCCCTCCGGGTCGCGCACGTCGACCGCGACGACCCGGGTCCGGTCGTTGTCCTCCAGCAACGCGCGCCCGTGGACCAGCACTTGGACATCGATGTCGACGTAGACGACCCGGGACTCGGGGGCGTGCCGTTGAGCGACCTGGTGGACGTTGTCCGCGGTCGGCAGGCCACTGCCCAAGTCGATGAACTGCCGGATGCCGGTGGTCTTCGCGATCTCCCTGACCGCCCGGGTCAGGGCGGCGCGGTTGGCGAAGGCGATGGCCACCGAACCGGGCAGGTCCCGCTTGAACACGTCACCGATCTCACGGTCCACGGCGTAGTTGTCCTTGCCGCCGAGCAGGTAGTCGTAGACGCGGGCGATGCTGGGCCTGGTCGGGTCGATGGAGGAGCCTTCGTACCTCATGGCGCCCATTCTGCCCGGCACCGTCGCCCCTGCACCCCCGATTCGGCCCATGAGCCGGCAGCAGATGGCAGGACTCTGCCCGCCCTCGACTCGGACAGGAGTCGGTCCGTGAAGCGCATGGCATATCCGGCTCTCATTACCCTGACCACCGTCGCGGATGTCACCGCCGGTACCGCCCCGGCGGTGGCGGGTGGCATCCTGCCGGGCGGTTCGGACCGCGAGCATCAAGCCGTCGTGGCCGGCGCGCGAACTCCTCAGAGATCGGTGCGAGGGCCACGCCCTTCGAAGTCCCGCCGCACTGCGGCACCCGGGTCCTCGATCAGCCCACCCTCGTCAGGGAATTCGAGGACCGTGCCGCAGTGGTCGCACAGCTTCCCGTCTTCGGCCGGTACACCGCAGGCCTTGCAGAACCGGTTACCCATCTCGTTCTCAGTCGTCTGCGTCATGACATCCCGAATGTGGCTCGACCTGTTGGATTCGCATCCGGAGTACCCGTGACGCAGGGAATGACGCACCGCACTGAGATCCCGCGTGCTCGGAAACCAGCGAGAGCCAGTCGGGCAGCGCGGGCGTCCGCTACTCAAGCCCTTCGAGACGGCGGGCTCCCTTGATCTCGCTGATCCTGGCAGCTGTCATCGGAGTCCACTCCCTCCTCTGTCCAGCGGCACGGACGGCTTCTCCGACCTCGCTGAGCTTCGCGGAGGACAGCACACCCGCTCGCTCGATCAGGTCGTCCCGGGCCACGGTGGTCAGCCAGGTGCACGGAGTGAAGCCCGGACGCGGGAACGCGAACCGCAGCACGCCGTCGAAGGGCAGTCCCTCCGGGGCTCCTACAACCACTTCGACGCCCAGGCCGCTCATGTCGACGCCCGCCGGCGCAACGACCTGCATCGCCTGGAACCCGGATGGCTCCTCGTCCGAGAGCAGCACGACCGGGCGGCGCTCATCGAAGTCGACCCACCAGACTTCACCGCGTCGCATCTGTCCTCCTGGCACGAGACGGCGGGCGAACGCCGCGTGCCCCGGGCGGGTCACGCGGAAGGAACGCGGCCCAGCCGCGGGTCACAGCGTAGGCCCTGCCGTGGAACTGTTCACCGCGCTCGTCGTCGGCCCACGCACGGTGCGGCCCACCCGAGCCGGCGCGAATTCGAAGGGGTCGTCGACGATAATACGAGCGGTTTGGACGACCGGTCGGCATTCGCGAATATGCTCTTCCCCCCTCTGGCGAGTTGTCCCACGAATGGCCGCGTGTCGGAGACGCGACAGGTTTCACCGTCTCGCTGACGGTTAACCAGCAGCCTCAACGATGATCGCGACTTTCGAGGAGGACCCATGACCACAGCCCGGGAGATCATGACCGAGGGCGCGGAGTGCGTGGGCGCCGAGGACACCGTCCTGGACGCCGCCCGCAAGATGAGCGAACTCGGCGTCGGCGCGCTGCCCATCTGCGGCACCGACGACCGCCTCAAGGGCGTGCTCACCGACCGGGACATCGTCGTCAAGGTCCTCGGCGCCGGCAAGGACCCGGCGCAGGTCAAGGCCGCGGACCTCGCCCAGGGAGAGGCCGTCACGATCGGCGCGGACGACGACGTCGAGGAGCTCCTGCGCACCATGGCCTCCCACAAGGTGCGTCGCCTGCCCGTCATCGACGGCCACCGCCTGGTCGGCATCGTCGCCGTGGCGGACGTCGCCCGTGCCCTGCCCGACCGAGCCGTCGGCGACCTGCTGGAAGTCATCTCCAGCGACTGACTGACCCTGCATGGGCCGCCGGGGTGGGGGCGGGGGCATTGGGGCCGCCCCCCCCCCGGGTTTGGGGCCGGCCCCGGGCCGGCCCCCACCCGGGGCCGGGGGGCCCGGCCCCCCCCCCCCCCCCCCCC
>NZ_JBIBUF010000001.1:1044014-1065092 GCF_043079125.1 Streptomyces sp. NPDC015242 | reverse complement strand
GGCGCGGGGCCCGGCCCCGCGGGGGCGGCGGGGGCCGGCTGGCACGCCCCCCCGGGGGGGGGCGGCCCGGGGGGGGGGGGGGGGGGGGGGGGGGGGGGGGGGGCCCCCCCCCCCACCCCGGTGTTGCGTACGGCCAGCGGCCGGACGACGAGCGGGCGCGGGGCTGCCGGCCGCCCCGCGCCCGCTCCCCTGCCCCCCCGAAGCCACACGGGCACACCGTGCCGTGGCCGCCTCCGTGTCGTTTCTGTCCAAGACGGCCGTCCGGGCGTTGACCTAGCCTGATCCCAGGAGCTCGGCCCGTGACGAGGAGACGCAGATGCGTAAGTTGGTCTACACCGGATTCATGTCGCTCGACGGCGTTCTGGACTCGCCCGGTGGGCCGGAAGAGGGGCACCGCAGTGGTGGCTGGGTGGTCAAGGACCTGGAGTTCGTCCCCGAGGCCTGGTCGCTGAAGGCCGAGGAGCTCGCCGACACGACGGCGCTGATGTTCGGCCGCCGCAGCTATGAGGCCTTCGCGGCCGTCTGGCCGGGTTCGGAGGACCACGCCTCCTACAAGGACCTGCCCAAGTACGTGGTGTCGAGCACCCTGCAGGACGACGCCCTCGTCGACGGATGGGGGCCCTCGACGATCCTGCGCACGACGGAGGACGTCGCCGAGCTGAAGGAGAGCGAGGGCGGCTCCATCTACATCCACGGCAGCGCCGAACTGGCCCGGCGGCTGTCGGAGGCGGGCCTCATCGACCAGTACAACCTGCTCGTCTTCCCCGTCCTGCTCGGCGCCGGCAAGAGCCTGTTCCACCGGGCCGACCGTGACAAGCAGATGCTGTCGCTGCGGGAGTCGGAGAGCTACTCCAACGGCATCCTGAAGCTGGTCTACGACGTCAAGCGCTGACCGAGGTCGAGGGCGATCGCGCCGCCCGTGCCGTCGCGCAGCTGCCCGGCGGTCCGGCCCACGTAGGTGCGCAGCGCCCGGGCGAGGTGCGGTTCGTCGAAGAACTCCAGCTTCGTGACGACGTCTGCGGCCGGGTCGCCGGCCGCCAGCAGTTCCGCCGCCGTACGGGCCCGCTCGATCTGCCGCACAGCCCCCCGCGTCAGACCGGTGGCGGCCCGGAAGCGGCGCTCCACGGTCCGTCCCGACACCGCCGGTTCGTGGCCCCGCAGAATCTCGGTGACGAGCGGGTCACGCACCACGATCCCGGCTTTGACCAGCCGCTCCACCAGGGCCTCGGCGTCGTCCGCACCCGGGGTCGGCCAGCGGGCGCCGTCCAGCCGGAACGTCCGGCGTGTGGTGTCGGGGAACTCCACGCCGCCGTCGACCAGCTCCGGGGTGGGCAGGGCCCGCAGTGAGGTGCCCACGGCGAACTCGATGCCCGTGAAGGCGGCGCCTTCCGGGACGGGAGCCGTGCCGGTCCGGGTCTCCGGGCCCGTGACGGCCGCGCAGGGCCGGCCGTCCTGTTCCCAGAACACCAGCCCCCAGCGCACACCAGCCACGGACGTCATGGTCGTGACCTGCTCGCTGGTGCAGGTCCACACGCTGTCGACCCACGGCGAGTCCGACTGGCGTGTCCCGAAGCGCAGCTCCACACCCGCAGGATACGACGGGCGAGGCGGCGGGCACCGGACGAGCAGGTGCCTCCCGCGGCCCCCGCGGACCGGTGCACGCCGTGGCGCTCATGAAGGCCCCTCCCCCGCCCCGTTCCCCCGCAGCCGCAGGAAGCGGGCTTGCCGCTCCAGGAATCCGTCCGCGTACAGCTCTCGTGGCGCGACGACGGCGGTCGCGGTCAGGCGCAGCGGTGAGCGTTCGACGGCGTGGTCCACCAGTGAGTGCGTGGCGTCGGGGTAGTGCTCGACGCTCAGGGTGGAGGCGGGAAGGATCCTGCGGTACACGGCCTCCGTCTCCGCGACGTCCACGTGCACGTCATGGCCGGCCAGTACGAGCAGGACAGGGGTCCCCCTCATGGCGCGCAGGTCGGCCACCGCGTCAGCGGTGTGGTTCCTCGTGACGAACCGCCACCGGCGCGGCGTGATGTCGGCGCTGTCACCGGCCCTGCTGACCGTCGCGCGGTACTCCTCGTAGGACGCGCCTCGCCGCAGCAGGCGCAGCGTCGTCTCGCGGCGGCGCAGAGCCTCCGCGACGCGCCGCCGGTCGGCGCCTTCCTCGCGGAGTTCGGCGAGCAGGTTGTAGCGGCCTTGCCGGAGCCAGTTCACGGCCGGGGAGACGGCGATGACGAACTGCAGCCGCCCGTCCCTCGCGGCGACCTTCGGCAGCACCCAGCCGGCCTGGCTCGCTCCCCACAGTCCGATGCGACGGCCGTCGATGCCGGGGCGGCCGCGTGCCCAGGCGACCGCGGCGAGGGTCTCGTCGGCGCGGTCGTCCATGCTCTGTTCGAGCCAGTCGCCCCCGGACCCCGCGACGCCCGGCTTGCTGAACGACAGCGAGGCGTAACCCGCCCGCGCGAACGACTCCCACAAGGGCCGGTAGAACGTGTCGTGGGTCGCGTCCGTGGGCCCGTCCCCGTGCACGAAGACCACCAGCCCGAACGGTCCGTCACCTGCCGGCGGGGTGGCCAGTACCCCTTCCAGCCGGTGACCGTGGTGCCGCAGCACCACACGTTCCTCCCGGAGGGCGTAGGTGTTCTGCCACACCACGAACCCGCCGAGCCCACCCGCCACCAGCGCGCCGATCACGACCATCCACAGCAGGCGCCGCCACCCGCGTCCCGCCGGGCCCCCTCCCCGTCGTCCCAGCACCGAAACCTCCGAACTATCGATTTGAAAACGCTCGTATCAGAAGTGAACGTACTACACTCGATAGAGCGGGTGAGGAACGAACAGGAGGGAGCAGCCGCATGGAGCCCGAGGAACCGCACGGCCCCACGACGGGCGGACGACGGAGCAGAGCCGTGACGTGCCGGCGCGGTGTGCCCGAGGGAGGCGAGAAGGAGGTGGCCGCGCTGTACTGGGAGGCGTTCGGCCGCAAACTCGGCCCCGCCCTCGACCCCCCGGACGCCGGGCGGGCCTTCATCGCCGCCCATCTGCATCACGACCGGGGTGTGACCGCGCTCGTCGACGGAGCGGTGGTCGGTGTGGCGGGCTACCAGCTCGGGAGGCGCGCGCTCACCGGCGGAAAGGTGCGGGACGTGCTGTCCGCCTACGGGCTCCTCCGCGGCCTGCGCCGACTCGCGGTCCTCGCTCTCTTCGAACGCACACCCGAGAAGGGGGAACTGGTCATGGACGGCATCGCGGTGGACGCGAGCCACAGGGGCGGTGGGATCGGCAGCCTGCTGCTGCGGCAGGTCGCCGCCGTCGCGGCGGAGAACGGCTGCCGCCGCATCCGTCTGGACGTCATCGACACCAACCCCCGTGCCCGCGCCCTGTACGAGCGGCACGGCTTCGTCGCCCGGCACACCGAGCAGACGCCGTACCTGCGCCGCCTGTTGGGGTTCGGCGCCGTGACGACCATGTACCGCCCTGTCACCGACGCGGACCGGACCGACGGGGGTGTCCGGTGACCGCTCCGGGCGCCCCCGACCGCGGTACCCGCACGGAACGCACGCGCAGTGCGGAGGTGCCCACCCGGCTGCTCGTGCACGCCCTCGTGCGGGAGGACGGCACTGTCGACGCGGGTCAGCTGTACAGCGTCGCCGTCCTGCTGGGCATGACCGACCAGCAGGTGCGGCTCTGCGTCAAACGCCTGGTCACCGACGGCCGCTTCACCCAGGAGGGGCGGGGGCGCAAGGCCGTGCTGAGAGCCGTGGCCGACCCGACCGGCGCCCTCGCCCCGAACGCGGAGTACGTGCGTCACGCCTACCGGCAGGACGCCGGGCACGCCCCCTGGGACGGCGTCTGGCACCTGTTCGCCTTCGCCGTCCCCGAATCCCGTCGCACCGCGCGGGACGCCCTGCGCGACACCCTCCTCCACGTCGGCGCGGCGCCCCTCCACGGCGGCCTCTACGTCACCGCCAACCCGGTCGCCGACATCGTCGAGGCCCACGCCCGCCACCTGGGCGTCCTGGACTCGCTGACCTTCCTCACCAGCACCGACCTGCGCGTCGGCAACGTCACCGACCCCGTCGCCCTGGCCGCCGGACTGTGGCCGCTGGGAGAGATCGCCGCCCGTTACGAACGGCTCACCGACTTCGCACGGCACTGCCTGGACGGGCTGGAGGTGCGGGAAGAGGCCGGGGGCGCTGGGCGTGGGGCGTCCGGGCGGCTGGCGCTGGCCGTCGAACTCGCCGCCGAGTTCACCAGGGCCATGGAACCCGACCCGCTGCTCCCCCCGGAACTGCTGCCCCAGCCGTGGCCCGGAACCCGGGCCCGCCGCCTCACCGCCGACTGCTGGCAGCGCCTGCGCAGCACCGGCAGCGACCGACCCGAGGGACGGGAAGGCCTGCGCCTGTTCCGCCTCTACGGCGACACGCTCGGCGACCTGCCTGAGGAATCCTGACGGCGCGGGAACACCGGTCGTCAGGACGCCTGCCGACCGGCGGCCCGTCAGCGGCGGCTCAGGATCTCGGCGATCCGGATGAACCCGTCGCCGCCGTGCCCGCGCCCGATGGCCCGGCGGGCCAGCCCTTCGGCCGCGCGCATCACGCCGGCCTCGATCCCGTGGGCCTCGGACGCCTGGACGATGTGGGCCATGGACGAGGCCGCCGAGGTGAGCGGGTTGTCCTCCCCCGAGAACCGACCGCTGTCCATCTCCTCCGCGGTCTGCTCGAAGATCGGCGGGAGAATGGCGCCGATGCCCTGGGCGAACGGCGCCAGCTGCCGTGCGGTGATGCCCTCCGCCCGCGCCACCGCCAGAGCGTGGGCATAGCCCGCCATCGCGGTCCAGAAGATGTCGAGCAGCGCGATGTCGTACGCCGCCGCCCGCCCGATCTCCTCACCCAGGTGGGTGTGGGTACCGCCCAGCGTGTCCAGCACGGGCCGGTGCTCTCGGTAGAGCTCCTCCGGACCGCTGTGCAAAAACACGGCTGCCGGTGTTCCGATCGTCGTGGTCGGCGTCATGATGGCACCGTCCAGGTAGCCGATGCCGTGCTCAGCGGCCCATGCCGCGGCGTCCCGGGCCCGTTCCGGTGTGTCGGCGGTCAGGTTGACGACGGTGCGCCCCTTGAGCGCGTCGGTGACCGCACCGCGCCGCACGATCGAGTCCACCGCGTCGTAGTTCACCACGCAGACCACGGTCAGCGCGCTCGCGGCGACCGCCTCCTCGGCGGACCGGGCACCGACCGCGCCCCGCGCGACCAGCTCCCCGTCCCGCCCCGGCGTCCGGTTCCAGACCGTGGTGCGTACGCCCGCGTCGAGGAAGGCGCCCGCCAATGACCGGCCCATCGGCCCCAGACCGAGTACGGTGACGGAAGACTGCTCGATGTGTGAGGACACAGCTCAACTCCTTGCAATATGTTGGTGAATCGGTGAGGGACAGGACGAAGATGACTCGCAGTCGCGCCCAGGACCCGAATGTGTGTGGGGTAACCGCCGCCATCGCTGTGATCGACGGAAAGTGGAAGACAGCTCTGCTGTGGCTGCTGGAATCCGGTCCGCACCGTCCGGGTGAGCTGCGCAGGCAACTGCCGGGCCTCAGCGAGAAAGTGCTGACTCAGGCGCTCCGCGAGATGGAGAGCGACGGACTGGTGCACCGGGAGGTGCACGACGTGCTCCCGCTGAAGACGGTGTATTCCCTGACGACGTTCGGCAGGGAACTATCCGAGGCGCTGGCCCCTCTCTCCGACTGGGGCCACCGCCGCCTGGAGAAACTCACCCAGGCCCAGTCGGCCTCCTGACGCATCGCACCCTCACACCTCACCCGGATCCGGCGGCCCTTCGGCCGCCCCCCATCAGGATCCGCCCGCCACCGTTCGCCGCCAAGTACCCACAAAAAAGTGGCTACCGAGACGGCCGGCCCGGCTCCGCAGAAGGACTCCGGGGTCCCCGCATTCTCGATGCGGGGACCCCGTCGTCGTGCGGGTGCCGGGCACCCGTCTCCTGGACCGGTCAGGGCCGGCCCCCGGGATCAGAGGCCGAGAAGGTCGAGAAGCCACTGGATGAGGCCACCGTTGTCCATCGAGTTCACCTCCCTCCTGTGCATGCACTGCGCACGAATCATCCATACCGGGTGCGCAGT
The DNA here is from genome assembly GCF_043079125.1 of Streptomyces sp. NPDC015242. Lineage (NCBI taxonomy): Bacteria > Bacillati > Actinomycetota > Actinomycetes > Kitasatosporales > Streptomycetaceae > Streptomyces > Streptomyces sp. NPDC015242. The sequence goes on along the minus strand of NZ_JBIBUF010000001.1, from coordinate 1,058,968 downwards.
GCCTTGATGTTCGGCTACATGAGGTATTCATCCGCCGACTGCAACTCGCCTCGCCGCAGCTGACGCGTGCCGACCCGGGTATGGAGATTGACGTACCGCATCGACCTTCGCCCCTGGTCACCCTGCGGACTATTGAGTCCGCCCGGCGTAAATCCTGGATCGACCGTGACGGATTTCGCGTGGCCCAGTTGTGTCGATTACGCATATTCGCTCGCACCGCGTCACGAATATCTACATTCTGGGAGAAGCAGTGGGGAACGCAGTTGCTTGGACGTTCATCGTGAGTGCGTCACTGTGCTCTATTGGGTCTGTATTTCTATCCGATCCCCACCGGCGGCTCCATCATGTCGACGCTACGGAACTGCGTCGGCGCCGCCTCATGAAGGAAGCCCTGAGGGACAACGTGTGTGTACGTCGCACCACGCAGTCCTGTTGCCCGCGGGAAAGGGCATCCTCCGTCGCCTCGGTCGGATCGGCAGGAGAGCCATGCCGTCATTGCCGGTGAGGAGCGCGCGGCACGTCGGATGAGTCCGCGGCAGTCCCGGCCCCGAAATCCCGGTGCGCCGGTTCGCACAGTCCTGCGATCATCCTCGGATGGCGCACGATCTGGAGTCACTGGTCATCCGGCACACCCACCGCATCCCCCTCCCCAAGGGCTCGGCGGGGGAAGGCGCCACCGCCGCGCGGCAGTTCGACGCGACGCTGGCCTCGGTGGGCTTCAAGCTCTCGGCGGAACTGCTGGAACGGCTGTCCGGCTTGTCCCAGGCCGCCGTCCTGCACACGGCCAGGCGGACGCTGCGCACCGTGAGCGAGATGGCCGGCGACCACGTCCGGCACAACGCGTACTTCATCGACTTCCCGGCGAACGTGCCGGACACCGAAGAGTTCTGGATGCGGTGCGTGGCCGGTGCCCTCGCCGACGACGCGTCGCGCCCGAACGTGCTGACGCAGCTGGCGCGCGGCGTGCTGGACCTGCTCAGCCTGCCCACGTACGGCCGCTACCAGCACACCTACGAGGAGATGCTCGCGGCGCAGGACGAGCTGATCGCCTCCGCGGGCGACCGGGTGACCGTCCTGCACCTCGGACGGGACCTGGACGACGAACTCACGGACCTGTACCTGGCCCTGGCGGGCAGTACGACGCCGCTGGGCGATGAGCACCTGGGCGACCTCAAGGTCCTCGCCGAGCGATGCGCGCACGGGCCCCAGCCGGAGTCGATCCCGGTCAGGGAGAACCGCGCGGTCGTCAACGCGGCCCGTCTCGCCGCCGGTGCGGACCTGCTGCTCGACACTCCCGTCGATGTGCTGCGGCTGGCCTGCGCACTGTCGGGCGGGGACGTGACGCTGCAGGAGCCGACCCGGTTCCGGGGTTTCCCGCGGCCGGTGCGCCGGAGGCTGCTCGCCTGCCTGGACGCCGTGGTCGCGGCAGGTCCCGCCAAGCTGGCCGACGTGCACGCCCACCGCGAGCCGTTCAAGCGGCTCGGGGAGCGTCTTCATCCGCACGAGTACCCGCAGTGGCCGCACGCGGCCGCCGTGTTCGCCGTGGCGCGAGGCGAAAAGGAGGCGCGGTCCTTCGACAGCCGTCTCGAGGAGCTGCTCGACGCGTCGGACGTCCCCGGTGCGGTGAAGCTGCTGAAGTCCGCTCCCGGCAAGCTGTTCCGCGCCCTGGACCTCCTGCTGCGCATCGCCGCCGGCCAGGAGGAGCGCGACGCGGTGGTGGCCGCAGCGGTGGAGGTCGCTCCCGAGGTCTCCGGCCGCGTCGTACTGTCGGTCCGCGAACACTTCCAGAACCGGGAGCGGGCGAGCGAACAGCCCCGGATCTTCGTCAACCGCCGAGGCCGCGGCTGGGTCGCTCCCGACACCCGGCCGCCGGTTCCCGCCGCCGACCGGGCCCGCCTGATCGCCGCCCTGGACGCCGAGATGCGCCGCAGGCTCCCGGCACCGGGCCGGCTGCTGTTCGATCCCGATGTCCTCGACGTGGCGCTCCCGCTCAGCGGCAGGGCGACCGCCGCGGGCCTCGGCGTACTGCCGCGCGGTTCGACCTCGGCGGTCCACGGCGAGCGGCTGCGCTTCTTCGTGTACTGGAAGCAGGCCGGGAAGCGGACCGACTACGATCTCTCGGCCCTGCTGCTCCACAGCGACTACAGCACCGATGCCTGGCTGTCGTACACCTCCCTCAGGGCCGTCGGGGGCAGGCACTCGGGCGATGTCACGGAGGCGCCGGACGGGGCCTCGGAGTTCATCGACCTGTCCCTGGCCCGGGTGCGCAGCAGCTTCATCGTTCCGCAGGTCAACATCTACGCCGGTGAGGGATTCGAGGAGACCGAGGAGTCGTTCTTCGGCTTCATGGTGCGCGACAGCGAGCAGAAGGGCCGGCCGTTCGAGCCGCGCACCGTGCGGATGAAGTCGGATCTGCGCGGGGTGGGGCGGGTGGCGCTGCCGCTGGTGTTCCGGCGGGAGGACGACGGGCGCTGGCGCGCGAAGTGGCTGCACCTGTACCTGCGAGGCATCTCATCGGCCAACCGGGTGGAGGAGAACCAGATGTCGGTGTCCAAGGTGACGCGCGCCCTCGTGGAGCGCGAGTACCTGACGGTGCGCTACCTGGTCGGCCTGATGTCCGACGATGCCACGGCCGTGGAACCGTGGGACGGCGAGGCGGTCCCGGACGAGCCGGTCACGTACATCGGGCTCGAACGCCCCGAAGGGCTGCCCGCGGGCTCCCGGGTCGTCACGCTCGAAAACCTGCGCGACCTGATACCCCACTGAGTGCTAGCGTTGCCTTCGGCGAGGCCATGAAGGGGCTTCCTTCTCACTCCTTTCCTGAAACGAGTTCCTTCGCTCTCCTCGCCCTCGACGTCGCTCCGGGCGGCGCCCGCGCTCACGGCGCGGGCGCCGCCCGAGCCGTTTCCGCGCCCGACCCGTCCGGGCCCGTCCGGCGTCCCGCGTTCGCGTTTGCCGGACCGGCAACAGGAGTGGCAGGAGCGGGGTGCGGTGGGTGACGGTGGGCCCGTGACCGACAACATCGCAGCAGGATCGTCCGCGTACGACAGCCCCCCGCCCGCCGACGCATACGCCGGTGACCCGGCGGTGCGGGCGGAGTGGGACAGCCGTTACGCCGACCGACAGCAGTTGTGGAGCGGCCGGCCCAACGGCGCGCTCGTCGCCGAGGCCTCCGGGCTCACCCCCGGACGCGTACTCGACGTCGGCTGCGGGGAGGGCGCGGACGCCATCTGGCTCGCGCGGGGCGGCTGGGACGTGACCGCGCTCGACGTCTCGGGCGTAGCCCTGGAGCGGGCGGCCAGGCATGCGCGGGACGCCGGCGTGTCCATTCGCTGGGTGCATGCGGCGCTGACCGAAGCCGCGCTTCCGCCGGGCTCCTTCGACCTGGTGTCCGCGCAGTACCCGGCCTTGCTGCGCACTGCGGACGCGGCAGCCGAGCGAGCGCTGCTCACGGCCGTCGCGCCCGGCGGCGTGCTGCTGCTCGTGCACCACGCGGGGGTGGACACGCCCCAGGCGCAGGACAGCGGCTTCGACCCGGCCGACTACGTCTGGCCCGCGATGGTCGCCGCGCTCCTCGACGACGACTGGGAGGTGGAGGTGGACGAGCAACGGCCGCGTGTGGCACCCGAGGGCGGAGCCGGCGCCCACCACACCGACGACTTGGTCCTGCGGGTACGCCGGCTGCGCTGAGGCGTCACGGGCGGACGGAACCGGTGTGTGGCCTCTTCCGCGGCAGCGGTGGCTCACGTCACACGCTGGGCGGAAACACAGAGGCCTGGTTCACGGTTCAACCATATGCGGGTGCGGAGGGGACAGTGTCCCCGGGCCTCATCTCTCGCCCGTGGGGACGATCGTTCGGCTGAAGCCCCACGGAGCCACTCGCCGCGAGGCGACCGCCCTTCGTACCCGCCTCTCGACCGCCCCGGTCGGCTTCCCCCGAGCCGGCCGGGGCTTCCTCGTCCGGCCCCGTGGCGCGCCGCCGTTTCCGCGGTCGCGCCGGAGGGAACCCGGCGGTGACCCGACGCGACGCGAAAGGGTCACAGACATGGCCAGCCATGAGGAACACCACGAGGACGGCCACGACCGGGCCCGCGACCCGCAGGAGCCCGGATCGCACTCGGGTGCGGAGAGCCAGGCCCAGGACCGTTCCATCCCGGGCACAGCGAGCAGCAAAGAGGGCTACCAGCCGGAACGGGGCACGACCGCCGGCAAGCCCCTGGAGGGCATCGAGAGCGAAGAAGGCGCCGCCGCCGACGGCGACGGCGAGGAGCCGACCGGCCGCGGTTGACGTGCGAGCCGACCGGACACCCCGGTGAGCGAGCGCGGCCGGTCCGGCCGGCTGCCGCTCGGAAAGGAGGACGACATGGCGGTCTGCGAGGTGTGCGGGAACGACTACGCCCTGTCGTTCGAGGTGCACACGGCCGATGAGGGGGTGCACACCTTCGACAGCATCGAATGTGCCGCCCACCGGCTTGCGCCGATCTGCGACAACTGCCAGTGCAAGGTCCTCGGACACGGACACCAGATCGACGGGCAGTTCTTCTGCTGCGCGCACTGCGCCCGGGCACGGGGTTACGACGTCCTCAAGGACAGCGCGTAACGCGGCAGCGGGCCGGGGCGCCGGCGACCCGTCCTGGCGGAGACGTAGGTGCCAGGCGGCCCGGCGCCGTCCCCCGCGGAGGCGCCGTCCGGGCCCGGCCGGTCTCCGAGGCCCCATGGGGTCGACGACATCGGCGACCTGAGGTGGCTCCTCGGCATGGCCTGGACACACCGGGCCGCCCGCGCCTAAAGGCGTCGGCCTGTGGAAAGCGATCGCCAACCAGATCGCGTCCCCCCTGCCGGACATCCAGGCACCCAAATGAGGCTGCGTACGGAAGGGTCCATCAGGCACCGACAGGGCCGATGCGCCTGCGCGCAAGGCGGCTCGGCCGAGGCGGTGGGGGCGGGGGCTAGTGGCCGATCTTGTCCAGCTCGGCGAGGTCCTCGTCGGAGAGCCGGAGTCCCGCACCGGCGACGTTCTCGCGCAGGTGCGTCACCGACGAGGTGCCGGGGATGAGCAGGATGTTCGGTGACCGTTGCAGCAGCCAGGCCAGGGCGACGGACATCGGCGTCGCGTGCAGCCGGGCGGCCACGGCGGACAGTGCCGTCGACTGGAGCGGGGTGAAGCCGCCGAGCGGGAAGAAGGGTACGTAGGCGATGCCCTCGTCGGCGAGGTCGTCGATCAGGTCGTCGTCCCCGCGGTGGGCGAGGTTGTACATGTTCTGCACGCACACGATCGGCGCGATCGTCCGTGCCTCGGCGACCTGTTCCGCCGTCGCGTTGCTCACCCCGAGGTGCCTGATCAGACCCTGCCGCTGGAGTTCGACGAGGGTCTCGAAAGGCTCGGCGAGCGAGCCGGGCTTCGGTCCCTGGGCGTCACCGAGCCGGAGGTTGACGACGTCGAGCACGTCGAGACCGAGGTCCTCCAGGTTCTCGTGGACGGCGCGGCGCACGTCCTCCGGCTTCCGGGCAGGAGGCCAGCCACCGTGCTGATCGCGGTCCGCGCCCACCTTGGTCACGATGTGCAGTGACGCGGGGTAGGGGTGCAGTGCCTCACGGATCAGCCGGTTCGTGACGCGCGGTCCGTAGGCGCCGGCCGTGTCGATGTGCCGGATCCCGAGATCGGCGGCCTCGCGCAGCACGGTGAGCGCGGCCTCGTGGTCGGCCGGCGGGCCCATGACACCGGGACCGGCGAGCTGCATGGCCCCGTAGCCGAAGCGGGTGACGGTCAGATCGCCCAGGGTCCACGTTCCACCGGGCAGTGACGTGGTGGGGGCGTTCGTGGTTTCACTCATGGCGTCGATGCTCGCCCGCGGGGGAGCTGCGCTTCCAATACCGGTACAGTGCGCTGTCATACCCGGCAGGTATCACCGAGGTAGGGTCGGTGGTCATGGAGAGCCTGGAGACTCGCGAGCTGAGGTACTTCGTGGCCGTCGCCGAGGAGCTGCATTTCGGCCGGGCCGCCGAGCGCCTCGGCATGGCCCAGCCGCCGCTGTCCCGGGCGATCCAGCAGCTCGAACGGCGTCTCGGTGTCCGCCTGCTGAACCGCAACCGCCGCGGCGTCTCCCTCACGGGAGCCGGCGAGACGCTGTTGCACGAAGGCCGCGCGGCGCTCGACGCGACCGCCGCCGCCGTTCGCCGCACCCGCCGCGCCGGTGGTGCCGACGGTCCGGACGGCCCCCGCGATCGGCTGGTGCTGGCGATGAAGGCGGGCGCGTCCCACGAGTTGCTGCACAAACTCCTCGACGCGTACGCGGCCGAGCCCGGCGCCGCCGAGATCGAGGTGCTGCCCAGCGGCACGTGCGAGCAAGGGAAGATGCTGCGCGACGGCCGCGCGGACGTGGCGCTCATGCACACGCCGTACAACTCGCTCGCCGGCTTCGACAGCGAGGAGCTGATGACCGAGGGTCAGATCGCCATTCTGCCCGCCGGGCACCGACTCGCCGCGCGCAAGACCCTCTCCCTGGCCGAGGTCAGCGACATCCCCGGTCTCCCGCTCGCCCGCTGGTCCCGCGACGGCACCTTCCCGCCCGGTCCGGGGCCCGAGATCCACGACCAGACGCAGTTGGCCCAGCTGATCGCGCTCGGGCGCACCGTGGCCGTCTTCCCGGATTCCGCCCGCGCCTGGCTGTGGGCCGAGCACACCGCCGTCCCCCTGAGCGACGCGCCCCCGGTCGTCACCCACATCGTCTGGCCCGCGCACAGCCGCTCCCTCGCCCTCGCCCGCCTGATCGACACCGCCACACGGCTGTGAAGCGGAGCCGTCAGTCGACGGTGAGGACGATCTTGCCCCGGTTGTGGCCCGCGTCGCTGGCCTGCTGGGCCTTGGCCGCCTCGGCGAGCGGATAGGTGGCGCTGATCGTGGTGACCAGCGTGCCGTCCGCGGCCTGCTGGGCGAGTTCGGCGAGGCGGGCGGCGGAGCGGCGCTGCGGGCCCACGGCGAAGACGATGCCGAGCTCGGCCGCGCGGAAGTCGGCGGTGGTGACGATCCGGCCGGTGCCCCCGCGCAGGGTGATGGAGTCCTCCAGCGCGCCCTTGCCCGCGGCGTCGAACACGGCGTCCACCCCTTCGGGGGCGACTTCCCGGACCCGTTCGACCAGGTTGTCGCCGTAGACCAGCGCGGTCGCGCCGAGGGAGGTGACGTACTCCTGGTTGGCCGGTCCGGCGGTGCCGATGACGCGGGCGCCGCGGGCGACGGCCAGTTGAACGGCGATGGTGCCGAGCGCGCCGGACGCGCCGTGGATCAGCAGCGTCTCCCCGGAGGTGACGTCGAGCAGGTCCAGGACCCGTTCGGCGCCGTCCGTGGCCACCGGGAGGGCGGCGGCGTGCTCCCAACCCAGGCCGGCCGGCTTGGGCGCCAGGACGGCCGCGGAGGCCAGGGCGTACTGCGCGTAGGAGCCGGTGTCGGACCAGCCCAGCACCTCGTCCCCCTCCTTCAGGTGGTCGACGCCCTCGCCGACGGCGTCGACCACACCGGCGATCTCCCCGCCCGGGACGGCGGGCAGCGTGGTCGGGAAGATGGCCTCCATCCCGCCGGAACGGATCTTGCCGTCCACCGGGTTGACGCCGACGGCCCGGACGCGGACACGGACCTGGCCGGGGCCGGGTCGGGGGATGTCGATGTCCGCCTCGTGCAGGACCTCGGTGCCGCCGAACGTGTCGAAAACGATGGCCTTCATGACTGCTCTCCTCGATGTGGGAAGCCGCACCGGCCGCGTTCTGTGGCCGACCACATAAAAGTAGCACCGTTTACGTGGCTAGCCAAGTAATTGCTTCGAGGAGGACTCTGAAAGCCCTCCCGACCGGGGGCCCCGCGGCCCCCGGGACTCCGGCCCCCGGTCAGTTCTCCAGCCGGCGCAGGTCGTCCTCGTCCCACTTGCGGGTGTCCCGGGGCTCGGCGTACGGCTCGGTCTCGGGCGGAAGGCCGCCCGCGATGGAGCGCTGCCGGACCGTCTCGGCGTCGAACTCCAGGCCCAGCAGGATCGCCAGGTTGGTGATCCACAACCAGATCAGGAAGACGATGACACCGGCCATCGTGCCGTAGGTCTTGTTGTAGGAGGCGAAGTTGGCCACGTAGAACGCGAAGCCGCCCGAGGCCACCAGCCAGATCAGCAGCGCGAGGAAACTGCCCGGGGTGACCCAACGGAAGCCCTTGACCTTGGCGTTCGGCGCGGCCCAGTACAACAGCGCGATCATGATGGTCACCAGGACGACCAGCACGGGCCACTTGGCGATCGACCACATGGTCAGCACGCTGTCACCGATCCCCAGGGCCTGCCCGGCCTGCTGTGCGATACCGCCGGTGAAGACGACGATCAACGCGCTGATCACGGCCAGCACCATCAGCACGACGGTCAGCGCGATGCGGATCGGCAGGATCTTCCACACCGGCCGGCCCTCGGGCATGTCGTAGACGGCGTTGGCGGTGCGGATGAACGCGGCGATGTAGCCGGAGGCCGACCACACCGCCAGCGCCAGACCGAGGAGAGCGACGAGGGAACCGGTGCCCGCGTTGCCCTGGAGCTGCTCCACGGCCCGCGTGATGATGTCCCGGGCGGAACCGGGGGCCAGTTGCTTGAGGTTGTCCAGCACCGTGTCGGTCGCCGACTTCCCGGCGATCCCCAGCAAGGACACCAGCACCAGCAGCGCGGGGAACAGCGACAGGACACCGTAGTAGGTCAAGGCCGCGGCGCGGTCGGCCAGTTCGTCGTCCTGGAACTCCTTCAGGCTGCCCTTGAGCACTTTGCCCCACGCGCCCGTCGGCAGTTTCGTGGGTCCGTCCGGTGCCTGCCGCTCCACCTCCGGCCCCGGACCGGCTTCCTGAGGCGCAGGCGCCTCTCGCTCCGGCGCCTCGTCTCGGCCCTCTTGGTCGTCCCGCCCTGGAAAATGCAGCTTCGCCATGGCCGCCGGGTATCCGCATGCCGCCTCGTCACGCCCCCGCAGGGCTTCTCACCTGACCCGCGCCATCCCGCCGCTATTTTCCTTGACGGGAATATATCTACTGGGGAATACTTCTGGGCATGGAACGGATCGCAGCAGCGCTGGGGAACGCCGAGCGATGGCGCATCATCGAACTGCTCGCCGAACGCCCGCACTCCGTGGGCGAGTTGGCGGACCTCACCGGTCTGCGGCAGCCGCAGACCACCAAGCACCTGCAGACCCTCGCGCGCGCCGGGCTGGTCGCGGTCTTCCCGCTCGGGCAGCGCCGCGTCTACGCGGCGGAGGCGGCTCCCTTGGCGGCGCTGGGACGCCGGCTCGGGGAGCTGGCGGCGGCCGTCGAGGCGCACGGGGACGAGCGGGACGTCATCGCCCGCTACCGCGCCGCCCTCGCGGCGGAATCCGCGGCTGCGGACCGGGAGCACTGGGCGGACGGCCGCACCTTCACGTTCGAGCGGGTGCTCCCCGCGCCCAGGGACGTCGTCTGGCGCCACTGGGTGGACCCGGACCTGCTGGCGTCCTGGTGGGTCGTGCCGCCGATGACCGTCACCGACTGCGTCCTCGAACCCCGGCCCGGTGGCCGCGCGGTCCTGGACTACCGCGACGCCGAGGCGCAGTACCACTCGCAGGGGCGCGTCCACGCCGTGGAGCACGGGAAGCGGCTCAGCTTCCACCTTGCGGTGGGCGCGGCCGACGCCGTCGCCTTCACCGGCCATTACGACCTGGCACTCGCCGACGCCGGGAGCAACACCCGCATGCGGCTCGCTCTCCGCATCACCGGAGCGGCCGTGCACGCCGCGCCGTTCATCGCCGGCATCGAGACCGGCTGGGGCCAGGTGCTCGGCCATCTCGCCGACGCGGTCGCCTCCTCCTCGCACCACACCGCAGGGCATGACGAACGAAGGGACGAACAGCCATGACGAACACCACCGGACGCAGGGTGACCGCGAACCTCAGCCTCACGCTGGACGGCCGCTACAACGGCCCGGGCGGCCCCGGCGACCTGGGCGCGATCGTTCCGTACGCGATGACCGAGACCGCGCGCCGGCATCTGTCCCGCACACACCGGGAAGCGACCACCGTCGTACTCGGCCGGCGCAACGCTGAGGGATTCCTGGGGTTCTGGCCGACGGTCGCCGCCGACGACAACGCCGACCCCCGTGACCGCGCGTACGCGAAGTGGCTCGTCGAGGCCGAGAAGGTGGTGTTCTCCCGCACCCTCGACGAGGCGCCGTGGGAACGGACCCGGCTGGTCGACGCACCCGCGGCGGACGTCCTCACCGAGCTCAAGGCCACGGGCGAGGGCGACATCCTGGTCAACAGCAGCGCGAGCGTCATCAAGGCACTCCTCGCCGCCGACCTGCTCGACCGGCTCTACCTGATGATCTGTCCCGAGATCAGCGGCGGCGGGGAGCGGCTGTTCGACGACGGTCTTCCGGCGTCCGCGTGGAGGCTCACCCACCAGGAGGCGGGAGAGAAGGGGGAACTGGCCCTGGTGTACGACCGCGCCAGCTGATCGGCGGGGACACCGGGAGCGGCGTCCCCGTACCTCTCCCCCGCCCCGCGCGGGCACGCGGGTGCGGAGGGAGAGGCGCGGGCCGGCGGCGCTTGCTCAGGTCAGCACTCGCCTCGCCAGACCGCCTTGGTGAAGACCACACCGGAGGTGAAGTCCCACTTGTAGTCGCCGGGGCCGGGGTTGTAGTGGAGGCAGTCCTCGTAGGTGCCGCCGTTGTAGGTCCACGTCAGCTGGATGTGGTCCTCTCCGGGGAACTCGACACCGTTGTTGAAGACGGATCTGCCGCTGACGCTGCCCGACCAGTTTCCTTCGGACTTCACCAGCAGTTGGCCCGTCTGCCCCTCGCCCGCGTAAATGCAGAAGTAGCCCTTCTCGCAGCCGGGCGGATTCGGTTCCGCCGACGCCGTGGGCGACACGGCCAACACCGCGGTGAATGCGACGGAAACAGCCAGTGCACCGAAAACATGGTTGCGCACCGCATTACCTCCTTCGTGACGTTTTCACTGCGCGCGTACCGTAGCAACGGAGTCGCTGCGGACGATGTCGTTCCGGACAGCCGAAAAAAGCCGGTACGGCGGGAAGCGGCACCGTGGGGCGCCTGAACAGAGGGGCGAGCGCGCGGAACACGTGCTTCCGAGGTCTGTTTCTTGCCTTCCTGAAGCGCAACGTCCGCGCCCCGTGACGTCATTTCCCCCGCGCCACCTGCGGCAGGCCATCGGAGCTGTTCCGAATAATGGCCAGTTGTCAGCCCATCCATTTCGGCGGACGTTGCCGTCAGAAATATCTCGGTCAGGATGTGATCTCTTGTCCGTGCTCCGCGGGACGATGACCTGCGAAGCGTTTCCACAGGGGGAAACATGCCCATCCTGCCGTATTCGGCGTTATCGGGCGTTCCACGCCCGCGACGTCTGCGCGCCCGCGTCCGGGCCGGACTGCCGGTCGTCGCCGCGGTGGCCGCGCTCGCCCTGGCCGGCGGCACGGCCCCGTCGGCGGCGGCCCCCGCCGCACCCCCGGACGACTCCACGTCCCACTGGGGTCCGTCCACGCCGGCGAAAATGCCACCCGTGCGCGTGGGTGTCACCAGACCGCCGCGCTCCGTGGCCTCCTCCGCCCCGTCGGCGGCGGAACGCGCCTGGCAGCATCGGGAGGAGGACCGGCTGGCCGGTGAACGGTCCTCGGACCGGCAGTCCGGACAACCGGGCGTCCAGCGGTTCGTGCCGGAGGGTCAGGGTGCCGTGCCATGGCACCAGATCAGCGACTTCCGGATCACCGACGCGCTGGTCGGCCGCATCGACTACTCCACCGGCAACCTCATGCTGGCCGCCACCGACTTCGACATCGCCGGCGTCGGCCAGAGCGTCCAGCTCACCCGCACGTACAACTCCCTGGAGGCTCCCTACGGCCAGGTCGGCACCCAGTGGTGGTTCGGCTACGAGCGCAGGCTGGACCTCTCCTTCACCGATCAGGTGTTCCACTACGACGACACCGGCGCCACGGTCGAGTACCGCAAGAACGCCGACGGTTCCTTCGTCACCCCGGCGGGATACTCCAAGGACCTGCGCCGCAACGGGGACGGGACGTACACGCTGACGGACCGCTCGTCGGGCACGTCGGACACCTATGACGCGGGCGGCGCGCTCACCAAGGTCACCGACCGCAACAACGGCACCCTCACCGTCACCCCGCACCGTGACTCCGCCGGCACCGCCACCGGCTTCAAGCTCACCGAGACGCGCTCCGGCCGGTGGGTCGACCTGACGCGCAGCACCGACACCAAGTGGCAGGCCAAGGACAGCGACGGACGCACGACGGCCTACGAACTGGACGCCTCGCACAGGCTGGTGCGGACCGTGGACTCCGAGAACGAGGCGACGACCTTCGGCTACGACACCGACGGCCGGCTGGTGAAGGTGACCACACCCGAGCAGCGTTCCTCGGTCTTCACCTACGACGCGAGCGACCGCGTCACCTCGCTGCGCCGCTACTCCGAGACCGGCGGCGGCTCCGGTCCCACGTACAAGTATTCCTACAGTGGTGCCACCCCGCACGAGGCGGGCGTCACGACGGTCACCGATCCGCTGGGGCACACCAGCGAGTACCACCACAACGCCGACGGCGAGGTGACCAGAACCGTCGACGGACTGAAGCACGAACGGTCCCGGACGTACAAGGACCACCTGGTGCAGACGGCCACCGACGCGATGGGCACCGGCAACGGCGGCCCGGGCGGCAATGTCACCGCCTACGGGTGGGACACGCGCAACAACCCCACCTCGGCCAAGCTCCCCACCGGCGCGACGGCCACCGCCGGCTGGCAGACGATCGCGGGCGCCGACGTCCCCTCCACCAGCTCCAGCGCCGACGGCGAGAAGACGGACTACACCTACGACGCCGCGGGCAACACCCGGACCGTCACCACGACGGGCACCGGCGGAGGCACCCGCACGTTCACCTACAACGAGGCCACTCCCACCTGCGGTGGTTTCCAGGGGCAGCCCTGCTCGGCCAGCGACGCCAACAACAAGAAGACGACCTTCCGCTACGACGGACAGGGCAACCTCGTCACCGCCACCCCTCCCGCTCCGCAGGCCCCCGCCACCTTCACCTACGACGCCCTGGGGCGCACCGCGACCAGCACCGACGGACGCGGCGTGAAGGCCGTGTACACCTACGACGCGCGCGACCGCGTCACCCGGGTCACCACACCGCAGACCACGGTGACCTACACCTACGACGGTGACGGCAACCTCACGTCCCGCACCGATCCCACCGGCACGCAGACCTACCGCTTCGACGCGCTCAGCCGGGAGACGATCCGCACCCTCCAGGACGGTTCGCAGACCGTGCTGGCGTACACCGCCGACGGCAACGTCGACACCTACACCGACCCGGGCGGCGTCACCGACTACGAGTGGGACGCGGCGAACCGGCTCACCTGGATGACCGGACCGACCGGCAAGAAGACGACGTACGAGTACAACAACAACGACGTGCGCACCCGGACCGCCTACCCGGGCGGCACCGTGCAGTCCGTCGCCGTGGACAACTCCGGACGGCCCCAGAAGATCCAGGTCATCGCACCCTCCGGGCGGATCACGTCGAGCCTGTCGTACACCTACGGGTACACGGCCGGCACCGAGTCGCTGGACGGCATCAAGATCCGCTCGCGCACCGACGACCTCACCCGGGCCCGCACGACCTACGGCTACGACTCCGCCGGCCGTCTCTCACTGGCCGAGGAGGTCGAGCTGTCGGGCCGCAAGTGGTCCTGGCAGTACTGCCACGACCCGGCCGGCAACCTCGTCTCCCAGGGAACCAGGCCCGGTTGCCCGGGCGCCACTGCCTACACCTACGACGACGCCTCGCAGCTGATCGCGCGCAACGGCATCACCACCGGCTGGTCCTACGACAAGGCGGGCAACGAGACCGCGGGTGCCGCCACCCCGGACGCCGCCCGGACCGCCGAACAGTACACCGACCACAGCCAGTTGAAGTCACTGACCGTGCAGGGCACCACGTACGCGGCGCAGTACGCGAGCACGGACAGCAGCGAGCGCACCCGCCTGGGCAGCACCGTCTTCCACAACGGCCCCCTGGGCCTGTCCGGGCAGACGACCGCGGGCGCCGACACCGAGTTCGTCCGCGAGCCCGGCGGCACCCTCAACTCCCTGATCAGGGACGGGAAGAGCTACTACTACCTCACCGACGCGCTGGGTTCCGTCACCGGTGTGGTCGACGAGGCGGGCAAGCAGGTGAACACCTACCACTACACGCCCTCGGGTCTGCCCCGCACCGGCACCACCCAGTCCGTGCCGCAGCCGTTCCGGTTCGCCGGCGGCTACCAGGACCCCACGGGCCTGTACCACCTCGGAGCGCGCTACTACGACCCGCAGATCGGCCGTTTCACCCAGCCCGACCCCTCCGGCCAGGAGAAGAACCCCTATCTCTACGCCGAGGGCGACCCCCTCAACCGCATCGACCCCACGGGCACCGTCTCCGCCGAGATCGGCGGGGAGGTCTGCTACATCCTGTGCCTGGGCGGCGGCGTGGTGCTCGACGACAACCAGAACGCGAGCCCCTACATCAGCTTCGGCCTGGGCAGCCCGGGCGCCGAGTTCACCATGGGTGCCAACACCGGTCAGGTCGAGAGCGGCCAGTGGTCGACCAACCTCGAATGCGGGGTGGGATCGGCGAACGTCACCGTGTCCGACGGGGGCGACTGGGGTGTGGCGACCGGAGGTTCGACCGGTACGTGCTCCCTGTCACGGCAGTACACGTTCTGACCCGCCCGTGCTGGGCCGGTTGACGGCTCACTCCGTGGCCCGCCAGGAACCGACATAGGCTCAGCAGACCTTTGGGCCGTCGTGGGGGGGGGGGGGCGCCCCCCCCCCCCCCCCCCCCCCCCGGGGCCCCCCCCCCCCCCCCCCCCGGGGGGGGGACGGACCCCCCCTGGCCGGCCCCC
>NZ_JBIBUF010000001.1:422545-1044004 GCF_043079125.1 Streptomyces sp. NPDC015242 | reverse complement strand
GCCGCCCGCGGGGGGGGGGGGTTGGCCGGCCCCCGCGGGCCCCCCCCCCCCCACACACCCGCTGCATTCCCGGTGGGGGGGGGGGGGGGCGGGGGCCCCCCCCCCCCCCCCCCCCACGGCCGCGGCGTGCCGCCGCACGGACAGGCTCTCGTGTTCGGTCAGGACCTCAGGAGGCCTGCCGGACGATCATCCAGGCCACGACGGCCAGGAAGATGACGCCGGTCACGCGCATCAGCGCATAGCCCTTCGCCGAGGGCTCCGTAGCGTCGTAGTCCTTCACGAACGGCTTCTGCAGCGGCCGGTTGATCCTCCACAGCACGTCCGGCCGGATCACCTGGACGAGTCCCACCACCGCCAGGACGCATAAGATCACGATCCCCACGACGATCCGCACCTCCCACTCCCCGCGAGACTGCCCCGGCCGCACCGCGGACGGGCCCGCCTCCTCCTGCACGTCTCGACTCGCGTCTGCCCCCGGATCCGGACCGCACGCACCGGGGGTGGACGCGGGCGTGCATCCACCACACCCCACCACACCCCACCTGACGTCGTGCTCGACCCGCACGCCCACAGGAGAGGCGGTCCTACGCGTCAGTGCTGTCCGAGGACGCAGAACTCGTTGCCCTCCGGGTCGGCCAGGACGATCCACGGGACGTCCCCCTGGCCCACATCGGCCCGGGTCGCGCCGAGGCCTTCGAGCCGGGCGACCTCCTTGGCCTGGTCCTCGACGGGGTCGGGCCTGACGTCGAGATGGATCCGGCTCGGTACGAGCCGGTCCTCCGGCGTACGACGGAACTCCAGGTACGGACCGACGCCCTTGATCGAGCGCAACAGGGCGCGGTCGTCGGTCAGTTCGTGGACGGTCCAGTCGATCGCCTCGCCCCAGAACCGGACCATGGCCCGCGGGTCGGCGCAGTCGACGACCACGGCGGCGACGGGCCCGGTGTCGCGGTAGAGCTCCCGAGGCTCCAGCACGCTGAACGCGTTGCCTTCCGGGTCGGTCAGCGTCACCCACGGCACATCGCCCTGGTCCACCTGGACGGGCGTCGCCCCGAGGTCCGTCAGACGCGCGACCAGCTCCGCCTGGTGGGCGGCGGAGGTGGTGGCGAGCTCCAGGTGCACGCGGTACCTCACCGTCTCCGGGTCCGGGACACGGACGAGATCCACACACACGGCGGACGGATCCGGCCAGTCAAAACCCGCAGGCTCCAGATTGATCACTCCGGGGCCTTCGCTGGACAGGTTCCAGCCCAGCGCCGCGGCCCAGAACTCGCCGAGTGCCACTTCGTCCCGGGCCTTGAAGTTCACCTGAACAAGTTGCAGCGTCATGCCTCGTACCCTACGGGCTGCCCGCCGGCCGGAGATCAGGAGAACTCAACAGGTTGCGTGTGGGGATGCAAGCTCCACCCCCGTGCCATGGGCGGCCCCGTCAGTGTGTTCCGCACAGGACGAGGTGATCGGCGCGACCGTGCTGACCGAGGTACCCCTCACCGACGGTGGCGCGAGCGCCCGGCGGCAGGGTGGAGCATCCGCTCGTCGCGCCGTCCTGGTAGAGAACCGTGATGCTCAGCGTGTCAGGGCAGTTGTTGGCGGCGTCGGTGTACCGCCAGCTCTCGTACATCTCGACGCAGGACGGAGCCGGCTCGGTGATCGCGGGCTCCGCGGATGCCGGACCGGCCAGGGTGAGCACGTGGGACAAAGCTGCGACGGGTACCGCTATGAGTGCCGAAGCCTTCATCCTGTTCCGCATGACGCTTCTCCTCAGTTGCCGACGATGGTGTTCAAGGGATCGCACTCACCGCCGCGTCGGGATGCGGAGTGAGTTCAAGAAGTGAAGGTTCCAGCACCCCGGAGCGCGAGCAAGGCAGGGCGGTGGCATTCGGACGGGTTCGCTCTTGCAGGTCCGCGGCGCTCGCATCCGTGGCGAGCCTTCGATCGCGGCTCTCTTGTCACGCGTGAAGCTTCAACACTTGCAGTCCGGTTGAGTGACCTCCTCCCCCGCGGTCAGGCCCGACGCGTCCGGCGGCAGCACTCTCCGAGCGGCGGTCGCAAGGAGCACCGAGCCGCCTAGACACGCCTTTTGGCCGGAAGCGCCGCCGGTACCTAGGCTCATCGCCGCCGCCGCGAGGTGTGCGGACACGCGATGATGCAGAGATGCGTGCTGAAGCGAGTGAGTGCGGACGAGCGAGTGAGTGCGGACGTCGCGGGCGGAGGTCGGACGGCTGCTGGACCCGGAGTTCGTCGAGGTCGGCGCCTCGGGCCGGCGGTGGTCGTACGAGGAGATGCTGGCCCGGTTGCCGGTCCGCGACGGGGAGCCGTCCGACGGCGTCACGGAGTTGGGCCGCGGTCACCGCGGTGGCGTCGTCGGCCGGGCCGAGCCGGCGCGCGTCCAGGATCTGGGTACAGGATCTGCGTCCAGGACGCGGTGCCCGTCGCGGTCTTGGTCCTGATCCCGGCCCGGGTCCCAATCCCGGTCCCGGGCACCTCTCCGGTGACCCACCGGCGCGAGAACATCGCCGCCCCGCATCCGCCCTGTCCACCGAAGCAGTCGCCGCCCTCGCTCTCCGTCGGCTGAACAAGCTGCGGCCGGCGAGCCGGCACCTCCGGCAAGCGGTCGATCAGTGATCCATCAGTAGTCGAGTGCGTGAGCGCGGCAGGTCCGCAGGATCTCGTCGGACAGTTCGGGCTGCACGTCACGCACCGCGCGGGCGAGCACCATCGCCCCGACCAGCCTGCTGAGCAGCAGCACCGCCCGGTCCCGCGCCTGCCGCGAGGTGATCTCCCCGTCCTGTTCCCGGGCGAGTTCCGCGGCGAAGCCCCTGAGGTACCCCTCCACGCCGGCCGCGTACGAGCGCTGGATGGTGTCGTTGTGCCGCCCGGCGTCGGTGACCAGGGACGCGGAGGGGCAACCGCCGTCCGCCGCGTCGCGGTGGGCGGCCGAGAGATAGTCGTCCACCACCCGCCTCAGCGGTGAGCCCGCGGGACCGTCCCCTCCGCCCACGGCCTCCTCCAGGACGCCCAGCGACGCCGCGAAGGAGGCGTTGCACACCTCGGCGGCCAGGTCGTCCTTGGACGCGAAGTGGTTGTAGAAGCCGCCGTGGGTCAGGCCCGCTTCCTTCATCAGGTCCGCGATCCCGACGGCGTCGATGCCCTGGGCACGGAACATGCGCCCGGCCGCCTCGACGATGTTCTGCCGGTTCCTGGCCTTCTCTTCCTTCGTGATCCGCGGCATGCCCGCCTCCCCGTCTCGGCTCTGATTGACCTTTTCAAGGTTACCCCTCATCATTACTTTGATGTTGCTCATCATTATTAAATGACTGGAGGGACCATGCGCACCGTCGTGCACACCCGGCAGGGAGATCCCGCGCAGGTGCTCACACTGAGGGAGGAGCCCGAGTGCCCGCGTCCCGGCCCCGGGCAGGTCCTGGTTCGCCTGCTGGTCCGGCCCGTTCATCCGGGCGACCTGGCCGGCGTGGAGGGGATGCCGGGTTTCCCGGACGATCAGCCGGAGGTCCGGACTCCCGGAGTGGAGGGAATGGGGGTCGTCGAGAGCGTCGGGCCGGACGTGCGCGCGCTGCGTCCCGGCCGGCGCGTGGCGGTCTTCCCCGCGCCCGGGACGTGGGCCGACTACGTCGTCGTCGCCGAGCACCTGGCCGTGCCGGTGCCGGACGGGATCAGCGACGAGACCGCGGCCCTGATGCTGGTCAACCCACTGACACTGCGCATGCTGTACCGAGCGGTGGACAGCGCCCTCGGCGGTGAGGAAGGCGCCGTGCTCCAGACCGCCGCCGGTTCGTCCGTCGGCCGGCTGGTCAGCGCGGGCGCGATCCGGCACGGCCTGCCCCTGATCAACCTCGTACGCAGCGCGGCCGGTGCCCAGAGGATGCGAGAACTGCACCCCACGCTGCCCACCATCGCGACCTGCGACGACGACTGGCGGGAGCAGGTCCGCCACCACGCCGGCGACCGGGGCGTTCGGGTCGTCCTCGACTGCGTCGGCGGAGCCATGACCCGGGACCTCGCCGAGTTGCTGGCCGAGGGCGGCACCCTCATCTCCTACGGGCAACTGGGCACCGGCACCACCCCGTTGGAGCGGCTGCCCCTCATCGGACGGGCGCTGACCGTGCGGGGCGTCAGCGTGCTGCACTGGCCGAGCCGCACCCCGGAGGAACGCGCCCAGGACGTCGCCTTCGCGCTGGACCTGGCGCGGAACACGCCGGACCTGCTGGAGGTCGCGGCCACCTACGACTTGGCCGACTTCAGGGCAGCCGTCGAACACGCCCGCCGCCCGGCCAAGACCGGAACCGTCCTGCTCACCACATCGCAGGCGCCCCGAGCCGGGCGGGGGGCCGCCTGATGAGGATCGGAACGCTCGGCGCCGGAACCGTCGCCCAGGCCATCGCCCGGCACGCGATCCGGCACGGCCACGAAGTCGTGCTCAGCAACAGCCGGGGTCCCGGCTCCCTGGCTGCGCTGGTGCGGGACCTGGGCGCAGGCGCGACAGCCGCGACTCCCGCCGAGGCCGCCGCCGCGGACCTCGTCGTCCTCGCGGTGGGCTGGCCGCAGGTCCCCGAGGTCGCCGCACAACTCCCGCCCCTGGACGGGACCATCGTCATCGACGCCACCAACCAGTTCGCCTCCCCTCCCCCGGACGCGCGGATCGCCGAGCTGGGGGATCTCACCGGAAGCGAATACGTCGCCTCCCTGCTTCCCGGCGCGCGCGTGGTCAAGGCCTTCAACGCCCTCTTCGCGCAGTTCATCGCTCCCGATCCCCGCCACGAGGCCGGGCGTCAGGTGCTGTTCCTGGCCGGCGACGACACGGACGCCAAGAACACCGTGGTGGCCCTCACCGCACAGTTCGGCTTCGCACCCGTCGACCTCGGAACGCTGCGCGAGGGCGGCCGCCTCATCCAGCTAGGCGGCCCCCTGTCCGGACTCCACGCCCTCAAGCAGGACTGATCCCACCCCCTGCCCGTGCTCCCCGCAACGCGGGGAGCACCCACCTTCCTCCACGAAAGAGACCCTCATGTCCGACCCGACTTCGGCATCCGGCACCCAGCCCCTCCTCCAGCCCGTTCGGCTGGGCGCGCTCGAACTGCCCAACCGCGTCGTCATGGCCCCCATGACGCGCTCCCGTGCCGCCAACGCGGAACTGGCCCCCACCGCCCTGCACGCCACCTACTACACGCAGCGCGCCAGTGCCGGCCTGATCGTCAGCGAGGGAACCTGGGTCAGTCCGGACGCGATCGGCTTCATCCACGTCCCCGGCATCTACACGGAAGCCCAGACCGCCGCCTGGGCCGAGGTCACCGCGTCCGTGCACGCCGCCGGAGGCAGGATCGTCTCGCAGATCGGCCACGTCGGCGCCGTCTCCCATCCCGACCACCTCGGCGGCAGGCTCCCCGCCGGCCCCTCGGCGGTCAACCCCCAGGAGATGTCGTTCACTCCCGACGGCCCCAAGGAGACGGTCACGCCCCGCGCCCTGACCGCGGCGGAGATCGCCACCACGATCGACAGCTACCGGCAGGCCGCCGCCAACGCACTGCGCGCCGGCTTCGACGGCCTGGAGATCCACGCGCAGGCGTCCCACCTCGTGGCCCAGTTCCTCAACCCCCGCCTCAACCGGCGCACCGACGCCTACGGCGGCAGCAGTGACAAGCGGGCCCGGTTCCTGCTCGACATCGTGGACGCGGTCAGCAGCGTGTGGGGCGGCGATCGCGTCGGCGTCAAGCTCTCCCCCTACTGGCGCAGCGAGCCGGCCTTCACCGCGGACGCCGAGGTGCTGGCCGACTACGACCTGCTCCTCGAACGCCTCGGCGACACCGAGCTGGCCTATCTCCACCTGCTGGGGCCGGAACCCGGCTCGGGCACCGACGACACCCTCACCGCGTTCACCCGCTTCCGCGCCCACTACCGCGGTTCCGTGATCGCCAACCTCGGCTTCACGCAGGCGAGCGGCAACGAGATCCTGGAACGGGGGCTGGCCGACGCGGTGTCCTTCGGCGCCCCCTTCATCGCCAACCCGGACCTCGTCGAGCGCTTCGCCCACGGCCATCCCCTGGCCGCCGGTGACCGGGACACGTACTACGCGGGTGGCGCCGAGGGATACACGGACTACCCTGCCGTGACCGGCTCCCAGCACGCGTCCGTTTGACGGGTCGTCAGCTGATCGGCCGCCCGCCTGGCCGATCAGCTGATCACGCACGTATCCTTCCGGCCACCGCACAACGACTCGTCACACCAGAGGAACCGGCCGCCTTGTCTGCTTTCCCCCTGCCCTTTCATGCGTCACGTTCGATAGCGCTCGCGGCGCCCCGCACGCTGGGGGAGCTGCAGATGATGCGGTGCAGCGCGCACATCCGGTCGAAGCCGGGATGGTTCGACAAGATGCACGATCCCGGCATCGTCGCGCGGTGGACCCGGGAAGCGGTGGCTCAGGGCCTGACCGACGCGCAGGTCCGTTACGTCCTCGCGGAACTCGCGCACTACGCCGCCCTGCGGGACGAGCGAACCGGCGTCGAGGTCTCCGCCGTCGACGGGGTGTGGCAGTCGGACACGCTGATCGACGACGGGCTCCGGTCCCGGCTGCGCGAGGCGGTCAAGGTGCTGGAACAGGTCCCCGAGGCGGATCGCGACTGGCATCCCGGATCCGGCGGTCAGGTGCTGGACCTGGTCCACCCCTCCCTCTTCTGCCTGGTCAGGGAGGTGAGCGGCGCGCCCGAGCAGACATGGCGGAACCCGACGGACCGCTACTCGCGGTACGAGTTCTCCGAGAGATTCCAGTGGCTGCCCACCGACGCCGAGGTCAGCGCCGACGGCGACGTCACCTTCCTCTCGTACGTCAACAACGTCCACCCCGACAAGCACCGCGAACTGGCCCTGGTCCTGCCGGAGGTGTTCGCGCGCATGCTGCCGCTGCTGGAGAACGTGCTCACCGATCTGCGCCATCCGCGGCCCCTGCGGATCGAAGCCGACCCCTACGGCTGGTACGACGCGCAGCCGGAGTACCCGGACCGGGCCTCCTGCAGTGACGACGAGACCTACACCGAAGCCGTCCGTGCCTGGGAAGCCGCCCAGGACGACTGGTGGGAGAACCGCCGGCCGGTCGTTCCGGACGCCCCGGCCTTCACCCCGCCCGAACTGCCCGACGCGTCCGCCCGGGTCGGTCTGCGCGGGCGCCGCCTCCAGGTCATCGTCAAACTCGCCACCATCCACCTCACCCCGGAGAAGCCCGAGTATCCGGGGGGCTCCTGGCATGTCGAGGGGATGCTGAACGAGCGGATCGTCTCGACCGGCATCTACTACTGGGACAGCGAGAACATCACCGAGAGCCGGCTGGGGTTCCGGGCGGCGCTCGACGATCCGCGCTACGAACAGGACGACGACAACGGACTGCGCGAGGTGTACGGCCTGGAGGACGAGGACGCGCTGAACCAGGTGCTGGGGTCGGCGTCGACTCCGGCGGGCCGCTGCCTGGCGTTCCCCAACGTCCTGCAGCACCGCGTCGACGCGTTCCGCCTCGCGGACCCCACCCGTCCGGGGCATCGGAAGATCCTGGCGTTCTTCCTGGTCGACCCGTCGGAGAGGATCGTCTCGACCTCCGACGTGCCGCCGCAGCAGCCGTGGTCCGCCACGTCGACCATGACGCTGGAACAGGCCAGGCAGTACCGCGAACTGCTCATGCAGGAACGCAAGTTCTTCGTCGACGAACACAACGAGCAGCTCTACGAACGGGAATTCTCCCTCTGCGAGCACTGAGTCCCGCTCTCATCCCGCGGTGTCCCAGGTGGTCTCGGTGAGTCCGACCGGGTTGCCGGCCGGGACGATGCCGGAGTCCAGGACGCGTCGTGCGAGCGGTTCCAGCAGACGGGCCAGGCGTGCGGTGGCGCCGGCGCCCAGCGCCTGCCACGGTGTGAGCGCCGCCGCGTCCGTCTCCGCCTCCATCTGCGCGTGAGCGGCCGTGCCGGCCTCGGTGATGTGCCCGTCCTCGTCGATCCAGCCGCGCTCGCGCAGCCGCGCCTGCGCGGCACGCCATTCCTCGCCGTCCCACCGACGTACGCGTCGCTGGAAGGAGGCGTCCGTCTCCCCCGCGGCGCTCTTGAGCGACAACGCCTCGACCGGCCCCAGACGACGGCTCACCAGCACGGCGACATGGCCGTCGCCGCGGTGTTCGCGCAAGGTGGTCACCGCCTGCCAGAGTCGCACGTGGGGCTGGGCCGGGCGGGGCAGGGACTGGTTGGCCGCGCCGAGCACCCGGCCCGCCGTGTCGGCGGCCCGGGCGGCCTCCCAGGCGAGATCGGCGGCCTCGGCCAGCTCGTCCGAGGCGCAGACGTCCGGACCGAAGAACCCGGTCATCGCGGCGTCCATGGCCTGCTCGCGGGCCTTGAGCACGTGCTGCGGCGAGGCGAGAGTCCAGGCGTCCGGCAGCGCGCCCGCCGCACGGTCGGGGTGGAACACGTAGAAGCAGCTGGTGACGACGGAGGCGGGAACCGGGCCGAGCGGCGCCGCGCGCAGGGCGAAGTAGCCCGCCCAGTAGCCGCGCAGGCCGAGGCCCTCCGCGGCCTCGCGCACCTCGGGGCTGAAGTAGACCAGTTGGTGGACCGGCTCGAACCTCTCCCACATCGTCCGCGCGACGCTCGCGTCCCTCACCTGTTCCTCCCGGTTCGTCGTACTCGGCGGCGACGAAACACCGGGAGGCAGCATCCATCATGACGGTGGTCATAACAACCCCCCGGACGGCCCGCGCCCGGATCGTCACCGAGAGGGCGTCAGCCGGGCGTGCCACCCGCATCGCCCGCGGCGTTCGCCGAACCGTCCGCCGTCCCGGCGGCGGCCACCGCGTCGGTCACCGTCCTGTGGACCGGCAGCACTTCGGAGATGCCGGTCATGGTCAGCATGCGCATGAGCCGTTCCGGGACCTCGGCGACGCGGAGGGAGCCACCGTGCTCGCGGGCCGCGTGCAGGAGCACGACGAGGGTGCTGAGACCGGAGGAGTCGACGTACTCCACGCCCGCGAGGTCCAGCACCAGATGCCGGACGTCCCGGTTCAGCAACGCGACGACGTACGCGCGCAACGAGACGGCCGTATGCAGGTCCACGTCTCCGGCGACGACGACGATCGCCGTGCGGTCGTCGATGTGCTGGACGGTCATGTCGAGCGCGTCGGGCACGAGGGTCATCACTCCTGGCAGGGGCCGGCGGCGGGGAAAGCGGACGGTCACGGCGTGCCGTCGGCGCGGACGGTGTGGACGGTGGCCAGGCCGGTCAGACCGGACACGGCGAGGACCGGCTCCAGCAGGGGCGTGACCGTCAGCTCCAGCCGGTCGGCGTGGGCGAAGAGCACGCTCAGGGCGGCACTGTCCAGGTACTCGACCGCGGTCAGGTCGACGACGAGGGGGCCGGAAGCGGCGTCGAGGGCTTCGGCGAGGGCTGCGGCGTTGCTCATGTCGATCTCGCCGCTGACGGTGAGGCGCGGGGTACCGTCCGGACGCCGGCCGGTGGTGAGGGTGAGCGGAGTGGTCATCGGGCGATCCTCATCTGCATGTCGACCGTGGTGCCGGCGGGGCCGGGAGTGATGGTCACCTGCTGCATCATGGCCCGCATCAGCCCCACTCCCCGGCCGCGGTGCGCTCGGGGCTCGGGTTGCGGGTCCTTCCACCGGCCGGTGTCGGCGACCGTCAGGCGCAGGCTGTCGGCGAACGCCTCGGCGCTCAGGCGCACGGCCTGCCCCGGTGAGTGCCGGTGGCCGTGCTCGATCGCGTTGGCGCACGCCTCCCCCGCGGCGACGAGAACGTTCTGCACGTCGTTGGGGCTCAGCTCGCACTGGGCCAGCCAGCCGCGCAGCGCGGTGCGGACCGGTGCGAGCTGGGAGGACTCGGCCGGGAAGGACAGGTCGAGCGGCGCCGGGTGGCGGTAGAGCAGCAGCGCCACGTCGTCGTCGTAGCCTCCGGCGGGCGCGAGCCGCGTCATCACCTCGGTGGCGAGGTCGTCGACGGGCAGGTCGCGGCCCTCCTGGAGGGCTTTGCCCGCCTCGTCGATCCCCGTGCTGAGGGGGCGCCGGCGGCGTTCCACCAGACCGTCGGTGTACAGCAGCAGCGTGGCTCGCGCGGAGAGCGTGCACCGCGCCTCGGGACGCCGGCTGCCCGGACGGACCGCCAGGGGCAGGGAGCGTCCCTCCTCCAGCAGGTGGACCGAGCCGTCGGCGTGCGCCACGATCCCCGGCGGGTGCCCGGCGGTGGAGTAGGTCAGCTCTCCCGTGCCGGGGTCGAACACCCCGCAGAACACGGTCGTGCACAGCGCACCGGGCACGCTCGCGGCGAACTGGTCGAGCGCCATCAGTGTCCGGGCCGGGCTGGGCTCCTGCAGCATCAGCGCCCGGCACGCGCTGCGCAGCTGGCCCATGACGCTGGCCGCCTCCAGGCCCCGTCCGACGCAGTCGCCGACGACGATGCCGATCCGCCCGTCCGGCAGGGCGACGGTGTCGTACCAGTCGCCTCCCACTTCCAGCGGTCGCGTGGCGGGCTCGTACCGTACGGCGAAACCGTCCGGGAGGTGTGCCGGGCCGAGGATGGCGCGTTGCAGCGCGATGGCGGTCTCGCGTTGCTGGTCGATCTGGTGGGCTCGTACCAGGCCCTGTGCGAGGCGTCCGGCGAGCAGCGACAGGAGGACCTGGTCCTCGGCGGAGAACGGCCGGTGTTCGCCCAGGTCGATCCAGACGGCCAGCGGTCCGTGGGGGTGCTCCAGCAGGACGGCCGCGCCGGTGTCCTCGGTGACCGGCGTGAGCGGGGGACGCCGGCGCAGCTCGCTGAGCGCGGCCCGGCGCTCGGCGGGAAGGCCGTCCCAGTCCGTGCCGCGCTCCGTGGCCGTGAGGGCCGGCACGTCGCCGCGCTCGAAGAGAGCGGCCAGCACGCAGCGTGCCCGCCACAGGGTCTTCAGCTCGTCCAGGGCGCTGGTGAGCGCCTCGGGAAGGCTGGATGCCTGCGACAGCGCGGTGTTCAGGGCCGCCAGCGCCGTCTTGCGCTGGACGGCGTAGTGCTCGGCGGTGACGTCGCGGAACGTGCCGACGGTGACCCGGCGTCCGGTGTCCGGGTCCTGGGCCTTGTTCCAGGTGACGGCGGCCCACAGGCGGTGTCCGTCCCGGTGGACGACGGGAACGGTGGCCGAGCCCTGTTCACGCTCCAGGAGGTCGGCGAAGGCCGTGCCGACGCGGCGGTGCGCCTCGGGATCGGCGGCGGCGTCCGGCCACCACGGGTGGATGGGTTCGTACGGCAGGTCCTCGGGGCCGTAGCCGAGGATGTCGGTGAAGGCCGTGTTGATCTCCACGACGGCTCCGGACTCGTCGCAGACGAAGAACGCCTCCTGCAGCGAGTCGATGAGCGCGGTGCGCCAGCGCAGGTGATGGCCGCGCAGCCGGGCCAGTTCGATGTTGGCCCGCACCCGGGCCAGCAGTTCGGCGGCGGCGAAGGGCTTGACCAGGTAGTCGTCGGCACCCGCCTGGAGTCCCTCGATCGAGGACTCCTGCCCGGCCCGCGCCGACAGCAGCACGACGGGGACGGCGGCCGTGCGCGCGTCGGCGCGCAGCCTGGCCACCAGGCCCAGCCCGTCCAGCCCGGGCATCATCACGTCGCTGACGACGAGGTCGGGCACGTCACGGCGGGCGGCGTGCAGGGCGTCGACGCCGTCCGCCACGGCGGTCACCTCGTATCCCGCGCCGGTGAGGGTGCGGGAGAGGTACTCGCGCATGTCGGCGTTGTCGTCGGCCACCAGCACCCGGCCGCTGACGGCACGCCCCGGCTGCACGGCCCGTTCGGCGTCGCCCGGCACCGGCACCCGCACACCACCGTCCGCGACACCACCTTCCGCGACACCCCCGTGCGTGACGCCCCCGTCCACGACGCCGCTCTCCGCTGCGCCGGCCTCCACCGCGCCACCGGCCGACGGCAGCCAGCGCAGCGCCTCCTGGACGTAGGGTTCGGCGGTCGCGGAGACAGTGGCGCCGCTCGTCTCGGACACCACGGACCCGGGCGGCAGGTGTGCGGTCCCGAACGGGATGCGGATGGTGAAGACGGTCCCTTCGCCCTGGCGGCTCCGCGCGGTGATCGAGCCGCCGTGCAGGCCGACCAGCTCCCGCACCAGCGCGAGCCCGATGCCGCTGCCCTCGTTCGAGCGGGACC
This sequence comes from Streptomyces sp. NPDC015242, assembly GCF_043079125.1. Taxonomy (NCBI): domain Bacteria; kingdom Bacillati; phylum Actinomycetota; class Actinomycetes; order Kitasatosporales; family Streptomycetaceae; genus Streptomyces; species Streptomyces sp. NPDC015242. The sequence continues at coordinate 1,031,831 of NZ_JBIBUF010000001.1, read as the reverse complement.
GGGCGTTCTCGATGCGGTGGAAACGCTCGAACAGCCGGGGCATCTCCGCCTCCGGCACGCCGATTCCCGTGTCGGAGACCGTGACGACGGCGTGGGTGCCCGACCGGCGCACGCGCACGCCGACGGAGCCGTCGAAGGTGAACTTCAGGGCGTTGCTCAGCAGGTTGAGCACCACCTTCTCCCACATACCGCGGTCGACGTGGACCGGCTCGTCCAGGGGCGGGCAGTCCACGTCGAAGGCGAGCCCGGCCTTCTCCACCGCCGAGCGGAAGACGCTGGCGAGTTCCGCGGTGACCACGGCCAGGTCGACCGGCTCGTGGCGGGCCTGCATACGGCCGGCCTCGATGCGGGAGAAGTCGAGCAGGGTGTTGACCAGCTTGCCCAGCCGCAGTCCGTTGCGGTGCACGACGTCCAGTTCCTGCCGGACGGCGTCGTCGGCGTCCGTGAACCGGGCCCGCAGGTCCTCGACGGGGCCCATGATCAGCGTCAGCGGGGTGCGGAACTCGTGGCTGATGTTGGAGAAGAAGGTGGTCTTGGCCCGGTCCAGCTCCGCCAGTTCCTCGGCCCGCCGCTGCTGGGCCTGGTAGCTGCGGGCGCTGCCGATGCCGGAGGCGATGTATCCGGCCGTCAGCTCGACGAACCCCCGGTAGCCCTCGTCGAGCTCGCGGTAGCGGTTCAGCGCGGCGACGCAGAAGCCGTAGGGGGCGCTGCCCTGCTGCACGAGCGGGACCACCAGTGCCTCACGGGGCGGTTTCGGCCAGGCACCGGTGGGCAGGTCGGCGAAGGCTCCGCCGGTCAGCGGCACCAGGACGGTCTCGCCCCTGGTCAGTGCCGCGGCGGGCCACACCGCGTCCGGGTCGTGGACCGGGAGGACGGCCGGGGCGGCCGGGTGGCCCGCGGGGATGCCGGTGGCCGCGGACAGCCGGGCCGTGCCCTCCTCGAAGAGATACGTCAGGGTGAAGGGCAGATCCCTGCGGTTGCGCTCCAGTTGCCGGCCGGTGAAGGCCAGCACCTCCCGCTCGGTCCGGATCACGCTCGGGTCCGAGCCCAGGTCCCGCAGGGTGGCCATGCGCCGTTCCCCGATGACCCGGTCGGTGTCCTCGCTGACGACGCACAGCATGCCCACCACCGAGCCGGAGTCGTCACGCAGCGGACTGTAGGAGAAGGTGTGGTACGTCTCCTCGCTGTAACCGGAACGCTGCAGGAAGAGCAACAGGCCCTCGTCCCACGTGGCCTCGCCCGTGCGGAGCACCGTCTCGATGCGCGGGCCGATGTCGTCCCAGATCTCCGCCCAGACCTCGCTCGCGGGCCGTCCCAGCGCCCACGGGTACTTGCGGCCCAGCGTGTCGCGCCGGTAGGCGGCGTTGCAGAAGAAGGTCAGCTGCTCGCCCCAGGCCATCCACATGGAGAAGCGGGAGGACAGCAGGATGCTGACAGCTGTCTGCAGGCTCTGCGGCCACTGGGCCGGCGGACCGAGCGGGGTGGACGCCCAGTCCACGCGAGCCAGGTCACCGCCCACCTCGCGGTCACCGGCGAACACGTCACCTCCGGCCGGCACAGGCCGAGGACCCTGTTCCGCCACGTCCGACTCCTCCACGCGCTACCCGCCCCTCGTACGGCCTCCCCAGGCCGTTCCCACCCGGACAAGCACGCGTATATCCCCTCGTCGCGCACATAACCCTCGCGTGCGCGACGAGGATCACCGGTCACCCGCACGTCACGGCGGCTCAGCACGGTCGAGCAGGGATGCCGCTAGGCGGCGAGCGTCTTGTCCCTCTGGGAGGCGCTCACGCGGTCCGTGCCGTACTGGTCGAGGAAGGCGTCGGCCGCGACAAGGGCGTCCTCGGCGGTGCGCGCTCCGGTCATCACGCACAGTGTGTACGTGGCGTCCTCGAGCGCCCGGCTGGTCCGGCCGGTGGGGCGTACGTCGTGCTCGATGCGCGCGTGGGCGAACCGGGCCAGCGCGGCGCGCAGTTCCTTCTCCGCCGGAACGATCATGATGCTCCCTCTCCCCTCACCAGCCTCTTTCCCGGGACGGCCGACCGCGCCCCGGGACACCGGCTGGACCGATGAAAGCCCCGGACGGCGCGACGGCTCAGTCCGGAGCAGACCTTCAGGTGCCCCGTACCGGGAGACCTACGCCCCCCGCTCTCCTGCCCGATCCCGGACTAGCCGAGCGAGGCGGAGAATGCCGACATGGGAGACAGCGAGAACCTCGCCCGTGCCTACGGCGACGACAGCGTGCTGTTCCGGGTGCTGCGGCACCTCGGCTGGGACAGCCTGGCCAACATCGGCTACTACACGCTGCCCACCGTGCCGCTCGTGGCCGTGACAGGACCCGCGCCCTTCCAGCGCCGTCTCGCCCGCCGGTCGCTGGCGTTGCTGGACGCCCGGCCCGGACATCTCGTCCTGGACGCCGGATGCGGTCGCGGCGACACCACGGCACGGCTGGCCGCAGCAGGATGCCGGGCGCTGGGGGTCGACATCCAGCCCGCGCAGATCGACCAGGCACGTCGCCGTTTCGGCAGCCGCTCCGGTGTGCGCTTCGCCGTCGCCGACGCCACCGCGCTGCCGCGGCAGGCGGCCGGTCTCCCGCTGACGGACGGTTCCTTCGACCGGGTGCACTGCCTGGAGGCCGCCTTCCACTTCGGCCACGAGGGCCGCCGGGCGTTCCTGGGCGAGAGCTTCCGGCTGCTGCGCCCCGGAGGGCGGCTCGTCGTCGTGGACGTCACGTCCCGCGCGGATCAGCCGGCCACCGACCTGGACCCGAGCGGCCTCGTGCGCGGGGCCTGGCGCTTCGACGACATCGAACCGTACGACCGCTATCCAAGGATGGCGTCGGCCGCCGGCTTCACCACGCACCGGGTCATCGACTGGACCACTCCCGTGCTCGACAGGGCGGCCCGGCTCTCGGCCCTCTTCGCCGCCACCGCCTCCAGCCGGGCGGGCCGGCGGGCCCTGTGCGCGCGGTGGCCCGGCCTGGGAGAACTCGACGACGGCGCCTGGGAGGAGGTCATCGCCGTCGTCCGGGCCCATCAGGCCATCGGCCGCGTCACGCGCTACACCGCGTACGTCTTCGGCACCTGAGGCCGGGGCGGCGGCGGACGCGGAGCGCGGGGACGTGAACGAGGGGGGCCGCCGCTCGGCGGCCCCCCTCGCCGTCAGACGCGGTGGGCGGCGATCAGCCGCCGGTACCAGTGGTAGCTGTCCTTCGGGGTGCGCCGCTGGGTGCCGTAGTCGACCCGCACGATCCCGAAGCGCTTGGCGTACCCGAAGGCCCACTCGAAGTTGTCCAGCAGCGACCAGACGTAGTAGCCGCGCACGTCCACGCCCGCGTCCATCGCCGCCTTCAGCGCGGTGAGGTGGTCACGCAGGTAGGCCACCCGGTCCGCGTCGTGCACCGCGCCGTCGGGGGCGACCGTGTCGTCCTCGGCGGAGCCGTTCTCGGTGATGTACAGGGGCGGCAGCGCGTCCCCGTACTGCTCCTTGAGCCGCACCAGCAGGTCGGTGAAGGAGTCCGGCACCACCGGCCACCCCATCGCGGTGTGCCGCGCGCCGGGGAACCGGACCTCCTCGTAACGGTTGTCCGTCGCCACCCGGCGTGCCGGGTCGCTCTCGCGGTGCGGCGCGTCGGTGACCACGATCGGCCGGTAGTAGTTGATGCCGAGGAAGTCGAGTGGCTGGGCGATCAGTTCCAGGTCGCCGTCGCGCCGGAAGTCCTGGCCGGTGATGAGTTCGCCCCAGGTCTCGCCCTCGGTCGCCGGGTAGCGGCCGGCGAGGATCGGCTCGGTCCACACCAGGTTGTGCTGGGTGTCCGCGCGGGTCACCGCCGCGCGGTCCGCCGCGGAGCCGGTGGCGGGCAGGTTGCGGTCGAGGTTGAGCGTGATGCCGGCCTCGCGCACACCGGCCGCGCGCAGGGCCTGCACGGCGAGGCCGTGACCGACGAGCAGGTGGTGGGCGGCGGCCAGCGCGCCCCGCCCCTCACGCGCGCCGGGCGCGTGCCGGCCGACGGAGTAACCGAGGAAGGCGCTGCACCACGGTTCGTTGAGGGTGATCCAGCGCGGCACCCGGTCCCCGAGGTGCTCGGCGACGACGGCCGTGTACGCGGCGAACCGCTCCGCGGTCTCCCGCGTCCGCCAGCCGCCCCGGTCCTCCAGGGCCTGCGGCAGGTCCCAGTGGTAGAGGGTGGCGGCCGGCTCGATGCCCGCCTCCAGCAACGTGTCCACCAGCCGCGCGTAGAAGTCGAGGCCCTTGGGGTTCACCGGGCCGCCGCCGTCCGGGACGATCCGCGGCCAGGCGATCGAGAAGCGGTAGGAGTGCACGCCCAGGTCCCGCAGCAGCGCCACGTCCTGCGGGTAACGGTGGTAGTGGTCGCAGGCCACGTCACCCGTGTCCCCGCCCGCCGTCCGGCCGGGGGTGTGGCTGTAGGTGTCCCAGATGGACGGGCCGCGGCCGTCCTCCCGTGCCGCGCCCTCGATCTGGTACGAGGCGGTCGCGGCACCGAAGACGATGCCGGGCGGGAAGGAGGGGAAGTCGGTCATGCGGGGCTGGTCCGTCTCCTGGTCGGTGCGGGTCACTTGACGCTACCGCCGGTGATGCCGGCAGCGATGTACTTCTGGGCGAGGACGAGCAGGACCGCCGCCGGCACCGCGGACAGCACGGACGCGGCCATCACGGAGCCCCAGTCGCCGACGTGCGCGCCGATGTACTGGTAGATGCCCAGCGTGACGGGTTTGACGTCGTCGGTGGTGTTCAGGGTGAGGGCGAACATGAAGTCGCTCCAGGAGAACAGGAACGCGAACAGCCCCGAGGTGATCAGCGCGTTGCGGCTCATGGGCAGCACCACCGTGAGGAACGTGCGCACCGGCCCTGCCCCGTCCATCTGCGCGGCCTCGATCACCTCGCCGGGGATCGACACCATGAAGGAACGCATCAGCACGATGGAGAACGGGATGCCGAGCGAGGCGTCCGCCAGCATCAGGCCGAAGTAGGAGTTGACCAGGCCCAGGTCGACGTAGGAGCTGTACAGGGCGTTGGCGATGACGATGCCCGGCACCATCTGGGTGATCAGCGTGCCGAACACGATGGTCTTCGAGCCGCGCAGCCCGAAGCGTGCCAGTCCGTACGCCGCCGGCGCCGCGATCGCCAGGCAGATCCCGACCGCGCCGAGCGAGACGGCCAGGGAGGTCAGCAGGTTGCCGCCCTGGTCGCCGAGGGCCTTGGAGAAGCCGGACAGATCGAGGCCGTCCGGTACCGGGTCGACCTCCAGCAGCCCCGACTCGGGCTGGAGTGCCGTGTTGAGCATCCAGTACAGCGGGAAGAGCATGACGCACAGGATCAGCACACCGGCGGCGGTGGAGCCCCAGCGGCGCCGTGCGGCGGCGGTCGTGTGGGAGGCCATGGGCGTCACTTCCCCTCGGTGCGGTTGGCCCGCAGGTAGAACACCGCGAACACCGCGGAGATCAGGATGAGTACGTTGCCGACGACCGCGCCCGCCCCGAAGTCCAGCTGCACGAAGGAGTTCTGGTAGGTGAGCGTGCCCAGGGTCTGGGTGGCGTCGGCGGGACCGCCGTCGGTGAGGGCGAGGATCAGGTCGAGGATCTTGACCGTCGACATGAAGCCCAGCACCAGCACGACCGTGACGACCGGCCTGAGCAGCGGCAGGGTCAGGGAGCGGAACGTCCGCCAGGCGGAGGCGCCGTCCAGGGAGGCCGCCTCGTACAGCTCCTTGGGGATCTCCTGGAGTCCGCCGTAGAGGATGACCATGTTGAACGGGATGCCGATCCAGATGTTGACCAGGATCACCGACAGCAGGGCCATCTGCGGGTCGGTCAGCCAGGGCGTGTGACCGCCGATGCCGACCGTGTCCAGGAACGAGTTGAGCACGCCGGTGTCCTGGTCGAGGATCCGGCGCCACACGATGCCGGACACCACCATGGGCACCAGCCACGGCAGCAGGATCAGCGACCGCAGCACCCCGTTGAGGGGGAAGCGGCGGCTGAAGAAGACCGCGAGGGCCAGGCCGATGCAGAACTGGCCGAGCAGGGAGCCGGCGGTGAACACCAGGGTGTGCCACAGCGCCTTGCCGAACAGGGCGTCCTGGAAGACGTCGGCCCAGTTGTCGGTGCCGTTGAACGGCGCCTCGCCGGTGAAGAACGTTTTCGGCGTGTAGTGCTGGAAGCTCATCACGACGTTGCGGACGAGCGGGTAGCCGAAGAAGAGCAGCATGAAGACGACGGCGGGGGCGACGAACCCCCACTGGGCGAGGCGCCGCCGGCGGCGCAGCCGGGCCGGGTCCGGCGCGGCGGCCGTCGTGGGCTCCTGGCCGGCGGCCGGGGCGGTGACGGTGGACGTGGTCATGGGCGCGTACCTCAGTTCCCGCTCGTCGCCCGCTGCTGGGCTCGCTGGAGTGCCGCCTCGCTGGACTGGCCGGTCAGGGCGGACTGGAAGGCGCTCTGCAGGGCGAGCGACGCGCTCGGCCAGCCGGCACCGAGCTTCGCCGTCCGGGACCGGGCGGCGGCCACCTGGTCGGCCAGCGCGTCCAGTTCGGGCACCCGTTCACGCCATACGGCGGCGGCCTTGGAGTTGGCCGGCACCATCCAGCTGTTGAGCGCGTACGTGAGTTGCTCCTTCTCGCCGGCCAGGCAGGCGACGATCCGGCCGGCTGTCTTCTCCCGCGTCGGGTCACCGGTGTTGGGCACGGTGAGCACGGCGCCGCCGAGCGGGCCGACGGAGTCCGCGCCGGGCTCGGGGACCGGGATCTGCGCGATGCCCCAGCGCAGCGACTTCTTGGTGTTGAGCGTCTCCACCTGCCACGGCCCGTTGATCATCATGGCCGCGTTGCCCGCCATGAACTGGTCGTTGACGTCCGCCTGAGTCCAGTTGACCGTGGACTTCGACAGGGAGCCGTCCGCCAGCAGGTCCTTCCAGAAGTCCAGCGCCTCGACGACCCGCGGGCCGTCCAGGTCCGTCTCGTCGCCGCCGTTGGACCACATGAAGGGCGTGAACTGGAAGACGCCGTCCTCGGCGCCGCCCGCGCTGAGGGCGAGTCCGTAGCGCTTGCCCTGGGTGAGCTTCTTCGCGGTCTGCCGCAGTTCCGCCCAGGTGGTGGGCACCTTCACGCCCGCCCGGTCGAGGACGTCCTTGTTGTAGAAGAGCGCGAGGGTGTTCACGGACCGGGCCGCGCCGTAGTAGGTGCCCTCGTAGGAGCCGAAGTCGACGATGCCCCGGGGGATGTCGTCGGTGCTCAGTCCGAGGGTCGTGAGGTCGATCAGGCCGCCCGCCTCGGCGAAGGTCGGCATCTCGGAGGCGTCGAACTGGACGATGTCCGGGAGCGACTTGGACGAGGCCATGCGCAGCGCCTTGGTCATCACCTGCGCGGCCGGGACGCTCTGCTGCTCGATGGTGACGCCCAGCCGCTCGCCGCACCGCGCCATCGCCTGTGCATCCCAGCGGTGGTAGGTCTCGTCGGTCGAGGAGTTCATCACGGTGTAGACGTCGGCGTCGCGCTGCTGTCCGCAGCCCGTCAGCGCCGCCCCGGCGACCAGGACGGTGACGGTGGCGAACGACACGGCCCTGCGAGGCCGTCCGCGACGTGGGAGTTGAAGCGCTTCGACAACACGCGGCTCTTGCTGTGGCACTGCCGGCTCCTTCGCCGGTCGGTTTTGTTTGATGGCATGACTAATACGTCACGGCCCGGCCCTCGCGCTAGCCCCCGGCGGTTCCCGGTCCTGCGGTCCCGGATCCGCAACGCTTGCTCCCGCTCCCGATAACTGCTGTTCAGAGCAGGAAAAAGGCCGGCTTCCCCCCTGGCGGAGACAGGTGTTCTGTGTACGATCAAAACCCATGCGAGACGCCCGCCCTCCCCATCCGACCGCCCTCGCCCTCACCCAAGGAAGATCATGAAGTTCACCGACGGCTTCTGGCTCGTCCGCGACGGTGTCCAGCTCTCCTACGCGACCGAGGTCCGTGATGTACGGGCCGAGTCGAAGCGCTTCACCGCTCATGCCTCCGTGAAGCGGGTGGCCCGCAGGGGCGACACGCTCAACGCGCCGCTGCTCACGGCCGAGTGCTTCTCCCCCGCCGAGGGCGTGATCGGCGTCCGGGTCACCCACCACGCCGGCCGGCGCCGCCCGGGGCCCGACTTCGCGCTCACGGGCGTGCCCGACGGCGCCGGCGAGGTGCACCAGGAGGGGCCCGTCACGGAACTGACCAGCGGCCCCCTCACCCTGCGCCTGGACCGGTCCGGCCCCTGGACCCTCACCTTCCGCGACGCCGGCGGCCGGGAGCTGACCCGGGCGGACGCCAAGAGCACCGCCTACGCCACCACCGGCGAGGGCGCCCATCACATGCTGGGCCGGCTCTCCCTCGGCGTCGGCGAGCAGATCTACGGCCTCGGCGAGCGCTTCACCCCGTTCGTCAAGAACGGCCAGGTCGTCGACGTCTGGCAGGCGGACGGCGGCACGAGCAGCGAGCAGGCGTACAAGAACATCCCCTTCTACCTCTCCTCACGCGGCTACGGCGTCTTCGTCAACCACCCCGGCAAGGTCTCCTTCGAGATCGGCTCCGAGTCGGTCGGGCAGGTGCAGTTCAGCGTCGAGGACCAGACGCTGGAGTACTACGTCGTGGCCGGGCCCACCCCCAAGGACGTGCTGGCCCGCTACACGGCCCTCACCGGCCGTCCCGCCCTGCCGCCCGCCTGGTCGTTCGGCCTGTGGCTGAGCACCTCGTTCACCACCGACTACGACGAGGCGACCGTCACCTCCTTCGTGGACGGCATGGCCGAGCGCGGCATCCCGCTGTCCGTCTTCCACTTCGACTGCTTCTGGATGCGCGAGTACCAGTGGTGCGACTTCGCCTGGGACCCGGACGTGTTCCCCGACCCCGAGGGCATGCTCGCCCGGCTGAAGGACAAGGGGCTGAGGGTCAGCGTGTGGATCAACCCCTACATCGGCCAGAAGTCCCCGCTGTTCGAGGAGGCCGCAGAGCTCGGGCACCTGGTCCGCCGCCCGAACGGCGACCTCTGGCAGTGGGACCTGTGGCAGGCCGGCATGGCGCTGGTCGACTTCACCAGCCCCGAGGCCCGCGCCTGGTACCAGTCGAAGCTGAAGCCGCTGCTCGACCAGGGCGTGGACTGCTTCAAGACCGACTTCGGCGAGCGGATCCCCACCGATGTGGTGTGGCACGACGGTTCCGACCCGGAGCGGATGCACAACTACTACACCCACCTGTACAACCGGACCGTCTTCGAACTGCTGGAGAAGGAGCGCGGCCAGGGCGAGGCCGTCCTGTTCGCCCGGTCGGCGACCGCCGGCGGCCAGCAGTTCCCGGTGCACTGGGGCGGCGACTGCTGGTCCTCCTTCGAGGCCATGGCCGAGTCGCTGCGGGGCGGTCTGTCCCTGTCGCTGAGCGGCTTCGGGTTCTGGAGCCACGACATCGGCGGCTTCGAGGGGACACCCGACCCGTCCGTCTTCAAGCGCTGGCTCGCCTTCGGTCTGCTCTCCTCGCACAGCCGCCTGCACGGCTCGTCGTCCTACCGGGTGCCGTGGGAGTTCGGTGAGGAGGCCGTCGACGTCGCCCGCCGCTTCACCCTGCTCAAGCACCGGTTGATGCCCTACCTGTACGGGGCCGCCGCCGAGGCGCACCGCACGGGCATGCCGATGATGCGGCCGATGGTCCTGGAGTTCCCCGCGGACCCGGCCTGCCGCCCGCTGGACCGCCAGTACATGCTCGGCCCCGACCTGCTGGTCGCGCCCGTCCTCACCGAGGACGGCGAGGTGGAGGTCTACCTCCCCGAGGGCACGTGGACCCACCTCCTCACCGGCGAGCGCGTCACCGGCCCGGCCTGGCGCACCGAACGGCACGGCTACGACAGCCTTCCGCTGTACGTCCGTGAGGGCGCCGTGCTGCCCCTGGCCGCCGACGACCAGCGGCCGGACGGCGACTGGCTGGACCGCCCGACGCTGCTCGTCCACCCGCCCACCCCGGCCGCGCACTCCGCGCCGGACACCGTCCCGTACACCGCCGAGGTCACCGTGCCGGACCTGACCGGCGACCCGGCCGCCACCTTCCGGGTGCGGCGCGAGGGCGACGTACTGCGGGTCACGGCCGCGGGCACGACCCGGCCGTTCACCGTCCAGGTCGCAGGCGGACCGAGCGCCGACGGTACGGGCGAGGTCACGGTGCCGCTCGGCTGACGGCTGGAGCCGGGGGCCGGCGGGGCGCGGGGGCGTGCCGCTCCGGCCTCCTGGGGGCGCCCCGCCGCCGGCCTCAGGCGGCGGCGCCGCCGTCCGGTGCCGGCTCGCCAGCCGGCTGCCGCTCACGCCCGCCCGGGTGGCGGTGCCGCCAGGTCCAGAACACCGCGCAGGACACCAGCGCCCAGCCCGCCAGCACCAAGAACGGGAAGGCGTGCTGGTGCCGGGCGAAGTACACCGCCGTGTGCTGGGCGTTGACCGAGGCGCCGGGCGGCAGCCACCGCCCGATGACTCCCAGCGCCGACGGCAGCAGCGGCCACGAGACGGCGCCGCCCGAGGAGGGATTGCCCAGCAGGACCATCACGCCCCACGTCGGGAGCATCGCCCAGCGGCCGACCAGGGTGTTGAACATGGTGAAGGTCATGCCGGCCGTGAACATCGTCAGCGCCAGGATCAGCCACGACTCCACGAACGGCAGGTCGAGCGCGCCGAGCAGCCAGTCCACGGCCGCCGCGATGGCGAAGCCGCCGAGCAGCGCGTAGGCGGCGGTGAAGGCGATCCGCTCCAGCGGGGTGAGCGCCCGCGCGTGCACGCTGAGCTGGATGGCGCCGACGAAGCCGATGATCACCGCGGCGAGCGAGATGTAGAAGATGGCCAGGCCCCGCGGGTCGCCGTCCTGGAGCGGATTGACGTCCCGGACGGTCACCGCCACTCCGGTCGCCCGTCCCACCGCGGGCGCCGCCTGCCGCAGCAGCTCCGCCACCGAGGCGCCGGAGGCCGAGGACACGTCCAGCAGCACGCGCCGCCCGTCGCCGCGCAGTTCGAAGACGGCGAAGACGCGCTGCTCCTCGACCGCCTCCAGGGCCGCTTCCCGCGAGTCGTAGGCCCGTGTGTGCATCGAGGAGTTGAGCGCCTTGCCCAGCCCCGCCAGGAACGCCCGGCCGCGCGCCTCCTCGTACGAGCCGACGACGGCCGTGGGGAGCTGGTGCGGGGTCGGGTTGGCCATGGTGTACGTGTACGACCAGGCGAACAGCCCGGCGGCCGCGGCCAGGATGAACACCAGCACGGTCGCCGGCCACCACGGCGTCCCGCGGAACCGGGTCCAGCGGTCCCCGGGAGCCGGGTGTGCGTCCCGGCCGTCGCCGGCCGCCTCGGGATTGTCGTGCACGTCGAGCCCGTCCTTGGTCGTGCGGCGCTGTCCGGCTCATGGTCACGCGGCGGGCGGGGCGATCGGGTCACCAACACCCGGTCCGGCCGGGTGAACAGGGCGTTCCCCGCCTGCGCGGCCTTCCGGCGACCGGGGTCAGGGGTGTTCGGGCGGGGCGGGACGCCTGGTCGCCCGGTAGGCGTCGACGTCGGCCCGGCCCCCGGCCCCCAGGACCCCGGTCCGCACCGCCATCCGGCTCGGGGGCTGCCGGCGCAGCTCCTTGCGGGCGAGGCGGGAGACGAGGACGGGGAAGGCGGGGCGCAGCGGCTGGCACCAGCGCAGCCACGGGGGCGCGTAGATGTGGCGGGCACGGCGGGTGATGCCGGAGGTCAGCCACGCGGCGACCTCGCCGGTGCTGTGCACCTTGCGCGCGAAACGGGGCTGGTTGCGGCGCAGGGCCTGCAGGACGGGGTGGTCGTCGATGCCGTCGATCATGTCGGTGCCGGTCCAGTGCAGGTAGGCGATGCCCACTGCGATCCCGTCCGGTTCCACCTCGCCGCGCAGGGCCAGGGCGAACGACTCCACCCCGGCTTTGGAGGCGCAGTAGGCGCTCATCAGCGGGGACGAGCCGAAGGCCGCGGTGGAGGCGATCTGGAGGAAGTAGCCGCGGGTGTCCATGAGATGGGGCAGGAAGGCGCGGGCGGTGTTGGCGGAGCCGGTGAGGTTGACGTCGATGACCCGCTGCCACAGGTCGGCCGGCGTGTGGACGAAGGGCCCGCCGGTGGCGATGCCGGCGTTGGCCACGACGACGCTGGCCGGCCCCAGTGCCGCGCGGATCTCACGGGCGGCGTGGTCGAGCGCGTCCCGGTCGGTGACGTCGGTCTCGACGCAGAGGCTGCGGCCGGGCAGGGAGTCGGCCGCCCGGCGGAGCGTGGCCTCCTCACGCCCTATCAGCGCCACGAGCATCCCCGCGTCCGACAGCCGCCGCGCGAGGGCCTCGCCCACACCGCGGGCGGCTCCGGTCACCACCGCGACCCGTCCGGCCAGCGGCGATCCGGCCGCCTCACGGGGACGGCCCGACCCGGGGATCTCACTCATGCGTCCTCGTCTCCTGTCACCGCGCCGTCGTGCCGACGGCGCCCTCGGACTCCTTCCGTCCTACCCGGGTGAGCGGATGCGTCCGACGCGGACAGCCCGTTCAGCGCCCGGTCGGGCTACAGCTCCGCGAACGGGATCACACCTGGAGGTGCCGTTCCATCCAGTCGGCCGCGGCCCGGCGGAACAGGCGCCTGTTGTCCGCGCGCAGGAAGTCGTGTCCTTCCTCCCGCAGGGTCAGCAGCTCGGCGTGGACGCCCCGTTCCCGCGCCGCCCGCACGAACTGCCGGGACTCCCCCGGCGGCACGTTGGTGTCGTGTTCGCCGTGGACGGCGAGCAGCGGGACGCGCAGCGCCTCGACACGGCTCATCGGTGACAGGGCGCGCAGCAGTTCGCGGTCGCGCTCCGGATGCCCGTACTTGTGCGCCGCGGACTCGGCGATCCAGGGTTCCGTGCCGGCGAAGAAGGTCAGCAGGTCCGACATCCCGCAGACGGCGACTCCGGTGCGGAACAGGTCCGGGTGCCACACGAGGGAGGCGAACGTGAGGTAGCCGCCGTAGGAGCGGCCCATGACGGCCAGCCGCGTCGGATCGGCGGGGCCCGCGGTGACGGCGTGGGCCGCGCAGTCCGCGACGTCGTCGATCGCGGCGAAGCGGCCCGTGCCCAGGTCGGCGTCGACGAACGACCGGCCGTGTCCCATCGATCCGCGCACGTCGGGGGCGAAGACGTCCAGGCCGCGCCCGGTCAGCTCGTGGTAGAGCGGGTCGAAGACGGGGCGTTCCTGTTCCTCCGGACCGCCGTGCAGGTGGATGACACACGGTGCCGGTTCGTCGGCGGCGCGCCCCGGCGCCCTGTAGTACCAGCCGCTCAGCGGCAGCCCGTCCCGTGCCGTCAGGCGCAGGGGGACGGGGCGTACCGGGGGGCGGCCCGGCGGGACGGCGTCCTCGTCGCGGGCGGTCCAGGGCGTGCGGAGCACGGAGACGCCCTCGTGGGCCCACCAGACGCCCGGACGGCGCTGGGACCCGGACAGTGCGAGCAGCAGTCGCCCGGTGCCGGCGGCGGTCACACGGGTGACGACCTCGTGGGGCAGGGGCAGCGGGCGTGCCGGGCCGGTGCCGTCGGGGCCGTGTCCGGCCGGGAAGGTCTCGACGAGTTCGAGTGCGCTGGCGCCCTGCGTGTTCCACGCCAGCGCGGCGGTACGGCCGTCGTGCGCGAGCGCGAGGAGTTCGAGGTCGCTTCCGTCCCGCTCCGCCGCGACGGACGTGCCCTCCGGCCTTCCGTCGGCGTCCAGGGCGACGGCGAGGAGCGCCGCGTACTCCCGGCCGGCGTTGCTGCGCAGCCACAGCGTCCGCCCGTCCGGGGAGAACCGTCCGATCCACGGGTCGCCGTCGGCGACCGGCAGGGCGAAGGTGGTCGCCGAGTCGGCGGTGCGGCGGACGACCGCCTCGCGCCGCCCGCGCGGCCCTCGGCGCAGCAGTGCGAAGCGGCCGTCGCGGCTGAGGTCGCACGCGCGAAGGGAGGCGGCGTGCGTCTCCGTGGTCAGCAGCACGGGGGACGCGAGCCCGTCGGGATCGATCAGGTAGACCGACAGGCCCCCGCCGGGCCGCGCCGCGGGAGCCGCGGCGCCGGCCGGCGTCCCGTTCGGCGCCGTCTGCGACGTGGGCTCGTACGCGGGCGGGCCGAGGAGCGTGGCATGTCCGTCCCGGTCGGCCCAGTCGGCGCGCGGGCGGGCCGCGGCGAGCAGGCCGTCCGCGTGGGTGAGGCCCCCGGTGAACAGGCCGTCCGCGTGCCGGCGGGCCCCGGCGAACGGGCCGTCCTCCGGGCGGTGGTCCGCCCGTACCTGCCCGGCCGGGCCCGCGGGGGCGGCGGCGGCCGGTGGCGCGACGGTGACGGCGACGGCCGAGCCGTCGTGCGCCCAGCAGCCGAGGTAGGCGGAACTGGCCGGGTCGGCTCCGGCCAGGATGCGGCGGCCGGTGCCGTCGGGCCGTACGCACAGCACCCGCGTGTGCTCGCCCCCGCCCGGGGCGGTGGTGTAGGCGATCCAGCGGCCGTCCGGTGACCAGGAGACCTCCTTGACGGGGTCCGGGGAGGAGTCGAGCAGGCGCACCGCGTCGCCGCCGACGGGTCCGGCCCACAACTGGGGCACGCCGCCCCGGTCGCAGATGAAGGCCGCCTCGGTGCCGTCGGCGTCGGCGGAGGGGTACCAGCAGCCGTGCACGCGCAGCCGGGTCACGGCGTCCCCGGGGCCGCCCGCGTCGGGCAGCGCCACCGGAGCGGGCGCGGGAGCGGCGGGTTCGAGGACGGCCGGCCGGTCCTCCGTCCGGCCGTCCGGGAGCGGCCCGGGGGCCGGACCCGGTGTCCCCGCGGCAGGGAGGACCGGCCCCGTGCCGTCCACCGCCCGCACGCCCCGGTCTTCGGTCACTTGATTCCGTGGGTCTGCAGCCATATCTCCAGCAAAGCTATCTGCCACAGGGCGTTCGCGCCCCGCCTGGTGCGGTGCTCCTCGGGCGCCTCCAGCAGCTGGGCGACGTAGGGCTCCTGGAACAGTCCGCGCTGCTTCGCCTCCGGCGCCTCCAGTGCCTCGCGCACCCGCTTCAGGACGGGTCCGGCCATGTGCCGGATGGCCGGCACCGGGAAGTAGCCCTTGGGCCGGTCGACGACCTCGCGCGGCAGGAGCTTGCGTCCGGCCTCCTTCAGCACGCCCTTGCCGCCGTCGGCCAGTTTGAGTTCCGGCGGGCAGGCCGCCGCCAGCTCCACGAGTTCGTGGTCGAGGAAGGGCACGCGGGCCTCCAGGCCCCACGCCATGGTCATGTTGTCGACCCGCTTGACCGGGTCGTCGACGAGCATCACGTGCGTGTCCAGGCGGAGCGCGGCGTCCAGCGCGGTCTGGGCGCCGGGGACCGCCATGTGACGGCGGACGAAGTCGCCCGAGACGTCGTCGGAGGGCAGCAGGTCCGGCCGCAGGATCCGGGCGAGGTCGGCGTGGGACCGGTCGAAGTAGGTCTCGGCGTAGCGCTCCGGTTCGTCCTCGCGGGACACCTCCGCCAGCTTCGGGTACCAGTGGTAGCCGGCGAAGACCTCGTCGGCGCCCTGCCCGCTCTGCACGACCTTCACCTCCTTGGACACCTGCTCGGACAGCAGGTGGAAGGCGACCACGTCGTGGCTGATCATCGGCTCGCTCATCGCCTCGACCGCGCCGTCCAGCGCCATGGAGACCCGCTCGGAGGGCACCATCATGCGGCGGTGGTCGGTGGCGAACTCCCGGGCCACGAGGTCCGAATACCGGAACTCGTCGCCCTCCTCGCCGCCCTCCGTCTCGAACCCGACGCTGAACGTCTTCAGGTCGCGCTGGCCCTCGTCGGCGAGCAGGGCGACGATCAGGCTGGAGTCGAGTCCGCCGGAGAGCAGGACGCCGACCGGCACGTCGGAGACCATGCGGCGGCGCACGGCCGTGCGCAGCGCGTCCAGCACCGCGTCCCGCCACTCGTCCGCGCCCATGCCCTCGAATTCGGCCCGGCGTGTGTAGGACGGCTGCCAGTAGCAGTGGTCCTCGTGGGTGCCGTCGGGTTCGACGACCCGCACGGTGGCCGGGGGGAGCTTGCGCACGCCGTTGAGCACGGTGTGCGGCGCCGCGACCGTGGCGTGCCAGCTCAGGTACTGGTGGAGGGCGACAGGGTCGAGTGAGGTGTCGACGTCCCCGGCCGCGAGGAGGGCGGGCAACGTGGAGGCGAACCGCAGCCGGTGCGGTGTCCGTGCCAGGTACAGCGGCTTGATGCCGAGACGGTCGCGGGCGAGGATCACCCGGCCGGTCCGGTGCTCGACGATCGCGAAGGCGAACATGCCGCGCAGGTGGTCGACGCAGGCGGTTCCCCACTCCAGGTAGGCGTTGAGCACGACCTCCGTGTCCGAGGTCGACTCGAAGCGGTGCCCGAGGCGGCGCAGCTCCTCACGCAGCTCGGGGTAGTTGTACACGCAGCCGTTGAAGACGCCGGTGACCTCGCCGCGGGCGTCCGTCATCGGCTGCCCTCCCCGGTCCGACAGGTCGATGATCTTCAGTCGCCGGTGCCCCAGCGCCACCGCGCCCCGCGTCCAGGTGCCGTGACCGTCGGGACCGCGGGAGGTGAGCCGGTCGGTCATGCGTCCGACGGCCGCCAGATCGGGCCGCTGTCCGTCGAAGCGGATCTCCCCACTCAGACCGCACATGACGCCCCGCCTCCCTTCCGGGTCGCGGCGGGATCTGCCGGTGTCCGCCCTTCCGTGGTGATGCGGGCGGTGCTGCACGACATGGTCAAAACCTTTCTGCACGGGAACGGGACTCGCGTTCTGCGCCGGGGGCAGGACGCGCGGTGGGCGGTGTCGCCCGGGACGGCCACGGCGGACGAGGCGGCGAGGCGCGAGCGCTCGCCGGTGGGGGGCGAGGTGAGCCGGGGCTGCTGACCGGTGGCGGTCTTCCGGCACGTACCGCTCATCAGGGGCCGATGGCCTCCGGCGCCGCGGAACCGGCGGAGGAGTGCGGTGCGCGTGCGGCGACGGCCGGGCCGAGCCCGCGGCTGAGCGGCGCGGGCCTGCGGTGGGCGCGTTCGCCGCGCGTCTCGGCGATCAGCATGTCGACACAGCCGAGGAGATCCTCCTGCTGTGCCGTACGCCGGATGCGCCGCGCGGCGCTTCCGTCCGCGAGGGCCGCATCGGTCAGCGCGCGGACGGTGTGCCAGTCGCCGTGGGCCTCCAGCGCGGGGCGCAGCCGGAGCAGCAGCTTGCGCAGGACCTCGCCCGCGGGTGCCTCCCGGTGGGTCTCGGGGTCCACCAGGGCGCCTTCCAGGCCGGACCGGGCGGCACGCCAGGTCGCGCCCCGCAGCCACTCGTGCCGGCCCGCGCATCCGGGGCCGCGCCTGCGCAGCCGTTCGTGGGCCTCGGTGACCAGGGCGCGGAAGAGCCCGGCGATGAGCACGACGGTCTCGGCACGCGGGCAGGCATCGCAGATGCGCAGTTCCAGCGTTTGCAGGCGGGCGGAGGGGCGGACGTCGAAGTAGATCATCCCCGCGTCGCTGATGACCCCGGTGCGCACGAAGTCCTCCACGGCCGCGTCGTACTCGGCCGCGGTGGAGAAGCACCCGGCCGGTCCCGCGGTGGGCCAGCGCTGCCACACCATGGAACGCCAGCTCGCGTACCCCGTGTCGGACCCCTGCCAGAACGGCGAGCTCGCGGAGACGGCCAGCAGGACGGGCAGCCAGGGCGAGATCTCGCACATGACGCGTACGGCGGTGTCGCGGTCGGGCACGTCGACATGGACCTGGGCACCGCAGATGAGCTGCTCGTCGGCGACCTTGCGGTACTCGTCGGCCATGTGCCGGTAGCGCGCGTCGGCGGTGGGACTGGCCGCGGCTGCGGGGGCCAGCGGGGCCGTCCCCGCGGCCACCACGGCCAGCCCCTGGGCGGAGGCGGCCGCGTCCAGCTGCCGTCTCAGACGGCTGAGGTCGGTGTACAGATCATGCAGGGATGTGTGCACCGCGCTGTTGGTCTCCACGGTGCACTGGTGCAGTTCCGTCGTGAAGGAACGCCGAGGCAGCCGTCGCAGGATCGCGTCGGCGCGCGGCACGAGCAGACCGCTCTCCACCTCCAGGACGTGGAACTCCTCCTCCACCCCGATGCGCATGGCCACAGTCACTCCTAGGGAAATCGAGCGCTGCCCTCAGGGGGGTCCGGAACCCTGCCCTGGACGACGGGCGGCTGTGATGTGCTGCGAGTTCCCAGCTCACGCCCGGGTAAGCCCCGATTTGCACATGTGACGCCTGGGTCACACGGATGAGCAGGAGGCCTCCACCGCGCCGGTGGCGCGGTCCCGGCCGATGGCCTTCCGTCACATCGTGGCTTCCTCGGTGATCAGATCCGTCACCGCGCTCGGCCCGCCTGCCGCAAGGGCGGCGCGCTGCCTGTCCGCGCCGGTACCGTGCTGCAGAAGTCTGTGGACCAGGGCGGTGACCTGCCGGCTGTCGCCGGACGCGTCGAGCGCCGGCGCCACGTGGCGCAGCAGCCCGCACAGCACGTCCCCGGCCCGCCGCTGCTCACCGGAGGCGGGATCGATCAACGTGTCGCCGAGGCCGTGGCGCACCGCGTGCCACATGCTCGCCTGGAGGAGCTCCGGCGCACGGTCCGCGGCGGGGGCCCGGCCGGCGGTGGCCTCCGCGAGCGCCGTCTCCGCCAGGGCCCGGACGACTCCGGCGAACATGACCGCGTCGTCGGCGCGCAGCTGGACGTCGAGGCAGCGCACCTCGACGGTGGGGTACCGCTCGGAGAGGCGAGCCTGCCAGTAGATCTGGCCGGTGTCCGCGATCAGACCGCTCTCCACCAGGTGCCGGACCCGGCGGTCGTAGTCCGCCGCGTCGCGGAAGACCGGCGGCAGGCCGCTCACCGGCCAGCGGTTGAAGATCACCGTGCGCCAGCTGGCGAAGCCGGTGTCGTGACCGTCCCAGAGCGGCGAGTTCGCCGACATCGCCGTCAGGACCGGCAGCCAGGGCCGCACCCGGTTGAGAACCTCGACACCCGCCTCGCGGCTGGGCACGCCGACGTGCACGTGCATGCCGTTCACGTGCTGCTCCGCCACCAGTTGCGGGGCCTGGGCGACCATGGCGCGGTACCGGGCCCGGTCGGTGACCGCGGTGCCACGGTCGTCGCGCAGCGGCGGTGTCCCGCAGGCCGCCATCCGGCATCCGTGCTCCTCGGCCGCCTCTCCGACCGCGTGCCGCAGACGCAGCAGATGCCCACCGACCTCGTCGAGGGTCCGGCACACGGGCGTCGCCACCTCGACCTGCGTCTGGAGCAGTTCGGCCTGCACCTCCTGTTCGGCCACGGAACGGGCCTGGCCGGCCGCCAGGCACACCTTCTCCGCCTGTGGCACCGGGAACCCCGATATGGGGTCGACCAGCAGGTACTCCTCTTCGACGCCGATCGTCGTCATCGACCGCCCTCTGCTCCGCCGCTGCCGTGTCCGGCTCGCGGTCACCGATGCCCGTCACGGTGCGATCGCCTCGCCGAGGCGCGCACCGTGGGCCGACACCGAGTGCCGCAACGGCTTCACCACAAACCCGTCACGACTGAGGAGGAACGGCGGAGGGGCCTGCCGGCATGCACGGGACGTCCGGTCCCGCGATGGAGCTGCCGGCGACGGACCGGCTTGCGGTGGACCGACTTGTGGTGGACCGGCTTACGGGATCGAGAACTCCAGCTCGGGGCGGTCCCACGCCACCGCGGGCGGATTGGCGGTGACGATTCCGGTGGGCCGCGCGCCCATGGAGCGGTAGAACCCCTCGGCCGGTGGATGCGACACGACACGGACCCGGTCCAGTCCTGCGGCCCGCGCCTCGCCCTTCATGTGCTGCACGAGCAGCCGCCCGATGCCGCGCTGCTGTGACCCGTCGGCGACGAACAGCAGGTCGAGCTCCGGCGGCGCGAGGACCAGGGAGTAGAAACCGAGCACCCGGTGCGCGGGGTCGTCGGTGTCGACGGCCACGAAGACCCGGTGGGCCTCGATGTAGTCGGGGCCGAGGCGGTATCCCGCGACCATCGACGCGTACGGCCCCTCGTAGGCGCGGGAGCCTCGGACGAGCCGCGTGAGCCGCTTGGCGTCCCGGGCGACCGCCCGTCGTACGGCGGTCGCCCCGGACACAGTCGTAACACTCGATCTCATACGGTGAGTATTACTCATGGTGGGTCGCCCAGGCACCCCCCGCGCGTCCCGCCGGGCGTCGCCGCACGGTCGTCCCCGGCTCGGCCGACGTCGGTTCAGCCGACGTCGGTTCAGCCGCCGCTCTTGCGCCGGAACGACCGCTGGTGCGCCGCCGGGCCATGCGCGCCGCGGACCTTCGAGGCGTGCGGGTTGGACGCCGGGTCCGCGGCATCGGCCTGCATGCCCCGCTTACGGGCCAGGGCCTCCCGGAACTTGCGCTTCAAGTCGTACTGGCCATCGGCGTCAGGCGCGAGAGCGGGGCTCTCGGGGGCGGGCGACTCGGCGTCAGCCGGCTCCGAACCTTCCGGCGATGAGGACTCTGCGGCCATGGTGACCTCCTGGGCTCGGGCGTTGGAGACCACAGCTTGTCATGCCGGGCACCGCGTGAAGCGCCAACGGCCCGTGTGGGGTGCCGTCCGGGACGTGATCGGCCGGGCGTCACGCCGTCCGGCGGGGCGCCGGATGCGGCCGCCGGGCGGCGGCTTCAGCCCGCCCCGCCCGGCTCCTCCACCGGTGGCATGAACGCCCGCAGCCACCGCTCGGTCTGGGCGACGTGGGCCTGCGCCGCCCCTGCCGCGGCGACCGGGTCGTGGTCGGCGATGGCCGTGGCCAGGACGCGGTGGTCGTCGTCGCTCTTCCTGCGCAGTTCGGGGCCCTCGGGGAGGGTGAAGACCTGGTACTTGCGGGACCGGGCCCGGAAGACCGCGAGGAGCGTGGCCAGGGTGGGGTTGCCGCCCACGCGGGCGATCTCCGCGTGGAAGCGGTGGTCCAGTTCCGACGCCTCGGCGGGGTCGGTCGTGGCCTCCATGTCCTCGATGAGGGAGAACAGCGTGTCCACGGTCTCGGGTGTGCAGCGGGCCGCCGCCTGGGCGGCGACGTGCGCCTCGAGGACGCGCCGGATCTCGTAGACCTCCAACAGGCCCGAGAGCGGGAGGAGTTCGAGGGTCAGGGAGAGGCTGCCGATCACGTCCTGGGGTCTCAGCTGGGAGACGTACGTGCCCGAGCCGTGCCGCGGCTCGATGACGCCCAGGGCGGCGAGCATCCGCACCGCCTCGCGCAGCGACCCGCGGGAGACGCCCAGTTCCTCGCAGAGCTCGGCCTCGGGCGGAATGCGCTCGCCGGGGCCGAGGCGTCCCGTCCCGATCATGTGCCGCAGGCCGTGGAAGGCCTTCTCGACTGCGGACATCGGTCCCCTTCTTCCTCCCCTGACGGGACGCGAGCGGGTCGCGTCCCCCGGAGCACTGTAGCGAGGCCCGCTGTGCCGAAGGTGGTGTCGGGTGGGTTTCCTCCGAAAGTCATCTGATGACTTTCACTGTACGACCCTTGTTTCCGCCGCAGAAGGTGGGCAGGATGCCGAGTCATCAGACGTGTCCGGCGGAGTATGAGCCTCCGCTGGACGACCCTGCCCAGATGTGGAGTCCTGTGAGCGAGACCGAGGTGACCACCGCACCGCGCCCCCTGCTGCTGGCGGACGGCAGGCCCGCCGACCGGGCCTGGTCGCTCGACCCTGTCCTGAAGCACCTGAACCACGGCTCCTTCGGGGCCGTTCCGCTGGTGGCCCAGGAGCGGCAGGAGGTGCTGCGCGCGGAGATGGAACGCTCGCCCGTGGTGTGGTTTCCGGCGCTGCCCCAGCGACTCGCCTCCACCCGGGTCGAGATCGCCGGCTTCCTGCGCGTCGACGCCGGCGACCTGGCCCTCGTGCCGAACGCCAGCGCGGGCGCGAGCGTCGTCTACGCCGCATCCACGCTCCGTCCCGGCGCGGAGATCGTGGTCACCGACCACGGCTACGGCGCCGTGACGATGGGCGCGGAGCGGCTGGCCCGGCGCTGGGGCGGCCGGGTCCGTACCGCGCGGGTGCCGCTGGACGCGGACGAGGACCGGGCGTACGAGGCGGTGACCGCCGAGTTCGGCGACGCCACCGCTCTCGTCGTCGTCGACCAGATCACCTCGGCGACCGCACGCCGGCTGCCGGTGGAGCGCATCGGGGCGGAGGCCCGCCGGCGCGGCATCCCCGTCCTCGTCGACGGCGCGCACGCCCCCGGGCTGCTCGAAGCGCCCCTCGACGGCGCCGCGTACGACTTCTGGACCGGCAACCTGCACAAGTGGGGATGCGCCCCGCGCGGCACCGCGGCCCTGGTCGCCCGTGGGCCGTTGCGCGAGCGGCTCCACCCCCTGATCGACTCCTGGGGCGCGGCCGACCCCTTCCCCGACCGCTTCGACCAGCAGGGCACCGTCGACGCCACCGCCCAGCTGGCCGCGCCGGCGTCGCTCGCGTTCGTCGAGCACACCTGGGGCTGGACGGCCGCGCGCCGCTACATGGACGACCTGGCCGCCTACGGCGCCCGCGTCATCGGCACCGCGCTCGCCGAGGCGGCCGGCGCGGCACCCTCGGTCGACGTCGGCATGCCCGTGCCCGGCATGCGCCTGGTGCGCCTGCCGGACGGCCTCGCCTCCGACCGGATCGAGGCCGACGCCCTGCGGGACCGGGTGGCCCGGGAGCTGGGCGTGGAGGCGGCCTTCACCAGCTTCGACGGCGTCGGCTACATGCGCTTGTCCGCCCACGTCTACAACACCGCCGCCGACTACGAGTACTTCGCCGAGGACTGCGTCCCCGTCCTCTGCACGTGGGCACGACAGAACACAGGAAAGAGGTCAGCACCATGAGAAGAAGGACGGCAGCCCTCGCGCTCGGCACCGCCGCCGCGACCCTCCTCACCGGCTGTTCCACCATGAGCCCCGAGGCGAGCGGAACGGTCACGCTCAACATGGTCGAGAGCCTGACGAACCCGACCCGTACCGACCTGCTCAAGGACCTCATAGCCGACTTCCAGCAGCAGAACCCCAAGATCAAGGTCAACCTGGTCTCCCCGCCCACCGAGCAGGCCGACCAGAAGCTCCAGCAGATGCTCCAGTCCGGCAGCGGGGTGGACGTCCTGGAGGTCCGGGACATCACGGTCGGGCCCTGGTCGAACAACGGCTGGCTGTACGACATGAAGAAGGACCTGGACGGCTGGAAGGGCTGGCAGGCCATGACGGAGAACGCCGTCGACGCCGCCAAGGACGCCAAGGGCCGCACGTACTTCGTGCCGTACGGCTTCTACGGCCTGAGTCTCTTCTACCGCACCGACCTCATCGAGAAGGCGGGCTTCGACAAGCCGCCGGCCACCTGGCAGGAACTGCTTCAGCAGGCCTCCGCCATCCACGACCCGGCGGAACGCCGTTACGGCTACGCCTTCCGCGGCGGCGCCAACTCCCACAGCAACGCCACCGCCGCCATCGAGGCCCACCTCGCCGACCGGGTCGACCCGGCCAACGGCTACAAGCTGGAGGACGGCCGTACGATCTTCTCCGCTCCCGAGGCCCGGGACGCGATCGAGACCTACCTGAAGCTCTTCAAGCAGGCCTCACCGAAGTCGTCCGTGTCCTGGGGCTACCCGGAGATGGTGGAGGCGTTCTCCAACGGCTCCACCGCGTTCCTGCTCCAGGACCCCGAGGTGATCGCCACGGTCTCGGAGTCGAAGTCGATCTCCAAGGAGCAGTGGGCCACCGCCCCGCTGGTGGCCGGGCCCGGCGGCAAGACCGTGCAGCCGCTGGCGACCGCCGGATGGGGTGTCGCCGAGGGCAGCGACCACAAGGCCGAGGCGGTGAAGCTGGTCGAGTTCCTCTCGCAGGGTGAGGCCTCGGCGTCGTTCACGAAGAAGAACAGCCTGGTGCCCATCCTCAAGTCCGCGATCAGCGACCCCTTCTACCGGACCGGCCCCTGGTCGAGCTACGTCACCATGACCGAGCAGCCGGACAAGTACCGGGTCGTCACCCAGCCACGCGGCGTCAGCTGGTGGGCCGAGTGGCAGCAGAAGGCGGACGCCGACGTGCAGAAGCTGATCCTCGGCAAGACGACGCCGAAGGAGCTGCTCGCGGGCTGGGACGCGTACTGGACCGAGAAGTGGCAGCAGGAGCAGTAGGCATGTCCGTCACCTCCACAACGACGTCGAAGACCCCGGCGCGGGGTGCGGGGGAGGCCTCCGGCAGGGCGGGCCTCCCCCACGGGGGCAGGCGCAGGCGCGAGTTCACCACGCGTCGCGGCCTGACCATCGCCGCCTTCATGGCGCCGGCCGCGGTCTTCGTGGCGGTCTTCACCTACTACCCCGTGCTGGCGGGCGGCCAGATGGCCTTCCGCAACTGGAAGCTGACCGACCTCACCGACACCTCGTGGGTCGGGTTGAAGAACTTCGGCGACGTCTTCGCCGACCCCGCCTGGGGCACCGTGCTGAGCAACTCCGCGGTCTGGGTGGTCGGTTCGATCGTGCCGCAGCTGGTCATCGGCTTCGCGCTCGCCCTGTGGCTGCGCCGGCGGTTCCGCCTCCGCGGCCTGTACCAGGCGCTGATCTTCTTCCCCTGGGCGATCTCCGGCTTCCTCATCGGCATTCTGTTCCGCTGGCTGTTCAACAGCGAGTTCGGCGTCGTCAACGACCTGTTGCAGAAGGCCGGCCTGATCGACGAGCCGATCGCCTGGCTGGCGGATCCGCAGACGGCGATGGTGGCCGTGCTCATCGCCAACATCTGGTACGGCGTCACCTTCTTCGCGATCATGATCCTGGCCGCGCTCCAGTCGATCCCCGACGAGTTGTACGAGGCGGCGGCGCTGGACGGTGCGGGCAAGGCCCGCACCCTCTTCCAGATCACCATCCCGTACATCCGCACGACGCTGGCCCTGACGGTGCTGCTCCGGGTCATCTGGATCTTCAACTTCCCGGACCTGATCTTCGGCATGACCGGCGGCGGGCCCAACGACGAGACGCACATCGTGACCACCTGGATGATCAAGATCACGCAGCAGGGCGACTACGGCAGGGCGTCCGCGCTCGGGCTTCTCGTGGTGGCGGGGCTGCTGGTGTTCGCGGTGTTCTTCCTCATGGCCACGCGGGAGAAGAAAGGGGTGAGGTCGTGACCGGCAAGGGTTTCGCGGCCGGCCGGGCCGTCAAGTTCACCTTCCTCGGCGGGTGGCTGCTCTTCACCGTCTTCCCGCTCTACTGGATCATCGTCACCTCGCTGAAGGCGCCCGGCGACATCTTCCACTTCCCCCTGGCGTACTGGCCCGAGCGCTTCTCCCTGGAGAACTACCGCGGCCTGTTCGGCACGGCCGACTTCGGCACGTACCTCGTCAACAGCCTCCTCGTCTCGGCCGTGGCCGGCGTGACGGCGACGGCGATCTCGATGCTGTCGGCGTACGTCCTGGCCCGCTTCGAGTTCCGCTCCAAGTCCGCCCTGCTGATGGCCGCGCTGGTCACCCAGATGATCCCGTCCTTCATCGCGCTGGGGCCGCTCTACCTGCTGATGACCGATCTGAAGCTGGTCGACAACCGCCTCGGCCTGATCCTCGTCTACATCGCGGTGTGCATCCCGTTCTGCACGGTGATGCTGCGCGGGTTCTTCGAGAACATCCCGGACGCGCTGGAGGAGGCCGCGATGATCGACGGTCTGTCGCGCTTCTCGGCGCTGTTCCGGGTGCTGCTGCCGGTGATGCGTCCGGGCATCATCGCCGCGTTCATCTTCAACTTCGTCAACTGCTGGAACGAGCTGTTCCTGTCGGTGACGCTGATGAACAGCGACAGCAACAAGACCGTCCCCACCGCCCTGAACGGCTTCATCTCCAGCTTCAACATCGACTGGGGCTCGATGTCCGCGGCGGCCGTGCTGACGATCGCTCCGACCATGCTGCTGTTCGCCTTCGCCAGCCGTCACATCGTCCAGGGGCTCACGTCGGGATCGGTGAAGGGATGAGAGCGCGCCGGGCCGCCCACGCGACAGCCCGCGACGCGCCCGGGCTCACCGCCCGGAGTCAGGCACCGGGAAGAGCAGGCAGCTGCTGGTGGCGTGGGCGAGCAGGCGGTCCTTCGCGTCGAGCAACTGCGCCTGTGCGAGAGCGGTCTGCCGGCCCTGGTTGATGACGGTTCCGATGGCGCGCACCGTGCCTGTCTCCACGGTTATGCGCCGCAGGAACTTCACCGTCAGGTCGAGTGAGGTGTACGCCATGCCCTGCGGAAGGGTGCTCTGCACGGCGCAGCCCGCGGCCGAGTCGAGCAGGGTGGCGAAGACGCCGCCGTGCACGCTCCCGATCGGGTTGTAGTGCTCCTCCCCCGGCGTCAGGCTGAAGACCGCCCTGCCCGGTTCCACCTCGTCCAGGGTGAAGTCGACGGTGCGGCTGACGGGCGGGGCGGGGAACCGTCCTTCCCGCAGCAGGCGCAGGAAGTCGATGCCGGCCATGCGTCCGGCGGCCTCCGCCAGGATCGCGGGATCCTCCCATTGGTACGTACGCGTTCGTCCCACGGTCCTGTGCCTTCCCCTCTGACTTTTGCAGGTGAAGCTAGCCCCCCGCTCACCTGACTGTCAATGACGAAGTCAGACCTCTACGATGGCGGGATGGAGTGGCTTGAGGCGAGCACGGAGAACTGCCCCGTCCAGCGCACGCTCGACGTGGTCGGCGAGAAGTGGACGTTGCTGATCCTGCGCGACGCCGTCAACGGAGTCCGCCGGTTCGACGACTTCCACCGTCACATCGGCCTGTCGGAGGCCGTGCTGAGCGACCGTCTCCGCAAGCTGATCGCGGCCGGCGTCCTGAAGACCGTCCCGTACCGGGAACCGGGCGCCCGCTCCCGCAACGAGTACCGGCTGACCCGCAAGGGCTGGGACCTGTGGCCCGTGCTGATGGCCCTGAGCCAGTGGGGCGAGAGATACGCCCTCGACGGCGACGGACCGGTACTGGACGTCCGCCACACCGAGTGCGGCACGCCGGTCCACGTCGTCGTCGAGTGCTCGGAGGGACATTCCTCCCTCACTCCCGGGGACGTGACCGCCCGGCTGGGACCGGGAGCCCGGCCCCGGGCGTGAAACCACCGGCACCGGACCCGGCCGCCGGCGCGTCGCCTTCCCCCTCCGGTCCCGCGCGACCGGAGCGGGCCCGAGCAGGTCACGGCCGCTCCGCCGAGGGCTGCCTCCCCGTACCCCGCCCCACGGCATCCGTCTCCCTCCTGCGAAGATCGGGCGGCACTCGTGTCCGCCACGTCAGGAACGGGCGGCGGTGGTTGGGGGGATCCCGTATGACGACGATCGAGGCGTACCAGCAGCGCTGCGAACAGCTCTTCACGGCCGGAGGGCACGCGGCCGTGAGGCGCGCCGCCCGGGAGGGCCTGGACGAGCTCGGCCCGCACCCCGATCTCTACTGCTGGCTGGCTCTCGGGCATGCCGCCGAGGACGACGACGACCATGACGACTCCGCGGAGGAGGCGTTCCGGGCCGGTCTCGCCCTCGACGGCGCCCACCCGGGTCTCCTGGCCGGCTACGCCGAACTGTGCCTGCGCGCCGACTCCTTCGAGTACCCGGGCCGGGCCGCGCGGGCCGTCACCCTCTCCCGGCGCCTCAAGGAGCTCGCACCGCGGTCCGCCGAGGCCGACCGGCTCGCCGACGCCGAGCGCTGGGCCCGCCGCGGCTACTGGGACGAGCTGAGGATGCGAGCGGCGGCCCGCGCGGTGGCGGGCCGTGACACGGAGGCGCAGGCACGTGCCCTCGCCGACGATCTCCGGCCGGGCGCCGACGCGCCACCGCACGACGTGGACACGGTGGACCGCGACGCCGCCGTGCGCGCCGCGACCCGCCAAGCGCTGTCCGGACCGTGGAACGCTCCGGTGCGCTTCCTCGGCCGGCACCGAACGGCCGCCTGGGCGACCAGCGGCATCCTGTGCTTCCTCACCAACACGGCGCTGCGCCAGACCGGGGTCATCGACTCCTTCAGCGCCTGGGGCCTGCTCTGGGTGCTGCCCGTCCTGATCGTGGACCGCCGTTTCGCCGCCGTACGCAAGGAGGCGGAGGCCCGGCACATCGCCGCACTCGAAGCGACGCTGACCGGGCGGCGCTGACACACCACGGAGTCCTGGCGCGGCCGGCCGGTCGGTCAGTCGGTCGGTCGGTTGGTCGGCCGGTCGAGGTGGCGGTGTCAGCAGGGCTGAGGGATGCCGTTGCCGATGTGCGTGGGCACGGGGTCGGTCTCGCTGTAGATGTCCGTGTCCTTCATCCAGCCCCACGCGCCGTTGTCGGCCTGCGTCCAGAGCCAGCGGTTCGGGTGCGGGCCGCCCACGTAGGCGCCGGTGTCCCTGCGGCACTCGAACCAGCTCGGGTTCGAGTACATCTTGCCCACCGGGCGGCTGGTGTCCGGTGTGGCGTAGACCGTGGCGCCCGAGACGTTGTTGCAGTACATGCGCATACCGCCGTCGCCCCACCAGCACGGGTTGGCCGATTCGGCCGTGCCGGAGAAGACGGTGCCCAGAGCGGTGAGCGCGACACCGGTGACGACTGCCGAGATCTTGCGCGTGGACGTTTTCATGTGGTCCCCCTGTGATGGAGCCGGCTCGCTGGTCCCGGCGAACGTATCCGGCCTGCCCTTCCCCGTCTTCCTGACAGGTGTCAGGGCGGGCCCGGGCGGACGGCGCCGCGGGGGCGCGGCGTGAGGCCGCGACCGGTCCCCCGTCCCGGTCGCGGCCCGGCACGTGAAGGTGCCCGGGGCGGTGGTCACGTGCCGCAGCAACCGTCCGCCCGGCCCGGTTCGCCGGTCGTCCCGCTGGCGGGAGCTCCGAGTCGGAGGAGCTCTGGCGCCGGGGTGCAGCAGCCGCCACCCTCGGACTGAGCGGTGCCGGGGGCGTCGAACAGGCCGGCTCCGCCGCAGACCCCGGTCTCCGGGAGGGTGAGTTCGACGCGGTCGGCGGAGGCGAGGTCGCCGGCCAGGGCGGCGGCGACGGACCGGACCTGTTCGTAGCCGGTCAGGGCGAGGAAGGTCGGGGCACGGCCGTAGGACTTCATGCCGACCAGGTACACGCCGGGTTCGGGGTGGGCGAGCTCGCGGTGGCCGTGGGGATGGACGGTGCCGCACGAGTGCTGATTGGGGTCGATGAGCGGGGCCAGCGCGACCGGGGCCTGGAGGCGCTCGTCGAGCCCCAGGCGCAGTTCGGAGAGGAAGGACAGGTCGGGGCGGAAGCCGGTCAGCACGATCACCTCGTCGACGGCCTCCAGACGGCGGCCGTCCTCGCCGACCAGGACCAGGCGGCCGTCGCCGTCCCGCTCGACCGCCTCGGTCCGGAAGCCGGTCACCGCCTCCGCATACCCCTGGTCGACGGCGGCCTTCGCCGCCAGGCCGAGCGCGCCGCGGGCCGGGAGCTGGTCGGCCTCTCCCCCGCCGTAGGTGGAGCCGGAGATGCCCCGGCGCAGGATCCACACCGCTTTGGTGCCCGCACCGTCGCCGGACCCGGCCAGGTCGGCGAGGCCTGCGAGGGCGGTGAAGGCCGAGGCGCCGGAGCCGAGGACGGCGGTGCGCCTGCCCGCATAGCGGGCGCGGACCGCGGGGTCCTTCAGGTCGGGGACGCGATAGGTGATCCGGTCGGCCGCGGCCTTCTCGCCGAGCGCGGCCAGGCCGCTGCCGCCGGCCGGGCCGGGCGTGGACCAGGTGCCGGAGGCGTCGACGACGGCGCGGGCTAGGAGGCGCTCCTCGCGGCCGTCGGGGTGTGCGACGTGCACCACGAAGGGCTGCCGTTCCCGGTCGGCGTCCACGACGCGGTCCCGCCCCGCCCGTGAGACGCCGGTGACGCGCACGCCGTAGCGGACGCGGTCCCCGAGGACGTCGGCGAGCGGCTGCAGGTACAGGTCGGCCCAGTCGCCGCCGGAGGGGTAACCGGCCGGGTCGGGCCGCCGCCAGCCGGTCGGTGCGAGGAGCTTCTCGGCGGCCGGGTCGACGACCTCGCCCCAGGGGGAGAACAGACGGACGTGCGCCCACTCGCGCACCGCCGCGCCGGCCCTGGGGCCGGCTTCCAGGACCAGGGGTTCGAGTCCCTGGTCGAGCAGGTGGGCGGCGGCGGCCAGGCCGACGGGTCCGGCCCCGATCACGACGACGGGCGGCTCGGGGGTGGCGGGCGCGTTCACGGCGGCTCCTCGTTTGTTTCGACGTCTGTCGATGTACGGGTCCAGCATGACAAGCGCATCGATGGACGTCAACATAGACATCTGTCGAAACAGAGGGAGAGGCGCCAGGCCTGGTTCGATATGTGTCAACATAGACACATGTCGAACGCGAAGGCGCTGCCCCTGCTCGAACCCGCCGACGGCCAGGGTGTGGTGCCGTGCTGCCCGCCGCTGACCGAGCGTCCGATGAGCGCCGAGGAGGCCGAGACGGCCGCGCGGATGTTCAAGGCCCTCGGCGACCCGGTGCGCCTGCGGCTGTTCTCCGCGGTGGCGTCGCACGAGGGAGGCGAGGCGTGCGTGTGCGACATCTCCGACGTCGGTGTCTCACAGCCGACCGTCTCCCACCACCTGAAGAAGCTCAAGGAGGCCGGGCTGCTGACCTCCGAGCGGCGCGGTACCTGGGTCTACTACCGCGTCGAACCCGCCGTGCTGGCCGCGATGGGCAAGCTGCTGGCGCTGCCCGCCGCCGCCTGAGCGCCGTCGCATGAGCGCCACGGTCGCTCGCGGCCGCTCGTAGTCGCTCATAGCCTCACGCGAGGCTCATCGGGGATCGCCCCGGCGGCGCCGCCCCGGCGGCGCCCCGGGCCGGGTGGCCGTCGAGATCCGTCGTCGCGGAACCTGGCGCCAACGGGCCCCGTCAGGCCGCCGTCACGGGGCCGTCGTCACCGCGTCCGCGCCGAACCTCCGTCGCCAGGCGAGCGCGACATGCACCAGGCCGATCAGGACCGGCACCTCGATGAGCGGGCCGACGACGCCCGACAGGGCCTGGCCGGAGGTGACGCCGAAGGTGGCGATGGCGACCGCGATGGCCAGCTCGAAGTTGTTGCCCGCCGCGGTGAACGCCAGCGTCGCTGTGCGGTCGTATGCCAGGCCGAGGCTCCTGCCGAGGAGGAAGGAGCCGAAGAACATGACCGCGAAGTACACCAGCAGCGGCAGCGCGATACGGGCGACGTCCAGGGGCTGCGAGGTGATGGTCCTGCCCTGGAGGGCGAAGAGGACGACGATCGTGAACAACAGCCCGTACAGCGCCCACGGGCCGATCTTCGGCAGGAACCCCGTCTCGTAGCCGGTGCGGCCCATCGTCCGCTCGCCGACGCGCCGGGTGAGGAAGCCGGCCAGCAGCGGGATGCCGAGGAAGACGACGACGTTCAGGGCGATGTGCCAGACGGACACGTCCAGCCCCTGGCCGTCGCCCAGGCGCAGCCAACGCGGCAGCAGGTCGAGGTAGAACCAGCCCAGCAGGCCGAACGCGAGGACCTGGAACACCGAGTTGAGCGCGACCAGCACGGCCGCGGCCTCCCGGTCGCCGCAGGCGAGGTCGTTCCAGATGATGACCATGGCGATGCAGCGGGCCAGGCCGACGATGATCAGGCCGGTGCGGTACTCGGGCAGGTCCGGCAGGAAGATCCACGCCAGGGCGAACATCACCGCCGGTCCGACGACCCAGTTGACGACCAGTGAGGAGATCAGCAGCCGGCGGTCGCCGGTCACCCGGTCCAGCCGGTCGTAGCGGACCTTGGCGAGCACCGGGTACATCATCACGAGCAGTCCGAGTGCGATCGGCAGGGAGATCCCGCCGAGCTCGATCCGTGCGAGCGCGTCGTTCAGGCCCGGGACGACACGGCCCAGGCCGAGGCCGACAGCCATGGCGAGCAGGATCCAGAGCGCGAGGTAGCGGTCGAGGGTGGAGAGCTTCCCGGCGATCGAACCGTCGCGGGCCGGGCCGGCCGCCCGGGTGGGGGCACCGGCGGGTTCGGTGGAGGTCACGGGCAGGCCCTCCTGTTGCCGGCGGCGGTGCGGGCGGCGGCGGCGAGCGCCGCGAACTGCTCGGACAGCCCGGCCAGCACCTCGGGCCTGAGCCTGTAGTACGTGAAGCGGCCGCAGGGCTCGGTCTCCACGATCCCGGCCTCGCGCAGCACCTTCAGGTGGTTGGAGAGGTTCGTCTGCTTGGCTCCGGTCTCCTCGACCAGATGTGTCGTGCACAGCGTCTCGCGCGCCAGCAAGGTCACGACCTTCAGGCGGAGCGGATCGCCCAGCACCCGGATCACATCAGGATCGACTGAAGTCAGCATGCGCTGATACTGTCACACCGCCGCCCGCGCAGATACCGGCGGGGGCCGAGATCACCGGCGGCCGGGTTCCGCCCTGCGACGAGAGAGACCGATCACCATGGCCGACAAGCCGTCCGTCCTGTTCGTCTGCGTCCACAACGCCGGCCGCTCCCAGATGGCCGCGGCCTGGCTGACCCACCTGGCGGGTGACCGCGTCGAGGTCCGCTCCGCCGGTTCCGACCCCGGTGACCGGGTCAACCCGGCCGCCGTCGAGGCCATGGCCGAGGTCGGCATCGACATCTCCCGGGAGATGCCGAAGATCCTCACCGTCGACGCGGTCCGCGCGTCGGACGTCTGCATCACCATGGGCTGCGGCGACACCTGCCCGGTCTTCCCCGGCAAGCGCTACCTGGACTGGCAGCTGGAGGACCCGGCCGGTCAGGGCGTCGAGGCCGTGCGCCCGATCCGGGACGAGATCAGGGTTCTCGTCGAGGGCCTGATCGCCGAGATCGCTCCCGGCGGCCACGGGGGCGCTCCGGCGGCCGGTTGACGCGCCTGCCGCGCCGGGATTCCCGGTGCGGCCGATAACGAGCCCCGTGATTGTCGGGAATTGGCTGCCGGCTGCCCGAACCCCTCCCCGGCATTGCGCATCTTCCGGTGTGCAGGCGCGCGCTGACCTCGCGGGCCGATGCACACATTCGAGGGGAACCGAGTCATGAAGAGCACGCTGACCTCCGTGGCCCTTGCGGCAGTCGTCGTCGCGGCCACTGCCGTTGCCACCGTCCCGGCCTCGGCCGCTCCCGCCAAGGCGGCGCCGGCCCGGTGCCACACCGCCGACCTGAAGGCCGGCTTCGCCCTGGGCGACGACGCCAAGCCGGAGATGGGCCAGAGCGAGAAGCAGACCCAGGCCTCCATCTGGTTCACCAACCGGAGCAACCGCACCTGCACCCTGTCCGGCTTCGCCGGTGTCGACATGATCGGCGCCCAGAAGACGGACGGCACCTGGTCGCTGGCACGCTCGTCGAAGGCGCCCGTGACGATGACCCTGGAGCAGGGGGACACGGTGGACTTCAGCATCACCCTGCTGCCCGTGGCCGCGTCCACGCCGCAGAAGGAGAAGTTCGTGCCGGCGAAGTTCCTGGTCACCCCGCCGAACGAGACAGAGCACTTCACCCTCTCGTGGCCCTTCGGCGGCCAGATCCTGAAGCAGGACGCCGCCACCCACCCGGGCACGTACCTCAACCCGATCGGCAGGTGACCGACGTGACCGCCGAAGGCCACCTGCCCCGTGGCCTTCGGCAGTCACGCTGCCGTCCCCGGGTCACGGCTCGTCGAGCGCCTTCTCCAGGCTCAGTTGCTTCTGATGCGGGCCCGACTGCACCGCCTCGATCCTGCCGTGACGGCCGTCTCCGAAGTCGTAGTGGCCGAGCGTCCAGTAGTCGGACCAGTCGGTCAGCGCGTCGAAATTCATGAACGTGGCGACGACGACTTTTCCGCCCTTGCGGAATTCGTCGACAGAAACCCGCGTCGAGCCCAGCGTCATCGAACCCTGCACGTGCTCCCAGCCCCGCTCCGCGGCGTACGTGATCGCGTGATCGCGGTAGTTCATCGGTCCCCCTTCGCCGGCCAGGCTCAGCAGCCTCGCAGACGCCGGGGCGGTTGTCAGCGCCCCTACGGTCCTCCGCCGGAGCCCTGTAGCGACGGGATCAGGCCCTCATGCCGGGCCCGACCGCGGCCGCCCGGGGGTGCCGCTCACCGGGTCTGGTCCCGCAGGTACTCGGTGAGGGCCGTGCCCGGGCGGAACGAGGCGACTCCGTCCGTGGCCTCGAAGCCTCCGAAACTCCCGAGGGTGACCGTCCGCTCGGCCTTCAGCGCCTCGGCGATGGTCCCCGCCTGCTCCACGGTGCCGAAGAGCAGGTCGAGGATCCGGCCGACGTCGTCCGCGCTGAGCTGCCGGCCGGCGGGCTCGTCGGCGGCACGGCGGGCGGTCATCTCGGTGAGCTGCGACTTGTCCACGTCACGTTCCTGTCGCGTCCGGGGGGCGTGTTTCGACCCTCCCACCATCACGGCAGGCCGGGCCGGCCGCATCTCCTACCGCACCTCCTGGGGGGACTGCGCGGCGACGGGACCGGCGGTGCCCGTCTCGTCCACGACGGTGGAAGGCGGGTTCCCGGGCCCCCGGAGGGCGATGTAGACGAAGAGGACGCCCATGAGGGCGGCGCCTGCCCACATGGCCTGCTGCCAGCCGTCGACGAAGGACTGCCGGGCCGCCCGGAGCAGGTCCGGTGCGTGCCGGCCGGTGCCGCCCGCCGCCGCGACGGCGTTCGCGACGCCCTCCCGGGCCGTGTCCGCGGCTCCCTGCGGGATGCCCCGCAGCCTGTCGTCGACGGCGTCGCGGTAACCGGCGGACACGAGCGCGCCGAGCAGGGCGATGCCGAGCGCGGTGCCGAACTCACGGGTGACGTCGTTGAGGGCGGACGCCACACCCTGCTTCTCGCGCGGCAGGGAGGTGGTGATGGCCTCCGTGGACGGCGTCATCGACAGCCCCATGCCGACGCCCATGGCGAGCAGCCCGGGCAGGACGGACGGGTAGCCGCCGCCGACGGAGACGAACAGGGCCATGAGTGCCATGCCGGCACCGGCCAGTGCGATGCCCGCCAGCATGGTGGCGCGGGCGCCGATGCCCGCCGCCATCCTGGGTGCCAGGCCGGACGCCGCCATCATGCCGACGGCCATGGGCATCATCGCCACCGTGGACAGCAGCCCCGACCAGCCGAGCACCGCCTGGAAGAAGGGGAAGAGGACGACGCCGATGCCCGCCTGGACACCGAAGACCACCAGCAGCGTGATCGAGCCGCCGGCCAGGCCGCGCTCGCGGAACAGGCGCACGTCCAGCAGTGCGGCGTCCCGGCGGTGCAGCTCCCAGGCCACGAACCCGGCCGCGGCGCACAGGCCGACGGCGAGACCGGCCAGCGTGGCGGGGGCGGTCCAGCCGCGCTCGGGGCCTTCCTGGAGGACGAAGATGAGTCCGACCGCGGCGATCGCGGAGACCAGCGCTCCCACGGTGTCGAAGCGGTGCGGCGAGGTCTCGCGCGAGTCGGGCACCGACCGCACGGTCAGAGCCAGGGCGACGAGGACCAGCACCACCGGCAGGACGAACAGCCAGCGCCAGTCGGCGACGTCGACGAGGAGCGCGGAGAGGAACATGCCCAGGATGCCCCCGCCTCCGGCGACACCGGTCCACACTCCGATCGCCCTGCCGCGCTGCTCCGCGGGGAAGGTGGAGGTGATGACGGCGAGCGTGATCGGCATGATCATGGCGGCGCCGAGACCGCCGGCCAGGCGCGCGGCCAGCATGACCTCCGCCGTCGGGGACAGCGCCGCGGCAACGGTCGCGACGCCGAACACGCCCAGGCCGGTGACCAGCATGGGCTTGCGACCCAGACGGTCCCCGACGGCACCGAGCGGCAGCAGCAGCGCGGCCAGGGCGAGGGTGTAGATGTTGATGATCCACAACACCGTGCCCTGGGAGGCGCCGAAGTCGACGGCCATATGGGTCTGCGCGACGTTCAGGCCGGTCACCGAGGCGATGACCGCCATCAGTGCGAGGGATACGGCACCCAGGATCGTGCGCAACCGCCGGGCGTCGGTGACGCCTCCGCCGTCCGCGCGGGCGACTTCTTCGGGCTGATTGGTCCTCATGGCTTCCTTCCGAGAATGGGCATCTCACGCCGGCGCCGGAGCGGGGCCGGTCGCCGGGTGAAGGGGTGGGGCAGGGTGGGGCCCGGTGGCACCGGCCACACGACGACGCTAAGCCCGCCATGCACCAGAGGAATAGAATGTTGCCCATGACGCAAGAACCCGAGGACTTGGACAGCCTCGTACGCAAACGCATCCGGGCCCTGCGGGTGGCGCAGGGCTGGTCAC
Organism: Streptomyces sp. NPDC015242; assembly: GCF_043079125.1. Lineage (NCBI taxonomy): Bacteria > Bacillati > Actinomycetota > Actinomycetes > Kitasatosporales > Streptomycetaceae > Streptomyces > Streptomyces sp. NPDC015242. The sequence goes on along the minus strand of NZ_JBIBUF010000001.1, from coordinate 995,693 downwards.
TGGAGGAACTGGCCTCGCGTGCCCACCTCAGCCAGTCCTCACTGAGCCGCATCGAGAACGGGCAGCGCCGTCTCGCGCTGGACCAGCTGGTCACTCTCGCCCGGGCCTTGGACACCACGCTGGACCAGCTCGTGGAGACCGCGGCCGACGACGTGGTCACCAGCCCGACGATCGACAACACCCGCGGTCAGATGCGCTGGACCGTCAAGGCCGACCCCGGGATGAGTGTGGTGCGCCAGCGCATCACCGAGCCGCCCCCCGAGAATCCGGCACGGATGCGGGCCCACCCGGGGCGCGAGTGGCTCGTCGTCCTGTCCGGCACCGCGGTCCTCGTGCTCGGCCACCGCCGCTTCCGCCTGGAGACCAACCAGGCCGCCGAGTTCCCGACGATGATGCCGCACGCGATCGGCGCGGAGGGCGGCCCGTGCGAGATCCTGGGCATCTTCGACCGCGACGCCCGCCGCGGCCACCAACGCGACGGCGGGGAGGCCCCGAGCGCTCCCGCGTGACAGCGCGGGGCAGGCAGCGATTCCGCCCCGCAGCCCAGGCACCGGTTCAGCCCGTATCCGCACGCAGCGGAAGCGGCAGCGTATCCGCCCGGCGCCTCGCCCCGAAGCGGCTACAGGACCTCGCGCCGGGCACCCCGGCCCGACCGTGAACCGCGGTACGCGGCCCGGCGGGTCGCGGCCAGGGCACCGCCCGGTTCGAACGCCCGCACGCTGTGTGCGTAGATGTCGAAGTCGGGAGTGTCCTCCTCCCCCACCGGCAGCACGGCCCGCACCGTCAGCACTGCGAACCGCCGCCAGGACCGGTCGCCGGCCTCGGCGCACATGTCGTAGACGAGCGGCCCGGCGTCCAGGGCGGCAGCGATGCTCCGCAGGTCCCCGGGCACCGGCGCCTGCCGGGTCCGGCGGGGAAAGGCCGCCAGGAGCCGGGAACGGCCGGCCACCCGGTACGGGAGCAGGCTGGAGTACGGGCCGCGCAGCGCGTCGGTGCGGGGAAGCGGCAGATGACGTCCGGCCCTGCCGCGGCCACTGCTGGTCATGAGCAGGTCGAGGTGACGGTCCGGGCCGTCGGCGTCGGTCACCCGCACGGCGAGTCCGAGACCGTCGGGCAGTCGCCGGGGCAGACCACCCGCACGCGAGAGGCGGACCGTCGCGGTGAGCCGTCGGGGCGTGGCCAGCCACGGCACGTCCCACGTTCCGGCCTCGTCGTGGAGGATCTCCAGTTCGCCGGTGCAGGTCAGGCCACGGGGGTGCAAGGCCGGGGCACGGCGCAGCCGGGCCAGGGCACGGAAGCCGGCCTCGACCAGGGCGACCGGCCGGGACGACGGCGCCCGCCCGGATACAGGCCGGACGGCGCCGCGGGAAACACGCGGTGCGCTCACGGTCGCCACCACCCGCCTCCACGCGCGTCCCAATCGGCCAGGTGGCCGCAGGAGGCGCCATGAGTGGCCCGGCGGCGGGTGCGGGGAGGAGGCTGCCCGGGCGTCGGGTGCACGGGGTGCGGCAGCTGTCCGTTCATCGTCCAAGCCTCCTGGTCGCACGGCCGCCCGCGGCGCGTGCGCCGCGCAGCCAGGTGGCGATCCACCCCGCTTCCATCGCGGCATCGAGGAGATACGTCGGCCGGATCCGTCCCCGGGGGGCGTAGGCCAGGTCCACGGCCAGGAGCGTGACGGCGGTGACCAGGCCGATGCGGCGGGCGTGCTTCGGGCCCTCGGGGTCGGCGACGGCGGCCAGCTGTGCCAGGCCGGCCCCCGCGAGCAGTCCGCCCGTCGTCCTCTGCAGGTAGACGTCGGCCTTCGGGCCGAAGACCCACTCGAAGCTGCGCAGGTGCACCAGGGGCCACAGGCCGCCCACGACGTTGAAGGCACCGTGCGCTGCGGCGACCGTCGCCGCAGGCACGGGGCGAGAGCTCCTGCCCACGGGGCCTCCCTCTCTCGGGCCGCCCGGGTACCCCCGACACGCGTGCCTACCTACCCGGCCTCCGGCGGACGCTGCCGCACGGTGCCTCCCGCCCACGCCGGGTGAGCGTCTCCACGGCACCGGCCGGACGCTGTCGTCCGGGGAGGGCGCGGACGACGTCCGGGACTCGACGACGGTCGGGATACGTGTGAAGACGACGAGGGCAGGATTCGAACCTGCGTCCACCCGGGATCAGAGCCGGGCGCTCCTCCGCAGAGCTTCCTCGTCGCCGCTGTGATCATCACCCGGGCGGGAACGGCAGGGCAACTGATTTACGGTCTCAGGCTGGCACGCTCTGGTCGCCGGTCACCACCACTCCTGCGCAGCGGCACGCTTGTCCTTGCCGGAGAAGACGCCTGCGGACCGAAGCGCGCCGGCCATGAGCGGGTCGGCCACGGCGACTCCGTGCACCAACTCGGGCGTGCGCCGGAAGGAGACGGCCTCTGCTGCCGGCCGGGGAGCGGTCCAGGCTCCGGCCACCGGGTCCACCCGATGCCGGGCGCAGACGGCTTCGACGAGTGAGCGCGGACATTCCTTCTCTCCCCGCAGAACTTCCCAGGGCAAGGGAAGTTCAGCCCACACGTACGTGTCGGGATGCAGTCCGCCGCCGCTCATGCGGTGCCAGTACGCCACATCGGCAGCCATGAGACGGGGAACCTTGCCGGGGCAGAAGCGGTCCAGCAGCTCGTGCCGGCCCAGTTCCTCGAGCAGCGCGAACCAGTGGGCGCGGGCGGTGTTCCATGCCTGCGCGGCCTGGTTCCAGGTCGACGAGTCGTCGCCCCGGCGCACGATCATCGTGTCGCGTTCCAGCGGGTGCCGGTGCCAGGCGTCCTCCAGCAGGTCGGCGGCCTGGCGCAGGACCCGGTTCCACTGAACCAGCAGCTGGGTGAGGTCCTGGTCGGACACATGCGCCAGCACTTCGGCCGTCGGGTGCACGTGCGCGACGGCGTACCAGCAGGTCCGCTCGGGAGCAGCCCGCAGACGCTCGAACAAGGCCTGTGCGACCTCGTCGTAGACCTGCCGCTGCCGGCCGTTGGTGAAGACGCTGCGCATGTAGCCGCGTGCCGTGACGTAGGCGATGAAGGCCGCGGAGTCCGTGTCCGTGGCGAACAACTCGTAGGGCAGGACATGAGCGAGGCCACCTTTGCCGGTCATCGTCATGTCGCGGCGGTGCTGCTCGTGGATGAGCCGGGCCAGCTTGGCTTCCATCCGGCGCAGCAGCCGGAAGCGCTTGTTGTACTGGCGCTTGGAGATCACGCCCAGGCCCGCCGCCGTGCGCTCGCTCCGGTTCAGGCGGTCCATGCCGAAGTCGTTCTGTCCGTACGACCGGCCGATCTCCTCGCCCGCACGCCGGATCACCGCCTCTATCCGGGCGGGGTCGTCACCGGCGTCTCCGGGGAGTTCCGGCACGCTCGTGAACAGGGTGGCTGCCCGGGCGAGTTGACGTTGCGCCCCGACGGGACGCACGAACTCCTCCAGCATGGAGGTGTAGCCGTGCCAGAGGTTGCGCAGCGAGTGCTCGGCGGCCTTGGCGAGTGCCGCCTCGGTCGCCGCGTCGAGCTCCGTGCCCCGTGCGGTGTGCAACTCCTGGATCAGCAGGGCCACATCCTCAGGACGCCTGCGCTGGGTGAGTGAGGCGTGCAGTGCGCGGAGCGGTCGTTCGGCCAGAGGCGTCGGCATGAGCGTCACCCTGTCATCGGCCCGACCAGGGCTCCACCGATTTTCTCGCAGGCCGCTCGGGCGCACCGGCGCTGCCGGTCGTCGGTCGCCGGGCGTAGGTCCTGCGCCTCAGGCGAGCGTGGATGGTGCTGTGACCGGGAAGGTTCGCCGGTTCAGTACGCTGAGCGCCCGCAGCGGCGGACGAAGAAGGTGGGCATGACGCGGAGACCGTCGACGGACGAGGCGGCTGGACTGCTCGGGGGCGAACTGGAGGTCGGGGGGCGGACGCTCGCCGACATCGACACGGTGGACGCCTGGCTTGCCTACCTCCGGTTCGGCCGACGGCTGTTCAACGTCCCGAACACACCCGATGCGGATGGCCTTCTGTTCCAGTACGGGACCTACTCGTTCGACGGTCCTCCTACGTTCACGCTGGACCTCATCCGACAGTTTGAGATCGCCGACGACCGCGGCGAACACGACCACTACATCCAGGTCCATTGCGAGCTCCGATACGGACTCGCACCAGCGCTGCAGGCGCTGGGAAGCTTCAACTCGTGGTTCTTCCACGATGCAGGCGACAATCTCGACGAGTGGGCCCAAAGACTGAGCGAGCGGGCGGCCTGGACAACGATCCGCAGGTTCAAGCCCGCCCAGCTCAGAGTCTACGAGGAGCGGCTGTAATCCCTCAGGCACCGCCCACCGCTTCATCCACACGTACGCGTGGGCGGAGAGGTTGTCGAGGAGCACGTCAATCGGAGCTCCGTCCGGGCGGGCGGCCCGGATCACGGACAAGGCGGCCCAGTGATAGACGCCCTCTCGGCGCCGGTTGTCGCCCCACATCTGGTCGTCGCCGACCGAGTAGCATCCGTGGAAGGAGTGATGGGGACGGCCATGTAGCAGCTGACCGGGGGACCAGGACCTTGAACCCGTCGACATTTGATTACGCCGTAATCACCCCCGAGCCGAGGATCAGGTGTCACTCAGGGAGGCCCCTCAGGGTCGGACGATACCGTGCGCGGCACTAGGCAGTGTCCGGCGGATCATGTGACTGTCGGACTGCTGGCTCGTTGTGCCCGGCATGGGGCGGGGTGATATGACGAATGCCGAGTGGGTCCGGCTGGAGCCGCACTTGCCGACGTTCGGACTGCGTGCGGGCGCTGGAACGACCACCGCAAGGTGATCAACGGCATCTTGTTCCGGGTCCGGACCGGCATACCGTGCCGGGATCTCCCCCACGTTTCGACAGCTGGAAGACCGTCTATGAACGGCACCGGCGTTGGTCGGCCGACGGCACATGGGACCGGATCCTGCGTGCCGTCCAGGCCGACGCCGACCTGGCAGGCCAGATCGACTGCAGCATGGTCAGCGTGAACTCGACGTCCTGCCGCGCCCACCAGCACACGGCCGGCGCCCGGAAGAAGAAGCCACGCATCCCGAAAAAGGAACAACGCCCCGGCACCACCGTTCCAACGAAGGACTCGGACGGTCCCGGGGCGGCTTGACCTGCAAGATCCACCTCGCGGGTGAAGGCGGATGCAGACCGATGGCCTTGCTCTTCACGCCCGGCCAGTGGGGCGACGCGCCGCAGATGATCGAGGTCATCGAACGGATCTGCGTTCCCCGCCCGCAGGGCGGTCACCCTCGCACCCGGCCGGACCACCTGGGCGGCGACAAGGCATACAGCTCGCGCCGCAACCGTCGTTATCTGCGAAGACGCCAGATCAAGCACACCATTCCCGAACCAAAGGACCAGCGGGCCAACCGCAAACGACGCGGCAGCAAGGGCGGCCGGCCCGCCGGCTTCGACAGCGAGATCTACAAGCGCCGCAACGAGGTCGAGCGCACGATCAACCGGCTCAAGAACTCTCGAGCCGTCGCCACCCGCTACGACAGGAGGGCCTACGTCTTCCACGGAACCGTCGCCATCGCGGCGATGCGCTTATGGCTCCGGCCCTGATCCGTCGGACGGGCCGCAGGCCCGCGTCTCCTCGTGCAACTGGCGTGTGGCAATCTTGTGTGTGCAGATGGCTTGGTGTTCCGGGTACCGGGCGATGATTTCAGTGAGTTTGGCGTTCATCTCCACGGCGGTCGGCAAGGGCCAAAATTCCTGGTGGAGAGCCATGTGGAGGCGGACGGTGTCGTCCGCCCGGCGCACCCAATCATCGAGGGTGTGTCGCAGCGAAGCACCGTTGTCAGTACCGGACCATTGCGCGATTCCCAGGAACGTGGTCGCCTCCCTCACCGAGACGCGGCCTGTGGTCACGGCCTTCGCGACGATCTCGGCGATGTCGTCCGCGCCGTAAGCGTCGATGAGGTCGTCCACAGCATCGAAGAGTTCGTCCGGTGGTCTCGCGGACTCGTCCTCCGGGACGTTCACAGCACACAATTGTTTCAATGCGGCTTCCCATGCCTGCATTGCCGCGCCCCCTTCGTGCCTGCCCACCACGCACAGGCTACGCAGACCAATCACGACCGGCATCCGGTTTCAGCTCCAGCTGATCCGCCGGACACGCCCTAGGCCGTGTCCGATGGGCATGTGACGCTCCGGCTGGGAACTCGACGCGTGGGGCATGGGGCGGGGGGGGATCCTTCGGATGAAGAGTGGGCTCGGCTGGAGCCGCACTTACCGGTGAACCGCGGGCGGGGTGGATGTTGGCAATGCCACCGTCGTGTGATGATCGGGGTTCTGTTCCGGTCGCGGACCGGCCTCCCCTGGCGGGATCTGCCGCCCCGCTTGTGCAGGTGGAAGATGGTTCACGACCGTCAACGCAGATGGTCGGCGGACGGCACATGGAAGCAAATCCTCCGGGCCGTCCGAGCCGACGCCGATACCGGAGGCCGGATCGACTGGAGCATGGTCAGCGTCGATTCCACGACGTGCAGCGCTCATCAGCATGTGGCTGGTGCCTCCGCTGGTGCCCCGAAGATTCCGGGTCGGCGCAGGAGACCGTCGCGTCACCGCTCCGATGAGGCCCTGGGACGCAAGCCGAGCAACCAGCGGGCCAACCGCCAGTGCCACGCCGGCGTCGGCAGACTGTCTCTCCATCTCGACACAGCGAGAATCGACGAACTCGTCGGATTCGACGCACCATTTCAGGTCCAGGCCGAAGCTGCCGAGGCAGACCAGTAGCTCCGCCAGGGTCACGTAGTGCTTTCCGTGCCAGGCAGGAAACGTGATCCCCTTCATCTCCGCCTCTGCTTCGACTGTAGCTCGCGACAAGCGACCCCCTTCGCTGAACAGCAAACACCAGGCCACGGTGCTGACCAGCTTCCACGACCCATCGGACAGGCCCTAGCATCCCTTGGCGTGAGCGATTCGCGGAGTGTTCTCGCGTGGTTGGAAGACTGGTACGCCGCGCAGTGCAACGAGGACTGGGAGCACGAGTGGGGCGTGAAGATCGCCACACTCGATAACCCCGGCTGGACCGTCACCATCGACTTGGAGGAGACGGGCCTGGAGCACTATGAGTACCCTCGCCAGGACGTCAACCGCAGCCCTCACGACTGGGTCTGGGCGTGGACTTCCGACCACACCTTTCACGCCAGGTGCGGCCCCGGCAACCTCACTGAAGCCCTCGCGTTGTTCCGCTCCTGGGCGACCGCGAACGCTCCGCGAGCGAATACCCAGCGACGGGCGGCCACAGAACTCGGTGAGCCTAAGCGGTCAGAGCACTAGGGTCGCACTTCATGGAAACCACGGGAACGGCGCGTCGCGCGACGGCGGAGCGTGTGCGCGAGGTCCGGGAGCGGCTCGCCGCCGAGCGGGACGCATGGGTGTCGACGGCTCACCCCGATCACGGAGCGCACCTGGTGCCGCTGTGGTTCCTGTGGGACGGCCGGGCCGTGTGGATGTGCACGAGCGCCGGGTCCGTGACCGCGCGCAACGTCCGCGCGGAACCGCGCGTGCGTCTGGCACTGCCGGACACCTTCGACGTGGTGCTGCTCCAGGGTGAGGCTGAGCACTTCCCGGACCACGAGGTGCCCGAGGACGCGGCGGAGGCGTTCGCCGGCAAGTTCGGGTGGGATCCCCGGGCGGAGGAGGAGCCGTTTCTGTACCTGCGCGTGCTACCGCGGACTGTGCGCGCGTGGCGCGGCGAGCAGGAACTCCGCGGCCGGGTCGTCATGCGGGACGGGACGTGGCTGGGCTGAGGGCGGTTCGAGGCCGCGCCGCCTCCGCGCACGGGAGAGCGCAGGGGCCGGGATCCGAAGACGGTCCTTCCAGATGCTTCCACGCTTCCCCGAAGGAACCGCCGATCGGCCGTCCCGGCCCGCGCCCCCGTCCGCCGTGCGTGCGGCGGACCGTCAGTCGGCCAGCGACGCCCCGAAGCGGGAGCGGGTCGACGGCGCGCCCAGCGTGGCCGCGCCGAACGAGGTGGAACCGCTCGCGGTGATGCCGCCGGTCGGGGCCGGGAAGTGCCAGACGGAGCCGTTGTGCGCGTTCTCCGCCGGGTCGCCGACGACGAGGCTGTGCCGCTTGTTCTGGTCGGGGTCGAGCAGCGCGGTCTCCGCGCCGAAACGGTCGCCCTGTTCGACGGTGCCGGGCACCCCGGCGGTGTTCTGAGTGAACGCCCTGGCGCCGGTGCCGGTCAGTCCGTTGGCGCTGCCGCGCAGCACCAGCACGCTGCCCGCGTCGGTGAGGCCCTCCAAGTCTTCGCCGGGCAGCCCCGTGACCACGTCCTGGTAACCGTCGCCGTTCGTGTCGCCGATGGACAGGGCCGAACCCATGCCGTCCCGCCACTCCCCCGCGCCGGGCACGCCCGCGGTGTCCTGGTTGATCCAGACCGGCTTGCGGGTGGTGGACGCACCGCCGGGGCCGCCGTAGACGACGATGACGGCGCCGCCCTTGGCCGGCAGGTCGGCTTCCTCGTCGTCGAAGGTCCGGCCCACGACGATGTCGGCGTGGCCGTCCTTGTTCAGGTCGCCGGCCTCGATGTCCTCGCCCCTGAGGTACCGTCCCTGCGCGTCCTTGAGGAACCCCTTGTAGGTGAAGCCGGCGGAGCCGCCGACGAGCAGGGCGGTGCCGCCGGTGCCGATGTCGCCGTCGAGGAACTCCGCGTCGACGGCGAGGTCGGCGACGCCGTCGCCGGTGACGTCGCCGGCCGCGAAGCCCGTGGCCCTCCAGGGCTCTTGCGGGATGACGCCGAACGTCGCCGTGCCCGCCCCCGCGCCGTCCCGGGTGAACGGGCCGCGCACCAGCGTGCCGCCTCCCAGCGACTCCGGGTCCTCGTCGGTCGCCGTGACGATGTCCGGGTTGCGGTCCCCGTCGAAGTCGGCGACCGCGAAGGCGCCGCTGTACTCGATCGGCGCGTCCTTCAGCAGGGTGGGAGCTGCTGACAGACCGTTCGGGCCGCCCCAGTTGACCACCAGGTGGCGCGTGCTGGAGGTGTCCGCGGAGGTGTCCACGAGTGAGAGCAGATCGGCGTAGCCGTCCCGGTCGAGGTCGGCGCTCTGCAGGGCGCTGCCGTACCAGGCCCGCCCCGGCGAGGTCGAGCGGTCGGGCCAGGTCAGCACCTGCTTGCGGGAGGTGGCCAGGCCGGTGGAGGCGCCGTACAGCACGCTGATCGCGCCCGCCTTGGCCTGTGTGCCCACTGTGCTGTCGGGAGCGCCGATCGCCAGGTCCGGATGGCCGTCGCCGTTGAAATCGTCGTGCAGCCGCTTGCTGCTGGGTGTGGTGGCCGCGCCCGGGGTCGCGGCGCCGACCGCCGACACCGTCACGGCGCCCGCGACGAGCGCGACGCCGGTGGCGAGCACCAGCAGGGTGCGCCGGGAGCGGGGACGGCGGCGGTGGGTGGGAGAGGTCATGTCGTTCCTGTCGATATGCCGGTACGTCGGTACGTCAGTACGTCGGTATGCCGGTATGCCGGTATGCCGGCACGTCAATGCGTTGATGCGTTGACACGTCAATGGAGGGCTCAGGCCGGTGGCGGACCGGGACGGGCGTCAGGACGTCAGCGAACTGCCCAGCGCCGCGCCCGCCTTGACCGTGCCGAGGGTCTGCGCGCCGAAGGAGAACGAGCCGCTGGTGGCGACTCCGGTGGAGGACGCCCGGAACACCCACACGGCACCGGCGTCGCGGTCCTCGCCGACTGCCGCCACGACCGGTTCGGAGCGGCCGTCGGCGTCGCTGTCGACGAGCGCCACGCGCTCCCCGAACCGGTCGGACGACTCCGCTGTGCCGGGCACTCCTGCGGTGTTCTGGCTGATCACCCTGGTCCCCGCGCCGGTCGGCCCCTGGGCCGCGCCGGGCACGACGGCGAAGGTGCCCGCCCCGGTCAGGCCGGAGAAGTCCTCCAGCCGAACACCCGCCAGGATGTCGTCGTACCCGTCGCCGTCGACGTCGTCGATCGCCAGGCCGCGGCCGAACCCGTCGCCCGCCTCCTGCGTGCCGGGCACGCCGGGGCTGTTCTGGGTGATGACCCGCGGGTCGGGCACCGCCGGACCGCCGGATGTCCCGGGCAGCACGGTGAGCGTCTCGCCGCCGGTGACGATGTCGTCCCGTCCGTCGCCGTCGACGTCGCCCAGGGCCACGGCGGAGACGTCGCCCACGGGCTGCACCGGGTGGCCCTGGGCGTTGCGCAGGGTCCGCGGCGCGGCGAGTCCCTCGCCGGTGCCGCGCAGGAGATGAAGTTGGTGGCCGTAGTCGCCCTCGTCGTCGGGGTCGTAGCCGCGGGCGACGGTGACGAGGTCGGTGATGCCGTCGCCGTTCGGATCACCGGCCGCCATCGCCGCCAGGAGCATGTCGCCCTCGACGGGGGTGATGTGCTGGACCCTGGCCGGGACGCCGGCCCGGTCGAGCGGACCGAACGCCACGCGCGTCCGGTGGACCAGGTCCTGGTGGCCGTCGCCGTCGAAGTCCCCGGAGACCGTCCGCCCGGCCTGATGGGCGGAGTTGCCGTCGGCGGGCAGGACCTTGCCGGAAGCGAATCCGCTCGGACCGCCCCAGAGCACCGTCCGGTTGCCACTGCGGGGCGCGCCTCCGGACTCCCACCGCTCCCCGGCCGACTCGACCACGAGGTCGGTGTAGCCGTCGTGGTCCAGGTCGGCGGTGGCCAGGGACGCGCCGAAGCGGTCGTTCGCCTCGGGGGTGCCGGGCACGCCCGGGGAGACCTGGCTGAACACCTTCTTGCCGGCGCCGAACCCCTCCGGAGCCCCGTACAGCACGGCCACGTAGCCGGCCTTCGCCGCACCGCCCACCATGGCGTCCGGCGCGCCGATCGCCACGTCCTCGTATCCGTCGCCGTTGAAGTCCTGCCGCGTCTCCGCCGCGTCCGCCGCGTCCATCGCGTCCGCCGCGTGCACGGCTTCCCCGGTCTCCGCGGTGGTTGCGGTCTCCGCGGTGGTCGCGGTCTTCGCAATGGCTGCGGCGTCCACCGCCTGGCCCGGGGTCAGTCCTGTGGCCGTACCGGTGGCGAGCAGGGCGAGCGCGACCACGACAGTGCGCCGCAGACGGGGCGCGGGAAGCTGGGGCACATCCACTCCGGAATCCGAACGGGCAACGACGGGTACGCAGGACCAAGATCCTCTTCGCACAGCCTGTTCGACTCACGGCATGTCAGGTTGGTTGCCCCGGAGTGTGCCGCGATTTCTCCCGTGGTTCACCCGGTACGGGCGCGTGCCCCCTGCCCCTCCGGGAGGCGGAGACCGGCGGTCTCCCTGACATGTGTCAGGAGCCCATCTGCGGCTCCGTGGCTACGGTCGGTCCACGGCGTCGGCCACAGCTCGGCGCTTCGACTTTCGAGACGAGGGGGACGGATGAGTCGCTCCATGGACCGCCGGATGCTGTTCAGGTCGGCCGGGTCCGCGGCGTTGGCGGGATCGCTGGGCGCGCTGGGTGTTGCGGCGCTCTCCACGCCCGCGCACGCGGCACCGGCCGGAACGATCAACACCGACCAGGTGATGCAGACCACCAACCGCGTGACGCATGCCCCGAACCAGCGCGGAACCATCGGCATCGAACTCCGCTCCGGCTACTACAACGGATACCAGTACGGCTGGGGACGGCTCGTCGGCTCCGGCTGGGACGCGCGTGGCTGGATCTGGCTCGACATCAGCAGGGACGGCGGCAGGACCTGGTCCTTCGCCGACGGCACCTACCTGTCGGACGGCACGGGCTACGCGCACACCTCCGGGTGGCTCACCCAGTCGGACCCGAACTACGTCTTCAGGGCCAGCTACGACCTCAGCCTCAACGCCGTCAACCCGTACGTGCGCAGCGGGGTCTGGTAGCAGACGGGGAACAGGGCCGGATGTGAGGGCTGCCCCGGAGCGATCCGGGGCAGCCCTCACATGCGCCGCTCGGAGTGGGCGGGCCGCAGAGCGCGGCACGGGACCGGCGCAGGGGACGTCGCAGTCATGGGTCGTCTCACGGCCCGCAAGGTCCCGGCCGTCACCGCGCCGCGAGTACCTCCTGCGCGATGCGCAGCTCCGAGACGGCTCCCGTGGGCGCGGCCACCCGGAAGGGCTTGCCGAACGCGCCGAACGACTCGTCGAGGTCAGTCGCCGGGTAGGTCACCCGCAGCAGCAACGGAGTGCCCTGCGCGGCGATGTGGAAGCGCAGTGGGCCGTCCTGCCGCCGGTAGGTGATCCGCGTGGTGGACTGCCCTTCCAGCTCGGCCGGTTCCTGAACCGGGGTCTGCCCGGCTAGTGCGTCCAGGGAGGGGATGCGCTCCTCCAGCCAGGTCCGCTGGGCCGTGGCCGTACACATCTCCCGCATGGCCTCGGCGGCGGCCGCGTTCCGCTGCACCCACCGGTCAGCCATGACCGCCACGCGCGCCGGGTCGGTCCGGGCCTCGGGTGACAGTTCCAGCGCTTCCTTGCTTCCCCGCGAGTAGAGGGCCGAAGCGGTGACGACGAACTCCAGGGACGCGTCCCCTTTCCGGGAGCGTGCCTCGCACTCCGCCCTCCCCTCATGAACCGCGCTGCGCAGGACGGTCGTCCCCTCGGTCTTCGTGCGTCGCTCCGACTGCAGGTAACGGTGGGCGAAAGTGGCGTCGAGGGCTTCACCGATCAGTTCGGCAGCCCGGGCGCCGCGCTCCGAGGACGTGCTCCCGGCGGGCCGGCTGCCTCCCGGGCTGCCGCCTTCCGCCTCGCCGGTATCGCCGGTACCCGAGCCACACCCGGTCGACACGACGAGGAGCATGGCGGCGGTCGCAGCGGCCGCCGCCGCTGTGCGAGCACGCCGCACCGATATTGCAGTCACCATGGGCTTCTTTCACCTGCGGGGAACGCGGGAGGAGGAACGCAACGAAAGGTCGACACATGATGCACCACGCCCGGTCCGGACCGGGCGGGCATCATGGCCCGGTGGCTGTTCCCGCCTCTGCTCCGCCGGTCTTCGACGACCGGGGCAACGTCTTGGTCTCCTTCCTCACCGGGACGGAGGACGAGCCGCCGCGGGACGCTCCCCTGCCCTGGCCTGGGGATTGCAGCCGCTGGACGCCCGTCTCGCGGAACTCAGCCGTGACGCGCCGCCCGGGGCTGCCCCTTCCGGTTCGGCCCCAGGTGGGAGTACCTGACCGCGCGGACGGTCCTCCCGCTCACCTGCCGGACGGGGCGGTGTCGGTGCGCGGGGCGGCGCGCTGGGCAACGGTGTCGGCCGTCTGCTGAGGCGGGTCGTGGCAGACATGACAGACACCCGCACGGCCGGCACGGCCCGGCGTGCGCGAGGCCCGCACGTCCGGCACGGCCCCCCGAGCGCGAGGCCCGCTCAGGCGGCCCCCGCCCGCCAGCGTTGCCCGGCGTCCCCGTCGGCGGACTCCAGCGACAGCCCGTCCCCGGCACCGCCGTCCGCGGTGACGGCCGTCCCGTAGGCGATGGCAGGGCGGATCAGCCCGTCCTCGCCCACGAAGAACATCAAGTTCCGGCCGTTACGGCCCTCCACCGAGTCACAGCTCCAGATGCCGACGCCCCGGTGCGTCGCTCCCCGGCTGTCCAGACAGAAGTCGGGATCGGCGGCCGATTGCAGCACCCGGCGGTGATCGTCGACGCGCCAGCGCTGCGTGGGCGACGAGGAGCAGGGGGCGGTGATCACATCGGTCCCGTCGGCATAGGCGCCCGCCACGTCCAGGCACAGCCCCGAGCGGGCGTTCACGACCTGGGCGAACGCATCCGAGGGTGGGCGCGTGGAGGCCACGGGCGGCGGCTTCGGGCCGGCCGTCCTCGTCGGCGACGGACTCCTCGTCGTAGAGGGCGGCTTCGCGCTCCGTGACGCCGAAGGTGAGGACGAGCGCGAGGGTGAGGGTGCCGCCGTCGAAGGGGTCGCCGCAACGGTGGCCGTCACCGTCACCGCCACCGGCGGCACACTCGTCCGAACGCCTTCCGGGCCCACCCGATCCCGCGGCGGGGCCCCGCTCTGGACCGTCAAGAACACCGCCAGCGGCAGCAAGGCCGCCCCGAGCAGCGCCGACACCAGGACGGTACGCCGCCGGTCCGGTGCGCCTCCCGGCTCTTCGAGAGCCCGCCCGGGCTGTGCCAGGAAGGACCGCATCCGCCTCCCGGAGCTGCCACCGGCCGTCCGCCCGCCCAGGTCGTCGGCGTCGCCCCCGCCGTCCGCGTGACGGGCGCCGCCCGCGCGATCCGCATCGCCCGCCTGGCCTGCGTGGCTCGCCTGGCTCGCCTGGCCGGCACGACCTGCGCGACGGGGACGCCCCGCGTGATCCGCGTGATCCGCGTGACCCGGGTGATCCGCACGCCCCGCCGCGTACGCGGTACCGCCCCACGGCAGCAGTCCTTCCGCCAGCGCCGTGTGCGGCGCGTCCCGCAGGGCCGACAGTTCGGAGTGCGCCGTCGTGCACTGCGGGCAACGCGCCATATGCGCGTGCAGATCGGCGCTCTCGCGAGGGCTGTCCGGCCGTGTGGACTCCTCGATGAGGCGGCCGAAGTCGGGGCAGTCGGGGTCCTCCGAGGCGGCGAGGCGGGTGCGCAGGCAGGCCCGGGCCAGCTGGTGGAGCGCCGGGTCCGTGCCGTAGGTGACGTCTTCCCGGCTCAGGCCGAGAAGGGCGGCCGTGCTCGGCGCCGGCTCCCGTTCCACGATGCCGTACCAGATCAGTCCTTGCGCGCGCGGAGGCAGGGACCGGAACGCCGGGAGCATCGGGGGCTGCGGGCCGGAGGGGCCGGCCGTGTTCAGGACGAGCAGCAGCGCCGCGTCCAGGCAGGCCGCCCGTCCGTCCTCGGCCCAGGATCCGGCGGACCGTGCGACGAGGAGGAGGAGCTGGTGGCGCCAGGGCAGTCCCGAGTCGATGCCGCGGGCGGTCTGACGGGCTGCCAGCATGAAGGCCTGGGCAGCCAGTTGCCTCGCCATGGACTCGCTCGGGGCGCACAGGCGGGCGTAGGTGAGGACGTGCGGATGGTGACGGACTCGCAGTTCCTGGAGGGCCGGGTACGCCGTGGCCGTGTCGGCGCGCAGCAGCTCGGTGAGCCGGGCGTCGGACGAGCCCGCGTGGATCGCGTGACCGGGCCGCGCCTCGCCATGGTCCTTGTCGTCGGCCCGAGCCATCCCGCCCCCTCATCGCAGCCCTGCGACCCGCGCGAAGACATGACCTACCGGCGGGTATGACGGCTCATAGTGGAGGAAGTGAGCCCGCCCGGGAAGGGTTTCTGTGGGTAACGTCAGGAGCGGGGCCGCAGCACTTCCAGGGCGCCGGTCTCCGTGTCGTAGCTGCGCAGGGTGGTGACCCGGACCGACATCGGTGGCGCCGGCAGCACCTCGGGGATGCGCCGGTCGGTGAAGGCACCGGCCCGGCGGGTCCGGCCGAGGGTGATGTGCGGGAACCAGCGTCCCGGTTCGTGGAAGGGGTTGAGGGTGCCCGGCGGGCTGTCCGAGGCCACCGCCTCCCATACGCGGCGGTGCAGTCCGGCCAGCGCGGTGTCCGGGTCCAGCGCCCAGGCCAGGACCGAGGTGGGACGTTCGAAACGGACCACGCCGGTGCACCGGACCCGCAGCGGCAGAGCGGCGGCCACCTCGGCGAGCTCCCAGCGGATGGGAGCGGTCAGCTCCGGGCACGCGGCCAGGGTGATGTGCGGGCTGTTGGTCGGTGAGCGGTGGCGCGCCTGACTGGGCAGGCCCGCGTCCGCGAGCCGCTGCCAGGCCTCCCGCACCGCTCGCTCTGCCGCCTCGTCCACCAGGAGTTCGACCGTGCGCACCGCCGCAGCCTACCGGCGATCCGGCGTGCGCTCCCGGCAGGCCGGGGCTCCGACAGGGCCGGTCCGGTGAGCCGCTCGGGCTTCCTCGTCCGCCCGGCTGCATCGACTGTTCTACGTGTTCACCCGTGCGCCTGCGGCCGACGCCGTCTCCGGGCCCGGCGAGCGCGGTGTCGACGCGCTGCGCCACCGGGGACCCGTGCACCGTCGCAACGGCCTCGCGCGGCGGCTTCCCGGCCCCGCGCACTGCCGAGTGTGGCGAAGACAGCGGCGCTTCGGGGGACTTCGGCGCACCACCCTTGACCCCCCGTTGATCCCAGGCTTACCGTTCCGGCGTTCACAACGGATTGAAACGATTCAACTCCTTGGACCGAACCAGAACCTGGGGCGAAACATGCACAAGCCCATACCTCGGCGTGACGGGATGTCCCGGCGCGCGGTGCTGGCCGCTTCCCTGGCCGCCGCCTCCGCCACCGCACTGACCGCGGCGGGCGCGACGGCATCCGCCGCCGCCCTGAGCGGTCCTCAGAACCTGTCCGGGGACTGGTTCGCGACCACCCCGCGCTCCGTACGGCCCAGGTTCCGCTGGTGGTGGCCGGACGGGCTGGTCGATCCGGTGGAGATCGCCCGCGAGATCGACCAGATCGCCGACGCCGGCTTCGGCGGTGCCGAGATCGCGGCGGTCCACCACAGCATCAAGGACAAGTCCGTCCTCGACACCGCGCACCACGGCTGGGGCAGCGCTCCCTGGCGCGACGGCGTCGAGGCGGCCCTGCGCCAGGCCGCCCGGCGGGGCCTGACCGTCGACCTCACCCTCGGCCCCAGCTGGCCCGCCGCCGTCCCGGGCGTCACCCCCGACGACGAGGCGGCCGCCCAGGAACTCGCCCACGGCCGTGCGTCCGTGGCCGCCGGCACCACGTACCGGGGCCCGGTGCCCGAGCCCGTCCACGCGGCCGCCCCCGGCGTCACCCGCCGCACCCTGCTCGCCGTCCAGGCCGCCCGCGTCGAGCCGGCCAACGCCACCCGCAAGGAGACCGGCCTCGACCCGTCGAGCGTGCGCGACCTCACCTCCACCGTCCGCGACGGCGCCCTGACCTGGACCGCCCCGGCCGACGGGGACTGGGTGCTCGTCTCCTACTGGCAGCGCGGCAGCGGCCAGCAGCCGGAGTCCGGCCCGCACTCCTCCCCCGCCGCCTACGTCGTCGACCACTTCAGTCCCGCCGGCACCGAGGCCGTCACCGGGTTCTGGGAGCGCGGCCTCCTGACGGACACGGTGCGCCGCCTGCTCAGGGCCGCGGGCGGCGCCTTCTTCGAGGACTCCATCGAGCTGGAGACGGACGCGCTGGTGTGGACCTCCGTCCTGCCCGCGGCGTTCGAGAAGCGCACCGGCCGCCCCCTGCTGCCCTGTCTGCCCGTGCTCGTCCTCGACAACAGCAACCAGGTCTTCGCCTTCGAGGCTCAGCTCACCCGGCAGATCCGGCACGACTTCTGGGCCACCGTCTCGCACCTGTTCAACACCCACCACGTCACCGCCCTGCGCGACTGGGCGCACTCCCTGGGCATGGAGATGCGCGCGCAGCCCTACGGCCTGCAGACCGACTCCATCGCCTCCGCCGCGATCCTCGACGTCCCTGAGGGCGAGTCGCTCGGCTTCAAGAACCTCGACGACTACCGCTGCCTGGCCGGCGGCCGTGACATGGCCGGGCACACGGTCCTGTCCTGCGAGTCGGGCGCCTACAACGGCTCCGCCTACGGCACCACCTGGGACCGGTTCCTGCGCACCATGGGCGGCGCCTACGCGGCGGGTGTCAACCAGACGGTCGTGCACGGTTTCTCCTACGCCACCGCCCCCGGCGTCGCCTGGCCGGGCTTCGCCGCCTTCAGCCCCTACAACGGGGCGTCCGGCTACGGGGAGTCCTGGGGTCCCCGGCAGCCCACCTGGCGCCACGCGGCGGACATCGCCGGCTACCTCGGCCGTGTCCACCAGGTCCTGCGGACCGGCGCTCCGCGCGTCGACGTGGCCGTCTTCCGGCAGACCGGTTACACCGCCACGGGCATCGGCGCCTCCTGGTTCACCGCGACCGGCGTACCGCTGGGCTGGACCCACCAGTTCCTCAGCGGCCCGCTGCTCGACCTGCCCTCCGCCCGGGTGGAGAACGGGCGACTCGCGCCGGACGGCCCCGCCTACAAGGCGCTGTTCGTCGAGGGCGACTTCTTCTACGGCTCCGCCCCGACACTCGCCCTGGACGACGCGCGGAAGCTGCTGGGACTGGCCCGGGCGGGACTGCCCGTCGTCCTGCTCGGCGCCTTCGACCAGGCGCCCACGCCGGGCGTGCCCGGCGAGGGCGAGACCGAGCGGCTGCGGGAGGTGCTGGCGCGTCTGCTGGCCCTGCCGAACGTCCGGCGCGTCACCGACAGGGCCGCCGTCGGTGACGCGCTCGCCGGCCTCGGGGTCCGCCCCGACGCCCGCTACGCCACCGCCTCGACCCTCCTCAACTTCCACCGGGTGAGCGGCGACACCGACTTCTACTACCTCTGCAACGGCAAGCACGCCGAAACCGTCAAGCCGCCCGTCACCGCCGTCGACCACGACGTCACGCTGCGCCGCACCCGGCGCGGCGCCACCGTCCCGTACCTGCTGGACCCGTGGACCGGCCGGGCCGGACGCATCGGCCGCTACACCGAGGAGGGCGACGCCGTCACCGTGCGCGTCACCCTGGAACCGGGGCAGGCCGCCGTCGTCGCGCTCGGCAGGCCGGGACTCTTCGGTGACCGCAACGGCAAGCGCCCGCACGCCGTGGACAGCGACGCCGACCGCGTGCTGTTCACCGACCATGGCCTGGCCGTGCGCGCCTCCCGCGCGGGGACGTACACCACCCGCCTCTCCGACGGCGGCACGGTGACCACCACCGTGGCCGCCGTGCCCCCGCCCGTCACCCCGTCCCAGTGGCGGCTCGACGTGGAGGACTTCCGTCCCGGCGCCGACGCGACCAGCACCGACATCGTCCGGCGCACCCTGCGCCTGGACACCCTGCTGCCCTGGTCGCAGATCCCGGAACTGGCCGACTCCGCCGGCGTCGGCCGCTACCGGACCACGGTCGAGCTGCCCGCCGACTGGACCTCCGCGCACGGCGCCCACCTCGAACTGGGCGTGGTGAGCGACACGTTCCGGGTCACCGTCAACGGCACGCGGCTGGCCCCCGCCGACCGGCTGGACCCGGTCGTCGACCTCGGCGGGCACCTGCGCCCCGGCGGCAACGTCATCGAGGTGGAGGTGGCGACGCCGCTCATCAACCGGTTGCGCGTCGTCCAGCCGTCCGTCTTCGGCGCCGTCGCGCGCCAGGCGTTCGGCCTGAGCGGGCCGGTGCGTCTGGTGCCGTACGTGCAGCGGCGGCTCGCCTGAGCGCTCCCGAACGTCGGCGCACGGCAGCCGCGGGTCCGGCTCCCGCGGCTGCCGCCGGGCCCCGTCCGTGACGAAGCACGGGTACGCGGCCGGCTCAGCGGGGGCGTCGGCCCGCCCTCACCAGCCGGTGACGCGGTGCCACTCGTCGACCACGGCCGGCGCCTCCCCGCCGGCCGCGGAGGGGCCGTCGACGACGAGGTATCCGCGGTGCTGCGCGGCGGTGGCGCAGGCGTGGTTGGGCAGGACCCGCAGCCGGGTGCCGAGCGGCAGGTCGGGCAGCGGAGCGCCGTCGCGGGTGGTCAGGGTGCCGTGCTCCTGGCTGGCCGCGGTCATGACGAGGTCGGGGATCGGTGTTCCGGCCAGATCGGTGACCAGGCCGTACCCCTGGTCCAGCGGCTGGGCGGCGGTGCCGCGGTCGCGGGACATCGCCATCCATCCGCCGTCGGTCATGATCCAGCCGTGTTCGGGGCGGTGGCCGATGACCGTGACGACGACCGAGAGGGCGAGGTCGTCCAGGTCGCAGACGCCGAGGCCGGCCATGACCAGGTCGAAGAACACGTAGTTGCCGGCGCGCAGTTCGGTGACGCCGCCGAGGCCCTCGGCGGCGTGAGCGGTGGGGGTGGAGCCGACGCTGACGACGTCGACGGGCAGGCCCGCCGCGCGCAGACGGTCCGCCGCGGCGACGGCCGCGTCCCGTTCCGCGTCGGCGGCCGCGCGCTGCGCCTCGGCACCGTAGGCGAAGTAGGACTCGCCCGCGTGGGTGAGGACACCGTCGAGGCAGGCGGCCTCGTGCAGGATCCGTCCGACGGTGACCAGGGCGGGGTCGCCGGGGCGCAGGCCGCCCCGGTGGCCGTCGCAGTCGATCTCGATCTGCGCGGGGATGGCGGTGCCCGCCGCGCGGGCGGCCTCGGCGACGGCCTCGGCCTGCTCGGGGCTGTCCAGCAGCACCCGCAGGACGACACCGCGGCGCAGCAGGTCCACGACGCGGGGCAGTTTGTGAGGGGCGATGCCGACGGCGTAGGTGATGTCGGTGTAGCCGCCGTCGGCGAAGGCCTCGGCCTCGGCCAGGGTGGAGACGGTGACGGGGCAGGGTGCGCCGCCGTGGAGGAGGGCGGCGACGTCGAGGCTCTTGGCCGTCTTGACGTGCGGGCGCAGGGTGACGCCGAGGCGCTCGGCCCGGGCGGCGAGCCGTGCGGCGTTGCGCAGGACCTTGTGCCGGTCGACGACCGCGAAGGGAGTGTCGGGATCGGCCAGGGTGCGGGCCGCGGCCCGCGGGTGGGTGTTCACGCGGATGGGTTCCCTGTTCTGGAAGAGCGTGCGTACGGGCGTGGATGAGCCGGTCGGGGTCGGACGGAGTGGGTGTCCCGGGGGGGCGGGTCCGGACGCCGGACGCCAGACGCCGGACGGCTGTCGACGGTGGCGGGTCGTCCAGGGTGGCGCGTCGTCGGCGGTGGCGTCGGCGGTGGCGGTCGTCGGCGCGCGGGCGGCCGTGCCGCACCGGCCGGTCAGCCGGCGTCCGCGACGGCCCGGACCTCCACCGCGGCGCTGCGGGAGGAGTGGCCCACCCGGGGTGCCGGGTCCGTGCTGTCCCTGTCCCGCTGAACGGGCGGAGCGGGGCGGGCGGCTCGCGGGGGCTCGGCGGGCGGGCCGTTGGTGCTCACGGCTGCTCCTTCACCGGACGTAGTTGTAGACGGTCGCCCGGGACACGCCGAGCAGGCCGGCGATCGTCCGGGCGGCGTCGCGCTGGTCGAACCAGCCGTCCGCGTGCAACTGCCGTACGAGCGCCTGCTTGTCGGCGCGGCACAGGGACCTGGGGGCGGCAGCGCGCTGCGCGGACCATGCCTCCACCGCCTCCCGCAACTCGCGCGTGCCGCGGTCGCGCAGGGTCTCCAGTGGCTGGTCGCCGTGCTCCGTGCCGGTGGCGACGAGCTGGGACAGGGCGAGTGTGACCGGTGACAGCACGGACACGTCGAGGTTCACGCACAATGCCGCGATGTAGCGGCCGTCGGCGTTCTTGATGCCGATGGAGGTGCTCTTGGCCGGGCGGCCGTCGGGGAAACGGTTGGGGTAGTTCTGGATCACGTCCGGGTACTGCGGGTCTTCGACGCGGCGCAGCCCGAGCTCGGTGGCCGGGTCGCCGATCTCGCGGCCGGACAGGTTGTTCTCGATGGCGCGTACGGCGTGCCGGGGATCGCGCAGGTCGTGCAGGACCACCTCGCACAGACCGGGGAACATCCGGCCGAGCGCGACGACGATCTTCTCCGTCTCCCGGATGAGGTGTTCGTCGGCGTCGACCGGCTTGCCGGCGTCGGTGGTGCGGTTCACGTCCCTCCCTTCTCTGCCGTTGCCGGCGGCCGCCGGTGGGGAGAAGGCCCGCCCACCATTCTTGGACTCGGATTCCAGATCTGGACAGCGATCCTAGGCGCGGTGGAGGGGCCTGTCCAGCTTCGCTCCGGCCTGCGGCGGGCTCGCCGGCCCTGCCGCCGCCCGAAGTCGGCGGCGGTTTCCGGCCGTCCGTGTTCGAGCGCTGTTCAGTCGATCGTCCCGGCGTGGTCACGGCGGCCGGAGACAGTGACCCGCAGCTCAGCCAGTCACCCCTCACTCCCTTCCCCTCTGCGACAAGGAGCGGGTATGACCTCCGCCGATTCCTCCCAGCCCGGCAGACGCGGCCTGTTGCAGGCGGCCGCGGCGATCCCCGCCGTCGGCGCCGTGAGCGCCGCCGCGGCGGCCGCCGGTGTCCGTCCCGCGCACGCCGCCCCGTCCGCGGCCCGCCCGGGGCGCTTCGACCCCGCCTCCCCGCGGTTCGGGCTCGCCGTACTGCCCGACACGCAGTACCTGTTCGACGCCGACAGCGCCGACCCCGAACCGCTGCGCGCCACGTTCCGCTACCTGGTGGACCGGCGCGCGGACGCCAACGTGGCCTTCATGACGCATCTCGGCGACATCACCGAGCACGGCACACGCGAGGAGATCGACCTCGCCGCACGCACCTTCCGCCTGCTGGACGGTCGCCTGCCGTACAGCGTCCTGGCCGGGAACCACGACATCGCCTCCGGCGACGACCAGCGAGGCGACACGCCCTACCTCGACGCCTTCGGACCCCACCGCTTCGCGTCGGCGCCCACCTTCCGCGGTGCCTCCCCCGACGGCTACAACAGCTACCACGTACTGCGCGCGGCCGGCCGCGAGTGGCTGGTCCTCGCTCTGGACTGGCGGGTCTCCGACGCCGGTCTGCGCTGGGCCCAGAGCGTCCTCGACCGGCACCACACCCTGCCCGCCGTCCTGACGACGCACGACCTGGTGTGGGCCGGGGACGACGGCACGGCCCACCTGTCGGACCACGGCACCCGCATGTGGGACAAGCTGATCCGCCGCAACGACCAGATCTTCCTCGCGCTCGGCGGGCACTACTGGCCGCCCGGCCGCACCGTGCTGGCCAACGACTTCGACAACGATGTCCACCTGCACATCACCAACTACCAGGACCGCTACTACGGTGGCGCGGGGATGATCCGCCTCTACGCCTTCGACCTCGCTCGGGGTGTCATCGACGTGGAGACGTTCTCCCCGTGGTTCCTGGCCCGCGACGCGGCCGACCGCGCCCCGCTGGAGGCCGAGACCCTCGAACTGACCGGCCCCGTCGACCGGTTCAGCCTGGAGATCGACTTCGCCGACCGGTTCCGGCGGTTCGCTCCCCCCGTCGCGCCGAAGCCGCGCCCGGCCTCCGCCGTGATGCCGCGCGGCACGCTCGCCTACTGGCGGTTCGACTCCTCCGGAGCGGCACTGCCGGCGGCGGGCGCCCCCGTCCCGGACGGGACCGTCGTACGGGACCTGTCCGGCAACGGCAACGACCTCACCGTGAGCCGGCTGCCCGGCGGTGACGCCGAGTTGCTGACCGTCTCCGCCGACCACCACCCCGGGCAGCCCGCGCACGCCAGTCTCCGCTTCGACGGCGGCAAGGACCCCGACCGCGCCGCCGTCCTCACCACCGGTCCGCGCGCCCGCCTGAACAGCGAGAAGTTCCTGCGCGGCTACACCATCGAGACGTTCGTGCGGCTGCCCGAGCCGTTCGAGGGCGACCACGCGTGGATGGGCATCCTCAGCTGGCAGGGCCGCAACGGTGACGCCGGCAAGACCACGGGCTGGTCCCCGCTGGAACCGACGTGCAGCCTCAACGTCTCCCCGGAGCGCTTCCTGCAGTTCGTGGTCTACCCGGAGCGCCAGGACGCGGACCCGACCTCGTGGAGCCACGCGATCCCGGTCGGGCGGTGGACGCACATCGCCGTGGTCAACGACGCGCGCCGGACCGTCGTGTACGTGGACGGTTCGAAGATCGCCCGCAATCCCTCCCAGCCGTCCACCGGCATCGCCACGCTCGGCAAACCCTTCGTGCTCGGCGCCACGCAGTTCGACGAGAAGTTCGGGCAGGGCTTCTACGGCTGGATGGGTGACACCCGCATCGTCGGACGCCCTTTGTCTCCGGCCGAGTTCCTCGCTCCCGTCGGCTGAGCGTGCGGACGCGTGCGGCAGGGCCGCCCGGGCGCCACGGGCGGCCGAGGCGGCGCTGACGGGCGTCCGGCCCCGGTGGGCGTGACCGCCGACCGGGGTCAGCGGTCCGACGGGGGCAGACGGGCCAGGCCGGTGTCGCGCATGATGCGGTCGACGGTCCGGTGCAGGGTGCTGTCGGCGCCGATGACGGCCTCGGCGCCGCCGGGCAGCAGGTCGCGCGGCCGGTACCAGTCGCGCAGCTGCGCCTCACCGACGTCCTCGGCGATCGGCTTGGTGGCGTGCCGGATGAGGGTCTCGGCGAACGGCACATCCAGGTAGTAGCCGTACGTCGGGCCCCGGTGGTCGGCGCGCAGGGCCGCGAGCATCTCGCCGTAGCGGTCGGCGTGGAGGATGCCTTCGACCACCACGTGGAAGCCGGCGTCCAGGGCATGGCGGGCGGTCAGGCCGATCAGGCCGATGTTCGCCGCACCGGGACGGTCCCGCTCGCGGAGCACGACGCGGCGGAGGTTGTCCTGCGCGACGATCGCGAGTCCGCGCCCGAAGCGCTCGCGCAGTCCGGCCGCCACGGACGACTTGCCCGAGGCGCTGTTGCCGCGCAGCACGATCAGCCGGGTCTCCTCCGTGCCCACCCTCACAGCGGTCACGCTACCCGCGGCCCGGCAGACCCGAACTTCACCTCGTCAGGACGCGGTTGGTTCCTTCGCTCCGATGACGTGGCCGATGGCGGAGGCGACGTCGTGGGCGATGTGCGTGGGCCGGCAGGCGCCGTGGGTCCAGGGCTGCCCGTCCGTCACCCACACGCTGCGCAGCCCCAGGCTGTCGGCGCCCGCGATGTCGGCGTGCGGGGAATCGCCGATCACCCACGCGTCCGTGAGGGGCGCGCCGACGGTCGCGGCCGCCGCCCGGAAGATCTCCGGTTCCGGCTTCTTGTGGCCGACTGCTTCGGAGACGACCCAGCCCTGGACGAGCCGGTCGAGCCCGGTGTTGCGGATCTTCGCCTCCTGCTGGACCGTGCGCCCGTTGGTGACGATCACACAAGTCCAGCCGCGCCTGCGGGCGTTGCGCAGCGCCTCGGCCGAGGAGTCCGCCAGGACGACGCGGTCGGCGGCACCTTCGTCGAGAAGGGCCTGGATCGCGGCAGCCGGGACCGCACCGCCGTACCGGCCGGTCAGGGCCGCGGCGACCTGCCGGCGCGGGGTGTAGCCGGAGGCGTCGACGGTCAGGACCCAGGGGAGATCGCTGACGGGCAGGCCGTGTTCGGCGAGGAAGTCGGTGACGGCGGCCCGGAAGGCCGCGTCGCGGTCGACGAGGGTGTTGTCGAGATCCACCAGCAACAACGGCATGGACGGCAGTAGAGCACGGATCGCGGCGTACGGCACGTGTGGCCGCACATGGTATAGACCCATCCATGATCACGGGCTAGGATCTGCCGCGCACCCCCACGAGAGCGCTCTCAAGCATTGCTGTTCCACCCCCACCCTGCTGGAACAACGAAGGGTCACTCCCTTGAGACGCACCACACTCCTGCGTACCGGACTGTCCGCATTCCTGCTGTTCGGCACCTGGGCGACCGCGAGCGCCCTGCCGGCTTCCGCGGCGGACGCGTCCACCCCGTCCGCCGAAGCCCCGGCCTCCCCCGCACTCATGGCGGCGATGCAGCGCGACCTGGGACTCACCCGGGACCAGGCCGAGACGCGCCTGGCCGCGGAGAAGGCCGCGACAGCCGTCGAACGCAAAGCGCGCAGCGCCGCCGGACCGGCCTACGCCGGCTCATGGTTCGACGCCGGCAGCGGCCGGCTGACCGTCGCCGTCAACCGCGCCGCACGGGCGGACGCCGTGCGCGCGACCGGAGCGGCCGTACGCCTCGTGCGCCACGACGCGGCGCGCCTCGACGCGGCGAAGAAGCGCATCGACGCCCTGTCGGCGCCCGCCGGAGTCGGCAGTTGGCACGTCGACCCGAAGTCCAACGCCGTCGTCGTGAACGTCGTCGCCGCACACCGGGACGACAACGATGTCCGGGCCTTCCTCAAGCGGGCCCGCCAGGCCGGACCCGTGACCGTCCGCGAGACGTCCGCCGCGCCGCGCACCTTCGCCGCCGGCACCGTGGGCGGCGACCCCTACTACACCGGCAACGTCCGCTGCTCCATAGGGTTCTCGGTGCACGGCGGCTTCGTCACCGCCGGGCACTGCGGCTCGGCGGGCTCGGCGGTGTACGGCTGGGACCGGTCCTACATCGGCAACTTCCAGGGCTCGTCCTTCCCGGGCGACGACTACGCCTGGGTGAACGTGGGCAGCGGCTGGTGGACCGTACCGGTGGTGCTGGGCTGGGGCACCGTTCCCGACCAGCTCGTGCGCGGCTCCGCCGAGGCACCCGTCGGGGCCTCCGTCTGCCGGTCCGGTTCCACGACGCGCTGGCACTGCGGCACCGTGCTGGCGAAGAACGAGACGGTGAACTACAGCCAGGGCGCGGTGTACCAGATGACCAAGACGAGCGTCTGCGCCGAGCCGGGCGACTCCGGCGGCTCCTTCATCAGCGGCGACCAGGCCCAGGGCGTCACCTCCGGCGGCTGGGGCAACTGCAGCGGCGGCGGCCAGACCTGGCACCAGCCGGTCAACGAGATCCTCAACCGCTACGGGCTGAGGCTGCACACCGCCTGACCGGCACGACCGAGCGGGTCTCCGGCCGGTCACGCCACCGGCCGCCGGGGCCCGCTCGGACTTCTGCCCCGGCCTGCCCGGCGCGGGCCCCTCCACCACGTCCTCACGTCCCGGCCGGGCCCCGCGCGGAGGCCCTCTCCGCTCCGCCGTTCGGCCGACACCTGCCGCGGGGACGGCGGCCGTCGCCGCCGTCGCCCACTGCTCCTCACCGGGCGTGGGCCGGCTTCCTGCCCGCCCCGTTCTTCCGTGCCTCGCCCGGCGGTCGGGCGGGGGCCTTGGCCTTCCGTGCCGACGTGGCGGGTTCCTTCCCGGAACCGGCGGACGTCGAGCCGTGACGGGTGGCGGACTCCGTGCGGCTGGGAACACGCTCGCTCAGCGGCTCGGTGGACCCGGAGGGACCGGTGGGGCCGGTTGGACCGGACGAGTGCGGGGGCGCCGACGCGGGGGGCGTGCTGTCGTGGGCCGGGGTGCCCGAAGAGGCGGAAGGGGTGCCCGGATCGGGGGCGGAGGGGGCTGCCTCCGGCGCTGCCCGGTCGGCGGCGTCGCGATGGGACGAGCCTTCGCCGACGATCAGACCGGCGGCGACGAGCGCGGCCACCGCGGCGGCGGCGCCCCGCGTGCGAAGCCGGCCACGGGCGGACAGGAACCGCGAAGCCCTCTCAGGGGACGCCGTCGACGCCTGCGGAGTCCAGGGTTCCCGCGCGGCGGGCGACCAGCCGCGGTGTGTGGCATCCGCCCGATCCGCGACCGTGGGCGGTACGACGCCGAGGACGGGCCGCGCACCGGACACGGCAGGGCCTGCCGCGCTCGTTCCGGCGAGACCGGCCAGGGTTCGGGCGCAGTCGCTCGCCGTGGGGCGGTCCTGCTCCTCCAGGCTGGTCATGTCGCGCAGCAGCGCGGCGAAGCCGTCGGGCAGGAAGTCGGGGAGGGCGGGCGGACGATGCAGCCGCGCGATGGCGGACTCGAGGGGGCCACCCTCGTACTCGAGGCGGCCGGTGACGCTTTCGAGCAGGACCAGGCCGAGCGCGTAGATGTCCGCCGGCCTGCCGACGGGCCGGCCCAGCACCTGCTCGGGGGAGAGATAGGCCGCCGTGCCGGTCATGGTGCCGGTGGCGGTGCGAGTGGTCGCGTCCAGCAGACGGGAGATGCCGAAGTCCGTCAGGTGCGGCTCGCCGGAGGAGTCCAGGAGGATGTTGGACGGTTTGACGTCCCGGTGGACGATGCCCGCCTCGTGGGCGTGGGCGAGGGCGTCGGCCAGCGCGGCGCCGAGCGCGGTCGCGGCCCGGCAGGACAGGGGCCCCTCGGCGATGCGGGATTTCAGCGTGGGCCCGTCGATCAGCTGCATGACCAGGAAGGCCTCGCCGTCGTGGTGTCCGGCGTCGAAGGCGGTGACGAGCCCGGGGTGCTGCAAGCGGGCCAGGATCACGGTCTCGCTGCGGAACGCCTCCTCCGTGTCGAAACCGGTCCCGGCGCGGAAGACCTTCACCGCGACCGGTCGTCGCAGCCGCAGGTCGAGTCCCCGGTACACGTCGGCCGCGCCGCCCGAACCGATCCGCTCATCCAGACGGTAACGCCCCGCCAGGATGCGGGCGCAGCCCCGCATGGCCCGGGCCTCCCCCAGCTCGCGCAGTCCCACCTCGGTCTCCCCAATCCGCACACTCGCCGCTCGGCCGCCTGTCGTCGACGGGCCGCCGAACGCAGGTACCCACCTATCGGCCGCTTGCACAACGCAGGTGGGCCCCGCCGGTTGCCCGTGGGGAGATGGCCACGCTCGAACAGGGGCGTGGGGCTCGCGGACCGGAGTCCGGTGGGAGCGCGGAGTCGGGCTCCCGTCACGGGCCGGCCGACCGGGCGGACGCCCGCCGGTGGCCCCCTCGCCCGTCAAGGGCCGGAAGGAAGCCACCGGCGGCGTCACCTGCTCAGCGGTTGGTCCACAGGTTCCACTTCCAGGGCCACATGGTGCCCTCGGCGCACTGGTAGCGGTCCCAGTGACCGCGGTCGATGCCCTGCTGGCCGGCGGTCTGGCAGCCGCTCAGGGTCATGTACTTGCCCCGGTGGATGTCGAGGCTGTCGGCCGCCTGGACCGCGGACACCCGGTGGGGTGCCGCGCCGGGCGCGGCGACCGCCGGGGCCGCGGCGCCCAGGCTGCCGAGTCCGATCGCGGCGAGGGCGGCGAAGGCGGACAGTGCGGTGCGTGCACGCATGATGAGGATCCTCTCGATGGGTGGGAGCGGTCCGTGCGCGATTCCGTCGGCACGGCCACGAACGCCGGTGCGCTCACCCACAGGGGTGATCCGCTCGGCCGGTATGCCGAGTTTGCGCAGGAAACGGCAGCCCTACAACCAGATCCCGGTTGCTTCACCGATGTCGGGATAAATACAGTCCTGACCTGCTGGGACATGCCTGTCCCGGGACATGGGACAGCCGGCGGGACAGCGTCGTCCCCCTCGCGGAAGGGCTCCGACCGATGACCGGCCGACGTGAGGAACCCCGTGCAGCCGCACGGGAACTGGGAAACGCCCTGCGTACTCTCCAGCAGCAGTCCGGGCGCCCCCTGCGCGCCCTCGAGGCTCAGGTCAGAATCAGCGACTCGTCCCTCTCCCGCTACTTCCGTGGAGAGATCGTGCCGAGCTGGCCCGTGGTGCGGGACGTGTGCCGGGCGCTCGGGGCGGACCCTTCCGCGTACCGGGCCTTGTGGGAGGCGGCGAGCCCGGCCCGTCCCGAGGCGCCGCCCGCCACCGGGGCCAGCACTGACGACGGCAGCGGCAGCGGCGAAACCGTCGGACTCTCCCCTTCGCAGGACCGCGGCACGCCGCGCGGACGGTGGTCGCGCCGCCGGTTCGTCACGGCGACCGTCGCCGCTGCCGCCGTGGGCGCACTCGTGGCCGGCCTGCTGCTGTTCCTCACCCGGCGGGACGACGATGCCGGTTCACCGCCTGCGCACGGCTCCACGGCCCGGGCCGGTGGCACGGCCGGCGTCCTCGTCCACAACGTCGAGAAGGCCTGCCAGAAACCCCGCACGCACACCTGCGCGCTGTCCCTGGCCTACAACCCCTACCGCCCTTACACCACGACCAACTCAGCCGACCGCGTGTGGCACCACGACCTGCTCCGGGCCCACTGCACCATCGCCAACGGTGTCACCGTGACCGACGAGAACCACAAGCACACCAGCATCTGGATCCAGGTCGCGCGCAACGGAGAGCGCCTCTGGCTCCCCGGCATCCGCGTCCATCCCGATCACCTGGCCCAACTGACCACCGTGCTGCCCACCTGCGCCCCTTGAAGCCCGCCCGAGTCGGCCCGCCCGAGTCGCCAGGCCTCCTCGTACCCCCGGCCTCGCGCCGAGGTGACAGGGCGTCACCGGTCTACAGCGGCGTCCGGCCGGTGACGTCGCCCGACGGGTCGTCGAGCAGGGCGATGCGGGCGGTGATGCGCTTGCCGACCGGCTCGCGCTGCGCCTCGAAGCCCTGGGCGACGGCCATGACGATCTCCAAGCCGTGCTGACCGACCCTCCCGGCGTCGGCCGCCCTCGCCACCGGCAGCACCGGGTCGGAGTCCCACACCATGACCTCGACCATGTCGCCGGTGATCCGCAGGTCCAGCAGCACCGGGCCGGGCGCGTACTTGCGGGCGTTGGTCACCAGCTCACTGACCACGAGCTGGGTCGACTCCATCGCCCGCCGCGAGACCGGAAGACCGTGCTCGCCCTGCACCCGGGTGAGGAAGTCGGTTGCCAGACGGCGGGCCTGCGCGATGTCCGATCCGTCGCCGTCCAACGCCACAGCCGTCTGAATGACCCGCTCATCCGGTGCGGTCCCGTCCTCGCCCAAGGGAACTGGTTCCATCGCGGCCACCTTCACTACCCCGTTCACACCCCGCACCTACCCCCACCCACGTCCTGCACGCCCTCCCCTTCTCGCCGACGGAGAACAATACGGTGAGTGAAGCTCTGGGGGTGCCAGTATCCCCGACCCGCGCACCGGGCGCGCCTCTGTGTACATGACAGCCACACCGGACTCTTGCCTGCCGCACCGCGCTGCGCTACTCCTTTAATCGTTAGGAAAGTTTCCTTCCTTCCGTCCAGCGGTACCGCGGCCTCCCCGTGCCGCGACCGCCGGGATCCCCCCACCCGATGGAGTGAGTCCTGACCATGAGTTGGCTTCGCTCGTCCCCTTCCACCCGGCACGGCTACGCCACCGCCGGTGCCCTGGCGATCGCGCTGGCCGCGGCCACCGCCCTGCCCGCCACCGCGGCCGCCCCGGCCGGCGCGGTCGCCTCACCCCGGGCCACCGCCGTGTACGAGGCGGAATCCGCCACCGTCTCGCGCGGGGCGGTGGAGTCCGACCACACCGGCTTCACCGGGGCCGGCTTCGTCGACTACGACAACGTCCAGGGCAGTTACGTCCAGTGGACCGTCGACGCGCCGCAGGCCGGTCCCACCACCCTCACCCTGCGCTTCGCCAACGGCACCGCCGCCGACCGCCCCATGGACATCACGGTGAACGGTGCCGTCGCCGCCGCCGGCAAGGCCTTCCCGGGCACGGGGGCGTGGACCAGCTGGACCACCGCCACGCTCAGCGTGAACCTCAAGGCCGGGGCGAACACCATCAGGGCGACCGCCACCACCGCCAACGGCGGACCCAACGTCGACCACATCTCCCTGCAGTCACCCGGCGGCCCGGCCGCCGGCACCCCCGCCGCCGTCAACGGGCAGCTGCGGGTGTGCGGGACGAAGCTGTGCAACCGGTACGGGAAGCCCGTGCAGTTGCGCGGCATGAGCAGCCACGGGACGCAGTGGTACAGCCAGTGCCTCACCGGCGGCTCCCTCGACGCCCTGGCCGGGGACTGGCGGGCCGACGTCCTGCGCGTGTCCACCTATGTTCAGGAAGGCGGCTACGAGACCGACCCCCGGCGCTTCACCGACCTGGTGCACGGCCTGATCGAGCAGGCCACCGCACGCGGCCTCTACGTGATCGTGGACTGGCACCAGCTCACCCCGGGCGATCCCCACCACAACCTGTCCCGCGCCAGGACGTTCTTCACGGAGATCGCCCAGCGGCACGGGAACAAGACCAACCTGCTCTACGAGATCGCCAACGAGCCCAACGGCGTGAGCTGGGCGAGGATCAAGTCCTACGCGGAACAGCTGATCCCGGTCATCCGGCAGCAGGATCCCGACACCCCCGTCCTCGTCGGCACCCGCGGCTGGTCCTCGCTGGGCGTCTCCGACGGCAGCGACGAGAACGAGATCACCGCCAGCCCGGTCAACGCCGGCAACATCCTGTACACGTTCCACTTCTACGCGTCCTCGCACCGCGACGAGTACCTCGCCACCCTGTCGCGCGCGGCGGACAGACTGCCGGTGTTCGTCACCGAGTTCGGCACCCAGAACTCCGCCGGTGAAGGTGCGAACGACTTCACCATGGCCAAGCGCTACCTCGACCTGATGGCGGCGAAGAAGATCAGCTGGGTCAACTGGAACTTCTCCGACGACGAGCGCTCCGGCGCCGTGTTCAAGCCCGGCACATGTGACGCCAACGGCCCCTGGATTGGGACGGCACAGCTCAAGCAGGCCGGGGTGTGGATCAGGGACCAGATCCGCACGCCTGACGACTTCCCGACCAGCTGAGCCCGGCCCACCCGCCCCGCCCGTCGCGTCAGGACGGGCGGGGCGCACTCCTGCCGTCGCCGCACAGGCCGGGTCAGGGGCTGTCGCCCCGCCAGTCCAGGTGGCGGTCGTCCGCCGTCCGGAGCGCGTACCGCGCACGGCCGCCCGGGCCGTGGGCCCCTATCTCCGTGCGCAGGGCCACGCCCTCCCGCAGCTCCCACTCGGGTCGGCCGGTGACGTCCAGCAGCAGGCCGTCCAGCGGGCCCCCGACCAGCTCTGCGTAGACACGGTCCGGCCGGGGCCCGGCATCGTCGTGGTCGGCGCCGTACACCCGGCCCCGCATGATCTCCGCCCAGTCCATGCCCGTCAGCATCGCACCCACCACTGACAACGCCGCCTCCCGAAGATCCGGCGTACTGCTTCTTACTGGGGGGTAGGCCCGGCCTGGACCCTTGTTATACATTCCGTCTAACAAGGAGGTGCGCGGCGACGCCACCGCACACCGCCCTTGGCCCCGTCACGCCCGGCGGCACACCCCGGCCCCCGCGCGCACCGACGGAGGATCCCTCCGGCATCGGGACGCTGCCGGAGCCACCGCGATCGCATGCGCCACGACGGAGACGGACCGTCACTCGAGACTGAGGAGTTGGGAGCATGGCAAGCAGCACCGCCCGGCCGCGAGTCGAGCACGGCACTCAGGCCGGTGAAGTCGCCGGCCGGCTGCTCGATTCGGCCGCGACACTCTCCTACGACCCCCTGACGGAGGTCGACTGGGAGACACCGCTGGACAAGGACTTCCACGGCGCCAGCCCGGAGTGGAGCACCCTGTACGGCACCTCGTACTGGAACGAGCTCACCGAGGCGCAGCGCAAGGAGCTGACCCGGCAGGAAGCCGCCTCCGTGGCCAGCACCGGCATCTGGTTCGAGATGATCCTGCAGCAGCTGATCCTCCGGGACGTCTACGCCAAGGACCCGACCGACGAGACGGTCCAGTGGGCGCTCACCGAGATCGCGGACGAGTGCCGGCACTCGATCATGTTCGCCCGGGGCGCCAGAAAGCTGCAGGCACCGGCCTACCGGCCGCGCCGTCTGGCGCTCGAACTGGGCAGGGCCTTCAAGACCTTGGCGTTCGGCGAGGCCGCCTACGCGGCGATCCTCGTCGCCGAGGAAGTGCTCGACGTCATGCAGCGCGACTGGATGCGGGACGAGCGGGTCGTGCCGTTCGTCAGGACCATCAACAACATCCATGTGGTCGAGGAGTCCCGCCACATGAAGTTCGCCCGCGAGGAGACGCGCCGGCACCTGGCGAAGGCCGGGCCGGTCCGCCGGCACATCCACGCGTTCGTCATCGCGGTGGCCGCCTACGTCATCGTGACGAGCATGGTGAACAAGTCCGTGTACGCCAACGCCGGACTCGACGAGAAGCGGGCGCTCGCCGAGGCACGCGCCAACGAGCACCACAAGGCGATGATGCGCTCCAGCTGCGCCGGCCTGATGGAGTTCCTGGCCTCGGCCGGGCTGCTGACCAAACCGGCCCTGGCGTTCTACCAGCGTGCCCACCTGATCTGACCGACCCACCGGCAGCGCTGCCGAGCAGAGCGGACCCCATGACCTACGCCATCACCCAGACCTGCTGCGCCGACGCCACCTGTGTCGCCGTCTGCCCGGTCAACTGCATCCACCCCACCCCGCAGGAACGGGCCTTCGGCAGCACGGAGATGCTCCATGTAGACCCCAGGGCCTGCATCGACTGCGGTGCCTGCGCCGACGCGTGCCCGGTGGACGCGATCGTCCCCGTGGACCGGCTGTCCGGCCCGCAGAAGGTGTACGCCGAGATCAACGCGGCCTACTTCGCGGACGCTCCGGCGCCCGAACCCGCCGAGGACAGCCCGAACTTCCACGCCTGGGACAGACCCACGTTCGACCGGACCCTGCCGGCCGACTTCCGTCCCCTGCGCATCGCCGTCGTCGGCACCGGACCGGCCGGCATGTACACCGCCCAGGACCTGCTCCTGCACACCAACGCCGACGTCACCCTCATCGACCGGCTGCCGGTGACGGGTGGTCTCGTGCGGTACGGCGTCGCCCCCGACCACCCCACGACCAAGCAGATCGGCGACACCTTCGCCCGCTTCCACTCCCATCCCCGGGTGCGGATGCTGCTGGGGCTGGAGGTCGGCGAGCACGTGTCGGCCCATGAGCTCGCCGAGCACCACGACGCCGTCGTGTACGCGGTGGGGGCGTCGGGCGACCGGCGGCTGGGCGTCCCCGGTGAGGACCTGGCGGGCAGTGTGCCGGCCACGACGTTCGTGGCCTGGTACAACGCCCATCCCGACGTGGCTCCCGACGCGGTGGACCTGTCCGCCGAGCGCGTCGTCGTGGTCGGCAACGGCAATGTCGCCCTCGACGTGGCCCGCGTCCTGGTCACCGACCCGGAGCGGCTCGCCGGCACCGACATCGCCGACCACGCGCTGCGCGCCCTGCGCGACGCCGCCGTCCGCGAGGTCGTCGTCCTGGGCCGGCGCGGTCCGGAGAACGCCGCCTGCACCCGGCCCGAACTCCTCGCCCTGACCCAGCTGCCCGGTGTGGAGCTGGTCGTCGACGACCACGACCCCCTCATCGGCAGCGCCATCGACTCCGCCGGGCCGCACGAACTCGCCGCCGTGCTGCGGGACGTGCGGCGCGAGCAGGTGGACTGGTCGCAGCCGCCCGGCGCGGGCCGCCGTATCGTGCTGCGCTTCCACTCCGCGCCCACGGAGTTCGTCGGGGGCGACGACGCGGCGGTACGGGCGGTGCGTGTCACGGGCGCGAGCGGCGAGACGTCTCTGTCCACCACGACGGTGCTGCGCGCCATCGGCTACCGGGGCACTCCGGTGCCGGGACTGCCGTTCGACGAGGCGACCGGAACGGTTCCCCACGACAAGGGACGGGTGGCCGGGCTGCCGGGTGTCTACGTCGTGGGGTGGATCAAGCGGGGATCGTCGGGAGGCATCGGCGCCAACCGGGCGTGTGCCGCCGAAACCGTGACCAGTCTGCTCGCCGACGCCGTCGAGGGTGTCCTTCCCGCGCCCGCCCACCCGGCGAAGGCCTTCCGGCGCCTGGCGCGGCGCCGCGCGCCCCGGCTCGTGGACGCCCGCGGCATGGCGGCCATCGACCGGACCGAGCGTCTGCGCGGAGAGCGCGACGGCAGGCCGCGCGCCAAGTTGGCCACCGTCACGGACCTGGTGACGGCCGCCCGGCGCAGATCACTGCTCTGAGGGCGTGGGCGCAGGCGCCCACCGCGGCACGCGTCCCACCGGCGCCGCGGTGCGGCGCCGGTCCGGCGTCACTCGGCCGCCTCGCCGCCACGGCGTGCCCGCGCCCGCCGACCCGCCCTCGTCGCCTTGGCCATGAGCCGCTCCCGGCCCGCCGACAGCAGGAGAGCCAGGGGCGTGACGAGCAGACCGATCAACAGGGCCGGGCCCCAGTCCATGCCGTCTCTTCGGTAGCGCATGATCAGCACGACGCAGACATAGGTCAACAGGACGATCAGTGCGTTCTTCAGGGGTTTGGGCGGCGTCATGAGCACGCAAGTGCCCTGATCCGTCCGGGAGATGGCGGAACCGGTCGTCTCACTTCTTCCCCGCCGTCAGGCCGGGCGCACCGCACCCCTGATCGCCGACTGGCCGGCGAAGAACACCGACTCCTCACGGATGAGCGCTCCCGGGCCGGGCGCGTGGATCATCATGCCGGGACCACTCCAGATGCCCACGTGACCGAGGTCGTCGTGGAAGAAGACCAGGTCTCCCACCCGGACCTCGGCGAGCGGGACCTGCATGCCCGCGGCCCACTGGGCCTCGGCGCTCCGGGGAAGCGTGACACCGGCGGCCTTCCACGCGGCCTGGGCGAGCCCGGGGGCGTCGTACGACCCCGGACCGACCGCGCCCCATACGCACGGCCGGCCGATCTGCGCGCGGGCGAAGGCGAGCACGCGTTCGGCCTGGGTGCGGTGGCCGCTCACCGGGGCCGGCCAGGATCCGGCTGTCACCGTGGGAGCGGCGGGGGCGGGTACGACGGCCGGTGCGGCGAGCACCGCCGGAGCGGGAGCTTCGAGGACGGCTGCGGAGACGTCCGGCAGACCGGCGCCGTACGTCGCGGTGAGCACGCCGGCCGCGGCATACGGCGCGGTCACCCCGGTGGCGTCCCCGTCCCCGTGAAACTCCGCCCCGATCGAGGGGAGATCCGCCGGGTAAGGAGCCGGGGCGAGGTCCGGGGCCAGGCTCGGGGCGAGGTCCGGGGCGGTGGGCAGCTCCGCGACGGACGGGACGCCGGGGAGCGAGCCGGACAGGGCGCCGGTCTCCGGGGGAGACGCGACTGCGGGCTCGTACAGCGGCCATGCCGCCGTGCCTTCCCCGCCGGGCACCGGCTGCGCACCGGTGCGCCACTCGCCCTCGTCCCGGAGGGACTCGCCCGGCACAGCCGACGAGACACGCTGCCCGGGGAGTCGGGGGAGGGAACCGGTGGGCGCTTCGGGCGCTTCGAGGGCGAGGGGTTCCGGGCGTGGCTCCACCGCACGTACGGGGCGCGCCGGCTCGGGCGCGCGGTCCGGGCGCACCGGCGGTCTCCTGTCCGGCTGCGGGGCAGGGAAGGTGGGGCCCAGCTTGGCCCGCGCGGCGTCGAACCACTGACGGGCCAGGGTTCCGATCGCCGGTTCGCTGTCCTCCTGGGACCGGCCGCGGACGGCCGTACCCCGCTGGCGCGGGATGGCGGCGGCTCGGGTCGCGTTGAAGGTACCCGTGTCGCTCTCGGCCCGGTCGTAGAGGCGGTCGACATACCGCCGGACCTCTTCGGGGCTCGGCTCTTCCATGTCGGCCAACTCGGGGCGCGAGGTTCGTTCCGGCGCCATGGGCAAGCGCGCTCCTTCCGTCCGGGAGTGCACGAGATCGCCTGCCTGAGGGCGGAAGTCGTGCACGCGGTGCCCAACTTAGCCAACTTGTAAGCCTTCCGTGAAGATCGAAGCCCGAAACGCCCGATATGATGCTGTGACCTTCGCCCCTCCCCCGGACTCACCCACCCCGGTTCGCCCGGCTCGCACACCGCGCCCGGAGCGGATCTGCTGGTGGCCATGAGCCACAGCGGTGACGAACAGCTCTCCGCCCGCGAGCGCGACGAGCTGGACGACCTGCGGCAGCGGGTCAACGCCCTGGAGAGCGGAGGGTCTTCCCGTGCTGCCCGGCATCACCCGTTCCGTTCGCTCGGGTCGGTGCTCCTCGCCCTCCTCGCCGGCCTGCTGTCACTGCTGTCCGTCGTCGCGGTGTGGGCGAACAGCGTCGTGCAGGACACGGACCGCTACGTCGGCACCGTCGGGCCGCTGGCGAGCGATCCCGATGTGCAGAAGGCGGTGACCAACCGGGTCACCGCTGTCGTGCTGGCCCGGATCGACGTGGACGCCCTGGTCAAGGAATTGACGGACGCGGCGGCCCAGCAGGGTGTCCCGCCGCGGGTCGCCCAGTTGCTGGGCGACCTCGACGGCCCCATCGAGAGCGGACTCGAGCAGCTCGTCGGCAGCACGGTGGAACGGGTGGTCACCAGCAGCGCCTTCGAGACGGTCTGGGCCGACGCCAACCGCAGGGCGCACGCGGCGCTGGACAAGGCCCTGACGGGCCGGTCCGACAGCGCGGTCGAGCTGGAGGACAACCAGGTCGTCGTCGACCTCGGTCCGATCGTCGGGAACGTCAAGGAGCGGTTGGTCGATGCCGGTCTCAAGGCCGCCGAGAAGATCCCGGCCGTGCGGACCGACTTCGTGGTCCTCGCTTCCGAGGACGTCGGCACCGTCAAGACCTACGTGCGCGTCCTGCAGATTCTCGGCGGCTGGCTGCCCGTCATCACGCTGCTGGTCGCCGCCGCGGGCATCTATGTGGCCTTCAACCGCCGCCACGCGCTGATCGGGGCCGCGCTGGCCGTCTTCGTCGCCATGCTGGTGCTGGGCATCGGCCTCACCGTCGCCCGCGACGTCTATCTCGACCATCTGCCCCCGGGCGCTTCCGAGGCCGCCGCGGGCTCGGTGTACGACGCGCTGGTCAGGTTCCTGCGCGCGGGTGTGCGCGCGCTCGCCGCGGTCGCCCTGTTCACCGCCGCCGGCGCTTTCTTCGCCGGGCCGTCCCGGATCGCCGTCCTCACCCGCACGGGCTGCCGCAGGGGCATCGGCGGGCTGCGCGATGTGGCGACGTCGGCGGGGCTCCGTCTCGGCGCGGCCGGGCGGTTCGTCCACCGCTTCAAGCGCTGGATCGGGGCGGCCATCCTGGTGATCGCCGCCGTCGTCCTGTTCACCTGGAGCTACCCGACCACGGCGGTCGTGGTCTGGACGGCCGTGATCACACTCGTGGGCTTCGGGATCCGTGAGTTCCTGGACGCTCCCGAGGCACCGCCCGCCGACTCCTCCGTCCAAGCCCGGCCTTGATCTCCCCTGTCCGGACATGCAGGGGCCCTGACCGAGTGCTGCAATGGCTGGAGGGGCCGTCCTTCCCGATGCGCCGTGGGCGACCGGCGCCCCAGGAGGTGTGTCCGAGGCCGGACCCATCTCGAGGGAGTGGCCGTGCAGCAGGACATCCAGGACATGGGGCCGGGGGTTCAGCCCACAAGGCCATGGATGCTCCGGCCCGTCAGCCACAGGCCGATGACGATGCTGCCCGCGACGATCGCCCGTTCCGCGTGGTCCTGCATCCAGGTGCGCAGCCGGAGCAGCCGGATGCGCGCCACCGCCGGCCGGAGCACGACGTACAGCTCCGCGGCGAGCAGGGTGGCGCTGGCGAGCAGGCAGAACGCGAGCAGGACCAGCCAGGTCGTGGCCTGCGAGGTGTCGGCCCCCACCACGGTGGTGGCTCCGGCGGCGACCAGGCCCCAGGGCTGGAGGAGCACGGCGAGTCCGGCTGCCGCCCCCGCCGAACCGCGATCCAGGCGCGAGGTGAGGGAGGAGGACCCTTCGGCTCGCTGCGGGACGGCGGGGGCGGGGCCGTGTACGGGCGCCGGTGGTCGCGGGTTGTGGGCGCGGGCCCGGCCGCGCGGCCGGGCGCGGCCGGAGCGCCGGCGCCGGTGGATGCCGTACGCGACGAGCGAGACGCCGATGAGGAGCGTCGCCACCAGGCTGAGCGTGGACGGGGGCGACCTCGGCTCCGGTGGCCGGCCGCCCGTGAGCAGCAGGACCAGAGCGATCACCGCCACGAAGCAGGCCACCCAGCCGAGAATGAAGAGCATTCCCTTGCGCGCACCCCGGGCGGACGCCACCACCAGCACGAACGCCATGATCGGCAGCGGATCGAGCGTGATGGCGAGCGCGATGAGCAGCAGGTCCACGACCATGGCCTGATCCCGTCGGGCGCGCGTACGGGTCGAGCCTATGCAGGGCCCGCGCACGCCGCATCCGCGCGGTGTCGCCCGGCGCCGGGTGGGCGTGCGGCGGCGTGCCGTGCGCCGCTCGGTCGCGCACTCTGGAGTCGGGAAGGAGCAGACGGATGGAGACTTCGGCAGGCGTGCCGCCGGCCACGGCGACCCGGACCTCATGCACAGGCCACGCATCCGCCGGCGGCTGAGGCGGTCCGGCGAGAGCGGGGGCGGGGGAACGGACGAGCGGCGGCGGCCCCTCGCGGCGGGACGCGCCGGCCGTGCGCCGCGACGGGCCACCGCCGCGTTGCACGCCTCCTGGTGGCGTGAGCGCACCGCGCGTCGGACCGCCCGGCTGCGGGCCCTCCACGCGCGGGTCGAGTCCCGTTTCCCCGTGACCACCGCCCTGGTGGACCGCTTGGTGTCGGTCAACGTCTTCGACTCCGCCACCCGCATCGCGGCGCAGTGCTTCCTCACGGCCGTGCCGCTGCTTCTCGTGATCGGGGCCTATGCGCCGCCGGCGCTGCGGGATCAGGTCACCGAGTCGGTGAGTGCCGTCTTCGGCCTCACCGGGCAGGCGAAGGCCGAGCTGCACGCGGCGTTCCAGCCGCCTGCCGAGGACCTGAAGCAGGCCACGGGAGTGGTCGGCGGGTTGATGGTCGTCCTGTCGGCCACCGCGGTGAGCCGTGCCGTGCAGCGGCTGTGCCGAAGGGCATGGCGGCTGCCGCGCGCCGGGCTCTCGGTGGCCCCGTGGCGGTGGCTCGCCTGGATCGTCCTGTGGCTCGGTGCGCTGGTCGCACAGGGATTGCTGGGCAGCGTGCTGGGGGTGGCGCTGGGTTTCGTGGTGACGCTGCTCGTCGAGACGGTCCTGTGGTGGTGGACCCAGCATCTCCTGCTGGGCGGTGTCGTCCGCTGGGCGCCCCTCCTGCCCGGTGCGGTGATCACCGCGGCCGCGGTCAGCGGCCTGTCGGTCACCGCGCAGTTCTACATGCCCCGGGCCCTCAACCGGGCCCTGGAGGCCTACGGCTCGGCCGGTTCGGTGTTCGTGCTGCTGTCCTGGCTGATCGTCATCTGTGTGGCCGTCGCCGTCGGGCTCAGCGTGGGCGCCGTACTGTCCCAGGAGACCGCCCTGCGCCACCGCCTCGGCAGCCCCGGGCCCTCGTCCCGCGCCGCGAAGGGCACTTGATCTCCCCCGGCGTCCGGGAGTCGTTTCCCCCCGCGGCGAAGGCACCGCTCCCGGCGTGCGATCGACCCCGGGCGAGCGCACGCTGGAAGTAAGTCGATCAGGCTGTGGGGGGACCGCATGCCGGGTCGGACGGACAACCCCGGGAGCATGCTCATGGCCAGCCACACGAGCCGAGTGCACCACACGACGCGAGCCGGCGGCGCCCGTTCGTCCCGTGCCGTGACCGGATGGGTGGCACTCGCCGCCTCACTCATGATCTTCAACGGCATCATGGCGATGCTGTCCGGCATAGCCGCCATCGCGAACGACGAGGTCTTCGTCACCACCCGCAACTACGTCTTCGAGCTCGATCTGACCGCGTGGGGGTGGATCCACCTCATGATCGGACTCGGTGTCGTGCTCGCGGGAGTGTCCCTCTTCCAGGGCTCCACGTGGGCCAGGGTCGTCGGCATCGGGCTCGCCGGGCTGAGCATGATCGCGAGCTTCATGTGGCTGCCCTACGCACCGGTCTGGGCCATGACCATCATCGCGCTCGACGCAGTCATCATCTGGGCGCTCTGCAGGGCACCTTCGGCCTCCTGACCCCACCTTTCCCCGACGCCACCAGGGCGTCGGTCCGCGGCTCCGGCAGCGGACCGGCGCCCTTCTCCGTGCGGGCCGGCGCACCGAGGCGCCTCACTCCACGCTT
The DNA here is from genome assembly GCF_043079125.1 of Streptomyces sp. NPDC015242. Lineage (NCBI taxonomy): Bacteria > Bacillati > Actinomycetota > Actinomycetes > Kitasatosporales > Streptomycetaceae > Streptomyces > Streptomyces sp. NPDC015242. Next base: position 954,515 of record NZ_JBIBUF010000001.1, on the reverse strand, counting down.
ATTTTGACAGGGACTTGACATATCTGGCGCCGCCCAGCAGCATGCAAAACACCAGCGGCGTCCCGCAATTCGCCCTGCGCACACCGCAATTCACGCACAGCGCCAGCGATCGTCCGCGGTAGCCCGACCGCTCCCTCGTCGCGCCCCGCGCCAGCACCCGGCAAGCGCGGCCGGCGCGCGCCTTGCCTGACATCCCTCACCGTCAGGAAGGACACCCCTCCATGCTCTGGCGCCCACGCGCGGGGCTGAGAAGCCTCACCGCGCTCACGCTCGTCCTGGCCGGTGCCGTCACGGCGGCTCCGACGGCCGCCTCCGCCCCGGCGGCCCCGGCGGATCTCCCACCCGGTGACTACCAGCAGGTCCGGCTCGCCGGTGGCGCGGCCGAGATGGGCGAGCCCATGTCACTGGCCGTGCTGCCCGACCGGTCGGTGCTGCACACCGCACGCGACGGCACGATCCGTCTCACGGACGCCGCGGGCAACACCAAACAGGCCGGAAAGCTGGACGTCTACACGCACGACGAGGAAGGGTTACAAGGCATCGCCGCCGACCCGGCCTTCGCCACCAACCGGTACGTGTACGTCTACTACTCCCCGCGGCTCAGCACCCCGGCGGGAGACGCCCCCACGACCGGCACGGCCACCGACTTCGCACCGTGGAAGGGCCATCTCAACCTGTCGCGGTTCACGCTGCGCGGCGACGGCACCCTGGACGCCGCGAGCGAGAAGGTCGTGCTGGAGGTGCCCAACGACCGCGGCCAGTGCTGCCACGTCGGAGGCGACATCGACTTCGACGCGGCCGGGAACCTCTATCTGACGACCGGCGACGACACCAACCCGTTCGACTCGTCCGGATACGCGCCGATCGACGAACGCACCAATCGCAACCCGCAGTTCGACGCCCAGCGCAGCTCCGGCAACACCAACGACCTGCGCGGCAAGGTGCTCAGGATCAAGCCGACCGCCACCGGCGGCTACACCGTCCCGACGGGCAACCTGTTCGCGCCCGGCACCGCGGGCACCCGGCCCGAGATCTACGCGATGGGCTTCCGCAACCCGTTCCGGATGTCCGTCGACCGGCCCACGGGCACGGTCTACCTCGGCGACTACGGGCCCGACGCGGGAGGCACCGACCCCAACCGGGGACCGGGCGGCCAGGTCGAGTTCGACCGGATCACCGCACCCGGCAACTACGGCTGGCCGTACTGCACCGGCACCAACACCACGGCCGAGACGTACAACGAGTTCACCTTCCCCACCGGGCCCTCCGGCGCCAAGTACGACTGCGCGGGCGGCCCCGCCAACAACTCCTTCCGCAACACGGGCAAGGCGCAGCTGCCCCCGGCGAAGCCCAGCTGGATCAAGTACGGACTGGACGGTTCACCGCCCGAGTTCGGCAGTGGCTCGGAGTCCCCGATGGGCGGTGAGGTCTACCGCTACGACCCCGCCTCGACGTCGACGGTGAAGTTCCCCGCCTCCCTCGACGGCCGGTTCTTCGCCGCCGAGTACGGCCGCCGGTGGATCAAGGCCATCGAGGTGAGGAGCGACGGTTCCCCCGGCGCGATCGAGAACGTCCCCTGGAGCGGCACCCAGGTGATGGACACCGACTTCGGTCCCGACGGCGCCCTGTACGTCCTGGACTACGGCACCGGCAGCGACAACTCGGCCCTGTACCGCATCGAGTACATCGCCGGCAGCAACCGCAACCCCGTCGCCCAGGCGTCCGCCGACCGCACCTCCGGCGCCCTGCCGCTGACCGTGCGGTTCTCCTCGCGGGGCAGCGCCGACCCCGAGGGCGGGGCACTGACCTACTCCTGGAACTTCGGCGACGGCACCACCTCCACACAGGCCGACCCCAGCCACACGTACTCCACCGCGGGCACCTACCGGCCCACCCTCACCGTCCGGGATCCGCAGGGCCTGACCGGCACCGCGAGCCTGGTGGTCACCGCCGGCAACACCGCCCCGACGGTGACCCTGCAACTGCCCCTCGACGGGCAGCCGTTCACGTTCGGCGACACCGTGCCGTTCCGGGTCCAGGCCGGCGACCCGGAGGACGGCGCGGTCGACTGCTCGAAGGTGAAGGTCACCTACCTCCTGGGCCATGACAGCCACACCCACGCCATCACCTCCACGAACGGCTGCGAGGGCCGCCTCACCGTGCCCGCTGACGGCGAGCACGACAACGCCGCCAACCTCTACGGGGTCTTCGACGCCGAGTACACCGACACCGGCGGTCTGACCACGCACTCCGCGCGCACCCTGCAACCGCGGCACCGGCAGGGCGAGCACTTCGGCGCGCAGTCGGGCGTCCAGACCGCCGCCCACGCGACCGCCGAGGGCGGCAGGACGGTCGGCTTCACCGACGACGGCGACTGGATCTCGTTCAAGCCGTACGTCCTCGCGGGCGCCACCAGGTTCACCGCGCGCGTGGCGTCCGGCGGCGCGGGCGGCACCCTCCAGGTGCGTGCCGGTTCCGCCACCGGCACCCTGCTCGGCAGCGCGACCGTGCCGGTGACCGGCGGCTGGGACACCTTCACCGACGTCACCGCCGCTCTCTCCGGCGCGCCCGCCGGCAGCACCGAGCTGTTCCTGGTGTTCCGCGGACCCACCGGGCAGGGCCACCTCTTCGACCTCGACGCGTTCACCCTGGGCTCGGGCACCGCCACGACCACGCCGTGGGAGGCGGAGTCGTACAGCTCCGCCTCGGGTGTCCAGCCGGCGGCGCACGGCACGGCCGGCGGCGGTCTGACGCTGGGTTACGTCGACCACGGCGACTGGGCCGGATACGCCTCCGTCTCCACCGCCGGTGCCACCTCCGTGTCCGCCCGGGTCTCCTCGGCCGGGGCGGGCGGCACCCTGCAGTTCCGCTCGGGCTCGCCGACCGGCCCGCTGCTGGGGTCCGTGACCGTCCCGGTGACCGGCGGCTGGGACACCTTCACCACGGTCGGCACCACCCTCGACGGCGCGGGCTCGGGTCCGTTGTTCCTCACCTTCACCGGAGGCTCCGGCTCCCTGTTCGACGTCGACACCTTCACGCTCTCCCGATCCGCCGCCACGGCGCGCAAGGAGCGATGACCATGACCCACCTGATGCGGCGACTGCGCCGCGGCACCGCCGCCCTGGCCCTGGGCCTGCTGGGCGCCCTGATCACACCGGCCGGCACGGCCCACGCGGCGTCCTTCGACGTCCTGGTGTTCTCGAAGACGGCCGGCTTCCGGCACGACGCGATCCCGGCGGGCATCGAGGCGCTGCGCGCCCTCGGCGGCCAGCACGACTTCACCGTCACGGCCACCGAGAACGCCGGGGCCTTCACCCCCGCCGACCTGGCGGGCTACGAGGCCGTGGTGTTCCTCAACACCACGGGCGACGTCCTCGACCCCACGCAGCAGAGCGCGTTCCAGTCCTACGTGGACTCCGGCGGCGGCTACATGGGCGTGCACGCGGCCGCCGACACCGAGTACGACTGGCCCTACTACGGACAGCTCGTCGGCGCGTGGTTCCGGAGCCACCCCGCGATCCAGCGGGCCACCCTGCGCACCGAGGACCGGACGCACCCGGCCACCGCCCATCTGGGCGCGACCTGGACCCGCACCGACGAGTGGTACGACTACCGCGCCAATCCCCGCCCCCGCGTGCGCGTGCTGCAGACCCTGGACGAAAGCACCTACAGCGGCGGTTCCATGGGGGCCGACCACCCCATCACCTGGTGCCACGGGCAGGGTTCGGGCCGGTCCTTCTACACCGGGCTCGGCCACACCGCCGAGTCCTACGCCGACCCGGCCTTCCGTTCCCTGCTGCTGGGCGGGGTGCGGTACGCGGCCGGGCAGGCCCCGGCCGACTGCTCGGCTGCGGCCGGGAACGGGCAGGTGGAGGCCGAGTCGTACAGTTCCGGCTCCGGCGTGCAGGCAGCCGCGCACGGGCCGGCCAGCGGCGGGCTGACGCTGGGCTACATCGACCACGGCGACTGGGCGGGCTACTCCCACGTCACGACCACGGGAGCGAAATCCTTCACGGCGAAGGTGTCCTCGGCGGGCGCGGGCGGCACCATCGAGATCCGCTCCGGTTCGGCGGGCGGCACCCTGCTCGGCTCGGTGCCGGTGCCGGTCACCGGCGGCTGGGAGACCTTCACGACCGTCACCACGGCCCTGACGGGCGCCGCCTCGGGACCGCTCTTCCTGCGCTTCACCGGCGGAGCCGGGGCCCTGTTCGACGTCGACACCTTCAGTCTCGGCGCCGGCCCTGTCTGACGGCGTTCAGGGTCACCGGACCGGGTGTCGGTGACCTCGTTCGACGAGCGCTCGCCCGCGCCCTCTCACGGCGTCTCGCGGAGGGCGGCGGCGACCAGGCCTTCGAGGGCGTCACGCGACACCTCGCCGCCGCTCACCAGCCGGTCGAAGACCAGTCCGTCGACACAGGTCAGCAAGGTGTGCGTGCGACGCTCGACGTCCGTCACGCCGTGCGCGGCGAGGAACTCCCGGACGGCTCGGTGCCCGGCGTTCTCCCGGGGGACGAGGATCTCGCGCAGCTCGGGGTCGCGCACGCTCTCGACGGCGCAGGCGTAGCGGGCGAGGGAGCGGCTGCGGCCTTCGCCGGTGAGCCGCTGCCGCGTGAGCCGCAGCATGGCGTCCACCAGTTCCCCGGCGGTGCGCAGGGGCGCGAGTTCCTCGGCCAGCGCGCGCAGTTCCGCCTGGTCGAGCCGGACCAGGCGGGTGACGAGGCCGGTGAGCAACGCGGCTCGGGTCCGGAAGTAGGCCGACGTGGTGCCGGACGGCAGGCCCGCTCTGCGGTCGACCGCGCGGTGGGTGAGGCCTCGGACCCCTTCGTCGGCGAGCACGCCGAGGGCCGCGTCCGCGAGGAGGGTGCGCCGATCCGTAGCCATGACCCCTTTCTACACCTGTAGAGGCTCCGTTAGAGTGATCTTCTACAGGTGTAGAAGAACGGGGGTCTCGGCATGGCAGCACGGCGGTGGTCGTCGGAGGAGGCATCGGCGGGCTCGCCGCAGCGGCAGGCCTGCGTCGCATCGGCTGGGACGTGACCGTCGTCGAGCGCGCGTCCGTGCTCCACGACGCGGGCGCGGGCATCTCACTGGCGGCCAACGGCCTGCGGGCGCTGGACGGACTTGGCGTCGGCCGGGCGGTACGGGACGCCTCACGCGGCCAGTACACCGGCGGCACTCGCACGCCGCGGGGCGGATGGCTGGCCCGGATGGACGGCTCGGCGCTGGAGAAGGCGGTGGGCACACCGATCATGGGCATCGCCCGCTCCACCCTGCACCGGCTGCTGCGCGGATCCCTCCCGGCAGAGGCCCTGCTGACGGGCCGTCAGGCACGCTCGGTCGAGCAGATCGGCCCCGGAACGGTGCGAGTCGACTGCGGCGACACGTTCCTGGACGCCGATCTGGTGGTCGCGGCCGACGGCATCGGCAGCACGGTGCGCGCCCGGCTCTTCCCGGCCCACCCGGGCCCGGTCTACAGCGGCTCGACGGTGCTGCGCGCCATCACCGAGCAACCGGTCGGCCTCCGCACCGACTTCGAGCTGACCTGGGGGCGTGGGGCCGAGTTCGGGCACATCGCCTTCCGCGACGGGCGGGCCGAGTGGCACGCCGTCCTCACCCTGCCCGCCGGCACCCGGTTCGCCGACCCGCTGGCCGCGCTGCGTGCCACGTTCCGCTCCTGGCACGACCCGATCCCCGCCCTCCTCGACGCGACCCGGCCCGCGGCCGTGCTCCACCACGACGTCGCCGAACTGCGCACGCCTCTCCCCTCGTTCACGGCGGGCCGGATCGTGCTGCTGGGTGACGCGGCCCACGCGATGACGCCTCACCTCGGGCAGGGCGCCTGCCAGGCGCTGGAGGACGCGATCACCCTGGCGGCCGCGCTCGCCGGCGAGCCCACCGTCGAGGCCGCGCTCGCGCGCTACGACACCGAGCGCCGCCCGCGCAGCCAGGCCGTCGCGCGGGCGGCCCGGCAGGCCGGACGGATGGGCCAGCAGCTCTCCCACCCCCTTGCCGTCGCCCTGCGGAACACGGCGATGCGGCTGATACCGTCCCGGGCCGCGACTCGCATGATCCTGCGGCACCACGCCTGGCTTCCCCCACGGCTGGGCTGATCCGGCCCGCGGCCCGGGACGGACCCGGGCCGTGCCCGGCGCACGGGCCCGTGCCGTCGGGACGCCGGGCCGGAGCAGGTCACGTCCGCCATCGCGCGGGCCTCACTCCTTCGTCCCGATGCCGTCCACCGGACGGACCCGCAGCAGCAGGCGGGTGGGCAGCATCGCGCCCGCCATCGTCAGCAGGGCCGTAGAGCCGGCGATCGTCAGCCAGGCCGGCAGGGGCACCGTCGGCCAAGGTGCGCCGGTCAGCGCCAGCGCGATCAGGATCAGCGGCGGGAGCGACAGGAGGGTGCCCAGGCCGGTGCCGACGGCCACCACCGTGAAGCTCTCCCGCCGTACCATGCCCAGCACCTGGGAACGGGTGCTGCCGCTCAGCCGCAGCAGCGCGAACTCGCGGCGGCGGCTCGCGGTGTTCATCGCCTGGGTGTTGACGACGGTCAGCGCGGTGTAGGCGATGATGACGCCGACCACCACATAGTTCACCCACGCCGTCGCCCGCTGCTCCTCGACCTGGGCGTCGGCCGCCAGCGCTCCGCTCAGGGTGGTGCCCGGATAGTCGCGCGCCAGGGCGGACAGTTCCCGCGCGGTGTCGCCGGCCGCGCCGGATGCCGACCGGATCAGTACCGACTGGTCGACGCCGCCGGTGGTGTGGGCGAGGAGCAGGTCGTGGTCGAAGGTGAGGTCGGCGAAGCCCAGTCCCCTGTCGTACACGGCGATCACCTCGCCGGTGAAGGGCGTGCCGTCCCCCAGGTACAGCCGTGCCCGATCACCGACGTCGAGCCCGAGCCACGACGCCGCCGTGGTGCTGAGGGCCACCGTGCCCGGGGCCAGGGCGGAGAGGTCCCCTTCGCGTTCGTCCAGGTCCACGGTGGCGGACAGGGCCGACGGCCTGAGGCCCTGCGCGGTCAGGGAGACGGTCTCCTCCGTGCCGAGCAGCGAACCCACGCCGATCGCCTTGGAGCGGACCACGCCGGTGGCGGCGGCCACGCCCGGCAGCTCGGCGGCCCGGCGCGCCACGTCGGGGGACACCCCGGCGGGAGCGGTGAGCACGTGGTCGGCGACCGTGCCGGAGCGGATCTCGTCGGCTGAGCGGCTCAGTTGGGTGGTCTGGGTGAACACCACCGTCGCGGCGAAGGACACCGCGAGCACGAGCGGAGTGACAGCGGCCGCCGTCCGGGCGGCGCGGGCGCGGGAGTTGACCGCCGCCAGCCAGCCGGCGACCCCGGTCCGGCCGAGCAGCGGGGCGAGCAGGTCCGTGGCGGCGCGGGCGATCAGCGGACCGAGGACCGCCGCCGCGATGACGAGCAGCAGGACGAGGGAGTTGGCCAGTCCGACCAGGGTCAGGAAGTCGGTGCGGTACCCGAGGCCGAGGCCCAGCACGGAGACGGCGAGGGCGAGCAGGACGCCGCCGGTGATCAGGCGGCCCCGGCCGAGGCGGGCGGGCTCGGCGGAGGCCTCGCGCAGCGCCTCCGTCGGATGGACGCGCGCGGCCCGCCGTGCCGCGACGAAGGCCGCGACCACCGCGGTCAGCACGGTGGCGCCGACGGCCGCCAGGAACGGGAGCGGGCCGACGACCGGCCGGAAGTCCGGCGGGACGAGACCGCGCCCGGCGAACTGCCCGCTCAGCCAGTGCACGACACCGACGCCGAGGGGGCAGCCGAGGACACCCGCGACCAGACCGGCCACCGCCGACTCCGCGGTGATCATGCGGTACAGCTGTCCGGGCGTGGTGCCGATGGCGCGCAGCAGGGCCAGCTCGCGGTGGCGGTGGCGTACCGCGAGGGAGGTCGTGGCGCACAGGACGAAGACGGCCACGAGCAGGACGTTGCCGCCGATGGCGGTGGCCAGTTGCACGAGATTGGACGCGCCGACCGCGATGTCGGTGAACTCCGCCTCACCGCGTTCGTCGCCCGTGTACACGGCGGCGTGGTGTCCGGCCAGCGTCCGTTCGACGGCGGATGCCACCTCCGAAGGCGGCGTGCCGGGCGTGGGGAACAGGCCGAAGGCGTCGGCGTACGCGCCGGAGCGGGGTGCCAGCCGCTGCATCGCGGCCCCGGACACGTAGAGCACCGACTGCCGGGGCGTGCGGTCCCCGTCGAGGGCGACCAGGCCGGTCACCTCGAAGGTGAGAGGGGTGGACGAGGTCATGAGCCGGACGCTGTCGCCGGTCCGCAGCCCGGCCCGGTCCGCGAGGTGGCTGTCCAGGACGACCTGCCGGGAGCCCCGGGGGGCGTGCCCTTCGGTGAGGCGGAAGCCGCCCAGGACGCGGCTGGACCAGGTGTGGGCCTGCGGCACGGCACCGTTGGCCCCGGTGACGGCGCGGTCCCCGTCGAGCAGGCGGACCGTGACGCGGCGGTCGGGAACCATGGAGGCGACCCCCTCGACCGCCGCGAGGTCGCGGGCCAGGGAGACGTCGAGCCGGGGACGTTCCAGCAGCGGCTGGGAGCTGCGGTCGTCGGTTCCGTCGGCGGTCTTCACCTCGAGCTCGACGGACTGCCGCCCGGCGACGATCACCGGGGCCTTCTCGTACCGTTCGGGCGGCAGGGCGGAGCGCAGTCCGGATTCCAGGAGCACGCCGCACGCGCTGATGACGGCCGCGCCGAGCAGGAGGGCGGCGAACGTGGCGGCGAAGGCCCCGCCGCGGGCGCGCAGGGTGGCCAGGGCGATGCGCAGCATCAGTGGGTCCTCCGCAGTTCGCTCATGACGCTCTTGACCTCAGCGGCGGACGGGGCCTCCATGCGGCGCACCAGGCAGCCGCCGGCGAGGAAGAGGACCTCGTCGGTGTGCTGTGCGGCGACCGGGTCGTGCGTGACCATCACGACGGTCTGGTGCAGGTCGGTCACGGCCTGCCGGAGCAGGGCGAGGATCTCCTCGGCCGTGTCCGGGTCGAGCGCGCCGGTCGGCTCGTCCGCGAAGATCACTTCGGGGCGGGTGATGAGGGCGCGGGCGATGGCGACCCGCTGCTGCTGTCCGCCGGAGAGTTCCGCGGGGCGCCGGCCGAGCAGACCGGTGAGCCCGACGGCGGCCGTGACGCCGTGCACCGCGTCCTGGTCCGCCGCCGCTCCGGCCAGCCGCAGCGGCAGGGTGAGGTTCTGCTCGACGGTGAGCGACGGCAGCAGGTTGAACGCCTGGAAGACGAAGCCGACGCGGGTCCGGCGGAGCCGGGTGAGCTGCTTCTCGTCCAGCTCACCGAGATCCTGGCCGCCCAGGTGGACGGTTCCGGACGTCGGCCGGTCGAGCCCGGCGGCGCAGTGCAGGAAGGTGCTCTTCCCGGAGCCGGAGGGGCCCATGACGGCGGTGAAGCCGCCGGCGGCGATGCCGGTGCTGACGTCGTCCAGGGCGACGACCGCGTCCGGCCCGCGGCCGTACCGCTTGGTCACCCGGGTCAGCCGTACGGCCGTGCGTGTGGGGTCGATGCCGATGGGGGCGCCGGGGGGCGTGGTCCGGCTGCGGGCTCCGAGCATGGGAAACCTCGAGGTCGTTCGTGGCTGATGAGTCCTTCCAGTCCACCGGCGTGCGAGGCCCGGAACCTCCCTCGCCACGTCGAAACGCGTGCTCCACCGGGCGGATGAGAGGGGTGGCCGCTTCCGCCGTCCGGACGAGGCCGCACGCCGCCGCGGCGCCGGGTGCGCGGCGCGTCTCCTCCTTTCGGAGGGGGCCGGGAGGAGGAAGCGCCGTGACGGGACTCAGACCTGGGAGGGGCAAAGGGCGTGAGCAGGACGTCTACGGTGGACGGCATGAGAGAAGCGGGAGCCCTCGCGGGCCGCCAGGTGCCCGCCGCGGTGACGGACGCGGCACTGGCCGTCCTGGCGGCGGTGGCGTGCCTGGCGCTGCCGGAGGCGATCCCGCCGGACGGCACTCCGCTGCGGGAGACGGACCAGTGGTGGTACGTCCTGGTGGCGCTGGCCACCCTGCCCCTCGCCGTGCACCGCATGGTGCCCCTGGCCGCTCTGCTGGTGATGGCGGCCGCGTCGGGGATCCTGCAGCGCCTGTCCTACATCCCGCAGCTCGCCGGCCCCGAGGGCACGTCGATCGGCCCCACGTACCTGGCCGTGGCCATCGCCGTGTTCCTGACCGCGGTGCGCGGCGCGCCACGGGTGACCATGTTCGTCGCGGCCGTGTTCATCCCGGTGAGCGCGCTGACGGAGGCGTTCCTCGCACCGCCGGGGCACCGGCTGGCCGCGCTGGTGACCGATGCCGTGCTCCTGCTGGCGGCGTGGGCTCTGGGCCGGCTGTCCCGGGCCCGGACGGCCGTGCGGGACGAGGCCATGCAGCGCGCCGCCGCGCTGGAGCGGGAGCAGGCCGCCAACGCGCGGGCCGCGGTGATGCAGGAACGGGCGCGGATCGCCCGGGAACTGCACGACATCGTGGCCCACAACGTGAGCCTGATGGTGGTGCAGACCATCGCGGCCGACCGGATCCAGGACCGGTCGCCCGACAAGGCCCATGAACTGCACGCCGCCGTCGAGCAGACGGGCCGGGACACCGTCACCGAGCTGCGCCGCCTGCTGGACGTGCTGCGCACCGACGAGGAGTCGGAGGACACGCCGTCGAAGGAGCCGCCGCAGCCGACCATCGACGCGCTGCCCGCCCTCGTCGACGCCGTACGGGCCACGGGGCTGGACGTCGACTACGAGGTGTCGGGCGCGGCGGTGGCGCTGCCCGCGGGATTCCATCTGACGGTGTACCGCGTCGTGCAGGAGGCGCTCACGAACACGGTCAAGCACGCGGGGGCGACCCGTACCCGGGTGCGTCTGCTGTGGGACGAGGAACCCGGGCGGCTGCACGTCCGCGTCTGTGACGACGGGCCGGGCGGCGCCGCGGTGGACGCGGCGCGGACCCCGGTGGCCGGATACGGTTCCGGTCATGGTCTGCTGGGCATGCGGGAGCGCGTCGCCGCGACGGGCGGCACCCTGCACACCGGTCCTCGGCCGGGCGGCGGTTACTGCGTCCACGCCGGCCTGGACCTGCCCGAGGACGACGGCAACGCGAACGACGGAGGAACTGCCCACCATGCGGTCCATCAGCGTCCTGCTGGCTGACGATCAGCCGATGATCCGGACCGGCTTCCGGTACATCCTGGAGGCGGAGCCGGACATCGAGGTCGTGGGAGAGGCCGCCGACGGCCGCGAGGCCGTCGAGGAGACCCGGCGGCTGTCACCGGACGTCGTCCTCATGGACATCCGCATGCCGGTGATGGACGGCGTCGAGGCGACCCGGCTGATCGCCGCCGGCGGACTCGCCTCCCGGGTCATCATCCTGACCACGTTCGACCTCGACCAGCACGTGCTCGACGCCCTGCGGGCCGGAGCGAGCAGCTTCCTCGTGAAGGACGGGCCGGCCGATTCCCTGGTCGCGGCCATCCGCACGGTGGCCGCCGGTGACGCCGTGCTCGCTCCCCGGGTCACCCGGCGGCTGCTGGAGCGCTTCGCCGGCCTGCCGTCGGAGGCCGCTCCCCCGGTCCCGCCGCGCCTGGACGTGCTCACCGGCCGTGAACTGGACGTCCTGCGGACCCTGGCGCGCGGCCTGTCCAACGCGGAGATCGCCGCCGAGCTGGGCATCGGCGAGACGACCGTGAAGACGCACCTCGCCCACATCCTGGAGAAGCTGCAGCTGCGCGACCGGGTGCAGGCGGTGATCCTCGCCTACGACTCGGGGCTGGTGACCCCGCGCCCGGGCGGACCCGGACCGTCCTGACCGCGGCGCGTCCCGATACGAGAGAAAGGAAGGGTGCCATGGACACCCTGGTAGGGCTGCTCGTCGTCCTCGTCGGAGTGACGACCGTGGCGGCCGTCGAGAGCCGGGCCCGGCGGCTGGACCGGCGGATGGCCCGTCTGGAGCACAGACTGGGGCTTCTGATGGAGCATCACGGCGTACCGGACGACGACCCCGTCCTGGCGGAGGTGGCGGCCCTGGTGCGTGCCGGGCAGGAGGTGCCGGCGATCAGGAAGTACCGGGAGGCCACCGGTGCCGGTCTGCTGGAGGCCAAGCAGGCCGTGGACCGGCTGCGCGACTGACGGCGAGGCGTGGCGGAGGGCTGCCCGCCGCGTGACGGGCAGCCCCGGTCGTGTGTGGCCGCCGGCCGGGCTAGCTGCCGGGCACCGTGTCCTCGAAGGTGGTGCCGGCGCTGCGGTAGGCGCTGATCTTGGCGCCGACCTGAGCCGGGGTCAGGACCTGGTCCTTGACGTGCAGGACGTAGTCGATCTGCTCGTCGTAGGCGCGCGGGGTGGTGCTGGTCTGGCCCGCGAGGTCGATCAGCCACTGGTTGAAGTTGATCGACATGGGGCGCTCGGGCAGGTACGCCGCGTCATGGGTGCCGAAGAGCTGACCGTCGACGTAGTACTTGATGGCGCTGTTGTCGATGGTGAGCACCAGGTCGTGCCAGCCGGCGTGGCTCTGCCGGGATTCGGTGTGCTGGTTGACGGCCTGCCAGGGGTCGGGGTTGTAGGTCTCCCAGGACGTCGTGTAGAGGATGTTGGCGGGCTCGCCCCAGCCGCCGTTGGGCAGGTACTCGAAGTCGTACTCCGCGTAGTCGTCGGCCATGGGGGCCTTGAGGTCGTTGATGGTGAAGAACGTCTGGACGACGTGGTCGCCGTCGGGTCCGGACACGGGCGCGTCGGAGAACCTGACGCGGGCGGCGTAGGTGCCGTTCCTGAACTTCGTCGCCTTGGTGAGGACTTCGGTGTGCTTGGTGCTCCCGGCCGTCCCCGCGGTCGAGGTCCGCAGGTTCATCACGGAGTTGCCGCCGGAGGCCGCGAAGGTCACGTTCTCGGGGGCCCAGGTGGCGCCGGGCACGCCCGGTCCGCCGGAGTTGGAGCGGACGCTCCAGCCGTTCGCGGAGATCCTCGGGTCGCCGGAGCTCGTGTAGTCGAAGTCGTCGAAGAGGCTCTGTCCGCCGGCCGGGGGGTCGGTGGGCGGATCGGTCGGGTCGTTGCCCTCGGGGGCCGTGCCCCACACGGTGCTGCCCGCGACCTGGGCGGTGACCTTCGGCCAGTCGGCGTACGTGGTGCGGGAGGCGCTGAAGGAGTAGTCGTCGCTCTGGGTCAGGGGCTGCCAGTCGGTGCGGTGGAAGCGCAGTTGCATGTCCCCGGTGTCGGCGCCGGGGGCGAGGCTGCCGGCTCCCGCGGTGAAGCCGATGTCGAGGTAGCGGTCGGCGGTTGCGGTGGGGCGGGCGAGGGTGCCGAAGGTGCCGGTGATGTGGGCGCAGCCCTTGACCGCCCAGGAGCAGGCGAAGCGGTAGGCGGCGCCGGCCGAGTCGGCCTTGAAGTAGTAGCGCACCTTGACGGTGGAGAGCTGGACGGGGACGGTTCCGGTGTTCCTGACTTTGAGCCAGGGTTCGGACTGGTCGGCCGTGGCGGAGCCGGCACCGGTGCGGTACTGGACGGTGACGGCTTCGCCGGCGGCACTGGCCGTGCCGGTCAGGGCGGCCAGGCCGGTGGTTCCGGTGGCCATGGCCACGGCGGCGGCTGCGGCGACGCGCCATCTGCGGGGAGCGGTGGGCCGATGCATGCTCGTTCCTTTCCGGAGGTGGGGGATCGGGTGACCCTGCTGCCCGGTGGGGCCGGGCGAGCAGGGCTGTGGTGCGGCTCAGGGGTGACGGCTGACCTCGAGCGCGTCGAGGCGCGCGGTGTGCCCGGCCAGGCGGGAGCTGAAGTCGGTCCAGGTGGTGGGGCCGCTCCAGGACCGGTCGGCCAGGGCGCACAGGCGGGGGTAGGTCAGGTACTCGATGCGGGCGGGTGTGGCGGCGTACTCGGTCCACAGGTGGGCCTGGGTGCCCAGCACCCGGGCGGCGGCCTCCGGGCTCGCCGCCCCGGGGACCGGGTCGTGGCCGTGAACGTCCCGCAGCCCCACGACGCCGCCCGGCTGCCCGGGGGGCTCGTCGGGGCCGGCACTCCGGGGATAGTCCAGATAGGTGGCGCGGTGGTGGGAGTTGATGACGTCGTGGCCCCGCCGGGCCGCTTCCAGGGCGTGTGCGGGATCGCGCCAGGCCATCACGGTGAAGTCCTCGGGCAGTTCGGTACCGGTCTCCGCCCAGCCGACCGGGCGGCGTCCCTGCCGGGTGAGGAAGGTGCCGACGCGGCCGAGGAACCATCCGTGCAGGGCCGCGGGGCCGGGCAGCCCGGCCTCCCGGGCCCGTGCCCGGGCCGCGGGGCTGCGCTCCCATTCCGTGGTGGGGCATTCGTCGCCGCCGATGTGGAGGTAGGGCGAGGGGAAGACGTCCATGACCTCCTCCAGCACGGTCCGGCAGAAGTCGAAGACCTCCTCGTGCACCCCGAGGGTGGTGTCGCACACCCCCCACCGCGTCCAGACGTCCAGGGTCCGCTCCGGCCGGTTGCCCAGGTGCGGGTAGGCGGCCACCGCCGCCCGGGCGTGGCCGGGCATCTCGATCTCGGGCATCACCGTGATGCCGCGCGCCGCCGCGTGGTCGACGAGGCGGACGAGTTCGGCCCGGGTGTAGGCGCCGCCGTGGGGTGTGCCGTCGTACCGGTCACCGGTGGGTCCGGTCATGGACCGGCTGCGGTGGCCCCCGATCTCGGTGAGCTTGGGGTAGGCCGCGACGGGCATCCGCCAGCCCTGGTCGTCGGTCAGGTGCAGGTGGAACACGTTGATCTTGTGCAGGGCGAGCAGGTCGACGTAGCGCAGCAGGTAGGACAGGGGCTGGAAGTGCCGGGCGACATCGAGCATGGCTCCGCGCCAGGGCAGGCGGGGGACGTCGGTGATGTCGGCGCAGGGCAGGGTCCACGGCACACCGTGCCGGGGCGAGGCCGACAGGGCCTGCACGGGCAGCAGTTGGCGGACGGTCTGTACGCCCCGCAGGAGTCCGGTGACGGTCCGGGCCCGCAGGAGCACGGACCGCGGCCCGATGGTCAGTCCGTATCCCTCGCCGCCCAGGCCGGTCAGGGCGGTGTCGAGGGCGAGGACGACCTGTCCGTCCGCGGCGGGCGGCAGGGGCAGCCCGGTGGCGGGGGCGAGGAGGGTGCGCAGGAGCTGGGCGGCGGGTTCGGCGCCCGGGGTGACCCGCAGGCGGGTGTCGCTGTCGAGGGTGAACTGCCCTGCCTTGAAGCGGGCCTTGGTGGGGCGGGGCAGGAGCGGGGTGCGGGGCGGGGACGGGGGCACGGCTGTCTCCGGGGGGTCGCGTCTGGGTGGGGGCGCGGGCGGGTTCAGCCCTTGACGGCTCCGGCCGCGAAGCCGGAGGTCACATGGCGTTGCAGGAGGAGGAAGACCACGAGGGCGGGGAGCGCGAAGAGCGTGGAGGCCGCCATGGTGGCGCCCCAGTCGGTGCCGAAGACGTTCTGGAAGGACGACAGCCAGACCGGCAGGGTGCGGCTGTTCTGCTGCTTGATGATGAGGAAGTTGGCGTAGGCGAACTCGTTCCAGGCGGTGATGTAGCCGAACAGCGAGGTGGCCATCAGCCCGGGGGCGAGGAGGGGGAAGGTGATGTGGCGGAAGGCGTGCCGGCGGGTGCAGCCGTCGACCTGGGCCGCCTCCTCCAGTTCGGGCGGGATGGCAGCGATGAATCCGCGCAGCACCACGATGGTGAACGGCAGCGTCATCATGAAGTAGACGAGTGTCAGGGTGGGCAGCCGGTCCAGCATGCCGGTGTCCCGGGAGATGATGTAGACGGGGATGATCAGCGCTTCCCAGGGCGCCATCTGGGCGATGAACACCAGCAGCATGAACTGCCGCCTGCCGCGCCAGCGCATGCGGGCCACGGCGAAGGACGCGCCGAGCGCGACGACCAGGGCGAGCAGGACGGCACCGGCGGTCACGAGGACGCTGTTGCGCCAGAACAGGGCGAAC
The DNA here is from genome assembly GCF_043079125.1 of Streptomyces sp. NPDC015242. Taxonomy (NCBI): domain Bacteria; kingdom Bacillati; phylum Actinomycetota; class Actinomycetes; order Kitasatosporales; family Streptomycetaceae; genus Streptomyces; species Streptomyces sp. NPDC015242. Next base: position 938,601 of record NZ_JBIBUF010000001.1, on the reverse strand, counting down.
CCGTCCGCGTCGACGGCGGTGCGGAAGTGCTCCAGGGTCCAGGTGCGGGGCAGCAGCCGCGGGGTGTCGGACTGGATGTCCCGGCTGGGCTTGAACGCGGTCGTGATCATCCAGTAGACGGGGAACAGGCAGAGGACGATCGTCAGGACGGCGGCCGAGTTCAGCAGGGCACGCCGGCGGGGTGTGCGCACGCGGCTCACCGGGTGTCCCCCTCCTGGCGGGCCAGCTGGCGGAAGTACAGGACCAGTAGGGCGGCCATCAGCAGGACGGTGACCATGGAGGCCGCCGAACCCAGGTCGTAGCGCTGGCTCGACAGGGCGGTCTGGACGGCGTAGACGGGGAGGACGGTCGTGGCGTCTCCCGGCCCGCCGTTGGTCATCACCCAGATCTGCACGAACGCCTTGAAGGTCCAGATGACTTCCAGACAGAGGACCAGCAGGAAGATCGGCCTGATCAGGGGCAGGGTGACGGCGCGGAAGACCCGGGAGGCCGACGCTCCGTCGAGGCGGGCCGACTCGTACAGTTCCGCGGGGACGGTCGTCAGGGCCGAGTAGAGGGTGATGGCGGCGAACGGCACCGACTGCCAGACGATCAGCAGCACGAGGATGGTGAAGGCGGCCGGCCCGTGGGCGAACCAGGGATAGCGGTCGAACGAGGTGAGGCCGAGATGCCGGAGCGTCCAGTTGACGATGCCGAACTCGGAGTGGAACAGCCACTGGAAGACGGTGGTGGCGGCGATGACGGGCATCGCCCAGGCCAGGACGAGCGCGCTGAGCACGGCCGTCCGCCACAGACGTCCCAGTCGCTCGACGAGCAGGGCGACCAGGGTGGCGAGCAACATGATCAGCACGACGTTCGCCGCCATGAAGAGGAAGGTGCGGCGGACGACCTGCCAGAAGCGCTCGTCCGTCAGCAGCGTCCGGTAGTTGCGCAGCCCCACGAATGGGGCGTCCCCGGCGATGAGCTGGCGCAGCCGGAAGTCCTGGAGGGATATCAGCACGGCCCGGGCCAGGGGGTACAGCAGGAGGTACAGCATGCCCAGGACCGTGGGTGCGGCCAGCAGGTAGGGCCAGACGCCCTCACGTCCTGCGCGCGGGGTCTTGCCGTGCCCGGGCCGGGCGGGGGGCCGCGAGGGCGGGCGGGGCCGGGGTGGTGCGCCGGGGTCGCGGATGACCGACACGGTGCCGTCTCCTCGGGAGTGTCGTCGCGGGGGCTGGTGGCGGATGCCGTGCCGGGCCGGCCGGGCGCGGATCAGGAGCCGTTCATGGCGGTGGTGATCGCCGCGGAGGCCCGGGCCGCCTCGGCCCGTGCGTCGGCTCCGGTGAGGACCGCGGTCATGTAGTCCTTGATGGGGTTCTTCGCTTCGACGGCCGCCCAGCCGGGGGTGTTGGGCGTCGCCCTGCCGACGGCGGCGCCCTTCGCCATGGCCGAGGCACCGGGGTCGGAGGCGACCGCGTCGGCCAGGGTCGTCTTGTTGGGCACGTAGCTCATGGCGGCGGCGAGCTTGCGCTGCCAGGTGTCACCGGTGAGTTCCTTGACGAAGGTGAAGGCCGCGTCCTGCTTGCCCGAGGCCGCCGGGATGACAAGGTCCGAGCCGCCGATGAAGACCGACCCGGGACGGTCGGCGGTCTTGCCCGGGACGGGGAAGAAGCCGAGTCTGCCCTTGAGTTCCGGATTGGTCTCGGTGACCACGTTGGCTCCCCCGGGTGTGGAGATGATCTGCGCCACCTGCCCCTTGGCCATGACCTCCGCCTGCGGGGGCTCCGCCTCGTCGGAGTCCTTGGGGCCCTTGCCGAGGGCCTGGAGCCTCTTGTAGAAGTCCATGCCGCGCAGGGCCTGCGGAGTGTCGAGCGCTCCCTTCCAGGTCGTGCCGGACCGGGTGGCCAGGTCGCCGCCCTCGTCCCAGACGAATCCGGCCAGGGCGTACCACATCTGCCCGGGCAGGTAGATGCCCTGCGTGCCACCGGAGTCGAGCTTCTCGGTGGCCGCGATCCACCGGTCGCGCGTGGTGATCGAGGCGGCGTCGATGCCGGCCTTCTCGAACAGGTCGGTGCGGTAGATCACGACCCGGTTGGCGGCGTAGTACGGGATGCCGTACTGCTTGCCCTCGTAGGCGCCGGGCTCGGCCAGCCCCTTGAGCCAGTCCTCACCGCCGAGTTCCGCGACCCGGTCGCTCAGGTCGAGCAGGCCGCCGCTCTGGGCGTACCGGGCGACCTGGGTGTTGCCGGTCTCGATGACGTCCGGGGCGTCGTTGCTGGCGAGGGCGGCCGTGACCTTCTCCCCGATGCCGTCCCACTCCTGGATCTGGATCCGCACGTCGATGTCCGGGTGGGCGGACTCGAAGCCCGCGACGAACTCCTTCTGGAACTGGGCCGAGACGCTGTCGCGCATGAGCCAGACGTCGATCGTCGTGGTGCCGTCGGCGGAGTCCCCGGAGGATCCGGAGCCGTCGCCGCAGGCGCTGACGCCGGAGGCGATCACCAGTGCGGACAGACCTGCGAGCATGCGGTGCTTCACGGTTCACCTCTGGGGGGAAGGCGCCACGGAACCTGACCAGTTGAGCCACTGGACAGGTGACCTCTCGTTGGTCGATGAAAATGGCATAGACCAATAGAGGCGTCAATCCCCCGCGTACACCTGACTTTTGGCCGCATGCCCCAGGACCGAAAGCCCGCCGAGCGCACCACTGCTTGACCAGTGGGCGAGGAGTGGTAAACAGTCCACCCAACGGGTCGAGCAACTTCGCGAACGGCGGGGCGGGAGCGGGCGGGCATGAACGCGGGCGAGTCGGGGTCGGTCCTGAAACGGGAGCGGGTCCGGGACCACATCCTTCAGCTGATCGAGTCGCTGCTCCCGGGGGACGCGATCCCCTCCGAACGGTCTCTGTGCGCCACGCTCGGGGTATCCCGACCCACCCTTCGCGCGGCCGTGGACGAACTGGTCGCCGCCGGGCTCCTGGTGCGCGAGCACGGGCGGGGCATGTTCGTGGCTCCCGAGAAGATCACCCAGGAACTCGTCGCGGACTCCCACGGCATGACACTGCCTCAGGCGTCCGGCGCCTGGTCGAGCCGTCTGCTGGAGTTCACCACCATCACGGCGGGCGCCCGCGTGGGCCGCAAGCTGCGCCTGTCCCCCGCCGCCGACGTCGTCTACGCGGCACGCCTGCGGCTGGTCGACGGCGCCCCGATGGCCATCGAGCACCTGCACATCCCGGCGGCGCTGGTGCCCGCGCTCACCGCCCGGGAACTGGAGACGGGCGATCTGTACGAGCATCTGCGCGAGCGGCACGGGGTGCGGGTCAGCGAGGCGACACAGACGATCGAGCCCACGGTCGTCAGCCAGGCCGAGGCGGGACTCCTGGGCGTGCCCGAACTCTCCCCCGCACTGCTCTTCGAGCGCCACACCAGCGACACGCACGGCCGGCCCGTGGAGTACGTCCACTCGGTCTACCGGGGCGACCGGTACCGCATCGTCTCCCGGCTCCGGCTGAACGCGCCGGGCACCGCGCCGGTGACGCCGCGGGCGGGGGTCACCCCCGGGGTGGCACCCGGTGTGAACGCGCGGTGGGATCCGACCCCCTCCGCCACCCCGGGGGACGTCCACCGGGAGTGACATGTCGACGAATTGACGGGTGCGGAGCCGGGTCGCACCGCTGCCATCAGGGGAAACGGCCGCCGGGGACGGAGCGCGCCCCAGCGGCCCGGGACCGCGCGGGGCCCCCTCGCCGCCGTGGTCGCCAAGGCCCTTTGCCCCGGGGCGCGTTGATCGTGTGAACACCGGAGGAGTGAACTCCGGTGCAGTGGATTGACGGTGATAGCATTCCGCCGTCTGCGACCTTGATCCACTTTTGCTCAGGGCCCTGAACCCGAACGCGCTGAGCGATCCCCCTGTGCAATGCCCCCGGACGGGTTGCGGATCCTTGCGAGGCGTACCTGTCGACGCCTGCATGCCACGCGCCGGGAAAGGTTTCCATGACTCAAGACGTGCTTCTTTGGTGCCTGGTTGCGATCGCGGTGATAGCCACAGCCGCGGTCGTGGCCCTCGTGCTCCGCAGCAGAGGCGTGATGAGGAGGAAGAAGGAGTCCGAGGACGAGCTTCAGGCGCGGCTGCAGTACAGCCAGAACGAACTGGGTCGCCTCCAGGCCGAGTTGGCCAGGATCAGGAGCGAGCAGGACGGCGTCATCCGCGAAGCGGAACAGGCCGCCGAGGAGAACATCAAGGCGGTCCTCAAGGGCGCCGCGCGCTTCCTGCAGAGCCTCGCGGCCGAGCAGACGACGTTGCTGGACGGGGTCCAGCGCGAGTACGGCGGCCATCCGGTCCTCAACGACCTGATGGACATCACGCACGCCAACGCCCAGATGGCCCGCAAGGCCCAGGGCATCGCGGTCATGTGCGGCGCCCCCCTGGGCCGCCGCAACCAGGCGGCCAGCGTCTACGACGTCGTGCGCAGCGCCCAGAGCCAGATCCGCAACTTCCAGCGCGTGGAGATCATGCAGCCGAGCGGCATCGCGCTCAAGGCCTCCGCCGTCGCTCCGGTGGCCCTGGCCGTGGCGGAACTGCTTGACAACGCTGCCAGCTTCTCGCAGGCGGACGCTCCGATCGAGGTCACGTTCCGCCAGGTGCAGCAGAATCTCTGCATCATCATCGACGACGCCGGTGTCGGCATGAGCGACGAGGACCGGCTGCGGGCGAGCGCCCTGCTGTCCGGCGAGGACGTCCCCCGGCTCTCCCAGCTGGGCACCCAGCCGAAGTTCGGCTTCCCCGTGATCGGCCTGATCGCCCGCCAGTACGGCTTCAAGGTGGACGTCACCGGTGTCTCCCGGTACGGCGGCGTACGGGCCGTCGTCCTGCTGCCCGAGGAGCTGTGGACCATGGAGGAGACCCCCGCGGCCCCCGAGGCGGCGCCCGTGAGCAGCATCCGGCCGGTGCAGTCCCGCACCCCGGAGCGCACGGCCAACGGTCTGCCGAAGCGCGGGACACGCATCACGTCCGTCGGCGACTCCCCCGCGGGGGACCAGCCGGCCAGACGGCCCGTCCGGCGCCGCGGCACCGGCAGCCTGGGCGCGCTGCAGCGCGGCACCCAGACCGGGCGCGATGTGGCCTCCCTCGACACCCCCATGTCTGAAGGGTCCGACAACGCATGAGTACGACCGACCTGTCGTGGATGGTCCAGGACATCGTGACCAACGTGCCCAAGGCACGGCACGCCGTGGTGCTGTCGGCGGACGGCATCCCGCGTGGTTCCACGGACGGCCTGACCGCCAAGGACGTCGGGACCGTCTCCGCCGCCATGGCCGGGATGCAGTCCCTCAGCCGGGCCACCGCCCACTTCGCCGGTTCCGCCCAGGACCGGGCGTGGATCCAGACCGTCATCGAGTTCCAGCACGGCTGGGTGTTCCTGATCGGAGCCGGGCAGGGGGCCTACCTGGCCGCCGCCGCGGAGCCCGACGTGGACATGGAACAGCTGTCGTTCCGCATGAACCGTCTGGTCGCGCGGTTGGGCAACAACCTCACGGCCCCGCCGCGGGTGCTCCCCGCCGACGCGGCGCAGGCCGGGGACGGTCCGCAGGCGCACCAGGCCGAGACGGGCAGGTCAGTCGCCGTGCTCGGCCGGCTGGACCGGGCGGTGGCGTCGGTGCCCGGCGCCCTGCACGCTCTGCTGCTGGGCGCGGACGGTCTGCCGCGCGGCGCCAGCGCGGGGGTCGACCGGGACCTCGCGGACACCATCTCGGCGGCCATGACCGGCATCCACGCCTACAGCCGGGCCACCGCGCCCTTCGCGGGCGGTGAGCGGGACGACGAGTGGAGCCAGACGATCATCGAGTTCCAGCACGGCTGGGTCTTCCTGATCGCGGCCGGCGAGGGTGCCTTCCTCGCGGCGGCCGCCGAGCACGACTGTGACATCGAGGAGTTCGCCGCACGCCTGAGTGACGCGATGCCCGCGTCACAGGCGGCCGTGCCGGGAGAAGGGGCCAGGGATGCATGACGACCCGTCCGACGAGCTCGAACTGACGGCCCCGTTAGTCCCGTTCTTCGTCATGGCCAGGGGACGCGAACTCCCGCGGGAGAGCGAGTACGAGCACACCACCATGATCACCGCCCAGGACAGCGCCGCGGCCACGGTGCGCACCCTGGCTCCGGAAGCCCGTGCGGTCATGGACCTGCTCGCGGACGGCTATCTCTCGGTCGCCGAGGTCGCCGCCCACACGCAGTTGCCCCTGGGTATCGTGCGCATCCTGCTGGCCCAGATGGCCGAGGACGACCTCATCCATGTGCGCAATCCGGTGCCGCATGCCGAACGTCACGACCCCGCCCTGCTCACCGCCGTGCTCCATGGCCTGGAGCGCATACGAACCGGAGCGTAAGTCCCGTGTATCTGGATCCCAAGGTCTCCCGCTCCGTCAAAGTGCTGGTGGTGGGCCATTTCGCGGTGGGGAAGACCACCTACATCGGAAGTGTCTCCGAGATCGAGCCGCTGCAGACCGAAGAGGAGATCACCGAGGCCAGCGTCGGCTTCGACGACCTCTCCGAGACGCCGGACAAGACGACCACGACCGTGGCGATGGACTTCGGGCGCCTGACCCTGAGCGACGACCTGGTCCTCTACATCTTCGGAACTCCCGGGCAGGAGCGGTTCAAGCAGATGTGGGAGGGCCTGTCCCGGGGGGCCCTGGGCGCACTCGTCCTGGTCGATCCCGAGCGGCTGGAGGAGACCTTCCCCATCCTGGACCTGGTCGAGTCCTTCGGCCTGCCGTACGTCGTCGGGGTCAACACCTTCGACGGCAGGACCCACTTCCCGCTGTCCGAGGTGTGCGAGGCGCTCAACCTCTCCGAGGACACCCCGGTCATCGACTGCGACGTCCGCGACCAGGACTCCTCGATGGAGGCCCTCATCACGCTCGTGAAGCACCTCTTGTCCTCACTCGGCTAGGAGCCATCACCATGCAACAGCCCCTCGGCACGAGCGGGACACCCGCCGAATGCCCCGCACACGGCAACATCCCCCTGTACGGTCCCGAATTCGGCTCCGACCCCGAGCGCACGTACGACAAGCTGCGCTCCATGGGGCACAGCGCGCCCGTGGACATCGCGCCGGGCGTCCAGGTCGAGTTGGTGACCAGCTATGACGCGAGCCTGTACATCCTGCAGAACCCGCAGCTGTTCGTCCGCGACTCCCGTCGCTGGAACGCCCTGAACGAGGGCCGGGTGCCGGAGGACAGCCCGGCACTGCCCATGATGGGGTACCGCCCCAACGCCCTGTTCAGCGACGGCGCGGCGCACGCCCGGCTGCGGCAGGCGGTCACGGAGAGCCTCGCCACCGTCGACCAGAGCCGGCTCATCCGGCTGACCCAGCAGTCGGCCGACTACCTGATCAGCCGTTTCAGTGCCGAACCGCTCGGCCAGGCGGAGCTGATGGCCGCGTACGCGCAGCCGCTGCCGCTGCTGGTCTTCGGTGACCTGTTCGGCTGCCCGCCGGAGATCGGCGACCGGGTGATCGCCGGGATCAGCGGCATCTTCCAGGGCACGCCGGGTGCCGACGAGATCCTGGGCGCCGCGCTCGGCGAGCTGATCGCCCTCAAGCGCCGGCAGCCCGGCGAGGACCTCACCACGCGCCTGATGGTGCACTCGGCCCGGCTGAGCGACGAGGAGGTGCTGCACCAGCTGGTCACCCTGCTCTCCGGCGGCACCGCGCCGCTGACGGCCGCGATCGGCACCAGCACGGCGCTGTACCTCGACGACGACTGGCCGACCGGCCTGCCGGTCGAGGACGCCGTGGTCAAGACGCTGTGGAACTACGCCCCCATCGCCAACTACGCGGGGCACTACCCCACCCAGGACGTCGAGTTGGGGGACCGCACCCTGCGGGCGGGCGACCCGGTCCTGATCTCCTTCGCGGCGGCCAATACCGATCCCAAGCTCACCGCGCACCGCGAACAGCTGAGCCCCAAGGCGCACCTGGCGTTCGGCGCCGGGCCGCACGCGTGCCCCGCCAAGGACCCGGCGTTCATGATCGCCGCCACCGCGGTGGAGTCGCTGCTGAACCGGCTGCCGGACGTGGAGATGCGCGTTCCCTTCGGCGAACTCGCCTGGGTGGCGGCGCCGTGGAGCCGCTCGCTGGTCACCGTGCCGATCCGGTTCACGCCCCGCACCCTGGCGCAGCCGTCCAACGGGCGTTCGGCGCAGCCGTCCGCCGTTCCGGCCGGGCCCTCCCCCGTCGGCGTCTCCCCGCAGCCCGCGGCGCATCGGCCGGCCCATGCCGCGGCGCGTCCCAAGGGTGGACTCTTCAGTCGTTTCCGGGCATGGATGAATGGCGAGTGACGCAAGTAACCATATGAAACGACTGAGTTACTGTATGACTCAATTATCGCTCGGGTACGGATAGCGGCTGGCAGAAAGGAGCCGCTACCGTGGGTAGTGTCACGACTCCGTCTACGGACCGTCGGGCCACCATTTCCCTGTTCTCCCGTCTCCGGACGGCTGACGGACAGGCCGACCCCTTCCCCCTCTACGCAGAGCTCAGGGCGCGTGGCGATGTCAGCCCCGCGCCCTGGGGCGGGTTTCTCGTCACCGGGTACGCCACGTGCGAGCAGGTGCTGCGCAACGGCGTCTGGCTCGAACCGGACACCCGGTGGCGCGAACAGCAAGGCGCGCGCACCCGCTGGAGTGCCCCGTCGTCCCGGGAGATCAGCCGTACCCTGCCGGCGCTCAACCCCCCGGAGCACACGCGCGTGCGCCGGTCGGCCGGCAGCTTCGACCGCACCACCATCGACCGGATCGGCAGCCGGGTGTCCGCCATCGTGGACGGGCTCCTGGACACCCTGCACGAGCGCCTGCGCTCGGGCGAGGCCGACTTCTCGGCGCTGGTGGCCGAGGAGCTTCCCGTCGCCACCGTCGGCGACTGGCTCGGACTGCCCAGCGCGGACTGGCCACGGCTGCGGGAACTCACCCATGAGCAGGTCTTCACGCAGGAGCTGCTCCCCAACGCCAGCCAGCTCGCCCGCTCCGACGCCGCCATGGCCGAGCTGCGCGCCTACTTCCTCGACCTGGTGCGCACCCGGCGCAGACGCCCCGGCGACGACCCCGTCTCCCGGTGGATCAGCACCTGGGACGAGCTCGAACCGGACCGGGACAAGGCAGACGAAGCCGTCTACTTCCTCGCCCTGTTCGTCCTGCTGGCCGCGCTGGAGACCACCGCGACCCTGCTGGCGACCATGACGCTGCGGCTCGTCGAGGAGCCCGGCCGCTGGAGCCGGCTCGCCCTGCAGCCGGACCTCGTGCCCGCGTTCGTGGAGGAGACGCTGCGGCACGACCCTCCCACGCACGTCATCAGCCGGGTCGCCGGGCAGGACACGGTCCTCGCCGGAACCGAGGTCGCGGCCGGGGAGATGGTGCACCTCATGGTGGGCGCCGCCCACCGTGATCCCGCCCGGTTCACCGACCCCGACACCTTCGACATGCTGCGCAACCCCTCCCACCTGGCCTTCAGCTGGGGCATCCACTACTGCCTCGGAGCTCCCCTGGCCCGGCTCGAAGCGCAGACCCTCCTCCGCCACCTGATCGCCCGTCTGCCGAGACTCACCCTGGTGCGCCGCCCCGCGATGGCACCCCGGGTGGCGTTCCGGCGCCTGCTGAACCTGGATGTAGCACTGGCATGAACCTGCCCCACACCCCCGCCGCCGTCTCCGCCCTCGCCGCCGAACCGGCCGACCCGTTCGAGACCGCCCCCGCGCCCGCTCCCCTCTCCCTCGACCGCTCCGGTCCCGTGCTCCACGTCTGGCTCAACCCCGCCGCCCAGGACGACGTCCTGACCACGGCGGTCCTCGACGCGCTCATCACCGTGCTCGACGACCTCCATGACCAGCCCGACGTCCGCGTCCTGGTGCTCTCCTCCCTCGGCCGTGACTTCTGCCTGGGGGCCGACCGCCGCGAGTACCAGGACGCCCTGGACACCGACCCGACCGGCGGCACGCTGCGGCGCATCGCGGACAAGGCCCACCGACTGTGCCAGGCACTGGAGAACACCCATGCCGTCACCGTCGCCCGGCTCCACGGCAAGGTCGTCGGCGCCGGTCTCGCCCTGGCCGCCTACTGCGACCTCCGGGCCGGCGCTGACACCTGTCAGTTCCGCATGCCCGAACTCGGCCTCGGACTCGCGCCCGCGTGGGGCGGCGCCATGGGCCGGCTGATCGCGGAGGCGGGCGCCGCCCGGGTCCGTGAACTCATGCTCACGTGCGAGACCTTCGACGCCCACGCCGCCCATCGCCTCGGCCTGCTCCACAAGGTCGTCCCGCCCGACGCCCTGGACGACACCGTCACCGCCTGGACCAGACCCCTCGCCCGGCGCTCCCCGGAAGCCCTGCTGCTGACCAGACGCATGCTCGCCGGCTACGCGAAGGCCGCCCGCACCGCCGACCCCACCCTGCTCGACTCCCACCTCCTCACGGCCCGGCTCTCCGCCCCCCGCTGACCGGCAGCAGCCCCACCCCCACGGTCACGCCGGCGTGACCTCACCGAGGACATCCCCGGCCCGGTCCGCCACGGCGGACCGGGCCCCTGTCCGTTTCACCACCCGCAGGAGCAGCACGATGAACCGACGCGTCCGACTGGCCCTCGCCCTGGCACTGAGCGGACTGCTGGGCGGATGCGGTCCCGTCACGGACACGGATGCCCCCAGGGCCGGGGAAGAACCCTTCTGGCAGGACGAGTTCGACGGACCAGCCGGACGCCGCCCGGCCGGCAGGTCCTGGAACACCGAGACCGGCAACCGGGACGCCGAGGGATGGGGCAACAACGAACTGCAGTACTACACGGACGACCCGGCGAACTCCGCCCTCGACGGCACGGGCCACCTCCTGATCTCCGCGCGCCCCGCCCCCGCCGGATCCGAACTCCCCTGCCACACTGAGGACTTCTGCCCGTGGACGTCAGCCCGGCTCACCACCGAGGGCAAGGCCGCGCTCACCCACGGGCGCGTGGAGGTCCGCGCGAAACTCCCCACGGGCACAGGACTGCTGCCCGCGGTGTGGATGCTGGGCGACAACGGGATCGAGTGGCCGGGGCAGGGTGAGATCGACATCTGCGAGGTGGCCGGCGGGGAGCCGCGCACGGTGTACGGGACCGCGCACGGCCCGACCTACTTCAACGAGCACGGGATCGGCGGCTCCACCACGCTGCCCGCCGACGCGTCACGGGCGTACCACGTCTACGCCGTCGACAAGCAGCCGCACCGCATCACCTGGTCCGTCGACGGGGAGCCGTACTTCACCCTGACTCCTTCGCGGCTGCCCCGGGCGCGCGACTGGGTCTTCGAGCAGGACATGCACCTGCTGCTCAACGTCGCCGTGGGAGGCGACTGGCCCGGCCCTCCGGACGCCTCGACGCCGTTCCCCGCGACGATGACCGTCGACTACGTGCGCTTCTACGGTGCAGGGCGCGGGTGAAGGGCCAGTTCCTCCTCCAGCACCGGTGCCAGTGCCTCGGCGTGGGCCGGCCCGCGGTACGTCCCGGGGCGCGGTCGCGCACGTCCTGGGGATGTGCCGGCGACAGCGGGGCCCGGCGCCGGCACTGCCGGGAGTCGCCCCCGCGCACGGGGCGGCGTGCCGCCGGTGGACGCGAACGGCCACAGCGGCGTGGGAGGGGGTCAGACGAGGTCGATCGTGGCCGTGATGCGCTTGCCGGCCGGCTCCGGGTGCACTTCGAGGCTCCGGCAGACCGCAAGGACGATCTCCAGTCCGTGCTGTCCGACCCGGACCGGGTCGGCGCCCCGGACCACCGGCAGGCGCGGTTCGGTGTCCCACACGGTCACCGAGACGGCGCCCTGGTGGGCCCGCAGAGTCAGGGACGACGGCCCCGGAGCGTATTTGCGGGTGTTGGTCACCAGCTCGCTCACCACCAGCTGTACGAGGTTCATGACCCGCTCGGGCACCGGCACCCCGTGCTCCCTCTCCAGATTCCGCAGGAAGACCCCGGCGTGATCCCGCGCCCGGGCGATCGCCTCACCGCCCTCGAAGGTGGCCGACAGGGAGATCGGCCCCTCGGGCAGCGCCCGGCCCTCGTCGTCAGCAGCCTGCTGCATAAGCCGCCTCGCACCTACGCCCTTCGCGTCATGGAAGTCCTATTACCCCACGAATTCCATCACAGGGGCGGGGCATGCCCCCATCCGGCGCGTGTACAGGGCTGAGGTTCCCGCGCACGGGGCACTCGGGAACGGAGTATGGGACAGGTGCGTCCGCCGATCGGCGAGGAGGCAAGGCGTGGCAGAGCCGGAGCGGGCCGAGAGCTTCGGTCCATCGACCCCCGGGGCGGCCGACTCCCTGTGGGCCGGGGCGCTGGCCGCGATCGGCGCGGGGGCGTACGTGGTGGACGACAAGGGGTGCATCGTCGCGGTCAACGCGCGGGCCGAGCAGCTGCTGCGCCGGGCCGCCGAGGACATGGTCGGCCGGGACGCGCACGACCTGCTGCACCGCGACGCCCGTGGCCAGACGCTGCCGACCAGCCGGTGCGGCATGCGGCAGGCGTTCCACGCCCGGCGCACGGAGCAGGCCCGCGGTGAGTGGTTCGCGCGGGGTGACGGCTCGGTGCTGCCCGTCTCGTGGCTGATCACCCCCTTCGACACCGGCGGCCCCGAACCCGCCACGCTCGTCGTCTTCCACTGTGACCAGCAGGCGGCGGGCACCGCGGCGCCCCAGGAGCCGGCGGCCGAGCGGCTGACCGAGCTGGAGCGGCTGGCGCTGCTGGCGGAGACCACCACACGGCTCACCTCCACGCTGGATGTGGACGAGGCGCTGGGCCGGCTCGTGGCGCTGGTCCTGCCGCGGCTGGGAGACTGGGCCGTCGTCGATCTGATCACGGAACGCGACGAGGTGTGGCGCAGCGCCGTGGTGCACGCCGACGGCGACACGCTGGTCCATCACGAGGAGCTGCAGGGGCCGATGCCTCCGGTGCCCGAGACCTCCCCCATGCCCCTGTCCAGAGCGCTGCGCGGTGTGGCGTCCACCCTCGCCGGGCCCGAGACCTACCAGCGGGAGCCGGACTCGGGGATCGCGGTCGAGCAGGGGCGCCTGTTCAAGACGACCGGCATCCACTCCGCGGCCATCGTCCCCATCCGCAGCACCCGGGAGGTGCTCGGGGCCCTCACGCTGGGCCGGGCCGACAAACCGGGCGACTACACCGACGCGGATCTCCCGCTGATCGAGGACATCGCACGCCGCGCGGCGCTCGCCCTGGACAACGCCCGCCTCTACCAGCGTCAGCGCAAGGTCGCCGAGACCATGCAGAACCACCTGCTGCCCCAGCTGCCGCGCCTGCCCGGGCTGAGGATGATCGCCCGCTATCTGCCCGCCCCCGACGCCTCGCAGGTCGGTGGCGACTGGTACGACGCCTTCCGGCTGGCCGACGGCGCGACGGCCCTGGCCGTCGGCGACGTAGTCGGCCACGACCTGGAGGCGGCGGCCGGCATGGCACAGGTGCGCAACATGCTCCGCGCCTACGCCTGGGCGCAGCAGGAGCCTCCCAGCCGGATCGTCGAGCGGCTCGACGAGGCGGTCACGCACATCACCACGGTGCCCATGGCCACCCTGGTCTTCGCCCGGATCGAAGAGGCGGACGACGGCCACTGGGAGCTGCGCTGGACCAACGCCGGGCACCCGCCTCCCCTGCTGGTCAGCCACGACGGCCTGACCCGATACCTCCAGGACGGCCACGGCATCCTCCTGGGCACCGGGTCCGGCAAGCCCCGTCCCGACGCCTCCACCGTGCTGCCGCCCGGGTCCACCCTGCTGCTCTACACCGACGGGCTCATCGAAGCGGCCGGGCACTCCCTGGACGAGGGGCTGGAGCGGCTGCGTCAGCACGCGGCCGCGCTCGCCCACCGCCCCATGGCCGCCTTCACGGACGAGCTGCTGCGGCGCGTCCGCCCCACGGAGAACGACGACGACGTGGCCCTCCTCGTGCTGCGGACCCCGGCGGGGCCGCGCGAGAGGCCGGCAACCGGCCTGGAATGAGCCCCCCTCCCCCGTTGTTGACACATCAACGGAAACGAGAGATGGTTGAATCATCAACCACTCGGAGAGGGTGCACCATGACAGACCTCGTACTCGGCCTCGACACCTTCGGTGACGTCCCGCAGGACGCCGCCGGCGCGCCCCTCTCGCACGCGGCCGCCGTCCGGCAGGTCGTGGAGGAGGCGGTCATCGCCGACGAACTCGGCGTCGACGTCATCGCCGTCGGCGAGCACCACCGCCCGGAGTACTCGATCTCCGCCCCGGAGACCGTCCTGGCCGGCATCGCCTCGCGCACCTCGCGTATCAAGCTCGCCTCCGGCGTGACCGTGCTCAGCTCCGACGACCCCGTGCGCGTCTTCCAGCGGTTCGCCACCGTGGACGCCATCTCCGACGGCCGCGCCCAGGCGATTCTGGGCCGCGGCTCGTTCACCGAGTCCTTCCCCCTGTTCGGCTACGACCTGAGCGACTACGACGTCCTGTTCGAGGAGAAGCTCGACCTGTTCGTCAAGCTGCTCGACGAGAAGCCCGTCACCTGGAGCGGCACCACCCGCGCCGCCCTGGACAACGCCGACGTCTTCCCGAAGACCGAGTCCGGCCGGCTGGACACGTGGGTCGGTGTGGGTGGCTCCCCCCAGTCGGTGGTGCGCACCGCGCGGCACGGGCTGCCGCTCATGCTCGCGATCATCGGCGGCTCCCCCGCGCGCTTCGGCCCCTACATCGAGCTGTACCAGCGGGCAGCCGAGAAGTTCGGCACGGTCGCGCACCCCGTCGGCATGCACTCCCCCGGGTTCGTGGCCGACACCGACGAGGAGGCCAGGGAGCTGTTCTACCCGTCGTACAAGGTGATGCGGGACCGGATCGGCGCGTTGCGCGGGTGGCCGCCGCTGCGGCGTGAGGAGTTCGACGCCGAGGTCGAGCACGGCTCGATGTACCTCGGCTCGCCGGAGACCGTCGCACGGAAGATCGCCGGTGCGGTCAAGACGCTCGGTGTCGGCCGCTTCGACATGATCTACAGCGCCGGGCCCCAGCCGGTCGCCGCGCGCACGCGAGCCGTCGAGCTGTTCGGCGCGAAGGTGGCACCCATGGTCCGCGACATCCTGGCGGGCTGAACCATGACCACCATCGGCATCCTGGGCGCCGGCAAGGTCGGCACCGTGCTCGCCCGGCTCGCCCGCGCCGCGGGCCACGACGTCCTGATCGCCGGCTCCGGCGACCCGGAGCGGATCGCCCTGATCGTGGAGATCGTGACACCGGGCGCGGTGGCGGTGACCGCGGCGGAGGCGGCAGCACGCGCCGACGTCGTCGTACTGGCCCTGCCGCTCGGCAAGTACCGGTCGCTGCCCGTGGAGGCGCTGCGCGGCAAGCTCGTGATCGACGCCATGAACTACTGGTGGGAGGTGGACGGGGTCCGGGAGGACCTGACCGATCCGCGCACCTCCTCCAGCGAGATCGTGCAGGCGTTCCTGCCCGACGCGCGCGTGGTCAAGGCGTTCAACCACATGGGCTACCACGACCTGGAGGAGGGAGCCCGCCCGGCGGGCGCCCCCGGTCGCAAGGCGATCGCGATCGCCGGGGACGGCGAGGACGACGTCGCCGCGGTCGCCGCCCTTGTCGACGCGCTGGGCTTCGACCCGGTCGTCGCCGGCCCGCTGGCCGAGGGCGTGCGCATGCAGCCCGGCACCGAGCTGTTCGGCGCCAACACCGACGCCGCCGGGATCCGCGCGATGCTCGACCGGTTCCCCGGCACCGACTCGGGGCGTCTCCTGGCCGAGGTGCGCGGCAGCGCCGGCTGAGCGCGCGGCGGCCGGGTGAGCGTCATGTCAGTGATCCGGGCCACGCCCGGAACGTGCGGGTGCCGGTGTCCCCGGGCTCAGCCCCGCCGAGAGCCGGGACGCCCCGTCGGCCGGGGCAGGGACACCAGCCTGGAGGGGCTCCAGGACGTGGCCCAGCAGATGGGGTGGGCCCGCGGTGATGCCGGCCCGTTCCGTGGCGTGCCAGTGGGCGAGGGCTGTCGGGCCGTCCACCAGCCCCCGCACGAGGGGCACGTCCGCGCCGGTGGCGCGCAGCAGCGACTCCGTGCGGCACGAGGCCAGCGTGCCGGGCAGCCCGTACTGTGCCACCGCCCCGTTGGCGGCGACCAGGTCGGGCAGTCCGTCGGCCAGGGTGCGTCGCGTGGCGCCGACCGTGAGCAGCCCGCCGCCCAGCACCAGGACATCAGCGTGCTCCCGCATACGGGCGAGTGCGCGCCCGGTGTCGAAGCAGTGCGGGAAGCTGTCGTCCACGAGGACCGTGCCCGGACGCAGCCGGTCTACGTCGACGAGGGCGCCGTGTCCGCTGACCGCGGCGACGATCAGCCCGGCCTCGTACACCGCGTCGGGCAGGTCCGGGTCCGAGACGTGCACGGCGACGTCCGCGGCCAGGCCGCGTTCCCGCAGCGTCCGCGCCAGGGCGCGCAGGCGCGGGCCGCTGCCCGGCACGTCGCACAGCACGAGTCGGGCCGGTGGCCGCTCGGCCAGCGTGAGCAGCAGTTCCAGTGAGGAGGCGCCGATGGAGCCGAGTCCGACGACCGCCAGGTCCGTACCGGCCAGGTCCCGGCCGGCACCGGGCAGCACGGCCTGCACCGTGCGCACCACGGAGACGGCCGTGGCGGCGTGCCCGGTGGTGATCGCCGCGGGGCCGCGGGAGGCGCGCAGCACGTCGAAGCCGTAGCCGGTGAGCGAGGGGATCATCCCGGCCAGGGAGACGCAGCGGGCGCCCAGGGCCGAGGCCGTCTCCACGGCGCGGGCGGTCCGCCCGGCCAGGGCGTCGTCCCCGGCGAGTTCGTCGGCGAACAGCGGCAGCGCGACGAACCCGGACCTGCCCAGCGGGGTGGTGGTCGTCTCCAGCAGCCGGGGAGCGCCGTCCGGGAACAGCAGGCGGCGGATGTCCTCCCGGAGCGTCACGCCCTCCGGCAGGCCCGCGAGCCGCGCCAGCTGGGCGGGCGCGGGCAAGTAGCCGACGAGCGCGGCGTCCAGGTCCTGGGCGGCGGGGCGGGTGGCGTGCGGGGCGGGACGGGGGGCGCTCCGGGCAGGGCGGGTGGCGCTCCGAGCTGGGCGGGTGGCGCTCCGGGCTGGGCGCGGCGTCCGGGTGACCAGCCGGTCGCGCAGTCCGTCGGTGAACGCGGCGAGCGCGGGCGAGTCGAACGCCGCCGCCGCTCCGCGCACGGTGACCCGCAGCCGGTCCCCGTCCGGCCGCACCGCGAGGAAGACGTCCGTACCGGCGGCGGGTGGTGCGAAGCCGGTGTCCTCCTCCTCGTCCCACCGCACGGCCAGGAGCTCACCGTCGCGCGGGCCCAGCGGGCCGAAGTCGAGGAAGGTGAAGAAGAACTGGGACGTCAGCGGCAGCCCGGCGGCGTCCCGCGGGACGATGTCCTCGTGGACGCGGGCGGCGATCGTCTCGTCGACGACCCTGCGCACCCGCTGCGGGAAGTCGTCCCCGGGCGGGACGGCCGCGGTGCCGGGTCCGAAGGGGCGGACGGCGACGGCGGTGGCGAACGGCCCGAAGACGCGATGGATGTCGGGCAGGGGATGGTCACGGCCGGATACGGCCAGCCCGATGACCAGGTCGTGCTGTCCGGTGAGGGCGGCGAGCGCCTCGTGGTAGGCGGTGAGCAGCGGTGCGTACAGGGTGGCGCCGGCTTCGGCGGCGATCTTGCGCAGCGCGCCGACGGCGGTGGCATCCAGGACGAAGCCGTGGGAGCGGAAACCGTCCGGGCCGGCAGTACCGGGCCCGTCCTGCTGCTGCGGCTGCCCGGCTCCCCCGGTGCGTGCCCGCAGCACCGGCTTGCGGTAGGGCGCGCACAGACCGGCCCGGCGCCGCCGGCGCGCTCCGTCCTCCTCCGTCCGCGGGTGCGTGGCCGGCCCGGCGAGGCGCTCCGCGTGCCGGCGGAACGTGCCCCGCAGCTCCGGCAGTACGGGGGTCACGCCACGACTCAAGTCGTCGTACACGGCGGTGAGTTCCCTCAGGAGCAGGGCGGCGCTGTACCCGTCGCCGATCAGGTGGTGGGCGTGCGCGACGAGCACGTGCTCGCTCGGGTCGAGGGTGAGCATGCTCAGGCGCAGCAGGGGCCAGGTCCACGGCTCGAAACGGCGGCGGCGTTCGTCCTCGACCCGCCGCGCCAGCTCCCCCGGCCCGGACACGGTCGCGAAGGTCACCGGCAGCCGCAGCGACGGGGGCAGTTCCTGCTGCACCGGCGGCCTCGCCCCGGCGGGAAAGACCGTGCGCAGCATCGGGTGCCTGGCGACCAGGATGTCGACGGCCCTCTGGAAACGGTCCCGGTCGAGCGGGCCGGTCAAGCGCAGCCGGGCCAGCCAGGACGCACCCGTGCCCGGGGCGAGAGCGTCCGCGAGCAGGAAGCCGCGCTGGCCCGGGGTGACGGGGTAGGCGTCCGGGAACGCCGGGGCCGCGGGAGTCGCCAGAACCGCTGAGCCCGCCGGGTTTCGGTCGCGGGTGAGCAGGTCCGCCGCGTTCGCGGGGGCGGGCGGGCTGCCCTCACCCGCGGCTTCGACGGCCACGGCTTCGACGGCTACGGCGGCGACGGCGGCGGCACTCGTGCCGGCCGGGACGGCAGCTTCGGCGACGGGGGTGGCTTCGGTGGAAGGGCCGGTGTCGGCGTCGGGAGTGGCCGCGGCGTCGGCTGCGGCGTCGACGGCCTCGGCCAGCGCCGCCAAGGTCCGGTGCCGGTAAACGGCGGTGGGCCGGGGCAGCGGGCCTCCCCTGCGCCGGGCCAGCAGGTCGAAGACCTGGAGGGCCAGCAGAGAGTCACCTCCGCGTTCGAAGAAGTCGTCGTGCCGTCCGACCCGGTCGACCCCGAGCACCTCGCACCAGATGCGCCCCAGCAGCTCCTCCGTGGCGGCCCGGTCCGGCCTCGGCCCCGTGGCGGTCCGGCCCGGCCTCGGCCCCGGCAGTCGCGGTGTGCCCGTGCGCGGCGCCTCGCCCCGCGCGAGCAGCGCCCGCCGGTCGGTCTTGCCGGTGCCGGTCAGGGGCAGGGCGTCCAGGAGGACGATCCGGCCGGGCACCATGTAGGGCGGCAAGGAGTCCGCCAGATACCGCCGCAGCGCCACCGCGTCCACGCCCTGCCGCACCGCGGGTTCCCTGAGGGCGACGAAGGCCGACAGCCTTCCCTCATCGGCCAGTACGGCTGCCTGTGCCACGTCCGGACGGGCGCGCAGGACGGCCTCGACCTCCCCGGGCTCGACGCGGTGGCCCCGTATCTTGACCTGGTCGTCGATCCGCCCGACGAACCGCAGCGCGCCGTCGGGCAGCACTTCCACCCGGTCCCCGCTGCGGTACCAGCGGCGGCCGTCCCGCCACCCGAACGCGGCCCGCGTCAGCTCGGGTTCGCCGAGGTAACCGGCGGACAGGCCGACGCCTCCGATCAGCAGCTCGCCGACGCCCCCCGGACCGGCCTGTTCACCGCCGGGGCCGGTCACGAGCAGCTCGGTCCCGGCGACGGCGCGGCCGATGGGCAGCGCCGTGACGTCGTCGGCGGGGCGCTCGCTGACGATGTGACAGGTCGCGTTGATGGTCGTCTCGGTCGGCCCGTAGAGGTTCACGATCCGCTGCTCCGGTCCGAACAGGTCGAACCAGCGGCGCACCCAGTCCGCCCACAACACCTCCCCGCCCACGTGCACCAGCCGCAGCGCGGACAGGTCGGGCAGCCGCTCACCGCGCCGCAGACGGTTCTCCGCCGCGGCCAGCAGCCGTTCCCACAGCGACGGCACCGAGCTCCACACGGTGATCCGCGCCCGCTCCACGTGGTCCAGCAGCAGCTCCGGGTCGCGCACCAGGTCACGGTCGGCCGTCACGACCGTGGCGCCGGTCAGCAGCGGGGCGAGCAGTTGGCGCACGGAGGCGTCGAAGCACGGGGACGAGGTGTTGGCGAGCCGGTCGCCGGGGCCGTAGGCGAAGGTGGTCACGGCCCAGTCGAGGTAGTTCTCCATCGCGCGGAAGGTGATGGGCACGGCCTTGGGGCGGCCGGTGGAGCCCGAGGTGAAGATGACGTAGGCCGTCGCTGTCGCGTCGGGCTCCACGGCGAACTCGTCGAGCGCACCGTCCGGTTGCGGGGAGACCGGTGGGAAGGAGACCGGTGGGGCGGTGGCGTCGGGTCCGGCGGCGGTGACGGATTCCGCGGTGATGACCACCGGCACAGCCGTCGCGGCCGTGAGGGACCGGGCGGCCTGCCGGGTGCGGTCGTCGTGGACGACCACGCGGACGCCGCAGCGGGCCGTCTGTTCCGCCAGGCGTGCCGCCGGGTGCTCCGCGTCCAGCGGCACCCATCCGGCGCCCGCCCGCAGGATCCCGGCGACGGCGATCACCGTGCCGGGGCCCGGGGCGGCGATCATGCCCACCAAGTCCCCGCACCCGACGCCCTGTTCGCGCAGGCGCAGGGCGAGGCAGCGGCTGGCCGCGTCCACGTCCCGGTACGTCAGGGCCGTCCGTCCGTCGTCGACGGCGATCGCGTCGGGAACCGTACGGAACCGGTGCAGCAGACGGCCGGCGACGGTCGCCCGGGGAGCGGGGGCGGGCACAGGTGCGAGGGGGCCGCTCCTCGTGCCGGGAGACCCCGCATCACCCTGCAGCGCGCGCAGTTCGCGTGCGAAGTCGGCCGCGTGACGGGTCGTGGTGGCGGTGGTGAAGAGGCGCTCGGGGGCGTTCCAGGAGAGCCGCAGCAGGGGCCCGTCCTCCCAGACCAGCAGGCTCAGCCGGGTGGCGGCCGAGCCGGTTCCCGCGGCGGCCGGACGCACGTCGACCGGGCAGTCCGCGTCCAGCATGGCCGGGAAGCGGGCGAAGCTGAAGCTCGCCGGGCTCACCGCGCGCGGCCCGATGGCGTCACCGGGCAGCATCCGGGCGAGGTCGAGGCTGCTCACCGTGGCGTGCCGCTCGCTCTCCAGCCAGGCCAGGCGCACGCGTTCGGCGATGCGGGGCAGCGGCTCGTCCGGGTCCGTGTCGAGCAGCAACGGCAGGGTGTCGGCGAGAGGGCCGACCAGACGGTCGAGTCCCGGCAGCCGGGCGTCCCGGCCGGCGCGGGCGACGTTGACCGCGACGGCCCGGTGCCCGCTCCACCGGGCCAGGCAGCGGGCGTAGACGGCGAGCAGGAGGTGGAAGAGGGAGACGTGCCCTTCGGCGGCCCTCTCCCGCAGCGCGGCGACGAGGTCCTCGTCCAGGGCGTGATTCACCGCGACGAGGGGGCCGGGGCCGTCCTCGGCGTCGGGGCGGCCGTCGTAGGGCAGGGGCAGGGGAACGCGGTCCGTCAGCCGGGCCGTCCAGTGGGCGAGGTGGTCGGCCCGGGCGGCGGGCCGACGCGCGTCGGTGGCGTAGGAGGCGAAGTCCGCAGCGGGAGGCAGCGCGGAGGGGGCGCGGCCCAGGGCGAGGTCGGTGTAGAGCGTCCACAGTTCCGTGCCGAGCACGTTCAGGCTGTAACCGTCGGCGGCCACGTGGTGCACGGCGAGGATCAGATGGGCCACCTTCGTGTCCTCGGTCACCAGCAAGGCCCGCAAAGGAGGTTCGGCGGTGAGGTCGAGCGGCCGGTTGGCCAGCTCCGTCTCCAGCGCCCGGAGCGCTGTTCCGCCCTCGGGGCACGACCGCGTCTCGAAGCACACCTCGGAAGCGGCGCCCGGCGTCACCACCTGGTGCGGCACCCCGCCGTCCTGCCGGATCCGCATCCGCAGCATGCCGTGCCGGCCGGCCAGCAGGGTGAGAGCGCGATGCAGCAGGGCGGGGTCGAGGGGCCCTCGGACGGTGTGCCGAACCCAGCCGCGGGCCGGGGTACGGGGGTACAGCACGCTGCTGGTGTGCAGGGCCCGTTGGACGGGGGTGAGCGGGAAGGGGACGCCTTCCGCTGGGGCGGCGACAGGGCCGGGCGCGTCGGCGGGCGTTTCGCCGGACGTTTCGCGGGGCGCGTCGGCGGGCGTTTCGCCGGGCGCGTCCGGCTCGGCGTCCAGGTGGGCGGCGAGTTCGCGCACCGTGCGGTACTCGAAGAACAGCGTGGCCGGAAGCTCCCGGCCCAGTGACCGCTCCAGCCGCCGGACGAGATCGACCGCCGCGAGCGAGTCGAGGCCGAGCGAGAGGAACGCCCGGTCCTGATCGACGTCTTCGGGAGGCAGATGCAGGGCCTCGGCCAGGAGACCGCGCACCAGGAGGCGGGTGCCGGACGTGCCGCCGGGAGCGGCGGTGGGACGGGCGGAGACAGGGGGTTCGGCGGGACCGGCGAGGGCGGCGGGGGCCGCGGGACCAGCGGAGGCCGCCGGAGCCGCGGCAGCTACCGGTGACGCTGAAGCCGCCGCAGCCACCGGAGCCGCCGGAGCCGCCGCCGTCGCAGTCGCAGTCGCAGTCGCAGTCGCAGTCGCGGCCTGGTGCTCGGCGAGGTCCAGCACTCGTGCCCGGCTTGTTGCCGGATTCGTGCCGCCCGTCCGCACCGGTGCCGGTGCCCCGGCCGGGGCGGAGCCGTCCGCGTCCGTCAGGTCGGCGATGACCACCTGGCCGGTCGTGTCGACGGCGCAGGCCGCGCGCAGGGCGCGCAGCGCTTCGGCCGGGGTCAGGGGCGCACCACCGGCGCGCACACGCGTGCCGTCTCCGAGGGCGGCGGCGAGCCCGGTCCCCGCGACGGGGCCGAGGTTCAGCGCCAGCCAGCGGCGCCCGGCGGCGCGTTCGGCCGCGGCGAAGGCGTCGAGGAAGGCGTTGGCCGCCGCGTAGTCGCCGAGCGCGCCCGCGGTGCCGGGCAGCACCGAGGCCACCGAGGAGAAGGCCACGCACAGGCCGGGGCGGTGCCCGTGGCGGTCGAGAGCGCGGGCCAGCAGCCGGGTGCCGTGCACCTTGGCGGCCGGCGAACGGCCCGTGTCCTGCGGGCCGGTGCCGCGCAACGACCCCGGCAGGACCACCCCGGCCGCGTGGACGACGACGTCCGGTGCGGGAATCTCCGCGAGGAGTGCGTCGACCTGCGCCTCGTCCGTCACGTCGGCCTGCCGGTAGCGCGCGTCGGCGCCGAACTCGGCGAGTTCTGCGAGCAGTCCGGCGGGGGGCTGCGGGGAACGGCCGGTGAGGACGAGGGTGGGGCGGCCGCGTCCGGCGAGGTCCCGGGCCAGGGCCGCGCCGAGGCCGCCCGCGCCCCCGGTGATGAGGTAGACGCCGTCGGCGGGCAGGGGGCTCGCTCCGTCCGGCACGGCGGTGGCGGGCAGCGGCTCCACGCCGCGCAGCAGCCGGGTGCCGTGCCGCCAGGCGGCCACCTGGGTGCCGCCGCCGGGGGCCGCCCGCACCTCGGCGAGGACGGCGTCCAGCCGTTCCTGCGGTGTGTCCCGGGAGGACAGGTCGGCGCAGACCAGTCCGGCGCCCCGCGTCTCCTGCGGGAACGCCAGTGCCATGCCGGTGAGCAGCGCCTGACCGGGACGGGGCCGGGCCTCGCCGTCGGTTCCGGTGCGGTGGGCGTCCTCGGTGACCACCAGCAGGCGTCGCGCGCCGGCCCGGTCGAACTGCCGCGCCGTGTGCCGGAAGTCGGCTGCCACGGCCGCTGGGCCGACGTCCTCCCCCGCGTGTCGGGACAGGTGGACGACCGTGTGGACGGAGGCGGTGTCCGGATCGGCCGTCGGCACGCCGCGCGCGGCCAGCCAAGCGGTCAACTCCCGTACGGACTCGGCGTCGGGCCCGGTGACGAGCGTGACAGGGGCGGTGACCGCGGCGGGCGGTGCGGGGGCGGCCGGCCTCCAGATGACCTGGTGCAGCAGCCGGACGGCGTCCGGTCCGGGCCAGTAGGCGCGTCGCTGGAAGGGGTAGGTGGGCAGCGGCACGCGGCGTCCCGCCCGTGCCGGCGCGGCGTGGTCGACGGCGACGCCGCGCGTCCACAACCGGGCGACGGTGCGCAGCAGTTCGCCGCGTCCGCCGCCGTCCTCGCGAAGTCCGGCGGGCAGGGCGGAGAGTACGGTCACGGGGGCACCGGGCCGGCCGTCGAGGGCGGTGCGCACGGCGGCCGGCAGGTCGGTGCCGGGCCCGATCTCGACGAAGGTGTCGTACCCGTCCTCGGCCAGCCGCCGTGCCGCGGCCCCGAACTCCACGGGGCGCAGGGCGTGTTCGCGCCAGTGGGCGGCGTCCGGGGCGGGTTGCCAGTCGGCCGTCAGGGTGCTCAGCAGCGGTATCCGGGCGGTCCCGGGCGGCAGGACGCGTGCGGCGTCGTGCACGGCCCGGGCGGCCGGTTCCATGAGCGGGGAGTGGAAGGCGTGCGAGACCCGGAGCCGGCGTGCGGTGAAGCCCCGTGCGGTGAGGTCCGCCACGGCGTCGTCCACCGCCCGCGCCGTGCCGGACAGCACCAGCCGGCCGGGGGCGTTGCGGGCCGCGACGGCCAGAGCACCGTCCGAAGCGGCGACCAGTGCCTGCGCGGCGTCGTCCGCGCCGAGTACGGCGGCCATCGCGCCGCGCTCGGTCAGCTCGGAGATCGCGCGGCCGCGTGCGACGGCGAATCGCACCGTGCCGGACAGCGGCAGCAGGCCCGCGACGCAGGCCGCGGTCAGTTCCCCGACGCTGTGCCCGGTGACCGCGTCCGGGACGACGCCCCAGGCATCCAGCTGGCGGGCCAGCGCCACGCCGAAGGCGACCAGGACCGGCTGGGCGATCTCGGTGCGGGCCAGTTCGGCCGGGTCGGCGCCGGGGTTGGTGCACCAGTCCGTGAGGGTGCGGCCGCGCAGCGGGCCGAGCGCCGCGGACGCCTCGTCGAGGGTGTCCCGGAACACGGGCGCGGTGGCGTACAGCCGGGTCGCCATGCCCGGCCGCTGGGCGCCCTGTCCGGGGAAGAGGAAGACGAGGCGGGGGCGGGTGCGGACGGTCCCGGTGAACACGTCCCGTTCCGTCGCCGGACGGTCCGTCCCGCGCTCGTCCTCCCTCTGCCGTTCGCCGGCCGGGGACGCGGCCAGCGCCGCCAGCCGTGCCCGTACGTCGCCGTCCTCGTCACAGACGAGGGCCAGGCGGTGCCGGTCGTCGTCCCGGGACGTTCCGGCCGTCAGGCACAGGTCGGCCGTGCTGATCCGGGGGTGCGTGTCCAGATGCGCCGACAGGTCGCGGACGAGGGCGCGCAGCGCGGGCCGGGTGGAGGCGGACAGGGCCAGCAGATGAGGGCCGTCGTCCGGCCGGGGGGCGTGCTCGGGGCGTGCGGGGGCCTGCTGGAGGACGGCGTGCGCGTTGGTTCCGCCGAAGCCGAAGGCGTTGATGCCGGCGACCAGTGGGCCCTGCGCGGGCGGTGCGGGCCAGGGGACGAGCCGGTCGGGCACCCGGAATCCGGACTCGGCGACGAGCGCGGAGGGCGGGTCGGCGTGCAGTGAGGGCGGCACCTGGCCGTGGCGCAGGGCGAGCACGACCTTGATCAGGCCGGGCAGCGCGGCGGCGTTCAGCAGGTGGCCGACATTGGTCTTGGCGGAGCCCAGCAGCCGGGGACGCGTATCGGGCAGCCGCGGGAAGGCGTGGGCGAGGGACTTCAGTTCGACCGGGTCGCCGAGGGCGGTGCCGGTGCCGTGCGCCTCGACGTACGTGACGTCGGCCGGGTCGACGCCGGCCGCGGTGTGGGCGGCGGTGATGACCTCGCGCTGGCGGGCGGGGTTGGGTGCCATCAGGCTCAGCGAGGTGCCGTCGTTGTTGACGGCGGTGCCGCGTACGAGGGCGAGGAGGTCGTCACCGTCGCGCCGGGCGTCCCTCTCCCGCCGCAGGACGAGCACCGCGCCGCCCTCCCCCGGCACGAACCCGTCGGCGCCGGCGGCGAACGCCCGGCTGCGGCCGGTCGGCGACAGGGCCTGCGCCGCGTGCAGCATCCGGTGTGCGGCCGGGGTGAGATGCAGGTTGACGCCGCCGACCAGGGCGATGTCGCACTCGCCCGCCGTGAGACTGCGGCGGGCCAGGTGCAGGGCGACCAGGGCGGAGGAGCAGGCGGTGTCCACGGCCAGGGCCGGGCCGTCGAGGTCGAAGTGCTGGGCGACGCGTGCGGCGAGGAGGTTGGGCAGGTTCCCGGTGAGCGCCGAGGCGGGCAGGTCCGTGCCGCTGTCCGCGGCCGCGCGGTCCAGGAGTTCCCGGTAGCCGCTGTCCGCTGTCGTCGTGAAGACGCCGACGCGGTGCGCGTGCCGGCGCGGGCCGGCGTATCCGGCGCGTTCCAGTGCCTCGTGGGCCAGCTCCAGCAGGAGTCGGGCCTGCGGGTCGAGGGTGCGGGCCTCCTCCTCGGAGATCCCGAAGCGGTCCGCGTCGAAGGCGGCCGGGTCCTGGAGGAAGGCACCCCAGCGGGCCGCGGGCACCCGGTGGCCCTCCCAGCGGTGCGGTGGCACCGGAGTGACGAGGTCCCGTCCCTCGGCCAGCAGCCGCCAGTACGCCTCCGGTGTGTCGGCTCCGGGGAACCGGCAGGCAAGACCGACGACGGCGAGGATCCCGTCGCCCTCCCGGGCCGGGCCCCCGGAGGAAACCGGGCCGGGGGCGCACCCGCGGGACGGCTGGGGGACCTCCACGTGCCCGTGGTGCCGGTTGCCGGTGCCCACGCCGCCGGACGGCTCGGGGACGTCCCCGCACCTGTGACGCCCGTCGCCGGAGCCCGCGCCGCCGGACGGCTCGCGGACGTCCCCGCACCCGTGACGCCGGTTGCCGGCGCCCGCGCCGGCGCGGTCCGTGACGCCGGCACCGCTGTCCGCCCCGGCCAGCAGGTGGTCGACGAGCCCGGCCACCGTGTCGGCCCCGTCGCGCAGAGCCGCCGTCGGAAGCGGTGCGCCGAAGGCGTCCTCCAGCGCGGCCAGCAGCTCCATGGCCTTCAGCGAGGTGCCGCCGAGCGCGCGGAACGAGGTGTGGGCGTCGATCCGCGTGGCGTCCGTGCCCAGCACCTCGGCCCAGGCCGCGCGCACCGCCTGTTCGACGGCCGCCCGCGACCGCGGCACACCGGCGGTAGCCGGAGCCTGCGGACCGGCGGGAGCGGCCGGAGCGGGGAGGACGGGCCGAGCGGAGGGAGTGCCCTCGTGACGGCGGACGACGAACCGGGAGTAGCGGCCCGCCTCGAACCGCTCCCGCAGTACGTGGCGGCGCACCTTCCCACTGGTGGTGCGCGGGAACTGGCCGGGCGGCAGGGCGACGACCCGTACGTCGTCGTGGAAGAGCGCCTCGCCCACCCGGGCGGCGACCCGGTGCAGCACCTCGCCGGCCGAGCGCGGCGGGCGGGGCCAGGAGACGAAGACCACCACGCGCTCGCCGCCGGTGTCCGGGTCCGTGGACCCCACGACCGCGGCCGTGCCGGGCGGCAGTCCGGGCGTGGCGGAGGCGACGTCCTCCAGGTCGGGGGCGTGGTGCTTGGCCCCGTTGAGGAACAGCACGTCCTTGTGGCGGCCGGTGACGCACAGCCGCCCGTCGCGCAGGAAGCCCATGTCCCCGGTGCGCAGCCATCCCCCGGCGGTGAAGGCCGCCGCGGTGGCCTCGGGCCGGCCGTGGTAGCCGCGGGCCGTCTGGGGACCGCGCACCTGCACGTGCCCCACCCGCCGGTCGCCGAGCTCGCGCCCGGTGTCGTCGACGATCCGGACGGCACAGCCCGGCACGGGCTGCCCGAGGTCCATGAGTTCGACGGCGGTGCCGTCGGCGGCCGGGGCGTCCACGGCCCGTCCGCGGCCGAGTGCGGCACGGTCCAGGGACAGCGGTGCGGCGGTCTCGCCCGGCGGCGGGAACGTCACGGCGAGGGTGGCCTCGGCCAGGCCGTACACCGGTTGCAGGGCGTGCGGTGCCAGGCCCGCGAGTCGTGTGCGGCGGGTGAAGTCCCGCCAGACGGAGGGGGAGATCGGTTCGGCGCCCACGACGACCCGCCGGACCGTGGTGAGGTCGAAGCGGGCCATGTCCTCGTCGGACAGGCGCCGCGAGGCCAGTGCGAGCGCGAAGTTGGCGGCCGACAGATGCGTCGCCCGGTGCGCGGTGGCCGTCTCGAACCAGATCCCGGGCCGCCGCGCGAACGCCAGCGGCGCGATCCGGACCTGCTTGGCGCGGGCGGCGAGCGGCGCGAGATGCGTGCCGACCAGGCCCATGTCATGGAAGTACGGCATCCAGCTGACGACCACGTCGTCGGGGCCGAGACCGGAGACGGCCGTGATCTGGCGCAGGTTGGCGGTCACCGCGGCATGGGTGAGTTCGACGCCCTTGGGGGCGCCGGTGCTGCCCGAGGAGAACTGCACGAAGGCCAGTCCGCCGGGCTCGCACGCGGTGGGCCCGCCCTGGTCGTCGCCGTCGCGCACCTCCTCGAGCCGCAGCACGGCCGCCCCGGCGGGCAGGTGCCGCACCAGGTCCTCGGACGCGGAGTCCACGAACACCGGCGGCCGGCCCAGGTGCTCCAGGACCGGCAGGACCCGGCCGGCGTCCGCGGCGAGCGGCACCGGCACCAGGTCCGCGCCGAGCAGCCCCCAGAACATCACCTGGAAGTCCTCGCTGCGGTCGGCGATGAGCGGAACGCACGTGCCGGGCCGGACCCCGAACGCGCGCAGCCCACCGGCGACCCGCAGGGCGGCGCTCAGCAACTCCCGGTAGGTCACGTCGTGTTCGTGGCCGTCGCCGCGCACGTGCGTGGTCACCTGCCCGGGCGCGGTGTGGGCGGCTTCCCGCAGGACGTTCCACAGGGTGTTGTCGCTCATGGTCCGTTCTCGATGGTCGGGCCCCGGGCGCGGGCGGGTCGTCCGCCGTCCGCCGACGGAGGGGAGGCCGTGGGGTGGTGCCCCGGGCGTGGTGCGGCACGGGATCGCCGGGTCGTCGCCGAGTCGGTGCCGGGAAAGGATCAAGGGGTCGGGGCAGGCCGCTCACGGCGGCTTATCGTCCTGGTCAGCGGTGTGGGTCCGTCCGGTCTCCTGCCGTGGGGCAGTCGGACGAGGCAGACGGCCATCGGTCGTTCACGGCTGTTCTCCGTTCATGGCCCGCTTCCTGGAGCAGTATCGTCGTGCGGCAGGGACAGTTCCCCTGTGAAGACGGCGCCGCCTCCGGGCCGGTTCGCCTTGCCGTGCACCTCGCGCCCGAGCCGACTGCGGCACGCGCTCAGCTCTCTCCTCGGGCCTGCCAGGGACCAGGACTCCCGGCCGCCCCCCTCAGCCGCACCTGCGCTCCGGGCAGGGTGAAGTCGGCGTACAGCGCGTCCGCGTGGGCGTCGGCGGCCGGCATCTCCTGGGCGTGCCCGATGACGAAGACCGGTGTCCCGGTCCAGCTGGCGATCAGCCGCGCAGGTGCGGGGCGACGCGCTCCACCCGGGCGGAGGCGTGGGGCGGCGTGCGGACGGCTCGGCCGGGGCGTACAGCCGGCGGGGGTTCTCCTCCCCGAGCCGCAACCCGCGCCACCGCCTCCAGCACCCGGCGCGAGGAACCGACTTCCCTGCCCTGGCTCCTCCAGCCTGCCGGACGCTCGTGGACTGAGCCGGCCGGCGGCCGGCTCAGTCCACGACCTTGCTGGTCGGACGGTAGTTCCACGGCTCGTACTCGGGGTGCCGGGCGGCCCAGGCGGCGATAAAGGGGCACACGGCGAGGAACTTGGTGTCCGCGTCCCTGGCCATGTCCAGGGCCGCCCTGGCGAGGGCCGACCCCACACCGCGGCCCTCGAACGCGGGTTCGACCTCGGTGTGGACGAAGGCGATCACCTGCTTGGCCGGTATGTACTCGGCGATCCCCGCGAGTTGTCCGTCCACGTGGGCTTCGAGGCGTTTGCTGTCGTCGTTGCGGACGATGGTGACGCCGGACGTGGCTCCCGCCATGAAAGGTCTCCGTTCCTGGGCGGCCCCCATGCCCTCGCCGGGAACGGGTAGCCGGTCGCACCTGTGCTCGGCGATGCCCGCGGCACGCATCGGTGAGGTCACCTATGGCGTTCGGCCGCCCCGGGCGGCGCGGGAGCCTGGACGGCCATTGTCCCTCACGCGTGGTCGCGGCTGCCGTCCCCTCAGGAGGCGTCCTGAGTCACGTCAGCGGGGCGCAGGACATGGACCGCATGTGCCGCGGACGGGCGCCGGAGACGCCGTCGGCGCCGTCGGCCCGGAGCCGGCGGCTGTCACTGCGGAGCAGGCCTCTCGCCGCGCTTCTCCACGGCGGCCATGATCCGCGTCAGAAAATCCCCGAGCGTTCCGACCTCATCGGCCTTCAGCGGATCGAAGAACAGCTGCCGCACGGTTTCCGCGTGCCCCGGAGCGGCCGCCTCGATGGTCGCCCGGCCCTTTTCTGTCAGCCGCACCATCGCGCCGCGCGCGTCGTCCTCGCACGCTTCCCGTGCGACCAGGCCGCGCTTTTCCATCCGGCTGATCTGGTGGGACAGCCGACTCCGCTCCCAGCCGACCTCCGCGCCGAGATCGCGGGCGCGCAGCACACCGCCCTGCGACTCCGACAAGGGGGCGAGGAGGGCGTAGTCGGCTGCGGAGATGCCGGAATCCCGTTGCAGTTGCTGGTCCTGGGCGCGCTGGAGCTCACGGCTCAGGCGGCGGTAGGTGGACCAGATCCCGGCCTCGTGCGGGGCGAGCCATCGCGGTTCAGGCATGCTCCGAGCGTACCAAATGGTTGATGCGTCACTAATGAATGCGGGTTCCTGGGAGTCCCACACCCAGGAGAAGCGCGGCCCTCCCCGTCGCGTTGGGCGTCAATCCCCGTCGCGTCAACCTCACGGAGATCACCGTCCTTCCCGCGCCCCAAGCCATCTGGCGCGCCCAACTGACCAAGTTGACAACGGGCTTTGGCGTGCTGCCGCTCTTGCGCTGTGACACCGGGCATCCTGCCTCGTCGCGCGACACGCGCCGCGCGCAGGTCAAACAGGCAGCATGGCGGGAACGTTCGGCCCCGCCGATCCGTACCATCTCTACACCAAGGCGTCTTGCGGCGATCGCGACAGGTTCATCCGCCGCACGCCTCCCACGCCGAGGAAAGGTCAGCACCATGCCCGAGACGACGACTCCCACCACTGAACTGGCATCGCAGTACATCGCCCAGGTGACCGGCGACCTGGAAGCGAACGTCAAGGAGCAGGAACGCATCAGTGCGGAGATCGCCTCACTGCAGGAGCAGCTCGTGTCCTTGCAGCACGACCACGGCGTGCTGGTGAGCATGCGGCAGGCCCTCGGCATCACCGAGGCACCGGGAAGCACCGAGGCCGATACGGAGGCCGGGTCCGGCACCGCCGCGGTGCCGTCGCCGCGACAGAGGAAGACCGGCACGGCGGCCGGCGGGAGGCAGAAGGCACGCAAGTCCGCCACCGCGACGAGGACGAGGGACACGACGACGAGGAACACGACGGCAAGGAAGGCGACGGCGAAGAAGGCGACGCCGACGAAGACGGCAGCGGAGAAGACGACAGCGGAGAGCACGACAGCGGAGCGCACGACGACGACGAGCGAGCCTGCGAAGGAAACGGCGGCGGAGAAGGCGACAGCCAAGAGCGCGCCGGCAAAGAAGACGACGGCGGAGAAGGCGACAGCGAAGAGCACGCCGGCGAAGAAGCCCGCAGCGGCCAAGAAGCCCGCGGCGGGGAAGGCGGCCACCGCCAAGGCGGCCGAGCCCACGCTCGTCGAGCTGATCCGGCGGCATCTCGCCGAGCAGAAGGAACCGCGCTCGGCCGCGGAGATCTCGTCGGCCCTCGGCCAGGCCCATCCCGAGCGCGGTGTCTCCGCCAAGGTCGTACGCGTCACGCTCGAAGGGCTCGTGGCCAAGAGCCAGGCCGAGCGTTCCAAGCAGGGCAGGTCCGTCTTCTACTCCGCGCCCGCCGGGACGGCGGCGGCCCCGGCCGAGGCCGGGCCGCAGCCCGAGGCCGAGCCGCAGCCCCAGGGCGCGGACGCCTGACCGCGCGGGCGCTGCCCGGCCCCTGCCCCCGGGCCGGTCAGCGCCTGCGGCCCCGTGCCGCCCAGCCGCTGCCGACGCCCGCCACGTGCAGGGCGAGCAGCATGAGCCCGATCAGCATGACGTTGGTCGAGGTGAACACGTCGTTCGTGGAGATCTCCGCCGCGTTGATGAGGAAGGCGAAGAAGAACAGGACCGCCGCGATGATGCCCAGCACTGGGTGCCTCCTTGAGTGGGGTGATGCCTGCCGGGGGGTGCTGTCTCGCGTATGCCCCGGGCGGTCACCCTCACGCACCGCCGGGTCCGCCGGGACGCGGCGGTGATGTGTGCCCCGTACAGTTGAAACGGCGGCGCTCCCTCGCCGCTCCGCACCACTCCGTACGGGAGCACGCATGCACCACGCGTCCGGCAGCCCGGACGACGACTCCGACGCACTGTTCGGGCTCGACGCCCTCACCCCCCGGCCCGCCCCGGCCGACGGGCACGCCTCCTTCCGTACCTCCGCCACGGCCCGCCGGATGCTGCCCGTGCGGGAGATCTACGCCGAGCCCGCGGCCGCCGCGTCACCGCGCGGGAGGCAGATCACCGCCCGGTTCCCCGATGCCCGGGTGATCACGGTGGACTCGCACTGGCGCATTCCCGGGCTGCACGGCAACGAGGGCAACGTCGAGCGCTGGGTGCGCGTCAAGGGCGAGACGCTGGTCATGGGCGAGAAGAAGACCCTCACCACACGCCCCAACGGCCGGTCGGCAGACTGGATCGCCCCCGGTTTCTCGAACGGCTGCGCCATGGCCTGTGCCTACTGCTACGTGCCCCGGCGCAAGGGGTACGCCAACCCCATCACCGTCTTCACCAACATCGAGCGGATCATCGCGCACCTGGGCCGGCACGTGGCACGGCAGGGCCGCAAGCCCGAGCCGAACCAGTGCGATCCCGAGGCATGGGTGTACGACATCGGTGAGAACGGCGACTGCTCGGTCGACGCACTGATCTGCGACAACACCGCGGATCTGGTGCATGCCTTCCGGCAGTGGCCGACGGCCAAGGCGTCCTTCGCCACCAAGTTCGTCAATCCCGACCTGCTGGCCCTGGACCCGCGGGGCCGCACCCGCATCCGCTTCTCGCTGATGCCGCCGGACGACGCCCGGCTGCTCGATGTGCGCACCTCACCCGTCGCCGAGCGGATCGGCGCCGCGGCGGACTTCCTGGACGCGGGGTACGAGGTGCACTTCAATCTCTCTCCGGTGGTCGTCCGCCCCGGGTGGCAGGACGCCTGGGCCGAGCTGCTCATCCACCTCGACGACGTCCTGCCGCGGCGGGTGAAGGAGCAGGCCGCCGCCGAGGTGATCATGCTCACCCACAACCAGGAGCTGCACGAGGTCAACCTGGGCTGGCATCCGCGGGCCGAGGAGGTTCTGTGGCGGCCCGAGCTCCAGCAGGCCAAGCGGTCCGAGAACGGCGCCCTGAACGTGCGCTACCGCAACAAGGCCAAGGCCGAGGCCGTACAGACCCTGCGCGGCCTGATCGACCGCCACGCCCCGTGGCTGCGGGTGCGCTACGCCTTCTGAGCTGTGCCGCGCGGCTGTGCGGCCGTACGGGGCATGTTCGCCGCGCGCGGACGTGCGGTCCCGCCGAAGCTGAGGGAGCCCTGTCCGACCGCCGAGTCTCCCGGGATCCTCATGCCACTCGTGTCCGTTCCCCGTTCGCGGCCCCGCCCGCCCACCGGTGCCCGTCCGCGCATCAGCCTGCGCCTGTGCCTCGTCGCCCTGCTCGGCGCCTCCTGCCTGGGCGGGCTGGTCCACGCCCCGGTGGCGGGCGCCACCGACGGCGGTTCAGGCGGTGAGCGTGCCCTGCGGGCGCAGTTGCGGGACCTGGTCGACACGCCCGGAGGACCGCCGGGCGTGATCGTCGTCCTGCAGCGGGACGGCGCGCCGCGTGTCCTGCGCGCCGGTGTCGCCGACCTGGAGACGGGCCGGCCGATCGAGCCGGCCGACCACATGCGGATCGCCAGTACGGCCAAGGCGTTCAGCGGCGCCGTGGCCCTGCGTCTGGTGCAGGAGGGCGTCCTCGGCCTCGACAGCACCCTCGGCCGTACCCTGCCGCGGGTGCCGCGGGCCTGGCGGAAGGTCACCCTGCGGCAGTTGCTGAACCACACCAGCGGACTGCCCGACTACACCGAGGCCCCCGAGTTCGTGGAACTGCTGCTGGCGGATCCGCGGCGCACCTTCGACCCCCGGAGGCTGCTGGACTTCGTCGCGGACGAACCGCTGCGCTTTCGCCCGGGGTCGCAGTACAGGTACTCCAACTCCGACAACATCGCCGTCGCGCTGATGGCGGAAGCCGTGACCCACTGGCCGTACGAGGATCTGCTGGAGCGGATCGTGTACCGGCCGCTGGGTCTGCGCGACACCAGCCTTCCCCTGGGCTACGAGATGCCGGAGCCGTACATGCACGGCTACTCGGTCGAGCCGCCGGAGCCGCCGGAGGACGTCAGTGAGGCGCTCAGCGCGTCCGGGGTGTGGGCCTCGGGCGGGATCGTCTCCACTCCCCGTGACATGACGCGCTTCATCCGCGGCTACGCCGCCGGGCGGCTGACGTCCGAGGCCGTCGTGCGCGAGCAGCGCCGCTGGATCGAAGGGGCCTCGGAGCCGGCCGGCCCCGGGCGCAACAGGGCGGGGCTCGGCATCTTCCGCTACGACACCCGCTGCGGGACCGTCCTCGGCCACACCGGGAACTTCCCCGGTTACACCCAGCTGATCGCCGCGACGCCCGACGGCCGCAAGTCCCTCACCTTCTCGCTGACCACCCAGGTGAACAAGACACTCACCCCCGCCCTGCTGGAGAGGCTGCGCACGATCGAGGAGAACGCGGTGTGCGCGCTGCTGCGGGGAGACCGCCGCTGAACGAGGTCCGCCCTCGGGCCGGTTCCCTCCTCCCTTCCTTCCGCTCGTTCCTCCCCGTGGCGCCGGAGGTCTGGTCCTGTGGCACACGGGGAGGGTGTGGACAGCGTCGCCGCCGCGGCGTCACACTCGGCTCGACCCCCTCACGGGGACCGGGATCCAGGGCGGAGGCGCGATGCTGCGACGTACGGTCCGACTACTCCTTTCGGTTGTCATGACCATGGCGGCCATGACGGGCGGTGTGCTGGCCACGGCCGGCCCGGCCCAGGCCGACGAGTGCTACACCTGGAACCGCACGCTGTCCGAGGGCATGTCGGGCTCCGACGTGACCGAGCTGCAGATCCGGGTGGCCGGACATGTCGACCCCGGCGAGATCCTCTCCGTCGACGGGGCGTTCGGCGCGCGGACCAAGGCCGCGGTCGCCAAGTTCCAGCAGGCCTACGGGCTCACGGCGGACGGGGTCGCCGGGCCGGCCACGTTCTCCAGGATCTACGCGCTCCAGGACCCGGACTGCACGCCGGTCCACTTCGGCTACGCCGAGATGAACAAGTGCAACTCCACATGGTCCGGCGGCGCGGTCAGCGCGGCGACCGCCAAGTCCAACGCGCTGCGCACCATGTGGAAGCTGGAGGCCATGCGGCGCGTTCTGGGTGACACACCGCTCGTCGTGACCAGCGGCTTCCGCTCGTACTCCTGCAACAGCGCGGTCGGCGGCGCCTCCAACAGCCGGCACCTGTACGGTGACGCCGCCGACCTGGTGGGCAACCCCACGCTCTGCCGGCTCGCGCAGCAGGCACGCTCCCACGGCTTCGGCGGGATCTTCGGCCCCGGCTACCCCGGGCACGACGACCACACCCACGTGGACGGGCGCACCAGCCGGTCCTGGTCCGCACCCACCTGCGGCATCTGACCGGCGTCCCGGCCGCCGGCCGGCACCGCGCGCCCCCGTGCCGGCCGGCACCGCGTGCCCGGCCGCCGACGGACTGCGCGTGCCCCGGCGGCCGGTGGCCTCGCCCCGCACCGCCGGGACTCGCACCGCGACCGGGGACGGGCCCGCCACGCCGCTCCCCCACCCCCTTCGCACCACCCACCGAGCAGCCGCTCCCCCACCGAGCAGGAGTGCCTCGATGCCGTCCCGCCCCCTCGGGCGCGCCCGCGCCACCATGGCCTTGCTCGCCCTGCTGACCGGGATCGCCGCCGCGGCCGTCCCCGGCCCCGCCGCGGCCGACCCCGCACCCGGCGACCTGCGGACCGTCACCTACCACGGCTACCGCGTCCAGGTGCCCGCCGGCTGGCGGGTGGTCGACCTGGCGGAGAACCCGCGCGCCTGCCTGCGCTTCGACACACCCGCCGTCTACCTGGGCGAGCCCGGCGACCGGAACGACTGCCCCGCCCGGGTCGTCGGGCGTACGGCAGGACTCGTCGTCGAGCCGATCACGCCACGCTCCGCCGGCCGGGCGACGGAGGCGACCGCGCGGGCGCCACGAGGCCGGGCCACAGCTCCGTCCGCCGCGTCCGGCGGCGGCACCATCCAGGTCGCGGTGGAGGACGCCGGTGTCCTCGTCACGGCCGCCCACACCCCGGCGACCGAGGCCCTCGTGCGCGGTGTTCTCGCCTCGGCCGAACTCGCCCCCGGCGCCGCGCGCACCGAGCTGCCCCGCGCGCGACGGCACGCCGCCCCGGCGGCCGCGGCCGGACCGCAGCCGGGCACCTACCTGGGCCAGGGCTTCGACACCTGCACCGCGCCCTCACAAGCCACCATGGACGCCTGGCGGTCCGGCTCGCCGTACGGCGCGGTCGGCGTCTACATCAGCGGCGCCTTCCGCGGCTGTGCGCAGCCGAACCTGACCGCGAGCTGGGTGGCCGAGCAGACCGGCAAGGGCTGGCGCCTGATCCCCGTCGACGTCGGCCGCCAAGCTCCGTGCACCGGCTACTCGCTGAGGATGTCCGCCGACCCGGCCACCGCCAGGTCCCAGGGCGTCACCGCGGCCGCCGACGCCCTCACCGCCGCGGCGCACCTCGGCATCCCGGCGGGCAGCGCGCTCTACAGCGACATCGAGGCGTACACCTCGACGGCCTCCTGCAAGGCCGCCGTGCTGTCCTACTTGTCCGGCTGGACCGAGCGGCTGCACAGCGGCGGCTACCTGTCCGGCTTCTACTCCAGTGCCGCCTCCGGCATCAGGGACGCGGCCGAGGAGTACGGCAACAGCGCCTACACCCGGGTCGACCACATCTTCTACGCCTGGTGGAACGGCGCCGCCGACACCGGCACCGGCTCCTGGGTGCCGTCCACCCACTGGTCCGGTCACCAGCGCATCCACCAGTACGCGGGTGAGGTCACCGAGTCGTACGGCGGCCACACGATGCGGATCGACCGCGACTACCTCGACGTGGGCACCGGCACCTCCCCGGAGCCCGGCTGCGCCACGGCGAACCTCGACTTCACCGCCTACGGCACCCTCCGCGGCGGCTCGACCGGCCCCCTGGTCACGGCGGCCCAGTGCCTGCTGCGGGCCGCCGGCCACGACCCGGGCACCCCGGACGGGATCTTCGGCCCCGCCACCACGGACGCCGCCCGGGACTTCCAGTCCGCCGTGGGACTCACGGCGGACGGTGTGATCGGCTCCAGGACCTGGACCGCGCTGCTGTCCCGCGGCACCGCGCCGACCCTGCGGGAAGGTGCGACGGGCGAGGCCGTCAGCCGTCTGCAGCACGCCCTGACCGCCGCGCTCGGCCGGACGGTGAGCATCGACGGCGTCTTCGGACCCGGCACCACGCAGGCCGTCCGCGACTACCAGTCCACCCGCGGGCTGGCGAACGACGGCGTCGTCGGCACCGCCACCTGGGGCGCCCTCCAATCAGGAAGGTGAGAAAGGCATCATGAGACAACTCCGCCGTGTCATCGCGGTGTTCGCGGCGGTGGCCGCCCTCCTCCTCGGAGCGGGCCTGCCCGCGCAGGCCTTTCCGCAGGCCGCGTTCCCCCTCACGAGCAACGGCAACCGGGGCACCGACGTCATCGCCCTGCAGCACCTGCTCGCCGCACACGGCCGTCCGGTGACCGTCGACGGCGTCTTCGGCTCCGGCACCCACAGCGCCGTCACGGCCTTCCAGCAGTCCCGGGGACTGACCGCCGACGGCGTCGTCGGACCGGCCACGTGGGACGCGCTCGCCGTCACCGTGCGCCAGGGCGACGACGGGCCCGCGGTGCGGGCCGTCCAGGCGCTGCTCACCGCGAAGCGAGCGGCCGGTCTCACCGCGGACGGCGTCTTCGGGCCCGCCACGCAGACGGCGGTGCGCGCCTTCCAGGCGCACGCCGGGATCGGCGTGGACGGCGTCGTCGGACCGGCCACGTGGAGAAACCTGCTGTGGCACTACGAGCACATCGACTTCGGCCCGGGCACGATGTGCGCGCAGAGCCCCGACGGCAACGCGAACGCGCACTGGGCGACGGCGGGTGCCGTCGCCCAGCTCGAAGCGGCCGCCGCCGCCTTCGCCGGGACCGGCGCCGGACGGCTTCCGGTCGGCGACGCCGGCTTCGAGCACGGCGGGGACATCCCCGGCCACGCCAGCCACGAGACGGGCCTGGACATCGACGTGTGGCCGGTCCGGACCGACGCGGCGCAGTGCACCGCCGGACGCGTCACCTGGCAGTCACCGGCGTACGACCGCGCGGCCACCCGCCGGCTCGTGCGGGAGATCCGCGCGAAGGCCCCGGGCCATGTCGAGCTGATCTACTTCAACGATCCGCAGCTGATCGCGGAGGGCCTCACCACGAGCTACCCCAACCACGACAACCACCTGCACATCCGCTACAGGTAGCGGCGGCCGGGTGCGCCCAAGCCCGTCAGGCGAGCGGGAGGCGGGCGGCGACGTACTCGGTGAGGTCGAGGAGGCGGTTGGTGTAGCCCCACTCGTTGTCGTACCAGCCGAAGACCTTGACCAGCTCGCCGTGCGCCTGGGTCAGCGGGGCGTCCAGGACGCAGGAGGCCGGGTCGCCGACGACGTCGCGGGAGACGATCGGCGCGTCCGACACCCGCAGCACGCCCTTGAGCGGCCCGTCCGCGGCCTCCCGGAACGCGGCGTTGACCTCGTCCGCGGTCACGGGCCGCTCCAGCACCACGCTCAGGTCGGTCAGCGACCCGTCCTCGACCGGCACGCGTACGGCGATGCCGTCCAGGGTGCCGGCCAGCTCCGGCAGGACGAGGCCGACCGCGCGGGCGGCGCCGGTGGACGTGGGGATGATGTTGACGGCGGCGCTGCGGCCGCGGCGCGGGTCCTTGTGCGGGCCGTCCAGGACCACCTGGTCGTTGGTGTAGCCGTGGATCGTCGTCATCAGGCCCTTGACCAGGCCGAAGTGCTCGTCCAGCACCTTCACCATGGGGGCCACGCAGTTGGTGGTGCACGAGGCGTTGGAGACGACGTGGTCGCTGACGGGGTCGTAGGTGCCCTCGTTGACGCCCATCACGATCGTGGCGTCGACGCCCTTGCCCGGCACGGACAGCAGCACCTTCCGGGCGCCCGCCGCCAGGTGCGCGCCCGCCTGCTCGCGGGTGCGGAAGCGGCCGGTCGACTCGATCACCACGTCCACGCCAAGGTCACCCCACGCCAGGGCGGCCGGGTCGCGCTCGGCGGTCACCGCGATGCGGTGACCGTCCACCGTGATCGAGTCGTCGTCGTGCTCGACCGCGCGGCCGAGGCGGCCGTACGTCGAGTCGAACGCCAGCAGATGGGCCAGCGCGGCCGGCGAGGTGATGTCGTTGACCGCGACCACCTCCACCGGTGTGCCGGTGCCGCTCCCGGCGCGCTCCAGCACCAGGCGCAGGTAGTTGCGTCCGATGCGGCCGAAGCCGTTGATGCCCACGCGTACGGTCATGTCCGCCGCCCTCCCGGTCGGTCTCTCTCACGTCGCTGCCAGCCTTCCGGCCGGGGAGGGATGCGGTCTTGGGCCCTACGGGGGCGGGCGGGGGGACCTTCGGCCCCACGGTCCGCCGGGTGCGTCAGCGGCCCTGCTGCTCCAGCCGGTCCCGGGCCTGGGTGGCGATGACCGCGGCCTGGATGCGGCGCTCGACGCCGAGCTTGGCCAGCAGCCGTGAGATGTGGTTCTTGACCGTCTTCTCGGCGAGGTAGAGCCGCTGGCCGATCTGGCGGTTGGTCAGGCCCTCCCCGATGAGGGCCAGGATCTCCCGCTCCCGGTCGGTCAGGCCCGGCAGCGCGTCCGGCTCGGGCTCGGGCTCGGGCTGGCGCAGCCGGGCCATGAGCCTGGCCGTGGCGCTTGGGTCGAGCAGGGACTGGCCGGCGGCCACCGTCCGCACGGCCGAGACCAGGTCCGAGCCCTGGATCTGCTTGAGCACGTAACCGGACGCTCCGGCCATGATCGAGTCCAGCAGGGCCTCCTCGTCGTCGAACGAGGTCAGCATCAGACAGGACAGCTCCGGCATCCGGGAACGCAGTTCCCGGCACACGGACACGCCGTCGCCGTCGGGCAGCCGGACGTCGAGCACCGCGACATCGGGGCGCAGCGCGGGCACCCGCACCAGGGCCTGCTCGGCGTTGGCGGCCTCGCCGACGACGGTGATGTCCGGTTCGTCGTTCAGCAGGTCGTGCACCCCGCGCCGTACCACCTCGTGGTCGTCCAGCAGAAACACCCGGATCGGGTTGTCGGGTCCGGGCTTCTCGCCGTCCGCCATCGCATGCTCCTCGTCCTGACTCGGTCCACATCCTGCGCCGGGCGGCGCCGGCGTTGCCTGTCCACCCCAGATCCTGCGCGATCCCGGGCCGAACGGCCAGGGCCGATCGGCCCTACCGGCGGCGGAGCCCCGCTCCGCACGGGTACCCGGTCACGGCGCGTGCCACCAGCGGGCCGCGGACGGACCACGCGGGGTGCGGGCCGCCACCGGGCTCCCGGAAGGAGGGCCGGGCTGCGCGGGAGTCCGGGCCGGTCAGCCCCCTCCATGAGGACGTCCGGTACCTGCCACCGCGCCGGCCGCCCGCCGATCGTGGAACCGAAGAGCACAGGCAGCGTGTGAGGAGCACCCCATGAAGGCAGCAGTCGTCCGGTCCTTCGGCGAGCCGCTGGTGATCGAGGACCGTCCGGACCCGGAGCCCGGGCCCGGACAGGTCCGTATCCGCCTGGAGGCGTCCGGGCTGTGCCACACCGACATCCACGCCGCGCACGGCGACTGGCCCGTCAAGCCCAGCCCGCCGTTCGTCCCCGGTCACGAGGGCGTCGGCATCGTCGAGGCGCTCGGCGACGGCGTGACCCATCTGAAGACCGGGCAGCGGGTCGCCGTGCCGTGGCTCGGCTGGGCCTGCGGACGCTGCGAGCACTGCCTGTCCGGCTGGGAGACGCTGTGCGAGCAGCAGCAGAACACCGGTTACAGCATCGACGGCGGCTACGCCGAGAAGATGCTCGCCCCCGCCGACTTCGCCGCACCCGTCCCCGACGGCATCGACCCGCGTGACGCCGCCCCCCTGACCTGCGCCGGCGTGACCACGTACAAGGCGCTGAAGGTCGCCGACGTGCGTCCCACCCAGCTGGTGGCGGTCTCCGGCATCGGCGGGCTCGGGCACCTGGCCGTGCAGTACGCGAAGATCGCCGGTGCCACCGTCGCCGCGATCGACGTCACCGACGACAAGCTCGAACTCGCCCGCGAGCTCGGCGCCGACCTCCTCATCGACGCCCGCAAAGAGGACCCCGCCGAGGTGCTCAAGCGGCACGGGGGCGCTCACGCGGCGATCGCGCTGGCCGTCGACGAGCGGGCGTTCGCCGCGGTCCACGGCGGTCTGCGGCGCGGGGGCAAGCTGGTCATGGTCGCCCTGCCCGCCGGCGGCACCATCCAGGTGCCGATCTTCGACACCGTCCTGAACGGCACCTCCGTCATCGGCTCCATCGTCGGCACCCGGCAGGACCTGGCCGAGGTGTTCCAGCTGCACGCCGCGGGACGCACCAGGGTCATCTACGAGACCCGTCCCCTGGACACCGTCAACGACTCGATCGCCGACGTGCTGAACGGGCGGATCAAGGCACGCATCGTCTTCGAGATGTGACCGCCCTCCCCCTGGAGCACCGGAAGGAAGAGCACCGCCATGGTCCGATACGTGTACGCGTTCACCGAGGGTGGCCGCGACCTGGCCGACCTGCTCGGTGGCAAGGGCGCCAACCTGGCCGAGATGACCCGGATGGGCCTGCCGGTGCCGCCCGGCTTCACGGTCACCACCGAAGCCTGCCGCGCCTTCCTCGCCACCGGCGCCGAGCCGGAGGGGCTGGCCCACGAGATCTCCGGGCACCTGACCGTCCTGGAGCGGGCGGCCGGGCGCCGTCTGGGGCAGCCCGACGACCCGCTGCTGCTGTCCGTGCGCTCCGGGGCCCGCTTCTCCATGCCCGGCATGATGGAGACGATCCTCGACATCGGCCTCAACGACGACTCCGTCCTGGGCCTCGCGAAGTCCTCCGGCAGCGACCGCTTCGCCTGGGACTCCTACCGCCGTCTGGTGCAGATGTTCGGCAGCACCGTCATGGGCGTGGACAGCGCCTTGTTCGAGGACGCGATGACCAGGCTCAAGGCGTCCCGGGGAGTCCGGGACGACCTCGGCCTGGAGGCCGCCGACCTGGCCGGGCTCGTCGAGGTGTACAAGGAGCTGATCCACGAGCGGACGGGCCGGCACTTCCCGCAGTCCCCGGCCGAGCAGCTGCGCCGGGCCGTCCTCGCCGTCTTCGAGTCCTGGAACGGCGAGCGCGCCCGCCTGTACCGGCGCCGCGAGCACATCCCCGACGACCTCGGCACCGCGGTGAACGTGCAGACCATGGTCTTCGGCAATCTCGGCCCCGACTCCGGCAGCGGCGTCGCCTTCACCCGCGACCCGGCCACCGGACGGGCCGGTCTGTACGGCGACTACCTGCCCGACGCTCAGGGCGAGGACGTCGTCGCGGGCGTCCGCAACACCGTGCCGCTGACCGAGCTGGAGCACCTGGACCCGGCGTCGTACGCGCAGCTCCGTGACCACGCGCGGGCGCTGGAGTCCCACTACCGGGATCTGTGCGACATCGAGTTCACCGTCGAGCGGGGCCGGCTGTGGATGCTGCAGACCCGGGTGGGCAAGCGGACGGCCGAGGCGGCGTTCGTCCTCGCCGCCCAGCTGGCCGAGGAGGGACTCATCGACCCGGACGAGGCCCTGGCCCGCGTGAGCGGGGACGGTCTTGCCCGGCTGATGTTCCCCCGGTTCGACACCTCCACGGCGGGCGCGGCGCTCGCCCACGGGCTCCCGGCGTCCCCGGGCGCCGCCGTGGGTGCCGTCGTGTTCGACTCGGCCGAGGCGGTCCGCCGGGCCGCCGCCGGGGAGAAGGTCGTCCTCGTGCGGCAGGAGACCACCCCCGACGACCTGCCCGGCACGGTCGCGGCCGAGGCCGTCCTCACCAGCCGCGGCGGCAAGACCAGCCACGCCGCCGTGGTCGCCCGCGGCATGGGCAAGGTGTGCGTGTGCGGGGCCGAGGAGATCTCCGTGGACCCGCGGGCGCGCCGCTTCACCGTCGGGGAGGTCACCGTCGAGGAGGGCACGGTCGTCTCCGTGGACGGCTCCGAGGGCGCGGTCCACCTGGGCGCGGTCCCGCTCGTGGACTCCGCGGTCATGCGGTACTTCGAGACCGGCGCCGTCACGGACGGGTCGGTCGAGGCGGTGGCCGGTGCCATGCGGCGCGCCGACAGCACGCGGCGGCTGGGTGTGCGGGCGAACGCCGACACCCCCGAGGACGCCGCCCGGGCCCGCCGGTTCGGCGCCGAGGGCATCGGTCTGTGCCGCACCGAGCACATGTTCCTCGGAGACCGCCGGCAGCTGGTTGAGGCGATGATCCTGGCCCGTACCGACGCCGAGCGCGCCCGTGCGCTGGAGGCGCTGCTGCCTCTGCAGCGGCAGGACTTCACCGGCATCCTGGAGGCGATGGACGGCCTGCCGGTCACCATCCGCCTGCTGGATCCGCCGCTGCACGAGTTCCTGCCGGACCGGACCGAACTCGCCGTGCGGCTCGCCGCGGCCGAGGCGCACGGCACCCCGCCCGGCGCGCACGACCGGGAGCTGCTGGACGCGGTGAACCGCATGCACGAGGAGAACCCGATGCTCGGCCTGCGCGGCGTGCGTCTGGGCCTGGTGGCGCCGGGACTGGTCGCCATGCAGGTACGGGCGGTCGCCGAGGCGGTCGTCGCGCGCAAGCGGGCCGGCGGGGACCCGCGGGCGGAGATCATGGTGCCGCTCGTCGACACCGTCGAGGAGCTGCGCCTGGTGCGCGAGGAGGTGCGGCAGGTCCTCGCCGACGTGTCCGCGGAAACCGGCGTGCCGGTCGCCTGCCCGGTCGGCACGATGATCGAGCTGCCCCGGGCCGCCCTCACGGCCGGCCGTATCGCCGAGGAGGCGGAGTTCTTCTCCTTCGGCACCAACGACCTGACCCAGACCACGTGGGGCTTCTCCCGCGACGACGTCGAGGCGGCCTTCTTCTCGGCCTATCTCGACAAGGGCATCTTCACGGTGTCCCCGTTCGAGACGATCGACCGTGACGGTGTCGGCCGCCTGGTCGGGATCGCCGTGGCCGAGGGCCGCGCGGTCCGGCCCGGCCTGAAGATCGGCGTCTGCGGCGAGCACGGCGGTGACCCGGCGTCGGTGCACTTCTTCCACGCCGCCGGGCTCGACTACGTCTCCTGCTCCCCGTTCCGCGTACCCGTCGCCCGTCTGGAGGCGGGACGGGCCGCCCTGACCGGGACGGAGACCAGCGACAGCAGGTGACGGACGGCCCGGCGGCCCCGGGCGGGCACGGAAAGGAGTGGGTGCGATGCCCCGCATCGTCGGCGAGGTGATGACAAGCGAGGTCGTCGGGGCCCGCCGGGAGACGTCGTTCAAGGACCTGGCGCGGCTGCTGGACCGTCACGGCATCAGCGGCCTGCCCGTGGTGGACGACGACGACAAGGTCGTGGGCGTGGTCTCCGGCACGGACCTGGTACGCCACCAGGCGAA
Source organism: Streptomyces sp. NPDC015242 (assembly GCF_043079125.1). Classification (NCBI taxonomy): domain Bacteria; kingdom Bacillati; phylum Actinomycetota; class Actinomycetes; order Kitasatosporales; family Streptomycetaceae; genus Streptomyces; species Streptomyces sp. NPDC015242. The sequence goes on along the minus strand of NZ_JBIBUF010000001.1, from coordinate 893,889 downwards.
AGCGGCCGGGCGGGGCCCGCGCGGCAGCGCGGCGGGCGGGGCGGCGACCGCGGCGGAGCTGATGTCGACACCGGCCGTCACCGTCCATCCGGAACAGCGTGTGGCGGACGCGGCACGGGTCATGGAGCGCCACCGTGTGGACCGGCTGCCGGTGGTGGACGAGGAGGACCGGCTGATCGGTATCGCCACCCGGCGGGACCTGCTGCGGGTCTTCCTGCGCACGGACGAGGAGATCCGCCGGGACGTCGCCGACGACGTCCTCACCCGGGCGCTGGGCCTGCCGCCGGGCGCCGTGACCGTCTCGGTCCGGGACGGCATGGTCACGCTGCGGGGGCGGCTGGAGCGGCGCAGCGACGTTCCCCTCGCCGGCCGGCTGGCCTGGCGGGTGGACGGCGTGGTGGGTGTCGTCAGCGACCTGGCGTTCCGTGTCGACGACACACGTGCGGGAGTTCCGCTCGCCGCAGGGCCGCGCACCGGCCGGGGCGGGCCCGGGGGCCGTCCGGCCCCGGCGGCAGGGGCCGGTCGGACACCGGCCGGGGACCGCGCGGTCCTGCGCCGTACCGGGGCTCCGGAGGGAGGCTGAGGGTGGGGCGGCGCCGATCCCGTGGCACCGCCTTCCGGGGCCGCCGGCCGCACGGCGGCATCTTTCGACGACGGAGGCACTCCATGACCCGGCACGACGACCGCACCGCGACCACCGCACCGGCCGAGACGCCGTCCGACACCACCGTCGCCGTCGACCGGCTGGTCACCGACGCGCTCAAGGCCCTCGCCGACTACGAGGACCTCGACCAGGAACGGGTCGACCACATCGTGAAGAAGGCGTCGGTGGCCGCGCTGGACCGGCACACCGCGCTGGCCCGCCTGGCGGTGGAGGAGACCGGGCGCGGCGTCTTCGAGGACAAGGCGGCCAAGAACATGTTCGCCTGCGAGCACGTCACGCACAGCATGGGCCGCGTGCGGACCGTCGGGGTGATCGCCCGTGACGACATCGAGGACATGGTCGAGATCGCGGAGCCGGTCGGTGTGGTGGCCGCGATCACCCCGGTCACCAACCCGACCTCCACCACCATCTTCAAGGCGCTGTTGGCGCTGAAGACCCGCAACCCGGTGGTCTTCGCGTTCCACCCCTCCGCCCAGCGGTGCAGCGCCGAGGCGGCCCGCGTCGTGCGCGACGCCGCCGTGGCGGCCGGCGCCCCGGAGCACTGCGTCCAGTGGATCGACACCCCGTCGGTCGAGGCGACCCGGACGCTCATGCACCACCCCGGTGTCTCGCTCATCCTCGCCACGGGCGGCAACGCCATGGTCAAGGCCGCCTACTCGGCCGGCAAGCCCGCGCTGGGCGTGGGCGCCGGCAACGTGCCCGCCTATGTGCACGAGGACGCGAAGCTGCGCCGCGCGGTCAACGACCTGGTGCTGTCGAAGTCCTTCGACAACGGCATGATCTGCGCCTCCGAGCAGGCCGTCATCCTGCACGACGGGATCTACGACGCCGCCCTCGCCGAGTTCCGCACGCTGCACGCCCACCTGGCGAGCGCCGAGGAGAAGGCGAAGCTCGAAGCCTTCCTCTTCCCCGCGGCCCGGGCGCCGGGCGGCGGCTGCGAACCCAAGGTCAACTCCGCGGCCGTGGGACGGAGCCCGGCCTGGATCGCCGAGCAGGCCGGGTTCACCGTGCCCGCCGGCACCTCGCTCATCCTGGTGGAGGCCGAGCGGGTCGGCCCCGACGAGCCGCTGACCCGCGAGAAGCTCTGCCCCGTCCTCGCGGTACTGCACGCCGGTACTCCGGAGCAGGGCTTCGGCCTCGCGGCCGACATGGTCGCCTTCCACGGCCAGGGGCACAGCGCCGTCATCCACACCGAGGACCGGGCGCTCGCCGAGGCGTACGGCAGGCGCATGAAGACCGTGCGGGTCATCGTCAACTCGCCGTCCTCGCAGGGCGCGATCGGCGGCATCTACAACGGTCTGCTGCCCTCGCTCACGCTGGGCTGCGGGTCCTGGGGCAGCACGTCGGTGTCCGACAACGTCTCCGCGGCGCAGCTGCTGAACGTCAAGCGGGTCTCCACCCGCCGCAACAACCTCCAGTGGTTCAAGGTCCCGCCGAAGATCTACTTCGAGCCGCAGGCCATCCGCTACCTGCAGTCCATGCCGGACGTCCACCGCGTCACGATCGTCACCGACGCGACCATGACGCGCCTGGGCTTCACCGACCGCATCAGCCGCGTCCTGCAGCGCCGGCCGGAGCCGGTGACCCTGCAGATCATCGACAACGTGGAGCCCGAGCCGAGCATCGACTCCGTGCGCCACGGCGCCGGCCTCATGCGGGACTTCCGCCCGGACACGATCATCGCCCTGGGCGGTGGCTCGCCCATGGACGCGGCGAAGGTCATGTGGCTGCTGTACGAGCAGCCGGACATCGACTTCACCGACATGCGGCAGAAGTTCTCCGACATACGCAAGCGCGCCTTCCGCTTCCCCGTCCTCGGGTCCCTCGCCCGGCTGGTCTGCGTCCCCACCACGTCCGGCACCGGCGCGGAGGTCACCCCGTTCGCCGTCATCTCCGACCCGGCCACGGGCAAGAAGTACCCCCTGGCCGACTACGCGCTCACACCCAGCGTGGCCATCGTCGACCCCCTGCTGACCACCGAACTGCCGCCGTCCCTGGCCGCCGACAGCGGCTTCGACGCGCTCACCCACGCCATCGAGGCGTACGTGTCCGTCTACGCCAACGACTTCACCGACGGCCTCGCCCTGCAGGCGATCCGCCTGGTCTTCGGCAACATCGAGGCGGCCGTGAACCACCGCGAGGGCTCGGCCGAGGCCCGAGAGCGGATGCACAACGCCGGCACGATCGCGGGCATGGCGTTCGGCAACGCCTTCCTCGGCATCGTGCACGCCATGTCCCACACCCTCGGCGCGACCTTCCACATCGCCCACGGCCGCACCAACGCGGTCCTGCTTCCGCACGTGATCCGCTACAACGGCACCGTCCCGACGAAGCTGACCGGCTGGCCCAAGTACGAGAACTACCGCGCCCCCGAGCGCTTCCAGGACATCGCCCGCACCCTCGGCCTGCCCGCCGCGACCCCGCGGGAGGGCGTGGCCTCGCTGGCCGAGGCCGTGGAGCGCCTGCGCGCGGCCGTCGGCATCGAGCCGTCGTTCCAGGCCCTCGGCGTCGACGAGCGCGCCTTCCTCGACGCGCTGCCCCAGCAGGCCCTGAACGCCTACGAGGACCAGTGCGCGCCCGCCAATCCGCGGATGCCGATGCTCGACGACATGCAGGAGCTGATGCGCACGGCCTACTACGAACGGGCCGGGGCGGCCGGCGCGTAGGCCCTTCGGGCGACGCCGTCGGACGGGAGCGGCATCCGGCAGGACCGGGTGCCGCTCTGTCGTGGCGTGGGTCACAGAGCCCGCAGGCCGTGCTCCCTGAACTGTTCGCGTACCCGCTCGGTCAGCTCCGGGTCGGGGGTGGGGGTGTCGCGCAGCGGGAAGGGCAGGCGGAGGGCGTCGTACTTGTGGGCGCCGAGCTTGTGGAACGGCAGGACGTCCACCCGGTCGACGTTGCCGAGCCCGGCGAGGAACGCGCCGAGCCCGTCGACGGCCGCGGGGTCGTCGGTCCAGCCGGGCACGAGGACGTAGCGGATCCACACCGGGACGCCGAGGCGGTCCAGGCGGGTGGCGAAGTTCAGGGTCGGGGCGAGGTCCCCGCCGGTCAGCCGGCGGTAGGTGCGGACGTCGAAGGACTTGATGTCCAGCAGGACCAGGTCGGTGTCGGCGAGCAGCGCGTCGCTCGCACGGGCGCCGAGGAAGCCGGACGTGTCCAGGGCCGTGTGCAGGCCGAGTTCCTTGCAGCGGCGGAGGACCGCGGCGGTGAAGGCGGGCTGCAGCAGCGCCTCGCCGCCGGTGAGCGTCACTCCCCCGCCGGCGGTGGTGACGAAGGGCCGGTACTTCTCGATCTCGGCCATCACCTCGTCGACCGTGGCCCGCTTCCCGTCGCGCATGTGCCAGGTGTCCGGGTTGGCGCAGTACAGGCAGCGCAGAGGGCAGCCGCTGAGGAACAGCACGAACCGGGTCCCGGGCCCGTCCACTCCCGTGGACAGGTCCCAGGAGTGGACCCGGCCCGTCACCGGCTCGACGACGGTGTTCACAGTGCTCCGTGGAAGGTGCGGCCGATCACGTCGAGCTGCTGCTCGCGGGTCAGACGGACGAAGTTGACGGCGTATCCGGAGACGCGGACGGTCAGTTCCGGGTACTTCTCGGGGTGTTCCATGGCGTCCTCGAGGGTCGCGCGGTCCAGGACGTTGACGTTCATGTGGAACCCGCCGGCGGCCATGTAGCCGTCGAGGATGCCGACCAGGTGGTCCGCGCGCTCGGCGGGGTCGTGGCCCAGCCCTTCGGGCGTGATGGTCGTCGTCAGCGAGATGCCGTCCCGGGCCTGCTCGTAGGGCAGCTTGGCCACGGACAGCGCCGAGGCGGCCACGCCGTGCCGGTCGCGGCCGTTCATCGGGTTGGCACCCGGCGCGAAGGGGGCTCCCGCGCGGCGGCCGTCGGGCGTGTTGCCGGTGTGCTTGCCGTACACCACGTTCGAGGTGATGGTCAGCACGGACTGGGTGTGCTCGGCGTGGCGGTAGGTGGGGTGGCGCCGCACCTTCGCCATGAACGACCGGACCAGGTCGACGGCGAGCGCGTCGGCGCGGTCGTCGTTGTTGCCGTAGGCCGGGTAGTCGCCCTCGATCTCGTAGTCGACGGCCAGCCCGGTCTCGTCCCGCAGGACCTTCACCCGGGCGTGCCTGACGGCCGAGAGGCTGTCCGCCGCCACCGACAGGCCGGCGATGCCGCATGCCATGAAGCGGTGCACGGGGTGGTCGTGCAGCGCCATCTCGATGCGCTCGTAGGCGTACTTGTCGTGCATGTAGTGGATGACGTTCAGCGCGTCCACGTACGTGGCCGCCAGCCAGTCCAGCATCCGGTCGTACGCCGCCGACAGCTCCTCGTACTCCAGGTACTCGCCGGTGAGAGCGGGCACGGCGGGGGCGATCTGCTCGCCGGTCACCTCGTCCCGGCCCCCGTTGATCGCGTAGAGCAGCGCCTTGGCGAGGTTCACCCGGGCCCCGAAGAACTGCATCTGCCGGCCCACCGCCATCGCCGAGACGCAGCAGGCGATCGCCGTGTCGTCACCGGTGCGCGGGCGCATCAGGTCGTCGGACTCGTACTGGATCGCGCTGGTGTCGACGGAGACCTGCGCGCAGTAGCGCTTGAAGCCCTGGGGCAGGCTCGGCGACCACAGCACGGTGAGGTTGGGCTCGGGGGCGGGTCCGAGGTTGTAGAGGGTCCGCAGGAAGCGGAAGGAGGTGCGGGTGACCAGCGGGCGGCCGTCGGTGCCGATGCCGCCGATGGACTCCGTCACCCACGTGGGGTCACCGGAGAACAGGGCGTCGTACTCGGGGGTGCGCAGGAAGCGCACGATCCGCAGCTTGATGACGAAGTCGTCGATCAGCTCCTGGGCGCGTGTCTCGTCGATACGGCCTTCGTCCAGGTCCCGCTGGAGGTAGACGTCCAGGAAGGTGGAGGTGCGGCCCAGCGACATGGCGGCGCCGTTCTGCTCCTTCACCGCGGCCAGGAACCCGAGGTAGAGCCACTGCACCGCCTCGTGCCCGGTGGCGGCGGGGCGTGCGACGTCGCAGCCGTAGGAGGCGGCCATGCGGGTCAGCTCGCCCAGCGCCCTGATCTGCTCGGCCAGTTCCTCGCGGTCCCGGATGACGTCCGGGGTGGAGGGACGCGCGTCCAGCTCCGCCCGTTCGGCGCGCTTGGCCTCGATCAGCCGGTCGGTGCCGTAGAGCGCGACGCGCCGGTAGTCGCCGATGATCCGGCCGCGGCCGTAGGCGTCCGGCAGTCCGGTGATGATCCCCGCCTTGCGGGCGGCGCGCATCTGCGGGGTGTAGGCGTCGAAGACGCCCTCGTTGTGGGTCTTGCGGTAGGTGCTGAAGACCCGGGTGACGAAGGGGTCGGCCTGGTAGCCGTACGCCTTGAGCCCGTTCTCCACCATGCGCAGACCACCGTTGGGCATGATGGCCCGCCGCAGCGGCGCGTCGGTCTGCAGGCCGACGATCAGCTCGCGGTCGCGGTCGATGTAGCCGGGCCGGTGCGAGGTGATGGTGGAGGGCAGGCCGGTGTCGACGTCGAGGACGCCCCGGCGCCGCTCCTCGGGGAACAGGGCGGCGACCTTGTCCCAGACCGCGAGCGTCCGCTCGGTCGGGCCGGTGAGGAACGAGGCGTCGCCCGTGTAGGGCGTGTAGGTGGCCTGGATGAAGTCGCGCACGTCGACGTGGTCGCGCCAGTGTGTGCCGGCGAAGCCCCGCCAGGCGTCGGTCGTCGTCCGGGTTCCCGCTGTCACCGTTGCCGTCATCGCCGGTCTCTCCCTCACTCCACGCGCAGCGTCTCTGCACCTTCGATGCTCGTCGCCCGCGGGGTCGGTGGTGAGGGCCTGACGGCGTACCCGGGATCCGCCATCGGTCCCTGGCCCGCCGGGCCGTTGGGCCCCATCCGGGCCGTGGTCAGCCGCTCGCCGGGACCTCCGCGACGATCCGGCCCGGGGCGCGCCGCGGGCTCGCGGTGCCGTCGGGGCCGTAGCCCAGGCGGACGATCACCTGCGCGTGTCCGGTGCGCCCGGGCGCCGGGCTCAGGGACGCCCGGAGGTCCGGCCACTCCAGTGCCTGGTGCAGGAGGGAGGCGCGCAGACCGGACGCCGTGGCGAGGAGCCAGGTGTGCTGGAGCGCCTGCCCGGCCCGGAGCCAGTCGGCGCGGCGGTCGTGCTCGGTGAGCAGCACGGCGAGGTGCGGACCGGTCTCGAACGGCCGGGCGGGCAGCCGCTCGGTGTGCCGCTGGGCGGTGAAGTCCCGCATGGGGAGTAGCTCGTGGGCGTCCTGCGGGCCGAGCACCGCCCGCGGCAGGCCCACGTCCAGGGCGGAGAGCGGATCCCGGTGCACCCACCGGTTGCTCTCGGCGGCGCGGTCGGCGTCGGCGCGGTTGCGGTGCTCGGCCTCGGCGGTCAGGCGCAGCAGCCTCGTCGTCGCGGCGGCGTCGGGGAACCACAGTCGCGCGCCTTCCGCGCGGGCGGCTTCGGCCAGCTCGCTCCGCAGACGCGGGGACAGTGGCCGTCCCGAGAAGGGCACGCGGCTGCTGTGCCGGCGCCGGATCGCCTCGTACAGGTCGGGGCGGTCCCCCGCCGTCCGCCGGGTGGCGGCGCCGGCCGGGCGGACGGTGGCGAGCAGCCCGGGGTCCTGCGGGCAGGGCAGCAGACGCCGGACCGGTGACCATCCCGCGTGGGCGATCGCGACCCGGAGGTTGAACAGGCAGGCGCCCACCGAGAGGTGCAGGGCCCGGCCGGTGGGGTCCGTGTGCCGCAGGCCGCGCCGCGGGACCGCGTACACCTGGATCGCGCCGTCGCCGGGGTCCAGGCGGAAGGACCACGGCTGGGTGTTGTGGATCGAGGGCGCGGCGGTCGCGGCCGACAGGCAGGTCTCCGGGATCACGGCGTCCAGGGTTGCGCTCGGCATGATGCCCTCCTCGGGAGTCGGCGCGGCACGGGCGGTGCCGTCCCCCCACAGCGTGCTGTCTCACCGCGGCCGCGGTGAGGGGCCGTTGGTCCCGCCACCGGCTCCGTACGGTCCTCAGCCGCGGGCGGGCCGGATCAGGTGTCCCGTCCCGGCGGGGCCCGGCCGGCCGCGCCGGCTGCGGAGGCCTCCGCCACGCTCAGTGGTCGAGGAGGACCGCTCGGGTCTTCGCGGGGCGGTGCCCGCCGGCGTCCGGGGGCGGGCGCCGGACTCCCCCCCGGTGCCGGGGCGGCGCCTGTCACCACGTCGGGGCGCGGACCGGCGCGGCGCCGCAGCCGGCGCAGGGCCAGCGCGTCGAGCACGGCGCCGAACGCGAAGGCGACCGCTGCGGAGACCGGCAGGAGCAGCGCGAACGCCTTCCAGGAGGGCCGGGCAGGTGACCTCGTCCTGGCCGACGGCCTCCTGCGGACCGGTACCCCGGCGACCCGGCCCCTGTCCCTCGGCATGCCCGGGGACACCCGCTCAGCTCCTTCCCCGGGCGGCGCCCGTGAGCGCGGAGCCGATCCCGGCCGCCCATTCCTCGATCACCGCGAAGTCGCGGAAGTCCCCGCCCTTGCCGGAGCGGAGGATCATCCCGGCGACCCGGCCCTTCGCGCCCTCCTCCAGGCAGCCGCCGAAGGTGACGTGCTCCCTGGCGTCGAGCCGCTCCACCACCTTCCGCACGCCGGGCACGGGCGGGATGAGCAGGCCGGCCGTGCGGGCGCGCGCCTTCGCCGCCTGCCGCCGTGCGCCGCGGGTCAGCGCGGCCCACCGGAAGCGGCGTGCGGGGCGGAGAGGGTCGGGGGTGTCCGCCTGGCGCAGCATCAGGTCCGTCTCGGAGATGACGCCGATGACCTTCTGGTCGTCGTCGACCACCGGCAGTCCGCTGATCCGGTGCCGGGCCAGCAGCCGGGCCACCTCCTTGAACGGCGTGCCGTACGTGACGGTGACGACGTCCGTGGTCATCACGGAGCTGACCTCATGGTGCTTCATGTCCTTCTCCTTCTCAGCGGAGCCGGCGCAGACAGGGGTCGTGGGGCCGGGACGGCACCAGCCGGATCCGCGCGTCCAGAACGCTGACGCCGGTCGGCGTCGCGAGTACGGGGTTGAAGTCGGCCTCGGCGAGCTGCGGCAGGTCGGACGCCATCCGCGACAGGCGCAGCAGCACCTGTTCCAGCCCTTCCAGGTCGACGGGTCCGTCGCCGTGCGCGCCGAACAGCAGCGGGGCGCAGCGCGGTGCGGTGATGAGGTCGTGCACGTCGTGGTCGGTGAGCGGGGCCAGCCGGGCCGCGTGGTCGGCCAGCACCTCGGTGGCCGTTCCGCCGAGCCCGAACAGGACGAGCGGGCCGAAGACCCGGTCCTGGACGACGCCGGCGAAGAGTTCGGTGCCCCGGGCGGCGAGGGGTTGCAGCACGACGCCGGTCATCAGCCCGTCGAAGCGGGCCCGCAGGTCACGGAAGGCGGACCGGATCTCGGCGTCGCCGCGCAGGTCGAGGAGGACGGCACCCTGCCGGCTCTTGTGCACCTGCCCCGGCCAGTGGGCCTTCATGACCACCCGGCCGTCCAACCCGCGCAGCCGGTCGGCGGCCAGTACGGCGTCGTCCTCGGTCCCGGCCCAGGCCCAGGGCAGCTGCGGGATGCCGTAGCAGGCCAGCAGGTCGGCGCAGGTGCGCGGGTCGAGCCAGCCGCCGTCGGGGTGGGCGGCGAGGTGGTCCGCGACGACGGCGCGGGCCCGTGCCGTCTCGACCCCGTCGAGGCCCGGGACGGTTCCGGCGGGCCGTGCCAGCCAGGCGGCGCGGCGGGCGGCGTGGGCCAGCGCCCGTGCCGCCGCCTGGGGTTCGGCGTAGGACGGTACGGTGCCGCCGTCCGCGGTGGGCAGCAACCGGACGGACAGGCCCTGTTCGAGCCGCACCGCGGCCATCGGCTTCGCCGCCCCGCGGCCTGAGGTGCCGGTGAGGGCCCGCACGAGGTCGTCCCCGGTCGCGGCGGCGACCGCCGTGGGGACCAGGGCCACGAGGACGGCGTCGACGGTGCCGTCCCGCACGATCCGGTCGAGGCAGTCCGCGAGTTGCCGCTCGGACACGGCGGCGGTGGCGTCGACCGGGTTGGCGGCCGTCGCGCCGTGGGGCAGGACGGCGAGCAGGCCGGCGGCCAGCTCCGGCGGCAGCGGCGGCAGGGCGAGTCCCGCCTCGGCGCAGGCGTCGGCGGCCAGGACTCCCGCGCCGCCCGCGTTGGTGACGACGGCGACGCGGCTGCCCGTGGGCAGCGGCTGCGCGTGCAGCAGGGCGGCGGTCTCCAGCAGTTCCCCGACGGAGCGGGTCGCGGTGATCCCGGCCTGGGTGAACAGCGCGGCGCGGGTCATCGTCGGGGTGGCGGCGGCCGCGGTGTGCGAATGGGCGGCGCGCCGGCCCGCGTCGGTACGGCCGGCGTCGACCGTCAGCACCGGCATGCGGCGGGTGACCCGGCGGGCGGTGCGGGAGAAGGCCCGCGGGTTGCCGAAGGACTCCAGGTGCAGCAGGGCGAGGCCGGTGCGGCCGTCGCTCTCCCACCACTGCAGCATGTCGTTGCCGCTGACGTCGTACTTGTCACCGAGGGAGACGAAGGAGGACACGCCGATGCCGAGCCGGGACAGCCCGTCGAGCAGGGCGATGCCGACGCCGCCGGACTGCACGGCCACGCCCGCGGTGCCGGGTCGGGGGTGGCCGGCGGCGAAGGTGGCGTCGAGGCTGATCTCCGGGTCGGTGTGGGAGATGCCGAGGCAGTTGGGGCCGACGAGCCGCATGCCGAAAGCGCGGCAGGCGGCCCGCAGGGCGCCTGCCTGCCCGGCGTCGAGGTCCGAGGTGACGACGATGAGGGCGCGGACGCCCGCCCTGCCGCACTCCTCGGCGGTGCCGGGAACCGCGGCGGCGGGCACGGCCAGCACGGCGAGGTCCGGGGTGCGGGGCAGGGCGCCGACCGTGGGGTAGGACGGCACACCGAGGATCGCGTGTGCGGCTGGGTTCACCGCGAACAGGCGTCCGGTGTAGCCGCCCGAGTGGAGCTGGTGCAGGATCGCCCGTCCCACCGAGCCCGGTGAGCGTCCGGCTCCGACGACGGCGACGGCCTTCGGGCGCAGCAGGGGCGTCAGGCTGGCGACGTCGGCGGTCCGGCCGCGTTCCTCGACGGCCGTGAGGTAGGTGTCGCCGGGTTCGAGGGCGATGGTGCAGCGCACCTCCGGGCCCTCGAACCGGCGGTGGGTGGGCAGGCCGAGGTCGGCGAAGAGCCTCAGCACCTCGTGGTTCTCGCTGAGCGCGTCGGCCGTGAAGGTGGTGATGCCGTCCTCGCGGGCCGCGGAGACGAGGTGCTCGACGAGCAGGGTGCCCACGCCGCGGTGGTGCAGCCCGTCGGCGACGGCGACCGAGACCTCCGCGGTGTCCTTCCGGTCGCCGGTGCCGTACTCGGCGATGCCGACGAGCCGGCCCCGTGTCTCGGCCAGCAGCGCCCGGTAGCCGGTGCGGGCCGGCGCGCAGGCGCGGTCGGCGGCCTGGCGGGCCGACCGGGGGCTCACGGCGAAGAACCTTCTGCGCAGGTTCTCCGGGGACATCTCCTCGTACAGTCCCTCCACCTGCTCGTGGTCGCCCGGCACGGCGGGCCGGATGCACACGGTGGTGCCGTCCGCGAGCAGGGCGTGGACGCGGGGCCGGTCGGTCACGTCGTGCGTCATGGCGGGCTCCTCCCACACTCTCTTCATGTCGAGCATCCGGCGGACCGCGGAGCCGTCCCAGGGGCTGTTGGGGGCGACATGGGGGCCGGTCGGCCCAGAAGGGCGCCGATGGTCCGTAGCCCGGACGCGTCGGGCACGACCGCCCCCGGCTGCGGCACGAGCGATTACGTTGAGGTCGTCGGTGTGGACGGTCGGGCTCGGAGGGACGCATGTCGGGCAAGAAGGCGGCGAAGGTGCCGCGCGCGGTGTACGAGACGGAACTGCTGCGGCTGCAGACGGAGCTGGTGAAGCTGCAGGAGTGGGTGCGTGCGGAGGGCGCCCGGCTGGTCGTGGTGTTCGAGGGCCGGGACGCGGCCGGCAAGGGCGGCACCATCAAGCGGGTCACCGAGCACCTCAACCCGCGGGTGGCGCGCATCGCGGCGCTGCCCACGCCGACCGAGCGCCAGCGCACCCAGTGGTACTTCCAGCGGTACGTGGAGCATCTGCCGGCCGCCGGGGAGATCGTGCTGTTCGACCGGTCCTGGTACAACCGGGCCGGTGTCGAGCACGTCATGGGCTTCTGCACCAAGGAGGAGCACCAGCTGTTCCTGCGGCAGTGCCCCATCTTCGAGCGGATGCTGGTCGAGGACGGGATCCTGCTGCGCAAGTACTGGTTCTCGGTGAGCGACGGGGAGCAGCAGGAACGCTTCCGCCGCCGTCTGGAGGACCCCCTCAGGCGCTGGAAGCTGTCCCCGATGGACCTGGAGTCGCTCACGCGCTGGGAGGCGTACTCCCGGGCGAAGGACGAGATGATGGTGCACACCGACATCTCCGAGGCGCCGTGGAACGTCGTGGAGAGCGACGACAAGCGTCGGGCGCGGCTGAACATGATCGCCCATCTGCTCGGCTCGGTGCCTTACCACGAGGTGCCGCCGCCGGTGCTGGAACTGCCGGAGCGCCCCGAGTCCACCGGCTACGAGCGTCCGCCGCGCGATCTGCGGACCTACGTCCCCGATCACGCGGCGAGCCTCTGAGACGCCGGTCAGTCACCGGGGTCCCGGTGCGGTACGACGGCGACCGGGCAGGCGGAGCGGTGCAGCGCCCCGTGGGCGATCCGCCCGAGCTGCGGACCGCGGTGCCCGGGGCGGCGCCGGGCGCCGACCACCAGCAGGTCGGCTTCGTGCGAGGCGTCGACCAGCACCTCGCGGGCATGGCCCTCGACGGTGCGCCGGCGGACCTCGACGTCCGCCGGGACGTCCTGGACGGCCGTCGCCAGTTCCTCGGCCGCCTTCTCCTCGTGCAGACGGGCGGGCTCGCCGGCCAGCAGCGGATGGTCGGTGGTCTCGTGCGCCGGGCAGCGCCAGGCGCGCACGGCCTCCAGGGCCACCCCGCGGCGGCGCGCCTCCTCGACGGCGAAGCGCACGGCCGCCGAGTCCTTCGCGTCGTCGCCCACGCCGACGACCACGCGGCCGCGCACCGGCGGCGTCGCCTGGTTGTCGTGGCTGCCGCGCAGCACGATCACCGGGCAGTCGGCGTGGCCGGCGACGGTGAGGCTGACGGAACCGAGCAGCAGCTCGGTGATCCCGCTGCGGCCGCGGCTGCCCAGGACCAGTGCGGCGGCGCCGCGCCCCTCCCGGACCAGGGCGTACTCCGGCTCCTCGAACACCACGTCGGTGGTCACCCGCAGCCGCGGGTGACGGGCGCGGGCCCGCTGGGCGGCGGCGCCGGCGATGTCCTGCGGCAGCGGCCGCCCGGCCGGTTCTCCGAGGTCCCGGGCGAGTGCGGCGCCCTCGTAGCGCTGCCACAGGCAGGCGTACACCACTCGCAGCGGCACTCCGCGCAGCTCAGCCTCGTCGGCCGCCCAGTCGACGGCGCGCAGGCTCGGCTCGGAACCGTCCACGCCCACCACCAGGGGTGCGAGGCGGGATCGTTCGATCGGTGTGTTCATCCTCTTCACCGCTCCCGGGGATGCCTTCAGTCGTGCGCGACGACGGCGACGGGGGCGGCGGCGTGGTGGAGCACCGCGTGCGTGACGGGTCCGATGTGGACGCCGAACGGGCCGCGCCGGATCCGGCGGCCGACCACGACCAGGGAGGCTTCACGGGAGGCGTCGATGACCTGACGGGAGGGACTGCCGGAGCGGGACTGCTCGACGACCTCCACGTCCGGGTACTTCTCCCGCCACGGGCGCAGGACCTCGGCCAGCGCGGCGGCCTCCTGCCGGCCGAGCTCGGCGTGGAACTGCAGGTCAGCGGGCAGGCCGTAGGCGTAGTACGGCGGCAGGCTCCAGCCGTGCACGGCCTTCAGGGAGGTGCCGCGGCGGGCTGCCTCCTCGAAGGCGAAGGCGATCACCGCCTCATGGGGGTGGCCGGTGTCGAGGCCGAGCACCACGGGCCGGTACGGGGTGGCGGCGGACGGGATGCCCGCCGGGTCCTGCTCGTGCTCGTCGGCGGCCTGCTCCCCCGCCCGCACCAGGACGACGGGGGTCTCGGTGTGGGCGATGACGGACATGCCCACGGACCCGACGAGGAAGCCGCCGACGCCGCTCAGGCCGCGCGAGCCCAGCACCATCAGCTCGGCGTCCCCGGCCGCTCGGGCCAGCGCGTCCATCGGCCGGCCGTGGATCTGCTCCATGTCCACGGCCACGCCCGGGTGGCGCAGGCGCAGCCCTTCGGCCGTCTCGCGCGGGATGCGCTCGCTCCAGTGCTGCTGCGTCTCGGCACCCAGGAGCGGCGCCTGGGCCAGGGGCTCGGGGACCGGCTCCCAGACGTGCACCAGCCGCAGCGCAAGGCCGCGCAGCGACGCCTCGCGGGCCGCCCACTCGGCGGCGGCGCGGCTCTCGGACGAGCCGTCGAGGCCCACGGTGATGGTGCGGGACATGATGTCCACCTCCTGGTTCGGGGTTCTGATCACAGACTGGCGGCGGGGGCCCGCACGGTGGAGAGGCCGCAGGTCCCCGCTGCGGGGACTGACCGGCCCCATTCGGGGTCGGCGGCCGGCTCCCGCGGGGACGGCGGCCGTCCGACTGCTCGCCGTGGCCGGCGGAGGCCCGCGCCACCGCCCCGGAAGCGGGCGGCGCGCTCGCCCGCCCGGACGGGTCCTGTGGGGATGCGGCGCGGCGTACGGCTCGGCGGACAGGGCCGGCAGGAGTCCGTGCCCGGGCCGGCCGGCCCCGGTGCGGAGCGGCCCGCAGGGGCCGATGTGCCCTGATCCACGGGCCGTTCGGCCCTCGTTCGCCCGGCGGGGCCGAACAGCGCCGGAACACGGGCCTGCGCCTGCTACACAAGGGACGCCGCCCCATGCCGGTGCGGCGCCCCTTCCCACCCCGTCCCCGCCCGGGAGGCTCCATGCTGTCCGAGGAATCCGCCGCCGTGGTCCGTGCCACGCTGCCCGCCGTGGCGGGCGCGCTCGACGAGATCACCACCCGCTTCTACGGCGCGATGTTCCGCGACCGGCCGGAACTGCTCGACGGGATGTTCAACCGCGGCAACCAGGCCAGCGGGGCGCAGCGCCGGGCCCTGGCCGGCTCGGTCGCCGGGTTCGCCACCGCGCTGCTCGCCGACCCGGAGATCCGCCCGGACACGCTGCTGGACCGGATCGCGCACAAGCACGCCGCGGTCGGGGTCACCGAGGACCAGTACACGATCGTGCACAAGTACCTGTTCGGCGCGATAGCCGAGGTGCTGGGCGACGCGGTCACGCCGGAGGTGGCGGCGGCCTGGGACGAGGTGTACTGGCTGATGGCCGGTGCGCTGATCGGCCGTGAGGCCCGCCTGTACCAGGACGCGGGCGTCGAACCCGGCCGGATCTGGCGGCAGTGGACGGTCGTCGGGCGGCGCACCGAGACCCCGGACGTGGTGTCCTTCGTCCTGCGCCCGGCCGACGGCCGGCCGGCGCCGCGGGCCCGGGCCGGACAGTACGTGAGCGTACGGGTCACCATGGCCGACGGGATCCGTCAAGTGCGGCAGTACAGCCTGTCCTCCGGCCCCGGCGGGGAGCTGCGGCGCATCACCGTCAAGCGCGTGACCGGCCTGGCCGGCGCCCCGGACGGCGAGGTCTCCGCCCTCCTGCACGAAAAGGTCCGCGAGGGGGACGAACTGACGCTGTCCGCCCCGTTCGGGGACGTCTTCCTCGACGACCCGGCGGACGCCACCGCGCCGGTCGTCCTGGTCTCCGCGGGCATCGGCGGCACTCCCATGACGGGCATCCTGGCCCACCTCGCCGCCCTCGGCTCGGCCCGGCCGGTCCTGGTCCTGCACGCCGACCGCTCCCCCGCCGCGCACGCCCTGCGCGCCGAGACACGCGAACTGACCGGCCGGCTGCCGGGCGCCCGCGCGGTCTTCTGGTACGAACGGCCCGGCCCGGAGGAACCCGACGCGCGCGAGGGCCTGATGCGCCTGGACGGCATCGAACTGCCCGAGGACGCGACGGTGTTCCTGTGTGGCCCCCTGCCCTTCATGCGGGACGTCCGCGCCAGGTTGCTGCGCGCCGGGATTCCGGCACGGCGGATCCGCTACGAGGTGTTCGGACCCGACCTGTGGCTGCCGGGCACCGCGGACTGAGCCCGGCCGCAGGGTCCGATCCCGGCCGCAGGGTCCGATCCCGGCCGCAGGGTCCGATCCCGGCCGCACGGTGGGCCGTTCGGACCGGACGAGTGACCAATGGCCCCCTGACGGCGCTCCCGGGCGCGGCGGAGGCTGATGCCGAGCGGTCCCCGTCCGGCGGGCCGAGAAGAGGAGTGGGGCGATGGCGAAGGCGTATCTCGTGGGCGGTGGTGTCGCGGCGCTCGCGGCGGCCGCGTTCCTGATCCGCGACGGCGGCTTCGACGGGGAGGACATCCACCTCTTCGAGGAGCGGCGGCGGATCGGCGGCAGCCTGGACACGGACGGCACGGCGGACGCCGGCGGCGGCCCGCCCGCCCGGGTGATGCCCGCGGCCGAGTACCCCTGCACCCACGACCTGTTCTCCGCCATCCCCTCGCCCGACGACCCCGGCGTGTCGGTGGCGCAGCGGATGTCCGCCGGGCGCGGGGACTCAGCCCCGGGCGACGTGGTGCGGCTCGTCGGCGGCGACGGCGAGATCGTCGGCACCCGTTCGATGGGATTCACCGAACGCGATCGCCTGGAGCTGGTCCGTTGCCTGGCGACCCCGGAACGGCACCTGGACGGCAGGCGGATCGGCGACTGCTTCGGGGAGCACTTCTTCACCACCACCTTCTGGTTCCTGTGGTCCTCGACGTTCGCGTTCCAGCCCTGGCACAGCGCCATCGAGTTCCGCCGCTCCCTCCGGCGTTTCCTGCACCTGTTCCCCGAACTCCCGTCGCTGTCCGGCGTCCACCGGGCCCGCCGCGACGCGTACGGCTTCCTGGTGCGCCCCCTGACCGACTGGCTGCTCGCCCACGGCGTCACCCTCCACACCGGATGCCATGTCACCGACCTCGGGCTCGCCCCGGGCCGCGCACGGACGCGGGTCGAGCGGATCCACCTGTCGCGCGACGGCCGGGACGAGCGGATCGAGGTGGCCCGCGGGGACCTGGTGCTGGTCACCCTCGGCTCCCTGACCGACGCCGCCGGCCACGGCTCGCACACCGCCGCGCCGCCGCCCCGGCCGCACCGCTCCGACGCCTGGCTGCTGTGGCACCGTCTGGCGCGCGGCCGGGACGACTTCGGGGATCCGGCCGTCTTCGACAAGCACATCAAGGAGTCGCGCTTCGCGTCGTTCACCGTGACGACCGGGGACCCGGCCTTCCGCACGGCGCTGGAGCGGTGCGCCGGCGGTGAGGACGGCCGAGTGACCTTCACCGCCTCGAACTGGCTCCTCACCATCACCGCCGGCCCCGGGCGGCCCGAGGGCGTCACCTGGTGGGGCTACGCCCTGCGTCCCGGCCGCGCGGGCGATCACACACCGAAGCCCATGACGATGTGCTCGGGCCGGGAGATCCTCGAGGAGGTCCTGCACCACCTGGCCCTCGACGCGTCGCTCGCGGCCCGCGTGCGGGAGACGTCCACCGTCGTGCCGTGCCTGATGCCCTACGTCACCAGCCCGTTGCTGGCCCGCCGCCGCGACGACCGGCCCGCGGTCGTGCCCGAGGGGTCGGTGAACCTCGCCTTCATCGGACAGTTCGCCGAGGTGCCCGACGACGTGACGTTCACCGTGGAGTACTCGGTGCGCACCGCCCGGACTGCGGTGGCCGGGCTTCTCGGGCTCGACGCGCGGCCCCCGGCGGTCCACAAGGCCCACCGTGATCCGCGCGTCCTGGCCGCCGCCGTGGAGACCATGCACCAGCGGTGACCCGGCCGTCCCTCCCGGGCGGGGCGGCCACCGGGCCGTTCAGCGGGCCAGCAGGTCCCGGATCGCCGAGGTGATCTCCTCGGGTGCCTCCTCGGCCATGAAGTGCCCCGCCCGGGTCAGGCGGTGGTCCAGGTCGGGGGCCCATGCCCGCCACACCCCGGCGGCGTCGTAGCCCAGCCGCGCGCCCCAGTCCTGCTGGACGACCGTCACGGGCATGGCCAGTTGCGAGCCGGCGTCCAGGTCCGCCTGGTCGTGCGTGACGTCGATGCCCGCCGAGGCCCGGTAGTCGGCGACGATCGACGGCACGGCCGCGGCGCTCGCCCGCAGGTACTCGGCGCGCACCTCTCGCGGCAGCGCCGCCGGGTCGCCGGCCCAGGCGTCGAGGAAGGAGCCGAAGAACGCGTCCGCGCTGTTGGCGATCATCTCCTCCGGCAGGCCCGGCGGCTGCGCCATGAGGAAAAGGTGGTAGCCGACGGCCGCCGGGACGCCGTGCAGGACGTCCCACATGTCGAGCGTCGGCACGATGTCGAGGATGCCCAGGTGCGTGACGGTCTCCGGGTGGTCGAGGCCCGCCCGGAAGGCGACCAGGGCGCCCCGGTCGTGGCCGACGAGGGCGAACCGCTCGTGGCCGAGTGCCGCGGCCAGGGCCACGACGTCGGCGGCCATGGCGCGCTTGGCGTACACCTCGGGGCCGGTGGCCGCCGGCTTGTCGCTGGCGCCGTAGCCGCGCAGGTCGGGGCAGATAACCGTGTGCGCGCCGGCGAGCCGCCCGGCGACGTGCCGCCACATCAGGTGGGTCTGCGGGAAACCGTGCAGCAGCACGACCGGGCTGCCGCTGCCGCCGACGGCTGCGGCGATCTCCACGCCGTCCGCGCCGGGCAGCCGGACCTGTTCGAAACCGGGAATGGTGAGAGTCATGGGAAGGCCGTCTTTCTGGTGACAGTGGTGAGGGACCGCGACCGGATCAGCCTCGGTGACGGCGATCAGCAGCCGATCAGTACGGTGCGGCGCGGCCCCGGTCCGGCACGGAGGATGGGGGCATGCGAATCGATGTGCTGGGGGCCGTGCGGGCCTTCCACGACGACGGCGGTCCGGTCGCCCTGGGCGGACCCCGTCACCGTGAGGTGCTCGCCCGGCTCGTCGCCGCCGAGGGGCGCATGGTCACCACCGACACCCTCGTCGACGACCTGTGGACCGACCCGCCGGCCCGGGCCGTGGGCGCGCTGCGCACGTTCGTCGCCGCGCTGCGCCGCGCCCTGGAACCCGGCCGGCCGCCCCGGGTCCCCCCGCGCGTCCTGGTCACCGAAGGCCCCGGCTACGCGCTGCGGCTGCCGCGCGAGGACGTGGACGTCCACCGCTTCGAGGACACCCTGGCCCGGGCCCGCCGCGACCCCGGCGCGGTGTCGGCCCTCGGCGCGGCCCTCGCGGCCTGGCGCGGGCCGGCCTACGCCGATGTGACCGGCTCCGGGTGGGCGCGGCGCGAGCGCACACGGCTGGAGGAGTTGCGGCTGGAGGGGGTGGAACTGCACGCCCGGATCCTTCTCGACTCCGGTCACGGGGCGGATCTCGTCGCCGGACTCGGCGACCACGTCGCCGAGCACCCGTGGCGGGAGCCGGCCTGGGGACTGCTCGCCCGGGCGCTGCACCGCGCGGGCCGCCGGGCCGACGCCCTGGCCACCCTGCGCCGGGCCCGCGCGATGCTCATCGACCGGCTCGGGCTCGATCCCGGCCCCGAGCTGCGGCGCCTGGAGACCGACCTCCTCAACGGCACCGAGCCCGGCGCCGGCGTCCGGACGTCGTGGACCGGCCCCGGGGTCCGGCTGGGCCCGCGCACCACCGTGGACCTGGCCCGCACGCTCGCCCTGGCGGGTGGTGACGCCCTGGTCCACTCGCGGCGGGACCGTCTCACCGCCGTCGAGGCGGCGGAACGCACGGGAGACCTCCGCCTCACGGCCCGGGTCATCGCCGCCTACGACGTGCCGGCGCTGTGGAGCCGGGCCGACGACCCGGCGCAGTCCCGCGCCGTCGTCGCGGCCGCCGAGCGCACCCTCGCCGCGCTCGGCCCCGACTGCCCCGCCGACCTGACCGCCCGCCTCCTGGCCACGGTCGCCGTCGAGAGCCGCAGCGGCGATCTGCCGGAGGCCCGGCTGGAGCACGCCGGCCGGGCGGCACGGCGGGCGGAGGAGCTGGCGCGGGAGCTGGCCGACCCCGCCCTGCTGGCGTTCGCCCTCAACGGGGTGTTCCTGCAGACCTTCACCCGTCCCGGGCTGGCGCCGGAACGGGACCGGATCGGCGCCGAGATCCTCGACCTGGCCACCCGGCACGGGCTGCCGCACTTCGCCGTACTCGGCCGGCTCGTCCGCCTGCAGTCCGCCTCGGCCCTCGGCGACCTCGGCGCAGCGGCCGCGCACGCCGAGGCCGCCGAACAGCTCGCCGCCACCACGGAGGCACCGCTGGTCCCCGTCCTCACCGGCTGGTTCAGGGCCAGGGAGACGGCCGCCCGCAGCACCGCACCGGGCGGGCCGTCCGCCGCCGCGGCCGCGGCGCGCTACCGCGCCGCCGAGGACGCCCTCGCCACGGCCGGCATGCCGGGGCTGCACCGCGGCCTGTTCCCGCTCGCCCTGCTGGGTCTGCGCCTGCTGCACGACCGGCCCGCGCCCACCGACCCGCGCCTCGACTGGGGTCCGTACGGGCCCTGGGCGCGCCCCCTCGTCCTGCTCGCCCAGGGCCGGGACGAACAGGCCCGTGCCGCGCTCGCCGCGGCGCCCGAGCCGCCGCGCGACCACATGCAGGAGGCCCTGTGGTGCCTGACCGCCCGCGCCGCCGCGCGCCTCGGCGAACGCGGTATCGCGGCCCGCGCCGCCGCCGCGCTGCGCCCGGCCCGCACGGAACACGCCGGCGCCGCCGGCGGCATGCTGACCCTGGGCCCGGTCGCGCGTTACCTGGCGGAGGCGGAGGCCTGCGCCGGAGCGGACTGAGCGAGCGGGCGGCGCCGCTGACCGAGCGGACGGCACCCGTGCCGGGCGGCCTCCTGCCACACCGGCGGCAACGTCACGGGGCGCAGGAGGCGGCGCCGCGTACGGCTCCGTGCACGGCGCGGGCCAGGCGGGAGCCCCACAGGGAGCGGGGCCCGGAGAAGGCGTGGGCCTCCCGGCCGGGCCCGGTGCGCGCGGCGACGCACACGGCGTCGGTGGGAGTGCCGGAGCAGTCGTAGCCCTCCTCCAGCAGCGCCTGGACCTTGGCTTCGGTGGCGGTGGCGACCGCGTTGACCAGGGCCGCGTCGGTCAGTGCCACGGGCAGTGCGACGATCATGTTGACGGTGTCCGGCCGTACGGGCGCGACCGTGCTCTCGGCGGGAGCGGCGGCCCAGCCCCGCACCCCGAGGCCGGCCGTGACGACGGCTTCCACGCCGTCGTCGCACGCGTGCCCGTATGCCCGGACGTCGGCGGCCGTCATCAGCCCGACCCCCGCCCCCTGGGCACCGGCGTCCCGCGCCAGTCCGGCGAGGTGCCGCTCGGGGTCGGTGCGCCGGTACCCGTGGGACACCTGGGCGTTGAGCACCCACGCGCGTGTCCCGATCCCCCCGCCGAGGACGGCGCTGCTGATCATCCGCCAGTCGGGGCCAGCCCGCCACAGCAGGGCGTGCAGCCGCTCGCCGTTCTCGACGCGGGTGAGGTGCTGGACGCGCAGGAGCCCGGCGACGGGCGGTCGGGGCGGAGGAAGGACGGCGGTCACCGGGCGGGCACTCCTTGCGGGCGGGGGCCGACCGATCCTATGCCGCTCCCGTGTCCCGCTTCCCATGCGCTTCCGTACCGCGCCCCCATGCCGCTTCCATACCGCGCATCCCATGCCGCTCCGTGCCGCGCGTGCCGTGCCGCTTTCGTGTCCCTCCGCCGCGGCGCGTTCACCGAAGGCCGCGTCACTCGTGCGGGACGACCGCCACCGGGCAGGCGACGTGGTGCAGCACGGCGTGCGTGACCGGCCCGACGTGAGGGCCCGGGCGGTGGGTGCCGTGGTCGCGGCGGCCCACGACCACCAGGGACGCGCCCGCCGACGCGCGCACCAGCTCGGCGGCGGCCCGGCCCTCGGCCACGGTCTCGACGACCGGCACCTCGGGGTACTTGCCGCACCACGGGCGCACGGCGGCGACGAGGGCGCGCTCCTGCTCCGCGAGCACGCCCGCCGGTGCGGGCAGCGTGTCCGCCGGGCCGCCGGCGAGGTCCCGGAGCGCGGCGCCGTAGGCGTGGACGACGTGCAGCCTGGCTCCCGGACGCCGGCGTGCGCAGTCGAAGGCGAACGCGAGGAGTTCGTCGCAGGGCCGACGGGTGTCCAGTCCCAGGACGACGTCGCGGTAGGGCGTGCCGGGGATCTCCTCGGGCGCTATCCCGTCCCCGGCGGGCAGGTGCTCGCCGGACCGCGTCACGCCGGCGCGTACGAGCACCACGGGACGCGGTGACCTGGCGACCACCCGCTGGGAGACCGAGCCGAGCACGAATCCGGCGAGTGGGCCGAGCCCTCGGGAACCGAGCACCGCCACCTCCGCGCCGGCCGCCGCCGCAACGAGCGCGTCCACCACCGCGTCGGTCTTCACCAGGAGCTCGGTGACGTCCAGCCCGTGGTGCGCGGCGCGGACGCCACCGGCCGCGCTCCGCAGCGTCTCCTCGGCCCAGGCGCGCCGGCTGGTGCCCATCGGCACGGTGGCGGCGGGGCGTGGATCCCACGTCCACGCGTGGACGAGCCGCAGCGGAACACCTCGGCGCAGGGCTTCCCCCGCCGCCCATTGCGCGGCGGCCAGACTCTGCCGGGATCCGTCGACCGCGGCGACGACATGACGGTCCATGGTGCGCACCTCCTGTGCCGGGCTTGTCCACCGCCCCCAGCCTGTCCTGACGAGGTGTCACGGCCCAGGGCCGTACGGCCCTGGGCGCGGGCCGGCGGTCCCGGACGCGGTGTCCGCGGCGGAGCCGTCCGTCCGCCCCGGCCGGTCAGCCGACCGCACGCGGGGTGCGCGGCCCTTCCGGACCGTAGCCGTACCGGATCAGCAGCTGGGGACAGCACCGGTGCTGCGCGAGCCGGGCCGCTGCCCGCAGATCCGGCCATTCCATCGCCTGGTGCAGCATCGAGGTGCGCACGCCGTGCGCGGTGGCGGTGAGCAGCACCCGCTCCAGCGCCTGTCCGGCCCGCAGCCAGTCCTCCGGCGCGTCGTAGGGGGTCCACAACAGCGCCACCTGGGCGTGGCGTTCGAACCGCACGGCGGGCCGGGCCGGTGTGGGCCACGGGCCGGTGAAGTCCCGCATCGGCATGCGGCCGGCGGAGTCCCGCGGGCCCAGCGCCGTGACCGGGATGCCGTAGGAAGCTGGTCCGGGAGCGGTGACCCAGCCGCGGGTCTCGGCGCTGCGGGCCGCGCTGGCGGTGCTGCGGGCCTCGGCGGAGGCGGTCAGACGCAGCAGGCGCCGGGTTTCCGTGTAGTCCGGCACGTGCAGCCGCGCGCCCTCGGCCCGGGCGGCTGCGGCCATCTCCGTCAGGACCGGCTCGGGCACCGGGCGTCCGGTGAACGGCATCCGGCTGGTGTGCCGCCGCTCGATCGCCGGGTACAGCCGCCGGTAGTCCGGTGGTTCCCCGCACGGCGCGGTCACCTGGACGGTGGCCAGCAGGTCGGTGGCGTACGGGTCGGGCAGCAGCCGCACCGCGGGTTCCCAGCCCAGGTGGGCGACGGCGACCCGCAGGTTGAACACTGCTGCGCCGACGGACAGGTGCAGCGCGCGGCGGTGCGGATCGGCCAGGGGCAGGGCGCGCTCGCGGTCGGCCCGCACCTCGACGGACCGGGTGGCCGGGTCCACGCCGAAGCGCCAGGGCTGGGTGTTGTGGATCGACGGCGCGGCGACCGCCGCGGTCAGCAGCTGCTCCAGCACGGCGGCGTCGATGTCGCGGTGGTGCATGACGGCTCCCCACTCGTCCGGGTGAGCGCGGGTGCGGCTCGGGTCCCGTACCTCGAGCCTCGGCCGGTCGACGGCCGCGGGGCGAGGGCCACCCGGCCCTCGCCGGGGCCCGGAGGGTCCCGCTCCACGGTCCGGGGCCCGAAGGGTCCCGCTCCACGGTCCGGGGCCCGAAGGGTCCCGCTCCACGGTCCGCGAGCCGCCCGGGGGGGGGACGTCCGCCGGAAGCACGGACGCGCGATGCGCGACGTGCGATGCGCGATGCGCGGATCCCGGCGCGCCGAGCCACAGGCGAGGCCGGCATCCCGATGAGCGAGCCGCGCTGACCACGGCCGCGGTGCACAGAACGCGCCGGGCTCGCCGTCCGGACGGAAGGCGGGCGGCGGGCGGAGCCGTCCTTCCGTCCGGGCCGGCGGACCCGGCGCAGGAGGCGCATGGCCCCCTCTCCCCCCTCGGGAGGCCGGCCGAGGCGACCGCCTGCGTTCCCCCGCCGTCCGCGTGGCGGACGGCTCGGGGAGGCGGGCCGCGGGCGCCTCCTCCCGGAGGTCACCCGCGTGTTCGCCGCGTCCGACTCCGTTCCACGGTGTCAGGGTCCGCCTCGCCACGACAGGGCCGAACGGCCCGGGCCGGGGGCCCGGGCGGCCAATGCAGTTGCCTTAGGGCTCGCCCAACGAGCCAGACGCGATCGTCCTGTCCCGGAAGGACTGGAAGGCGTTCCAGCTGGCCTGGGCATCGTCTGCGAGCAGCTCACCGGTCGAGCAGTCGAAGAGGCGGCAGCCGAGGGCTCTGGAGATGCGGAAGATCACGGGCAGCACGTCCTCCTCCCCGCCCCGGATATGGAGCATGACCGACTCGACGGGGTCGTGCTCGCCGATGCCGAGTTCGATCACCCAGGTCGGACCGAGCAACTCGCCCCATGCGGGATCGGTCAGGTCGACCTCGCCCACTGCTGACCTGAGGGCCTTGTGGACGCTGGACCGGCTTCCGATGGGAGGCGGCTCGTGATCGGCGGGAAGGTCGTCGATCGACGTGACGTCCGCAGGTAGCGGCAGCAGAAGAATGTCCCAGCTCATAGCGCTCCCAACCCGAGATTCACGAGAAACGCTATGCGCTGAGTGCTGGCCTTCCGGCCCGGCGGGTGCTCTTCGGCTTCGAGGTCGGGTTGTGGGCCCAGCGGCCGGGCTGGACCGTGCCGCGTCTGGCTCGGGTTCTCAGCACGGGCCAACGGTTCGGTTTCTTGATCGCGCGTGGACAGTCGCTGTTGCGCCGGGCCGGGCGGAGGCGTGCACGTGCCTCCCGCCCGGCCTCGGTGAAGGAGTGGGTGAGCTTGGTGGCGGTCGATCCGAGTTGGGACAGGATGCTGCGGCGGATGATGCGGACGCACTTCAGGTGGGAGACACGGTCGGCATCCACTGTCGGACGGGCGAGCGCGGCTGTGTGGGCAACCTGGCGGATCGCCTGGTGGACGGCGCAGTAGGCCCACAGTTCCTGTCGGACGCCTTCCGGGGTCCGTGACCTGATCGGCCCGCCGGGGCCGAGGTGGTTCTTGATCTCGTCGAAGGCGGGCTCGATCTCCCAGCGTTCCCGGTAGAGCGCGACCAGCTCGTCGGCCGGGTACTGCTCGGGGTTCAGCAGCGTCGTGCCCAGGTGGGCGACCTTGTCGTCCTTCGCGAAGGTGATGACCCGGTAGATCACGTGCCGGGGCAGCTTCCGGCCTTCCTTCGCGGCTCGGAGCCGGACCTCCTTGCCCGGTCGCGCCATCGACAGGTACGAGCCGTCCGGAAGCTCTTCCCGGGCGGTTCCGAGGTGGTCGGACGATCTCGGCCAGCACCACCGCCCTGACCTGGGGGATCCGAAGGGGACGCCGCCGGTGGTTGAGGGGCCGTCGAAGGTGTCGCCGTTGCTCGTCGAATCCGGGAGATCGAACTGGGTACCGTCCAGGGCGAGGAGCCGCAGCCCTCGCCACCATGCGCCGGGCGTGGCCGGGGTGGCGAGCGGGCCGGCCACCTGTCGGAACACGGTCTCCAGCACGTTTTCGCCGAGGCGGACGCGGGCCCGGCATAACGACGACCGGTTCACCCGCGCGAGGGTCCGACTGCCCGGGATGCCGCTGGTCAGCACCCGCAGCACCTCCTCGTACGACTCCCGGGCGAACAGGCACAGGGCCAGAACGAAGTACACGACCAGCCTCGCCGACAGGAGACGGCGCCGCCGCTCGGCCCGGTCGTGCTTGGCTATCGCCGCGTCCACCAGCTCAGCGGTGAACACCTTCGTCAGAATCCCGATCCGCACCCGCTGGCCCGCGCCCCACCCCGTCACACGCGGGGCAACGATCTCCCCGGTTCAAAGGCAACTGCATTGGCCCGGGCGGCCCCTGCGCGAACCGGCGCGCCAGGTGGGGGGCGGCCATGGCCCCCTCTGCGGCGACGGCGTCGGTAAGGACGAGCGGTCCACGGCACGGGGCCGGGTGGCCCTGGGGCCGGGGAGGGCCGGCGGAGCAGGCTGGAGCCGCGGAAACGATCACAAGGAGGGCACCACATGACCGTCAGGGACAGCGGTACCGAACGGACCCCCGGCGCCGTGAGGGTACGGGCCACGGGGCAGGTCACCGAGGAGGACCTCGGGTACGTCCGCGGCAAGGTCGCGGCGGTCCTCGCCCGGCAGGGCCTGCCGGGCGCCGACGGCGAGGTGCGGATCACGAAGGCCGCGGCCCATCATGTCGAACAGCCGTGGTCGGCCGCCGCCGAACTCCACGTGGGCCGCGACCTCGTGGTCGTCCACGCCCGCGGGAACGGCGCCCACGAGGTCGCGGACCGCCTGCAGGACCGGCTGCGGGCGCAGGTGGAACGCCTCGCGCACCGGGCGGAGGCGAACCGCAGGTCGGCCGCGCCACCGCCGTGGCGCGGCGGTCCGGCCGGGCCCGGGCAGGAGGAGCGGCCGGACGCCGGCCGCTGACCGCAAGGGCCCGGGCGGCCCGGCTCGCGGGCCGCCCGGGCCTGTCCCTCGGTCGCCGGGCGCGCTGCAATGGAAGCGGGAGGACATGCGACCGCAGCGCCGCCCGGTCGCCGGCCGGAGGAGGTGGAGGGGATGCGTTCCGGGGACCTGACGGGGGATGTGTACGGCCCACTGCGGCGCGACGACGCGTGGGCCGATCCGGTACGGCCGGGCGGCCCGCCCCCGCGCACCCCACCGGTGACCGATCCGCTCGGCCCGCTCGGCCCGCCCGGCCCGGCCGCGTGGCCCGGGGAGAGTGTGGTCGTGCCCGCGGCACCCGTACGTCTCACCGCCCGGCTGACACTGCCGGAGAGGCCCCGGGGCGTCGTGGCGGTCACGATGGGGAACGGCGCACGGACGGTCGCCACCGCACTGCACGACGGCGGACTGGGCACCCTGCTGCTCGACCTCCTCACAGCAGAGGAGACCGGCGACCGTCACCTCCTCTTCGACGTGCCCCTGCTGGCCCGCCGTCTTGGAGCGGCCTGCCACTGGCTGGGCGCACGGACGGGGCTCCCCGTGGGATGCGCGGGGGACGGCCCGGCATCCGCCGCCGCGATCGAGGCCGCGGCGGCGGATCCAGGGATCCGCGCGATCGTGTCCCTCGACGGCCGCCCGGAGCTGGCCAGTCCTTCGGCGCTGGACCGGGTCAGGGCCCCCGTACTGCTCGTCGTCGGTGAGGGCGAGACGCGGCTGCTCGGACGCAACCGGCTCGCGGCCGGCTGGATGCGCGGCCGGCACGAGACGGCCGAACTGCCGGGCGTGTCGCGGTCCGTCATGGCAGCGGGGACCACTGAACTCGTCACGACGCTGAGCCGGGATTGGTTCGGACGGCACCTCGACGGCCGGTCCTGATCACCCGGCCGGGGGCGCGCGGTCGACCTCGCCCGGTGTCGTCCGGCAGCGGCCGAACGGAGTCGGCCGCCGCCGGTCCGGTCAGTCGTGCGAGATCACCGCGACGGGGGCGGCGGCGTGGTGCAGCAGCGCCTGGGTGACCGGACCGATGTGGGCGCCGACGGCTCCCCGGCGGATCCGCCGGCCCACGACCACCAGGGCCGCACCCCGCGAAGCGTCGACCAGATGGGCACCCGCGCCCCCGACCGTGGCCTGCGCCTGCACCCGGACCGCGGGGAACTTCTCCTGCCACGGCCGCAGCACGGCGGTCAGTTCGTGCCGGACCTGGGCGGCCGTCCGCGCGCTCAGCTCGGGCATGAGCGCGCCGCCGTAGTGGTAGGGCGGCAGCGTCCAGCCGTGCACCACCCGCAGGTCCGCCGCCCGCCGGGACGCGGCGTCGAACGCGAACTCGATCACGGGGTCGGCGGCCTTGTACAGATCGAGCCCGAGCACGACATCGCCGGAGCCGCTGGAGCCGGCCGCGGACGCGTCGGCCATGGGCCCGTCCGACCCGTGATCGTCGGCAACAGGCGCGTCAGCCGCGGGCCGGTCGGCCGCGGACGCGTCGGCCATGGGCCCGTCGGACCCGTGATCGTCGGCAACGGGCGCGCCGGCCACGGGCGCATCAGCAGCGGGCCGGTCGGTCACGGACGCGTCAGCCGCGGACGCGTCGGCCGCAAGCGCGCCCTCCCGGTGCTCGCCGGCCCGCACCAGGACCACCGGGCGGGCACTCCAGGCCAGGACGGACAGCGCGACGGACCCGACCAGATACCCGGCGAGCCTGCTCAGGCCCCGCGATCCGAGCACGAGCAACTCGGCCTCCTCGGCGGCCTTCAGCAGGGCAGCGGCGGGCTGCCCGGGAATCTCGTCGGCGTCGATCCCCAGCCCGGGATGACGGCGGGCGAGGCGCTCCCGCGTCTCGTCCAGCAGGCGCCGGGCGGCCACGCGCTGCTGCTCGGTCGGCGGCACCGGCACAGGCAGCCCCGCCGTCGGCACGTAGGCCGGGGGCTGCCACTCCCAGGCGTACACCAGACGCAGGGGCAGGTCACGCAGCAGTGCTTCACGGGCGGCCCACTCGGCAGCGGCCAGACTCTCCGGGGAGCCGTCCACTCCGGCGGTGACGGTGCGGGGCATGAGGACCTCCTTCAGGGGATGCGCCGAGTCTTCACTCCCCCGAGGCGCCGGAGCAGAGGCCACTGGTCCCGGCCCGCGGGACGACGGTCCCGGGCGTCGCCGCGCGAGCCCGCCCATGCGGAAGCGGTCGTCAGCGATCACCGAGCGGGACGCGCCACACCAGCGTCGTGCCGCCGCTCTCCGGGCAGGTCCACTGCAGCTCACCGCCCAACTGCCGGGCGCGTTCCGCCATGTTGCCCAGGCCGCTGCGGCGTCCTTCGGCGGGGATGCCCACGCCGTTGTCGGAGACTTCCAGCCGCACCTCGCGGCCGTCCGTCGCCAGCACGACCTCGACACGGCCGGCCCGTGCGTGCCGGGCGACGTTGGTCAGGGCCTCCGACAGGACCGCCATCAAGTGGTCGGCCGTGTCCTTCGGCACCTGGGTGTCCAGCAGCCCCTCCATGCGCAGGCCGGGCGCGAAGCCGAGCACGGGCGCGGCCTCTCCGACGGCGCGCACCGCGCGGGCGCGCAGACCGGTGCCGGCGGCGCTCTCGCGCGAGCGCAGACCGAAGATCGTCGACCGGATGATCTTGATGGTCTCGTCCAGGTCGTCGACCGCCCGCACCACCCGCTCGGAGGCCTCGGGGTGCTCGATGAAACGGCCCGCGCTCTGCAACGTCATGCCGGTCGCGAACAGCCGCTGGATCGCCAGGTCGTGCAGGTCGCGGGCGATACGGTCCCGGTCTTCCAGGAGGGCGATCTGCTCCGCCGCCTGACGGCGCTCCGCGAGCTCCATCGCGACGGCGGCCTGGGCGGCGAAGGCCTTGAGCGGTTCCGTCTCCCGCTCGAAGAACACGGTCTGGCCCGCCTGGCGCACCAGCAGCACGACTCCGCGCATCCCGTCGCCGCTGCCGATGGGAGCGGCCACGGCCGGGCCGAGCCCGGTGAAGCGGGCCGGGCCCGGGGAGACCCGCTCGTCCTGGGAGACGTCGGAGCTGGTGACGGTGGCGGCCTCGGAGAACGCCTGCCCGATGAGGCCGTCCCCGACCGGCAGCACCAGTCCGCGGTGGAGCTCCGCGTCCTCCCCGATGGCCAGTTCCACCGTGAGCGAGGTGGTGCCTTCCATGGGCACGGCCACCACCGCGAGGGTGGCACCGGTGATCTCCATGGCCCGCTCGGCGATCAGCCGGAGGACGCCGTCGCGCTCACTGCCGGACATGATGGCGTGGGTGATCTCCGCGCTGGCCTGCAGCCAGCGCTCCCGCCGCCGGGACTCCTCGTACAGGCGGGCGTTGTCGATCGCGACACCGGCCGCGACGGCGAGGGTGGACAGCACCGACTCGTCGTCCTCGTCGAACTGCGCGCCGCCCCGCTTCTCGGTCAGGTACAAGTTGCCGAAGACCTGGTCGCGCACGCGGATCGGGACGCCGAGGAAAGTGTGCATCGGCGGATGGTTGGGCGGGAAACCGTACGAGGCGGTGTGCTCGGAGAGCTTGACCAGCCGTAGGGGCTCGGGGTGCCGGATCAGCTCACCCAGGATGCCGTGGCCTTCCGGGTAGTTGCCGATCCGGGCGATCTGCTCCTCGGTGAGACCGACGGTGAGGAAGTCCGACAGCCGCTTGCCGTCGGGCCCGATGACTCCGAGCGCCGCGTACTGGGCGTCGACCAGGACCGCCGCGGCCTGCACGATGCTGTACAGCGCCTGTTCCAGGTCGAGCTCACGGCCGACCGACAGCACCGCCTCCAGCAGGCTGTGCACCCGGTCGCGGGTGCCCCGGGCCGCGTCGAGGCGGGCCTGCAGTTCCTCCAGCAGCTCGTCCAGGCGCAGCTGCGGAAGCCGCACCCGCGCCTCCCGGGTCTCCCGCGCTTCCGCGGAGCTTTCCACGCCCAGTCCTCCTGGTCCGTCACCTCTGCCGCGGGCCGCACGTCCCGCTGGTGCCACCGTAACGGGGCACGCGGGGGAAGAACAGGAGATCACGGCAGGTGACGGGGGGCCCGCAGCGCCCCGCTCAGCCGTCCCAGGCCCAGTCGGCGACTTCGGGCAGGTCGGTGCCGTGCTCGCGGATCCAGGCGTGGTGACGCAGGCGGGTGTCCTCCATGCGCTGGCGCACGGCGGCCGCACGCACCGCGAGGCCCGGGACGCGGTCGATGACGTCCATGACCAGGCGGTAGCGGTCCAGGTCGTTGCTCACCACCATGTCGAACGGAGTCGTCGTGGTGCCGATCTCCTTGTAGCCGCGGACGTGCAGGTTCCGGTGGCCGGTGCGGCGGTAGGCGAGCCGGTGGATCAGCCAGGGGTAGCCGTGGTACGCGAAGATCACCGGCTTGTCGGTGGTGAACAGTGCGTCGTACTGCGCGTCCGGCATGCCGTGCGGGTGCTCCTCCTGGGGCAGCAGCCGGGCGAGGTCGACGACGTTGACCACGCGCACCGCCAGTTCCGGCAGGTGGCGGCGGAGCAACTGGGCCGCCGCGAGGACCTCCTGGGTGGGGACGTCACCGGCGCAGGCCAGGACGACGTCCGGCTCGCGGGTACCGTCCTCGGTGCCCGCCCAGTCCCACACACCGGCACCGCGGGCGCAGTGGACCTTGGCCTGTTCCATGGTGAGCCAGTCGAAGCAGGGCTGCTTGCCGGCCACGATCACGTTGACGTAGTCCCGGCTGCGCAGGGCGTGGTCCGCGACCGACAGCAGGGTGTTGGCGTCCGGCGGCAGGTAGACCCGCACGACCTCGGGACTCTTGTTGAGGACGTGGTCGACGAAGCCGGGGTCCTGGTGGGAGAAGCCGTTGTGGTCCTGGCGCCACACGTGCGAGGTCAGCAGGTAGTTCAGCGAGGCGATGGGCGCGCGCCAGGGCAGGCGCCGGGTGACGCGCAGCCACTTGATGTGCTGGTTGACCATCGAGTCGACGATGTGCACGAACGCCTCGTAGCAGGAGAACAGCCCGTGCCGGCCGGTGAGGAGGTAGCCCTCCAGCCAGCCCTGGCAGAGGTGTTCGGAGAGGATCTCCATCACCCGGCCGTGCGGGTCCAGATGCTCGTCGACGTCCAGTGTTCCGGCCTGCCAGGCCTTGCCGCTGGCGTCGAACACGGCCTGGAGCCGGTTGGAGGCGGTCTCGTCGGGGCCGACCAGGCGGAAGTCCCGGCGACCGGCGGTGTCCCGCATGATCCGCGCCAGGAGGTCGCCGAGGACCCGGGTGGGCTCGTGGAGGGTGGTGCCCGGCTTGTCCACGGGCACGGCGAAGTCGTCCAGGGAGGGGACCGGCAGGTCGCGCAGCAGGAGCCCGCCGTTGGCGTGCGGGGTCGCGCCGAGACGGCGCGTGCCGTCCGGGACGCAGGCCAGCACGTCGGGACGAGGGGCGCCATGCTCGTCGAACAGTTCCTCGGGGCGGTAGGAGCGCAGCCACTCCTCCAGTTGCCGCAGATGGTCGGGGTTGTCCCGGACCCCGGACAACGGCACCTGATGGGCACGCCAGGTGTTCTCGACCGGTTGCCCGTCGACCTCGGCCGGGCCCGTCCAGCCCTTCGGCGTGCGCAGCACGATCACCGGCCAGCGGGGACGTTCGGCCGCGCCCTCCTCGCGGGCGGCGCGCTGGAAGGCGGCGATACGGTCCAGCGCGGTGTCCATCGCCTGTGCCATGAGCCGGTGCACCTGCGCGGGGTCATCGCCGGAGACGTGGATCGGCTCATGGCCGTACCCCCGCAACAGGGCGTCGAGTTCGGCCTCGGGCAGCCGGGACAGCACCGTCGGGTTGGCGATCTTGTAGCCGTTCAGATGCAGGATCGGCAGGACGGCACCGTCGTGCACCGGGTCGAGGAACTTGTTGGCGTGCCAGGACGCGGCGAGCGGGCCCGTCTCGGCCTCGCCGTCGCCGATCACACAGGCCACCAGCAGGTCCGGGTTGTCCAGGGCGGCGCCGTAGGCGTGGGCGAGGGAGTAGCCGAGTTCACCGCCCTCGTGGATCGAGCCGGGCACCTCCGGGGCGACGTGACTGGGCACGCCGCCGGGGAAGGAGAACTGCCGGAACAGACGCGCCATGCCCACCGCGTCCCGCGGCACGTCCGGGTACTTCTCGCTGTAGCTGCCCTCCAGCCAGGAGTTGGCCAGGACCGACGGCCCGCCGTGGCCGGGCCCCCAGACGCACAGGGCGTCCAGACCGCGCCGTGCGATGACCCGGTTGAGGTGCGTGTGCACGAGGTTCAGCCCGGGCGAGGTGCCCCAGTGCCCCAGCAGCCGGGGCTTGATGTGCTCGGGCCGCAGCGGTTCGCTCAGCAGCGGGTTGGCGAGCAGGTAGATCTGGCCGACGGCCAGGTAGTTCGCGGCGCGCCAGTGGGCGTCCAGCCGCTCGAGTTCCTCTTCGGTCGGCTCGGTGGACGTCTGCTGAGTGTCGACGGACATGGGGTCCCTCCGGGTCGGGGTGTCGGTCGGGAGCGCGGACCGGCCGCACGTGCCCCAGCCTCACGCGCTCACCGGCTGCCCGACAGGGCCGGTCGGGCCCTCTCCTGGTCCGGGGGTCCCGTGCGGGACCGAGGGTGCCGGGACTCAGCCGTACAGCGGCGACGCGCCTCACACACATACCCCCCTGGGTCTTTCTGTCCCGGTGAGAACAGATACCCCCCGGGGTACACCGCCCCGAGAGGAGTCGCAGCCGTGTTCTTCGTCGGCACCCTGGAGTGCGAGGGCCTGGGCAACCGCAGCTACCTGGCCGGCGGGCCGGACGCCGCGGTCGTGGTGGATCCCCCTCGCGACATCGACCGGGTCATCGCGGCAGCCGCCCGCCGCGGCGTGCGCATCGCCCACGTGGCCGAGACCCACCTGCACAACGACTACGTCAGCGGCGGCCTGGCTCCGGCCCGCACGACCGGCGCCCGGTATCTGGTTCCCGCCGGTGCCTCGGTGTCCTTCCCGCACTCCCCCGTCGCCGACGGCGACGCGATCGCGGTGGACGAAGGGCTGCTGCTGCGGGCCATGGCCACCCCGGGTCACACGCCGCATCACACGTCCTACGTGCTGGAGGAGGACGGCCGGCCCGTGGCGGCCTTCACCGGCGGGCTCGCTGCTGATCGGCAGCGTCGGGCGGCCCGACCTGGTCGAACCGCGGCCGACCGAGCGGCTGGCCCGCGCCCAGCACGCCTCCGCGCACCGGCCGGCCGACCGGCCCGGGATCCGTCGTCCTGCTGGCCGTGGCCGCGCTCATGCTCGCCGACGTGCCGAAGTGCCGACATGCCGACATGACCGGGGCGGACGGGGCCGGCCTGGACCGGCACCGTGACCTCAGGCCAGCGAGAGGAAGAGCTTCTCCAGCCGTGCCCGCATCTGCTCACGGTCCTCCGGGGCCGCCAGGTCCTCATCGGTCAGGCACTGCTGCAGGCCGGTGGCGATGATCGCGAAGCCCGCCCTGTCCAGCGCCCGTGACGCCGCAGCGAGCTGGGTGACCACGTCCTCGCAGTCACGCCCCTCCTCGATCATCCTGATCACGCCTGCGATCTGGCCCTGCGCCCGCCGCAGTCTGTTGACCACCGTCTTCAGTTCCTCAGCCGCCATCGCCAGTTCCACGACCCACACTCCTTCGAATACCCCCAGGGGTATCGTACCGGAGGGGTGACAGCAGAGAGCGAAGGAATTTCCCGTGCCCCACGACGCCCTGACCGCCGCCCAGGCCGGCGCCCGCCTCCACGAGCTGACCGTCATCGACGTCCGCACTCCCGGCGAGTACGCGGCGGGCCATCTGCCCGACGCCCACAACATCCCGCTCGACCACCTCGACAGGGCCCTGCCCGTCCTCAGGGCGGCCGCCGAACGGGGCGACCTGCTGGTCGTGTGCGCCTCGGGGGCCCGTTCCGCCGAGGCCTGCCGGCGGCTGGCCGAGGCCGGTGTCCCGGCGACCACGCTGACCGGCGGGACCGACGCCTGGACGCGGCTCGGACACGAGGTCCACCGGCCCGCCGGCACGCGCGCCCCCTGGCCGATGGAACGCCAGGTCCGGCTGACCGCCGGTTCCCTCGTCCTGGCGGGCCTCGTCGCCGGACGGCTGCGCCCCGGGGCGCGTCGGCTCTCCGCGGGCGTCGCCTGCGGTCTGGTCTTCTCCGCTCTCACCGACACCTGCGCCATGGCCCGCCTGCTCGCCCGGCTGCCGTACAACCGGCCCGGGACGAGCGATCTGGACGCCACCCTGGCCGCCCTGCGGGGCTGACGTCTGCCCCACCCCGTGGTGGCACGGAGCCGTGCGGCACCGCCGGGTCCTGAGGGAACGGAACAGCCCTTCCGGCTCGCGCGCCCGGGCGGTCGCGCCGTGGAACAGTGGAGGGGAGGAGCACACGCGCCCACACGTGTGCGGGCCGGACGAAGGGGCCAGGATGCGTCTTCCGGTACTGGCGGGCATCGACGGATCCGCGAGCGCGACAGCCGCGGCGGAGTGGGCCGCACGGGAGGCCGCGCTGCGCGGCGTTCCGCTGCGGCTGCTGCACGCCTCACCGCGGCTTCCGGGAGTCTCCGTTCCGGGTCCGGCCCTGGAGCGGCTCCACGAGGTGGGCCTCCAGCTCGTCCGGCGGGCGGTCGAGGACCTGACGCGGCGCCACCCGGAGCTCGACGTGCGGGGCGAGCAGGCGGGCGAGGCCCCGGCCGGTGCCCTCCTCCGCGCGGCCGGCGACGCCGAACTCCTGGTCGTGGGCGCCCGAGGGGCGGGCGGCTTCGCGGGACTGGCCGTCGGCTCGGTCGCCCTGCGTGCCGCGGCGGCCGCCGTGTGCCCCGTCGTACTCGTCCCGGACCGCCCCGGCGCCTTCGCCGAGGGAGCGTCCACGGCCCGCGGCACCACCCGGGCCGTGCTGGGGTTCGACGCTCACCGTCCGGCCGGTGAGGCGGCCGGCTTCGCGTTCTCCGCCGCCGAGACCCGAGCGGCGCACCTGCGCGTAGTGCAGGCCTGGGCCCTGCCCGCCGAGTCCGTCTCCCCGCGGACCCTCGTGGTGACCGAGGAGGACCGTGCCACCTGGGAGGACCAGGAGGAGCTGCGTCTTGCCGACGCGCTGCGTCCGTGGCGGGAGAAGTATCCCCGGGTGGCGGTCGCGACCGATCTCCGGCTGCTCCATCCCGCGGAGGCGCTGCTGAACGCCTCCCGCGACGCGGACCTGCTCGTCGTCGGGCGCCGTACCGAGACGCGGACGGCCGAGGGCCGCCTCGGCCCGGTCACCCACGCCGTGCTGCACCATGCCCGCTGTCCCGTGGCGGTCGTACCGTACGGCGCGTGACTCTTCAGCCGTAGAACACCTCGAACTCGTCGTAGAGCGACGGCGCCACCACCTTGTTCTCGGCCGTGGCCGCCGCGAGGGGCACGCGGACGATCTCCGTGCCCCGGAGGGCGACCATGCAGCCGAAGTCCCCTTGCGCGACGGCGTCGATGGCGTGCAGCCCGAAGCGGGTCGCCAGCCAGCGGTCGAAGGCGCTCGGGGTGCCGCCGCGCTGGATGTGGCCCAGGACCGTGGTGCGGGCGTCCTTCTCGGTGCGGGCCGAGATCTCCTGGGCCAGCCACTCCCCGATGCCGGACAGCCGTACGTGCCCGAACTCGTCCAGCGACTGGTCCTTGACCACCAGCTGCCCCTCCTTGGGGACGGCCCCTTCGGCCACGACGACGATCGGCGCGTAGTTGATCTCGAACCGGCGCTTCACCTGCTCGCAGACCTCGTCGATGTCGAACGGCCGCTCCGGAACGAGAACGACGTTGGCGCCCCCGGCGATCCCGGCGTGCAGGGCGATCCAGCCGGAGTGCCGTCCCATCACCTCCACGACGAGGGCGCGCATGTGCGACTCGGCGGTGGTGTGGAGGCGGTCGATGGCCTCCGTCGCGATCCCGACGGCGGTGTCGAAGCCGAAGGTGTAGTCGGTGCCCGAGACGTCGTTGTCGATGGTCTTGGGCACGCCGACCAGGTTGATCCCCTGCCGGCTCAGCTCCGTGGCCGCGCCCAGCGTGTCCTCGCCGCCGATCACGACGAGCGCGTCCAGCTCGTGCGCGGCGAGGGTCTCCCGGACCCGCTCCAGCCCGTTCTCGTGCTTGAACGGGTTCGTGCGGGACGACCCGAGGATGGTCCCGCCCCGGGGCAGAATGCCCCGCACGCTGGAGATGTCGAGCGGGACGACGTCGTTCTTGAGGAGGCCGAGCCAGCCGTCCCGCACGCCGACGAACTCGAAGGAGTACTCCTGTACGCCCTTGCGCACGGCACTGCGGATCACGGCGTTCAGGCCCGGGCAGTCGCCGCCGCCGGTCAGCACTCCGACCTTCATGGGTCCTCTCCCATCCACTGCGCACCCGTCCGGCCGCGGCCCGCGTCGCGCGGTGACCGCCGCCGGGCCCATGAACCGCCGGGCCTTTCTCCAGCGTCCCTCTGATCCGCCGGCGGTGACCACTCGGCGGACGCCGACCGGCGGGTCGCGACGGTGTCGCCGTACCGGCCGGCCGTGCCGTCACTGAGGCCGGCGAGGCCGTCGCAGCGCGGCGGCACGGGCCTCAGGCGGGGGCCACCACGGCCACGGGGGCGACCACGTGGTGCAGCACCGCGTGCGTGACGGGGCCGATGTGCGCGCCGAACCTGCTGCGCCGCAGCCTGGTCGCACGGCTCTGCGGCGCAGACCCTGCGTCACCGGAGTGAGCGGATCCCGCGCGGGGCCGCCGAGGATCTGCGGGCGGAACACCTCGCGCTGGACGTGGCGGCGGTCCGGCTGACCGGGCTGCCGGGTGACATCCTGGCGGACCTGGCGCGGGACGCCGACCTGCTGGTCCTCGGCTCCCGCGGACTGAGCGGGATCGGAGGGTTCCTCGTCGCCTCCGTCGGCCAGGCCGTCATCGCCCGCGGGGAGGTACCGGTCGTCCTGGTGCGGTCCGGGCGGCCGAGGAGCACACCTCGGCCCCGGCCGGAGTCCCGTCCGCGACGGGACGGTTCCGCCCGGTGCTGCTCGGCCTGGACACCCGCAGCCCCGACGACGCGCTCATCGCCTTGGCGTTCGAAGAGGCGGCACGGCGGGACACCGACCTGCGCGTCCTGCACGCCTGGAACCCCCCGCCGCGCAACGTTCACTGCCTGTCCGGCCACGGCAGCGTCCACGGCGAACTCGCCCGGGAGCAGGCGGCCGGCCTCACGGAGGCACTGCGCCCCTGGAGGCACACGTCCCGGGGGTGCGTCCGGCCGGACCTCATGGGCCGAAGGACCCCATGAGGATGCCCGGCCGGCCCGTGGTGGCCGCGTGCCCCAGAGGAACAGGCTGACATCAGGGGGCGCTCCGGGCCCGCCTCGGTACGCGAAGGACGACCACGGCGAACACCGCGTCCGGCCTGCGAGGAGGACATCGTGCGCACCAGTCCGCACATCGTCAGCGACGTCATGACCCACACCGTCGTGGCGGTGGGCCGTGACGCGTCCTTCAAGGACATCGTCAGGATCATGCAGCAGTGGAAGGTCAGCGCCCTTCCCGTGCTGGCGGGCGAGGGCCGGG
Source organism: Streptomyces sp. NPDC015242 (assembly GCF_043079125.1). Lineage (NCBI taxonomy): Bacteria > Bacillati > Actinomycetota > Actinomycetes > Kitasatosporales > Streptomycetaceae > Streptomyces > Streptomyces sp. NPDC015242. Next base: position 855,911 of record NZ_JBIBUF010000001.1, on the reverse strand, counting down.
TCATCGGCGTCGTCTCGGAGGCCGATCTGCTGCTCAAGGAGGAGTTCCGGGACAGCGATCCCGACCGGTTGACGCACAAGAGCCGTCTGTCCGACCTCGCCAGGGCCGGAGGCCTGACCGCCGCGGACCTGATGAGCACCCCGGCCGTCACCGTCCATGCCGACGCCACGCTGGCACAGGCGGCCCGCATCATGGCCCAGCGCAGGGTCAAGCGGCTGCCCGTCGTCGGCGACGAGGGCCTCCTCGAAGGGGTGGTGAGCCGGTCCGATCTGCTCAAGGTCTTCCTGCGGGACGACGCCGAGATCGCCGACGAGGTCCGCACGGAGATTCTCAGTCCCCTCTTCCCCGCCCAGCCGGAAGTGCTCGGGGTGGAGGTGACCGACGGCGTCGTGACCCTCACCGGGCGGATCGGGGACACGTCCCTGGTACCGATCGTCGCCCGCCTGGTGCGTTCCGTCGAGGGCGTCGTCGACGTCGGCATGGCCCTGACCGGCAGGATGACGGTGCGTGACGTGGGCTGAAAGCCGCCCCCTGAGGTCCGTGACACGCGGTGAATGACGCCCTGAGGGGGCCGGAGCACGCCATTCCGTGCTGGAGTCGGGGCATGGCCGCACCGACCACGGGCAGCGAGGACACCCCGCCGCCCGCGCGCGTCCGCGAACGTCCCTCCCGGCTGGTCGACATCTCGGTCGCCCTGCTGCTCCTGGTCGCGGACGCCGTCATCGTCGTCGTCGACGTGCTGCTGTTCGTCATGGTCGGCATGGGCAGAGCACCGTCGCCGCACTCCCCGCCCACCGCGTCCGCGCGCGACGTCCCGGTCGTGACCTGGCTCGTCGTCTGGGGACTTCCTGCCCTGGCGGCGACCGGCGCGGTCGTGCACGCCCGCCTGCGGATGCCGTTCACGGCCGTGACGCAGGGCCTGTTCACGCTCGCCTGTGTGCTGCTGGCCGTGGTCTGGACGCGCATGCTGCTGGCGTGAGGCAGGGGCCGTGACCGATCCGAACACAGCCGAACAGCTTTGTGGACAGAATCCTTGACGAACCATCAGCCCGTTCCTACGCTCCGCCCCGTGGGAGCGTTCCCACACCCCCACGTCCCCCCACGCCCCCACGCCCCGGAGGCCACCGTGACCATCCCAGACCGGCGTCGTCGCACCACGCCACCCCCGTGGCGGTCCCCCCGCCGGCCGGGCGGCCGGCTGCTCGCCGGTGCCGCCGCCGCCGGCCTGGCCGCCTCCGCCCTCGTCGCCCTGCCCGAGACCGCGCAGGCGGCGACCGCCCGCCAGGTCGAGAGGCTGGACCGGGGCCTGACCAGCGTCCACACCGGCAACGGCAACCTGGTGTCCTGGCGCTGGCTGGGCACCGACCCCGACGACGTCTCCTTCAACGTCTACCGCGGCGGCACCAGACTCAACTCCGCGCCCCTCACCGCCTCGACGAACTACTTCGACGCGGGCGCCCCCGACTCGGCCGACTACACGGTCCGCGCCGTGGCCGGCGGCACGGAACAGGCGGCGTCGGAACGCGCGCTCCAGTTCCGCACCGGCTACAAGGACGTCCCCATATCCCCGCCCGCCGGGGGCACCACCCCCGACGGGGTGGCGTACACCTACGAGGCCAACGACGCCTCGGCCGGCGACCTCGACGGCGACGGTGCCCTCGACCTCGTCCTGAAGTGGCAGCCCACCAACGCCAAGGACAACTCCCAGTCCGGCCACACCGGCAACACGATCGTCGACGGCATCACACTCGACGGAACCCGGCTGTGGCGCATCGACCTCGGCCGCAACATCCGCTCCGGCGCCCACTACACGCAGTTCCAGGTGTACGACTACGACGGTGACGGCATGGCCGAGGTCGCCATGAAGACCGCCGACGGCACCAGGGACGGCACCGGCGCGGTCATCGGCAGTTCCTCGGCCGACCACCGCAACGCCAGTGGCTACGTGCTGTCCGGTCCCGAGTACCTGACCATGTTCAACGGCCGGACGGGCAGGGCGATGCAGAGCGTCGACTACGTGCCGGGCCGGGGGACGGTCTCCTCCTGGGGCGACTCCTACGGCAACCGCGTCGACCGCTTCCTGGCGGGCACGGCCTACCTCGACGGCTCACGCCCCTCCCTGATCATGGCGCGGGGCTACTACACCCGGACGGTGATCGCCGCCTGGGACTGGCGCAACGGTTCCTTCACCCGCCGCTGGACCTTCGACACCACCTCCTCCACCAACAGCGGCAGGGGCTACGACGGCCAGGGCAACCACAGCCTGTCCGTCGCCGACGTCGACGCCGACGGCAGGGACGAGATCGTCTACGGCGCGATGACCGTGGACGACAACGGCAGCGGGCTGTGGACCACCCGGCTCGGGCACGGCGACGCCGGCCACGTCGGCGACCTCGACCCCTCCCGCGCGGGGCTGGAGTACTTCAAGGTCTCCGAGGACGCCGCCAAGCCCGGCTCCTGGATGGCGGACGCCCGCACCGGCCGGATCCTGTGGCAGACGGCGTCGGGCTCCGACAACGGCCGGGGTGTCGCCGCGGACATTCACGCCGGCAGCGCGGGCGCCGAGGCCTGGTCCGCCGCCGACACCACCCTGCGCTCGGCCACCGGCGCCGCCCTCGGCCGGGAGCCCTCCAGCGTCAACTTCCTCTGCTGGTGGGACGGTGACCCGGTCCGCGAACTCCTCGACGGCACCCGGGTCGACAAGTACGGCACGTCGGGCGACACCCGTCTGCTGACCGGCACCGGGGTCACCTCCAACAACGGCACGAAGGCCACACCGGTCCTGTCCGGCGACCTCCTCGGGGACTGGCGCGAGGAGGTCGTCTGGCGCACCGGCGCCAACACGGCCCTGCGCATCTACAGCACGCCGCACCGGACCGACACCCGCATCACCACGCTGCTTCACGACACCCAGTACCGCACGGCCCTGGCCTGGCAGAACACCGCCTACAACCAGCCCCCGCACCCGGGCTTCTTCCTCGGTGACGCCATGCCGACCGCGCCCCGCCCCACCGTCTACACACCCTGAACCGACCCCGCGTGCCCCCGCCGTCGTCGCGGCGGGGGCACGGTCCCGCCGGGACGCTCACCGGATGCGGCCGGGCGCCGCGCCGACCCAGCGGCGATACGCCCGCGCGTCGACGTTGCCGCCGCACAGGAGGGTGACGACGTGCCGCCCGGCGAAGCGGTCGCGGTCTTCCAGGATCGCCGCGACCCCGAGCGCGGCCGACGGCTCGGCGACGAGTCCCGCACGGTCCAGGAGCAGGCGCATGCCCGCGACGATCGACGCCTCCTCCACGAGGACGGCGTCGTCGGCGACCAGCAGCAGGTCGCCCAGGACGGCCGGGAGGGGACACCGGCCGGCGACGCCGTCGGCGATGGTGTCGGCCGAGTCGGTGGTCACGACGCGCCGCGCGCGCCACGAGAGCGTCATCGCCGGGGCGCGGAGCGGCTGGACGCAGATCACCTCGACGCCGGGCGCCGCCTCCTTCAGCACGTGGCCCACGCCGGTGGCCAGGGCGCCGCCGCCGAGGGCGATCAGGACGGCGTCGAACGGCCTTGCCGCCGCGGCCAGTTCCAGGCCGATGGTGGCCGCGCCCTCGCAGGTCTCGAGGTCCAGGCTGTCCTCCAGCAGCCGGATACCGTCGCGGCGCGCGAGGGCCGCGGCGCGTTCACGCGCCGACTCGTGGTCGCCGTCGACCAGTTCGAGCCGGGCGCCCAGGGCGCGGATGCGGTCTAGCTTGGCCGCGGTGGCGGAGCGGGAGGCCACGACCGTGACGTCGATGCCCCGGCCGCGGGCGGACCAGGCCAGCGCCTGCCCGAGATTGCCCGCGCTGGCGCACACCACGGCCGAGGCGCCGGTCGCGGCGAGCTTCGCGGCGACGAGCTCGGTGCCGCGGGCCTTGAAACTGCGGACCGGGTTCGCCGTTTCGAGCTTGATGCTCACCTCGCACCCCAGGTCGGGCTCCAGAGCCTCGCAGCGGTACAGCGGGGTGTCGAGGAAGACGGGGTCGATCACCCGGCGAGCGGCCCGGATCCGGGCGGTGTCGAGGCGGGTCCTCTGCATGGCGGGCAGCGTAGCGCCGGCGGCCGTGTCCCCGGGACGTCTTCCGTCCCTGGCCCACACACCTGGGCGGCTCCCGCTCCTGCCGCACAGGAGGGGAGCCGCCCAGGTGTGGTGCCGGCGTGTACCGGCCGGTGTCCGCGACCGGTCAGGCGTGACGGTGTGTACGCCGGTTGCCGGTGACGACGCGGTAGAGGGCGAGCAGGATCATGGAACCGACGATCGCGGCGATCCAGGTGGACAGTTCGAAGAACCCGTCGACGGAGTCGACGCCGAAGATGACCTTGCCGAGCCAGCCGCCGAGCAGACCGCCGACGATGCCGATGAGCATGGTGACGATGATGCCGCCGGGGTCCTTGCCCGGCATCAGAGCCTTGGCGATAGCGCCGGCGAGCAGCCCGATGATGATCCAAGCAATGATGCCCATGATGCGTCTCCGCTTCGTCGTGTAAAGGCTGTGTTAGTTCATCGGGTGCACACAATCCGCGCGAACAAACGTCTCCCTTCCATCACAGTGATCCGGACTGCCCGGTCCCGCGTCGGTCCAAGATCGATTGTCAGTGGTGGGTGAGAGGGTTGGACCATCGAGCCGGAACGAGGGGGAGCCGTGACAACCGGAAGCCAGAACTACATCAACCACGTCGCTCTTGTGCTGGACGCCAGCTCGTCCATGTCTCACCTGAGCGGCAAGGTGGTCGAGGTCGCCGACCAGCAGATCGCTTATCTCGCCCGCCGTTCGAGGGAGCTGGACCAGGAGACCCGCGTCACGGTGTACGTCTTCGCCGACAAGGTGGAGTGCGTCATCTACGACAAGGACGTGCTGCGCATGCCGTCGCTGAAGCAGCTGTACCGGCCGGGCGGGATGACGGCCCTGCTGGCGGCCGCGCTGAAGTCGCAGCGGGAACTGGCCCGGACGGCCCAGCTGTACGGCGACCACAGCTTCCTGACCTTCGTCCTGACCGACGGTCAGGAGAACGCGAGCCACCGGTGCGCGGACTCCCCCACGCGGGACCCGCGGGAACTGGTCCGCGCGGTGGCCGAGATGATGGAAAGTCAGCAGGACAACTGGACGCTGGCCGTCCTGGTGCCCGACCAGATGGGCAAGCGCGAGGCCATGCAGTGCGGCTTCCCGAAGGACAACATCGCCATCTGGGACGCCACCAGCACCCAGGGCCTGGAGGAGGCCGGGCAGGTCATCCGGCAGGCCACCGAGAACTTCATGGTGGGCCGCACCCAGGGCATCCGGGGATCGCGTTCGGTGTTCTCCACCGGCGCGGACGCCGTCAACGAGAACACGATCAAGGCCGCCGGTCTCACCCCGGTCGACCCGACGCGGTACCAGCTGATCCCGGTGGCCCGTGACGCGGGGATACGGGAGTGGGTCGTCGAGTGCGGGCACACCTACCGCACCGGTGCGGCGTTCTACCAGTTGAGCAAGTCCGAGAAGATCCAGGCGCAGAAGCAGATCGCGGTACTGGAGAAGAAGACGGACCGCGTGTACACGGGACCGGCGGCCCGTACCCTGCTGGGCCTGCCGAACAGGGAGGTGCGCGTCAAGCCGGACCACAACGACCACTTCACCATCTTCGTGCAGAGCACCAGCGTCAACCGCAAGCTCGTTCCGCACACACGGCTGCTGCTCATGCTGTGACCGTGCGGAGCACGGCTGTTCCGGCCGCCCGGCGCTCGCGCGACCAGCACCGGGCGGCCGGCCCGGGACCACGGGTGGGAGCGGCACGCGCCGGGCTCAGCGGGCGTCCTCCGCGGCCGGGCCGACGGGGCCCGCGAGACCGAGTTCGCGTGCGCCGAGAGGGGCGAAGAAGCGCTCGACGTCGGCGTCCGTGACCTCGGCGAGGGTCCCCGGCGACCAGCGTGGCCTGCGGTCCTTGTCGACCACCTGGGCGCGGATCCCCTCGACCAGGTCGGGGGTGGCGAGGGCGGCGCTGGACACGCGGTACTCCTGGTCCAGGACCCGCTCCAGCGAGCCCAGCGTCCGGGCCCGGCGCAGGGACGCGAGGGTGACCTTGAGGGCGGTCGGCGACCTGGCCATGAGGGTCTCGGCGGCCTCCTTGGCGGCGGGGTCGCCGTGCGCGAGCAGCCGGCGCAGGATCTCCTCGACGGTGTCCGCTGCGTAGCAGGCGTCAATCCAGTCCCGCTGCCCGGCGAGGACCCCGGGCGGCGGTGTCCGCACGACGGCTGCCAGGGCCTGCGCCACGGGCAGTTCGGCCAGCGAGTCGAGGAGGTCTCCCAGCGAGGCGGACGGCACGTAATGGTCGGCGAGCCCGCACAGCAGCGCGTCGGCGGCACCGGCCTGCGCGCCGGTCAGGGCGAGATGGGTGCCCAGCTCACCGGGGGCCCTGGCGAGCAGGTACGTACCGCCCACGTCCGGCGCGAACCCGATGCCGGTCTCCGGCATGGCGACCCGGGACCGCTCGGTGACGACGCGGACGCCGCCGTGCGCCGAGACACCGACGCCGCCACCCATCACGATGCCGTCCATCACCGCGAGGTACGGCTTGGGGTAGTGCGCGATCCGGGCGTTGAGGCGGTACTCGTCGCGCCAGAAGGCCCGGGAGGCCGAACCGTCGCCGTCGCGGGCGTCGTCGTGGATGGCGCGGATGTCGCCGCCCGCGCACAGGCCCCGCTCGCCCGCGCCGGTGAGGACGACGGTCTCCACGGCGGGGTCGTGCTCCCACGCTCCGAGCGCCTCGTCGATGCGGCGCACCATGGTGTGGGTGAGGGCGTTGATGGCCCGCGGCCGGTTGAGGGTGATGCGGGCGGCGCGTCCGGTGGTGTGGAAGAGGACGGGCTCGTCGGCTTCGCTCATCGGGACCCCTCCCCCGGGCCGTGGCCCTGGATGACGCGCATGGTGCGGCTTCCTTCCGGTTCTGGCGGACGGCGGTGCGGGACACACTCCGCCGCAGTGCATACGGTGCCTGATGACCCGCCGGCCCGGCCCGGCGGGGGGCGGCTGAGGCGCCCGCCCGGCACGGGGGCGGCCCTCAGGGACCAGGCGCACCCCGCACCGGCCGGCCGGTCACGGCAGGAGCTCGACGTACCCGTCGCCGCCGTGGACGCGGATGCGCTGCCCGTCGCGGATCCGGCGGGTGGCCCCGCCCACGCCGACGACGGCCGGGAGGCCGTACTCACGGGCGATGACAGCGCCGTGCGTCATGAGGCCGCCCACCTCGGTCACCAGGCCGGCGATGCCCACGAACAGCGGCGACCAGCTGGGGTCCGTGCAGGCCGTGACGAGGATGTCGCCCGCCTCCAGGTCGGCCCGCGCCAGGTCGAGGACGACACGGGCCCGCCCTTCCACGGTGCCCGCGGACACGGCCAGGCCGACCAGGGCGTCGGCCGGCACGTCGTCGCGCCGGTACGCCCCGTTGAGGGCCTCACCGTCCGAGGTCAGCACCCGGGGCGGAGTGAGAGCCTGGTAGGACCGGAACGCCTCCTTGCGCTGCCGGACGAGCCCGGCGTCCACCCTCCGGGAGCGCACCGCGTCGTGGAACTCCTCGAAGGTGAGGTAGTGGACGTCCTCCCGCTCGGCGAGCACACCGGCGCGCACGAGCCGCTCGGCCTCCTCCAGCAGGGCCTGCTTGTAGACGAAGTAGCGGCTGACGATGCCGTACTTGGGGTACTCCCGGTATCCGATGAAGGTGCGGACGCGGTCGATCATCCGTTTGGTCTCCTCGGCCTTGCGCTCACCGTCCGGCAGGGCCCGCAGGCGTGCCAGCACGTCCTGCTCCTTCTTCCGCGCCTCCTGGCGTCCTTGCTCGAAGCGCCGCCGGGCGGCGCCCGGTGCGAAGTTCCTGACGTTGTCGAGGATGGCCGGCAGGAGCGTGCTGGGACGTTCGCTCCAGCGCGGCCTGGTGATGTCGATCTCGCCCGCGCAGCGCATGCCGTAGCGGTCGAGATAGGCCTCGATGGCGGCGCGCGCTTCACCGCCGCCGGGGAGTTTCGCCAGGGCGTCCAGGAAGTCGTCGTCCTCGGCCTCCCGCAGGAAGGCCACGACCTGTGGGTGGGGCCGGATGACGTCGGCGACGTCGAGCAGGTCGAGACCCATCTCGGACGTGATGTTGCCGGGGGCGGACAGGGTGAGCGTGTCGGCCGCGTTCTTCTCCCCGAGCCACTCCCCGAGCTTGTCGTTGAGCCACCACGTGGCCTCCATGCCGGCCATGATCACCCGGATGCTGAGCGGGTCCCCGAGCACGCGCTTGTGTTCCTCGAAGGCTTCCCGCAGGAAGTCGAACAGGGCCGGTCCGTTCTTCGTCCGGATGTCGCGCCGCAGCGCGGCGAGGGATTTCTGGCTGCGCTCGATCAGTTCGGTGACGACGGCGGGGTCGGTCTCGAGCGGTTCGGGGTCGCCGCCCGCCACGGGCCCGCGGGGGGCCTGGGGTCCGCCGGGGGCGGGGTCCGGGAGCGTCGGAACGAAGTCGCCCCGTTCCAGGAGGGTTTCCAGCGCGTCCCTGACCAGCGGGTCGCCCCGGCCCATGACGTCCAGGAGCCCGGCGCGGTGCGCGGGTGACGCCAGGCGCCGGGTGACGTCGACGAACAGCCTGCCCCCGGCCTCCTGCATCGGTGCCATGGCCGTCAGCCGCCACATGGACAGGCCCAGGGGTTTCATGGGGTCGGTCATCATCTGCTGGTGGCCGACGGAGACGTAGACGTGGTTCTCCTCGTCATCGGCCTCGGGGACGGGGAACAGCGTGGTGATCGGCCGGCTCTGCACGATCCGGAAGCCGTCGTCGACCAGACACCACTCGATGTCCTGCGGACGGCCGAAGTGCGCCTCGATGCGCCTCCCGAGCCGCACCAGCCGCAAGGCCTGCTCGTCCGTCAGCGCCGGCTGCTCCTGGCGCCGCGGATCGACCTCCACCTGCCGCGTGCCGCCGCCCGGCGTCGCGTGCACGGCGCGTCGCTTCGCGGAGATCGTCCGGGCGACGACCTCGCCGTCGCGCACCGTGAAGACGTCCGGGTTCACCAGACCCGAGACCAGGGCCTCGCCGAGGCCGAAACCGGCGTCCACGGTGGCGGCCTTCCGGTCGCCCGTGACGGGGTCGGCCGTGAAGAGGACGCCGGACGCCTGCGGGAAGACCATCCGCTGCACGACCACGGCCATCCGGACCGCGCGGTCGTCGACGCCGTTGCGCCGGCGGTAGGTCACGGCCCGCTCCGTGAACAGAGAGGCCCAGCACCGGCTGACGTGCCGCAGGATCTCCGTCGTCCCCACGACGTTGAGGTAGGTGTCCTGCTGGCCGGCGAACGAGGCCGTCGGCAGGTCCTCGGCCGTGGCGCTGGAGCGGACGGCGCAGGGGACGTCCGCACCGAGCCCCGCGAGCGCGCGGGTGATCGACGCCGTGACCTCGGCCGGGACGGCGGCCTCCTCGACGGTGCGGCGGATCCGCGCGCTGAGCGTGCGGAGCGCCTCCCGGTCGTCCGGGTCCACGCGCGACAGCAGGTCGAGCTGCTCGTCGAGCGAGGGCACGTGCGCCATGGTGTGCCGGAAGGCGCCGGTCGTGACGCAGAAGCCGCCCGGCACGCGGACGCCCTCGATCCGCGACAGGTCGCCGAGGTGCGCACCCTTGCCACCCGCGACCGCGGTCTGCGTCGCGTCGAGCTCGGCGAGGTCCAGCACGTACCGCTCGCTCATGCGTGCGCCTCCGGGCCGGCCGTGGTCCGATGCGACAGCAACTCGCGCATGTGATGCCCCGTTTCCGCAGGTCGTGGTTACGGTCGACGATTCTGCGCCGTGCCCCGGGCCTTGCCGCAAGCCCCCCGGTGCGCTATAACTTGAGACAGGCAAGGAGATCTCTCTCCTTGCCTTCGCTGTTTTCTGCCGCCGGTCCGCGTCGCTTCGCCGCCGTCCGCGCCACCGTGCGGGCCGCCCTCAACGGCCCTCCGCCGCATCTCGGACGGGCCTGCGCGGCGCGGGTCAGGTCGCGCCGCGCAGGCGGTCAGGAGGCCAGGTCGGCCGTGCGGGGCCGCTCGGGAGCGGGACGCAGGATGCCGGCCCCCGCGGCGGCGGTGGCGCAGCACAGGGTGAGCAGCAGGAAGGTGTGGTTCAGGGCCATGACCTGGGTCATCCAGCCGATGACGGCGGGGCCCGCGAGCATGCCGACGTAGCCGAGTCCGGCGACCCGGGAGACGTTGGTGCCCGCGGCCGAGGGGTCGGCGTGCCCGGCCGCGCTGAACAGCTGCGGGATGCAGCCGGACAGGCCCAGCCCGAACAGCGCCCAGCCGGCCAGCGCCGCCCAGACCCAGGGCGACAGGGCCACCACCGTGATGCCGGCGGCGGCCAGGGCCGCCCCGTACCGCAGCACGGCGACGGGTCCGAAGCGCGCGGACATCCGGTCCGCCAGGAGCCGGCCGGCGGTCATCGTGGCCGCGTACGTGCCGTAGGCGAAGGCGGCGGTGCTCTCCGGCGCGCCCAGCACGGACTCCAGATGCAGCACGCTCCAGTCGTTCGCGGCCCCCTCGCACAGCATGACCAGCAGGGCCAGGACGGCCAGGAGCCAGATCCGTGCCGGGACGGCGCGCTCGCCCGCCCCGGGTGCGCTCCCGGCGCCGGCCGGCGCGGCGGCCGGCCCGCCCGGCAGGAGACCGCGTGCCGCCACCAGGGCCACGGCGACTCCGAGACCCGCGGCGGCGCCCAGCGCCAGAGCCGGATCCCAGCCGGCGCCGATGGCTCCGGCACCGGCGAGCGCGGCGAGGACACCGCCCACGGAGAACGTGGCGTGGAAGGCCGACATGACGGGCCGCCCGTAAGCCTTCTCCACCTGTACGGCGTGGGCGTTCATGCTGACGTCGAGGGTGCCGTTGCCGAACCCGAACAGCACCAGGGCCGCGCCGAGGGCCCACGGCTCACGGGCGAGCACGGGCAGGACCAGGGTCGCACTGCACAGCACTCCGGCCAGCGGGACGACGGTGCGGGTGCCGAGCCGGTCGGAGAGCCGTCCGCCGGCCTGCATGCCGGCGAAGGCCCCGGCTCCCAGCAGAACCAGGAAGCCGCCCAGGGCCGCGTGGCTGATGCCGACGCGTTCCTCGACGGCCGGGATCTGGACCACCCACATGCCCAGCAGGGTGCCGTTGAGGACGAAATAGACGAAGGTGACGACGCGAGCCGCGCGCAGCGCTCTTTCCATGACGCCACCATAACGAACAAACCACCTGTTCGAAACGGCGCTTATCGAACACGTCGATTGTTCGATGGGAGTGGTGTTCAATCACCGTATGAACACCGCGGAACGTCACCGGCTGATCGCCCAGGCCGTCCAGGAGGCGGGGACGGCCACCGTCGGCGAGCTCGCCGGCCTGACCGGCGCCTCGGAGATGACCATCCGCCGCGATCTGGACCACCTGGCCGCGCACGGCGTCCTGGAGCGGTTCCGCGGCGGCGCGCGCACCCTCCTGCTGCGGGGCGACGAGCCGCCCTTCGCGCTGCGCGCCCACGAGGCGGTCGAGGCCAAGCGCCGGATCGCCGCCGAGGTGGCCTCACTCGTCAGGGACGGCGAGACCGTCCTGCTCGACAGCGGTACGACCTGCCTGGAGGTCGCACGCCTGCTGCACGGACGGCAGGTCACCGTGATGCCCCTGTCCCTCCAGGCCGTCGCGCTCCTCGCCGACGCTCCCGAGCCGACCCGCCTCCTGGTCCCCGGAGGCCGGCCCCGCCCCGGCGAGGGAGCCCTCACCGGCCCCCTGACCCTCGCCTCACTGGCCGCGCTGCGGTTCGACACCGCCGTCCTGGGGTGCTGCGGCCTGACCGCGGGGGACGGCCTGACCGCCTACGACCTCGACGAGGCGTCGGTGAAGCAGGCGGCCATCGCCTCGGCCCGCCGCATCGTGGCCGCCGCCGACGGCAGCAAACTCGGCCGTACGGCGCAGGCCCACGTCGGCCCAGCGTCCCTGGTGCACGTCCTCGTCACCGACACCACCGCCCCCGCGGACGAGACGGCCGCGCTCGAGAGCAGCGGCATCACGCTCCGGCGGGTGTGACGCGCGCGAGAGCGGTCAGGACGGCCAACCGCCCGCCGCCGCGGTGGCCTCGGCGAACCGGGCGAACGTCCGCGGCGGCCTTCCGAGGGCGCGCTGCACCCCGTCCGAGACGTACGCGTCCCTGCCCTCGCGCAGGGGCTCGACGACGTCCGCGAAGGCCCGGGCCTCCGCGAGCGGCAGTCCCTGCTCCACCAGTTCCGCGACGTACTCCTCGACGGAGAGCGGTACGTAGCGGATGTCGCGGCCGGTGGCCCGGGAGATCGTGGCGGCCGCCTCGGCCACCGTCACCGCGCGCGGGCCCGACAACTCGTAGATCTCGCCCGCGTGCCGGGCGTCGGTGAGCGCGGCGGTCACCACGGCGGCGATGTCCTCGGCGTCGACGAAGCTGGCGGCCCCGTCGCCCGCGGGCAGCCGCAGCTCGCCCGCGCGCACGGCGTCGGCGAAGAAGCCCTCGCTGAAGTTCTGCGCGAACCAGCCCGGCCTGGTGATCGTCCACTCCAGGCCGCTCTCGCGCACCGCGGCCTCACTGTCCACGAGGCCCTCCAGGACACCGCCGCTGTCCTTCGCGTAGTGCGGATCGTCGATCCCGCGTCCCGAGGCCAGCACGATCCGGCGCACCCCGTGCCGCACGGCCCGCTCGACGAACGGGCGGACGAGCTTCGTACCGTCCAGCTGGACGATGTACACGGCCCGCACGCCGTCCAGGGCGGCGTCCCAGGTGCCGCGGTCCGTCCAGTCGAAGGCGTGCTCGCCGTTCCGGGAGGCCGCGCGGACCGGCAGTCCCGCCGCCCGCAGCCGGCCGGCCACACGGCGGCCGGACTTGCCGGTCGCCCCTGTCACCAGAATGGGTTGTTCAGACATGCCCCCAGTCAAGCGGCCGGATGCGAGACGCTCCATGCCTCACGAGCTCCGGTCGATGTCCGCGCGTCTACAGTGAGGGCATGGATGCCGTGTCACAGGTACTGGCCGGGGTCGGGCGCGCGGTGCCGTCTTCCGGCGGACGACTATGCGGCCGCCGTGGGCTCTGCGCATCGCCACCGGGGCTCCGCTGACGCTGGCCATGATGGTGCGCGGCCGTGCCTGGATCGTCCCCGACGAGCACGAGCCGGTGCCCGTCGAGGCCGGTGACATCGCGGTCGTCCGGGGTGACGCGCCCTACACGGTCGCCGACGACCCCGCGCACACCCCCTCGGTGGTGGTCACCAGCGCCGACTACTGCCCGTCGGCCGAGGGCTTCGCTCAGGGTCCCGGTCCCGCCCGGGCCTGCGGAATCCCGGCCGATGGAGCACCCGTACTGCTCAGCGGGGCCTTCGAGCGGCGGGGGGAGCTCAGCGAACGGCTGCTGCGGGTCCTGCCCGCCGTACTGGTGGTGCCGGCCGCGGGCGGCCTCTGCCCGTCGGCGGAGGCGGTGGCCGAGGAGATCGCCCGGGAGCGGCCGGGGCAGCAACTGGTCCTGGACCGGCTGCTGGATCTGATGCTGGTCTCCGCGCTGCGCACCTGGTTCGACGATCCGCGGTCCGGGGCCCCGGCCTGGTGCCACGCGCTGGACGACCCGGTCGTGGGTCCCGCGCTGCGGCTCCTGCACGACGCGCCCGCCCACCCGTGGACGGTCGCGGAACTGGCCGCCGGGGTGGGGGTGTCACGGGCCGCCCTCGCCCGGCGGTTCACGGCGCTGGCCGGAGAGCCGCCGATGGCCTACCTCACGGGCTGGCGGATCGCCCTCGCCGCGGACCTGCTGCGCAGCACCGACCACACCGTGGGCACGATCGCGAGGAGGGTGGGATACGCCAACGCCTTCGCGCTGAGCGTGGCGTTCAAGCGGCTGCGCGGCATGCGGCCGAGCGACTACCGCAACGCCGCACGAGGGCTGCCGGCCGGATGAGGACGGCCCGTCACGACGCGGGTCACCTGCGGACGTCGGCCCGGACCGCTTCCCCGACGGGGGTCCCGGACCGGCGCGCCGGCGGTCGGCCAGGCGCGCCGGCACGGGTGTTCCGGGTCCGTGCGGGAGGTGTCACGGCGGGTCCGTGCGGGAGGTGTCACGGCGGGTCCGTGCGGAAGGTGTCACGGCGGGTCCGCCCGAGCCCGCGTCAGAACGTCCGCCGTCACCGCGGGGTGGGGATGGGGGAACGCGTGCGCGCCGGGCACCCGCAACGCGCGGCCGCCCGCCCGGCGGGCCAGATGGCCGGCCCAGTCCGGCGGGCACAGGGCGTCCTTCTCCCCCGCCACGACGGTGACCGGGCAGGCGACGGAGGGCAGGGCGTCCTCGGGTGCGTCCCGCTGCGCCGACCGGACGCAGGTCAGCAACCGCCGCGGACCGGCCGCGAGGTAGGAGGGCAGCACGGCCGGCACGGCGTCCGGCGCCTCGTGGACCGCGGTGCGGGCGAGCGCTCCGAGCAGCGGACGCATCCGCCGCAGGTGGGGCGGGAAGGTCGGGGAGAGCAGCACGAGGGACCGGACCCGCCCGGGGGCGCGCACGGCGGCGTGCAGCGCCACCTGGGCGCCGGTGGAGTGCCCCGCGAGCACCACGGGCCCCTGCGGGACGACGGCCAGCCACCGTGCCACCGTGTCCGCCAGCGCGTCGAGCGTCTCGGGGCAGGCCGGTCCGCCGGGATCGCGGAAACCCGGCACGTCCAGCAGCCGTGCCGGTCCCGACCGGGCGCAGTGCGCGAGCGTCCGCAACAGGTATCCCGGCGCCCCCAGGCCCGGCACGAGCACGATCGCCGTGCCCCGCCGGTCCGTTGCCCGGGTCCCCGCACTGCGCACCACGGCCGCGCCGACGCGGTCGTGGCTGACGTACAGGAGCGGAGGCCGCTGCGGCACGGGTCGCCGGGTACCCGGCCCCGGCTTCCTCATGGGGTCCCGTCGGTCCGGCCGGGCGTGGGGGGAGAGGTGACGGCGGCGTGGGCGCGGGCCGCGGTCTCCTCCGGCGGGCCGTCGACGGAGACGACCGCGCCCGCTTCGTCCTGCCCCAGGGGCTCCAGGTCGGCGAACTGGGTGCGGAGCAGTTCGGGCGGCATGAAGTGGCCCCGCCTGGCGGAGATCCGCGCGGCGATCAGCTCGGGCGTGCCGTCCAGGTGCAGGAAGAAGACGCGCGGCGCGGCGGAGGCCAGCCGGTCGCGGTAGCGGCGTTTCAGCGCCGAGCAGGCCACCACGCCCCCGCGCTGCGCGTGACCTGCCAGCCACCCCGCGATCTCCTCGAGCCAGGGGCGCCGGTCCGCGTCGTCCAGGGGACGACCGGCCCGCATCTTCGCCACGTTGGCCTCGGGGTGGAAGTCGTCCCCCTCGGCGTAGGGGACCCCCAGGCGATCCGCGAGCAGGCGGCCCACCGTGGTCTTGCCCGAACCCGATACACCCATCACCACGACCAGCGGAGCGGAGTCGTGAGACATCCGGAACCTTCCCTTCGGGATCTCGTCGTCACCGGCTAGAGCTCGATGACCACCTTGACGTCGTCCTCCTCCGGCGTGAACGCCTCGGCCGCGCGGTCCAGCGGAACCCGGCGGGTGATCAGGCGTTCGAGCCACGTCAGGTCCGCCGCGGCCAGGGCGTCGGCGGCCTGCCGGTAGTGCCGCAGGTTGGCGTTGACCGAGCCCACCACCGCGTCGTTCTGCAGCACGATGTCCCGGTTGAGGGCGCCCGCGTCCACGGTCGTCGCGCGCCCGGCGGACGACACCCCGGTCAGGCACACCACGCCGTAGGGCGCGGTGCCGGTGAGCGAGGCCAGGACGGGCTCGTTCGCCCCGGTCGCCTCGATGACGACGTCCGGGCGCACGGCGGTGACGACCCGCTCGACGTCCCGCGCGTGGTACGTCGCGCCCAGGTCCCGCACCAGGCCGGGCTTGGGTCCCTCGCCGACCCGATCGACTACGTGGACGTCCAGCCGGCGCTGCGTGCCCAGGAGGGCGGCCAGCAGGCCGATGGGCCCGGCGCCGGTCACCAGGACGCGCTCCGGCTCGAACCACGAGCGGCCGCCGACCCGCTCGATCTGTTCCCACGCCTTGGCCACCACGCTGGCCGGTTCCATGAGGACTCCGGCGCGGTCCAGGTGCGGCGCCAGCTTCACGGCGTAGCCGGCCTCCACGCACCACGTCTCGGCGCCGTAGCCGTCGAGTTCCTTGATGCCGCGCTCGGTGTAGCGGCCGTTGCGGCACATGTCGAACTCGCCCCGGGCGCACGCCCCGCACGGTTCGGGGTCCGGGCGGCGCACCACCCCGGCGACGAGGTCTCCGGCCGAGAAGCCGCTGCCCTCCGGCGCCTGCCGTACGCGTCCGAGGGACTCGTGTCCCAGGACCAGCCGCTCACGGCCGGGCGGGGCCGAGCCGTACTCGCCCCGCGCGATCTCCTTGTCCGTGCCGCACACCCCCATCACCAGGCCGTCCACCAGCAGCTCGCCCGCGGCCGGGGCCGGGTCGGGCAGCTCCCGCACCTCCACGGAGTCCTTGGTGCCGGGCCGGACCGTCACCGCACGCATCTTCCACCTCGTCCCTCGCTCGGGCGGCGCGGGACGGGCACGCGCCGCTGTCCGACCGTCTGTCCCGTTCCCAGGGTTTCAGCACCGGGCGGCTGATATTCGCGGGGACACGGCCGCGTCTTCCCTGCGGGGCGGACCGTGATCCCGGCGGCAGTCCGCAGGCCGGCCCACCGGGAGGGGCGGCCGGACGGCCCCCGTTCGTCCGGACCCCGGCCCGGCGACGCGGATGTGCCGGACGGCTCCCGTTCACCGGCCCGGCCCGGCGGCGACCCGGCCCGGCAGCGACCCAACCGGCGGCAGCCAGCCCAGCGGCGGTCAGTCATCCGGTGCGCCCCCGTCGGCCGCCGCCGTTCCGTACCCTGACGGCATGCGCATGCGCCCCACCCTGAGCTGGACCCCGGCCGAGGATCTGCCGCCGGCCACCACGGACCTGGAGCCGGTCGCCGGCGCGCTGGGCGCCGGAGGCGTGCTGGTGCTCAGCGGCGCGGGCATCTCCACGGAGTCGGGCATCCCCGACTACCGGGGCGAGGGCGGGAGCCTGAGCCGGCACACGCCGATGACCTACCAGGACTTCCTCGCGGATGCGCGGGCCCGGCGCCGGTACTGGGCGCGCAGCCACCTCGGCTGGCGCACCTTCGGCCGGGCCCGCCCCAACGCCGGGCACCGGGCCGTGGCGGCGTTCGGGCGGCACGGCCTGCTCTCGGGCGTCATCACGCAGAACGTGGACGGCCTGCACCAGGCCGCGGGCAGCGAGGACGTCGTGGAACTCCACGGGGCCCTGGACCGGGTGGTCTGCCTCTCCTGCGGGGACCGCAGCCCGCGCCGCGAGCTGGCCCGGCGGCTGGAGGAGGCCAATCCGGGATTCGAGCCGGTGGCCGCCGGTCTCAACCCGGACGGCGACGCCGACCTCACCGACGAGCAGGTCGCCGGTTTCCGCGTGGTGCCCTGCGCGGTCTGCGGCGGCATCCTCAAACCGGACGTGGTGTTCTTCGGCGAGTCCGTTCCGCCGCAACGCGTCGAGCACTGCCGCGAACTGGTCCGCGCGGCGTCCTCGCTGCTGGTCCTGGGCTCTTCGCTGACGGTGATGTCCGGGCTCCGCTTCGTCCGTCAGGCGGCCGGGGCCGGTACGCCGGTACTGATCGTCAACCGGGACCCGACCCGGGGCGACCGGCACGCCGTCACCCGCGTGTCGCTCCCCCTCGGCACGGCCCTCACGGCCGTGGCGGACCTGCTGGGCATCGCCGTCGGCCGGCAGGCGACACCGGGCGCCTGACCGCGCCCCGGCGGGGCTCACCGCGGTCGCGAACAGCAACTCGCGTCCCCCAGTGAACGCACAGCCACCGTCCCTCCTCTTGCTGGGCGGAAGCCCGCAACCGAGAGGAACCTGCTGTGCGTTCACGTACACGTATACGTCCGCGCCTGTACCCGGCCGGGTCGGTGGTGCTGGCCGTCGCCGCCGCCGGATCCGTGCTGGCCGGTCCGGCCGGCCCCGCGTCCGCCGCCGGGGCGGGACCGCGCGCCGACCTACGGGCGGATGTGAACCGCGACGGGCGGGTCGACGTCACCGGCGGCAGCGACCAGAACGGCGAGGACGGCTGGACCGTACAGCGGGGAGCCGTCTATCTGCCCAACATCGACGACGACAGCAAGCGCTGCCCGGTCACCGGGCCCGGCGGCAGCCCGCTGTCCGACGCGAAACTGGCCGCGTGCCACGACGGTTCCGACACGAAGGTCAACGGCGCCGCGGACGCCGCCGACCTCGCCCGGGTCCGTTCCGTGCCCCTGCCGGGCCTGCCCGCGGACGCCAAGGGCACGCTGAAGCTCACCACGGGAGGCGACCACGCGCATCTGTTCCTCAAGCGTGCCGGGCAATGGGTGCCGGTGACGGCGCAGACCCGGCTGACCGCGGCCGAGTTGCGTGCCGGTGCGGAGTTCGGTGTCGAGGCCACCGACGTCGTCCGGGACAGAGCGAAGTGGGACGGCCGTGCGGTGGTCCGGCTGACGGTGACGTCCGGCGGGAGGTCCACCTCCGACGCCGTGACCCTGCGCGTGGCGCCGCTGCTGACCCACCATCATTTGCAGGACACCCGGCAGGTCATGGTGAGCGAGGTCCAGGGGCAGGGCCCGTACAGCCGTCTTCAACAGAAGTTCGTCGCCGAACTCGCCAAGGAGGTCGAGCGGGCCGGGGTCACCGCGCCGCTCGTCAAGTTCACGAAGTACGCCGACCCCTGGGCGCAGGACTTCGTGGAGCCGGCCTACGTCAGCATGACCGGGCCGGGCGGCGGGCGGCACGTGCTGCGCGTGATGCTGCGTTCCGCACAGCCGGAGCGGGACGCCGGGCGTGAGCTGTTCGAGAAGGTACGCGGCCGGGACATCGGGGTGGTGCAGGTGACCGACCGGGCCGAGCCCGACGACTGGTCGCTCAACTCCATGGGGAACCTGGAGACCATCCCGCCCTACACGCACGGCGGCCGCTCGTTCCCGGCCGGGCGGATCATCATGGGCGAGCGCAAGGACAGCGGGGCGCGCCCGTCGAAGGTGATGCGCACGCTGCTGGCGTCGCAGGGCATGCAGGACCCGCTGCTGCTGGACACCTCCTGGCTGGGCGTGGGCCACGTCGACGAGTTCGTGCAGTTCCTGCCCGCGGACACCCCGCGCGGATGGCGCATCGGCGTCGCCGACCCGCAGGCGGGGCTGCGGCTGCTGCGGGACGCCCAGCGCGACGGGCACGGCAAGACGAAGATGTTCTCCGTCCCCGGCCGCAGTGACAGCCCGGCGCCCAAGGAGACCATCGACCAGGCGCTCGCCTCCCGGCACCTGGTGTCCGACAACGAGATGGCGGCGCGGCGCATCGCGGCCAACCTGGAGGTCATCCGGCGGGAGACGGGCGTCACCGACGCGGAGATCGTGCGGGTGCCCGCCCTGTACACCCGCGACTCGGAGGCCTTCACCGCCGAGGGGCAGGAGGTTCCCGTGCCGCGGCTGACGCGCATGGGCGCCGGCTCCGGCGTCGTCGACAGCCTCGGGGACTTCGGCCAGCAGAAGTGGCTCGCCGAGAACCGGCCCGCCGGGCGGGCGGCGGCCGCGGAGGCGGTGACGACCAGCGCGTACGTGCCCGGGGCGGTCAACGGCGTGCTCCTGGCGCGCGACCGCTACCTCGCCCCGCGCCAGTGGGGTCCGGTCATCGGCGGCAAGGACGTCTTCACCGAGGCCGTCACCGCCGCCTACCAGCGGGTCGGCATGAAGGTGTCGTACATCGACGACTGGTACACGTACCACCTCGGGATGGGTGAGGTGCACTGCGGCACCAACACCCTGCGCGACGCGACGGGCGCCTGGTGGCAGTTCCCGGCTGCGCGCGGCAACGGCGCGTAGGTGCCCGGCCGCCCCGTGCGTGACGTGCTCACGTACCGGTGGCGGGGCGGCCGGGCAGGGGGGCGTGGACGGCGAGCACGGCCGCGTCGTCGTCCACGCCGGAGCCGAGCGCGGCGAGGAGGTCGCGCACCGCGGCGACGGTGCGCCGCGCGGTGGTGGGGGCCAGTGACCGGACGAAGCCGAGGAGGGCGTCGTCGCCGTAGCGGTCCCCGCCGCTCGCCGCGGTGTGCGCTTCGGTGAGGCCGTCGGTGTACAGCAGCAGGGTGTCACCGGGCGCGAGGCGGAAGCTGGTGGTGGCGACGGCGGCGTCGGGCAGGACGCCGATGAGCTGGCCGCCGGGCGTGGGCAGGTGGTCGGCGGTGCCGTCGGCGCGCAGCAGCAGAGCGGGCGGGTGGCCGCCGCTGGCCAGTGTGATGTGGAAGCCGCCCGCGTCGCCGTCGGGGGTGAGCAGCCCGAAGAGGACCGTGCAGAAGCGGGGGTCGTCGGCGCCGGAGTACTCGTGGTTGAGGACGGTGTTGAGGTTGCCGAGGACGGCGGCCGGGTCGGGGTCGTACACGGCCGCGGCGCGCAGCGTGTAGCGGGCGAGGGAGGTGACGGCCGCGGCCGTGGCGCCCTTGCCGCACACGTCGCCCAGGAAGAGGCCCCAGGTGCCGGCGGCGAGGGGGAAGAGGTCGTAGAAGTCGCCGCCGACCTCGTCGGCCGAGGCGATGTGGTAGTAGGCGGCCACGTCCAGGCCGGGTACGTTCTCCAGGGCCGGCGGCAGGAGTGTGGCCTGGAGGGTGGTGGCGAGCTGCCTGAGCCGTTCGCGCTCGCGCTCCGACTCCTGGCGGGCGCGCAGCAGCTCCTCCTCGTAGGAGCGGCGGTCGCGGGCGTCGAAGACGGTGGTGCGGATCAGCAGGGGCTCTCCGTCGCCGTCCGTCTTGACGGTCGAGGTCACCAGGACCGGCAGCCGGCCGCCGTCGGCCGTCCTCAGCTCCAGGGCGATGCCGCTGATCTCGCCCTGCATGCGCAGCAGCGGCGCGAAGTGCGTCTCGTGGTACAGCCGCCCGCCGGCGGTGAGGAGGTCGGAGAAGGTCCTGCGGCCCACCAGGTCCGCGCGCCGGTGGCCGAGCCAGTCCAGCAGGGTGGCGTTGACCTTGACGATCGTCCCGTCGAGCAGGGTGGACAGGAATCCGCAGGGGGCGTTCTCGTACAGGTCCTCGGTGCTGTCCTCCAGCAGGGTGGAGGGCAGCCGGTCGTGGGGCCCGGGGTCCCGGCCGTCGCCGGTCCCGCGCGTCATCGGAGCGCTCCGGAAGGGGCCGTGATCGCCCCGGAGAACGTCATCGGCCTCGGATCCGGCGCACGGCGGAGGTCCAGCACGTCCTCCACGGTAACGGTCCCGGACGGGGGGCCGCTCCCCCGTCCACGGCGAGCGGCCGGGCCGCTGCCGGCCGGGCGCCGGAGGCGGGCCGGTGACCGGCCGGGGCCGGCCCTAGGAGGCGACGGCGTCCTCGACGGTGTCGCGCAGCTCCAGGAGGCCGTCGACCCCGGTGATCTCGCAGAGCCGCCGTACCTGGTCCGAGGGCGCGACCACGCGCAGGGGGGCCGCCCGGTGGGTCCGGATCAGCAGGTTCAGGAACGTCGAGTCCGCAAAGGTCACGCCGGAGGCGTCCAGGACCACCTTCGGACGGTTCCGGGCCGCGGTCTCCAGCGCCTCGGCCAGGGGCGCGATCGAGTCCATGTCGTAGGCGCCGCGGGCGACGACGACCCAGGCGCCCGGCTGCCCGTACTGCTGCACCGGGGTCCCGCACGAGGTGTGCCCGGTGGCCTGCTGCGGAAGGGACGTCCCCCTGCTGCTCGTGCGTGCCGGTGCGGCGGTTTCGTTCCAGGGCACGTCGGGCTCCTCCCTTCGGCTCTCCTGCTCGGGAGCACGTCATCTGTTGCCGGAAAAGTATGTCATGTATCTGCGTTCCGGCAACGCCCTGTCCTTAGAATGCCGAGCATGGTTGCAGTGCCCGAATCACACACCGGATGGACGTTCGTCACCAGCCACGCGCGCGTACTGGCGGCCATCGCCGACAACCCGAACATCCGCATCCGGGACATCGCCGCGCGCTGCCGGCTCACCGAGCGCGCCGTGTCGCGGATCATCGCCGACCTCGAGCAGGACGGGTACCTGTCCCACAGGCGGGAAGGGCGCACGAACACCTATCGCGTCGAGCCCGGCAAGGTGCTGCGGCACCCGGCCGAGGCCGGCCTCCCGGTGGCGTCCCTGCTCTCGCTGCTGGTGCAGGACGAGACCGAGCGCTCCGGGAAGCCGGTCGCCTTCTGACTCACGTCAGGGAGCAGCTGTTCGCCAGGGTCGCCGGGCCGGTCGCGGCGGGGCGGGCGACCGTGCGGGAGGCCGGTGGGCGGTGTCCCGGGGCGAGCCAGTCCTCCAGTGCCGTGAAGGCCGTCCGGTGGCACGGCGTGAGCGGGCGCAGGCGGTCCGGGTGGACGTCGGCCAGGGCGTCGGTGTGGGTGCCGCCCTCGATGCGGTAGTAGCGGTGCAGGGGGCCGCGTCCCGCCTCGCGCACCATCCGGGCGTAGACGTCGGAGTCCTTTCCGATCGGCAGGAGGACGTCCAGGGTGCCGTGCAGGGTGATCAGCGGCTTGCCGATCCGTCCCGTCAGGGCGATGCCCGCCACGGCCCGGGCGGCCTCGGGCCGGGACGCGTAGTCGTAGTCGGCGTCGCAGGCCGGTGTGCCCGGTGCGCAGAACGGCGTGCCCGCCTCGGCCGGCCCGTCGAACCCGGGGTCCAGTTCCTCGCGGTACACGCGCTGGGTCAGGTCCCAGTAGACCTGGTGGTGGTAGGGCCAGAGGAACTCGGACCCGGCCGGGAAGCCGGCGGCGTGCAGGGCCCGCCGGGCGGCGCCGGAGTGCTCTCCCCCCGCGGCGTACACGGGGTAGTGACGGAGCGCCTGGGGCAGGAAGTGCAGGAGGGTGGGGCCGTCGGAGCGCCACAGGGTGCCCTCCCAGTCCACTCCCCCGTCGTAGAGCTCGGGGTGGTTCTCCAGTTGCCAGCGCACCAGGTACCCGCCGTTGGAGATACCGGTGACCAGCGTGCGGGCCGGCGGGCGGTGGTAGTGCCGGGCGACCGTGGCGCGGGCGGCCCGGGTCAGCTGGGTGAGCCGGTGGTTCCACTCGGCGATCGCGTCGCCGGGCCGTTTCCCGTCCCGATGGAAGGCGAGGCCGGTGTTGCCCTTGTCGGTGGCGGCGTAGGCGTAGCCGCGGGAGAGCACCCAGTCGGCGATGGCCCGGTCGTTGGCGTACTGCTCGCGGTTGCCGGGGGTGCCCGTGACCACCAGGCCGCCGTTCCACCGGTCGGGCAGGCGGATGACGAACTGGGCGTCGTGCCGCCAGTCGTGGTTGGTGTTGGTGGTGGAGGTGTCGGGGAAGTAGCCGTCGATCTGGTGGCCGGGGACCGCGCCGGGGACAGCCAGGTCCTTGGGTGTCAGACCGGCCCAGTCGGCCGGGTCGGTGTGGCCCGAGGCGACCGTGCCGGCCGTGGTCAGGTCCGCCAGGCAGGCGGCCCGCTGGTGTTCGGCTCCCGGGACGCGCGCCCGCGTGGGGTGCGCGCAGCCCTCGGGTGCCGCGGTGGCGGGCGCGGGCGTGAGGGTGAGGGCGGCCAGCGCCAGGGCGGCCGCCGGCCACCTGCGCCGCCGGGAGCGGGACGGGGGGCGGATGGAAAGACGCATACGGGTGCCTCCGCGGTCGCGGTCTGCGGACTGGGACGCGCGGAGGCTACGGCGGCGGCCCGGCACGACCTATGGGCCCGGCGACCACCTTCGGCCGCGCCGGCATGGGTTCCGGCGCCAGGACCGCCTGGTGCGGGGCAGGAGAGGGCGCCCACCCTGCTCCCCTGCCCCTACACGACCGGGCACCGGCCGGGCCATGGCTCGCCTCCACACAGGTCCCCGCCACGCATGGATGCCCGGCCCATGTCGACGCCGGCGGACGCGCCCCGATGATGCACGGCACGCCGGCCGCACGGGGCTTCCTCCCCGCGGACCGGTGACGCGCAGCGTTCCCCCCACCAGGAGGCAGGCAGTCGTCATGGGACAGTCGCACACCGCGTTCCGCTTCAGCAGAGTCCGCCGCGCCCTCGGCGGCCTGCGCCACCGGCTCGTCGTCACCGCCGGGGCGCTGGCCCTGACCGGGGGCCTGGTCGCCGTGGCTCCCCCGGCGTCCGCCGCGGGCCTCACCCAGGTGACGGGCTTCGGCACCAACCCCGGCAACCTGTCGATGTACACCTACGTGCCCGACGGGCTGCCGGCGGGCGCTCCGGTCGTCCTGGCCCTGCACGGCTGCACGCAGAGCGCCCAGGACTACTTCGCGCACTCCGGCTGGCCGAGGGTCGCCGACGCGTACCGCTTCGCGCTGGTCTTCCCGCAGACGAGCGGCGCCAACAACGCCAACTCCTGCTTCAACTGGTTCGAGCCGGGCGACAGCGCGCGTGGTCGGGGCGAGGCGCTGTCGCTCCGTCAGATGGTTGACAAGGCCCTGTCGTTGTACGGCGGCGACTCCCGGCGGGTCCACATCACCGGCCTGTCCGCGGGCGGTGCCATGACCGCGAACATGCTGGCCGCCTACCCCGACGTGTTCGCGGGCGGCGCCATCGCCTCGGGGCTGCCCGCGCGCTGCGCGAGCAGCGTCTCGGCGGCGTACACCTGCATGTACAGCCCGCCCGACAAGAGCCCCGCGCAGTGGGGGGACCTGGTACGGTCCGCCGCTCCCGCCGGTACGGCCGCCTGGCCGCGCGTCTCGATCTGGCAGGGCACCGCCGACACCACCGTCGTGCCCGCCAACGCCGGCGAGCTGCGTGACCAGTGGACGAACGTGTGGGGCCTCGGCCAGGTGCCCTCGCGCACCGAGAGCCTCGGCGGGGGCACCACGCGCAGCGTGTACGAGGACGCCGCCGGCCGTCCCGCCGTCGAGGTGTACTCGCTCTCCGGAATGGGGCACGGGCTGGCGGTCGACCCGGGCAGCGGCACCGAGCAGTGCGGGAGCTCCGGCACCTACTACCTCGACACCGTCTGCTCCAGCCTCCGCATCGCCCGTTTCTGGGGACTCGACGGCGGCGCGGGCACCGGGGCCCTGCCCGCGCCCACGGGCCTGGCGGTCACCGGGACCACGGACTCCGCCGTCTCCCTGACCTGGCGGGCGGTCGACGGCGCGGCCTCGTACCTGGTCCTCCGCGACGGCGCGCGGGTGGGCACCACGACGTCGGCCTCCTACACCGACACCGGCCTGGCCACGGGTACGACGTACCGCTACAGCGTGGCTGCCGTGGACACGGCGGGTGCGGCGGGCGGGGTCTCCCCGGTGGTGTCCGCGACCACCACCGGGTTCACGCCCACCTGCCACACGGCCAGCAACTACGACCACACGGTCGCCGGGCGCGCGTACCAGAGCGGCGGCACCGCGTACGCCAAGGGTTCCGGGCAGGCGATGGGGCTGTGGAACACGTTCACCCGCAGCACCCTCCGGCAGACCGCGCCCGGCTACTTCGTGGTCGACGGCTCCGGCTGCCCGGCCTGAGCCGCGCGGTGCCGCCCGGGGTGCCGGGCGGCAGGCGTCAGTCCACGACGAGCCCGGCTCGGACCGCCGGGGTCCGCTCGGCGAGGGCGCCGCCGAAGTTGCCCTCCACCTCCGCCTTCTCCGCCGTGTTCGGGTACGGGTTCGTGCACGCGGTGCCCGCGCTGGAGCCGGACATCAGGCTGGAACACGGTCCGGGCTTGCGGTCGGGCAGGCCCAGGATGTGACCGAGTTCGTGGGACGAGATCCGGATCGTGTCGTACCCCTGGCTGACGGCTTGGCGCCCGATGTAGACCGTGCCGTTGCCCAGGGTGGTGGGCAGGGCGCGCGGCCAGCCGTTGTCCGCCAGGACCCGGATGTTGGCGCGTTGCCCGGCGGCGACGGGCCGCAGTTCGACGGAGTCGACACTCGCGTTCCAGATCGCCGCGCCCCGGTCGACGGCGGACCTGAACTCCGCTGCGCCGGCGGCGTCGTAGGTGAGGACCCGGGCGGCGAGGGGCGCGTCGGCCGGGCCGGCGGAAGCGGCGGCGGCCGGGCCGCCCGTCAGGGACAGGGTGACCAGACAGGCGGCGGCCAGGCCGCCGGTCAGCGTGCGTACGTGCATGATCGACCTCCTCGTGGGGGAAGGGCAGTCGTGCTCATGACATTCACGGGGCTCACTGCCCAGCGGTGGGCGCGGCGAATCCGTCAATTGACGGCGGCCCCCGGCGCCGAACCCGGGGGCCGGGGGCGTCACTTCAGGAAGCCGAGGAGGCGCCGGCGCAGGCCGGCCGCCAGCCCGACGGGGGCCACGCGCAGCACCAGAGCGCCTTCCGCACCCTTCGCGAGGGGCTTGGCGTAGTAGGGGCGGCCGAGCCGGGAGGCGCGGAACCAGCGGGTGCCGGTGAGCGTGCCCGCGGGCGGGACGGGGATCCGCCGGCCCGGTCCGTCCGCGCCGGGCCCGCCGCCCGTCCGGAGCGTCAGCGTCCAGTGTCCCGGGGGCAGTCCTCTGACGGGGAGCCGGGCGGTGAAGCCGGTGCGGCCGTCGGCCCGTGCGTACCGCAAGGGCGACTCCCGCACCAGGCCGGTGCCGTCCTCCGCTCGCAGGGTCATGGTCCCGGTGTGGCCGGTGGCCTCGGCGGTCAGGTGCCCGCCGACGACGAGCGTGCCGGGGGCGGCCGGGTCCCAGGCGACCTCGGTGACGCGGCAGGGCGGTGCGGCGGGCCGGACCTCCACGGAGAGGTCGCCGCGCGGCGTGAAGAAGGGCCGTACGGTGACCGGCCCGGGTCCGGGCCGGGTGGCGGGAGGCAGCTCGCGCGGCGGCGGGGCCGTCCGGCCGCCGTCCCCGTCCGCGCGGGTCCGCCGGACCCTGACGGTCCTGGCGACCCCGTCGGCGCGGACCTCCAGATGCACGTCCCAGACTCCCTCGCCGAGCGGCGCGCCCGAGTCGGCGGTGCCGAGGTCGAGGACGGCGGTGAAGCAGGCCGAAGGGTCCGGGTTCCCGGCCGCGGGCGTGCCGGGCCGGTGCGGGACGGTGCCGACGCTCACGGGCAGGCGGAGGCCGGGATGCGCACGGCCGCGTGGACGCAGGATCAGGCGGGTGGCGGGCTCCAGCGGACCGAGGGAGTCGATGCGGGCGTGGCCGGACAGGCGGAGCGGGCCGCCGTCGCCCGTCCAGGCCGCCTCGGTCAGGTCGTGGTGGACCGGCAGCCGGTCGGTGACGTCGAAGCAGGCGTCCGGGACGGCCTTCGCCGGGTCCCGGAACCAGGGGTGGCGCCAGTAGACGCGTCCCTTGTCGACGACGTGGCCGCGCGCCTCGTCCCGCTCGGCGTCGCGGATCACGGTCATGAGGTCCTCGTACCGGTCCGCGCGCAGGAGGTGGACGATCAGCCGGTCCTGCGGGGCGATCCGCCGGCACACACCGTCGGTCGCGTAGCGCAGGGCCCACTCCCGGAACTGCGGGTAGAAGCGCTCCCGTGCCTCCCGCTCGTCCTCCCGGGGCAGCAGGGCGCGCAGCGGACCGCACAGTTCCCATTCCACATGACGGCGCATGATCCGGTCCCGGCGGGGGCCGGGCTCCACGTAACGGGCGACGGTCTCGAAGCATAGCCGGGTGCCGTCCATGCGGTGTGCGAGGGCGGCGGCGGTGCGGGTGAGGTTGTTGCCGTTGCCGCGGTCGCGCGAGTAGTAGCAGTCGTAGTCGGCGACGACGGAGATGCCGTCGGCGTTGAGGTAGGCCGCGGCCGTGAACGGCTTGTCCTCGCAGTTGCGGTAGGGCGGGAAGCGCAGGCCCAGCCGTTCGATCAGTGACCGCCGGAACAGCTTCCAGCAGCCCAGGGTGCGGTAAGCGAGGGAGGAGAAGACGTCGGTCCGGGGCTGGTTGTGCGAGAAGACGGCCGTCGGTACGGCACGTCCGCCGACGGACACCATCCTGCCGAGGACGACGTCGGTGTGGTTCTCGTCCGCCGTCTCGACCATGCGGCGCAGGGCGTCGGGACCCAGGTAGTCGTCGGAGTCGAGGAAGAACACGTAGTCGCCGGTGGCCAGGTCGAGGCCGGTGTTGCGCGGGACCCCGGCGCATCCGCTGTTGGGCCGGTGGACCACGCGCAGGCCGGGCCAGGTGCGGGCGAGCCGGTCCAGCTCCTCACCGGTGCCGTCGGTCGAGCCGTCGTCGACGGCGATGATCTCGACCAGCTCCGGGCCCAGGGTCTGCTCCATGGCCGAGGTGACGCACCGGGTCAGCTCCGGCATGGAGTCGTACGCGGGAATGATCACGCTGACGCGCGGCGGGGTGGTACGGAGCATGCTCACTCCCAGGCCGGTGATTCCGGTGGCGGAGGCCGTCGGCTGCCGGCCGCTTCCTCCAGGAGTCTGCGGCGGGGCGAGGTCGCGCCGCCTCGCGTGGGGAGTCCTCGTTACGCCGTCGGGGTGGGTGGACCACTGGTTCGGGCGCGCGGGGCCACCGCCGGGCGCCGCCGCGCGCACCCCCGGCGGTGGCCCCGCGCGGGGTCCCGTCCCTCGCGCAGGGCCGCTCCGGTCACCGGGGAGCAGCGATCCCCGTCCACGGCTCCCCGGTGCGCTCGGCCCACTCCCGGGCCGCTTCCGGGCGGCCGGTGAGCAGCAGGAGCAGGGCTCCGATCGGGCCCCGGACCTCGGGGCCCGACCCGCGCGTCCAGTCGATGTCGGTGGCGGCGAGCCGCACCTTCGGAAGGGGCCACGGACGGGGCGGGACGCGCATGGTCCACACGCGCTCGGCGGCGTCGCGGGCCGCGACCCGGGGCATGTCGCGAGTCCGGCCGACGGCGAGGGCGATGTCCTGGCCGTGGACGAGGAGGTCGAGGAGCGGCTCGTGGGGCGAGGTGGTGGGGGCCAGGCGGCGGGAGCCGACGATCGAGCGGAGGTCGGCGGCGATCCCGGCGACGGGCCGCGCCGCCTCGCGCACCGCCGAGTCGTGGATCATCCGGTTCCAGTCGCCGCGCGCGCGGACCATCTCCCGTACGACCCGGCCGCGGGAGTAGCGGGCAGCGATGGTCAGATGCGCGGCCACGTCCCGCACCCGCCAGTCGCCGCACCGCGTGGGCGCGTCCCACTCCTCGGGGCTCAGGCTCTCCAGCAGGTCGGCCAGGCTCGACCGCTCCAGGTCGACGAGCCGCCACACCTCGTCGGTGTCCAGCACTGCGCCCACGGTGATCACCCACTCAAGTGGTAAGATTCTCTGACCAAAGTAGTCAGACACTCTGACCAATGTCAAGGGAGGCGCGACATGACCGACGAGGGCGTGGCAGGCGGGCCGGCGGGGGCGGCGCAGAGCGAGCCGAACACCGGGGTGCTGCTGTTCCTGCCCTACCGCGCCCTGGAGAACCGGGTCTTCGCGGCACTCGCCGAGGCCGGGTTCGACGACTTCACGCCCGCCCAGGCCCGGGTCCTGCAGCGCATCGGCCCGCACGGCACGCGCCTCACCGAACTCGCCGAGCAGGCCCAGGTCACCAAGCAGACCGCGGGTTTCCTCGTCGACCAGCTGGAGAAGGCGGGCTACGTCACCCGGGTGCCCGACCCGACCGACAAGCGGGCCCGTCTGGTCTGCGGCGCACGGAAGGCCCTGGCGGCCAAGGAGGTCGCCGACGCGGTGGTCGCGGAGGTGGAGAGGGAGTGGGAGGAGCACCTCGGGAAGCGGCGCATGAAGCAGCTGCGCGAGGCGCTGGTCCTGCTGCGGGAGATCACGGACCCGCGGGCCTAGCGGTCTCCCCGCGCGGAGGCCCACGGGCAGTGCGGGGGCCCCGGCAAGCGCTGCGGGTGCCCCTCAGGCCGTGTGGAGGACCCGGAAGCGGTCGGGACGTGCCGGATCCCGGTCCACCACCTGCACCGGCGGCCGGGCCCACTGCCACACGCCGGTGCCGGGGACGCGGGAGAAGGTGATCCGCCCACGGGTGCCGTCCACGGCGACGTCGGGCCAGGCGGCCGCGATACGCGCGCGGTCCGGGCCGTGGGAACGCAGCAGGCCGGCGAGGACGGTGACCGTGTCGTAGCCCTCGTGGGCGACGAAGGAGGGCGCCTCGGGCAGCCGTTCGCGCAGGGCCGCCTCGACGCGGGCGCCGAGCGGGGTGGGGTGTTCGGGCAGGTAGCGCAGGAACGGGATCGCGGCCCCGGCGCCGCCCAGCAGCGTCGCCCAGGCGGCGAACTCCGGCTGCCCGGCCGGAGCACCGAGCAGGACCCCGGCCAGTCGCCGGTCCTCGCGGACCGCCCTGACGATCGGCACCGCCGGTTCCGGGAAGCCGGTGAGCAGCAGGAGGGCGGTGGCAGGGCCGTCGGCGAGCGCCGCGCGGAGGGCCGCGGGGGTGAGCGCGCCGGCGTCGAGTTCGAGCACGCTGCCGCCGTGCGGGGAGAGGTGGTCCCGGAGGATCCGGGTCCCCGCCGCCCAGTACGCGCCGGGTCCGGTGGCCACGGCGACCCGGCGGTGTCCGGCCCCCAGGAGGAAGTCCGCGTAGGCCCGCCAGCCGTACGACTGCGGCGGGGGCAGGCGCGCGACCCATTCGGTCGGCTTCTCGGTGAGGGCGTCGAGCACCGCCGACGAGCAGAGGAACGGCAGGCCCTGCGCGTCCGCCTCGGTGGCGGCGGCGCGAGCGACGACGCTGTGGTACTCCCCCACGACGGCGGCCACGCCCGCGCGCGCCAGGTCCGCCACGGCCGCCGTGGCCCGTCGCGGATCGGCGGCGGTGTCCCGGACCAGCAGTTCGAGTGGCCGTCCGCCGATGCCGCCGGCCGCGTCGACGTCGGCTGCCGCCAGTTCGAGCCCGGCCAGCAGATGCCGGCCCGCCTCGACCCAGCCGGGCCTGCTCAGCGGTGCGAGGGCGCCGATCCGGACGGCAGGCCCCGGGGACGTGTGCATGCTCGGCGTCTCCCTCTCCTCGGCGACGTGTGGCCGCCGCCAGGGCTCGGCCCGCTGCCCGGAGACGGCGCCTCGAAGCCTATGACCTCGACGGCCGTGGCGTGCACACGTCGGACCCGGGCGGGGATGCGCTCCTGCGCCCGGTCGGCCGACGGCGCCCCGCGCGGCGGTCACGCGCAGGTCCAGGAGCTGCCGTGTGTGCCGGGGCACGTGGTCCTCGGCGAGGCCGTCGATGAGGCGTCAGTCGGGATCCGCGGACGGATCCGCTTCCTGCTCCGCGGTTTCGGCGAGGGGCTTGATGCGCGCCAGGAGCCGGACCCACTCGCTCGCCAGCGAGGCCATCCACCGGGCCGTGACGTCCAGTGCCGCGGGCCGCACCGCGTACCGCACCTCACGGCCGACCCGGCCGCCGGTGACCAGCCCGGCGGCGTCCAGGACGGCGAGGTGCTCGACCACCGCCTGCCGCGAGACGGGAAGGTGCGCGGCGAGCGTCGTGGCGGTGGCCTCGCCCCGCTCGGCGAGCAGGTCGAGCAGCTGACGTCGCGTCGGGTCGGCCAGCGCGCCGATGACACTGTCGACGACCTCGGCGGCGCCGGGGGACTCCTCCGTCACGCGGCGGGCCGCTCGGCGCGCGACTTGAGCGCGTCGAGCTCCAGGGGCCGGCCCTGGGTGTGGTCCTTCAGGTTCTGCCGGCGCAGTTCGTCGGACCCGGCCAGGGCCTGGAAGCCGCTCTCGGCCACACGCAGCCGCGTCCCGTCGCCCTCCTGGGTCAGCGTGAACTCCACGAGGGTGCTGTTGTCCTCGCGCAGTTCCTCGCGCGGGAAGGCGCTGGTCCAGCGATAGGCGAGATACGTCGGCGGCTCGACCTTCTCCACCCGGATCGGGAAGTCGCCGTGTGCGGAGTTCTTCACCACCATCGACTCCCCCTCCCGCGCCACGGTGCCGGGCAGGCTCGCCTTGTCGGCCACCCGGAAACCGGGTTGGGTCACCAGTGGCCAGACCCGCTCCAGTGGCGCCGCGATGAGGGTGTCGCGTTCGATCCGGTCCTCGCTCATGGGGGATCCCTTCGTTCGTGCTCCGCCTTCCGCAACCCCGAGTTGCACGCCCCGGATCGCGGTGCAACCCGCGGGTTGCACGTGGTCGGGTGCTCAGCCGGTGCGGCGGGAACGGGCCAGGGCCAGGGCGCCGAGTGCGACGGCGGCCAGACCGGTCAGCAGGGCCACATAGGCCCCGCCCCGCCCGTTGCCGGTACCGAGACCGCCGTCGGCGGTCGCCGCGACCAGCCCGCCGAGGGCCGTGCCGATCAGCCCGGCTCCCAGGGCCAGCCGGGCGCCCAGGGGTCCGGTGCCCGTGCCGAGGCGGCCGCCGGGGCGGGCGAGGGCGCGCCAGGCGAGGCCCACCCCGGCCAGCCCGAGCAGCGCGCCCACGCTCGCCCCGAGCCGCCCGGGGCCGAAGCCGTACGCCCCGGCGGCGACGGGCTGGACCGGGGTGTCCGCGACGGCCGGACCGGCGAGCCCGACGCCTGCGAGCAGCACGGCCGCCAGGACGGTGGCCAGGGGACGGAGAGACATCACGGTGCTCCTTCTTCGACGGAGTGCGTACGTCGTCGAGCGTGTCCGGCGGGCCCGTGCGCGGTCGTCCGGCGGACGCGGACACTTCGGGCTGCCACGCCCGCGGCATCCAGCTGCCGCGGGCGTGGCAGGGGCGCGGCCCGTACCGCGCCGGCGGTATCCGCCGCTCGGCCGCGAGACGGACTCGCCCGCGGCGACGGCCGGTTAGGGTGCGCGCATGGGAGCAGGGGGGACCCGGATACGGGACGGCATCGCGGACCGGGGCATCGCCGCCGGTGTGACGGCGGCGCTGCTGGTGACCGGGGCGTCGTCCGGGCAGGGTGGCGCGACCGGCGCCGAGCCGCTCGGGTACGCCCTGCTCGCGGCCGGAGGGCTGGTGCTGGCCGCACGCCGCCGGGCCCCGGTTCCCGTGCTGGCCGTCACCGGACTGTGCGCGGTGGGGTACCAGGCGGCCGGCTTCGACGTGCCCGCCGTCGCCTTCCTGTTCGCCGTGTACGCGGCCGTCCGGGCGGGACACCGGGCCGTGACGGTGACGGCGAGCGTGGCCGTGCTGGCCCTGCTGCCGGTCGCCGCCCTGGCCTCGGGCCTGCACGACACGGGCGAGGCGTTCGCCCGTGCCCGGGGTGCCCTGGAGATCGCCTGGCTGGTCGCGGCGGGCGCCGCGGGTGAGGCGCTGCGGCAGGCCGAGCGGCGGGCCGACGAGGCCGAACGCACCCGGGAGGAGACCGCGCGCCGCCGCGCGGACGAGGAAAGGCTGCGTATCGCGCGGGAGTTGCACGACTCGCTCACCCATCAGATCTCCGTCGTCAAGGTGCAGGCGGAGGTCGCCGTCCACGTGGCGCGCAGACGCGGCGAGGAGGTACCGCCGGCGCTGCTGGCGATCCAGGAGGCCGGGCGCGAGGCGGCCCGCGAGCTGCGGGCGACGCTGGAGGCCCTGCGCGACGACGACACCAGCCCGCCGCGCGGCCTCGACGACGTGCCGGAGCTCGTGGCCCGGGCCCGTGCCCTCGGGCTGGAGGTGACGCTGGCGATCGAGGGCCCACGGCAGGACGTACCGGCCGCCGTCGACCGGACCGTCTACCGGGTCGTCCAGGAGTCGCTCACCAACGTGGCCCGGCACGCCGGCGCCCGCACGGCGTCGGTGCGGATCGACTGCCGCGCGGACGCCCTCGCCGTCCGCGTCGACGACGACGGCGGAGCCCGGCCGGGCGCTCCCCCGGCGCCCGGTCTCGGACTGCTCGGCATGCGCGAGCGCGTCACCGCCCTCGGCGGCCGGCTGCGCGCCGGGCCGCGCGACGGGGGCGGGTTCACGGTCCGGGCCGAACTCCCCGTGGAGCAGGCGCCGTGATCCGGGTCCTGCTGGTGGACGACCAGCCGCTCCTGCGCAGTGGTTTCCGGGCGCTGCTCGACCTGGAGGACGACATCGAGGTGGTGGCCGAGGCGGGCGACGGGCAGGAGGGCCTGGAGCTCGCGCGGAGGCACCTGCCCGACGTCGCCCTCGTCGACATCCGGATGCCGCTCGTCGACGGCATCGAGGTGACCCGGCGCGTCGCGGCCGACCCGGCCCTGTCGCGGGTGCACGTCGTCATCCTGACCAACTACGGCCTGGACGAGTACGTCCTGGACGCGCTGCGCGCCGGTGCCGCCGGGTTCCTCGTCAAGGACGTCCTGCCGGAGGACTTCCTGCACGCCGTGCGGGTCGCGGCGCGCGGTGACGCCCTGCTGGCACCGGCGATCACCCGCAAGCTGATCAGCCGGTACCTCGCCCAGCCGCTGCCGGCCGCCTCCGGCACAGCGCTGGAGGAGCTGACCGGCCGGGAACGCGAGGCCGTCGCGCTGGTCGCACAGGGCCTGTCGAACGACGAGATCGCGAGCCGCATGGTGATCAGCCCGCTGACGGCCAAGACCCATGTCAACCGGGCCATGACCAAGCTCCGCGCCCGGGACCGGGCCCAGCTCGTGGTGCTCGCGTACGAGTCCGGTCTGGTGGTCCCGGGCGGCACCCGCGCGGGCGGCGGCACGTCCGCCCCGGCGCCGTGAGCCGCGTCCGGCGGCATCGCCCCCAGCGGCACGGGTACTTCGCTCCCATGGTCCTTGACGAGCACGAGCGGGTGCCGGCGTACCGGGAGGCCGGATGACGGCCGCAGCCAAGGCGGCACGGATGGTCGCCGAAGCCTCGGCGGACGCGCCCGCCGCAGACGTACCACGACGGGTGTGCGAGGCCGTGCGCGACGGGCTCTGCGTGGACGGGGCCACCCTCGCGCTGCTCACCGACACCCCCTCGCGGCAGTTGCTCGCCGCGTCGGACGACGACGCCCTCACGCTGGAGGACATCCAGTTCACGCTGCTGGAGGGGCCCTGCATCAGCGCCGCGCGCACCGGCGAGCCGGTGGCGGTACACGACCTGCGCCACGAACTGACACCGTGGCCTCTCTTCGGGGCGACCCTGCGCGAGAAGCTGCCCCGGGTCACGTCGGTGTACGCCCTGCCCCTCTTCTTCGGCGACTACGTCCTCGGCACGGTCGACCTGCTGGCCCTGCGGCCCCACGCACTCGGCGAGGAGGCGCTGGAGGAGGCGTCCCAGGTGGCCGACGCGGTGACGGCGGCGCTCATGACGACCCGGGAGATGCTCCTGACCGGCTCGCGGGCGCCGGACTGGGAGCCACGGGACGTCGTACGCGCCCACTGGTTCGACACCGCGCGGGCCGTCGGCGCCCTGGTGGCGCGGCGGGGGATCAGCGCGGAGGACGCGCTGGCCCTGATGCGCGCCGAGGCCTTCCGCACCGGCAGGCCGCTGGCGGACATCACCACGGACATCCTGCGCGACCCGCCCCGGCGGCCGTAGCCGGGGAGCGCCTGCCGAGGACGACGGCGCCCGAGCGGGCCGTGGCCTCACGCAGGACCCGCCGGTCGTCGGGGTCGTCGGAGAACGCCCAGGTGTGCAGGGCCTCGCCACCGGTGCCCAGCCCGTTGCCCGGGGCCGGGGCCGGTGACGAAACCGTCGAGGGAGACCGAGATGTCGGCGACGATGCGTGTCCTACCAGGGGTGACCCGATCCGCCGCCGGGACTCATCGCCCAGGCCGCAGCGCCTGGTGGAAGCCCGTGCTGACGGCGGTGAGGCCGCCGTCGACGACCAGGGTGGCGCCGGTGATCCAGGAGGCGTCGGACGAGGCGAGGAACGCGACGGCCGCCGCGACGTCCTCCGGCTCGCCGACCCGGCCGAGCGGGTACAGCCCGCGCACCGCTTCGAGGTCGTCGTCACGGCCCTCCCAGGCGCTGGTCCGCACGGTGCCCGGCACGACCAGGTTGACGCGGACCCCGCGCGCCGCGGCGTGGCCCGCGAGGGTGCGGGTGAGGGAACCGAGACCGGCCTTGGCGGCGCTGTAGGCGTGGTTGCCGAAGTCCTGCAGACCGTTGACCGAGCCGATGGAGACGATCGCGCCGCGTCCGGAGGCGGCCAGGTGCGGCAGGGCGGCGCGGCAGCAGCGGTACGCGCCGGTCAGTGTGACGTCCAGGTCGCGGGCCCACGACTCGTCCGGTTCGTCCTCGAAGAGGGGCGCGTCGGGCGAGCAGTGGGCGGCGCAGTTGACCAGCACGTCGAGCGATCCGAAGGCGTCGGCGGCGTGGGTGACGGCGGCCTCCACCGACGGCCGGTCGGCCACGTCGCACGCGATCCCCTCGGCGTGCAGCCCGTCCTCGCGCAGGGTCGCCGCGGTCCGTTCCGCCGCCCGCGGGTCCTGGTCGGCCAGCAGGACCCGCGCTCCCTCCTGAGCCAGCCGCCGCGCGGTGGCGGCGCCGATCCCGCGGGCCCCACCGGTGACCAGTACCCCGTACCCCTCGAAACGCCTGGTGTCCGTCATGCGCCGACCGTACAAGGCGCGCGGCGGCCGGGACCGGCAGGTCCGTGCCGGTGCCGCCTGCCGCCCTGCGGCGGCGCACGGACGGCGTGGCGCCCCGCTGCCCCGCGCGAACGCGGGTACTCGGCCGGCCCGTCACGTCACGGGCGGCGAGCGGAGGGCTACGGATGACGGTCGACCTGGTCGGTTTCCTCGGTGTGGTGGTGGTGGCCTATGTGGTGCCGGGGCCCGACTTCCTCGTGGTGGTCAGATCGGCGGCCGAGGACGCCGCGAAAGGGAGAGCCGCGGCCCTGGGCGCCCAGACGGGCCTGTGCGTGCACATGCTGGCGGCCGCCGCCGGGCTGTCGGTGGTCGCCACGCGCTCGCCGCTGGTGTTCGACGGGATCCGGCTGCTGGGCGCGGCCTACCTCGTCCTCCTCGGCGTGCGGGCCGTGCTGGCGGCCCGCCGGGCCGCCCGGGAACGCACCCGCGCCCCGGGGCCGTCACAGCCCGGGCCGGCGTCCGCTCCGGCGGCTGCGGACGGCCCTTCCGGGCGGGGACGCCTGCGGGAGGCCTTCACCCAAGGGTTCCTCACCAACGTGCTCAACCCCAAGGCCGCGTTGTTCTTCCTGAGCGTCCTCCCGCAGTTCGTCGACGGCGACGGTTCCGTCGCGCGCCAGATCTTCCTGCTGGGCACCCTGGACGTCCTCGTCGGTGTCGCGTACTGGTTCGCCCTCGTCGGTGTCGCCGCGCGGCTGCGCGCACTGCTGGCCAGGCCGCGGATCCGCCACCGCTGGGAGCTGGGTACGGGCTGGCTGTTCATCGCCATCGGGGTCACGGTGGCCGCCGTGTGACACGGGCGGTAATCCGGACGCCGCGGGGTAAAGGGACGTCGACCAGATCCCGCTGGAAGGAGCCGAGGATGACCGATGAAGCCTACCTGTTCCTGCTGGACGACCCGTCCGTGCCGCTCGGGGTGGCCCCCACAGCCGTCGGTGACCTCGCCTGCATGGAGACGCCGGCGGTGCGCGCCTGGCTGGACGCCCACGGCGCCGTGCCGACCTCTCCGCAGCTGCGCCTGCTGCCGCCGGAGGAGAGGGGGGCCGTGCCCGAGGGGGCGGAGCGGCTGCCGGTGCCGCTGAGCGACGAGGAACTGACGCGGGTACGGCACGGCATGGCGCCCGAGTCGCTCGCCGGGATCGAGGAGGAACTGCTGACCTACCGTGACTACGCCGACGGCCGGGACGGGCTGATCGGGCGGGCGCTGGCCGCGGGCGTGCCCCCGCACCGCATCGTCGAGCTGACCGGGGTGGATCCCGCGACGGTGACCGCGGCGGCGGGCCGCTGACGGCCGGGGGCCGGGCGGGCGGCCCCCGTCCGTCACCTCACCTGCCCGGTCCCGGGTCCGGCCGGACAGCGGAGGTGATGCCGGCGCGGGCCGCTTCGAGCTGGGCGGCGAAGGCGATGCCGAGGAAGAGGGCGACGGCCGTCAGGTTGGCCCACAGCAGCAGGGCGATGAAGGCGGTCAGCGGGCCGTACACGGCGCCGAAGGCCCCGCTCTCCTCGACGTAGAGCGCGAGCAGCCCGGTGGCCGACACCCACAGCAGCAGGTGCACGGCCGAGCCGAAGGCCAGCCAGGTGTAGCCGGGCTGGACGCGGCGGGGTGACCAGCGGAAGATCACGGCGGAGGCGATCCAGGCGAGCGCGAGCCCCACGGGGATGTCGAGCACGTCCCACCAGGGCAGGCCGCCGTCCTCCCAGCCGGCGGTGTCCGCCACCGCGTCGCCCACGGCCTCGCCTGCCACGAGCACGACGAATCCGAGCCCCAGGGGCAGGCCCGCGGCGAGCGCGAGGAGGATGGCCCGCCCGTACTTGCGGGGGAAGGGCCGGTCGCGCTCGATGCCGTAGATGCGGTTGGCGCCGCGCTCGATCTGGCCCATCGCCGAGGCGAGGTTCAGCAGGGCGAAGCCGAGGCCGAGCCACAGCGCGAGGGTGCCCCACACGTCGCCGTGCGCGGTGCGCCGCGTCCCGTCCAAGGCGTCCTGGACGATCTCCGCGCTGGCGCCCGGCACGATGCGGCCGAGGGTGAGTTCGACGACCCGGCCCACCCCCTCGGTGTGCACGGAGGTGGCGAGTCCGACCAGCGCCACGGTGCAGGGGACGAGCCCGAGCACCACCTGGAAGGCGAGGGCCCGCGCGTTGGTGAAGCCGTCGGCGTAGCGGAAGCGGGCGAAGGAGTCGGTCAGCAGGCGCAGGCCCCCGTAGTGGCGCAGCGCGGTGAAGGCCTCGTCTCCGGAGAGTTCCTCCCCGATCATGTCCCGGGTCTGGGGGACGTGGACGGCAGTACCCATGGCGTGGAGGCTCCCTCGTCGTACGGCTGGTCCCTGTCCGGTTGCCCCGTCAGCCTTCCCGTCCGACCTCGGACGTCCGACGAGTTCGCGGTCCGGTCCCCCGTACGCGTCTCCGGGTGCCCCCGCGGCCCGGTCTTCCGGGGTCGCGGGGGCGGTGACGTCGGGGCGGTCCGCCCCGCGCGTCAGTTCAGCGGGTCGAGGGTGAGGTACGCCTGGCGCGGGTTGCCGTCGTGGACGAGGGACTCGTGGTGCCCCACGTCGTCGAAGGCGAAGGCGTACGCCTTGCCGTCGGCCATCTGGGCGTGGATCTTGCGGGCGTAGTGGTTGGTGACGTTGTCCTGGTAGAAGGCGCCCGCGCTGGTGTCCGGCTGGTTGGGGTTGGTCAGGAGCGTGGAGCGGTTGAAACCGGCGCACAGCGTGCGGGAGATGGGGCCGCGCACCTGGTCGTTCGGCGCGTCGAGCAGCCGGTGGCAGCCGAAGACGGACGACGCGTCGGGCTTCTGGAAGCTGGTGACGACGGCGCCGGCGCTGTTGGTGAAGTGCATGACCCCGCCGGAGACGCGGCCGTAGTACTTGGTGCCGGGCTGGTCGGCGAACGGCGTGACGGTCAGGGTCGAGGTGGCGTACTTCTGCCAGACCCGGTTGATGTAGTCGTCCATCACGTTGGCGGGCAGCGCGCCGGTCTCCAGGCCGTACAGCGGCGACAGGGCGCGCAGGACCGTGCCGTCGGAGCGGGTCTGGATCAGGTTGGCCCAGCCTCCGGGCTGTCCGCGCAGGGCGTTGAAGAAGCCGTTGTAGCCACCGGGCTTGAGCCGGCCGGTGGTCGCGGTGGTGCCGTCGGACCGCTGCACGCCGACCGCGTAGGGCACCGAGAACATGTCGACCTGGGTGCTGTTGATCCACAGTCCGGAGTCGTTGAGCGTGTACTCCGACCAGTTGAACAGGATGTTGCGGTTGGGGTCGGACGGGTTCTGCACGGCGGGCTGGACGAGGCCGCCGGTGGTCAGCTTGAAGACCAGTTTCTGGCCGTAGGAGAAGTACACGCGGCCGGAGAACTTGGGGAGGCGGATGGTGGTCGACTGTCCTGCCGCCGGGCCGGGGATCGAGGCGTCGGGCGCGGGCGTGGGGGGATTGCCGCCCGCCGGCCAGGGGTGGAAGGTGCCGTTCGCGTCGGCCCAGCCCTGGCGTCCGGTCGCCAGGTCCGTGCCGAGGTTGTAGATGTACACCTGCTCGCCGCGGGCCGAACTGTTGGTGATCTTGAAGGGGATGGTCGCGGGGACCGCCGCGTGGGCCGGTGCACCGGTCCCGGCCGCGAGCAGGGAGCCGGTGAGGGCCGCGGCCAGGGCGAGACCCAGGGCTCTGACCCGGTGTCCGAATGTTCGTGGCACGCTCTGTCTCCATTCGACGAGTGGGGCGTTCCAGGAGTGTGTGAGAGCGCTCTCAATGTGGCCGGTTTGGTCCGGACCTGTCAATGAGGTGGACGGCGTGACCTGCCCGGGAGGCGTGCCGGTGCCGGCACGCCTCCCGGCGGTGGGCGCTGGGGGGTCAGTCCCCGAGCGCCCGGGCGGTCTCTTCGCGCAGCAGCCGGACGTAGTCGCGGGTCCAGCCCTCGATCGTGGCGCGGTCCCACAGATCGGACGAGTACTCCACGAAGCCCCGGAGTTCGTCCCCGGCGGGCACGAGTCCGAAGGTGAGCTCCGTCCGGGCGGCGGCGGGGGCGAGGTCCTCCACCGCCGTGGTCAGACCGGGCAGTTCGACCTCCGCGTCCAGGGAGCTCTGGTACGCGAATCCGACGTCCAGCCGGTCGGGCACCTCGGCCCCCGTGTGCTCCCGCAGGGCGGGGGCGATCCGGCGCACCGGCAGGGCGTGGTCCATGCACTCCACGGCCGTCCGGGCGATGCGGTCCGTCAGCGCGGTGAACGGACCGGCGTCCCCGTCCCGCACGGGCAGCGCGAACCCGGTGATCGTGCAGGCCAGCAGGGATTCGAACGCGCGGCGCTCGCGGTTCGCGTAGGAGATGTTGAACACGACGGAGTCCTGGCCCGACGTGCGCGCGAGCAGCCGGCCCAGAGCCGCCGCGGTGACCACGAACGGTGTCGTGCCGCGCTCCCGCGCCAGTCGCTCGACGGCCGACCGCACCTCGGCCGGCACGGTGAAGGGCACGGCCCCGCCCCGGCCGCTCAGGGTGTCGGGCCTGGGCCGGTCCAGCGGAAGGGCGACGGTGAACGGCACGCCGTCCAGTGCGCGCAGCCAGAACTCGGTCTTGCGCTGCCCGGCCGCCTCGTCGGCCTGCTCCCGCTGCCACTGGGCGTACCCCACCGGCTGGCACTCCACCTCGGGCAGGGTGTCGGGTACGCCCTGCCGCGCGGAGCCGTACAGGACGGCGAGTTCCCTCAGCAGCAGGCTGACGGACCAGCCGTCGCAGGCGGAGTGGTGCAGGACGAGGAGCAGGACCCAGGTGTCGTGGCCGGTGCGCAGCAGGCGCAGGACCATCGGCGTCCCGCGGGTCGGATCGACGGGTGTCTCGGTG
Organism: Streptomyces sp. NPDC015242; assembly: GCF_043079125.1. Taxonomy (NCBI): domain Bacteria; kingdom Bacillati; phylum Actinomycetota; class Actinomycetes; order Kitasatosporales; family Streptomycetaceae; genus Streptomyces; species Streptomyces sp. NPDC015242. The sequence continues at coordinate 814,794 of NZ_JBIBUF010000001.1, read as the reverse complement.
ACGTCCGCGCTCACCCGGTCGAGGGCGGCCCGCCGCTCGTCGGCCGGCAGCGCGCTGAGGTCCTCCACCGGGAGGTCGACGGGCCCCGGGCGCAGGACGTGCTGCTCCCAGCCGTCCCCGGACGGCACCAGGCGGGTGCGCAGCCCCTCGTGCCGCTCGGCCAGCCGGGTCAGGGCGGCGCGCAGGGCCGGCACGTCGAGGGTGCCGGTGAGGGTGAGGCGCAGGGCGACGTTGAAGACCTGCGGCAGCCGGTGGTCGGCGTGCACCGTGGCGAAGCGCGCCTGCTGGAGCGTGGCGGGGGCCCGGCGCTCCACCGTGCCGGGGAGGCCGTCGCCGGGGGCGGGTGCCTCGGCGGGCGCATCGCCGGATGCTGTGCCGGACGCGTCGCCTGACGCCGTGTCGGACGCCGTGAGGGACGCATCGCCTGACGTTGTGCCGGACGCATCGCCTGACGTCGTGCCGGAAGCGTCCCCGGACGCCGTGCCGGACGCCGCGTCGGGCGCTTCGGCGGACGGCTGGGTCAGGTGGGCCGTCATGGCCCGCAGGGTGGGCTCCCGGTAGAAGCTCAGCATCGGGTACTCGGTGCCGAACTCCTCCCGTACCTGGTTGACCAGGCGCATCGCGGTGATCGAGTGCCCTCCCAGGTCGAAGAACGAGGTGTCGGCGGTGAGGGCGTCGGCGTCGATGCCGAACTCGGCCGCCCAGAGCGCGCGCAGGCGCCGTTCGACGTCGGTCCGCTCACCGTCCGGCGGCTCACCGGCAGGGCCCCGCTGCCGGGCCGGGGCCGTCGAGACGAGGTCGGGCGGCGGCAGCGCGGCACGGTCCAGCTTGCCGTTGCCGGTCACCGGCAGGGCGGGCAGGATCCGCCAGGCGCGCGGGACCAGGTACTCCGGCAGCCGGGCCGCCAGTTCCCCGGTCAGCCGGTCGGCGCGGGCCTGCCGGTCGTCGGCCGAGGCACCCGCCGCCTCGGACCAACCGGCGCCGCCCGAAGCGGACGGATCGGCGCTCGCCGGGCCGGCGGGTACGACGTAGGCCGCCAGGTAGGCCTCGCCGTGGCCGTTGCGGCGCGCCAGCACGGCCGCCTCGCGTACGGCGTCGAGGGAGTTGAGGACGCGGGAGACCTCCTCCGGCTCGACCCGGAAGCCCCGGATCTTCACCTGGTCGTCGGCCCGGCCGCGGAACTCCAGCGTCCCGTCCGCGGTCCAGCGGACCAGATCGCCGGTACGGTACCTGCGGGCGTCCGGACCGCCGTCCGGGTCCGGGACGAACCGCTCGGCGGTCAGCCCGGGGCGGTGCAGGTAGCCGAGGGCGACCCCGGGGCCGCCGACGTACAACTCCCCCACCGCTCCGACCGGCACGGGGCGGCCCGACGGGTCGAGCACGCTCAGCGTCACGTTGTCGACGGGGCGGCCGATCGGGATCGGCCCGGCGGCGTCCGGGCCCTGCGGGGCGACCGTCTCGGTGGTGCACAGCACGGTGGTCTCGGTGGGCCCGTAGACGTTCACCGTCTCGTACGGCGCCTCGGGCCTCGGCCGGGTGCGCAGCACGTCGCCGCCGAGCAGCAGGTGACGCAGCGGCGGCTGGTCGGCCGGGGGCAGGCGCAGGACCTGCTCGCCGAGGGCGGTGGGGAGGATGGAGAAGGTGACACCCCGCTCGGCGTACCAGCGGGCCAGGGCCAGGGGGTCCTTGCGCAGGTCGTCGCCCGCCACGGCGACCGAAGCGCCCGCCGTCAGGGCCGGCCAGATCTCCAGCAGGGAGGCGTCGAAGCTCTGGCTGCACACGGCGGCACTGCGGTCGGCCGGTGTGAGGGCGAAGCGCCGGTGCTGCCACGCGCACAGGTCGACGACCCCGCGGTGCGACACCACGACACCCTTGGGCGTACCGGTGCTGCCCGAGGTGTACAGGACGCAGCACGCGGAGCCCGGGCCGGTCGCGGGCGCGCCGGCGCCGGGGGTGTGCCGGGCCGTCGCGCCGGGCGGCAGTACGGTCACGCCCCCCGGCAGCGTGAGGGCGGCGGCAGCCTCCCGCGTCGACACCACGACCCGGGCTCCGCACTCGGCGACGACCTGCTCGGCGCGGGCACGGCCGAGGGACGGGTCGAGCGGCACATAGGCGTGGCCCGCCTTCAGCGCGGCGAGCATGGCGATCACGAGGTCGGCCGAGCGCGGCAGCCACAGCGCCACCGTCCGCTCGCCGCCCGGGGTGTGCTCCTCACGCAGGGCGGCGGCCAGGCGTTCGGCCCGTTCGTCCAGCTCGCGGTAGGTGAGCCGGCGGTCGCCGGCGACGACCGCGATACTGTCCGGCCGGGCGGCGGCCCGCCGGGCGACGAGCTCGTGGACAGTGGTGCCGGCGGGCGGGCGGACCGGGCCGCGCCCCCAGGACGGCGGTACGGGTCCGCCCTCGGCCGCCTGCTCCACGGTGTCCGGCGCGAGCCGCGACAACGGCGTCCCGGGGGTGTCGGCCGCCGCCGCGAGGAGGTCACGGAACGTCGTGAAGAACCGGTCGACGGTGTGCCGGTCGAACAGGTCGGTGTTGTACTCCAGATGGCAGCGGATGCCGTGCGGCTGGTCGGTGAAGTAGACCGTGAGGTCCGTCAGGGACTTGTCGGGCCCGGCGTCCAGGGGCGTGGCCTCGATGCCGGGCAAATCGAAGCGGAACGGTTCGGCGCGCTGGAACTCGGCGAACGCCTGGAACACCGGAGTCCGGTCGACCGCACGGTCCGGGGCGAGTTCGCGCACCACCCTCTCGAACGGCACGTCCGCGTGGTCGTAGGCGTCCAGGGCGGCCGTGCGGACCCGGTCGAGCAGGGTGCCGAACGCCGGGTCACCGGACAGGTCCAGGCGCAGGGCCAGGGTGTTGACGAAGAATCCCAGCACGTCCTCGGCCCACTCGGGCCGGTCCGAGAACGGCGTGCCGACGACGATGTCCGTCTGGCCGGTGACCCGGTGCAGCATCGCCGCGTATCCGGCGAGCAGGGTCATGAACAGGGTGCTGCGCCGCTCCCGGCTCAACGCGCGCAGCCGCCGGGAGAGTTCCGGGTCGAGGGTGTGGAAGACGGCCCGGCCGTGGGAGGTCATGACGGCGGGACGCGGCCGGTCGGTGGGCAGGGCGAGGGCGGGCAGCTCGCCGCCGAGGGTGCGGCGCCAGTACGCCAGGTCCGCCTCGCTCTGCGGGCCGTGCGCGGCCTCGGCCCGTTCCCTGGCGTGGTCGGCGTAGCTCCGGGTGAGGGCCGGGAGCCCGGCGGGCGCGCCGTCGCGTTCTGCCCGGTAGAGGGCCGACAGGTCGCGGGCGAGGACGGTGGCGGAGGCGGCGTCGACCACGATGTGGTGCAGGGACAGGACGAGGACGTGCGCGCGCTCGCCCGTCCTGACGAGCCGGGTGACGAACAGGGGACCGTTCGCCAGGTCGAAGCGCCGGTCGCTCTCGGCCGACAGGACGTCCCGCAGGGTGGCCTCCGGCGCGTGGGTGGCGTCCACGACCTCGAAGTCGGGCTCCGCGACGGCCCGTACGACCTGCCGGGGCGCGCCGTCCCTCTCCTCGAAGACCGTGCGCAGGCCCTCGTGCCGGGCGACGAGCCCGCGCAGGGCCGCGCGCAGGGCGGGCACGTCGAGGGGGCCGTCCAGGCGGATCGCCTTGACCTCGTTGTAGGCGGTGCGCCCGGGCAGCAGGCGTTCGAGGAACCAGATGCGCTCCTGGCCGGGCGACAAGGGAGCCTCGACAGGGGCGGAACGGACAGGACCGGAACGGACGAGACCGGAACGGACAGGACCGGAACGGGCGAGACCGGAGTCGACCGGAGCGGAACCGACCGGAGCGGATTCGGCCGCGGGAGCAGAACGCGCGGGGGCGGGGGTTCGCGGCGGCGGGCCGGGCGTGTCCCGCCGGGTGCAGTCGCGGCGCAGCCTGTCGAGGTACGGCAGCCCCGTGCGCAGCCGGTCCGCTGCCACGCCGAAGTCCACGAGGGCGACGATCTCGTCGGCACCCGCGCCCGTCACCGCGTCCACCACCGGGCGGACGCTGTCCGCCGTGCCGATCAGGGCTCGCTGGTCGCAGTAGCGGCCGTAGGCGCGGTGGAAGACGGCCTCCAGGTCGTCCTCGCTCAGGGCGGCCAGGTCGATGCTGTGCCCCAGGCTGTTCGTGACGCCGCTGAACACGGACAGGGACGCCCGCATGTACCGGGACAGCGGCTCGTACGCCTCCGTGCGCGCGGTGTCGTGGTCGTCGGCGAGGTAGGTGTGCAGCAGGACGGCGACCCGCCCGGCGTCCGGGTCCAGGCCGTGCCGGGCACGGGTGCGCCGGTAGCGGGCGATGTTGTCGGCCAGCTGCTCGACGCTCTGGGTCATCAGGTTGGTGACGACGCCCAGGTCGTGGCGGGCGGCGAGTTCGAAGGAGGCGGGGTTGCCGACGACCGCGGTGTGCAGGGGCGGGGCGTCCTGCACCGGCCGCGGGAAGAGCCGTACCTCGGTCTCGCCGTCACCGCCGGTCCGGCGCAGGGGGTCGCCTCGCCAGAACTGCCGTACCTGCGCGAGCTGTTCGTACATCAGCTCCTTGTGCCGGCCGAACCGGTCGGGGAAGAAGACGAAGTCGTTGGCGCTCCAGCCGCTCGCGACGCCGATGCCGACGCGTCCGCCGGAGAGGTTGTCGACCATCGACCACTCCTCGGCGACCCGGATCGGGTCGTGGAGCGGCAGGACGACGGAACCGGCGTTGAGGCGGATCCGCTCGGTCTCCCGGGACAGCGCGGCGGCGAGCACCGCCGGGTTGGGGAAGAGGCCGCCGAAGGAGTGGAAGTGACGTTCGGGCATCCACAGCGCGTGGAAGCCGTGCCGGTCGGCGAACCGGGCGATCTCCATGAGGAGTTCGTACCGGCCGCCGGAGGGCGCCGGGGTGTCCTGCGGGTAGTCGCCGAAGAAGTAGACGCTGAAGTCGGGGGTGCTCGTGGCGGGCCGGCTCGCGGGTGCCGGGCGGGAGCCGGTCCGCGCGGCCGCCGCGTTCCACGCCATGGAGACCACGGAGGCGGGTGCCGCCTCGGAGGGCGGTGCCGGGGCGGTGGCCTGAAGCGGCCGCGAGGGCGCCGAGGGCCGCGTCGGCGGCGCGATCGTGTCCCGGTCCGGGTCCGGGTCCGGCTGTGTGGCGGGCCGCTCGGCGGGCAGCGCGGGATTCCGCCCGGATGCGGCCGTGTCCGGTGCCGCCGGCCCGGGGGGCGGCGCGAGAGTGTGCGGGCCTGACCTCGGCGGGACGATCCGCCCTCCCGGGAAGAACCCCGCCGACCGCAGCTCGCGCAGCGACTCCCGTACGGCGTCCGCCACGAACTCGATGTCGCCGTCGGAGTGGGCGGTGGACAGGAAGAAGTTGCGCCACTCCCAGACGTGCACGCCGCGCAGCATCAGGTGGTGGTACAGCAGCTCCATGTCGGCGCGGTGCTCGAAGCGGAACTGGGAGCCGAAGTGGCTCATCCGCAGCGGGTACTCCTCGGCCTCGAAGAAGCCGTTGAGCGTCGCGGCCAGTTCGGCGGTGCGCGCGTTGAGCCGCTCCTGGAGGCGGGGGCTGTGCTCCTTGAGGTGGGCCAGGACGGCACGGGCCGCGACCATGGACACCGGGTGCTGGATGTACGTCCCGCCGAAGAAGGTCGTGTCGGCGGGCGGGTAGCTGTCGTCGCCGTAGGACCAGTGGCCGCCGTCGACACCGTCCATGATGTCGGCGCGGCCCGCGATCGCGCCGATGGGGAAGCCGCCGCCGAGGAGTTTGCCGTAGGTGGCCAGGTCGGGTGTGACGCCGTAGAGCTCCTGCGCGCCGCGCGGGGCGGGGCGGAAGCCGGTCAGCATCTCGTCGAAGAGCAGGACGATGCCGTGACGGCGGGTGAGGTCGCGCAGTCTGCGCACGAACTCCACCGGCTGCAGCGACGGGTGCCTGCTCTGCACCGGCTCCACGACGACCGCCGCGATGTCGCCGGCGTGCCGGGCGATCGTCTCCAGCGCGGCGTCGCTGCCGTAGTCCAGGACCAGCAGGTCGGAGACGGCGGCCCGCGGGATGCCCCGGGAGACGGGGACGGTGAGCTGCTCGGTGCCGCTCCCCGAGGCACGGCCCAGGACGTTGTCGGCGTGGCCGTGGTACGCGCCGAGGAAGGTGACGATCTTGTCGCGGCCGGTGGCGGCGCGGGCCAGGCGGATGGCGGCCGAGTTCGCCTCCGTGCCGGAGTTGGCGAAGGCCACGCGTTCCAGTCCGGTGAGCTCGGCGAGGAGTTCCGCCGCCTCGCCGGTCTCGACGTTGCGCGGGCCGAGCTGGATGCCGCGGGAGAGGTGCTCGCGGACGGCCTCGGTGACGAAGTCCGGCTCGTGGCCGAACAGGAGGACGCCGAAGCCCATCGTGATGTCGACGTACTCGTTGCCGTCGACGTCCTCCAGACGCGCCCCGCTCGCCCGGCGGCCCGCGATCGGGTAGAGCATCTCCTTCGTGGCGCTGCGGAAGCCGACGACGGCACGGCTGTCGGCCAGGACGCGGCGGTAGCGCTGGGCGATCCGCTTGGAGGTCGGTGTCTTGGCGGTGTAGCGGCGGACGAGGTCGGAGAGGTGCTCCTGCTGCGCGTGCGGTGAGGCGTCCCGCACCATGCCGGAAGTCCTCGTGACCGAGACACGGGGCCCGTGCACGCGCGGCGCCTCCGGGGCGGGAGCGTCGGCCGTCGGGACGGTGGCCGTGGGGACGGAGGCCGTGGGGACGGAGGCCGTGGGGACGGTGGCCGTGGGGACGGTGGCCGCGCCCATCTGTGCGGTGATGTGCCGCGAGAGTTCGGTCATCGCGGCCAGGTCCCGGTCCAGTGCGGCGGACACGCCGTTCGGCTCGCTGCTCACTTGGCCACCGTGCCGTTGCGGCCGGTGGCGCCGTTGACGCCGTTGAGCTGGGCCGTCGCGGCGGCGGTCTGGAGTGCGAGCAACTGGGAGAGCTGGGACATCATCTGCAGCTGGATCTGGGACATCTGCTGGAGTTTCTGCGCCAGATCCTCCAGCTCCTGCCGGGTGGCGTAGTCGGGGGCCGAGGGGGCGGCGGGCGCGGCCGACGGGACGACAGGCGGGGCGGCAGGCGGGGCCTGTTCGGGTGCGGGTGCGGCGGGCCGGGCATCGGCGACGCCAGGGGCGGTGGCGTCCGCCGCGGCATCGGGGACGGCATCCGACGGTGTCGGCGCGGACCATTCCGCGGATACCCGCGCAGGTGCCTGCCCGGCGTCCGGCGTGCGCGCGGCGATGAACTCCGCGAGCCTGCGCGGGGTCCCCGTCTCCTCGAACAGCTGACGCATCGTCACCTTTACCTGGTGCAGCTGCTCCAGTTCGCGCAGCACGCTGATCATCTGCAGCGAGTCGGCGCCCAGGTCGAAGAAGTCCGCGTCGCTGTCGATCGCGGACGGATCCCCGCCGAGGTGCCGGGCGGTCGCCTCGACGATGCTGTGCAGAATCCGTGCGACCGCTGCCTCTTGCTGAACCACGTCGGTTCCCCTTCTCGGTTCTCTCGCTGCTCTCGGTGCTCTCGCCGCTGTTGCCGCTGTTGCCGCTGTTTCCGTGCCGAGGGCCGTCGGCTCCGGCCCGGTCCAGTGGTCCTGGTGCTGGAATCGGTAGCCGGGCAGGGGGACACGCCGGCCTCCGCTGCCGGCCAGGAGCGTCTCCCAGCCGAGGTCCGCGCCCGCGCAGTGCAGTGCCGCGGCAGCGCCCCACAGGGTGCCGAGCGGCGTGCCGCGCCGCAGGGAGGGCACCGCCACAACGCCGGGCAGTGCGCGGCGGGCCAGGCCGCTGAGGGTGGTGTGCGGCCCGATCTCCAGCAGAAGGTCGGGCCGTTGGGCGCCCAGGGCACCCAACGCCAGGTCGTAGCGCACGGGTTCGCGGGTGTGCCGCAGCAGGTGGTCCGTGCCGGGGGTCCAGCCGGGCGGGCGGGTCGCCCCGTCCAGGGCGCTGACGAAGGGGAGGGCGACGGGGCGGAACCTCACATCGTCGAGGACCTTGCGGAACTCCTCCAGCATCGGCTCCATCAGGGCGGTGTGGAAGGCGCGGGTCACCGGCAGCCGCTGCCCCGGGGTGCCGCGCTCGTCCAGCAGGGCACAGGCCCGGTCGACGGCCGCGACCGGCCCGGCGAGCACCTGGGCCGTGTCCCCGTTGCTCACGGCCGGCTCCAGTCCCGGGACTTCGGCGGCCAGTGCGAGGGCGGCGGCCCGGTCGAGCGGCACGGCCACCATCGCGCCCGGTGCGCAGCGCCGCCGCATCAGCCGGCCGCGGGCGGTGGTCAGGCGCAGTCCGTCCTCCAGCGACAGGGCCCCGGCCGCGTACAGCGCCGCGTACTCCCCGACGCTGTGCCCGGCCACCGCGTGCGGTGTCACACCGGTGTCCTGCCACAGCCGTACCAGGGCGCACTGCAGGGCGAACAGCGCGGGCTGGGCCACATCCGTGTCCGCGAGGGGGTCCTCCCCGGAGCCGTCCGGGGCGTGTCCGGCGGTCAGCGCGGCGAGCAGCGAGTCACCGGTCAGGTCACGGTGGTGCCGCTCGCAGGCATCGAGTATTTCGCGTACAGCGGGGAAACGCGCGTGGAGGGCGGCGGCCATGCCGGGGTACTGGCTGCCCTGGCCGGTGAACTGGAACGCCACCCGTGGGGGGCCGCCCTCCGCGGGTGCCGTGCCCGGGACGACGGGCGCCCGGGGGGTGCCGGCGAGCCAGGCGTCGAGGGCGTCGGCGAGGGCCTGCGGGGTGGTGCCGCGGGCCGCGAGCCGGTGGCGGCCGTGGGCGCGGCCGACGGCGGCGGTGGTGACGAGGTCGGCCGCGTGCGGTGCCGGAGCACGGCGTAACCGGTCGCGGAAGGCGCGGGCGTTGGCGGCGAGGGCCTGCGGGCTGCTCCCGGACACGAGGAGCACGTCCGGCGGGGCGGCCGTGGCGGTCCTGGGCGGCGGCTCGGGGGCCTGTTCCAGGACCAGGTGGACGTTGGTGCCGCCGACGCCGAGCGAGGTGAGGCCCGCCCGGCGCGGCACGTCGCCCGCGGGCCAGGGCCGGGCGGTGCCGGGGATGTAGAACGGGCTGTCGTCGAGGGCGAGCAGGGGGTTGGGCCGGGTGAAGTTGGCCATCGGCGGGATCACGCCGTGCCGCAGCACCAGCAGGGCCTTGACCAGACCGGCGAGTCCCGAAGCGGCGTCCAGGTGACCGATGTTGGCTTTGACGGAGCCGAGGGCGCAGTAGTGGGTGCGGTCGGTGTCTTCCCGGTAGGCGGCGGTCGCCCCGTCGAACTCGATCGGGTCGCCCTTGAGGGTGCCGGTGCCGTGGGTCTCCAGGTAGCCGATGGTGTCCGCGCTGACACCGGCGCGCCGCAGGGCCTGCCGGACGGCGGCGCGCTGGCCGTCGGCGCTCGGCGCGGCGTACGCCCGTTTCCCGGCGCCGTCGTTGGCGATGCCCCAGCCGAGCACTACCCCGTGCACGGTGTCGCCGTCGGCGACGGCCCGGGCCAGCGGCTTGAGGACGACCGCCAGCACGCCGGTGCCGCCCACGGTGCCGTCGGCGTCCGCGTCGAACGCCCTGAGGCGGCCGGTCCGGGACAGGATCGAGCCCTTGACGTGGCGGTAGCCCACCACCTGCGGGACGTGGACGGCGGCGGCGCCGACGAGGGCGATGTCGCAGTCGCCCATGAGCAGTGCCTGTGCGGCCGCCTGCACACCGACCAGCGAACTGGAGCAGCCCGTCTGGATGTTGACGGCGGGGCCGGTCAGTCCGAGCCGGTAGGCGACCCGGGTGGCGGCGAAGTCGGCGTAGTTGCCGATGACCGTCTGCAGGGCGGTGGGCCAGTCGGACGGGGGGTTGCCGGGCAGCACGTTGTTCAGCAGGTAGCTCTGCAGGGTGTACAGGTGGTAGCCGGTGCTGGCGTAGACGCCGATCCGGTTGCCGTCGCGCTCCCGGGCGTACCCGGCGTCCTCCAGGGCGTGCTGGGCGCACTCCAGGAACAGGCGGTGCTGCGGGTCGGTGATCCGGGCCTCGTGCGGGCTCATCGCGAAGTGGCGGGCGTCGAATCCGGCGAGGTCGTCGAGGATCCCGGAGGCGCCGACGAAGTCCTCCGCCCCGTACTCCTCGGCCGGCACGCCGGCGGCGGCCAGTTGCTCGTCGGTGAAGCGGGTGATGCGGTCGGTGCCGTCCCGGACGATGTGCCAGAGGTCCTCGGGCGTGTCGGCGCCGGGCAGCCGGAAGGCCATGCCGATGACGGCCATGCGTGGGTCGGGCCGGTGCGTGGTCATCAGCCGCGTCCCTCCTTCACCGCGGGCCGGTCGCGTCCGGCCGGTTCGTCCCCGGGCGGGGCGGATGCGCGCCTGGCGCGGAGGGTGAGCGCCACGAGCAGGCCCGCGCACAGGACGATGGCGAGGCCGTGGAAGGCGGCCACCACCGCGAGCGGCGAGAAGCGCTCCAGCAGGGCGCCGCTGACGAGCATGCCGAGGCCGAAGCCGGTGTTCTCGGCCGAGGCCGAGAGGCCGAACAGCCGGCCGCGCTGCTCGTCGGGGGCGCTCTGCAGCCGCGACACGTAGACGGTCTCGGTGAATCCGTCGGCGGCTCCGGCGACGAGCGCGGCGATGACGGCGGGCACGGTCGGCAGGCCGCTGAAGACCACGATGAAACCGGCCGACATCACGCAGGCGCCGAGCGCGAACGCCCGCTCCCCCGGCGTCCGGCCGGTCTTCCGGGTGACCCGCCCGATCACCTGCTGGGCGACGATGTTGCCGATGGCCCAGGTGGCCCAGAACTGGCTGATGAAGGTGGCCGGATGGTCGGGGTCGAGGCTGCTGGAGTAGAGCGGCAGGGCGACGTTGTGGGACGAGGAGCCCAGCCCGTCGACGGCCCGGACGGCGATCATCGCCATCAGCAGCGGAGCCGTGGCCAGCAGCATCCGGACCGTCCAGCGCGCGGCGCCGGAGGTCTCCTCCGCCGTGCCGCCCGCCGGGTTCCCGGCCGCGCGGGTGCGGACCGGGAGCAGGAACAGCACGGTCGCGGAGACCAGGAACGTCGCCGCGTCCAGGGCGAACGCGGCGGAGTAGCCGAGCTCGGCCACCACCACGCCCGAGGAGGCGAAGCCGGCGATCATGGCAAGCGAACGCCCGGTCACCAGCAGTCCGTTGGCCCGCACCCGGTGCTCGGCCCCGACGATCTCGGGGATGCTGCTGCGCAGCGCGACCTGGGAAAGTGTCGAGCAGCCGCCCGTCACCACGGCCAGGACGTAGAGCAGCCCGGGGCGCACGCCGTCCGGGGCGAGCAGCAGGCTCAGCAGGGCCACGGCCTGGCACAGGTCGGCGCCGACCATCAGGCGTTTGCGGTCGTGGACCGAGACGAGCCGGCCGCTGACCCAGCCCGAGACGACACTGGTGGCCAGGCGTACGGCCATGAAGAGGCCGGCCGCGAGCGCGCTGCCGGTGGCGTCGTAGACGAAGACGTTCAGCGCCACCATGTTCAGGTAACTGCCGTACGCCGAGATGCCGTTGCCCAGGACGAGCAGACGGAAGTACTTCATGCGCCTTCCCCTGGTCTGCATGAAGGGTGCACCCCTCGCGGGTCCGGGTCCGGACCGCCCCCCATTGATTGATCGTCACCCAAGCAGAACCGGTCAGGCCCGTTCAAGGCGCGCGAGTGGTCCAGACACCTTCCGGTCGGGTTTTGGCGATTTCGAAGCGGTTGCGTACGCGGTCCGGTCGGGTCCCGAGGTGGTGAAGGACCGATGAAGATCCAGATCTTGGGAAGACGGTGGAAACGATCTTTCATCGATCCCACGAGGGGGACACACCGTGACCGCGCCTACCCGTCCCATACCGCCGGTCAACCGGCGGCGCCGTTTCGACCTGCGCTCGACCGCGCTGTTCTTCGTCTTCCTCGCCGTGGTCGTGTGCGCCCTGGGCCTCGTGGCGCGTCTGGTCGCGGGCGCCGTCGAACGGCGGCCCGCCTGGGTGTTCGTGCTGGTCGTGGTGGCTGTCGCGGGCCTGATCGGGGTGCGGCGCCGGGTGCACGTGACCCGGGCGGCGCGCCGGGCCGCGGCAGCGCTGGACGAGGCGGCGAGGGAGGCGGCCCGCGAACTGGACGCCCTCGAACTGCCCCCGCAGCGCACGGCGGTCGAGATCGTCACCGACTACGGGGCGCTGACGCCCGAGGAGTTCGAGGAGGCGATCGCCGCCCTCTGCGAACGGGACGGCTGCTCCGCCGTCGAGGTCGTGGGAGGTGCCGGGGACCTGGGCGCCGACGTGGTGGCCCTGACCCCCGACGGGCGGCGGATCGTCGTCCAGTGCAAGCGCTACGACGCCTCCCACCGCGTCGGCTCGCAGGACCTGCAGCGCTTCGGCGGCACGTGCTTCACCGTCCACGAGGCGGACGTCGCCGCGCTGGTCACCACGAGCGACTTCACCGGGCCCGCGGTGGAGTACGCCGGGCAGTGCGGCATCGTCTGCGTGGACGGGGACGCCCTGCGGGCCTGGACGGACGGCACCGGTCCCCGCCCCTGGGACACCGCCCCGGGAGGCCGGACGGCGGGGTGGGACCTGGCCGGGGCGGGGTCATGAGCCGCTGTCGGCCCGGCGGGTGGCCCGGTGCGAGGGGCTGCGCCCGAGGGCAAGACCGGCGGGCCGGTCGGGCTGGCCGGGCCGGTCGGGCCGGTCGGGCCGGTCGGGCCGGTCGGGCCGGTCGGGCCGGTCGGGCTCGCGATCCCGTCGGCGTCGCCGGTCCGGTCCGCCTCGCCGGTCCTGTCGGCCTCGCGGCCGTCCCCCACGCGGTCCCGTCCATGTGAGAGGCCGCCGCGCGTCGGGCAAGCCGGTGCGCCCCGGTCCGTGACCCCGGTCGTGCCTCGTCCCTGACCCGGGGCGTGCCTTGTCCCTGACCCGGGTCGTGCCTCGTCCCTGACCGGGGTCGTGCCCCGTCCCCGACCCCGGTCAGGGACGGGGCCTCACCACGCCGGCGGCGTCACGCCCCTCACCGGCCGCCGGCGGCGGCCCACTGGCACCGGGCGCAGTAGCGGGCCTGCGGCACGATCAGCAGGCGCTCCCGGTCGAGAGGGCGACCGCACCGGCCGCAGGCGCCGTACACCCCCGCGTCCATGCGGGCCAGGGCCGCTTCGACGTCGGCAAGGACCATGCGGGCCGAGGCGGCGAGCTTGACGCCGACCTCCAGGTGCGCGGACGCCCCCTGCCCGCGCCGTTCCGCGGCGCGGGAGGCGGCCGGGCCGGCGAGCCGGCGCAACTGCTCCCGGCGGAACAGGCGTTGCTCGCGCAGGCTCTCGCGCAGCGCGGCAAGGTCCTCGGCCGACAGGTGCGGCGCACCCGGGCCGGCGGTCTGCTGGTTCACCACGTCACCCCTTCTTCGTGGTCAGGGCGGAGGAGCTCGGAGCGGAGGGCGGTCAGAGGGCGCGGCGCTGGCAGGCGACGCAGTGGCGGGTGTACGGGAGGATCTCCAGCCGCTCCGCGGGGATGGGCCTGCCGCAGCCCAGGCAGGTGCCGTACGTGCCCTGCTCGATGCGCCCGAAGGCCTCGTCGATCTCCCGGAGGACCCGCCGCATCGCGGACCTCTGCTCGGACAGCAGGTGGTCCTCCGCAGCCTGCCCGCCGTCGTCGAGGGCGCGCAGCTGCGCCAGCCGGGAGGCGCGGGCGTGTTCCAGGCGGTGCCGGGCTTCGTGGGGGTCGGGCTCGGCCCGGGGAACGTCGAGCGTCATGATCGGTCCTCTTTCGGCTGCCCGGCCGCGAGCCGGCCGGGGGTGTCGCCCCCACCCTCGCCGGATCCGCCGCGGAGTCCTATCGGGCGCGGGCCCCATTCCCGGCCGGACGGGCCACCCAAGGGGTACGGCCTGGGTACGCCGCGCCCCCGGGAAATGGGGGCTGACCCCCATCGACGGCGACCGCGGCGACGGGGCAGGCTGGCGGGAGGCCACCCGGGGTGCCGGGCACCCACGCCACGGCATCCGGCCTGCCGGACCCGGCATCCGGTCCTGACACCAGGCATCCCGGTCCCGGTCACCCGGCGCCACCGGCACGGGCCGCGAGCGGCGCTCCGCGGTGGCGGTGATCCGAGCACGGAGAAGAGGAGTCGCAGGTCCGGTGTCCCTGTTCTGGCGGATCTTCGCCCTCAACGCCCTGGTGCTCGGCGCGGCCACGGCTCTGCTGCTGTGGGCACCGGTGACGGTGTCGGTGCCGATCCTGCTCACCGAGGCCGTCATCCTGGTCGGCGGTCTCGCCGTGATGCTGGTCGCCAACGCGGCCCTGCTGCGTCTGGGCCTCGCGCCCCTGGTCCGGCTGAGAAGGCTGATGACCACCGTCGATCTGCTCCGCCCCGGCCAGCGTCTGCCCGTGTCCGGGGGCGGTGAGGTGCCCGAGGTGATCCGCACCTTCAACGCGATGCTGGAGCGCCTGGAGCAGGAGCGGGCCACCAGCAGCGCCCGGGCCCTGCTGGCGCAGGAGGCCGAACGCCGCCGTATCGCGCAGGAACTGCACGACGAGGTCGGGCAGAGCATGACCGCCATCCTGCTGGGCCTCAAGCGCAGCGCCGACGATGCGCCGCAGCGGCTGCGCGCGGAACTGCAGGAGGTGCAGGAGATCACCCGGGAGTCCCTGGACGAGGTCCGCCGCCTGGTGCGCAGGCTGCGCCCCGGGGTGCTGGACGACCTGGGTCTGGTCAGCGCGATCACCTCCCTCACCGAGGACTTCGCCACCCACACCCGGATGCAGGTCACCCGCCGCTTCGACACCGACCTGCCCGCCCTGGCACCGGAGACGGAGCTGGTCCTGTACCGCGTCGCCCAGGAGTCGCTGACCAACGCCGCCCGGCACGCGGACGCCGGGCGCGTCACCGTCGCCCTGCGTCACGCCGGCGACCGCGTGGTGCTGACCGTCACCGACGACGGCCGGGGCATCGAGGCCCCCCGGGAGGGTGCCGGCATGCGCGGGATGCGCGAACGGGCCCTGCTGATCGGCGGCAGCCTCGACATCACCCCCGCGCCGGGTACCGGCACCAGCGTCCGCCTCACCGCGCCCGTTCCCAGGAAGCAGCTCTGACCATGCCCGACACGATCACCCTCGCCGAGGCCCGGACCGGCGCGATCCGCATCCTGCTCGCCGACGACCACGCCCTGGTCCGGCGCGGGGTGCGGCTGATCCTCCAGCAGGAACCGGACCTGGACGTGGTCGCCGAGGCCGGTGACGGCGCCGAGGCCGTCGAGCTGGCCCGGACGCACGAGGTCGACCTGGCCGTGCTCGACATCGCCATGCCACGCCTGACCGGCTTGCAGGCCGCCCGCGAACTGGCCGTCCGCGCGCCGGGCCTGAAGATCCTGATGCTCACCATGCACGACAACGAGCAGTACTTCTTCCAGGCCCTCAAGGCCGGGGCCTGCGGCTATGTGCTGAAGTCCGTCGCCGACCGGGACCTGGTCGCCGCGTGCCGGGCGGCCGTCCGGGACGAGCCGTTCCTGTACTCGGGCGCGATCACCGCCCTGATCCGCAACTACCTCGACCGGGCCCGCCACGGCGAGGAGAGCCCAGGCCAGGTGCTCACCCCGCGCGAGGAGGAGGTGCTGAAGCTGGTGGCCGAGGGCCACTCGTCCAAGGAGATCGCCGAACTGCTGTTCATCAGCGTCAAGACCGTGCAGCGGCACCGCGCCAACCTGCTGCAGAAGCTGGGCCTGCGGGACCGCCTCGAGCTCACCCGCTACGCCATCCGCGCCGGGCTGATCGAACCCTGACGGTGGCATCCAACTCCCGACACAGCTCCCCGGGCCGCGGCGTCGCCGTCCTGGCGGCCGTCCTGCTGACGCTGCTGACCGCACTCGGCGGCGTCCCGCCCGGCCCGGCGGCCGGCCCGCCGTCCGCCGCGGTGGCGGCGGCCGGTCCCCCCGGCACCGGGCCGCGCGCGGACGACGACCGGGACGGGACCTGCGCGGTCCGGGCGGCGGCCCGCCACGAGTCGCACGGTGAGCCCTCCCCTCCCCGCTGCCCCGCGGCCGTCGGTGCGCGGCGGACCGCCGCGCCTCCCGCACTCACCGGCGCTCCGTCTCCCGCGCGGGCCACGCCGCTCACCTCCGTACCGCCGTGCTCGTCCCCCGACCTCGAACGGGCACCGCCGCGTCGTCCGGCACCCGACGCTCCCTTTCCTTCTTCCTGACAGCGCCCGGCCGTCTCCCGCGTGCCCGGGTGCGCCCGCCGGAGGCTGTTCGTGACCCGTTCCACGCGGGTGAGGGCCCTGCTCGCCCTCGCCCTGCTCGCCGTGTCCCTGTACATCGCCGTGACCGTGCCGGTCCGCCTGGGCCTGGATCTGCGCGGCGGTACGCAGATCGTGCTGGAGACCCGCCCGGGCCCGGCCGCCGGGACCGGCCCCGAGGCCACCGACCGCACCCTGGAGGTGCTGCGCGGCCGCGTCGACGCGCTCGGCGTCGCCGAACCCACCCTCGTCCGCTCCGGCGAGAACCGGATCATCGCCGAGCTGCCCGGAGTGCAGGACCCGCGCGAGGCCGCCGACGTCCTGGGCCGCACCGCGCAGCTCGCCTTCCACCCGGTGCGCGGCGACGGCGACGGCGTGTCCCGGACGCTGCCCGACGAGTCCGGCACCCCGCTGCGCCTCGGGCCCGCCGCCCTGACCGGCGAGCACGTCGAGGAGGCCGCCGCGCGCTTCGACGACCAGGGCGGCGCGGGGTGGCACGTCACCGTCGGCTTCGAGGGCCCGGGCCGCGACAGCTGGGCCCGGCTGACCGGCGAAGCGGCCTGCCACCCGGTGGGGGACCCGGCACGGCGCGTCGCCATCGTCCTCGACGACAAGGTCATCTCCTCCCCGCAGGTCGACCCGTCCGTCGCCTGCGGCAGCGGCATCCGCGACGGCGCCACCCGGATCACGGGCGCCTTCGGCCCGGCCGAGGCCCGTGAACTGGCGCTGCTGGTCAACGGCGGAGCCCTGCCCGTGCCCGTCGAGACGGTCGAGCAGCGCACGGTGGGCCCCACCCTCGGTGCCGAGGCCATCGCCGCGAGCGCCCGGGCGGCCGCCGTCGGCACGGCCCTGACCGCGCTCTTCGTCATCGTGGTCTACCGGCTGATGGGCCTGCTCGCCGTGCTCGCCCTGGCCTGCTACGGCCTCGTCTCCTACGCCGCCCTGGCCGCGCTCGGCGCCGCCCTCACCCTGCCGGGCCTGGCCGGTTTCGTCCTGGCGATCGGCATGGCCGTGGACGCCAACGTGCTGGTCTTCGAACGGGCCCGCGAGGAGTACACGGCCCGCCGGCGCCCGACTCCCCGCTCGGCGCTCGCCGCCGGGTTCCGCGACGCGTTCAGCGCGATCGCCGACTCCAACATCACCACACTGATCGCGGCCGTGCTGCTGTTCCTGCTGGCCTCCGGGCCGGTGCGCGGCTTCGGGGTGACCCTGGGCATCGGCGTGCTCGCCTCCATGGTCAGCGCGCTGGTGATCACCCGGGTGCTCGCCGAGTTCGCCGCGAGCCGGCCGCGGGTCCGCCGGTCCCCCGCTCTCACGGGCATCGCGACGACGGGTGCCGTCCGCGAGCACCTCGGCCGGCGCGAACCGCGGCTGATGCGCCGCCCGCGCCGCTGGCTGGCGGCGAGCGCCGCCGTGCTGGCCCTGGCCGCCGCGGGCACCGTCGTGCGCGGTGCCGACCTGGGGGTGGAGTTCACCGGAGGCCGCCTCATCACGTACGCGACCACCTCCCCCGTCGACGCCGACCGGGTCCGGACCGCGCTGGCCGACGCCGGGTTCCCCCGGGCCGTCGTGCAGTCCTCCGGCGCCTCGGACCTGACGGTGCGGACCGGGCCGATGACGAACGCCCAGGAGGCCGGCGTCACCGGAGCCGTGCGGGAGCTGGCCGGCGGGGCGGAGAAGGTCCGTGACGAACTGATCGGCCCGAGCCTCGGCGCGGAACTGCGCCGCGACGCGCTGGTCGCGCTCGCCCTCGCGCTGGGCGCCCAGCTGCTGTATCTGACGGTCCGGTTCCGCTGGGTGTTCGGCACCGCCGCGGTCGTCGCCCTCGCCCACGACGTGGTGATCCTCGTCGGCGTGTTCGCCTGGCTGGGCAAGCCCTTGGACGGGGTGTTCCTGGCGGCCCTGCTCACCGTCGTCGGGTACTCCGTCAACGACTCGGTGATCCTCTTCGACCGCGTGAGGGAGCTGGCCGGCCGTCACCCGGAGCGGTACTGGCCGGACGTGGTGGGCCCGGCGGTGCTGCAGACCCTGCCCCGCACGGTGAACACGGGCATGGGCGCGGCGCTGGTCCTCATCGCCCTCGCGGTGCTCGGCGGGTCCTCCCTCACCGACTTCGCCCTGGCGCTGCTCGTGGGCCTCGCCGTCGGCACCTACTCGTCGGTCTTCACGGCCGCCCCGCTCGCGATCCTGCTCGCCGGCCGCCGTCCCCGCTGCGGGTGACCGGTACCGGGTACCCGGGAAGGGCCGAGCGGGGTCAGGACGTGAAGGAGGGCACCCGTGGCCGAGCCCTTTCCGCCGGAGCCGTGGCATCTGCGCGGCGACATGGTCACCGCGGTGTGGCTGGTGCCGGGGCGTGAGACGCCCGGCTGGCGGCTGCCCGCGGGGGTCCGCCCGCTGCGGCTCGGGCGGTTTTGGGTGCTGGTCACGTTCTGGGTGGACTACCGGCCCGGCGGCACGCTGGCGTACCGGGAGCTGCTGGTGGCCCTGGCGGTGCGGGACCGGCGGGGTCCGGCGGCCTGCGCGGTCGAGGCCTGGGTGGACGACCCGCGCTCGCTGGCCGGTGGCCGCACGCTGTGGGGCATCCCCAAGGAACTCGGCTCCTTCGGCTTCGGTCCCGCCACGCCGTCGACCGGAGGAGGCGCGACGCGTACCCGCCTGGTCGTCCGGGGCGGACCGGCCGGCCCGGGTGCGGTGGTGACGGGGACGCAGCAGGATCTGCTGCCGCTGCCCGGCCGGCTGCCCGTGCGCGGCCGGCTGCTGCAGCCGCACCCGGTGCACGGGACGTGCGCGGTGCCGTTGCGGCTGTCGGGCCGTGTCCGGCTGGGGCGGGCCCGTCTGACGGCGGAGCCCGGCGGTCCGCTCGCCTGTCTGGACGGCCGGAGGGCGGTGCTCGCGGCCACGATCCGGGGATTCCGCATGACGGTGGGCCGGGCCGGGGGGCGCCCGCCGCGAACGCCGGGTGGCGCGGTGTCCTGAGTGCCGCTCAGCGGGCCGTCCCGCCCAGCGCGGCCAGAACCGGTGCCACGCCGTCCTCCTCGGCCAAGTGCCGTGACAGCGCACGGGCGCGGTCGCGGTGGCGGGGGTCGCGTGTGGCACGGCGCAGGGCGGAGGCGAGTGCGCCCGCGGACAGGCGCCGCAGCGGAAGCGCGCACGGCGCGGTGCCCAGGGCGACCAGCCGGTCCGCCCAGAAGCCGCCGTCGAACTGCACCGGCACCGGCACCGTGGGGACACCGGCGCGCAGCACGGCGGCGGTGGTGCCGGCACCCGCGTGGTGGACCACGGCGGCCACGCGCGGGAACAGCAGCGCGTGCGGGACGTCCCCGACGGTGATCACGTCGTCGGTCCGGGCGGTGAGGTTCGCCCAGCCCCGCTGGATCACCCCGCGCAGCCCCGCCTGACGCAGGGCCCGCACGATCTCGGCGCTGACCCGCCCGGGGTCCGGCACGGTCGCGCTGCCCAGCCCGACGAACACCGGTGCGGGCCCGGCGGTGAGGAACTCCTCCAGTTCGGCGGGCAGCCGGCGCGTGTCGTACGGCCACCAGTACCCGGCGAGGTCCAGGCCCGGCCGCCAGTCCCGGGGGCGGGGCACCACGTGTGCGCTGAATCCGTGCAGGACGGGCCAGTGGGCCCGCTCGTGGGCCCGGCGCAGCGCGGCCGGACTGCGCGGCCGCATGCCGTGCCGGGCGCGCAGCGCGCGCAGGGCCTCGGTGTGGACGCGGTCGATCGCGGCGGTGACGACCTGTCCGGCCAGGTGGTTGCCCACCGTCCCGAGCGAGCGTCCGCCCAGCATGGGCGCGCCGAACTCCCGTGTCGGATGCTGGGGTTGCAGGAACAGGCCCAGGCTGGGCAGGCGCAGTCCCTCGGCGATGGCCCGGCCCAGGGGTGCCACCGCGCCGGCGGCCAGGACGACATCGGCACCGCGGGCCGCCTCCACGAGGGCGTCGGTCATCTCCTCCGCGGCGGACCGGGCCATCGACGCCGCACGCCACAGCTTGCCGAGTCCCGTGCCGCTGGAGTGCAGGCCGCGGCCGCGATCGGAGTGCGACAGGGCGTGCGGGTCGACCGGGGTCGGGTGGAAGCGCACGCCCGAACCGGCGGTCAGGGGCGCGAAGAGGGCGTGCGTGGCGAGCGTGACGTCATGGCCGCCGCGCACCAGCCCGGCGCCCAGCCCGGTGTACGGTGCCACGTCCCCGCGCGATCCCGCTGTCATGATCAGCACTCGCATGGGCCCAGTCTGGACCGGCCGGAACGGCGACACGCGGTCCACGGCGGGACGCCCACGCAAACCGCCGGTGCGGGGGAAGACCGGGGCGCCCGGTTCACACCGGCGCGGGGGCGGCCGGGGCTCGCGTTCCCGCCGGTGCCGGAACGGCCGAGGCTCGCGTTCCCGCCGGCACGAGGACGGCGGAGGCTCGCGTTCCCGCCGGCCCGGGGGACGGCCGAGGCGCTCCGTTCACACCGATGCCGGGGCGGCGGGGGCTTGCGTTCACACCGACCCGGGGAACGGCGAGGCCCCGGCTCACACCCGTGCGGGGAGGCAGCCGGGGCTCGTTCACGCCGGTGCGGACGTGGCGGCGTCCGGGCCGCCGTCCAGGGCCGCGAGGAGCCCGGTGGCGGCCTCGCGCAGGCGCGGCGAGGCGTCCGCGGTGAGGGCCCTCAACCGCTCGCGCGCGGCGTCGGCGCCCGGTGGGAGGGCCCCGCCCGCGTCCACCCAGCGCCGCAGACCGCTCACGGCCTCGTAGCGCACCGGTTCGTGCGGGTCGTCCAGGCCCCGCAGGAAGCGCCGCAGATCGTGCCGGGTGTCTGCGTCGGCCGGGTCGTCGCCGTCGAGGAGCGACAGGGCGGCGGCCCGGACCTCGCCCGAAGGGGCGGTGTCCGCCAGCCGTCGTACGGCGGGGAGCGCCTGGGCCAGGCCCCAGAGCGCGTCGCGGGTGCGCCAGGTGTGCCGGGCGTCGGTCTCCAGGTGGGCCGAGAGGGCCCACGCCACCGGGTGGCGCTCCCAGGGCCGCAGTCCGTTCTCCACGAGGAGCTCCAGCCCGCCGAGGACCCCGGCGCGCACGTCGTCGTCGGGGTCGTCCAGGAGGGGCAGCAGGAGCCACACCGCGTCCCAGCGGCCACCGGCCCCGATCGCCGTGGCGCAGGCGGCCCGGGTGGCGGCGGGCAGCGTCGCGTCGGTCAGGGCCGTACGCAGGTGGGTGGCCGCCGGGCCGGTGTCCAGGGCACCCAGGACCTGTGCGGCGTGCGGTCCGGCGACGGGGTCGTGCAGCCACCGCACCGCCGGTCCGCCCAGGCGCTCGTCGGCCCGATCGCCCGGGAAACGGAGGAGAACGGCGGCGACCCGGGGGTCGCGCTCCCCGCGCAGGGCCGCCGCCCAGGTGTCCCGCACCTGCCGTTGTTCCAGGTGGCACAGGCGCCAGGCGGCCTGGATGCGCACCTCAGGGGACGGATCGCCCAGGCCGTCGAGGAGCGCGTCGAGGAGCCGTTCGGCGCACTCCCGGGGCAGCCGCTCCAGGACGCGCGCGCGGGCGGCGCCCCTGCCCTCGCGGGCGGTGCGGATCACCTCGGCGCGCACGTCCGGGTCGTCCTTGCAGGCGTGCAGAAGGGTGCCGGCCCTCCCCCACACGGCGCTGTCGGGATCGCCGAGCAGCGCGGTGAGGGCCGTGACGTCCCCCGGGACACCCAGGGCGGCCAGTCCTTCCAGGGCGAGGATCCGCACGTGGCGGTCGGGGTCGGACAGCAGCCGGGCGAAGGCCTCCACGACCGCCGGCCCGTCGAGCGCCAGCCGGGTCGCGGCGACACAGGCCCTGCGCCGCACGTCCGGATCCGCGTCTCCCATCAGACGCGGCAGGACCTCCCGGCCGGCCTGCGGGATCCCGAGCCGGCCGAGGGACCGGGCGGCGGCTGCGCGCACCTCGGGCGCGGGATCGGCGGCCGCCTCGACGAGCACGGGGACGTGCTCGGTACCGCCCCTGCGCCCCAGGCCCTTCAGCGCCGCCGCACGCCGCTCCGGTGCCGTCGCCGTCGACTCGCGCAGGAAGAAAGCGATCTGATGGTCCGCCCCCATGGTCGACACCCCCCTGAGGAATAGACCGTCGAGCGCCCCGAAGGTTGCTCCCGGCCACCTCGCCGGTCCGGGCGGCGACCGTCCGCCCGGACCGGGCGAGCGCCCGTCGCGCTAGGCGAACGGGCCGATCCCCGCCTGTCCGGCCCGGAGTTCGGAGCGGACCAGTTCGAGCAGGCGGCCGGTCCAGTTGCGGCCGCGGCCGCCGTTGTCGCCCCAGTGGCCGGAGTCGTGATCGTCGTAGACGAGGGTGGCGTCACCCGTGTCCAGGAGCACGCGCGCGAGGGCCGGGTGCTGGGTGTACTTGGCCCTCAGCAGGGCGGCCATGACGGCGGTCCTGGCCTGGTCCCACCCCTCACGCCGGGGGGCACCGGCCGCGGCGCGGTAAGCGGCGAACGCCCGGTCCGCGTCCCGCGCGGCGGCCCGGGCCGTGGCGTCGGACGTGGACAGGGCCCAGTAGGCGTGGGCGACCGAGGGGTAGGTGTCGCCGCCGACGAGGACGGGGGCGGGGTAGTCGTTGCGCAGGGCTTGCGTGCCCGGGTCGTCCGAGGGCTTGAGCGGGTACCTCTCGTAGAGGTGGAGGGCGGGGGCCGTCGGGGTCGCGGGCCCGTCCGCCGGGACCCGTGCGAGACGTTCGGCCCGCGACCGCTCCCGGTCCCGGAAGTAGGCGACCGCCTCGTCGTACTCCTCCTGGTCGACGGTTTCGCCGGGCGGGGACTCCAGTTCCCCGCCGGGCCCGGTGACCAGCACCTGCAGCGGCCGGTCCTTGCGGTCCATGTCGCCCAGCGCGTAGTGGCGCTGGGTCTCCGGGATGGCGTGGTAGGCGGCGCGGGCGATGGCCCGGTTCTCCTCGGTCGGTTCGGCGAGGAACGCGTCGACGGCGGCGAGGCAGCGGCCCGTCGAGTCCGGCCGGCCGTTGAGCTGGTCGATCGTGTCGCGGACCTCGGCGAGCAGCAGTTCGGGAGTGAGCCAGGTGTGGGGTTCGCTGAACTTCCACGCGGCCAGGTCGTGGGCGGAGGCCCGGGCGCCGTCCGGGAGTTCGGTGGCGACCCAGCCGGTGCGCAGCTTCCGCTCGAACTCCTCCAGGGTGACCAGGCCCCAGCAGTCGATCAGTCCGTCCGCGTAGATGAACAGGTCGGTGAGGAAGTAGTCGCCGTTGCGGATGAACGCGTGACGCCAGGTTCCGGGGACGCTTCTGCCGTCCGCGGTGCGGGAGGTGGTGCGGTTGCCGATCATTCAGGCCATTGTGGTGGAGCGGGCGATCACCGCAACACAATTGGAACGACGCCCGGTGCCGCGCGCACGGAGCCGGGGCCCTCGCCATGGCTCGGCGCGGGCCCCGGTTCCCGTCCCCGCGGTGGATCAGGACGCCTGGGCGCTCTGGTACAGGTTCTGCGCGTCCGCCCCGAAGTACGGGCCGTACATGGCGTTGGGCAGGAAGTTGTACTTGAAGCTGTTCACCGAGGACTGCAGGCCCGTGCCGGTGGCCTCGTCGAATTGGGTGAACCACGGGCCGCCGCTGGAGCCGCCGGTCATGTTGCAGGTCAGACCGTGGTCCGAGGAGAGCAGGAAGTCCCGGAAGGTGGTGCCGCTGCAGTAGACGAACTTCTCGCCGTCGTACGGGGCGGCGGCCGGGAAGCCGAAGGAGTACATGGCCTTGGAGTAGCCGGTGTTGAAGGCGAGCCCCTGGCCGCCGACGACGTCGGTGAGCCGTTTGCCGTCCAGCGGGGCGACGACGGCCGCGCCGATGTCGTAGTTGATGTCCTCGCCGGCCGTCCACTGCGGCGTCGACAGGGTCCTGGCCGCCGCCCAGGTGCCGTAGGGCCGCTGTCCGTCGTGGTAGCCGGGCACGAACACCCAGTTGGTGTGCCAGGCGCCCTGCATCTTCACGCAGTGGCCGGCGGTCAGCACGGTGCTCTTGTTGGCGCTGGTGACCGCGTTGCCGGAGCAGGAGGCGGTGCGGCCCTGGTAGGTGAAGAACACGCGTCCCGCCGTCCTGGTCACCGCTCCCCCGCCGGACCAGGGGCCGCCGCCGTGCGGGAACGCCAGCGGGCCGACGGCCAGGGCGGGTGCGCTGGGTGCCACGACGGTCGCCTCGCCCTGGCGCGGGGCAGCGGCCCGGACCTGCGAGCGGTCGACGGTCAGGACGTCGAGCGGGGTCGCCGCCCGCATCCGTTCCGGGGTCCAGAAGGCCAGGGCGCGTTCGCGCGCCGCGGGGGCCG
The DNA here is from genome assembly GCF_043079125.1 of Streptomyces sp. NPDC015242. Lineage (NCBI taxonomy): Bacteria > Bacillati > Actinomycetota > Actinomycetes > Kitasatosporales > Streptomycetaceae > Streptomyces > Streptomyces sp. NPDC015242. The sequence goes on along the minus strand of NZ_JBIBUF010000001.1, from coordinate 790,345 downwards.
CCACGCCGGGTTCCGGTGCCGCGCCCGCCGGTGCGGCGGTGACGCCGGCCGCCAGCAGCGCGGTGATGCCGGCGAGGGCGCCGAGGAGGGTGCGGCGCACGGGGGTGCCGCCGGACGTGCGGGCGCTTCGGGGTCTGCCTATCACGCGGTCTCCTTCTGCTGTGGGGGCCGGGCGGCGGCAACCGCCGCCCGGTCAGGCAGGGGTGTCACTGCGGACAGTCAGGGGCAGCGTGCCACCGGGAGACCGATATGGACAGGTGCATGTCATAACGATGACCGAAACGTCACGTACGCTCCGCCGCAAGCGCACACGGGCACAAGAAGACCCGGCCTCCTGCCGGAGACCGGGTCGCGGGGCAGCGCCGTGGGGTCAGAGGGCCGGGCCGGTGCCGCCGCCCGGCTGGATGCGGCCGCGCCAGGCACCGGACTCCGCACCGCGCTCCTCGATGTACTGCTTGAAGCGCTTCATGTCGCCCTTGACCCGGCGGTCGATGGTGCCCACCATGTCCGCGGCCTTCTCGGCCATCCCGCTGGGCTCGACCTCCATCACGAGCTCCACCCGCGTGTGGGTGTCATCCACGCGCTCGAAGCGGACGGAGCCCTTCTGGTTGACGTCTCCGCTGGTCGTACGCCAGGTGACGCGCTCGTCGGGCAGCTGGTCGACGATCTCGGTGTCGAACTCGCGCCGTACTCCGCCGACCTTCGTCGTCCAGTGGTTGTGGCGGTCGTCGATCTGCCTGACCTCCTCGACGCCCTCCATGAAGTGCGGGAACTCCTCGAACTGCGTCCACTGGTTGTAGGCGGTGTGCAGCGGGACCTCGACTTCCACGGTTTCCTTGACGGTGCTCATCTACCTGCCTCCGGTATTCACTGATCGACTGCGGGGAGGCCCGTCGGCCCACACACAGGTCCGGGCTCGTGGCGGCCGGGTACCCGGGATGACGCGGTTGCCACATCGTGGATGACCGGCAGCCGCCTCAAACATGGGCGTGTACTACGTGCTGGCGGCCCTGGCCGACTGGCGGGCCTTCTTCCGCTGGACCGTGCCGTTCCGGCTGCTGACCTGCACGGTCTTCATCGCCGCTGCGATCGGCGGCAGGGCACCGGACGTCTTCGCCGGTGTCGGGGTGTGGGAAGGCCTGGGGGCGCTGGCGACCGGGACGGCACTGCGGCTCGACCGCCGCCGGGCCGCGCCGCCCCGCCCCGCCGGCGGGTGACGGGCGACGCCCCGGCCGGGTCCCGTTCTCAGAAGCGGTGCTGCTGCTGCGGCTGCCCGTACGGCCGGCCGCCCGGGTCACCCGCGTCCTGGGCCCGCAGCCGCTCCGCCTGCTCCTCGGTCACCTTCTGTTCGGCGCCGCAGAAGGTGCACTGCGTCAGGTACTTCGTCGAGACGGGGAACAGCGGCACGAAGAACAGGGTGAACTTCGTGACGCGCTTGCGGAGCGTGTGCGCGGCGGGGTTGCCGCACCGGCCGCACACCAGCGTCAGTATCGCGAGCTGGTACAGGTATCCCTTGGTGCCGAAAATGATCACGTGACGGTCCTCCCGGGTCGGATCTTCCTCCAGTGTCCTGTATCGGGGACATGTCCGGTGCGTGGGCCCCTCGTTCGTGTGGAGAGCCCGGCGGGACTGGGCCAAGCGGGTGACAGCGGGCCGGGAGCCCCCGGGTGACGCCGGTACGGTGCCGCGGTGACCTCGATCTCAGCCGAAACTCAGCCCACGCACACCGACGACCTGGGCTCCCTCGTCGTCCTGTCCTGGCGGGGCACCACGCCCGAGGGTGTCGACGTCCCCTACCTCCTCGCCTGCCCCCTGGGCCCCGGCGCGAACGGTCCGGAGGCCACGGCGAAGGCCATCGAGCAGCTGCTGGGGAGCGCCGGGCTGCCCGTGGGCGAGGGACTCGTCGACGCCGCACAGCGGCCCGGTCTGCCGGTGAGCCTGCTCGTCGTGCCCGGGTCGGCGGTCCTGACCGTGCAGCATCTCAGGGCGCAGTTCGTGCCGCCGGAGAGCTGGCTGGAGGCGGTGGCCGCTCTCGGGTACGCCTACCTGATCTTCGCCACCCGGCCGTGGCCGGAGGGCACCGAGCCCGGTGACGTGCAGACGCTGGCCGCCTTCACGTCCGACCAGGACGTCCTCACCTCTGCGGTGCACGTGGTGCTGCCCGCCCGCAGCCTGCGCGGCTGACGGCGCCCGCGGCCCGGGTCACCCGGCGGTGGCCCGGGCCGCGGCACGTCCGCGGTCAGGCGGACAGGGCCGCCAGCACCACGCCCTTGGCCTCCTCCTGGACGCGGCGGAGGTGGTCGGGGCCGAGGAACGACTCCGCGTAGATCTTGTAGACGTCCTCCGTGCCGGACGGGCGGGCCGCGAACCAGGCGTTGTCCGTCGTCACCTTGATGCCACCGATGGGGGCGCCGTTGCCGGGGGCCTCGGTGAGCACCGCGGTGACCGCGTCACCGGCCAGGGTGTCGGCGCTGACCTGGGCCGGGGAGAGCTTGGCGAGCAGCGCCTTCTCCTCCCGGGTCGCCGGGGCGTCGATGCGCGCGTAGGCCGGCTCGCCGAAGCGGGCGGTCAGGCCCGCGTAGTGCTCGGACGGGGTCCTGCCGGTGACGGCGGTGATCTCGGAGGCGAGCAGCGCCAGCAGGATGCCGTCCTTGTCGGTGGTCCACACGGAGCCGTCGCGGCGCAGGAAGGACGCCCCGGCCGACTCCTCGCCGCCGAAGCCGATGGTGCCGCCGGCGAGCCCGTCGACGAACCACTTGAACCCGACCGGCACCTCGACCAGTTCACGGCCCAGGTCGGCGGCGACCCGGTCGATCATGGCGGAGGACACCAGCGTCTTGCCGACGCCGGTGGCGGCCGGCCAGTTCTCGCGGTGGGCGTACAGGTAGGAGATGGCGACCGCGAGGTAGTGGTTGGGGTTCATCAGGCCCGCGTCCGGGGTGACGATGCCGTGCCGGTCGGCGTCGGCGTCGTTGCCGGTGGCGATCTGGAACCGCTCCCGCTGCTCGATCAGCGACGCCATGGCGTACGGCGACGAGCAGTCCATGCGGATCTTGCCGTCCCAGTCCAGCGTCATGAAGCGCCACGTGGGGTCGGTGTGCGGGTTGACGACGGTGAGGTCGAGGCCGTGCTGCTCGGCGATGCGGCCCCAGTAGGCGACCGAGGCCCCGCCGAGCGGGTCGGCTCCGATGCGCACCCCGGCCGAGCGGACCGCGTCCAGGTCGAGGACGGAGGGCAGGTCGGCGACGTAGCTGCCGAGGAAGTCGTAGCGGCCCGTGGTGGGGGCGGCGAGGGCACGGGCGTGGGAGACGCGCCGTACGTCCTTCAGGCCGCCCCGGATGATCTCGTTCGCCCGGTCCTGGATCCAGGAGGTGGCGTCCGAGGCGGCGGGACCGCCGCTGGGCGGGTTGTACTTGAAGCCGCCGTCGGCGGGCGGGTTGTGGGAGGGGGTGACCACGACGCCGTCCGCCAGGCCGGTGGCGCGGCCGCGGTTGTGGGTGAGGATGGCGTGCGAGACGGCCGGGGTCGGCGTGTAGCCGTCCGCGGCGTCGATCAGCACCGTCACCTCGTTGGCGGCGAACACCTCGAGGGCCGTGACCCGCGCCGGCTCCGACAGGGCGTGGGTGTCGGCACCCAGGAACAGGGGGCCGTCGGTGCCCTGCTCGGCGCGGTATTCGCAGATGGCCTGGCTGGTCGCGGCGATGTGGTCGTCGTTGAACGCGCTCGCCAGCGACGATCCGCGGTGTCCGGAGGTCCCGAACGCCACGCGCTGCCCCGGGTCGTCGAGGTCGGGGTGGAGCGCGTAGTACGCGGTCACCAGCCGAGCGACGTCGACGAGATCCTCGGGTCCGGCCGGACTGCCCGCTCGCTCGTGCTGCATGGGCCCGCTCCTCCACATGGGTCGATCGTTCGTGTGCGGTCTCATCCTTCCCCGTCACGGCGGTGGCGCGCGAGAGGGGCACCCCGGTGAGGGCGGGATGTGCGCCATGCCACGCGCGCCGGGGACCGTCCCGGCCGCGCGCACGCGAGAGGGCGGCGCTACGGACCACCGGGACGCCCGGTGATGCGCCGCGCCGCCTGCTCCCTCGTGGCCGGCACGCCGCGCGTGCCGGCCGTGGTCAGATCCGGCCGCCGGTGAGCCGGGTGAGCGGGCCGTGCGCACCGCGCTCCGCGCGGCGGCCCACGGCGTACGACGCAGCGCTCAGGGCGGTCAGACCGGCGCCGACGCCCGCGGCGACGAGCTTGCGGTGGGCGATGACCGTCCAGGCCGTCTTCGCGGTGGCGGCGACGTGCCCCGAGGCGGTGACGACCGCCTGGCGGCTCGCCTCGACGCCCTTGGCGGCCGTCCGGGCGGCCGTCTTCGCCGTCTCCGTGGAGCGCTCCACGCCGGACTTGGCGGCTGACGTGGCGTCACCGGCCTTGTCCGCGGCGCCCTTGGCCGCCTGGGAGGCGGACGCGGACGCCTTGTCGGCCGTGCCACGGGCCTTGGACTGCGCCGTCCGGACGGTGGTCGCCTTCTGATTCGTGCGCTTGTTCTCTTCAGTCATGTGACACCGCTTTGCCTCTGACTCCGGCGCCAAACACGTTCGGTCGCGCACCGACCGGGCGGCGGGTGCCTGAGCACGGCTTGGAGGGGGTAGGCGAGTGGCAGACACCCATCACGTCGATCACGAAGGACGGTGCGTCATGGCCGGAATGCTGAACCGGATCAAGGAGTTCGCCCGGAGCCCGCAGGGACGCCGGGCCGTGGAACAGGCCCGCCGCGCGGCGGCCGACCCCCGCAAGCGGGCCGAGGCGCAGCGTCTGCTCGGCAAGCTCCGCGGCCGCCGCCACTGACCCGGAGGCCGACTCCTCCTGTTGTCCAACTCCCAACCCCCACAGGTGTGTTCGTGTCCGTTTCGGGCACCTGGGTCGCATCACACACCTGAGAGGAGCTGGTTCGATGGGCAGCACAGGCAACGGCGGGAAGCTCTGCGCCTTAGGTGTCGCCGGGGTCCTGGCCGGCACCGTGCTGGTCGGCTGCGGTGACGGTGACACGAAGCAGGAGGCGGGTGCCTCCTCGGCGAAGACGAGTGCCGGGGCCGAGGAGCGGGGCACGCGGGCGGTGCGCTCGGCCTACGACAGGACCGCCGAGGAGGACACCGCGAAGGTCGCCCTGCGGGTGCAGACCTCGGCCCAGGGCCGCTCGGAGACCGCGAAGGGGCAGGGCGTCGTCGACCTGGAGGACGGCGACAGCGTCATGACGCTCACGGCGCAGGGGCAGCGGATCGAGCAGCGGGTGATCGACCAGGTGCTCTACCAGAAGCTGCCGAAGGGGCAGGCCCCGGGCGGCAAGCCGTGGATCAGGATCGACCTGGGGAAGGTCGCCGAACGCCAGGGCGCCGGCGACCGGAACATGAGCGACCCGGCGCAGTCCGCCGCGTACGCCAAGGCCATCACCGACCGGGACGTCACCGAGAAGGGCACGGCCACGATCGGCGGCGTGCGGACCACGCGGTACCGCGTCAGCGTCGACGTCGCCGAGCTGCCGAACGGCGACACCCTGCGCAAGCAGGTCGGCCCGACCCTGCCGATGGACGTGTGGCTGGACGACGAGGGCCGGCTGCGCCGGCAGCAGCTCGACATGACCGTCAAGGCGCCGCAGTCCTCGGAGCGGTCCGCGAGCACCGCCTCGTCCGCGCCCGGGAAGGTCACGGTGCGCACGGTGATGGACTTCACCGGCTTCGGCACCGAGGTCGAGGCCGAGGCGCCGCCGTCCGGGCAGGTCACCGACATGACCGGCAAGGCCCTGGAGCAGGGCAAGGGCAAGCGGCAGAGCTGACCGGGTTCATCGCGCGTCAGGGCCGCGGAGCCGCCGTACGAGGTCGCCCGCGGCCGCCGGCCAGTCCGGGTGGCCGAAGGTGAAGCCCGCTTCGAGGAGGCGGCCGGGGACCACGCGGCGGCTCTTCAGCAGCAGCTCGGTGTCCGAGCGCAGGACGAAGGCTCCGGCCTCGGCCATCCAGCGTGTCGCGGGCAGGCCCACCGGCACGCCCCACGCGGCGCGCAGGTGCCGCATGAAGACGCGCTGCGGCAGGGGCCCGGGCGCGGCGAGGTTCACCGGTCCGGCGATGTCCTCCCGGGCCACGAGGAACTCGACCGCGCGGACGAAGTCCCGGTCGTGGATCCAGGACACGTACTGCGCGCCGCCGGCGACCGGGCCGCCGAGGCCGAGGCGGGCCATCCTGAGCAGCACATCGAAGACGCCGCCCCGGTCGGGGCTCATCACCATGGCGGCGCGCAGGGCCACCTTGCGGGTGTGCGGGGTGGCGGCCGCCTCCTGGGCGCGCTCCCAGGCCTTGGCGATGTCGACGCTGTACGACCAGTAGCCGGGGGCGCCGGGTTCACCTCCGCCGATCACGCCCGTGGCCTCGTCGTTCGGGGCGTCGAAGCGGTGGGCGTAGACGGTCGCGGTGCTCATCTGCAGCCAGACTCCCGGCGGCCGGGCCGCGGACGCGATCGCCTCGCCCACGACCCGGGTGGAGTCCACCCGCGAGTCCATCATCCGGCGCAGGTTGCCGGGCGTGTACCGGCAGTTCACGCTCCGCCCGGCGAGGTTGACCACGACGTCGCTGCCGTCCACCTCCTCGGCCCAGCGGCCGAGGGTCGCGCCGTCCCAGTACACCTCCCCCTCGCGCGCCGGGCGCCGGCTGAGCACCACGACCTCGTGTCCGGCCGCGCTCAGCGCGCGCCGCAGAACCGTTCCGACCTGTCCGGTGCCACCGGGCATCACGAATTTCACGCAGGCCTCCCCCATCGACGTGTGAGCGTGACTCTAGCCGACATTTGAACGCGTTCAAAACATGGGGTGCTGCGGGCCCCGCCCGTGGCGGATGCCCCGTCGGGCAAGATGGGCCCATGAGCGTAGTGAAGATCAACGTGCTGACCGTGCCCGCCGAGCAGCGGGAGACGCTGGAGAAGCGCTTCGCCTCCCGCGCGCACGCCGTGGAGAACTCCGACGGGTTCGAGTGGTTCGAGCTCCTCCGTCCCGTGGAGGGCACCGACACCTACCTCGTCTACACGCGCTGGCGTGACGAGGAGTCGTTCCAGGCCTGGATGGAGGGGCCGATGAAGGCCGCCCACCAGGGCGGCGGCGAGGGCGGCGAGCGGCCCAGGCCCGCGGCGAGCGATGCGACCCTGTGGTCCTTCGAGGTCGTGCAGCAGGCCGGGCCGAAGGGCGCCTAGCCCCCGGCGGACGACGCGCCGGTTCCCCGTACCGACGACGCGCCGGTTCCCCGTACCGACGACGCGCCGGTTCCCCGTACCGACGACGCGCCGAGTCCCCCGCACCGACGGCGCGGGGGACTCGGCGCACGCGGGCCCGTGCGGGTGTTCAGCCTTGGCGGGAGCGGCCGGGCGCGGCGGTGCGGCCGACCGCGGCGGCCAGTTTGCGCAGCCGGCGCCAGTCCAGCCGCGGGGGCGCCTCGGGGACCCCGGGCCGGTCGCGCGGCACCCGCACGCGCAGGGCGCGCCGGGCGATGCGGCAGTGCACGGGAGCGGCCATGGTGAGCGCCTCACCGTCGAGGCCGACCTCCAGCAGCGGTTCGTCGGCCTGGACGACGACGTGCTGGGCGGTGAGCACGGTGAGCCCCTCGGGCCGCGGGGACAGCAGGAGTTCGGCGGCCTCGACGGCGCTGTCGACGCGGACGGCGAGGACGCCCAGCCGCCCGGAGTTGAGCCGCTCGCGACGGCCGAACCCGAACGGGTCGTCCATGCGGTAGGCGTTGTTGCTGACCAGGATCGCCTGCGGGTCGGCGATGGCGGTGCCGTCGGCGACCGCGGTCAGACGCGGACCGCTCTGCCGGGTGAGCAGCTCGGGAAGCCGCTCCAGCGCCGCGCCCACCTTGTCCTCGCGGTAGCCGGGGCTCTGGACGACGGCCCCGTACACGCCGAAGGAGGCGTTGTTGACGAAGGGGCGGTCGTCGGCGAAGCCGAGGTCGACGCGGAGTTCCACACCGTCGGTGAGGGCGTCGAGGCAGGCGGCCGGGTCGTCCCGGTCCAGGCCCAGGTCCATGGCGAAGTGGTTGCGGGTGCCCGCCGCGATCACGAGGAACGGCAGACCGTGCTCGGCCGCGACGGCGGCGACCAGCGCCTGGGTGCCGTCGCCGCCCGCCACACCGAGCAGGTCGGCCCCGTCGGCCACCGCCGCCCGGGCGAGGGCGGTGACGTCCTGGCGCCGGTCCGGGTCGAGCAGGACCACCCGGGCGCCCAGCGCCTCGGCCTTCTCCTTCAGCTGGAACCGCTCGACCTTGCCGCCGCCCGAACGCGGATTGAGCAGCAGGAAGGGGCGCCGCGGCGGCGGGGTGCGGTACTCCTTGACCCGCACCGGCCTCAGGCCCGTGCTGCGCAGCGCGTAGCGGCCGCTCCAGACCGCCGCGCACCACAGCAGCAGCGACAGGAAGACCACCCAGAGCAGGTTGGCGGTGGCGAAGAGGGTGATGGTGGCGACGGGCGCGACCAGGGCCAGGGTGGCGGCGGCCATGCGGACCGCTCCGCGCCGGGAGAGCACCCACCACAGGGCGGCCGCCGTCAGGGCGAGGCCCGCCAGCGCGGCCACGAGCAGCAGCAGCCCCCGCAGGCCGCCGGAGACGAGGGGCAGCAGCGCCGCCGAGGCGGCCGCGGCCAGGGCTCCCCTGGCGGCCCATCGCTGGCGGCGGTGGTGCCGTTCGCTCATCGCCGATCCCATCTCGTTCCTCCGCTCGAAGGCCGGCGCGGACCGGTCGTCCCCGCCGCGCCCGGCCGTGACCATCGTGCCCGCCGACGGCCGGGCCCGGCCACCGCCGCCCAGATGGCTCCCCCGCCGACGGGCACGTCAGACGCGAAGATCCCCCGGGGCGGAGCCATCGGTAGCGTACGCGGCTCCCGGAGCGCGGCCCCGCGCACCGGGGCACGCCGTCCCCCTCCTCGCCGGCGCCTGAGGCGCGCCCCCCTTGACCGGCGCCTTCGACGAGCCGGCCGGCATCCGCGCGCCGAAGCCCGGTGAGGTGCTGAGCACCGGCGGCCGGCCCTCCTTCCGGGGGCAGCGCTTTCCGTCGCGCGTTCCCGAGCCGGCCGGCGCGTGGGACGAATCGGCCCACCGGGGGTTGACGGGGCGCGACGGGCTCGGCCTACTGGAAGGCGCAGCCGGCCGTGTCGGGGGGCGTGGTCCGGTGCCGGCCCCGAGGGCCGTGGTCACTGCCTGCTCCCCCTCTACGCGGGTCAGGGGTCCGATGGCGCGGCGACGGTGGGCGGTGGGAGCGGGACTTCTGGCCTGCCTGCTGATGCTGCACCTGATCCTGCCGGGGCCGGCCGGTGACGGACGCGTGCCCGTCACCTTCACGGCGGCGGACACCGAGCGGCCGGACGCGTCGCCCGGCGATGAGGCCGAAGCGGCCGGGGAGCCGTGCCCGTGCGAGGAGGACCCCTCGGTCCGGCGGTCCGTCGCCCGCACCCCGCGGCCCGCGGGGGCGGCCGGGGCGGCAGCCGTGACGGCCGCAGCCCCCCGGGCCGACCGGGGCGGGAGCGGACTCGCGGCGGTCACGGGGCGGTGCCCGGTGCCGGACGCGGCGGTGCCCGACGCCGTCGAACTGCGGGCGTTCCGCTGCTGAGAACGGCGGTACCGAGCGAGGCCTGCGCCGTGCGGCCCGCGTACCGCCGGGTGTTCCCGACACGGTGAGGTGCGGGCCTTCGCGTGTCCCCATGCCCGATGACACAGGAGGCAGAGTTGCCCGGAAAGCGCGTTCTCGTTCTGCGGCCGGACGAACTGGGCCCGGACGACCTGAAGATGTGGCGGGAGATCCGCACGGAGTCGGGAGCCCCGGCGAACCCCTTCCTCGACCCGCGGTTCACCGCGGCCGTGGGGCGGGTCAGGCCGGGAGCCAGAGTGGCGGTGCTGCACGAGGACGGCACACCCGTCGGGTACTTCCCGTACGAGAGGGGCCGTCTGGGGCGGGGCCGGGCCATCGGGCTCGGGGTGTCGGACAGTCAGGGGGCCGTGCTGCGGCCGGGGATCCGTCTCGACGCCCGGCGGCTGTTACGGGCCTGCGGGCTGTCGTCCTGGGAGTTCGACAACCTGGAAGCCGGTCAGGACGCGTTCGCCGCGCACGCCGCCGAGGAACTCGCCTCCCCCGTGGTCGACATCGGCGAGGGCTTCGAGCGGTACGCGGAGCGGCTGCGGGCGACCTCGCCCGGTTTCCTCAGACAGACCCTCGCCAAGGAACGCCGGCTGGCCAGGCGGGTGGGCGCGGTGCGGTTCGTGTACGACGCCCGGGATCCCGGGGCCCTGCGGGCGCTGATGGAGTGGAAGTCGGCGCAGTACCGGCGCACGGGCCGGCGGGACCGGTTCGCGCAGGAGTGGATCACGCGGCTGGTGGGGCTGCTGGGCGAGAGCGAGGAGCCGGAGTGCCGCGGTGTGCTGTCCGTGCTGTACGCCGCGGACCGGCCCGTCGCCGCGCACTTCGGGCTGCGGTCGCGCACGGTGCTGTCCTGGTGGTTCCCGGCGTACGACCGCGCCTACGCCAAGTACTCACCCGGGCTGGTGCTGCACTTGCGGATGCTGCGGGCCGCGGCGGCCGACGGGATCGGGACCGTCGACCTGGGCAGCGGGCCCGCCCGCTACAAGGACTCGCTCAAGACCCGTGATCTGCGGGTCTACGAGGGAGCCGTGGTACGGCCGGTGCCGGGCGGCGCCGTCCACTGGCTGGGCCGGGAACCGGCCCGTGCCGCCCGGCGCTTCGTGCGCAACCGCCCGCGCCTGGCGAACGCGGCGGCGCGCGGCCTGGAGGAACTGGGACGGCTCCGCGACCGCTGAGGCCCCGGCGCCCCGGCCCGGCCGGGCCGGGGCGCCCCTGCGCGCGGGGGCTTCCCGACCGCCGGGTGAGGGCCCGCACAGCGGGCAGAGGCACGAGGCACCGGCCGGCGCCGTGCGTGGGCGCGCCCGGTCACGGGCAACCGGCCGGGCCGTGCGTGGGTGCGCCCGGCTCCGGGGAGCCGGGCGCGGGGTGGGTCAGCGCGTGGCGGTCCAGCTGTGGGCGACGTCCACGATGACGCGGTCGTCGAGCCGCAGCACCCGGAAGGGCAGCCGGGCGCGGACGCCGAGGCCGATCTGGGTGTCGCCCTCGAAGCTGCCGGCGAACCGGGTGTCCCGGAAGGTGCGGTAGCCGGTGAGGTCGACCCCCGGCAGCGGACGCGCCACCCGGCCGGGATACGTGGGGGCACCGGTCTCCGAGTCGTAGGCGGGTGCGGTCACGCGGACCTCCAGGACCGCGCCGCCGGCCACCGGGATGTGCCGGCCGGAGCCGTCCTGGTACAGCCGGTCGACGTACTGGACGGTGAAGCCGGTCCCGGTGCCCGCGCCGGGCACGTCCACGACCATCCGGTCGAAGCAGGCGTGCCGGCCGGTCCTGACGTTCGCCAGCGACGCCTGCGCGGTGCCGACGGCGGTCTTGGGGAGGCTCCCCCAGCCGGTCGGACACGTCGTGACCTGCGTCGTGGCCCGCAGGCCCGCCTCCGGCGCGGCGCCGGCCGGGACCGCCGCCGCGCCCACCACGGCGCCCGCGAGCGCGAGCGTCGCGCATGCTCTGCTGATTCGTATTCCTGCCATGGCCGCCCCCGAGGCGTGTGTGCGGGTGATACCGGGTGAGACGACCGGCTTGGCCGAAAGGTTGCGCTTGCCGCGCCGGAGCGCCGACCATGGCACATCCTGGTGGGGAGTGATGGGTGTCCGGTGCGTCCGTACCGGGAGGACGCGAGATGGATGAGGCAACCGCCGTACCCGACGGGCCCGGGTCGTCCGGGCGCCGGGACGGCGGCGGTGCCGGCCGGGGCCGCACCGGCGAGACGGGGTGGATCGAGGACACGCTGACCACCCCGCTGGTCGAGGCCGTCCGGGACCTCGACGGCTACGGCGGGCTGATCTACCTGCGCTCCCCCGACCGGCGCTCGCTCGTGCTGGCGATGGTCACCGGCGTGCCGAGGTCGCTGCTCAAGAGCTGGTGGCGGGTACCGGTCGGCGGCGCCGTGCCCATGGCGGAGGCCTACCGGCGCGACGAGACGCTGTGGCTGCCCGACGAGCGCGCCACCATGGTGCGCTTCCCGCACTTCACCGCCGGACTGCCCTACTCGTTCGGCTCCGCCTATCAGCCCCTCCGGGCCGGTGACGAGACCGTGGGCGTGCTGGTCGTCCTGCGCTCGGCGGCCCGGGCACCGATGGACGCGGAGGCGGTGGGCCGAGCGCTGCGGCCCGCGCGGCGGCGGCTGGCCGACCGTCTGGGACGTCTGACCGCCGGCCGGTCCGCCCCGGCGTCCCCCGCGGGCGGGATCGCGTACGACGACGAGCCCGTCACCGTGCGGCTGCCCACGCCCGCCGTCCATCCCGTCCGGGTCGGGCTGCTCGACTGGGACCTGGACACCGACCGGTGCGCCGCGGACGACGACGCCCTGGCCCTGCTGGGCATCGGCCGCGCCGGGTTCGGCGGCACCATCGCGGAGATCGAGGCCCGGGTCAGCCCGGACGACCTGCACGAACTGCGGGCGAGCCGGAGCGACGCACTCGCCCACGGCCGGGTGAGGTCCCGGCACTTCCGGGCGCGGGACGACTCCGCCGGCACCGGCGAGATCGGCTACCGCCCCGTCGAACTGTGGGGACACCTGGTGCGGGGAGCCGACGACTCCCGGCGGATCCTGGTCTGCGCCCTCGTCGACGCCACCGTCGGGCTCACCGCGGCCGAGGCCGCCGAGCGGCTGCCCGACGCGCTCTTCTCCCTGGACCAGGACGGCCGGCTGACCTACCTCAACCGGCGCAGCGAGGAACTGCTGGGCTGTGGCCGGGAGGAGCTGCTGGGCCGTTACCCGTGGGAGGTGATCACCTGGCTCCGGGACCCGGCGTACGAGGACCGCTACCGCGCGGCGATGCTGTCGCAGGAGCAGGTGTCCTTCCTCGTCCGGCATCCGGCCGGGAACCGGCTGAGCTTCGTGCTGTACCCGGACGTGCACGGCCTGACCGGCCGGGTGTACCCGGCGGTGCGGCCGCCCGGTGACGAGCCGGCCGGCGAGGAGGAGTCCGGACCGGGCGCCGTACCGCAGGGCGTGGCCGTGGCGCCGCCGGGACCGGTGGCCGAGGCGCGGGCGGGGGCGCTCTACCACGTGGTGCAGATGGCGAGCGTGCTCACGGAGGCGGTGACCGTGCGGGACGTGTGCCGGGCGGTGTCGGAGCAGCTGCTGCCCGCGTTCGGCGTGCGGGAGCTGGCCCTGTACACCGTGCGCGAGGGGCGCATGTACCTGCTGTGGGAGTCGGGCTACCCGGAGGGCTTCCTCACCCAGTTCGAGGGCATCGGCCTCGACACGCGGCTGCCGGGCGTGCACGCGCTGACCACGCGGCTGCCCCTGTTCTTCGAGTCGCCCGAGGACCTCTCCAAGGCCTACCCGGGCATCACCCTGGACCGGATGAGCGCCTGGTCGTTCCTGCCGCTGATCGCCTCCGGCCATCCCGTCGGCTCCTGCATCCTCGGCTGGGACACCCCGCACCGCTTCACGGCCGACGAACGCTCGGCCCTCACCGCGCTGAGCGGTCTCGCCGCACAGGCCCTGGAGCGGGCGCGCCTGTACGACGCGGAGTCCGCCGTCGCCCGCGGTCTCCAGGAGGGCCTGCTGCCGCACCGGCTGCCCGCGGTGGAGGGGCTGCGCACGGCGGGCCGGTACCTGCCCGGCACGCAGGGCATGGCCATCGGCGGCGACTGGTACGACGTGATCACCACGGGGCGCGGGGTGGCTCTGGTCATCGGGGACGTCGAGGGTCACAGCGTCGGAGCGGCCGCCGTGATGGGGCAGTTGCGCAGTGCCGTGCACGCCTTCGCGGCCAGCGAGCGCCCGCCGCAGGAGGTCGTCACGCACACCAACCGGCTGCTGTCCGAGCTGGAGGCCGACGCCTTCGCCACCTGCTGCTACATCGAGCTGGATCCGCGGACGGGACGGGCCTACGCGGTCCGGGCGGGCCATCCGCCGCCGTTGCTGCGCCACCCCGACGGGCACGCCGAGACCCTGGATCTCGCGGGCGGCGTGATGCTGGGCGTGCAGCCCGACGCGGTGTATCCCGTCACCGCGCTCACCCTGGACCCGGGCAGCGTCCTCGTGCTGTACACCGACGGGCTCGTGGAGCGGCCGGGGAGCGACATCGAGACGGGTATCGACCGGGTCCGCCGGTGCCTGGCCGACACCCCGGCGGACCCGGTGGAGCAGCTCGCCGACCGGCTGGTGGGGACGGCCCGGCGCGCCCGGGAGCGGCCGGACGACGTGGCGCTGCTGCTCACGGCGTACCGCTGACCCGGGCCCCGCTCACGGTCCCCCGGAGCCCGCGGGCCGCCGGGACGGGCGGCGGGGAGTACGGTGGGCGGGACGGCGAGCGAGGCGGTGGTGGGCGGTGGACTGGCAGCGGTACGCCGAGCAGATGGCCGTGCTCGCCCGGGACCTGCTGGCGCAGGACTCGGTGCAGGCGACCCTGGACAAGATCGCCGCGTCCGCGGTGAAGCTGGTCGAGGGCTGTGACGCGGCGGGCATCCTGACGGTGTCCAAGGGCAAGGCCGTGACGCTGGCCGTCTTCGGGGACATGGTCGAGGAGTCCGACCGGCTGCAGGGCGAACTGGGCGAGGGGCCGTGCTTCGACGCCGCCCGCCGCGTGGACGGTGAGCGGTTGTTCCGCATCGCCGACATGACCGTGCCGCAGCCGTCGTGGCCGCGGTTCAGCCGGGCGGCCCGCGACCTCGGCATCGGCAGCATGACGGGGGTGCTGCTCTACACCGACCGGCAGGACTTCGGCGCGCTGAACCTCTACTCCCGCCGCCCCGGGGCGTTCGGCGAGGACATCGAGACCGCGGGCTGGCTGCTCGCCTCGCACGCCGCCGTGGCGCTGGCCACCGCCCGTACCGTCGACCAGCTCGAACACGCCCTGGAGACCCGGCACGCCATAGGCGAGGCCATGGGGATCCTCATGGAGCGTCACCGGCTGGGCGAGGACGAGGCGTTCGGCGTGCTCCGGCGGCTCTCCCAGGAACACAACGTCAAGCTGCGGGACGTGGCGCGGCGCGTGCAGGAGAACCCGTCCCGTCAGCGCTGACCGTCCGGCGTGCGGGTGGTGCGCAGCAGGAGCACGGTGATGTCGTCGATGTGCCGGCCCGAGGGGGCGGTGTGGCGGACGAGCCGGTCGATGAGGCGTTCCAGGTCCTGGTCGTCGGCGCCGTCGAGGTGTGCGGCGAGGCGGGCCGTGGTGTGCGTGGCGTCCGTGCCGGGCAATTCGACCAGGCCGTCGGTGTAGAGGGCGAGGGTGGTGCCCGGGAGCAGGGGCGCGGTGGTGACCGGGTAGCGGGCGGCGGTGCCGACGCCCAGCAGCGGGCCGGGTTCGACCTCCAGGACGCCACCCGGGCGGCCCGTGGGGCGCAGCAGCGGCGGGACGTGTCCGGCGCTGGCGAAGGAGACCTGGTGGCGGGCGAGGTCGAGGTGGGCGTAGAGGCAGGAGACGAGCAGGTCGGAGTCGAGGTCGGCGAGCAGCCGGTTGGTGCGGACGAGGACCTCCTCGGGCGTGGCGCCGGCGGTGGCGTGGGCGTGGACGGCGATGCGGACCTGGCCCATCAGGGCGGCCGCGGCGACGCTGTGGCCCTCGACGTCGCCGACGACGGCGGCCGCGGTGGTGTCGTTCAGCCGCAGGACGTCGAAGAAGTCCCCGCCGACCTCGATGCCGTGGCCGGCGGGCATGGAGCGGGCGGCGACGTCGAGGCCGGGCAGCCGGGGCAGGGCCCGGGGCAGCAGGGCGCGCTGCAGTTCGTCGACGAGGCGGTGCTGGGCGTCGTAGAGGCGGGCGCGGTCGAGGGCCTGGGCGATCAGGCCGGACAGTGAGGTCAGGACGGCGCGTTCGTCGGCGGTGAACGCGTGCGGGCGGTCGTAGGACAGGATGCAGCAGCCCACCGGGCGGCCGGAGATGATCAGCGGGAGGAACGCCCAGGCCTGTTTGCCGCTGATGCGGGGGGCCCGGGGGTAGCTGGCGGTCATCTCGGCCGGGTGGGCGAAGAAGGCGGGGGTACCGCTGGCGACGACCTGCCCCGCGGGGGTGAGGTCGGTGTCCAGGGACAGGGCGTCGAGCCGCTCGATGACGTCGGCGGGATAGCCGTGGGAGCCGGTGATCTTCAGCCGGCCGGCCTCCGCGGAGGACAGCACGAGTCCCTGGGCGCCGAAGGCGGGCAGGATCTGATGGGCGATCAGGGCGACGAGGTCGCGCACCGTGACCGTCTCGGTGAGCGCGGCGGCCAGGTGCACCAACTGGTAGAGGCGCCCGGTCGGTGCCGCCCGGGCGGGGCGTGCGTCGGCGGACGCGGGCGGGCCGTCGGCGGGTTCCCCGCCGGGGAGGACACGGACGCTGATGCCGCTGGCGTCCGGGTGGAGCTGGAAGGTGAGCCGCAGGTCCGGCGGGCGGATCGCGCTGAAGGAGACCGGGGAGCGGCTGACGACCGCGGTGCGGTAGTGGTCCTCGTACACCGGGTCGTCGAGCCAGGGCAGGGACTGCCAGGGGCGGGTGCCGAGCAGCCGGTCGGCGCTGCGGCCGAGCAGGCGGGCCGCGGTGGCCGTGGCGAAGACGATCCGGCCCTCCAGGTCGAGGGCGAGGGCGCCCTCGGGGAGGCGTTCGAGGTAGTCGGCGGCGGCCAGCCCGGTCTGCACGGGGTGGTATGCGGCCTCCACGGGCACGACACGCGGCTGCTCGGGGAGGAAGGGCGGCCGGGTGGCGTCGTCGAGCAGGCGGGCCATGCGGCGGGCGACGAAGGTGATGTGGTCGCTCTCGCGCGGCGTGAGCGGACGGGGGCGCATGGCGGGCCACATCAGGACGAGGGCGCCCCAGGAGCGCCGGAGGCCGGTCACGGGGACCGCGGTCAGGGCGAACGGGTAGGGCAGGACGGCGGCGATCCGGGGGTAGCGGCGGGCCATCTCGTCCTGGCTCGCGATCCGGACCAGCCGGTCGTCGCGGATGGCGTCGGCGACGGGGACCGGCGCGGTGAGCGGCAGCCGCCGCCAAGGGGACGAGAACGCCAGGGGCAGGCCGCACAGCGCCACCAGGCGCAGCACCGGCTCGGCGTCCTCGATCAGGTACAGCCCGCCGGTCGAGGCGCCGGTCCCGCGCACGGTGTCGGCCAGGGCCGCGCCGAGGGCGTCGTCCAGCGACCCGGCGCCCGTGGGTGGCTCGTTGCTCCCGGACATCGTGTCCTCCCGCTCTTACCGGGACGCTACGCCTCACGGGGCCCGGGGGCATGTCGTCGGGCGGTTCCCCGAGCCGGTGCGGCCCGGGCGGACGCCTCTCGGCCCCCTCCTGCCGGAAACGGACCCCCTGCGGGGCCCCTTCCGGCAGAATCGGCAACCCTGGACGCCGAGCGGGAGGACGGCCTTGCAGACGCTGACATCGCAGGACCCGGTGGCCGTCGCCGTCACGGACGCGATCCGGACCGGGGACCTGCCGCGGCTCCGGCGGCTGCTCACCGGCCATCCCGGGCTGGCCACAGCGCGCATCACCGAGCGGGGGGAGGACGGCCCGGGCGCGCGCAGTCTGCTGCACATCGCGGCCGACTGGCCCGGCCATCGGCCCCGCGGCCCCGAGGTGGTGGCCGTGCTGGTCGCGGCGGGCGCCGATCCCGACGCCCGTTTCGGCGGGGCGCACGAGGAGACTCCGCTGCACTGGGCCGCCTCCAGCAACGACGTGCCGGTCCTGGACGCGCTGGTGGCCGCCGGGGCCGACCTGGAGGCTCCCGGGGCGGTGATCGCCGGGGGCACCCCGCTCGCCGACGCACTCGCGTTCGGCCAGTGGCGGGCGGCGCGCCGGCTGGTCGGGCACGGTGCCCGTACGACGCTGCAGGACGCCGCGACGCTCGGACTGCTCGACCGGGTCCGGGCGTACGTCGAGTCCGGCGAGCCGCCGTCACACGCCGACGTCACCAGCGCCTTGTGGGGCGCCTGCCACGGCGGGCAGCCGGCCACCGCGCAGTACCTCCACGGCCGCGGCGGCGACGCCCACCGGCGCGGCCACGACGGCCTCACGCCCCTCGACGCCGCCCTGAGGCAGGACGCCGGGGACGTGGTGCGGTGGCTGCGGGAGCTGGGGGCGCGGAGCGGGGCGTAAGAGGCGGCTCCGGTTCTCCTGGGCCGCCCCGAGCGACGGCGGCGTCCCGCGCGTCCGTCACCGCTGCCTCCTCGTCGTGCCGCGCCCGGGCGTGCGGCACGGGCCGGCGGCCGGCCGGCCCGCGGTCGCCCGGGGGGGGGCAGCCCTCCCGGCCCGGTGACCGTCCGGCGTGGGCGGTCACCGTTCGGATGTCACAGGCAGTAGCGAACGAGCCACTCGTCCTGGTTGTACGCCGTGCGCGCCGGGTCGAGGACGCCGGCCGGGCTCTCCTCGACCATGTCCTCCACGCGCACGGGTTCCGGGAGCGCCCCGAAGCGGGCCCGGCGCGCTGCGGCCTCCGGCTCGGTCCCCTGCTGCGACGTCGCCTCGTCCATGGCGATTCCCCTCTCCGCCGGTCCGCCGGCCGATCGGCCCTTGCTGGGCAAAGGGTGGACGTGCGGGACGCGCTCTTGGTTCCCGAGGGCGCGTCACGGCCTCGCAGGCGGATGCCGCTCAGCCGTAGAAGTTGCGCTGCCAGCGGTGCCGGGCGAGGACCGCCAGGCGGTCGGGGCCGAGCAGGCGTCCGTCGCTCACGGCGGTGTTGCGCTCGACGTTGCGGACGCTGCGCATGCCGGGGATGACCGTCGACACGGCGGGTGCGCTGAGGACGAAGCGGAGCGCGGTCCCGGCCAGTTCCTCGGTCTCGATGCCGAGGTCGGCGCAGATCGCCGCGGCCCGTCGCTCGACCTCGGCGGGCCGGTCGTCGCGGAAGTAGCGGGTGCGGAAGTCGCCCTCGGGGAACGTCGACCCGGCCGTGACGCGTCCGGTCAGCCCGCCCTCGTCGAGGGCGACGCGCACGATGACGCCCACGCCGTGCTCCCGGCACGCGGGGAACAGCCGCTCGGCGGGGGCCTGGTCGAAGATGTTGTAGATGACCTGGACGGTGTCCACCGTGCCGCTGCGCACCAGCCGCAGGGCGTTGTCCGGCTCGTGGTCGTTGATCGAGACGCCGAAGAGCCGGATCTTGCCCTCGCGCTTCAGGGCCTCGACCGTCTCCAGCCAGTCGCCGCGGCCGGTCCACTCGTCGCTCCACACGTGGAACTGCACGACGTCGAAGTGGTCGAGCCCGCTCGCGCGCAGGCTGGTCTCCAGGCTGGCGCGGATGTGCTCGCCGGGGAACGCCTCGGCCGGATCGATCCCGTCCGGCGCGGGCCACAGCCCGTTCAGCGGCGGCACCTTGGTGGCCACGAGGATCTCGTCGCCGGCCCGTTCCCGGACCACCCGGCCGACGATGCGCTCGCTCTCCCCGTAGCCCCGTGCGGTGTCGATGAAGTTCACGCCGAGGTCCAGGGCCCGGTGCAGGGCGCGCACGGACTCGTCCTCGGTGGCGCCGACCCACGCGGACTCGCCGATGCCCCAGGCGCCGTAGCCGATCTCCGACACGGACAGTCCGCTGCGTCCCAGTTTCCGATAGCGCACGGTGCACCTCCACGGCACGTGGTCCCCCGGCGGCCCGTGCCGCCGGCTGCGCCGACCCTAGGCGATCACCCGCCCGGGGTCACCGGCATGTCCGCGCGCCGCATGCGACGGCCGGCGCACACCGGGCGGACGTCCGGGCCGGCGCGTTCCGCGGCCGCGGCGGGCCGTGCCCCGCGCGGATTGGTCCGCCGAACGGGCGGGGAAGTGGACCTCTTACGGGACCGCCCGGCTGCCTAGCGTCGACCGCATGAACGCCACCGCCACGCGCGGAGCCCTGCTCGCCGCGCTCGCCTGTGTCCTCGTCGGAGGGTCCTTCACCGCCAACAGCGTCCTCGGCGCCTATCCGTACGCGGGCGGCCAGTTTCTGCGCTACGGACTGGCCTGTGTGCTGCTCTTCCCGCTCGCGGGGCGGGGCGCGCCGGCCCGGCTGAGGGCGCTGACACCCCGTCAGTGAGTCCGTCTCGCCCTGCTCGCGGCGGTCGGCATGGTCGGGTTCAACCTGGCCGTGCTCGCGGCCGAGCGCACCGCGGAACCGGCCGTGCCGGGCGTGTTCGTGGGCTGCGCCCCGGTGGTCGTCGCCGTGCTCGTACCGCTGCTGGACGGGC
This sequence comes from Streptomyces sp. NPDC015242, assembly GCF_043079125.1. Lineage (NCBI taxonomy): Bacteria > Bacillati > Actinomycetota > Actinomycetes > Kitasatosporales > Streptomycetaceae > Streptomyces > Streptomyces sp. NPDC015242. The sequence continues at coordinate 770,119 of NZ_JBIBUF010000001.1, read as the reverse complement.
GCTCGCCGCACCGCCCGGTGCTGTACGGGGCGCTGCTCGTGGCGGCCGGCGCCTGGGTCGTCCAGGGCTGGGGCCGCACGGACGGGGCGGGCCTGGCCTTCTCCGGATGCGCGCTGGCGGGCGAGGTCGGGTTCGCCGTGCTCGCCGTCCCGGTGCTGCGGCCCCTCGGACCCCGGCTGCTGTCCGCGACGGTGTGCGCGCTCGCGGCGCTGGAGTCGGCCGCGGCCGGTGTCCTGGCCGACGGAAGCGGGTGGCTGCGGCGTCCGGACGCCGTCGAGACCGGAGCGCTGCTGTGGCAGGCGGTGGTCGTCACCGTGGTCGGGTTCGTGTGCTGGTACATGGGCATGCAGCGGATCGGCGCCGAGCGCGCCACGCTGTTCTCGGGTCTCATCCCGGTGGCGGCGGCGGGTACCGCGCCCCTGGTGGGCACGGGCTCCTACGGCATGGCCCAGGCGGCGGGCAGCGTGCTGGTCGGGCTGGGGGTGGCTGTGGGGTCCGGAGCGCTGCGGCGGCCCGCCGGGAGCGGTGTGGCGGACCGGGAGCGGCCGGCGCGGTCCGCGGCGCAGGCCCGGCAGCCACCTTTCGGGCGAACGGCCGCACCCGGGGGCGTGGAGTCCGCGCCGGAGTGAACCGGCACGCATGTAATGAGCGGCACCGGACGCCTCAGCCGACACGGGAGACCGCTCCATGCCGCACATCCGCAGTGGCGCACAGGACAGCACGAGCACGCGGCCGGGCCTGCTGCGCGGGCTCGGCGAGTGGTGCGCCCGCCACTTCGTGGTCGTCATCGTGGCGTGGCTGGTGGCCCTGGTGGCACTGCAGGTCCTCAGCCGGACCTTCGGCGGCGAGTACTCCGACAACTTCTCCCTGCCCCAGGCGCAGTCCCAGAAGGGCCTGGACGTGCTCGAGAAGCACGACCCTCAGGCCGGCGGCTACAGCAGCCAGATCGTGCTGCACGACGACGCGCGGCCCCTGACCGCGCTGAGTTCACAGGTCTCCACCGCGGTCGCCGACCTGGAGAAGCTGCCGCACGTCCTGTCGGCCCAGAACCCGCTGTCCGCGCAGGGCTCCTCCCCGGGGCAGTCGCAGCAGAACGTCGGGCCGCTGTCCGGCGATCAGAAGACGGCTTACATCACCGTCCGCTTCGACGTGCAGCCCTCGACGCTCGGCGACGCCTACCTGAACGGCGTGGACGACGCCGTACGGCCGCTGCGGTCGGCGGGAGCTGAGGTGGAGTACGGCGGGCCGCTCGGCGAGCTCGCCCGGCCGGCCGCCGACGACCGGGTGAGCGAGCTGATCGGGTTCGCGGTGGCCGTCATCGTGCTGCTGGTCGGCTTCGGCAGTGTGATCGCCGCCTGCGCCCCCTTGCTCACCGCGCTCATCAGCGTCGTCGGCGGTCTGGCCATCCTCGGTCTGCTGGCCGCCGCCTTCACCTTCGCGACGGTCTCGCCCACCCTGGCCACGATGATCGGACTCGGCGTCGGGATCGACTACGCCCTGTTCATGATCACCCGTCACCGGCAGAACCTCATGGACGGGGCGGACCCCGTACGGGCCGCCGGGCAGGCAGCGGCCACCAGCGGTCACGCCGTCCTCGTCTCCGGCTGCACGGTGATCATCGCGCTGGCCGGCCTGTCGACCTCCGGGGTCTCCTTCATCGGCCTGCTCGGACTGGCCGCCGCGGTGACCGTCGTCTCGGCCGTCGCCGGGGCGCTCACGCTGGTCCCCGCCCTGCTCGGGCTCATCGGCCGGCGCATCGACCGCTACCACGTGCGCCGTCCCGTGGCCGAGACGGAGGCCGGGGCGGGCGGGACACCGCAGGGCACCTGGCACCGGTACGCGCAGCGGGTGGAGCGCAGGCCGGTGTGGTTCCTGTCGGCGGGCGTCGCGGTGGTCGTGGTGCTCGCCATCCCGGTGCTGTCGATCCAGCTGGGCCACATCGGCGACGGCGCCGACCCGGCGTCCTTCACCGACCGGCGGGCCTACGACCTGATGACGGACGCGTTCGGGCCCGGGTCCAACGGCCCGCTCACCGTCGTCATCGACCAGAGCGGCGTACCGCAGTCCCAGCGTTCGTCCCTGGCCTCGACCGCGCAGCAGACGCTCGACAAGGTCGAAGGGGCCGCCGTCGTCACCCCGCTGACGCCCACCCAGGACGGTGACGTCCTGGTCGGGACGGTGTACTCGTCGCAGTCGCCGCAGAGCGCCACGACCACGGACCTGGCCGACCGGCTGGTCGACGACACCCTCCCGGACGCCGTCCGGGGCACGGACGCCAAGGGATACGTCACGGGCACGACGGCGGCCCAGGTGGACTTCCGCGACATCGTCGCCTCCCGGCTGCCCCTGATCATCGCCGTGGTGGTGGCGCTGGCCTTCCTGATCATCCTGGCGGTGTTCCGGGGCGTGCTCGTCGCGGTGAAGGCGGCCGTCCTGAACGTCCTGTCGATCGCCGCCTCGTACGGGGTGCTCGTCGCCGTGTTCCAGTGGGGCTGGGGCGGTCCCGCGCTGGGCGTCAACGGGACGGTCCCCATCGAGAGTTACGTGCCGATGATGATGTTCGCGATCGTCTTCGGGCTCAGCATGGACTACGAGATCTTCCTGCTGTCCCGCGTCCACGAGGCGTGGCGGCGCACGGGGGACGCCAAGGCCTCGGTGGCGCACGCCTTGGAGATCACCGCCCGGGTCATCACCTGCGCGGCCCTGATCATGGTGAGCGTGTTCGCGGCGTTCATCGTCAGCGACAACATCGTGGTCAAGATGCTGGGGCTGGGGCTGGCCGTCAGCGTGCTCATCGACGCGACGGTGGTGCGCCTGCTGATGGTTCCGGCCGTGATGACCCTGCTCGGGCGGCACGCCTGGTGGACGCCGAGATGGCTGGACCGGGTGCTGCCGCACATCGACGCCGAGGGCGACGCGACGCCGGCGGCAGGCCGGCCGGCGTCGTAGCGGTCCAGGTCAGCGCAGCACCAGGTGCACGAGGGCCAGCGTGCCGACCGACACGATGAGGGTGCGCAGGACGGCCGGACTGAAGCGGCGGCCCACCCGCGCTCCGATCAACGATGAAGTTCATGCGATCACGCCAGGACGTGCGCGCTTCGGCGGTCGCCGAAGGGTGCCGGTGCCGCCACCGGATCGTGCGGGCACGGCCCGCCTCACGCGCACGCGCGACGGCGGCGGGACCCGGACAGGGGGTCCCGCCGCCGTTCGCCGGTCAGGCCGGGGTGCGGTCGATCAGCCTCGTCTCACGCGGCGCAGGACCACGAAGCCCGCGAGGACCAGCACGGCGCCGGCCGCGGCGGGCCAGAGCTGCGCGCCGGTGTCGGCGAGGCCGCCCTGACCGACCGCCTGCGGCTCGGTCAGGGACGGGTCCGACGGGGTCGGGGCGGCGCTGGTGGCCGTGCCGACGGCCTGGGACTCGCCGAGCCCGTCCGTGTCCGCTCCGTTCTTCTCCCCCGTGCCGCCGTCGGGCGAGGAGGTCGCGAGTACCTCCGGTGCGGCGGTGCCGGGGGCCTTGGACCCGTCGGTGGGCTTCGGCGCGGCGGTCGGCTTCCCGGCGGCCGGGGGTTCGGCGGCCTCACCCTTGCCGCCGTCACCGTCGCCGTTGCCCGCGTCGCCGTCGCCCTTGCCGTCCTCGCCCTTGCCGCCGTCGCCGTCCTGCGGCGCGTCCGGCGTGGCCGTGGGCTGCTCCTGCGGGGCTTCCGGGGTCTGCGAGGGCTCCTCACCCTGGCCCGGCTCCTCACCCTGACCGGGCTCCTCACCCTGGCCCGGCTCCTCGCCCTGGCCCGCCCCGGCGCCGCACGTGCGGCCGGAGTTGATGCAGTCGACCATCTCCTTCATCAGGCCCTCGTCGAAGACGTTGATGAAGTCGCCGTGGTCCGTCACCGGCTTGTGCAGCTGCTCGGGGAAGGAGTCCACCGCGAACAGGGGCGTCGTACGGCCGCCGTCCTCCAGGCTCGGCGCGTCGACGTCGTAGACGATGCGCTGCACGAGCTGCGGGATGGGACGGAAGCCGGACGGGCAGGCGCCGGCGGCGTCCGCGAACGCTACGTGCGTACGGTGGTTGGCGCTGTCGATGTTGCGGCCGTCCCAGCAGCTCTGGAACTTGAACGTGCGCACCACGTCACTGCCCTGCGGGCACAGCGGGTACTTGTCCTTCAGCTGCCGGTCCTCGAAACCGGTGCAGCTCCAGGAGGCGTTGGCGTTGGCCGGGCCGTTCACGAACGACTTGGCGTCGCCGGTGATGATGCGCAGCAGCCGCGGCATGGCGGTGACCTTGTCGCGCGGGTTGCCCACGAAGTTCAGCGTGACCTGCTTCGGCGTCACGATCTCGCCGGCGTTGCCCTCGATGCCGCCGCCCGGCTTCTGGGCGTCCTGCTCCTGCGTACCGTTCTGCAGGCGCAGCACCGGCCAGTAGTAGGAGGACTTGTCGCCCTGGTCGACGCAGCTGGTCCCGGCGTTCGCGAGGTCCTGGTCGCTCGCGAAGGCGTCGTTGGCCTGGTTGCCCACGTAGTCGTGGAAGTGGTGGGCTCCGTTGCTCACACCCGGGGCGACGATGACGTTGTCCGAGTTGAACAGGCCGTTCTCGTTCACACCACAACTCGTCGCGAACGAGCCGCGCGAGGCGTTCCCCTCCGGGCGGGGGGTGCTGACGTTCGGCTGGACGTTCTTGATGTCGGCGAAGTCGGCGGCGACGGGGCCGTTGCCCGCCTGTCCCCCGTTCGCGCCCTGACCCTGGCCCTGCTCCTGGTCGTTCTGCTGTCCCTCGCCCTGGTCCTGGCCGGGCTCCTCGCCGCCGTCCTGGCCCTCGCCCTCGGCGGGCGGCTGGTTGCCGGACTCGCGCAGGGTGCAGGCGGCGAGGGCGGCGAGCCCTTCGGGCCGGTCGCCCACGCGGTCGACGGCGATGGCGATGCGCTCCAGGGTCGCCGCCCGCTTGTCCTTCAGCGGGTTCACGATCGCGCTCTCGGCGAAGCCGGAGTCCTGCTGGATCTGCTGGGCGGAAGCGGTCAGTCGCTGGTACGCCTGGGCGATCTGCTCGTCCAGCAGGGCGAGTTCCTTGTCGACCTCAGCCCTGGCCTGTTCGGGTACCGAGGTCAGCTCGGTACCGACGTCCGGGCAGTCGATCGTCGCACCCCCGGCCGGAACCCCCGTGCCGGACCGCGTCTCGGCGGCCTCACCGTCCCAGCCGCCGTCCGTGGCCGAGGCGTAGACGTTGGCGGCCATCAGGCCGCCTCCGCCCAGGATCAGCGCGAACGCGGCGAAGGTCGCGCGTCGTTTGCCGGTAGGGCGTCTTCGCGAATTGCGTGCCAAGGGTGCTCTCCTGCGCTTGTGGCGTGCCGGGCATGAAAATCCCCTCGCCCCATACGTACGGGAGCACCGGTGTGTTCAGGCGTCCCGGGAATTTTCCGGGAACTCTCATGAGCCCGCGAAACACCCTGGCCCCGCCGGACACACACGCCGGCGGGGAAGCGCAGGTCAGGGGCGCGGGTCGTCAGAGCCGGTCGAGCTCCTTGGTCGAGCGCCCCAGGAAGGTGGCCGACCCGGGCTCGGGAACGTGCAGTTCGTGGAACCCCATGCGGTCGTAGAAGGCCCGGGCCCGCGTGTTGGCCGTGGCCATGGCCAGGTGCACGGCCGGTACGCCCCTGTCCTGCAGCGCGGCGAGGAAGGTCCGCATCAGCCGGCGTCCGTGGCCGCGGCCCTGCCAGGCGGGCAGCAGGTCGATGTGCAGGTGCGCGGGATAGGCGGCCAGTTCGGGCAGCACCATGCGCTCCGGGTGGTGCAGCAGGTGCGCGATCACCTCGTCCGGGGTGCGCGGCGGCCCCTGCGGCGCGGGGTGGCGCGGGGCGACCAGGGGCAGCCACGTGCGGCGGAAGGCCTCGGCGAAGCGTGCGGTGTCGGCGGTGCCGAGGATGTAGCCGACGGCCTGCCCCCGCCCGTCGTCCAGCACGAAGGCCAGCTCCGGCTCCAGGTGGACGTAGGGGGCCGCGAAGGCCGCCGGGAAGACGTCGGGGTCCGTGTAGTGGGGGCGGCTGTCCTCGCCGTTGTGGGCGGTACGGACGCAGATGTCGTCCAGGGCGGGACGGTCCTCGGGACGGTAGGGCCGGACGAGCGAAGACGTGGTCATGGCGGCATCCTGCACGCCGTGGGAGCGCTCCCTCAACCGGGTTCCGGCGAAGACGCGCCGCCGTAGGGCGCCGGGGCCCCTTGCACCGGCACCGGCCGGGCGGGCCGCCGTACCTAGGGGGTGGGTCGCCGTCCCACCGTCCCAAGGGGAACGCCCGTCAGTCCCGACGGGCCGGATCGTCCGGCGAATCGCCCGGTCGGCGCTGCTTAAGGGCGCGGTCCGGGGTTACCCGGCCCCCATGGTGAAGCTGCACATACCCGGACGAAAAGGGCATCAAGAGGGCGACGTCCCGCCTCAGGAGGACCGAGGCCCGGGGCCCGGAGCGGAGCGCCGGGAGCCGTCCTCCCCCACCGCGCGGGAGCCGGGACCGGGCCCCGGCGTGGAGCGCGCGGCACCGGACTCGCCCCGCGAGCTGCCGCGGACCTCCTGGGGCGCGGTGTTCAAGGGCAGTCTGCGCGAGTTCAAGGACGACGAGCTGACGGACCGCGCCGCCGCCCTGACCTACTACGGGGTGCTGGCCCTGTTCCCGGCGCTGCTGGTGCTGGTGTCACTGCTGGGCCTGACCGGCAGGTCGACCACGGACAAGGTGATCGACAACATCCAGCAGCTCGCCCCCGGCTCGGCGCGTGACATCATCACCCGGGCCGTGGAGCAGTTGCAGGGCAACGCGGGCATCGGCTCGCTGATGGCGATCATCGGTATCGTCCTCGCGCTCTGGTCGGCCTCCGGTTACGTGGCGGCGTTCATCCGCTCCGCCAACGCCGTCTACGACATGCCCGAGGGCCGGCCGGTGTGGAAGCTGCTGCCGGTGCGGCTGGGCGTGACGGTCGTGCTGATGGTGCTGGCCGTGATCAGCGCGCTGATCGTGGTCTTCACCGGCGGACTGGCGCGGCAGGCCGGCACCGCCCTCGGCATCGGCGACACCGCGCTGACGGTGTGGTCGATCGCGAAGTGGCCCGTCCTGGTCGTCCTGGTGACGATCATGATCGCGATCCTGTACTGGGCGACCCCGAACGCCAAGGTGAAGGGCTTCCGCTGGATCACCCCGGGCAGTCTGCTGGCCCTGGTCATCTGGCTGATCGCGTCCGCCGGCTTCGCGATCTACGTGGCCAACTTCGCCTCCTACAACAAGACCTACGGCACGATGGCCGGTGTCATCGTCTTCCTGATCTGGCTGTGGATCACCAATCTGGCGATCCTGCTGGGCCTGGAGTTCGACGCCGAGACGGTCCGGCAGCGCGCGATCGCCGGCGGCCATCCGCCGGAGGCGGAGCCGTACACCCAGCCGCGCGACACCCGCACCTGGGACGAGCAGGACCGGCGACGGCTGGACGAGACCTGAACGGGCCGCTCGGGCCCGCTCAGTCCATGAGCCCGGCGGCGACCGTCGCGCCCAGCTCCCAGCAGCGCTCGGTGTCGGCCTTGTCCGGCTCGCCGGTCACGGTCACGGCCTCGGCGGCACGGCGCCAGCCGAGGCCCGTCGTGATCGACTCGACGGCGCGCACCGCTCCGGTGACGTCGTTGCCGCCGTGCACCCAGTAGCCGAAGGGGCGTCCGCGCGTGGCGTCCAGGCACGGGTAGTAGACCTGGTCGAAGAAGTGCTTCAGGGCGCCGGAGATGTAGCCGAGGTTCGCGGGCGTGCCCAGCAGGTAGCCGTCGGCGGCCAGGACGTCGGAGGCCGTCGCGGACAGCGCGGGCACGCGGACGACCCTGACCCCCTCGATCTCGGGGTCCGTCGCCCCGGAGACGACGGCTTCGAGCATCGCCTGGCAGTGCGGCGAGGGCGTGTGATGGACGATCAGCAAGGTGGCCACACCTCCCGACCTTGCCGCGCGGCCCCCGCCACCGCAAGCCGCGGCTCCCGCCCTCCCCGTGCGGCGGCTCGCGCGATCCGCATGCGGCAGCTCCCGCCCTCCGCATGCCGCGGCCCCCGTCACCTGCGCGCAGGTGACGGGGGCCGGGGCCGCTCCGTCGCCGGTCAGCCGTTCCGGCGGCGGCGAATCAGCAGGAAGGCGACGACCAGGGCACCGGCGCCCGCCAGCAGGGCCGTACGGTGGTCGCGCACCTGCTGCGGGGCCTTGTCCTGCCAGACCTGCTCCGCCTGTGCGGCCTTCTCCTTCGCGCCCTGAGCGGCGGCGGCACCCTTCTGCTTCACCGGCTCGGGCAGCTTCTCCTCCACCGCGTGGGCGACGCCCGACACCTTGGCCTTCGCCTGCCCGCTCCAGGCCTGCGCCTTCTGCCCGGCCTGCTCCTTGACCGCCACGGCCTTCTCCCGGGCGCGCGTCTTCACGTCGGCGCGGCCGGCCAGCTCCTGGACGGTGTCGCCCAGTTCGTGCCGGGTGCGCTCGACCTGCTCACGCAGCTCCTCGGGGCTGCGGGCGGTCGGCTCGTCGTGCGGGGGCTGGGTCATCGCTGTGCACTCTCCTTGATCTCGGCCACGTCGGCCTTGACGCTGTCGATGGTCTGCTCGGGGGCGGGCGAACCTGCCTGGCGGACCTGCTTGCGGCCTGCCAGTGCCGTCACACCGGTGGCGACGGCGAGCACGGCCGTGACGATGAGGGCCGCCGCCCACACCGGCAGCGGTACCGCCAGGGCGGCGATCACCGTGGCCACCAGCGCCTGCAGGGTGACGAAGCCCAGCACGCCGGCCCCGCCGAAGAGGCCGCCGCCCTTTCCGAAGCGTTTGCCCTTCTCGGTCATCTCCGCCTGTGCCAGGCGCATTTCGCCCCGCACCAGCTCGGTGAGCTGTGTGGTGGCACGCTGCACCAGCTCGCTCACGGGCTCGTCCCCGGCCGTCGGCTTGGTCGAGCGCGTGGCGGCGTCTGCCGTGCTGTCCATGTGGGCCATGGCGTTCACCTCCCGGTCTGTTGTCCCGCACCGGGTACCCCCGACACGGCGGAAAGGACACCTGATCGGACACGTCTTGTCGACGAGGAGTGACCGGCGCGGAATCCGGTACTCGACGGTTGCTCTTCGTACGAGAAAGGGAGGTACCGCCTTGTCGCAGGTAGAGGAATCCATCGAGGTCCGCGTGCCGGTCCACACCGCCTACAACCAGTGGACGCAGTTCGAGACGTTCCCGCAGTTCATGGACGGCGTGGAGCGCATCGAGCAGCGCACCGACACCCTGACGCACTGGGTGACGAAGGTCGGCGGCCAGGAGCGGGAGTTCGACGCCGAGATCACCGAGCAGATCCCGGACGAGCGGGTCGCCTGGACCACCGTCGACGGCGAGGCCAAGCAGGCCGGTGTGGTGACGTTCCACCGCATCAAGGACGACACGACCAAGGTCATGCTGCAGATGGACTTCGACCCCAGCGGTCTGGCCGAGACCGTGGGCGACAAGCTCGGCTTCGTCAAGCGGCAGGTCTCCGGTGATCTGCGGCGCTTCAAGGAGTTCATGGAGTCCCGCGGTGCGGAGACGGGGGCCTGGCGCGGCGAGGTGTGAGCCGTCCGGTCCCCGCACGAGGCGGCGGCCGCCCCTTCCCGGGGCGGCCGCCGCCTCGTGTGTTCGCCGCATCGCCCGTCCGCTTCGCGCCACCGGTCAGGCCACCGGACCGGCGATGCCGCTCTGCAGCACCTGCCGCCCCTGCCGGAGCAGGTCGTTCAGGCGCAGGGCGAGCCGCGCCGCGCCGTCGTAGAGCGCGTGGACGGCCGGGAGGCGTTCCAGGCGCGGCGCCAGCGCCGACAGGGCGATGGCGAGGGCCACGCCGGCCCAGGCGACGGGTCCGAGCGGGGTGCAGCCGAAGAAGTGGCTGACGCCGGGCGTCTGGACGAGCGCGGCGAGCACGGCGGCCGAGCCGAGCGCGGTGCCCCACACCAGCGGGCTGTGCCGCCGCCCGGACAGGGTCTGCACGAGCTGCGCACCGACCACACCGCACAGGGCCATGGTCGTGGACCGGCGCTCGGTGCCGGGCGTCAGCCGGCCGATGAGGTACGCCGTGACCGCCCCGAGGCAGGTGGTGATGCCGCGGCGGCGGATGGAGCGCAGCAGGGGCGCGCCGAGCACGTTCAGGCCCATCGGCCCGGTCGCGGCGTGCTGCGCGGTCGAGGGATCGTCGCTGGGGGTCACCGCGACGGCCATGGCCGGGAACATGTCGGTCAGCAGGTTGACCAGTAGCAGCTGACGGGTCGACAGGGGGGAGGCGCCGGCGAGGAGGGTGCCGAGGACGCTGAAGCCGACCTCGCCGGCGTTGCCGCCGATGAGGATGCTGACGGCGTCGGCGACGCTGCGCCACAGGGCCCGGCCCTCGACGACGGCGTCGACCAGGACGGACAGGTCCCCGGTGGTGAGCACCAGGTCGGCGGCGTTGCGGGCGGCGGCGGAGCCGCGGGACTCCACCCCCACTCCGACGTCGGCGGCGCGGATGGCCGCGGCGTCGTTGGCGCCGTCGCCCGCCATCGCCACCACCCGGCCCGCCTGCTGCAGGGCCTCGACGACGTGCAGCTTCTGCTCGGGCGCCACCCGGGCGATCACGCCCGCGTCATGCAGGACCCGGACGCGCTGACGGCGTTCCATGGCCACCAGTTCGTCACCGGTGACCACCTCGGTCTCCTCCGGCCAGCCCAGTTGCAGGGCGATCGCGCGGGCCGTCTCCGGGTGGTCGCCGGTGAGCATGACGGGCACGATGCCCGAGCGGCGCAGCTCCACGAGCAGGCCGTGGGAGGTGTCGCGGGGCACGTCGGCGAGGGCGATCAGGCCGCTGAACTCCAGGTCGGCGAGGGGCTCTTCGAGTTCCGCCTCGGCGTCGCCGGCCCGGCACGGGCGGCGGGCGACGGCGAGCACGCGCAGGCCCTTGCCGGCCAGTTCGTGGGCGGTGTCGGTGGCGTGCGCGGGCAGATCCCGGCAGGCGGGCAGGATCGTCTCGGGCGCGCCCTTGACGACGAGGATGTCCCCGAGGCCGGGGTCGCCGTCGCGGCCGACCGCGGCGGCGTAGCCGCGCCGGGTCTCGAAGGGCAGTTCGCCGGCCGGGGTCCAGTCCTCGTCGGGCGGGGCGACGTCGAGGACGGCCTCGTCGGTGGCGTGCGCGATGCGGCGGCCCTGCCCGGTCTCCTCCTGGGGACAGGCGCGTGCGGCCAGGCGGACGACGGGGGTGGCCTGTTCGGCGTCCGTGGCGAGGACCGTGCCGTCGGCGGTGGCCACGCGGACCAGGCGCAGCTTGTTCTCGGTGAGGGTGCCGGTCTTGTCGAAGCAGACGGTGTCGACGCGGCCGAGCGCCTCCAGGGTACGCGGGGTGCGGACCAGGACACCGCGCCGGGACAGGCGGCGGGCGGCCGCCATCTGCGCGACGGTCGCGACGAGCGGAAGGCCTTCGGGCACGGCGGCCACGGCGACGGCGACCCCGCCGCTGACGGCGCGCCGGACGGGGCTGCCGCGCAGCAGGGACAGGCCGGTCACGGCGGCGCCGCCGGTGAAGGTCACCGGCAGTGCCTTGCGGGTCAGTTCCTGGAGCCGGGCCTGGACGCCGGCGGGCGGCGGGGTGCGGGCGGCGAGGGTGACGGCGCGGCCGGCCTCGGTCCGGTCGCCGGTGTCGACGACGAGCGCGGTGGCCCGTCCCGCCACGACGGTGGTGCCCTCGAACACCATGCAGCTGCGCTGGGCCACCGGGGCGCCCGGGGTGGCCTCGACGGACTTGCCCACGGGCAGGGACTCGCCGGTGAGCGCGGACTCGTCGACCTCCAGGCCGTCGGCGTCCAGCAGCCGCGCGTCGGCGGGCACGACGTCTCCGGCGCCGAGGGTGATCTCGTCGCCGGGGTGCAGCCGGGTGGCGTCGACGGTCACGGTGCGTTTGCGGCCGTCCTGCCTGCGGGCCTTCGGCTGCTGCCGGGCCGCGAGCCGTGCGAGGGCCTGTTCGGCGCGCATCCGCTGCAGCCCGCCGGTGACGGCGTTGAGGTCCATCGCGCCGACGACCAGCAGGGCGTCGACGAGCGAGCCCAGCAGCGCCGAGGCGACGGCGCCCGTGGCGAGGACGGGGGTGAGCGGGTCGTCGAGCTCGCGGCGGACGGCGCCGGCCGCCTGCCACGTCCAGCGGGCCGGGGTGGCGGCGGGATGCCGGGCCACGCGGGCGGCCTGCCGCCGTGAGCGGTCGGCGAGCAGGGCGAGCCCGCGGGGCTCCTCGTCGCGGTGGGACCGGCTCAGCCGGTCGCGGGCCTCGTGCGGTTCCAGGGCGTGCCAGGGAACGTGCAGCCGGGGCTGGGGCGGGGTGGCCCGGGCCACCCGGGTGGCTTCGAGCCAGCCGGTGAGCAGGGCGTTGGCGGCGGCGATGTTGACGGGCGCGTGCCGGGTCAGCGGCCACAGCAGCCGGCGGCCCGGGGGCTGTCCGCCGCGGGCCACGAGCAGGCCCGACAGGGCCGCGCCGGCCCGGGCGAGCGTCTGGGAGCGCCGTCCGACGCGCCGGGCGGCGGGGATGGCCGTGAGCAGCCGCCAGACGTCCTTGAGGCCGCCGGGGACCAGTGCGTCGGCGCCCCAGGAGACGGCCGCGCGGCCGTCGGTGAGGGCGATGGCGACGTCACCCGCCGGCAGCCCGGCCACCACGTGCCCCTCGCCGCTCCCGTGCGGCCGGGCGACGGTCACCACGACGTGCCCCTCGTCCTGCAGGGCCCGTACGACGTCGCCGAACGGCCTGCCGCTCGGGGCGACCTCGTCGGCGAGCCGGGTGATGTCCTTCAGGTCGGAGCCGCCCGCGACGACCACGTGCAGGCCCGCGCGGCGGGCGGCGTCGAGGACGGCCTCGGCGAAGGGGTGCACCGGGTCGTCGTCCGGGCCGTCGGGGTCGCCGTCGGCCACGGGTCCGTTGCGCAGGGCGTCGGCGTGCAGGACGAGCGCGTCGGCGATCTCCAGCTGCCGCAGCCGCTCGCCGCTGCGGATGAGGATGCCGGCGTGGGCGAGGAAGGCGCCGAGCGTCGCGCTGAAGGCGGCCGGTCCGTAGCGGGCCGCCTTCGGGGAGCCGGCGAGGACCGCTTCGGCGGCGTCGGCGGCGTTGTGGGTGACGAGGAGGGTGGCGGCGGCGCCGGCGAGGCTTCCGGTGCTGGCGTGCGAGGCGTACTCCTGGGCGGGTGTCACCTTCAGGGGCGGCCGGGTGTCCGTGGGGCAGGGCAGGCTGGGGCGCCCGGGGCGGCAGACGTCGTCGTGCAGTGCCTCGAAGGCCGCGGCCCTGGCCACGGCTTCGGTGAGCTGGGTGCCCCGCAGGACTCCGTCGAGGACGAGCGCCAGCGGGGTCTGGCCGACGCCGTGCGCGGCGGCGTTGGCGGCGGCGAGGACGAGTTCCATGCCGGAGGCGCCGAGCCGCCGGCGGAGCACGGCACGGAAGCGCGGGTTCTCGCGCAGCAGGGTGACGGTCGCGGTGACGATGCGTGAGGTGGGGGGCAGGCGCAAGGAGCGGCCGGCCAGGGCGCCGGCCGCTCCGGCGGCGTCCATCAGGATCGCCGCGGAGGCGACGCGCACCTCGCCGGGGTCGCCGGGGTGCGCGGTCTCCAGGGCCTCCGGGTCGGCGTCCTCGGCGAGGCCGAGGCGGGTGGCGAGCGCGGTGGCCCGTTCGGTGACGCGGTCGGTGGCGGCGTCCTCGGCCAGGGTGACCACCACCCGGGCCAGGCCCTCGTCCCAGTGGGCGGCCAGCACGTCGGGGTGGTCGGCGAGTTCCCCGGCCAGCTCGCGGGCGAGCGCGCCGGTGTCCCCGGCCGGGTGCCGCAGGGCGAGGTGGACGCGCCGGCCGGCCGTCCAGTGGCGGCCGCCGGTGAGCGCGTTGCGCGCGACGTTGCGGACGCGTCGGGTGGTGTCGTAGACGGACGTCACTCCCTGGGCGGTGCCGCGGGCGGCCCCGGCGGCCGCCCCGGCCACGGCCCCGACGAGCGGGGCGACGTCGAAGCGTGTGAGCATCTCCTGCTTCCCGGTTCAGCCGGTGGGGTGGCTGTCGTGTCCGTGCCCGGCGGCCCCGTCGCCGTTGTGCGGTGGCGCGCCGTGGTGCGCGGTGGCCTCGGCGATGTGCTTCAGGGCGGAGGCGGTGGCCGTGTCGCCCACCTTCGCGGGCTGTTCGTGCACGTGCTGTTCCGGCCGGTCGTGCCGGTAGTGCGACGCGGCGAGACGGGCACCGGGGCCGTACTCGGAGGTGTCCGGCTCTTCCTCGCCCCCGGTCGCGGACCTCCCGCCCGCCGCGGCGCCGCCGTCGGCCGGCGTGCCGTCGGGGCGCTGTCCGGGCCGTGGCTGGGTGAGCCAGGCGACGGCGGCCCCGGTCAGCGCCACGGGCCACTCGACGACCCCGGCCACACCGAGCACGCCGGCACCGGCGTATACGGCCATCCGGCGCCCGCGCGGCGAGACCGCGCCGATCCTGTCGAGGGCGCCGCCGGCGACCTTGCCGACCTGGTCGGCGCCGGGCAGGTGCCGCAGGCCCGAGGCGACGGCCCGCAGCGGCTGGGGAAGATCGGACGAACGTGGTGTCTCCTGGTTCATGGCGACCTCCGCAGCACGTTGTTCGGCGGTTTCAACCGATTTTCCGCCTCTTTGCCCATCTTCCGTCTTCGGTGCGGCGGGCGCTTGCCGGATACACCCGGGGCGTGGCGCCCGGGAGTCACACGACGGTCCGGCCGTCGTGGATCCCGCCCCTGCAGCGCTTGGTCCGGGTCTCGGAGCCCTTGCCCACGGCGGAGATGATGATCAATGGCGACGTGCGCACGCGGACTCCTTCGGACGGGTGGGCCGGCACGGGGTGCGGTCCCAGCGTCGTCATGCGGCGCCGGACCCGCCACCCGGGGAGGGGGATCCGGGGGGCGGGGCGGCGCGGCCGCGGGTGGGGGGAACGCCCGCGAGAGACGGCCGGAGCCTTCCGTGTCGGCGCGGGCGCGCCGGGTACTCAGTGCTGACACACACGCAGGCCGTTTCGGGTCCGGACACCGCGCGGGAGCGGATGGTCCGGTCCGGTGAATGGGAGTGGTCATGACGCAGAACGGGGACGACGCGACGCTCGTGCGGCAGCCGGGGGTTCCCGACCTCAGGACGGCGCCGGAGCCGGACGAGCCCGCGCCGCCGCGGGACCTGCGGGCCGACGAGCCGCCGCAGGAACTGCCCCTGGACCGTAACCAGGCGATCCTGGAGGCGGCCAAGCAGGTCGGGGCGCTGCTCAAGCGCAAGGGGCACCTCTTCGCGCTGGCCGGAAGCGTCGCCGCGTACGCGCACGGCGGCGAGAAGAACCTCCAGCACGACGTGGACTTCGCCATCCGGCCCGAGGACGCGGACGCGGTGGCGGCCACACTGCGCGACGCGGGACTGACGGTGTACACACCGCCGGAGGACTGGCTGATCAAGGCGACGTGTTTCGGCCAGCCGGTGGACATCATCTTCGAGCTGGCGCACCGCCCGGTCGGCTCGGACATGCTGGAGCGGGCGGAGGAGCTGTCGGTGGACTCGGTGCGCATGCCCGTGCTGGCCCCGACCGACCTGCTGTGGAGCCTGACCGCCGCGTTCTCCGAGCACCACTGCGACTTCGGCGCGGCGCTGCCGATCGCCCGGGCCCTGCGCGAGAAGGTCGACTGGGAGCACGTGCGGCGCGAGTGCGGGGACGAGCCCATGCCCGCGGCCTTCTTCTTCCTGCTGGAGCGCCTGAACGTCATCTGAAGGAGCACCCATGAGCACCCACGGTTCCCAGGACGCCGGCGGCGGGCCGGCGGAGAACCTGGACTACCGCATCGCCCATCTGCAGGACCGCCTCGCCTCGGGTGAGCTCGGCGAACTCGGCGTGCGGGTCGAGGCCCGCGGTCAGGTGGTGCTGCTCACCGGCACCGTGCCCTCGGCCCCCTGCCGCGACGAGATCCTGCGCACGGTCCACGAGGAGCTGGCCGGGGTCCCGGTGCACAGCGACCTGGTGGTGACCGAGGCGTCCTGCCCCGACCACGCGGAGGAGCTCGCATGATCCGCATCGCAGCCGTCGGCGACATCCACCTGGGGCCCGACAGCCAGGGCGTGCTCCGCCCGGCCTTCGAGACCCTGCCCGAGTGCGCCGACCTCCTGCTGCTGGCCGGCGACCTGACCCGGCACGGCACGCCCGAGGAGATGCGGGTGGTCGCCCGGGAGGTCCACGACCTCGGTGTTCCGGTCGTGGCCGTGCTGGGCAACCACGACCACCACGACGACCGTCCCGACGAGGTGTCGGCCATCCTCCGGGACGCCGGCACCCACGTCCTGGAGGGGGAGCACACCATCGTGGAGGCCGGCGGGGCGCGGATCGGCGTGGCCGGCACGAAGGGCTTCGGCGGTGGTTTCGTGGGCCGCTGCGCCGGGGAGTTCGGCGAGCCGGTGATGAAGGAGTTCGTCCGCTACTCGCGCCGGTCCGCGGACGGTCTGCGTACGTCCCTGGAGCGGCTGGGCGAGGAGGGGTGCGACGCGCGGATCGCGCTGACCCACTACTCCCCCGTCGCGGACACCCTGGCCGGCGAGCCGCTGGAGATCTACCCGTTCCTCGGCAGCTACCTGCTGGCCGAGGCGATCGACACGGCCGGGGCCGACCTCGCGGTGCACGGGCACGCGCACGCCGGCACCGAGCACGGCATGACGAGCGGGGGCGTGAAGGTGCGCAACGTCGCCCAGCCGGTCATCGGTCGCGCCTTCCACGTCTACCACCTCCCGGTCCGTGACCGTGCGGCCTCCGGGGCCGTCGCGCACGCGGCCCATTAGGCCGACTCCCCCTCTCCCCTCCCCCACAGCCGCCGGCCGACGCCGGCGGCTTTTTCCGTGCCCGGAGCCGTTGGCCCCTCTCGTACCGCCTGTGGTGTGAACCCCCCGCACGTCGCGCCGGTTTCAGGCATTTTGTCTGCTTAGCATGCGAGCTCCGCGCTCCGCACGTCGGCGATGTCCCCACGCGTCCGCCCGGGGCGCAACTGCCCCGTACGAGAGGACCTCAGATGGCGCTGACGGGCCGTCAAAGACCACCGTCCGACCATGCCTTCTCCCCGCACGACGCCGTACTGCGCTCCGCCGCCCCGCACGTCGCCCGCCGTCGCTTCCTGACCGTCACAGCCGCGGCCGCGCTGCTCGCGTTCTCCACCAACCGGCCCGCCCGCGGCGCCACCGCCGCCCCGGAGCTCGACGCGGCCCGGATCACCGACGACCCGTTCACGCTCGGGGTGGCCTCCGGGGACCCGCTGCCCGACTCGGTGCTGCTGTGGACCCGGCTGGCCCCGCAGCCGTTCGCGGAGGACGGCGGTCTGGGGCAGCAACGGGTCGTCGTCTACTGGGAAGTAGCCCTGGACGAGTGGTTCGGCTTCGTCGAGCACCGGGGCGTGGCGACGGCCCACCCCGAGTACGCGCACAGCGTCCATGTCGACGTCAAGGGTCTGACGCCGGACAGCGAGTACTACTACCGCTTCCGCGTGGGTGCCTGGATCAGTCCGACCGGGCGGACCCGCACGGCACCGGCCGCGGACAGCAACACCGACGGCATGCGGCTGGCCGCGGTCGCCTGCCAGGCCTACCAGGACGGCTACTACACCGCGTACCGGCACCTGGCGGAGGAGGACGTGCACGTCGTCTTCCACCTCGGGGACTACCTCTACGAGTACGCCGTGGACTCCGCGGGCGGGGCCCGCCGCTACACCGACCGCAAACTGCCCGACGTGTTCAACCGCGAGACGACCACCCTGGCGGACTACCGATTGCGCTACTCGCTCTACAAGACGGACCCCGACCTGCAGGCGGCCCACGCCCAGCACCCCTTCGTCGTCACCTGGGACGACCACGAGGTGGAGAACAACTACGCGGGCGCCATCGACGAGAAAGGGGGTGCCCAGGACCAGTTCCTGGTGCGCCGGGCCGCCGCCTACCGGGCCTACTGGGAGAACCAGCCGCTGCGCGCCGAGCAGTTGCCGCAGGGTCCGGACGCCCGGCTCTACCGCCGTCTCGCGTGGGGCTCGCTCGCCCAGTTCGACATCCTCGACACCCGCCAGTACCGCACCGACCAGGCCTACAACGACCGGCCGCACGCGCCGGGCGCCGAGTCGGACGATCCGGCGCGCACGCTCACGGGCGAAGCGCAGGAGCGCTGGCTGCTGGACGGCTGGCGCGCCTCCGGCGCGCTGTGGAAGGTGATGCCCCAGCAGGTGTGCTTCTCCCAGCGCAAGTTCGACCTGACCGCGCCCGCCCGGGTCTCCATGGACGCCTGGGACGGCTACCGCGCCTCCCGGGCCCGGGTGATGGCCGGCGCGAAGGCGGCGGGCGTCGCGAACTGGATGGTCCTCACCGGCGACGTCCACGTCGGCTACGCCTTCGACATCAAGGAGGACTTCGACGACCCGGCGTCCAGGACGGTCGGCACGGAGTTCACCTGCACCTCCATCGCCAGCGGCGGCGACGGCACCGAGAAGCCGTCCGACTGGGAGACGTACATGAAGGCCAACCCGCACATGAAGTACTTCGACGGGCGGCGCGGTTACGTCCGCGTCGAGCTCGGCCAGGAGAACGCCCAGGTCGACTTCCGGACCGTCTCGGCCATCACCAAGCCCGGCGGCACCATCGCGACGACCGCGTCCTTCGTCACGGAGGTGGGCTCGCCCGGGCTGAAGTCCGCCTGACGCCCTGTGCCGGTACTGCACATGGCGCCCTTCCCGGCACCAAAGCGCGAACCGGGGCGGCCGGTGACATCACGCCGGGCCGTTCCGGCAAGGCCTCTCGCGGGCGCTTCACGTGATCGGCACCCGCATCGGACAGCGTGACCGAAGGAGACACAACGAATGGTCCACAGAACTGCCCTGACCGGTCGCCGGGCGGCCCTCACCGCGCTCGGCGCGCTCGCCGCCGCCGGGCTCCCCGCCGCGGCGGCGGCCGAGCCGACGCCCGCGGCCGGCCCGCTGCCCACGGCCGCGCAGACCCTGGGCGCCGACCGGCCGTCGGCTCCGGTGCTGCGCGCCCTGCAGCGCGACCTCGGGCTGACCCGGGCCCAGGCGTCCCGGCGGCTGGTCAACGAGGCGGAGGCGGGCACCCGGGCGGGGCTGCTGCGCAACGCCCTCGGCGACCGCTTCGCGGGGGCCTGGCTGCGCGGTACGACGTCGCAGGAGCTCGTGGTGGCGACCACCGACGCGGCGGACGTGCCCGCGATCAAGGCCCAGGGCGCCAAGGCGGCCGTCGTGAAGAAGCCGCTGCGCGACCTGCGGGCCGCGAAGGAGAAGCTGGACGCGGCGGCGGCGAAGGTCAGCACACGCGAGACGCCGCTGTGGTACGTCGACATCCCGGCGAACCGGGTCGTGGTGGAGGCCGGCACCAAGGCCGCGGCGGCCGCGTTCGTCAAGGCGGCGGGGCTGGACGCCAAGAGCGTGGCCGTGAAGGTGACGGCGAACAAGCCGCGCCTGATGGCGGAGGTCACCGGCGGGGACGCCTACTACATCGAGGGCACGGCGCGCTGCTCCGTCGGCTTCTCCGTCACCAAGGGCGAGCAGCAGGGCTTCGCCTCGGCGGGGCACTGCGGCAAGCAGGGCGCCAAGACGACCGGGTTCGACAAGGCCGAGCAGGGCACCTTCCAGGGATCCACGTTCCCCGCCAAGGACATGTCCTGGGTGGCCGTCAACGACAAGTGGACGGCCACGCCGAACGTGAAGGGCGAGGGCGAGCAGAAGGTGGAGATCACCGGCTCGGTCCAGGCGCTCGTGGGAGCCGCCGTCTGCCGCTCGGGCTCCACCACCGGGTGGCACTGCGGCAAGGTCGAGCAGCACGACACCAGCGTCAGCTACGCCGAGGGCAAGGTGGACGGGCTGACCCAGACGACGGTGTGCGCCGAGCCGGGCGACTCGGGCGGCCCGTACGTCGCGGGCGTCCAGGCCCAGGGAGTGACGTCGGGCGGCACCGGTGACTGCAAGAACGGCGGTACGACGTTCTACCAGCCGATCAATCCGCTGCTCGGCGACTTCGGGCTGACGCTGAAGACGGCGGAGGCCGAGGCCCCGCAGCCGCAGGGCAACGTGGCGCAGAGCTGGGCCGCGGGCCGGGTGTACGAGGCGGGCGCCACGGTGACCCACGCGGGGGTGCGCTACCAGTGCCTGCAGACGCACCAGGCGCAGGGCCCCTGGGCTCCCACCCGCACCCCGGCCCTGTGGCACCGGGTGTGACGAGCGGTCAGGGCTGTCCGGCGCCGTCGCGGCCTGTGCCGCCGGCGCCGGACGCGCCCGGGAACTCCCCGGCGAGCACCGCGTACGCGGTGGCCACGAACGGGTCGTGGGCGCGGAAGCGGCGGGTGCACACAGCGGCCAGGGCGGTGCCGGTGTCGGGGCGGAAACCGAGGAACGCCTGCTGGCCGAGGGTCGCGCCGCTGTGGAAGTACATGGGTCCGCCGTCGGTGGGGTGACGGAACCAGGCGAGGGTGTGCACGTGCCGGTGGGTCAGGCCGCGGCGCAGCACGGGGACGCGCACCGCGCGCAGCGCGGGGGCCAGGGCCGGGGGTGCGGCGGCCGGGTCCAGGTGGGCCTCGAGGAAGGTGAGCAGGTCGTGCGGGGTGGCGCGGACGGCGCCCGCGGCCTGGAAGCCGCCGGCGTCGAAGGCGGGCACGGGTGACACGCCGTCCTTGGCATGCCCGGGGGCGTCGGGGCCGGAACCGCCGGGACCCGGGGCGTGCGGGTGCAGGGCCGTGCCGGTCAGGCCGAGCGGGCGCAGGACCCGCTCGGTGAGCAGGTCCTCCCAGGGGGTGCCGGTGGCGGCGGCCAGGGCGTGCCCCAGCACGGCGACGCCGTAGTTGGAGTAGCACCAGCGCGTGCCAGGGCGGCGGCGGGACCGGTGGCGCAGGAAGGCGCCGACGACCCGGTCGGCCGGGAAGCGGGCGTAGGGGTTGGTGTGCCAGGCGGGCAGGCCCCGCAGGAAGAAGCCGGCCGGCAGGGCGGGCAGTCCGGAGGTGTGCGTGATCAGGTGGGCCAGCGTCACCGGGTCCGTCCCGGCGGGCCGCCGCCGGTCCAGGAGGGTGGCGGCCGGTTCGCCGCCGGTGAGCTCGCCGGCGTGGACGAGACCGGCCAGCAGCAGCCCGGTGAACGTCTTGGTGGCCGAGCCGATCTCGTAGCGCAGGTCCGCGCGGGGCAGCGGCGGAGCAGGGGCCGTGCCGCCCCCGCACAGGGTGCGGTGGCCGTGGCGGGAGAGGGCGAAGACGACGTCGGGCGCGTCGGCGGCCGCGACGGCGTCCGCGAGCAGGGCGTCGTCCGGCGGCGGGGCCGGTACGCCGCCGGGCCCGGGGGTCCGTCCCGGTGGTGCGGCGGGCGCGGGCCGTCGCGCGTCGTCGGGCCGGGTGCCCGGCCACGGGGCGGGCGGGAGTGCCGTCATGAGGCTTCCGCCAGGGCGGACAGGGCCCGGGAGGTGGCCAGGACCGACGCGAACGCGGCGACCAGGGTGGGGTGGTAGACGATGTCGAAGACCTCGTCGGGCGTGCCCTCGGGCATCGTGCGGATCGCCGGCACGGCTCCGTCGGGCTGCTGCGCGGCGGCGAGGGCCCGCCAGGCGCGTTCGTCCAGGGTGGGGCGGGGCAGGCAGGCGTCGACGACGAGCAGTTCGCCGAGCAGGTCCCAGCGCTCCAGATCCAGCCAGTCGTCGATCCAGACCGGCAGCCAGGTGGCGAGGTAGTCGGCGATGTGCGGGGGCAGGCCGCCCGGGTTCTCCCCCCAGTCGGTGAGGTGGAACACCGTGTGGGTGATGTCGTAGCCGATGTGGCCCTCGACGGTCCAGGGTTCCGGGGTGCGGGCCAGCCAGGTCCCGCCCACCAGATCGGCCTCCGGCGGGCGGGGCGTGAGGCCGAAGCGGCGCTGGAACGCGGACAGGCCGAGCCGGCGGGTCGGGGTGACCTCGAAGGCGACCCAGCTGTCGAGGCGGTGGTTGAGCACGGCGGCCCGCTCCACCTCCGGGTGGCTGTAGCCCAGTTCCTTGAACGGCAGGTACACCTCGAAGGGGATGGGCGAGATGGGCTCCGTGCGCTGTCCGCGCACCAGCATGGAGCCGCCGTCCAGGGTCTCGCGCCAGGCGTGGTCGAGCAGTTTGCGGGCCAGTGCGGCCTGGCGCGAGCCGGCCACTCCCTCCCGGAACAGCACCTTGCAGATCAGGGCCAGTTCACCGACGGGCTTGAAGCGCTCGAGGAAGCCGATCTCGGGGTCGACGTCGGGCTCCAGACGGAAGCCGTCGCGATGGGCCCACAGCCATTCGATGGCGCCCACCCCGACGGTGTGTATCAGGCGCGTGTCGGTCATACCGGTACTCCTTGTCCGGCGGTCAGTACCGCCGCGAAGGCCGCCATGAGGGTGGAGTGGTAGTGGTGCGCGAAGTAGGCGCCGGAGTCCCCCGGGTCGCCCGCGTCGCCCTCCTCGGGGAGCGCGCCCGAGGCGTCCCGGGCCGCGGCGGTCCGCTGCCAGGCGTCGCCCGGGACGGTGTCGTCCGGCAGGCCGGGCACGCTCGCGGCGACGGCCAGCAGTTCGCAGGCGAGGTCCCACATCCGCGCGTCCAGGCAGGTGTCGATCCAGGGCGGCAGCCAGTGGGCCAGGTAGGCGGTGAGGTCGTCCGGGACTCCAGCGCCGCCGCGTCCCCAGTCGGTCAGGTGGAAGACGACGTGGGTGAGGGCGTATCCGGCGGAGCGTTCGAAGGTCCACGGCTCCGGCAGGCCGCCCAGCCAGGTGCGGCGCAGCGCCCGGTCCGCCGGCTCGTCCCGGTGGATCCGGCCGTGTTCCTCGGCCATGAGCACGCCGAGGCGGCGGGTCGGATCCTGCTCGGTGAGCCGCCAGCCGCGGGTGCGGGCGACCGTGGCGGCGGCGGCTTCGTAGGCGGGGTGCCGGAACCCGGCGGCGGCCAGGGCGGCGTAGACCTCCAGCGGGTAGGTGGCAAAGGGCTCCAGCCGTTGCAGCCGGAGGAACAGCTCGCCCTCGCCGGTCTGCCGCCAGGCGAAGGCGAGCAGGTCGGCGGCGTGGCGGTGCAGGGGGTCGCCGGGAGGTGTGCGGCGCGTGACGGTGGCGCAGACCTGGGCCAGTTCGCCGAGCGGCTTCCAGCTGCGGTCGACCTGGCCGTCGGGGGCCAGCGCGTCCTCGCCGAGGACGAAGCCGGCGCGGTGGCCGGAGGCCCAGGCCAGGGCAGCGCGCGCCACGTCGCGGACCTCCGGGGCCGGTGCGCTCACACCGGCGCTCCGGCGCGCAGCAGGCGTGCCGCCCGCACCTGGAGTTCCACCTGCGGGTCCTGGCCGCCCATCAGTTCCACGAAGTCCAGGCCCGCTTCGAGGCCCAGGGTGGCGGGGACACCGTCCAGCAGGGCGAGCCAGCGGCCCGCGCCGGCCGCCTGCCGCCAGTCGCGGCGGCGCACGGCCCGGACGAAACCGCGGGCGACGTCGACGGGACGCCGGCCGGCCGCGCGGCTGACCGCGCTCTCCTCGCCGGGCAGGGCGAGGGGGGCCAGCACGGCCAGTTGGTGGGTCAGGACCTGCCAGCTCGCGCCGTCCAGCCAGCCGGCGCCGGGATCGGCCTCGCCGCCGGCTCCGGCGGCCGAGGACGGGTCGAGCCGTCGCAGGGTGCGTGCCATGGCCCAGTGGCTCCACAGCACGGTGGGGGCCGCGTCGGCGCGAGGCGGGAAGGACTCCACGGCCTTGCGGAACACGGCGAGTTCGTCGGGGTCGGGTGGGGTGCCCAGCAGGACGGACGGCAGCAGCGCGTCGGATCCGAGCACGCGTACGGCCGCGAGTGCGATGCCCCCCGCGTCCGAGTCGACCGCCCCGGGGGCGGACACTCGCGCGTGGTCTCCGCCCCGGAGGGCGGAGACCACACTGGATGCGAGGTCATGCACCGCGCCCTGCAGGAGGGTCGAAGTGCCTGACTGCTCCATTGACTGCTCCCGTCGATCACTAGCCCTTCTTGGGACGCGGGGTCGGCGGCGACAGCAGGAGCTTTCCAGCCCCGGAGGACAGCGCCAGCGCTGCGCACTCGCGGCTGTCGCGGTAGACACCGTCCAGTTCGGCCGGGTCGAGTGCCGCCTCGATGTCGACGCTCGGAACACCGGTCAGTTCCTCGATGACCTTTTCGTTGGAAGGCATAGCACCATCTCCTTGAGCGGAAGCGAGTACCTTCACTTCTTCGGATCTCCGGAATCGGACAAAGCATGCCAAATTTCTCAGAATTCACTTCAGTAACATTTTCAACATCTCGCGCGTGAGCGAATCTGCGGCCTCCCGGCGACGATCCGTCCGCAACGGGAACCCGGCCGACGGCACTTGCCGCTCCGGACCGACGACGAGGAGGCCCCGTGGCCCTGATCCGCGACGACGTACACCTCGCCCTTCGTGAGGAGGTGGCCGCACGGGCCGACGCGCTGTGGGGCGTGGCCCTGCGGCTGCACGCCGACCCCGAGTACGCCTTCGCCGAGCACCGCGCGGCGGCGCTGCTCTCCGGCGAGCTGGAGCGCGCCGGGTTCGCCGTGCGGCGCGGCGTGGCCGGGATGCCGACCGCGTTCACCGGCCGGTCGGGCCACGGCCGGCCGGCCGTGGCCCTGCTGATGGAGTACGACGCCCTGCCCGGCCTCGGCCACGCGTGCGGCCACAACCTCATCGCGGCGGCTGGGCTGGGGGCCGCCCTGGCCCTGGCCGCCGTGCCCGGACTGTCCACCGGATCGGTCCTGGCGGTCGGCACTCCCGCCGAGGAGGGCGGTGGCGGCAAGGCGCTGGAGGTGGAGGCCGGGGTCTTCGACGACGTCGACGCGGCGCTGATGTTCCACCCGGGCGTGTACAGCTGGGCCCGGGCGCCGCTGACGGCTCAGGTCCAGTACCGGGTGGCCTTCCACGGCCGGGCCGCGCACCCCACCGGCAACCCGGCCGAGGGCATCGACGCGCTCGCCGCCCTGGTCGAGCTGTTCAACGTGCTGGCCGTGCTCGGGCGGCGGCTGCCGGAGGGCTCGCACGTGCAGGGCATCGTCACGCAGGGCGGCACGGCGACGAACATCGTCCCCGAGTACGCCGAGGGCCTGTTCGGCCTGCGCGCGGCGACGACCGGGGCGCTGGAGGAACTCACTGAGCGGCTGCGCGTCTGCGCGGACGGCGTGGCGCGGGCCACGGGCACCACCGCCGAGGTGGAGCGCGCGGCCGTACGCTACGAGCACTTCCGGGACAGCGAGGTGCTCTCCGACCGGTTCGCCGCACACCTGGCCCGGGCCGGGATCCCGCTGTCCCCGCCCACGCCGGGCGTGTACCTGGGCTCGTCCGACATCGGGAACGTCAGCACGCGGGTGCCCGCCATCCACCCGTTCGTGGCGATCGCCGGCGAGGACGGCTCGGACCACACCCCGGAGTTCGCCGCCGCGGCCGCCTCCCCGCGGGCCCGCGAGGTGCTGGTCGCCGCGGCCCAGGCCCTCGCCTGCACCGCCGCCGACGTCCTGCTCTGCGGCGAACTGCGCGAGCAGGCGTGGGCACGGCACCGGGCGGCGTGACTGCATCGGCCGCTGCCGGGGAACCCGGCGGGCACCGGACCCGACTACCCCTGGAGAGGGCCATGAGTCTGTTGCGTGTGCTCGGCCGCCCCCTGCTCGCCTCGATGTTCCTCTCGGGCGGCATGAACTCCGTCCGCGACCCGAAGCAGGTCGCCGACGCCGCCGAGCCTGTCGTCCAGCCCGTCACCGAACGCGTCCCGGGCCTGCCCGACCGCACCGAGCAGGCCGTGCGGCTCAACGGCGCGGTACAGGTCGTGGCGGGCTTGATGCTGGCCACAGGGCGCATGCCCCGCCCGGCCGCGCTGGCCATCGCCGCCACCCTGGTGCCCACGACGCTCGCGGGCCACCGCTTCTGGGAGGCGGAGGACCCGGAGGAGCGGGCCCAGCAGCGCATCCACTTCCTCAAGAACATGTCCATGCTCGGCGGGCTGCTCATCGCCGCCGACGACACCGGCTCCCGCCCCTCCCTGCTGTGGCGCGGCTCCCACGCCGCCCGCAGCGTGCGCCGTGACGCCGGTCTGATGCGGCGTTCGGTGCGGGCCACCGCGCGCCCGGCCGCCGCGGCGGGACGGGTCCGGGCGAAGCTGCCCGCCTGAGGCACGGCCGGACCGTCGCGACCGCGCGTTAGCCGCACAGGGCCCGGGGGGACCCGGGCGCTGG
This sequence comes from Streptomyces sp. NPDC015242, assembly GCF_043079125.1. Lineage (NCBI taxonomy): Bacteria > Bacillati > Actinomycetota > Actinomycetes > Kitasatosporales > Streptomycetaceae > Streptomyces > Streptomyces sp. NPDC015242. Next base: position 743,936 of record NZ_JBIBUF010000001.1, on the reverse strand, counting down.
GAGGTGAAGGACATGGGACACGGAGGAAACGTCATCGACGAGCTGGTGACCGATCACCGCGAGGTCGAGGAGATGTTCGGCAGGATCGAGGCGCTGCCGTCCGGTCACCGGGACCGCAAGGTGTACGCCGACCAGGTCACCATGGAACTCGTCCGGCACTCGGTGGCCGAGGAGGCCTACCTCTACCCGGCCGTGCGCGAGCACGTCGCGGGCGGGGACGCCCTCGCCGACCAGGAACTGCGCGACCACGCCACGGCCGAGCGGATCATGAAGGACCTGGAGGGCTGCGACGCGGGCGACGCCGACTTCGACCGGCTCGCGGGCATGCTGATGAGCGAGATCCGCTCGCACATCGCCGACGAGGAGGGCAACCTCTTCCCGCGGCTGCGCCAGGCCTGCCCGGTGGACACGCTGAACGAACTCGGCGACAAGGTCCGCCGGGCGAAGAAGACGGCCCCGACCCGTCCGCACCCGGCGGCCCCGGACAAGCCCCCGGCCAACAAGCTGCTGGCTCCGGGCACCGGCATGGTCGACCGGCTGCGTGACGCGCTGTCCGGCCGCGGCAAGGTCGACTGACGCCGCCGTGAGAGAGGAAGGGCCCGTCGCCGGGGCGACGGGCCCTTCGACGTGTCCGGGCCGCGCCCTGTGGCCGCCGTCACCCGTCGCGGCCCCGGCCGGGACCATGGCCGGCAGCTGTGATCAACCCCACTCGCGGGAGCAAATGACCGGAGCGCCAAGGGTCTTGGCGAACCACCCGGAGGTGGGCGAAGGACGCGAGGCGAGGACTCGGGGAGCAGCTCTGTCACGATGGTCGGCGCCTGACCCGGCGAGGGGAGCCACCGCGCAGCGCAGCCCGGTGCTTCTCGCCCTCCTCGCCTCCCCCTCCTGCTGAGTCCCCCGACTCGTCTTGCGAGTACTGCCCTGTGTCTTCCGCGCCCTCCCCTGCCCAGCCCGCCTCCCGCTCGCCCTGGCGCGCGCTGAGGTACCGCAGCATGCGCTGGTGGTCCGTCGCCAACTTCGTGTCGAACGCCGGCACGTGGATGCAGCTGACCGTGCAGAACCTGCTGGTCCTCCAGATCACCGGGTCCGCCGCTGCGACGGGTCTTTCCATGTCCGTGCAGGCGGCGCCCGCCCTGCTGATGAGCGTGCTGGGCGGGGCCGCCGTCGACCGGTGGCCCCGGAGGCTGACGGCCGCCGTGAGCCAGGCGCTGCTCGGCCTGATCGCCTTCACGACGGCCGTGCTGGTGGCGCTGGACCGGCTCGACATGACCTCGCTGCTGGTGCTGGCCGCCGTCACGGGTGTCGTCGCCACCGTCGACAACCCGGCGTGCGCGCTGCTGGGCAACGATCTCGTCCCGGCTGAGGACGTGCCCTCGGCCATCGGGGTCGGTGCCCTGGTCCACCAGGCGGGCCGGCTCGTCGGAGCGGCTCTCGCCGGAGTGACCGTCGCCTTCCTCGGCACGGCCGCCGCGTACGTCGGGAACGGGCTGTCGTTCCTGTTCGTGGCCTCGGTCATCCCGTTCCTGCGTCCCGCGGCGGGAGCGGTGCGGCATGAGACGGCGAAGGACGAGCGGACCGGTGCGGAGCTGTCCGTGCGGGAGGGGCTGGCCTTCTTCGCCCGCCGGCCGCGGCTGATGGCGCTCGCCGGCGTGACGGGGATCAGCGCGGTGTTCGGGCGCAACTACGGGCTCACCCTCGCCGTGCTGGTCACCGGGCCGCTCGCGGGCGGGGCCGGTTCCTTCGGCACGGTGTCGACCGTGCTCGCGATCGGCGGCATCCTCGGCGCGGTGCTCGGCGCCCGGCTGCGCCGCCCGTCCGTGCGGCTCGTGGGCGCGCTGGCCGCGGCCGGAGGGCTGCTCCAGGTGGTGGCGGGCCTGTCCCCGTCGCTGCTGGTGCTGATCGCCCTGGTGCTGCCGATGGCCGTGGTCGAGTCCGTCTCCGACACCGCCGGGACGGCCGTCCTGCAGACCGACCCGCCCGCGCACCTGCGGGGCCGGGTGCTGGGGGTGTGGGGCAGCGTCGGCACGGTGTGGAGCCTGGGCGGCCCGCCCGCGCTCGGCCTGCTGATGGAGACCGCCGGGCCTCGCGGCGCCCTGGTCACCGGCGGACTGCTCATCGCGGGCGCGATCGGAGCGGGCCACCTGCTGCACCGCCGCCGCGTCCCGGCACCCGTCCTGCTCCGCGCGGACAAGGGCGAGGTACCGGGCCGTCCGGCCCTGAGCACGGCGGCCTGAACGGGGCCTTGCGGGGCGGTCCGACCCGCCCGGAGCCCGCTTCCGCGCACGGAACGCCGACGGCACGCCCGGGCAGGAGCCGTCGGCCCCACCCCAGGGGCGGGAGCTGTCGGCCTGTCCGGGGGCGGGAGCCGGCGGCCTGTCCGGGGGCGGGAGCCGATGACCCGTCGGGGGGGCGGGAGCCGACGGCCCGTCCGGGGACGGAAGCCGACGGCCCGTCCGGGGACGGAAGCCGACGGCCCGTCCGGGGACGGAAGCCGACGGCCCGTCCGGGGACGGAAGCCGACGGCCCGGACCTGCCCGCCGCGCGGTTCCCGCCAACAGCCCGCCAAGCCGGGAACCGTCAGCCCGGACACACCCACCACGCCACTCCCCCCCAACAGCCTGCCAAGCCGGAAGCCATCGGCCCGGACACGCCCACCACGCGACTCCCCCCGACAACCCGCCAAGCCGGCGGCCGTCGGCGCGGGCGGAGGTGTGCCCCGGCATCGTGCCCCGGCCGTCACGGACCACTCGGTCCGCCCCGGCGCGGCAGCCCTCGGGCGGGACCGTTCAGGCGGGCCGGCCGGCCGCGGTCCGTCAGGATCCCGGCCGGCGCAGGGCCCCCACCGCCGCCTTCGCCGCCCTGCGGGTCAGCAGGGTCGTGGAGCGGCCGTCCAGGTAGGGCAGGACCACCGCCTGGCCGCCCCAGGTGCGCAGGGCCTCGGCCTCGGGCAGGTCCTGGACGGAGTAGTCGCCGCCCTTGACCCACACGTCCGGCCTCAGCCGGGACAGGACCGCCTCGGGGGTGTCCTCCTCGAAGACGACCACGGCGTCCACGCTGCCGAGCGCGGCGAGGACGCGGGCGCGGTCCGCCGCCGGGTTGAGCGGGCGGCCCGGGCCCTTGCGCCGGGTGACGGAGGCGTCGGAGTTCAGGCACACGATGAGGCAGTCGCCGATGCGCCGGGCGCTCTCCAGCAGCCCGACGTGACCGGCGTGCACCAGGTCGAAGCAGCCGCCGGTGGCGACCACCGTGCCGCCCCGGGCCCGGACGCTCTCCGCCAGGGCGAACGCGTCGGTGGCGGCGTCGTCCGCCGGTCCGGGTGCCGGTGCGGTGCGCCACAGGCCGGGGTTGCCCGCGCCTCCCGCCGCGACGAACGCGGCCGCCTCGGCGACGGCCCGTTGCAGCGCCTCCTCCGGCAGCAGGCCGTCGGCGAGGGCCGCCGTCGTCGTCGCAGCGAAGCAGTCCCCCGCGCCGCACGGGTCGCCGGCGGCCCGGTACGGCACCGGCACCAGCATCGGCGTCCCGGCGCCCGGCCGGGCCAGCAGCACCCCGCGTTCGCCGAGCGTGACGGCGACGCCCGCCGCACGCCAGCGCTCCGCGAGCCGTGCGGCCCGCTCGGCGTACGCGCCCAGGGACGTCTCACCGGCTCCGGGGTGCAGGGCGCGGGCCTCCGCCGCGTTGGGCGTGACCAGACGCGCCCCGGGCACGGGCGGGTCGCCCTTCGGGTGCGGGTCCCACACCAGCGGGGTGCGCCGGGCGGCGTCCTCCAGGTACGGCCGCAGGGCGCCCGCGGTGTGGCGGCCGTAGTCGGCCACCAGGATCGCGCCGGCTCCGGCCAGTGCGCTGCGGACCTCGTCGTCGGGTTCGCCGGGGGTGCCGCCGCCCCGGTCGATCCGGACGACGGGCCGGCCGCCGGCCAGGACGCGGGTCTTCACGGGCAGGGTGCCGTTCAGCGGGATCTCCAGCAGCCGCACCCGGCCGCGCAGGTCGCGCCGTACGGCCTCGCTGGCCTCGTCGTCGCCGAGCGCGGTCACCAGGACCACGTCCCGGCCGCCCCGGGCCGCGAGGGCGGCGGCGAGCCCCGCTCCTCCGGGGTGCCGCCGGTCGGCGGTGACGTCGACGACGGGGGCGGGGGCGTCCGGCGCGAGCCGGGTGGAGACGCCTTCGATGTCCTCGTCGAGGAGGACGTCCCCGACGACGGCGATCGGCCGCGGACCGGTCATGAGCTGCTCCCCCGTGTGAGGACGGTGCGCCGTGCGAGGGGCGCGGCGACGGCCGTGTCGAAGCACTCGCACAGCAGGTGGACGGCGACGAGGTGGGTCTCCTGGACGGTGGCGGTGCTGTCCGCGTCCACGCACAGGGCCTCGTGGGCGGCTTCCGCCAGGGGGTTCGGGCCGCGTCCGGTGAGGGCCCAGACGCGCAGGCCCGCCTGCCGGGCGGTGACGGCGGCCGCGACCAGGTTGGCGCTGCGCCCGGAGGTGGACAGCAGCACGAGGACGTCGCCGGGGCGGCCGTGGGCGGTGACCTGACGGGCGTAGACGTGGTCGAAGCCGTAGTCGTTGCCGATCGCGGTCACGCTGGAGGTCTCGGCGTGCAGGGCGATCGCCGAGTAGGCGCGGCGTTCGCGGCGGTAGCGGCCGACGAGTTCGGCGGTGAGGTGCTGGGCCTGGGCGGCGCTGCCGCCGTTGCCCGCGGCGAGCAGCCGACCGCCGTCGGAGAGGACGCCGGCGAGCCGGGTGCCCCAGTCCGCGATACGGTCCAGGCCGGGCCCCCGGCGGAACCGGCCGAGGGCCTCCTCCAGTGACTCGCAGTGCAGACGCGCGGCGTCGAGGGCGGGGTGCGCGGGGACTTCGCTCATGCGGTTCGGGCGTGCCGCCGCAGGGGGCGGCGGGCCCACACCTCCTTCGGGCTCTGGGCGGGCGGGCCGGTTCAGCCGGCGCCGGTCGCGGCGGGCTCGGCGTCGAGGACCGCGCAGTAGGCCGCCTCGGTGGCGGCGGCGACCCGGTCCCAGCCGTAGCGGCTCAGCACCCGGCGGCGGCCGGCGGCGCCGCACGCCGCGCGGGCCGCCGGGTCGGCGAGCAGCCCGGCCACGGCCCGGGCCAGCGCCTGAGGGTCACGGGGCGGCACGAGCCGCCCGGTGCCGGGGTCGGCGACGGTGTCGAGCTGTCCGCCGACGGCGCTGGCCACGACCGGAACGCCGCAGGCCATGGCTTCGAGCGGGACGATGCCGAAGGGCTCGTAGTCGGCGGGGCACACCACCACGTCGGCGGAGCGCAGCAGCGCCGGGATCTCCTCACCGGGCACGGCGCCGGTGAAACGGACCCGCTCGGCCACGCCCGCGTCCCGGGCGAGCCCGCGCAGCCTGCGGACCTCCGGATCCTCGTCGAGCCGGTCGGCGGGCGGGCCGCCGGCCACGACGAGTTCGGTGCCGGGCAGGGCGGCCAGGGCCGCGATGGTGACCGCCGCGCCCTTGCGCGGCACGAGCCGGCCCAGCTGGAGCAGCCGGTGCGGGTACGGGCCGCGCGGCGCGGCCGGGCCGTTCGGGGTGAACCGGTCGGGGTCGACGCCGCAGGGCACGATGACCACCTTGTGCGCGGGGACGCCCATGCGGGCCAGTTCGGCGACCTCGTCCCGGCAGGTGGCGACGACCCGGTCGCACCCGAGGCCGACCTCGATCTCGCCGGGTATCCGCTCCGGCGGGCTGGTGTCGGCGAGCTGCTGGTGCCGCTTCTTGACCGTGCCGAGGGCGTGGTAGGTGTGCAGCAGGGGCAGCCCCCGCGCGCGGGTCGCGCGCAGCGCGGCCAGGCCCGACATCCAGTAGTGGGAATGGACGAGGTCGGGGGGCCGGGTGCGCCAGGCGCGGGCCAGGTGGCGGCCGAACTCGCCCATGTGGGGCAGGAGGGCGTCCTTGGGGAGCGGCCCGGCCGGCCCGGCGGGCACGTGGTGGACCTCGACGCCGTCGCGCAGGGCCACGCGGGCGGGCAGGTCGGGGGCGTCGCGCCGGGTGTGGACGGTGACGCGGTGACCGCGGTCGGCGAGGGCCGCGGCGAGGCAGGCGACGTGCACGTTCTGCCCGCCGGCGTCGACCCCGCCGAGGGTGGCGAGGGGGCTCGCGTGCTCGGAGACGAGCGCGATGTCGAGGACGCCCGGGTCACGCGGGCCGCCGCCGAGCGGCCCGGCAGGGAAGGGGCTGAGGGACGGGGTCATGAGCACACCTCCGTGAGCAGGCGCTCCCAGTCGGCCAGGAAGCGCTTGAGCCCGTAGCGTTCGAGGGCCGCCTGCCGGGCCCGGGCTCCGTCCGCGGCCGCCGCCTCCGGTTCGTGCAGGTAGCGGCGGGCCACGCGGGCCAGGACGTCGGGGCGGGTGGAGAGGGTGCCCGCGCCCGGCGGCACGGCCTCGACCGCCTCGGTGGTGGCGAGCGCCAGCACGGGCATGCCGAGGTGCATGGCCTCCAGCAGGGACAGGCCCAGGGAGGTCCAGCGCACCGGGTGCAGGTACATGCGGCGTTCGGCCATCGCCGTGTGCAGCTCGCCCTGCGGCAGGTCGGCCGTGCGGCACCGGTCGGGCGGCAGGCCGAGGTGCCCGGCCAGGCCCTCGGTGCCCATGCCGAACACGTCCAGCGGCACCGCGTCGGCGAGGGCCGGCAGCAGGTCGGTGCCGGTGTAGCGGGCGCGGCGCACGGGTTCGTTGACGACGACGGCGGCGCGGGCCAGGCGGCCGGTGTAGCGGTGGCCCGGGTCGACCACGCCGTGCTCGATCACCGCGGTGCGGGTGCTGCCGTTGTCCCAGAACAGCCGGTTGAAGTGCGTGACGTGCACGAGCGTCAGATCGGCGCGGTCGGCGCAGGGGTGCCGGGTGTCCGGTACGTCGCCGTCGGGCGCGTTGTGCTCCAGGTACACGGCGGGCACGTCCCGGCCCGGGCGGCGCCCGCCGAGCCAGCGCTCGGCCAGCTCGGGCTCGTGCGGCCGTTGCAGCAGCACCAGGTCGACGGGCGTGTCGCGGAGCTCCTCGGGCGTGACCTCGCGGACCGAGTCCGGCCAGGAGAAGGTGCGGGCGCGGCCGAGCCCGTCCGGGTCGCGGCCCGGGGTGACGGGGACCAGGTAGGTGTGGGGCCCCTGGACGAACGCGGTCGTCCAGGAACCGTGCACGTGCCACAGCAGGATGTTCATACGGTCGCTCCTCGCTCCGTCTGTTCTCCCTGGTCCGCCGCGTCGCCGGTGAGGGCCGCCACGGCGGCGAGCACCTCGGCGTCGGCGACTCCGTCCAGGCAGGGGTGTCCCGGTACCGGGCAGTGCCGTGCCCTGGTGTCCGCGCACGCGGCGTGCGGGTCGCCGAGCAGGAGGTGGGGGACGCCGTAGGGGGCCCACCGCTCGGCCGGCACGACAGGCGCGAAGAGGCTGACGACGGGGGTGCCGACGGCGGCGGCGAGATGCGCCGGTCCGGTGTTCCCGGCCACCACCGCCCGGGCCCCGGCGAGGACTCCGGCCAGGTGCGGCAGGTCGGTGGCGCCGCCCAGGTCGAGGGCGTGCCGCCCGGCGACGCGCGCGGTCAGCTCGCGCTCGCCCCGCCCGCCCGTGACGACGACCCGGTACCCCTCGGCGGACAGCGCTGCCACCGCCCGCGCCGCCCGGCCCGGGCTCCAGGCGCGAGCGGGGACGGCGGCGCCCGGGTGGACGACGACATAGGGGCCGGGGCCGGTGAGGTGGGCCGTGCGCGGGGGCGGGGTGACGCGCAGCCGGCCGTCGTCGCCGGACGGCAGGGCGAACCCGGCGGCGCGGGCGAGGTCGAGGGCGGCCAGGGCCTCGTGGCGGTGCGGGAGCCTGCGGTGCCGCAGGTCCAGCAGTGCGCCCGGGTAGTCCTCGCTGTCGGCCGCGACGCGGGACACTCCGGCCAGCTTCAGCAGCAGGGCGACCGGCAGCGGGCTCTGGTGGTACGACACGAGCACCAGCGCCCGGTCGAAGCGGCCCGTCGCGAGCGTCGCCATCAGCCGCCGGGTGGCCGCCCGCGTCACCGGCGCGGGCTCCAGACCGACCCAGGGGGCGTCGAAGGTCAGCACGTCGTCCACGCCGGGCAGCAGGCGCCCGGCCGCCGCGCCCTGCGGTCCGCACAGCAGCGCGGTGTACGAGGACCCGGCCGCGACGGCCCGCACGGCGGGGCCGGCCAGCAGCACGTCTCCGGCGCTGTCGAGGCGGACGACGAGCGTGCGGGGCGCACGGCGACGGGAACGGAACGACTTCATCGCCGGCCTCCCCGGGGCAGGGGCAGGGGCCGGTGCGGGGTGGTGGCCGGGCGCGGGGTGGCGGGCCGGCACAGGGCGGGCCCGGATCCCACGCCCGGCGTCACCCGGCACCGGACGCGCGTGTCCGGGCGCGGGCCGGCCGGTGGCCGCGGGTGGCGTCGCCCCCGCGCGCCGGGCGAGGCGGGGCCGACGGGGGCGGCTGCCGGAGACGGGGCGGGCGGTGTGCCGCCGGGTGCGTACGCCCCGGGAAGCCGCCGGGGGCCGGTGGCCTGGTTCATGACCGCAGCCGTTCCCTGACCGGCGGCTGGGGCGCGGTCGCCGGCTCCGCTGCTGCCGGCGCGGTGTGCGGGCGGGCCGTGCGGTGGGCCAGCCGGCCGCGCAGCCAGTGCCAGGTCGCGGCGGGCGGGACGAGCGCGCTGGTCACCGCCATGGTGAGCACTTCGTCGCGGGTGCGCGGACCGGGCAGGATGCGGGCCAGGGCGAACTCGGCGGTCCCGGCCAGCCAGGCGGCCGCGCACGCCCCGGCGAGGCGGTGCCGGCCGAGGAGGGCACAGCCGACGGCCGTCACCCCGGCCCCGGTGACCGCGAGGTGCGCGGGCAGCCGCCCGCGCGACGCGCCCGCCCGGCGCCACCAGTGCCGGCCGTGCAGCCGGGTCATCAGGACGTCGTCGGCGTTGCCGGCCTGGAGGCGGACGGAGATCCAGCGTCCGGCGGGCCGGACGGGATGGGTGGTGGTGCGCCGTCCCGTGGTGAGCGTCCAGCCGGCGTCGAGCATGCGCAGCGCGAGGTCGGCGTCCTCGCGGAAGGCCCGCCGGAAGCGCTCGTCGAAGCCGCCGACCGCCACGAGTGCCGCGCGCCGGTAGGCCATGTCCGCGGTGATCCAGTGGGCGCCGGCGAGTCCGGCCGTGTTGCGCTCCCAGTCGGTCGGGCGGCGGTCGCGCGGCAGGGGCACCTCGATGCGGGCGGTGATCCCGGCCGTCCGGTCCGACGCGGCCGTCAGGTCGAGGGTGAGGTCGTCGCCCCAGGTCGGCCCGGGGACGACGTCGTCGTCGAGGAAGACGACCCAGGGGACGTCACCGGCCGCGCGCCAGCCGAGGTTGCGGGCCGCCGCGGGGCCGCGTGCGCCGCCGGGCACGACGACGGTGCGGGCGCGCAGGGACGGCGGGACGTCGGCGGTGAGGGTGATCCCGGCCGGGTCGGGCCGGTCGTCGACGAGGACGACGCGCACCGGCCCGGGTCCGGCCGTCTCGGCCAGGGCGTGCAGGCAGGTGCGCAGGCTGGGCCGGCCGAGGGTGGGGATCACGACGGCGTACTCGGCGTCCCGTGCGCCCGTGCCCGGGGCGGTCATCGCGAGCCCCCGGCCGCGCCGTCGCGGAGGCCGTCCGGGCCGCCGGTGCGGAAGAGGTCGCCGCGGCGGATGGCGTACGGGCCGATGGCCAGCAGGTCGACGGGCGACGAGCCGAAGCACTCCAGGGCGTCGCGCGGATCGTCGACCATGGGCCGGCCGGCCGTGTTGAGGCTGGTGTTGACCACCACGGGCAGTCCCGTGAACCGCTCGAACGCGCCGAGCATGCGGGCCACCAGGGGTTCGCGGCCCGGGTCGACGGTCTGGATGCGGGCGGTGCCGTCGACGTGCACGACGGCCGGGATGCGATCCCGCCAGGCCGGGGCCACGTCGTGCACGAACAGCATGTACGGGCTGGGCAGCGGTCCGTCGAAGATCTCGGCGGCGCGGTCGGCGAGGACCATGGGCGCGACCGGCCGGAACTGCTCGCGTCCCTTGACGTCGTTGAGGCGTTCCAGGTTGCCGGCGTGCCCGGGATGCGCGAGCAGGGACCGGTGGCCGAGGGCGCGCGGGCCGTACTCGGAGCGGCCCTGGAACCAGGCGACGATCGCGTTGTCGGCGAGGGCCCGGGCGACGGTCTCGGCGATGTCGGCGGGCCGTTCGAAGGGGACGGCCGCCGTCTTCAGCCAGGCGCCGAGCTCCGCGTCGGACCAGTCCCGGCCGAGGTCGGCGCCGGTCATGGGCTCGGGCTGGTCGCCCTGCACCGCGGACAGCAGCAGGGCACCGCCGAGGGCGGTGCCCGCGTCGCCCGCGGCGGGCTGCACCCACACCCGGGAGAAGGGGCCCTCGCGGGCGATGCGGGAGTTGGCGACGCAGTTGAGGGCGACGCCGCCGGCGAGGGTGAGCACGCTGTCGTGGGTTCGGCCGTGCAGCCAGCGCACCAGGTCGAGCAGGGTCTCCTCCAGCACGGCCTGGGCGCTGGCGGCGACGTCGGCGTGGTCCTGCGTCCACGGCTCGTCGGCCCCGCGCGGCGCGCACAGCTCGTGCCAGGGCACCGCGGTGGCGTGGAAGCCGCCGTCGCCGGTGGGGTACACATGGCGGCGCAGTTCGGCGAGCATGCGCGGCGTGCCGTGGGAGGCGAGGGCCATCACCTTGAACTCGTCGGAGGAGCGCAGGAAGCCGAGGTGCGCGGTGAGTTCCTCGTAGACCAGGCCGAGCGAGTGCGGCAGCTCCTGGCTGTGCAGGGCCTCCAGCCGGTCGCCGACACGGCGTGCGGCCAGGTGGGAGGCGCGTTCCCCGCGGCCGTCGAGGACCAGGACGGAGGAGTCGCCGGCGTCCGGTGCGGCGAAGGCTCCGGAGGCGGCGTGGGCCATGTGGTGCGGCACGAAGCGGACGATGCCCGGGTCGAGGCCGGGCAGGGCGGCGGCCAGGAAGCCGGGGGCCTCACGGGCGTAGGTGAGCCGCAGGTGGTCCCACGGGTCGTCCAGGCCCATGGCGTCGGCGGGCCGGGCGAGTTCCGGGTCGAAGGAATAGGTGACCGCGTCGAGGTCCTGCGGTCGCAGCCCGGCCCGTTCCAGGCACCAGGCGGCGGCCTTCTCGGGCAGCTCCCAGGCGGAGAAGGGCAGGGGGCGCTTGCCGTGCTTGCGCCGTGAGAACCGCTCCTCCTCGGCCGCGGCGACGGTCCGTCCGTCGACGACGACGGCGGCGGCCGGGTCGTGGAAGAGGGCGTTGATTCCGAGGATGCGCATGAGGTGCGGGCCTTTCGGCGGTGGGGGCGGGACCGGGCGAGGCGCTGCGCGGGGAGGCCGGGACGGGCTCAGTCGTCCGTCCCCTCCTCGCGGAACCAGGCGATGGTGCGCCGCAGGCCCTCCTCGGCGCGCACCTGCGGCTCCCAGCCGAGCTTGTCGCGGGCCAGGGTGATGTCCGGGCAGCGCACGGCGGGGTCGTCCACGGGGCGTTCGATGAAGCGGATGTCCGAGGGGGACCCGGCGAGTTCGACGACCAGGCGGGCCAGGTCGAGCATGGTGATCTCGGCCGGGTTGCCGATGTTGACCGGTCCCCGCATGCCGTGGGCGGCCGCGGCGAGGATGCCGCGGACGGTGTCGTCGATGTAGCACAGCGACCGGGTCTGACGGCCGTCGCCGGTGACGGTGAGGGGTTCGCCGTCCAGGGCCTGCCGGACGAAGGTCGGCACCGCGCGTCCGTCGTGGCCCCGCATCCGCGGGCCGTAGGTGTTGAACAGCCGCACGATGCAGGTGTCGGTGCCGTGGGTCTCGGCGTGGGCGGTGGTCAGCGCCTCGCCGAAGCGTTTGGCCTCGTCGTAGACGCTGCGCGGTCCGACGGGGTTGACGTTGCCCCAGTAGCGCTCGTCCTGGGGGTTCTGCTGCGGGTCGCCGTAGACCTCGGAGGTGGAGGCCAGGACGAAGCGGGCGCGGGCGGAGTGCGCCAGTTCCAGGGCGTTGCGGGTGCCGAGGCTGCCCGCCTCCATGGTGTGCAGCGGCAGGCGCAGGTAGTCCGCCGGGGAGGCCGGGGAGGCGAAGTGCAGGACGAGGTCCGGCGGGCGCTTGATGCGCAGCGGCTCGGCGACGTTGGCCTGCACGAGCGTGAAGCCGGGGCGTTCCAGGAGCGGCGCGATGTTCTCCGGCCGTCCCGTGCTGAAGTCGTCCACGCATGTGACGGCCGCGCCCGCGTCCAGCAGGGCGGCGCACAGGTGGGAGCCGACGAACCCGGCACCGCCGGTGACGACGGCGTGTTCCCAGCTCCGTGAGAAGTCGGTGGTCATGTCGGTCTCTCCTCCGTCAGCGGCGTCACGGCACGGCGCGACGGTGGGGAAACCCCGGGCCGCCGAAGCTGGCCGGAGGCCGTCGAGCCCACGCTCAGGGTCCGCCGACGGGGAAGGCGGGGCACGGTCGCTTACGGCAAACCGGTGAGTCACGCTGGGTGAGGGAGGCGTGAGGGAGGGGGCGCGGCGGAGCGTCCGCGCAGGTGGAGGGCCCGGCGCAGCGCCCGGGACGCCGCGTCAGGCGATCAGGGTGCGGCCCGGGCTGAGACGGTCGAGCAGCTGGTGGCGGTGCAGGTCCGCGACGGGGGCGAGCAGGTCCGGGTGGCGCAGGAGCGCCGCGGCGCTCCGGTCGCCGTCGTCGGGCGCCACGAGCCGGCGGAACCCGGCCGGCGAGCAGGTGCCGTGAGCGCCGTCGGCGAGTGCGGCCACGGCCCGGGCGGCCAGCCCGGGGTCGCCGAGCAGACTCGCCGCCCAGCTGGCCACGACCTCGTCGACCCACGTACGCCAGGCGTGCGGGTCCCCGTCGTCGCCCGGGTCCCCGTCGTGTCCCCCGTCGCCCGGGTCCGGGCCGGCGCCGGTGACCCAGTCGAGCCGCGCGGAGCCCCCGGGGCCCACGATGCCGAGCAGGGCGGCGTCCGTCGCCGTCGGATACCTCAGCCACGCCGCGACGGTCACCGCCTGCCGGGCCTGCACCTCGCACAGGGCGGAGGCCAGCGCACCGCCGGCGGCGGGGAAGGCGCGCGTCAGCCACTGGGCGGTGGCCGCTATGACCGGGGAGAGATCTGCTTGCACTGCCGGGCCGTCCGAGGGGAGGGGGCGGGGTCTGGTCGTAGACGGTAACCGCCGCGCCCCGGCCCCGGACGTGACGGGAACCTCGTCCGCGACGTGGCCTCGGCCACACCGCGTTTCCCCCGGGGAAGTGCGGGCCGGGAGCGCGCGGGCGTGCGCGGCAGGCGGGCGCGCGAAGCGGACGAGGCCGCACGAGTGCCCTGACAGGCGGGCGCGCGAAGCGGTCGAGGCCGCAGGGGTGCCGTGGCAGGCGGGGGCCGCAGGGGCACGCGGCAGGCAGGGACGCGCGGCTCACGGGGCCTCAGGGGCACGCGGCGGCGGGGACGCGCGGCTCGCGGGGCCGCAGGGACGCGCGGCAGACGGGGACGCAGGGGCCGCGCGGCGAGCGGGGACGCACGCTCATGGGGCCGCGCGGCAGGCGGGCCGCACGGGCAGGGAGACAGGGCCGGCGGGTGGCGGGCCGGTGTCCGGGATCGTTTCGCGGCCGAACCGGGCGGGCACCCGGGCCGTGTGCTGCGCCGAGGATCCGGACACACCGGCTCCGGACACACCGGCTCGGCCCGCCCCGCGGGGTCCGGGTCGCCGGTCCGTGTCCTGCGCTTCGACGGCTGGATCGCCGGGATCGGCACGGCGTCCGGCACCCGCGTGGTGCTCGGGCACTGGCCGAGGTCGCCGTTCGGGCCGTTCAGCGACCTGATGGTCGAGGAGGCCGACGGGCACCGCGTGCTGCTGGCACCGACGCGGGAGACGGCGGACTTCGTCGCCGCCACCTACGTCTTCGACGAGGTGCGGGTCGTACCGGTGCGGGTCCGCGTCACCGGACGCCGGGACTGGTCGGTCTCGGCCCCGCCGCTGGAGCTGCGGTTCCGCACCGGCCGCAGAAGTCTGACGGGCCTCGCGCTGCGGACCGTGCCCGGCCGGCTCGCCACCGGCCCGGGCTGGCTCGCGCTGTGGGACCGGCCGGCCCGTGTGCTGCTCGGCGCCCGCACCCACGCCGGCGCCCGGTCGGGCCGCCACCAGTGGTACGGCGCCCGGGACCTGCACCCGGTCACCTCCGCCACGGTCGTCCGCGACGGCCGCGACCTGGGCGCCCTGACGCCCGTCGAGCCCCCGGTGCGCTTCGGGGCCGGCTCGACGCCCCGCCGTCCCTGCCTGGTCCGTGTCACCACCCATGTGGCGGTGGCGCCGGACCGGCGCACGCCGGGAGCAGCGGCGTGACGGAGCCGGTGAGCCAGGGAGCCGGGGACGACACGACGTACGGGGCCGCGGCCCGGTCTACCAGAAGCGGCTGCTGAGGGCGGGCTGGTGTGCCAGTTCCACGGCGTCGCGCAGCCGCAGGGCGACGCTGATGGTGGCGCGCAGCGCGGAGGGACGTACGGTCTGGGCCGTCTCGGTGGCCAGGACCAGCAGACACGCCGCCGCCTGCTCCACCACCGTCACGGGCAGCGTGAAGTCGCTGTCGGCGGCCGCCCGGAACGCCTTCAGGGGGACGGCGGCCCCGTCGATGGACCGGTGCGCGGCCTGCTCCAGGTGCTCCGCGGCCTGTTCGCACACCGGGGCGGGCAGGGCGATCGTGCGCTGGAACGGTGAAGTCGTCATGACCCGACTGCTCCCCCCGCGGGCTCCCGTTCTGTCGGCGCGGGGCGGGATTTCACCGTCCCGCGTGACGCCCGGGCCGGGCCGCGCGGGCACCTGGTCGTAGCCTGAGGGACGGTCAGGCCCGCGGGAGAGGGAGGACGCATGACCGCCTGTTCCGAAGTCGCGGCCCGGTTCACCGGGCGGACGGTCACCGGGGAGAGGGCCCTGTCCGGCACTCTCTCCGAGGTCACGCTCGACGACGGGCGGGTCGTGGTCGTCAAGCGGTCCGGGCGGCCGGGGGCGGCGCGGGCCGAGGCGGCGGGGCTGCGGTGGCTGACCGAGGCCGGGACCGTGCGGGTGCCGGTCGTCCACGGGCACGACGAGGGCAGGCTGGTGCTCGACCGGGTCCCGGAAGGGCGGCCGGGGCGGGAGGCGGCGGAGCGGTTCGGGCGGGACCTGGCCGGGCTGCACGCCGCCGGGGCGCCCGCGTTCGGGGCGCCGCCGCCGGGCGGGCCGGCGGACGCGTACATCGGGCTCGCCCCGATGCGCAACGAGCCCGGTGCGCACTGGCCGGGCTGGTACGCCGGGCAGCGCGTGCTGCCGTATCTGCGCCGGGCGGTCGACCAGGGCACGGTGGGCGCCGGGGAGGCGACTGTCGTGGAACGGGTGTGCGAGCGGCTGCCGGAGCTGGCGGGGCCCGCCGAGCCGCCGGCCCGGCTCCACGGCGACCTGTGGAGCGGCAACGTGCTGTGGGGGGCGGACGGGGACGTCCGGCTGATCGACCCGGCCGCCCACGGCGGGCACCGCGAGACCGATCTGGCGATGCTGCGCCTGTTCGGCTGCCCCCACCTGGAGGCGGTGCTGGACGGCTACCAGCAGGTGGCGCCGCTCGCCGAGGGCTGGACGGAACGCGTCGGCGTGCACCAGCTGTTCCCGCTGCTGGTGCACGCCGTGCTGTTCGGGCGGAGCTACGCCGAGCAGGCCCTGTCCGTGGCCCGCTCGGCGCTGGCGGGGTGACCGGTCAGCGCGTCACCACGTGCCGCTCGTCGGGGACGCAGTGGGTCATGGTGAGGCCCTCCACGTCGCGCGGCTGGTTCTTGCCCAGCCTGGACAGGCGTTCGCGGTCCTCGTCCGTGAGGTCCTGGCTCGCCAGCGGCTCCAGGTCCGCCACGTCCTCCGGGGCGATGCCGAGCCCCTCGCCGACCCTGAGGCCGAGGTCGTTCTCGACCAGCAGGAAGTGCCAGACCATGCGCTCCTGGATGGCCCGGTCGCACTGCGACAGCTGGCCGACGAAGTTCTTCACCAGGTCGTCGCGCTCCCAGTCCTCCATCAGCAGGTACCGCTGACCGGCCTGCAGGTAGTCGTTGGTGCGCGGGATGCGCTTGCGGGTGAGCCGGCCGGTGATCTCGGGACCCTGCTCGTCGTGCGTGGGGTACTGGGCCTCGCGCAGGCCGCCGGTGATCGACGGCTCGTAGTTGACGTGCGGGTTCTCGCCGCCGCCGTCCTGGCGGTAGGCCATCTGGCCGTCGCGCTGGTTGGTCCGCACGTCGGCGTTCTTGGCCTGGTTGACGGGGAGCTGGAGGTAGTTCGGGCCGACCCGGTAGCGCTGGGTGTCGCTGTAGGAGAAGGTCCGGCCGACGAGCATCTTGTCGTCGGAGAAGTCCAGGCCGTCGACGAGGACGCCGGTGCCGAAGGAGATCTGCTCGTTCTCCGCGAAGAAGTCCTTCGGCATGCGGTCCAGCACCATCCGGCCCACCGGCTTCGGCGGGAAGTCCTGCTCGGGCCAGGTCTTGGTGTCGTCCAGCGGGTCGAAGTCGAGCTCGGGGTGGTCGTGGTCGTCCATCATCTGCACGAGCAGTTCCCACTCGGGGTACTCACCGCGCTCGACCGCCTCGTACAGGTCCTTGGTGGCGTGGCCGAGGGTGTCGGCCTGGACGTTGGCCGCGTCCTCCTCGGTCATGCTGCGCACGCCCTGCTTGGGCATCCAGTGGTACTTGACCAGCTTGGTCTCGCCCTCGGCGTTGACCCACTTGTAGGTGTTGACGCCGAAGCCCTGCATGTGGCGGTAGTCGGCGGGGATGCCGCGCGGGCTGAACAGGTTGACCAGCATGTGCATGGCCTCGGGCGTCTGCGACATGAAGTCGAAGATGCGGTTGGGCTTCTGCTCGAAGGTCACCGGGTCGGGCTTGAGGGCGTGGATGACGTCCGGGAACTTGATGGCGTCGCGGATGAAGAAGACACCCAGGTTGTTGCCGACCAGGTCCCAGTTGCCGTCCTCGGTGTAGAACTTCACGGCGAAACCACGCGGGTCGCGGGCGGCTTCGGAGGAGTCCCGGCCACCGATGACGGTGGAGAAGCGGACGGCCACGTCGGTGCGCTTGCCGCGCTCCTGGAAGAGCTTGGCCCGGGTGTAGCGGCTGATCGGCTCGTCGCCCCAGGTGCCGTAGGCCTCGAAGTGGCCGTAGGCGGTGACGCCGCGGGCGTGCACGACGCGCTCCGGGATGCGCTCGCGGTCGAAGTGGCTGATCTTCTCCAGGAACTGGTAGTTCTCCAGCGTGGCCGGGCCGCGGGCGCCGACGGTGCGCTGGTTCTGGTTGTCGTAGACCGGATGGCCCTGGCGATTGGTGAGGACCTTGCGGTCGTCGCCCGGAGCGGGACCGGTACCGGATACGTCCGTCATAAGCAGGGGCTCCTTCGGCTGAAACCGGCGGCCGGCCGGCGGCGCGACGAGCGGCCGCCCGGCCGGTCATGGCGGAACGTCCGGGTACCCGGCCGGACGGGATCACTCACGCGAGCCCGCCGGGTTCCCACCGTCCGGCCCACGCGAACCACCGGCCCGGCGGGTCACCGCGGCCCCTGGCGGGCCGGTGGGGCGGGCGACCTTGATTCAGCGGGCGCCCCTGATTCAGGGGTGCTCAGGGGCGGCCCCCTCCACGGTGGACCTGATCTCGTCGAGCAGGACCCGGTGGTTCTCCCCGTACGCGGTCACCGCCGCGTACACCGCGCCGGCGGCCGCCCGCAGCGGGTCGGGCCCGGCGGCCGCCGGCACGGCGGGCAGCGCCATGTGCGGCTGGGACATGCGCAGGGACGGGTCGAGTCTCTCGAATGAGCCCCATGTGACGATCAGGGCGTCGGACGCAGCGCTCGCGGCCGGCACACCGCTCCCCTCGTGGCCCGGCTCCGGCGAGGAGCTCGACGCACGGGCGAAGGCCCCGGCCGGGCCCACGATGGCCGTTTCCGCCCGCCGGGGGCATGACGTGAAGTCGCCCGGGACCGCGGACGGCGACTCGAAGGGCGGCCGTTCCGGCGGGACGGCCCTGCCGACGGTCCGGTCCGGGACGCGAGGGTCGCGGGCCAGGGCCTCCCACATGCGGGCGTCGTCGTCGAACGGCGGGGGCAGCTCGCCGCCCTGGGCCAGGGCCGTCAGCCCGTCGGCCACCCAGTCGAGACCGTCCAGCCCGGCCGCCTCGCACGCCCGTCGGGCCGCGAGCACGGCCACCGCACGCTGGACGGCGGGACCCGCGGCGTCGATGGCCAGGAGGAGCGCGGGGTCGAAGTCGCGCAGGCCGCGGACGTCGCCTTCGGCCTCACGCAGGGCCGGGGTCGGCGTGTGCCCACCCCACTGCCACCGTTCGAAGGCGAGCCGGCTCTCCCGTTCGGCCTTCTCCCGGGCGAGCCGCTCCCGGCGTTCGGCCTCGGCGCGTTCGGCCGGCGTGGGCGGAGGCGGCTGCTCGCGGGCGAAGGAATGCCAGTGGGCGGCGACGGCAGAGGTCTGCTTCAGGACACGGTCCGGCCCGGGCGGGGCCGGCCAGAACAGGAGCAGGTAGCGGTCCAGCTGCGGTACCTCGTCCGGCCGGGTGTCCTGCTGGTGCGCCCGGTCCATGCCCTGGGCGCAGTACCGCACCCGGTAGTCCCGCTCCTCCAGGCCGAGCGGCCAGGCGGCCTCCCCCGCCCACTGCACCAGCCTGCTGTCCGCCGAGACGGGCCGGAAGGACACCTCCACGACGTCCTCCCAGACAGCGTCGAGCGGCGGGGCCTGTTCGTGGACCTCGACGGTGAAGCCGACGTCCCCGGTGTGCAGCCCGGTCTGCAGCCACAGCGCGCCCGGGACGGCCGCCCCGCACAGCCCCGCGGACTGGCCGGCGAACGCCTCCAGGAAGTCCGGCCCGAAGGACTCGGGGTCGCTCTCGACGTAGATCTGGCCGTAATGCACGAACGCTTCTCCCACGACCGGCCTGCGCACGATCGCCCCCTTCCGCTCCGCCGGATGCCATGGTGACGACTCCATGACGTCCGGCATCGTGGCACCCGCCACTGACAACCGGGCCGTGAGGACAGGGAGGACCAGGCGTGCGGCACGTCTACTGGATCGGGGGCGGCAGCGGCGCGGGCAAGTCGACGGTCGCCCGGCGCCTCGCCGACCGGCACGGCTGGCGGCTCTACTCGACCGACGACGCCATGGCGGACCACGCGCGCCGGAGCACCGCCGAGGAGGCTCCGCTGCTGCACGCGTTCCTGGCCATGGACATGGACGAGCGGTGGGTGCGCCGCTCCCCCGAGGTCATGCTGGAGACGTTCCACTGGTTCGCCGGTGAGGGATTCGGCCTGATCGTCGAGGACCTGCTGCGCATGCCGCGCGAGCCGTGCGTCCTCGTCGAGGGGTTCCGGCTGCTGCCGCACCTGGTGGAGCCGCTGCTCCCGGGGCCGGGACACGCGGTCTGGCTGCTTCCCACGCCTCGGTTCCGCCGGGCCGCGTTCCGGAGCCGGGCGGTGCCCGGGGGGAGCTTCACCGAGCGGACCAGTGATCCGGCACGGGCCGGGCACAACCTCGCCGTACGGGACGATCTCTTCACGGCGCGGCTGCGGGAGGAGACCGCGCGGCTGGGGCTGCCTTCCCTCGCCGTCGACGGCACGCTGACGGTGGAGCGGCTCACCGAGCGGGTCGGTGGGGTGTTCGGTCTGTGACGGCGTACAACCCCCGCCGGGCGTGACGTGTCTTCTCCACCGTGGTGAACACATCACTCCGACAGACTCGTTCCAACGGGGGGAACACATGAGCCTGAACCGCAACCGCACGCGCCGCGCCGCGACCGCGGCCCTGACCGTCGCGATGGCCGCCGCCCTGGGCGCCGCCGGTGCCGGGGCGTCGAGCGCCGGCACCACCGCGCCCCAGACGCGGCAGATCGCCTCGTCCACCCTGGGGTCCGACTACCGGATCACGCTGACCGCGCTGCGTTCCACGGAGGACGAGTACGCCGCCTCCGTGCGCCTGCAGGTCTACACGCAGTCCGGCGGCGCCTGGAAGGAGTCCGACCGGGTCACCGTGGGCGACGTGGACGGCTGGTTCTGGTACCCGCTCACCGGCAAGGGTGCCGTCTGCGAGTTCTCCGCGGCGAGCACCGAGCCCGCTCCGCTGACGGTGAGCCTGCTGCTCACGCCGTCCCTGGGCTGCTCGGAGCCCGCGCACTACGTGGTGAGGGACGGCAGGGTGTACGCGGGCTGAACCGTCCCGGCATGCCGACGGCCCGGGCCCCGCCGGGGTCCGGGCCGTCCGTGCGCGCGCTCTCAGCCCTCGCTGAGGCGGGCGCGCAGCAGGTTCTTGCCCAGTTCGGCGCCCTTGCGGCTGTCCGCCTGGGCCTTGCGGAACAGATCCGCGACCTCGGTGTCCTTGGCGCGCTCCGCGTCCTGGATGTAACCCTCCAGGCGAAGGGCGTTGCTCAGGCACGCCTCGACGTACCAGATCAGGTTGTAGTCCTTGTCCTGCGTGCCGGTGGCGCCGCCGGTCTCCGTCTCGCTGCTCATTCGGACCTCCTTCTCTGTGGAGCGGACCTCTTCGGGCGCCGGACGGGTACCCGGCCTCCGGCGGGGCACACGGCCCGGGGTCGTCACATGCGGTGGTTTTCCGGTCACGTGCGAGCGGACGGATCTCCGCACGCCGCCAACTCGCCTGACGCGCACGGCGATTCCGGCACCCACCCCGGATGCGGGCGGTCACCGGTCACGTGCGGAGAGAAGTCGCCGTCCATCGTGCGAGGCCGGCCGAGGGCGCCGGGGCGGCCGGGCGCCGGGCAGGGCGCGGGAGCGCGACCGGTCCCCCGTTCCGGTCGTGCCCCCGCGATGTCCTGAACCTACGTCCAGGGTCGCGGGCTTGTGAACCGCGTCGATGCCCGCTGCGCGCTCACCAGGGCTCACCCGTGCACAGCCGAGTCCGGATGACCCTGGTTCGTCCCCCGGAGGACGGCCGGCCGTTTGTCCCGGAGGCGAACCCGTCACCGGCGGGGCCGCAGCACCGGCAGGCCGAGGTCGCCCACGGCGAGGTGGGCCAGCACGACTTCGTACAGGTCACCGCCGGTGGCCAGCAGCTGGCGCTCCAGGAGGGGTTCGGCGCTACGGACGTGTTCGCGCACGGTCTGGGCGTGCACGCCCAGGCTCTGCGCGGCCCGCTCGGCGTTGCCGCCGGCGGCGATCCAGGCCCGCAGCGTCCGGCGGGGGTTCCTGGCGTCCGCGTCCAGGCGGCCCAGCAGTCCCTCGGCCCAGGTGCGCAGGGCGGGCCCGGACAGCAGGTCGGCGAGGTCCGGGCCCGGGTCGCGGGTGTCGCTCGGGGCCGGGGCGTCGGCGAGACCGACCTGGGTGTTGAGCGCGAGCTGGACCACGGCCCGGACGGTGAGGTCGGTGAAGTCGGTGCCGAGCAGGCTTTCGACGCGTTCCATGCGGGCGCGGACGGTGTTGCGGCTGACGCCGAGGACCTTGGCGGTGGCGACGGCGGTGAACTCCAGACCGAGGCGGGTGGTGGCCAGCAGTTCGGCGCGGGTGTGGTGCGGCAGGGTGTCCAGCGGACGCAGCAGGCGGGCCGTCCAGGCGCGCAGCGCCGCCGGGTCCATCAGGCGTTCGGGGTGTGTGCGCTCGGCGTAGACGGCCGTCTTGTCGGGCCGGTGGTGCGCGACGGCGAGGGCGCTGACGGCCTGCCCGTAGGCGGTGGCGGTCCGGGCCAGGCTCTGCCGGACGCTGCCGCCGAGGTAGGTGTCCCGGTGCCGCCCGACGAGGGACTTCAGGGCGTCGCCGGTGGTCTCCCGGGGACTGACGACGATCACGTGCCCGTCCATGGCCGGGCAGCGCACCACCAGGGCGTCGTCCCTGGTGCGGTCGAGGCAGTCCGCGATGATGCGGTCCCGGGCGGCGGGGTCGGACTCGACGACGTACACGCAGGCGGTCTCGGTGTCGAGGAGTCCGGGCCAGAGTCCGGCGGCGACGCGGCGGGCGGCGATGGTGTCCTCGACCATCAGCAGCTGCAGGATGGCCAGGCGCAGGTCGGAGGTGGCGCGCCGGAGCCGGTGCCCGGCCTCGGTCGACTCGCGGGCGGTCAGCAGCAGTTCGATGACCTGTGCGGTGTGTGTGACGACGTCGAAGGCCCGCCGGTCGAACGGGGCGGGCCGGGAGACGGCCAGGACGCAGGTGTCGTAGGGGTGTTCCACCCGGACCAGGCGCAGGTGGTGCTCCCGGCTCTCCCACGCGGCGGAGGCGATGCGGCCGGCGGTGATGTCCGCGACGAGGTCCTCGTCCAGGTCCAGCCGGGTTCCGGCGACGAGGTTCCCGCCGGCGTCCTGCAGGGCCACCATCCCGTCGACGGCGCGGGCGAGCCAGGCGACGACCCTGCGGATGTCGCGGCCGGCCGGACGCAGGTGTTCCAGCAGTTCCCGCGCCCACGCCGGGCTCGCCTCGGCCCGCGTCCACCGCTGCCGGTTCCCGTCCTCTCGGCCACCCACCTGGGCCTTCCTCCCTGTTCGCACCGCCTTCGGCGCACCGGTCGGGGACGTTACCCCAGCCCTTGCGCGGCAGCCGCCCCCGGTCCCGGCGCCCGGCCCTGCGTCATCGCCCCGCCCGGGCGGCATAAGCTCGGCGGATGGCGAAGTACTACGACGTGCACCCCGACAACCCCCAGCCGCGCACCATCGGCCAGATCGCCGACAGCATCCGCGCGGACGCCCTTGTCGCCTACCCCACGGACTCCTGTTACGCACTGGGCTGCCGCCTGGGCAGCCGGGACGGCATCGACCGGATCCGCACGATCCGCAAGCTGGACGACCGGCACCACTTCACCCTGGTGTGCCAGGACTTCGCGCAGCTCGGCCAGTTCGTGCGCATCGACAACGACGTGTTCCGCGCGATCAAGGCGTCGACGCCCGGCAGTTACACGTTCATCCTGCCGGCGACGCGGGAGGTGCCGCGCATGCTGCAGCACCCCAAGAAGAAGACGGTCGGGGTGCGCATCCCCGACCACGTGGTCACGCAGGCCCTGCTCGCGGAGCTGGGCGAGCCGCTGCTGTCCAGCACCCTGCTGCTGCCCGGCGAGGACGAGCCGATGACCCAGGGCTGGCAGATCAAGGACGAGCTGGACCACGTCCTGGACGCGGTGGTCGACTCCGGTGAGTGCGGCACCGAGCCCACGACGGTCATCGACTTCTCCGGCGGGGAGGCCGAGATCGTCCGGCGGGGCGCGGGCGACACGTCACGGTTCGAGTAAAGGGCGCCCCAAGGGCCGTTCACGGTGGGGCCACGGGGCCGGGGGCGGGGGCGGTGCCCCGCGACGGCCGTGCCACGATGACCATGATCCGCCCGGTGACGCGGACGGGTTCCTGGCCCCGACCCCCGCAGGAAGGCAGCCCAGCCATGACCGCCGTACAGGGAACCACCGTCGACATCCCCACCGGGGACGGCACCGCCGACGCCTATCTGGCCCATCCGGCGGACGGGACCGCCCGTCCGGCGGTCCTGTTCTTCATGGACGCCTTCGGTCTGCGTCCGCGGCTGCGGTCTATGGCGGACCGGCTGGCCGGCGAGGGCTACACCGTGCTGGTGCCCAACGTCTTCCACCGGGCCGGACGCGCCCCGCTGTTCGACCTGCCCGACTTCATCGACCCGGGGGCGCGTCCGGAGCTCTTCGAACGGATCACGCCGGTCATGCGGGCCCTGACGAACGATGTGGCGATGCGGGACGCCGGCGCGTATCTGCGCTGGCTGGCCGAGTCGCCCCTGGCGGTCGACGGCCCGGTGGCGCTGACCGGCTACTGCATGGGAGCTCGGCTGTCGTTGCTCACCGCCGGCACCTATCCGGAGCGGGTCGCGGCCGCGGCCGGCTTCCACGGCGCGCGGCTGGCGACGGACACGCCGGACAGCCCCCACCTGGTGGCCGGTGCCGTCACGGCCGAGCTGTACTTCGGCCACGCCGACCAGGACCCGTCCCTGCCGCCGGAGCAGATCGACCGCCTGGAGGAGGCCCTGACCGCGGCGGGCGTCCGGCACCGCTGCGAGGTGTACACCGGCGCGCCCCACGGGTTCACGCAGGCCGACACGGCGGCGTACCACGAGGAGGGCGACCGGCGGCACTGGGCGGCGCTGCTGGACCTGCTCAAGCGCACCTTCTGACCTCGTTCGCCGTCTTTGGGCCCGGCGGGCGGTGAGGACCCGCCCGCCGTGCAGGCACGGTCCGGTTGTTACGGTGCACCGGTGCCCGACTCCTCACGCGACACCCCGGAGGGCGCCGGCTGGGGCGCTGCCGAACGCGGCGCGTACCAGCGGCTGATGCCGCCGCGGACCGAGAAGATCTCCTGGCTGGATCCCCGGATGCTGTGGGCGGCCCGCAACGGTGTGCTGGCCTCCTGGTTGGGGGATCCCACCGGCCGGACCCGGGCCCGCTGGGTGGCGCAGCGCGAGGCCGCCGGCGCGCCGGCCGGCAAGGTCGTCCGCCGCGACGACCCGGACCGGTTCTCGTTCCTGGTCATCGGCGACACCGGCGAGGGCGACGATCCCCAGTACGCCGTCGTGCCGGGCCTGCTGACGGCGGGTCAGGACACGAGCTTCGCGGTGCTGGCCAGTGACGTGATCTATCCGGTGGGCAGCGCGGACGACTACGGCGACAAGTTCTTCCGCCCGTACCGCGACTACCGGGCGCCCGTGTACGCGATACCCGGCAACCACGACTGGTACGAGGACCTGGGCGGCTTCATGCGCGTCTTCTGCGGCGACGCCCCGCCCCTGCCGCCCGAGCCGCGGCCCCGGCCGCTGACCCGGGCGTGGCTGCGGTCCCTGCTGTGGCACCGGCCGCGCCCGGACGACGGACGGCATCTCGCCGCGGCGCGGGCGCTGCGGTCCGACCCCGCGCAGCAGGCCGTCCAGCCGGGCCCGTACTGGGCGATCGACGCCGGGCCGGTGCGGATCGTCGGCATCGACACCGGCCTGCTCGGCACCCTCGACGCCGAGCAGGGCGCCTGGCTGCGCGAGGTCTCCGCGGGGCCACGCCCGAAGATCCTGGTCACCGGTTCGCCCCTGTACGTGGACGGCCGGCACGAGCCGTGCCCGATCGAGGGCGGCGGCACCGTCGACGGCATCGTCCGCGACCCGGCGCACCACTACGTGGCGGCGATCGGCGGCGACATCCACAACTACCAGCGCTATCCCGTCCGGCTGGACGACGGGCGCACGCTCCAGTACGTCGTCGCGGGCGGCGGCGGGGCGTTCATGCACGCCACCCACACCATCCCGCGCGTCGATGTCGCCGGCGTCACCGAGGACGACTTCCCCTGCTATCCGCTGCGCGGCGACTCCCTCGCCTTCTACAGCCGTCTCTACGGCCGCCGGCTGCGGCTGCGCCGCTTCTTCACGCTCACCGAGGCGGAGGCGACGGCCGTGATCGCCGAGCGGCTCGGCATCCGGCCCGCGCGCGCTCCGGGCACACCGGTCCGCGTCACCCGGCGGGCCCGGCTGGTCGCGGCGCTGCTCGGCACCGGCAGCCGTCCCGGCAGGGTGCGGCGGTTGCGGCTGCCCGTGCGCAAGATCTACACGTCGGTGTTCTCGCCGGGTTCGGCCACGTACAGCCCGCCCTTCTTCAAGTGCTTCCTGCGGCTGGACGTCTCACCCGAGTCGGTCCGGCTGCGCTGCTACGCGGCCACCGGCAACCGGCCCCAGGAGATCGACCCGCCGGTCGAGGACGAGGTGACGATCCCGCTGCGCTGACAGGCGGGAACAGCCCGGACCGCCACCGGGTTGGCACAGCCATAGGCCATTGAAGCTTCAATGATGGAGGGCTCGTGCCACCGACTCCACGACCGCTGCGCAAGCTGGGTTTCCTCACCATCGGGCTGTTCGACGAGGCGGATCCGCGCCGGGGACACGAGTCCACGCTGGAGATCGTCGAGCTGGGCGAGCGACTCGGCTTCGACAGCGCGTGGGTGCGCCACCGCCACCTCCAGTACGGCATCTCCTCCCCCGTCGCCGTCCTGGCCGCGGCGACGCAGCGCACCCGCCGCATCGAGCTGGGCACGGCGGTCATCCCCCTCGGCTGGGAGAACCCGCTGCGGCTTGCGGAGGACCTGGCCACCGTCGACCTGCTGTCCGGCGGCCGTCTCAACCCGGGCGTGAGCGTGGGCCCGCCGATGCACTTCGAGCAGGTCAAGGGCGCCCTCTATCCGGACACGGCCGACGCCGAGGACTTCGGTTACAGGCGGGTGGAACGGCTGCTGGACTTCGTGCGGGGCGAGCCGGCGACGGACTTCAGCGGCGTGGAGGGTTTCGAGACCTTCTCGGACCGGGTGCAGCCGCACTCCCCGGGCCTCGGCCGCCGCCTCTGGTACGGAGGCGGCAGCCTGCGCTCGGCCCGGTGGGCGGGCGAGCACGGCATGAACCTCCTCACCAGCAGCGTCGTGAAGGCGGAGGAGCCCGAGGGGCCCTACGACTTCGCGGAGATCCAGGCGGCCCAGATCCGCGCCTTCCGGGCCGCTCACCCCGACGGCGAGGCCGCCCGGGTCTCGCAGGGCCTGGTCGTGATCCCGACGGACTCCGCCTCGCCCGGGCAGCGGGCCCGGTACGAGGAGTGCGCCGCGCGGCGCACCCCGCGCACCGCCGAGCCGCAGGGCCCGGCGCGCCTGTTGTTCGCGCCGGACCTGGTGGGCACCTCGGCGGAGATCGCCGAGCGGCTGCGCGCGCACGCCGGGTTCCGTGAGGTGGACGAGGTGGCGTTCGCGCTGCCGTTCACCTTCGCGCACGAGGACTACGTGCAGATCCTCACCGACATGGCGACGAAGCTGGGCCCGGCGCTGGGCTGGCGGCCCGCCGCCTGACGCGTCACCACCGCCCGGGCGCGCTCCCGGTGATCGCCTCCGACGGGGTGCCGTCCACCCCGGCCGGCACGTCCCCGGCGAGCATCACGCGGTGCATGATCCGCGGATGGCCGAGGTGGGCGGTGTCGCCGGGGGCCAGGTGCATGGTGGCGCGGTTGTCCCAGAAGGCCACACTGCCCGGCTCCCACCGGAACCGGACGGTGTACTCGGGCCGGACCGCCTGCTCCAGCAGCAGCTCCAGGATCGCGCCGCTCTCGGGCCGGGAGAGGCCGGCGATCTGCTCGACGTAGTAGCCGTTGACGTACAGGATCCGCTCGCCCGTCTCGGGGTGGACGCGCACCAGGGGGTGCAGCGAGGCGACCTGGCGGTCCAGCAGGTGACGGACGTAGGCGTCGTCGCCGGGCCGGGGCTGGTAGCCGACGCCGAGCCGGTGCTCGGCCCGCAGCCCGTCGACGAACGCACGCAGGGGCGCGGAGAGTCCGGCGTACGCGGCCGCCAGGTTCGCCCAGGTGGTGTCGCCGCCGTAGGGCGGGACGGTCTCGGCGCGCAGGATCGTCGCGGCGGGCGGGTCGACGCGGGCGCCGTGGTCGCAGTGCCAGCCGCGCAGCAGGGTGTGGCGGCGGCGCCGCAGCCACTCGTCGTGCTCCATGCCGAACCGTCCGCCCAGCTCCAGCCGGTCGGCGGTCGTCTCGATCTCCGGGAAGTCCGGCGGCGAGGCCGTGCCCCGGCGCGGCAGCACCACCGGCTCCCCGAACCGCCGCGCGAACGCCACGTGCCCGGCGTGGTCCAGCCGCTGGCCGCGGAAGAACACGACCTTCCACCGCAGCACCGCCGCCCTGATCGCGGCGACGACGGTGTCGTCGAGCTCGCCGGCCAGGTCGACGCCGTGGATCTCGGCGCCGATGTACCCGGCGACGGGCTTCACCTCCACCCCGGCCTCCCGCGCCGCCTCGTCCGTCGTCCGGCTGTCCGTCGTCATGCGCACTCCGCTGCTCGTGTGCCAGGTCCGTCCCGGAGATCGTGACAGCGTTCCCCGCCGGTGGCGACACCGCCTCACACGGTGAACTCCCGGATCACGACGTCCCGGAACACCGCCCGGCCCTCCGTGGTGAACAGCGCGAGCCCGGTGTCCACCAGGTAGGGGAAGACCGCCGACGAGTGCGTGTACCGGCCGTCGTCCACGAACATCTCCACCGACGTGCGGTCCACCAGGATCCGCAGCCGCACCGCGCGCCGGGCCGGGTCGAAGGGGCTGCGGCTCTCCTGGAAGCGGCCGGTCATGTCGGGGGACACCGAGGGGCGGCGGTTGAGGAACGCGTAGTCCCGGTGGATGCCCGCGTCGATGTGCCGCACCCCGTCCGGGGAGCGCCGCAGTTGCAGCCCGGCTCCCGCGAGTGCGTCCCAGGTGATCTCGCAGCTCACTTCGTAGGCGGTGCCGCGGTGGTCGAGGAGCCGGGTGCCCTCCACCGCCAGGTCGCCGAGCCGCACCGTGCGCGTCACGTACCGGTCGAGCGCGGCGACCGGCCGGGAAGCGAGGTGGTACGTGCCGTCGCTTCCGCGCTTCAGGGTCACCTCCCGGACGATCGAGTCCGTGCCGTTGAAGCCGTCGCTGTCGATGGTGGGCGTGATGTGGGCGTAGTCCCAGTTGTTGAGCCAGCCGATCGCGTACCGCGTTGCTTCGTCCACCGTGCCGTCGGCGGCGTGCTTCTCGAAGGTGACGGCCCCGTACCAGTCCCAGCCGTGGTCGAGCCACTGGGGCTCGGCCGCGTCGGCGGTGAAGGCGGTGCCGTCGAAGGTGCCCGTCCAGTAGGCGTAGGTGTTCGGCAGCCCGGCGCCCTTGCCGTTGGCGCTCACGCCCAGCACCCACTTCACCGTGCCGTCCGCGGCGCGGATGCGGAACAGGTCGGGGCACTCCAGCACCCCGATGCCCTGCCGCACGAATCCGCTCACGTACGTCCAGGACCTGAGGTCGGTGGAGTGGTAGAAGCCCACCTTGTCGTTCTCGGCGAGGGTCATCACCCACCGGCCGCGTTCCTCGTCGCGGATCACCTTCGGGTCGCGGAAGTCGCGCACGCCGGGGTTGGGCAGCACCGGGTCGGTGCCGTGCGGGGCGAACGTGCGGCCGCCGTCGGTGGAGTAGTACAGGTACTGGGCCTGGTCGGCCGGACCGTCGTGCGGGGACATGGTCGCCAGGACCACCACCGCGCCCGCCCCGAAGCCCGCCGTGTCGCCGCTGTCGACCACCGCCGAGCCCGACCAGACGTCGCCGTTGGGGGTCGTGTCCTTGGGCACGGCGATCCCCCGGTCGGTGAAGGAGACCAGGTCACGGCTGGTGGCCAGCCGCCAGGCGGTGCCGATCTCACCGGCGAGGTAGTCGGCGTTGTGCAGGTAGTAGTAGTGGTACTCCCCGTCGATCCACACCGGGCGCTGCGGATCGTTCTTCCACTGGCCGGGGACGGTGAAGTGGTACGCGGCGCGGTAGCTCGCGCCGGCCGTACGGGGCTTGGCCGCGGCCGGGCCCGCCGTGGGCAGCAGGGCTCCGGCGGCCCCCACGGCCGACCCGGCGAACAGCGCTCTCCTGGTGATCCCGCCCATCTCACACCTCAGTTCCTCGCGTCGGAAACGGTGGCTCACGGGTTCAGAACTTTCGAACCTAACTCGTTAAAGGTCAAGCGGTCGCGCGCCTTGACAGCACCTCGCCGCGCTCACATCATCTGGGGCATCACCCCACGGCTAACACGAGTTAGGCCCCTGACACGATGACCGACTCGCACCTCACCCGCCGCGCCCTGTTGCGGTACGGCGCCTACGGCGCGGGGGCCGCCGCCCTGGCCGGCACCGCCGCGAACTGGGACCGGCTCACCGGAGCCGACATCCCCGGCCGGGACGACGGCTCCCTCGTCGTCGCCACGCTGGGCCCCGCCTACGGGCCGGAGGCCATCCGCACGCTCCAGGAGGGCTTCGCCGAGCTCCACCCCGACATCCGGCTGCGGATCAACGCGGTCCAGGCCGTCGACTGGTCGGACTTCTTCGCGAAGATCCTCACCCAGGTCGCCGCCGGTACCGCCCCCGACCTCGTCTACGTCGCCACCGAGGGCGTGCAGCTGTTCGCCCGGCGCCTCGGTGTGGCCCTGGACAGGTGGGTGAAGCGGGACGCGGCCGAGCTGACGGAGTACTTCGCCGACGTCCACCCCTCGCTGGTGGAGTCGATGATGTACGAGGGCAGCCTGTACCAGCTCCCGGTGGAGTTCAACGCGGCCGACATGTACTTCAACCGGCAGGTCCTGCAGCGGGCGGGCGCCGCGTTCCCGCCGGCCGACTGGACCCGCGACGACTTCACGGCGCTGCTGCGGGACATGAAGAGGACGGGCGGCGCGCGCTTCACGCCGTACTTCTGGACCAACCGGCTCTGGGGCGGCGTGGTGCCCTGGCTGTTCGCCAACGACACCAACCTGCTCGCCGAGTCCAAGGCGCCCGGCGGCCGATGGCTGTGGGACGGCTTCTACCCGGCCGGGCAGCGCGCGGGCCGCGGCGGCGGCTTCCGCTGGACGACCCCGCAGGCCACGCACGACCGGGTGGAGGAGGTCTACGACTATCTGGCCTCGCTCATCCAGGACGGTCTGTGCACCCGCCCCGAGGGCGGCAACGGCCAGAACCTCATCGGCGTGTTCTCCACCGGCCGGGTCGGCGTCACCCCCGCGGGCGGCTTCTGGGCGGGCGGCCTGCACCTGGCCGGCATGGAACGCGACGGCTTCGACGTGCAGTACTTCCCGCGCTGGCGCACCCAGCGCATGCAGTACGGGGCGGCCGGCTACGCGCTGCTGCGCACCTCGACGATGCAGGACGAGGCGTGGGAGTTCATCAAGTACGCCGCCCGCAAGGACACCCTGGAGCGGCTGTTCGCCACGAACCAGACGACCCCGGCCCGCCGCTCGCTGCTCACCGCCGACCGGTACGAGAAGACCGGCCCGGCGCACTGGCCGGTCTTCTACGACACCCTCGACCGCTTCCCCGACACCGGGCCGATCCCGGCGCCGCCGCAGGTCGCCGAGGTCGAGCAGGTGCTGCTGAAGCACACGGGCACGGCGCTGGCCTCGCCGCGCTCGGTGCGCCCGGCGCTGCGCCGGATGCAGGGCGACCTGGAGAAGGCCATGGAGCGTGAGGTATGACGAACACTCGGATCCCGCCCGCCCGGGCCGCGCGCCCCGGGCCGTCCCCGTCCCCGGCGCCGGGGCGACCCCCGGCCCGCGACCGCGGCACCCGGCTGCTCGCCACGCTGTTCCTGGCCCCGACGATCGTCGGCATCGTCGTCTTCACGGTCGTGCCGATCGCCGGCTCGGTGGTGCTGAGCCTCTTCCACTGGAACGTGATCGACTCCCCGTCGTACGCGGGATTCTCCCACTACGGCGACGTGTTCGGCGACGAGACCGTGCTGGTGTCCTTCCGCAACACGCTGGTGTTCATGGTGCTCGCCGTGGCGCTGCAACTGCTCGTCGCGCTCACGCTCGCGCTGGCCGTGAACGGGCGCATGCCGGTGTGGCTGCGGTCGGTGTTCCGCTCGGCCTTCTTCTTCCCGCTGGTGCTGTCCGCGGCGTCGATCTCGGTGGTGATGAAGTACCTGTTCAACCAGGACTTCGGAGTGATCAACTGGCTGCTCGGCTTCGTCGGCATCACCCCGGTGCCCTGGCTGACCTCGGAGCACGCGGCCATGGCGACCGTGGTCCTGGTCTACGTCTGGCAGCAGTTCGGCTTCTCGTTCCTGCTGTTCGTCGGCGGCCTGAACAACATCCCGAAGGAGATCCACGAGGCCGCCGCCCTGGACGGCGCGACCGGCCTGCGCAAGCACCTCAGCGTCACCCTGCCGCTGCTGTCGCCGACCCTGCTGGTCGCCTCCGTCGTCGGCATCATCAACGCGCTCCAGGTCTTCGAGCAGCCCTACGTCCTCACCAACGGCGGCCCGGGCGACTCCACCCGCACGGTCGTGATGGTCATCTACGAGACCGCCTTCGAGCAGCTGCGCTTCGGCGAGGCGTCCGCGGTGGGTGTGCTGCTGTTCGTCCTGATCATGGCGGTCACCGCCCTCCAGTTCCGGCTCAGCCGGCGTTTCGTCCACTACCAGTGAGCCGGGTGAGTCCTGTCATGAGTCAAGCAACCCTGTCCTCCGGACGCCTGCGGCACGGACTGGCGCCCTGGGCGCGGATCGCCGGGCTGGCCGTGTGCGCCCTGCTCACGCTCGGCCCGGTGGTGTGGACGGTCTCCACCTCGCTGCGCACGCCGGCCGAGGCGTTCGACCTGCCGCCGCAGCTCATCCCGGCCAACCCCTCCGCCGAGGCCTACCGCGGGGTGTTCGACCAGATCGACGTCTGGCTGCTCGCGCTGAACTCCACGCTGGTCACCGGCCTGATCGCGGCCGGCCAGATGGTCACCGCGGGCCTGGCCGGATATGCCTTCGCGCGGCTGGAGTTCCGCTTCAAGAAGCCGCTGTTCGGCCTCGTCCTGGCCACGATGATGGTGCCGTTGCAGGTCACCATCGTGCCGGTGTTCCTGGTGCTGAAGTCGATGAGCCTGACCG
Organism: Streptomyces sp. NPDC015242; assembly: GCF_043079125.1. Lineage (NCBI taxonomy): Bacteria > Bacillati > Actinomycetota > Actinomycetes > Kitasatosporales > Streptomycetaceae > Streptomyces > Streptomyces sp. NPDC015242. The sequence goes on along the minus strand of NZ_JBIBUF010000001.1, from coordinate 711,581 downwards.
ACACCCTGCTCGGTCTGATCATCCCGGCGTTCCCCACCGCCTTCGGCACGTTCCTGATGCGGCAGTACTTCCTCGGCATGCCCAAGGACCTGGGCGAGGCGGCGATGCTGGACGGGGCCGGGCCCTGGCGGACCTTCCGGTCCGTGTACGCCCCGCTGGCCGCGCCCGGCCTCGCGATCGTCGGCGTCCTGGCCTTCAACTACCACTGGAACGAGTTCTTCCGGCCGCTGATCCTGGAGACGTCGGGCCAGAACTACACGTTGCCGCTGGGGCTGGTCTCCCTCCAGGGCAACCTCGGCACCGGCTCCATCTCCGTCGTCCTCGCCGGTGTCGTCCTGTCCATGATCCCCGCCGTCGCCGTGTTCGTCGTCGGCCAGCGCCCTCTGCGTGAGGGCATCACCTCCGCTGGAGTCAACCGTTGAGCCTCGCCGCTCCCCCGCAGGACCCGCACGCCCCGCGCTTCCGGGTCCGCCCGCCCGCCCACTGGATGAACGACCCCAACGGGCCGTTCCGCTGGCGCGGCCGCTACCACCTCTTCTACCAGCACAACCCGGACGCCCCGGTGCACGCCAACGTCCACTGGGGTCATGCCTCCAGCTCCGACCTCGCGCACTGGGAGCACCACCCGATCGCGCTCACCCCGACCCCGGGCGGCCCGGACGAGGCGGGCTGCTGGTCGGGCTGCACGGTCGACGACGGGGGCGTGCCGACGGCCGTCTACACCGGCGTCGACCGGCACCACACCGGGCTCGGCACGATCTGCCTGGCCCGGGCGGCCGACCCGGACGACCCGCTGCTGACCGAGTGGGTCCCGCTGCCCACGCCGGTGGTCACGGGCCCGCCGGAGGGCCTGGACGTGGTGATGTTCCGCGACCCGTTCGTCTTCCGGCACGCGGGGCGGCGCCGGGCGCTGGTGGGCGCGGGACACGCCGACGGCACCCCGTCGGTGCTGCTGTACGACTGCGACGACCTGACCGACTGGCGGTTCACCGGGGTGCTCCTGGACGGCCGTGACCCGGTCGCCCGGGCGGCGTTCGGGGACCGGGCCACCGGCTGGGAGTGCCCGCAGCTGTACGCCGCGGGCGACGGCGCGTGGGTGCTGGTGCTGTCGCTGTGGGACGGCCGTCCGTGGACCACCGGGTACCTGACGGGCCGTCTGGACGCGGAGATGCGCTTCTCGGCACGCGCGGGCGGCCGCCTCGACCACGGCCGTGACTTCTACGCCCCGGCCGTGCTCCAGGAGCCGGACCGCGCCCTGATGTGGGGGTGGTCCTGGGAGGCCCGGGAGCAGGACGGCACGGACTGGGCCGGCGTCCTCACCGCCCCCCGGGTCGTCGGTGTCCACGCCGACGGGGCGCTGCGGGTCAGCCCGGCCCCGGAACTCGACCGGTTGCGCGCCGGTGAGCCGTTCGTCACCGCGCCGGGCCGGGCGGCGCTGCCCGCGGCGTACGACCTGACGGTGACGGCGCGCGGCGAGACCACCGTGAGCCTGCTGCGCTCGGCCTCGGGCGCCGAGCTGACGGTGCGGCTGGACCCGGTCGCGGGCACGGTGACGCTGGACCGGGACGCCTGGCCCCGCCAGGAGGCCGGAGCGCCGGTCGTCGTCCCCGTGCCGCGGGGCGAGGAGCTGACGGTACGCGTCCTGGTCGACGGCTCCCTGTACGAGCTGTTCCTCGGCGACCGGGCCACGGTCACCGAGCGCGTCTACCAGCGGGCCGACGATGTCAGGCAGTTGGGCGTGACGGGGCCCGGCGCGGCCGTCACCGGGTGGGAGCTGGTCCCACCGACGCGCGGCTGATCACCGGGCAGGCCAGGCGCCGCACGGTCGCGGGCGGCGTCCGGCCGGTGCCGATCGCGTCCAGCAGCAGCCGCGCCGCGGTCTCCCCCATCGCCCGGTGGGGCAGGGCGACGGTGGTCAGGGGCGGCGCGAGGTGGGCGGCCATGTGCTCCTGGTCGTCGTAGCCCACCACCGACAGCTCGCCCGGGACGGAGATCCCGAGCCGGGTCGCGGCGTGCAGGACGCCCGCCGCGACCCGGTCGTTGTACGCGAAGATCCCGGTGGGCCGCCGCTCGGCGGGTGCCCTGTCGAGCAGCCGTGTGGCGCCCTCGTGGCCGCTGGAGATCTCCCCGCCCGTGCGGACCACCCAGTCCCTCGGCACGGTGATGCCCTCGGCGCGCAGCGCGTCGCGGAAGCCGCGCAGCCGCTCCACGGAGGCGATGTCGTCCTGCCCGCCGACGAGGGCCACCCGCCGGTGCCCCTGTTCGAGCAGCAGCCGGGCCGCCGTCCGGCCCCCGGCCCGTTCGGCGGGGACGACGGCGGGCAGCGAGTCGTCCTCGGGCAGGCAGTTGGCCAGCACGGAATGGGTGCGGTGCAGGCCCTCGGGGACGCGGACGCGGCGCAGGGACATGGCCGCGTAGATGATGCCGTCGACCCGCCGGTCGAGGAGCTCGGCGACGGCGGCGTCCTCCTTGGCCGGGTCGCCGCCGGAGTCGACGGTGAGGACCAGGTGCTCGCCGGCCCAGGCGGTGTCCATGGCGCCGCGCAGCAGGCGCCCGGCGAAGGGCGAGGAGGCGATCTCGTCGGTGACCAGGCCGATCACGGCCGTACGGCGGCTGCGCAGGCCACGCGCGACGGGGTCGGGCCGGTAGCCGAGCCGGGCGGCGGCCTGGCGGATGCGCTCCTGGGTGGCGGGCGAGAGGTTGCCGTCGGCCCGGCCGTTGAACACGAACGACACCGCGGTGTGCGACACGCCGGCGAGCCGGGCGACGTCCCGTGAGGTGGGTCGTCCCGGTCCCGCCGCCGTCTTCTCCTCGGCACCGCCCATGCCGTCCGCCGCCCTCGTCCCCCAGCCGTCCGGTTGATCATTGCTCACCCTATCCGTGACGCTGGAGGGACGACACAGTCAACGGGAAGGTCCCACGGTGATCAGCATCCCGACACACACCCTGAACGACGGTACGACGCTCCCCGCCCTGGGCCTGGGCACCTGGCCGCTCGGCGACGACGAGGCGCAGCAGGCCGTCCTCACGGCCCTGGAGGCGGGCTACCGCCTGATCGACACGGCGGCGAACTACCGCAACGAGACGGGGGTCGGCCGGGCCGTGGCCTCCGGCGTGGTACCGCGCGAGGAGATCGTCGTGACGACGAAGCTCCCGGGCCGCCACCACGGCTACGCGGAGACCCTCGCGTCCTTCGAGGAGTCCCGGGCCCGCCTCGGCCTGGAGTACGTCGACCTGTACCTCATCCACTGGCCGCTGCCCCGCGTGGACCGGTACGTCGACTCCTGGAAGGCCATGATCAAGCTGCGCGAGGACGGGCTCGTGCGGTCGATCGGCGTCTCGAACTTCACGGCCGCGCACATCGAGCGGCTGGAGAAGGAGACCGGGGTGCTGCCCTCCGTGAACCAGATCGAGCTGCACCCGTTCCTGCCGCAGGACGAGCTGCGCGCCTTCCACGCGGGCAAGGGCATCGTCACCGAGAGCTGGAGCCCGCTGGGCCGGGGCACGCCCCTGCTCCGGGACCCGGCGGTGACACGCATCGCCGAGGCGCACGGGGTGAGCGCCGGTCAGGTCGTGCTGCGCTGGCACACGCAGCTGGGCGCGGTGCCCATCCCGAAGTCGGCGAGTCCCGAGCGGCAGCGCGCCAACCTCGACGTGTTCGGCTTCGAGCTGAGCGCGCAGGAGATGGCCGCGATCGCGGACCGGGAGCGGCGGCGGGTGGGCGGCGACCCCGAGGTGCACGAGGAGTTCTGACGGGTACCCGGGGCGCGCGAGGAGGGAAGGAGCCGCAGGTGGCCGGACGGGACCCGCTGCGGGAGCACCGCGGCAAGCGCGACTTCGGGCGGACCGGCGAGCCCCGGGGCGGTGACGGCGCCTCCGGCGACCGGCCCCGGTTCGTGGTGCAGATCCACGACGCGAGCACGATGCACTTCGACTTCCGGCTCCAGGTCGGGGACGTGCTGAAGTCCTGGTCGGTCCCCAAGGGCCCGTCGGCCGACCCGAAGGACAAGCGGCTGGCCGTGCCCACCGAGGACCATCCGCTGGAGTACGAGGAGTTCGAGGGCGTGATCGCCCGCGGCGAGTACGGCGGCGGCACCGTCATCGTCTGGGACCACGGCACGTACGAGCCGCTCAGCCACGATCGCGAGGGGCGGCCGGTCGGCTTCGCGGAGTCGCTGGAGCGCGGGCACGCCACGTTCCGCCTGAACGGATCGAAGCTGCGCGGCGCGTACGCCCTGACCCGGTTCCGCGGCGAGCGGCGCGGTGACGGCGAGGAGGCGTGGCTGCTGGTGAAGCGGGCCGGCGGCGGCAGCGGACAGGGCGCCCCGGACCCGCGCCGGGCCCGGTCCGCGAAGACCGGCCGCACCCTCGCCCAGGTCGCCTCGGACGCGGCGCGTCACTGAGCCGGGGCTGTCGGCCCGGACGCGCCGGGGCGGCACCGTCCGCCGCGATGATCACGGCGGGGGCCGCGTGACGGTGTCAGTCCCGCAGAGCCCTGAGCGCGGCGAGCGCCCGGTCGGCGTGCGCGTTCATGCGCAGTTCGCTGCGGACGACCTCCAGGACGGTGAAGTCCTGCGCTATGACGAACGTGGTGCGTCTGGTGGGGGCCAGGGAGAAGCCGCGCTGCACTCCGAACCGCTCGCGGACCGTGCCGTCGGCGTCGGAGAGCAGCGGCATGCCGAGGGCGTGCCGCCCGGCGAACTCCTGCTGCCGCTCCACGTCGTCCCCGCTGACGCCGACGGGGCGCGCGCCCACGGCGGCGAACTCGGCGGCGAGGTCCCGGAAGTGGCAGGCCTGGGCGGTGCAGCCGGGCGTGAGGGCGGCCGGGTAGAAGAAGAGCACGACCGGCCCGTCGGCGAGCAGCCCGGACAGGGTGCGTTCGGTGCCGGTCTCGTCGGGCAGGGCGAAGTCTGCGACCTTGTCCCCCGCCTCGACGCGGGCGGTCACGACCGGCCCTCCGCGCCCCGTGCCACCGCGCGGGCCCACAGCACCAGGGGCACCTGCAGGGGCAGCCGGCCGAAGGCGGCGGCCTTCTGCGGGGTGGGGCGGTGGCGCCAGTCGGCGGCCATCTTCACGTTGGCGGGGAACACCCCGACGAAGAACGCGGCCGTGGCCAGCGCGGCCGTCCTGCGGGTCCGCGGCAGGGCGAGGCCGGCGGCCAGGGCGAGCTCGGCGGCGCCGCTGACGTACGTCCAGGTCCGGGGCCTGCCCGGCAGAGCGCTCGGGACGATCGCGTCGAACGGGCGCGGTGCGGCGAAGTGGGCGGCGCCCGCGGTGGCCAGCAGGCCGGCGAGCAGCAGGGGCGAGCGTTCGGACCGGGACACGGTTCCTCCTCTGGGGGCCTGCCGCGCGATATTACTGGACGGTAGGCCCGTCAGTTCTCCCGGCCCCGCGCACGCCGGTGCCGAGCACCCGGGGTGGTGCCGAAGGAGCGGCGGTAGACGTCGATGAACGCGCTGGCGGAGGACCAGCCGCAGCGGTGGGCGACGGTCGTGACGGGCAGGCCGTCGGCCAGCATCCGCAGGGCGTGGTAGAGCCGCGACTGGGTGCGCCACTGCGGGAAGGTCATGCCGAACTCGGCGCGGAAGAGCCGGCTGAGGGTCCGCTCCCCCACGCCGGTCGCGGCGCCGAGCGCGGCCAGGGTGCGCACGTCGGCCGGATCGGCGTGCACGAGTGCGCAGACGGCGGCCAGCCGGGGGTCGGTGGGGACCGGCAGCCGCAGCGGCTGCTGTGGGGACAGGCGCAGCTGGTCGCAGAGCACGGCCCGCAGGCGCCGCCGCGCGGGGCTGTCGTCGCCCGGGTCGCGGGTGTGGGCGAGGATCAGTTCCCGCAGCAGAGGGCTGACGGTGAGGACGGCCGGCCGGTCCAGGCCGAGGGGGTTGGCGGCGGCGGGCAGCCCGACCAGGCGCAGGTCGAGGCGGCCGTGGGCGCGGTGGGCGTGCACGGTGCCGGCCGGGATCCACAGGGCACGGGTGCCGGGAGCGAACCAGGTGCCCGCGTCGGTGGTGACCTCGACGACGCCGGAGCCCGCGTAGACGATCTGGTGGTCGTCGTGCCGGTGGGCGTCGATGCGGTCGCCGGAAGTGAGCCGCTGGGCGCGGGTCGGCGCCGCCGGGGCGTGGCGGATGTGCGACACAGTCGGGCAGATTATCGGAAGCGCGCCGCGGTGCACACGGAGCACGATCGCCGGGTGAGCACTTCACGACAGAACCGCCGACCGCGCCGGCCCGTCCTCTGGATGTCCCTGGGCCACGGCTGCGTGGACGTCTACCAGGGGATGGTGGCCGCCCTGGTGCCCTGTTTCGTCGCCGAGCGCGCTTACTCCTACGCCGCCGCCTCCGGTGTCGTCCTGGCGGCGTCTCTGTTGTCGTCGCTGGTGCAGCCGCTGTTCGGGGCGCTGGCCGACCGGTGGGCGATGCCGTGGCTGCTGCCGCTGAGCGTCCTCACGTCCGGGGCGGGCAGCGCGCTGAGCGGGGTGACCGGCTCCTACGCGCTGACCCTGGCGGTGGTCGCGGTGTCGGGGGTGGGAGTGGCCGCCTACCATCCGGAGGCCGCCCGGGTGGCGCGTGCGGTGGCGGGCGGCCGGCACACGGGGATGAGCTGGTTCTCCTTCGGTGGCAACGCCGGTTTCGCGCTGGCGCCCCTGCTGGTCCTCGCCGTCGTGGCGGCGGGCGGGCTGCGCGCCTCTCCCCTGCTGGCCGTGCCGGCGGTGCTCGGCGCCGTGTGCTGCGCGGTGGCGGTGCGCGGGGCCGGCCCCGGCGGCGGGGGTGCGGGGCCGCGGGCCGCCGCCGGCCGGGACGACCTGGCGTCCTTCCTGCGGCTGTCGGGGGCCGTGGTGTGCCGGTCGGTGGTGTTCGTCGGCCTCGGCGCGTTCATCTCGCTGTACGTGCGCCAGCGCACCGGCGGCGGCGAGGCGGCCGGCACGGCGGCACTGTGCGTCCTCTACGCCGGGGGTGCGGCGGGAACGCTCGCCGGGGGCCGGCTGGCCGAGCGGTACGGGCGGATGACCGTGGTCCGCCGGTCGTACGCTCTGACGGTCCCGGCCGTGGCGGGGCTGGTGCTGGTCCCCGGGCCGCCCGTGTACCTGTTCGCCGCGCTGACGTCGGCGGCCCTGTACGTGCCGTTCTCGCTGCACATCACCCTGGCCCAGGACTTCCTGCCGCGGCGGACGGGCACCGCGAGCGGGGTCACGCTGGGCCTCGCGGTCAGTGCGGGCGGACTGGCGGCTCCCGCGATCGGGGCGCTGGCGGACGCGACCTCCCTGTACACGGCCCTGCTGCCGTTGATCGCCCTGCCCGCGCTGGGGCGGCTGCTGCTGTGCGGGCTGCGCGAGCCGGAGCCGCCGCGGGGCGTGACCGGCCGGCGGGCGGATCCCCGGTCCCCGGCGGCCCGCCGCTGATGTCCCACCACCGCGGACCGGCGCCCTCGGTGCAGGCGTCGGGACCGGGCGCACGCCCGCCGGCTCCGGACCGCCGCGGCCGGGGGAGCTAGCGGCGAGGCCGGGCGCGAAGCCCTCGCACGTGACCGCCGGTTCACCGTCGCGTCCCGCCCGCCGGGCAGATCGCGGTCGGCGCCGTTCAGGGGAAAGACGCCGCATCCGCGCGTGATCGCGTTCCGGGCCGTCGACAAGTCAACCCGTGGACCTGCCGCTGATCCCGCCCATGCTCGCGACCTCCGGTTCCCTGCCGCCTCCCGCCCAGGACACGCGCTGGGCCTACGAGACCAAACAGGACGGGCAGCGGGTGGTGGTCTACCTCCCCGGCGACGGCAGTGTGCTGCTGCGGGCGCGCTCCGGTGACGAGATCACCGGCGCCTATCCCGAACTGCGGCCGCTGGGCACCGCCCTCGGCTCCACGCCCGCCGTGCTGGACGGGGAGGTCCTGGCCCTGGACGCGCAGGGCCGCGCGTCCTTCCAGTTGCTGCAGTCCCGCATGGGCCTCGCCCACGCCCCCGCCCGGGCCGCGCGGCGGGCCGTGGAGGTGCCGGCCCACCTGGTGCTGTTCGACGTGCTGCACCTGGCCGGCCGGTCGCTGCTGCGCCTGCCCTATACGCGGCGCCGCGCGGCGCTGGAGGACCTGGGCCTCACCGGACCGTCCTGGTCGACCCCCGCGGCGATCGTCGGCCACGGCGCCGAGGCGCTGCGCGCCACCCGGGAGCACGGGCTGGAGGGACTGGTCTGCAAGCGGCTCGACTCGGTGTACGAACCGGGCGTGCGCTCCCGGGCGTGGATCAAGATCCGCAACATGCGCACCGAGGACGTCCTGGTCGGCGGCTGGCAGCCCGGCAAGGGGCGGCTCACCGGACTGCCGGGCGCCGTCCTGGTCGGACAGCGCGCCGCGGGACGGCTGCGCTACGTCGGGAGCGTGGGCACCGGCTGGAGCGAGGCCGAGCGCACGGAGCTGGCCGGGCTGCTGGCGGCCGCCGCCACCGGCGTCTGCCCCTTCGAGCCGGCTCCGCGCGCTCCGGGCGCGCACTGGGTCGTGCCCCGGCTGGTCGGCGAGGTCCGCTACAGCACCCGCACCCGGGAAGGGCTGCTGCGCCAGCCGTCCTGGCTGCGGCTGCGGCCGGATCTGGCCCCGGAGGAGGCGGCCGCCGACATCCCGGACGACCTGGTCTGAATCGCCGCCGGAAGCCCCAACTATTGGGCTGCGATTCACCGTTGGGACCTCCCGCCCCTCTTGGCATGGACGCGTTCAGCCTGGAAGCTGAACCTCCCTTTCCCCCACAGCCGTTCGGCTGCGCCCAAGAGGAGGACGCAGTGTCGTCACGCCCGTTCGCATCGCGCAGGAGATGGCTCACCGGGGCAGCCGGTGCCGCCGTCCTGGTCCTCGCCTTCCCCGCCACGGCCTTCGCCGCCCCGCCACCGGCCCTGCCCGCCAACGCCGAGTCGCTGGAGCGGACGTACCAGCCCGCCTACGACTACGACACCGACGGCTGCTACTCCTCGCCCGCGATCGGCCCGGACGGCGTCGTCAACGGCGGGCTCAACCCGACCGGCGCGCTGAACGGCAACTGCCGGGACGCCTCCGACCTCGACAACACCAACGGCTACTCGCGCTACAAGTGCAACAACGGCTGGTGCGCGATCCTCTACGCCCTGTACTTCGAGAAGGACCAGGCCCTGGCGGGCAGCAGCATCGGCGGGCACCGGCACGACTTCGAGCACGTCGCCGTGTGGGTGCAGGACAACCAGGTCAAGTACGTCTCGACCTCCAACCACGGCTCGTTCACCGTGCACGCGGCGTCCTCGGTCCGCTTCGACGGGACGCATCCGAAGATCGTCTACCACAAGGACGGCATCAGCACGCACTGCTTCCGTCTGGCCAATTCCAACGACGAGCCGCCGGAGAACCACAAGGGCACCTGGCAGTACCCGCCGCTGGTGGGCTGGAACGGCTACCCGGCCGGGGTGCGCGACAAGCTCACCTCGTACAACTTCGGCAGCGCCAACTTCGGCCTGAAGGACGCGAGCTTCGCGGGCCACCTGGCCTCGGCCAAGCCCTCGGGCATCGCCTTCGACCCGTACGCGTGAGACCAGCGGGCCCGTCCGGGGATCCCCCCTCCGGGCGGGCCCGCGCCACGGCCGCACGCGCGGCGGGCCCGAGATCACCGCCCCCTCCGAACTGGCGTACGCCGTGGGGCGGTCGGGGGAGGTACGGCACGGGCCCGCCCCCGGGAGGGCTATCGTGTCCGCATGTCCGTCCCCGAACTGATCCGCATCGTCTCCCGCGACTCCCCCATGGCCCTCGCCCAGGTGGAACGCGTCCGGACCGAACTGGCCGCCGCCCACCCCGGAGTGCGCACCGAGGTCGTCCCGGTGAAGACCACCGGCGACAAGTGGATGGGGGACCTGTCGAAGGTCGAGGGCAAGGGCGCGTTCACCAAGGAGGTCGACGCGGCGCTGCTGGCCGGTGAGGCCGATCTCGCGGTGCACTGCGTGAAGGACGTGCCCGCCGACCGGCCGCTCCCGGCGGGGACGGTGTTCGCCGCGTTCCTCGAACGGGACGACATCCGCGACGCCCTGATCCACCCCGGCGGGCTCACCCTGGACGAACTGCCGGCCGGGACCCGGATCGGCACCTCCTCGGTACGCCGGGTCGCCCAACTGGCCGCGACCCACCCGCACCTGGAGTGCGTGCCGTTCCGCGGCAACGCCAACCGGCGCCTGGCCAAGCTGGAGGCCGGCGAGGCCGACGCCCTGCTGCTCGCGGTCTCCGGCCTGGAGCGCATCGGCCGCTCGGACGTGATCAGCGAGATCCTCTCGACCGAGACGATGATGCCCCCCATCGGCGCGGGCGTCCTGGCCCTCCAGTGCCGCGAGGACGACACCGACCTGATCGACGCGGTCAGCGGCCTGGGCGACCCGGACACCCACCGGGAGATCACCGCCGAGCGCATGTTCCTGCACGTGCTCCAGGGGCACTGCAACAGCCCCATCGCAGGCTTCGCGCGCGTGGACCGCAGCGGTGAACTCTCCCTGCGGGCCTGCGTGTTCACCCCCGACGGCAAGACCCGCCTGAACGCCCACGAGTGGGCGGGGCGGCTCGACCCGGCCACGCTCGGCACCTCGGTCGCCGTGGCCCTGCTGCGCCAGGGTGCCCGCGAGATCATCGACGGCATCCCGCACTGACGCCCGCGGCGCCCCCGCGCCGGATCAGGCGGTGCCCTCCTCCGCCTGCTCCCGCAGGAAGACGCTCACCTGGTGCGCCAGACTGTCCCGGACCGCCCCCTGCTGGGCCTCCGGGAGCGCCCCCTGCGCGCCGATGGAGCCGGACCACATCCGGCGCGCGGTCCACTCCTCCTCGACCCGCAGCTGGACCTGGACGTCCACCAGCCCCAGGGACGCCTCGGCGCCGGCCGCGTACAGCACGGCGGTGACCCGGCGCAGCGGATAGACGTCGAAGCCCTCGATGAACTGGGAGTTGCGCCAGTCCAGGAAGGCGCTCTCGCCGTCGGGGCCGACGCGGACGTCGATCTGACCGTCCTCCAGGTGGACGCCGAGGTGCCGGCTGCCCCGGTTCTCGACGGTGACGCGCAGGCAGAAGTACGTCAGCCCGTCGGCGGCGTCGTCGCGGCCGCGCGGCGGCTCGGCCAGTTCCAGACGGTGGACGCGGACCCGCAGACCGGCATGCTCGTCGTACTCCTGCCAGTCCCCGACCACGTTCGGCTCGTACACGCTGCACCTCTCGACCTCTGGAAGCTGCTTCCTATCTGTGGCCCGAGCGCACTGTCAAATGAGCAGAATGCGCTGTGGCCAGGCAGTTCATCCCATTTGATCGATGATCAAGCCGTGCCCAGCGGTTATCCGGGAGCGACGGGAGAAAGCGCTTGCTCAGGCGTGCCGCACATCACTTCCAGGAGTGAAGATCACCGGTGCGCGGCGGGCCGCGCCGGAGGCGGGAGGAGAAGTCGGCGCGGCCGCGGTGGCGCCAAGGACACCCAGATGCCGTATTGTCGGAATTGTTTCGTTATGCCCCTGCCCGGGAATGGGCAGGGAAGTGCTTCGGACAGGAGGCACGTCCGTGGGAGCCGGTCGACCGGGCCCCGGGTGCCCCCTGAGGTCCGCGTCCGCGCCTCCCATGGTGACCGTCCCTTCCGCACCTGCTCAGGGAGGTGCGCACCATGCGTATCGCCGGCAGCACCCGAACGCACCCCCACGACGACGCCCCCGACACCGCCGAGGCGTTCGCGCGCCTCGTGCGGCTGCCCGACGGGCCCGAGCGCAAGGCACTGCGCGACGAGCTGGTCGAGGCCTGGCTGCCCATGGCCGAACGGATAGCCGTCCGCTTCCGCGGCCGCGGCGAAGCCCTGGAGGACCTGTACCAGGTGGCGGCCCTCGGCCTCGTCAAGGCCGTCGACCACTACGACCCGGCGCGCGGCAACGCCTTCGAGGCCTACGCCGTGCCGACGGTCACGGGCGAGATCAAACGCCACTTCCGCGACCACATGTGGACCCTGCACGTGCCGCGCCGCGTCCAGGACCTGCGCAACCGCGTGCGGCACGCCGTCAAGGAGCTGTCGCAGACCACGTCCGGCCGCTCCCCCACCGTCGCCGAGATCGCCGAGTACGCCCAGCTCACCGAGGGCGAGGTGCGCACCGGCATGGAGGCGCTGGAGTGTTTCTCCGCGCTGTCGCTGGAGGCGGAGATGCCCGGCACCGACGGCTACGCCCTGGGCGACGCGATCGGCGCGCCCGACCCGGCCTTCGACACCGTCGTCAACCGGGTGGCCGTCCGGCCCTGCCTGCAGGCGCTGCCGGAGCGCGAGCGGGTCATCCTCTACCTGCGGTTCTTCAAGGGCATGACCCAGAGCCGCATCGCCGAGCAGCTCGGGATCTCGCAGATGCACGTCTCCCGGCTGCTCAGCAGCTGCTTCGCCCATCTGCGGGAGGAACTGCTCGCGGAGCCCCGCGGCGAAGGACGGGGACCACTGGGCGAGGACTGAGGGAGCCGGTGCGCCGCCGGGGCGGGGTCACGCCTTCGGCGGTGCTCCCGGCCTGCGCGGCGTCTGCGGCGCCGCTCCGGGGATCTGGGTCGGCCCCGCCCGGTCCAGCGCGTCCTCCAGGGCGGCCCGTATCTCTTCGGGCATCAGACCGGTGCGGCCCCAGACCAGGATCAGTTCCGCGACGTTGCGCAGCTTGATGTTGGTGTGCTGGGAGACCTCCTTCAGCACGTCCCACCCCTGGTCGGGCGAGACCCGGCCGAGCGCCACGACCATTCCGATCGCCTGGTCCACGACAGCGTGGGAGACCACCGCCTCCTTCAGCTGCTGGATCTCCTCCTGCAGTGCGAGGATCCGCTCCGAGCCCCCGTCCGTGGGCATGGTCACCTCCGGGTCCGGTGCGCCGCTGTCCTGATGGCCTCACCGAGTGCTTGAGTGCCTTGACGCAGTGTCCGACCCCTCCATCGTCGTCACTCGGCCCGCCCGGTGCCACCGGGGCGGAGCAGCCGGTTCCGGATCCGTTTCGGCACCGCCGCCGGGGTACTCGACAGGCGGCCACAACGGTCCCGGCTGGACACTGGTGTCATTCCCCGGTGGCTGCCAGGCCGACGAGATCAGGACGCGACTGCCATGAACCACGACATGCCCACCCCCTCCGGCACGAAGGACGTGCTCTCCTCGCACTCCGTGTTCGGGGCGCCCTGCTGGGTGAGTCTGACCAGCCGCGACGTCAAGGCGACCGAGGAGTTCTACGGTGCCGTGCTGGGCTGGCAGTGGCGGCCGGCCAAGCTCGGCGACCGGTTCCGGATCGCGCTGGTGGACGACTCGCCGGTGGCCGGGATCGCCGGGGTGGCGACGATGTGGCAGATGGCCGTGGCGTGGACACCGTACTTCGCCGTGCGCAGCGCGGACGAGGCGGCGGCGCGGGTGCAGGAGCGCATGGGCACGACCGCGGTCGGCCCGATCTCCCTGCCGCCCGGGCGTGCGGCCCTGCTCGCCGACCGGGACGGGGCGACCTTCGGGATCTGGGAGGGCGATCTCTTCACCGACTGGGAGACCTGGCGCAACGCCCAGCCGGCCTTCATCACGCTGCACACCAGGGACGCCTTCGACGCGGCCATCTTCTACGGCGAGGTCCTGGACTGGGCGTCGGGGCGTCCCGGCTGCTGCGAGGTCCACTACGAGGGCGGCGAGGTCGTGCTGCGCAGCCGCGGTGACGTGGTGGCGCGGATCGAGTCGGGCGCGCTGGAGGCGGCCCCCGATCCCACGATCCGGCCGCACTGGCAGGTCCACTTCTTCGTCCAGGACGTGGAGGCCTGTGCCCGGGCCGCGGAACTGCACGGAGGCAGTGTGCTGTCCAAGGGCGGTGACGAGGCGGTGCTGCGCGATCACGACGGCGCCCAGTTCACGGTGACCGCGCGCGGCGACCGCTGACCCCGCGGACACGACACAGCCACAGGCCCCGCGGACCTTTCGGTGCGCGGGGCCTTTCGGGCTGGGGTCAGGCGGTGGTGCCGTGCCCGTGCGTGATCCGTGAAGGGCGGGAGAGCAGGATCAGGCTGCGGGCCCCGACCGTCAGGCCGGTGCCCGCCTTGTGCTCCGACTCGTCGGGCGTGCCCTCCGGGTCGGCGGTGTCGATCAGGGCCGTCCAGCGCTCGCCGTAGGCGGCGTCCGGGAGGCGGAAGCCGACCGGCTCCCAGTGGCTGTTGAGCAGCAGCAGGAACGAGTCGTCGACCACCGGGCGCCCGCGCGGGTCGGGCTCGGCGATGGCGTCGCCGTTGAGGAAGACGCCGACGGAGTGCGCGTCGCCGCGTTGCCAGTCGTCTTCGGTCATCTCGCGGGCGTCGGGCGCCAGCCACACCAGGTCGGGCAGCGGCTGGTCGGCGCGGGTCAGGGTCTCGCCGAGGAAGAAGCGGCGCCGGCGCAGCACGGGGTGGTCCGTGCGCAGCCGGATGACGTACCGGGTGAACTCCAGCAGGTCGCGCTGTTCCCGGGTGAGCCGCCAGTCGATCCAGGAGATCTCGTTGTCCTGGCAGTAGGCGTTGTTGTTGCCGCGCTGGGTGCGCCCGAGTTCGTCGCCGTGGCAGATCATCGGGATGCCCTGGGACAGGAGCAGCGTCGCGAGGAAGTTGCGCTGCTGGCGGCCGCGCAGTTCGAGCACGGCCGGGTCGCGGGTCGGGCCCTCCGCGCCGCAGTTCCAGGACCGGTTGGTGCTCTCGCCGTCCTGGTTGCCCTCGCCGTTGTCCTCGTTGTGCTTGTCGTTGTAGGAGACGAGGTCGTGCAGCGTGAACCCGTCGTGCGCGGTGACGAAGTTGACGCTGGCGCGCGGGCGGCGCCTGCTGTGCTGGTAGAGGTCGGAGGAGCCGGTCAGCCGGGACGCGAACTCGCCGAGCGTGTGGTCCTCGCCGCGCCAGAAGTCCCGCACCGCGTCGCGGTACATCCCGTTCCACTCCGACCACAGCGGCGGGAAGTTGCCCACCTGGTAGCCGCCCTCGCCGACGTCCCACGGCTCGGCGATCAGCTTGACCCGGCTGATCACCGGGTCCTGCTGGATCAGGTCGAAGAACGCCGACAGCCGGTCCACCTCGTGGAACTGCCGGGCCAGGGTGGCCGCCAGGTCGAAGCGGAAGCCGTCGACGTGCATCTCGGTGACCCAGTAGCGCAGCGAGTCCATGATGAGCTGCAGGACGTACGGGTGGCGCATCAGCAGGCTGTTGCCGGTGCCGGTGGTGTCGTAGTAGTGCTCCCAGTCGCCGTCGACCAGACGGTAGTACGAGGAGTTGTCGATGCCGCGGAAGGACAGGGTGGGGCCCAGTTCGTTGCCCTCGGCGGTGTGGTTGTAGACCACGTCGAGGATCACTTCGAGTCCGGCCTCGTGCAGGGTCTTCACCATCTGCTTGAACTCGGTGACCTGCTGGCCCCTGGTGCCGTGGGCGGCGTAGCCGTTGTGCGGCGCGAAGAAGCCGATGGTGTTGTAGCCCCAGTAGTTCGACAGGCCCCGGTCGTGCAGCACGCCGTCGTGGACGAACTGGTGGACCGGCATCAGCTCCACCGCCGTGACGCCCAGCGAGGTGAGGTGCTCGACCACCGCGGGGTGCGCCAGCCCGGCGTAGGTGCCGCGCAGTTCCTCGGGCACCTCGGGGTGGGTGCGGGTGAGGCCCTTGACGTGCGCCTCGTAGATCACCGTGTCGGCGTACGCGCGGGAGGGCCGGCTGTCGTCGCCCCAGTCGAAGGCGGGGTCGGTCACCACGCCGAGCATGGTGTGCCCGGCGCTGTCGGCCGGGTCGGGGCCGTCCGGGTTGCGTTCGTAGAGCGAGGGGTGGTTGTCGATCTGCCCGTCGACGGCGCGGGCGTACGGGTCGAGCAGCAGCTTGGCCGGGTTGCAGCGGTGGCCCGCGGCCGGGGCCCACGGCCCGTGCACGCGGTAGCCGTAACGCCGGCCGGGGCCGACCCCGGGGAGGTAGCCGTGCCAGACGAAGCCGTCGACCTCGTTCAGCGGCACGGCGGTGTGGGTGCCGTCGTCGTCGACCAGGATCAGCTCGACCCGTTCGGCGACCTCGCTGAAGAGCGCGAAGTTGGTGCCCTCCCCGTCGTAGGCCGCACCCAGGGGGTAGGGGCGGCCGCTCCACGCGGCCACCCCTTTCCGTGTCTGCCGCCGGGTCACCGGGCGTCCTCCAGGACCTCGTCCGGGAGGACGGCGGGGCCGGCCAGTTGCGTGACGCGCACTTCTCGGGGCACTTCGAGGCCTTCGCTCTCCTGCGGGGCGGGCGCGGTCGGCACCAGCGGGACACGCTCGCCGGCGCGGGCGCGCTGCGAGAACCAGATGACCTTGCTGCCGGTCTCGGTGGCGCAGCAGCCCCACCCGTCGCTCACGGCGGCCAGGTGCTCCAGGCAGCCGCGCAGTTCCTGGTCCGGGCGCAGTGCCCGGTCGTTGTCCCCGATGGCGGTGATCAGGTGCTGCCCGTTCCACCACATCTCGATCGACGTCTTCTTGTCCGTGGCGTGTTCGTCGATGGCCTTGAGCAGCATCTCGGCACCGCCGCAGACGGGCTGGACCAGGTTGTCCAGATCCCAGAACCTCAGGTGAGCGGCCAGAATGCGGCTGACCTGTCCCACCCGGTCCGGGCTGACTTCCACGTCGAGGTGGTAGTAGCAGGGCACTGCGGTCTTCATCGGTCGGCTCCTCACCGCGAAGCTCAGCTCCTCCTCGTTCCCGCGGTCCTGCGGGACGAGCCCCGAACACGGAACGTGAGCACGTATCGCTTCTGAGTCACCCTCAGCCTGAGGGTGCTAGCCCGTTCGTGCAACACGAGCGCACTTCTGAGGCGCCGACACACACAAGTGAGCGGCCGCGATGAGCCGAACGGCGCAGCACGAGGGCACTTGATTGAAGCCCCAACAAGACGCTGCGTCGTCAGACGTGCACCATGTGTGAGGAACTCGATCGCCGTCACGGGTCCGTGCCGCTGTACGCACGGCATGCCGTCCGACCGTCGGGAGACCGTGCCCCTCGAGCCCGAAAGGTGATCGGCGCCATGCTGCTACCCGCCAAAGCCGAAGTCGCCCGGCAGTTGCGGCGTTACCGGGCCTGGGAACGCGTGATGCTCGCGGCCCCGAACGACCGCACCGTACGGGCCACCTTCGAGGACTCCGGCTACACCCTCTGCGTGCTGATGGGAAAGCGCTGCGCGCGGGAGGCGGCGGACGCGGCCGAGCGGTACCTCCGCGCGAACCCGGCCGCCTGCCTGGAGGAGCCGGACCAGCGGGTCCGGCCCGCCGCGGCGGTCGGACGCGGCGCACCGGCCGTCGAACGCCGCGCACCCGCCGTCGACCGCCGTGCACCGGCGGTCGAACGGCGATCCCCCGCGGGAAGGTGACGGCCTTCCCGCACAGCTGTCCCCCGGCCGGGCCCCGGCCCGGCTCACTAGCACGGTGGAGGTGAGGACCATGAGCAAGACCCGGCCCATCGGCCGTATCCCGGTACGGGACGTCCGGCCTGCGGTGGAGGGCGGCAACCGGCCGGCCAAGGCCGTCGTGGGCGAGACGTTCCAGGTCACCGCCACCGTGTTCCGGGAGGGGCACGACGCGGTCGCCGCCAACGTCGTCCTGAAGGACCCCGAGGGCCGCCCCGGCCCCTGGACCCCCATGCGGGAGCTGGCTCCGGGCAGCGACCGCTGGGGCGCCGAGGTCACCGCGGACGTCGAGGGCCGGTGGACGTACCGGGTGGAGGCCTGGAGCGATCCGGTGGCCACCTGGCGCCACGCGGCGGGCATAAAGGTTCCGGCGGGCATCGATCCGGGACTGGTGCTGGAGGAGGGCGCCGACCTCCACGAGCGGGCGGCGGCGGGCGTGCCGAAGGAGGAGGGCCGTGCCGTGCTGCTGGACGCGGCCCGGACCCTGCGCGACGACACGCTGCCCCCGGCCACCCGGCTGGCGGCGGCGCTGACGCCCGAGGTCGACGCCGTCCTGTCCCGCCATCCGCTGCGCGACCTGGTCAGCACGTCCGAGCCGCTGCCGTTGCTGGTGGAGCGGGAGCGGGCGCTGTACGGGTCGTGGTACGAGTTCTTCCCGCGGTCGGAGGGCACACCTGAGCAGCCGCACGGGACGTTCCGGACGGCCGCGCGGCGGTTGCCGGCGATCGCGGCGATGGGCTTCGACGTGGTGTACCTGCCGCCGATCCACCCGATCGGCACCACGTTCCGCAAGGGCAAGAACAACACCCTCTCCCCCGGCCCGGACGATGTGGGGGTGCCGTGGGCGATCGGCTCGCCCGAGGGCGGGCACGACGCCGTCCACCCCGATCTGGGCACGCTGGAGGACTTCACCTGGTTCGTTCAGCAGGCCCGCGAGCTGGGCCTGGAGATCGCCCTGGACTTCGCGCTGCAGTGCTCCCCGGACCACCCCTGGGTGCACAAGCACCCCGAGTGGTTCCACCACCGGCCCGACGGCACCATCGCCTACGCGGAGAACCCGCCGAAGAAGTACCAGGACATCTACCCCATCGCCTTCGACGCGGACATGGACGGCCTGGTCGCCGAGACCTGCCGGGTGCTGCGGCACTGGATGGACTGCGGGGTGCGCATCTTCCGGGTGGACAACCCCCACACCAAGCCGGTCGTTTTCTGGGAGCGGGTCATCGCGGACATCAACCGCACCGACCCCGACGTGATCTTCCTGGCCGAGGCGTTCACCCGCCCGGCGATGATGCACACCCTGGCCCAGATCGGCTTCCAGCAGTCCTACACCTACTTCACCTGGCGCAACACCAAGGAAGAGCTCACCGAGTACCTGACGGAGCTGTCGGGCGAGGCGGCGAGCTACATGCGGCCCAACTTCTTCGCCAACACCCCCGACATCCTGCACGCCTACCTCCAGCACGGCGGCCGGCCCGCCTTCGAGGTCCGCGCCGTCCTCGCCGCCACGCTCTCCCCGACCTGGGGCGTCTACTCCGGCTACGAACTGTGCGAGAACACCCCGCTGCGCGAAGGCAGCGAGGAGTACCTCGACTCGGAGAAGTACCAGCTCAGGCCCCGCGACTGGGACACCGCCGAACGCGAGGGCCGCACCATCACCCCCCTGCTGACCCGGCTCAACACCATCCGCCGCGCCCACTCCGCGCTGCACCGGCTCAGGAACCTGCGCTTCCACCACACCGACAACGACGCGCTCATCGCGTACAGCAAGCGCACCGGATCCGACGTCGTCCTCGTGGTCGTGAACCTCGACCCGCACCACACCCAGGAGGCCACGGTCTCGCTCGACCTGCCGCACCTCGGCCTGGACCGGCACGAGTCGGTGCCGGTGCGCGACGAGCTCACCGGCGAGACCTACCACTGGGGCCGGAACAACTATGTGCGCCTGGAGCCGGGGCGGGCTCCTGCGCATGTGTTCCACGTCCAGTCGCCGCCCGCCGCGCAAGGGAACGGAGGGGCAGGAACGTCATGACCGTGAACGAGCCCGTGCTGGACACCTTCGAGGACACCCCCGCGAGGGACCGCGACCCGGAGTGGTTCAAGCGCGCCGTCTTCTACGAGGTGCTCGTCCGTTCCTTCCAGGACAGCAACGGCGACGGCGTCGGTGACCTGAAGGGCCTGACCGCCAAACTCGACTACCTGCAGTGGCTCGGCGTGGACTGCCTGTGGCTGCCGCCCTTCTTCAAGTCGCCCCTGCGCGACGGCGGCTACGACGTCTCCGACTACACGGCCGTGCTGCCGGAGTTCGGCGACCTCGCGGACTTCGTGGAGTTCGTCGACGCCGCCCACCAGCGCGGCATGCGCGTGATCATCGACTTCGTCATGAACCACACCAGCGACCAGCACCCCTGGTTCCAGGAGTCGCGCAAGGACCCCGACGGGCCCTACGGCGACTACTACATGTGGGCCGACGACGACAAGGGCTACCCGGACGCGCGGATCATCTTCGTCGACACCGAGACGTCGAACTGGACGTTCGACCCGGTGCGCGGCCAGTACTTCTTCCACCGATTCTTCTCGCACCAGCCCGACCTGAACTACGAGAACCCGCGCGTCCAGGAGGAGATCCTGGCCGCGCTGAAGTTCTGGCTGGACCTCGGCATCGACGGGTTCCGGCTCGACGCGGTCCCGTACCTCTACGCCGCCGAGGGCACCAACTGCGAGAACCTGCCCGCCACGCACGCCTTCCTCAAGCGGGTCCGCCGCGAGATCGACGCGCAGTACCCGGACACCGTGCTGCTCGCCGAGGCCAACCAGTGGCCGGAGGACGTCGTCGACTACTTCGGCGACTACGCCACCGGCGGCGACGAGTGCCACATGGCCTTCCACTTCCCGGTCATGCCCCGCATCTTCATGGCCGTACGCCGCGAGTCCCGCTACCCGGTCTCCGAGATCCTCGCCAAGACACCGGCCATCCCGTCGAACTGCCAGTGGGGCATGTTCCTGCGCAACCACGACGAGCTGACCCTGGAGATGGTCACCGACGAGGAGCGCGACTACATGTGGGCCGAGTACGCCAAGGACCCGCGGATGCGCGCCAACATCGGCATCCGCAGGCGCCTGGCCCCGCTGCTGGACAACGACCGGCATACGATCGAGCTGTTCACCGCGCTCCTGCTGGCTCTGCCCGGCTCGCCGATCCTCTACTACGGCGACGAAATCGGCATGGGCGACAACATCTGGCTCGGCGACCGGGACGCCGTGCGGACCCCGATGCAGTGGACCCCGGACCGCAACGCCGGCTTCTCCACCTGCGACCCGGGCCGTCTCTTCCTGCCGGCGATCATGGATCCGGTCTACGGGCACCAGGTGACCAACGTCGAGGCGTCGATGTCGTCGCCGTCGTCGCTGCTGCACTGGACCCGCCGCATGATCGAGATCCGCAAGCAGAACCCGGCCTTCGGACTCGGCTCCTACACCGAACTGCCGTCCTCCAACCCCGCGGTGCTCGCCTTCCTGCGCGAGTACGAGGACGACCTGGTGCTCTGCGTGAACAACTTCGCGCGGTTCGCCCAGCCGACCGAGCTCGACCTGCGCGAGTTCGCCGGGCGGCATCCGGTGGAGCTGTTCGGCGGGGTGCGCTTCCCCGCCATCGGTGAACTTCCGTACCTGCTGACCCTCGGGGGCCACGGCTTCTACTGGTTCCGGCTCACTCGAGTCGCATCGCGCATCGGCCGGCGACTGTGAGCATGCGCCGACGAAAGGAGGCGTGACCATGCCGAAGACCGCATCCCTCCGCCCGATCCCCTCGCGCCTGGCCGAGCCCATGGAGTCGCTCGGCCGGCTCCTGCGCGACTGGCTGCCGCGCCAGCGCTGGTTCGCGGGCAAGGACCGGCCCGTCACGGAGCTCGGCCTGCTGTCGATGACCGAGCTCTTCCCGGGCTGTCTGCACCTGCTCGTCCACGCCGGGCACGCGGGTCACACGGGCGTGCCCTCCCCGGGCGGGACTCCCCCGGCCGGGGACTGCTACCAGCTGCTGCTGGGCGTACGGGAGCACCCGGCGCCCCGGCTCGGCCGGGCGCTCATCGGGCAGGTGCAGGACGGGCCGCTGGCCGGCAAGACCGTCTACGACGCGCTGCACGACCCGCGGTCGGCCCAGCTGCTCCTGGACCGGCTGCGGCACCCGGGCACCGCGGGCCCCCTGCGCTTCGAGTGCGACCCGGACCAGCGGGTGCCCGCCGGGCTGGTGCCGCGCCTGCTGGACGCGGAGCAGTCCAACTCCTCGCTGGTGTACGGCGACGAGTACATCCTGAAGGTCTTCCGCCGCATCCAGCCGGGCGTCAACCCGGACCTGGAGGTGCCGGGGGCGCTGGCCCGGCAGGGCTGTCACCGCGTCCCGGCACCGGTCGCCTGGTTCCAGACCAAGCACCCGTTCCAGGCCACCCTCGGGGTCCTCCAGCCGTACCTGCGGGACGCCTCCGACGGCTGGACGCTGGCGCTGCACGCACTCGCCGCCGGGGACGACTTCACGGCCCAGGCGCGGGCGCTGGGCGCGGCCACCGCCGAGGTGCACCTCGCGCTGGCCTCGGCCTTCCCGGTCGGCGCCCCGGGCGAGAACGCGCGGACGGCGTCGGCCATGGCGGAGCGGCTGGACGCCGCCGCGCACTGCGTGCCCGCGCTGCGGCCCCATGTGCCGGGTCTGCGCTCCGCGTTCGCCGCGCTGAACAGCTGTGATCCCGGGCCGCCCGCCCAGCGCATCCACGGCGACCTGCATCTCGGCCAGGTGCTGCGGGCCGGACGCGACTGGTTCGTCATCGACTTCGAGGGCGAGCCGTCCCGGCCGCTCTCCGAGCGGCGCAGCGCCCACTCCCCCGTGCGGGACATCGCCGGGATGCTGCGCTCCTTCGACTACGCCGCCCGGCAGCGCCGTCCCTGGCGCCCGGAGTGGGCGCGGCGCTGCCGCGAGGCCTACTGCGCGGGCTATGCCGCCCGCGCCGGCTGGGACCCCCGCAAGAAGCACGGACTGCTCCGGGCCTATGAGACGGACCGGGCCGTGTACGAGGTGCTGTACGAGGCACGGCACCGCCCCGACTGGCTGCCTGTACCGATGGCGGCGATCGAGCGCCTCGCCGTGAGAGGAGACTGAGCCGTGGCCCTGCGAGACACCTCAATCCCGGAGCCGTCCGGCCCGGTCCCGACCGCGCCCGCCCTGAGCCCGGAGGACCGGGGACGCCTGCTGGCGGGCGCCCACCACGACCCGCACGCGCTGCTCGGCGCCCACCCGGTCCCGGGCGGGGTCGTGTTCCGGGCGCTGCGCCCCTTCGCCCGTGCGGTGGGCGTGGTGGTCGACGGCCGGCGCACGGCCCTGGTCTCGGAGGGCGACGGCCTGTTCTCCGGCGTGCTGCCGCTCGCGGAGATCCCCGCGTATACCCTGCACGTGGTCTACGAGGAGGGCGAGCAGGAGACGCACGACCCGTACCGCTTCCTGCCCGCGCTCGGTGAGCTCGACCTGCACCTGATCCGCGAGGGCCGGCACGAGCAGCTGTGGCGGGCGCTGGGCGCCGAGCCCATGACCCACGAGGGCGTGGCCGGCACGCGGTTCACGGTGTGGGCGCCGAACGCGCAGGGCGTGCGGGTGGCCACGGACTTCACCCACTGGGACGGGACGCAGTTCCCGATGCGCTCGCTGGGCGCGTCCGGCGTGTGGGAGGTGTTCCTGCCGGACGTCGGCGAGGGCACCCCGTACAAGTTCGAGATCCACTCGCGGTACGGGCAGCGCTTCCTCAAGGCCGACCCGATGGCCCGGCGCACCGAGGAGCCGCCCAACACCGCGTCCATCGTGACGGCCTCGCACTACGAGTGGAACGACGCCGAGTGGATGGCGCACCGGGCGGACCGGCCGGTGCACGAGGCGCCGTTCTCGGTCTACGAGGTGCACCTGGCGTCCTGGCGGCCGGGGCTGACCTACCGTCAGCTCGCCGAGGAACTCCCGAAGTACGTCAAGGACCTGGGCTTCACGCACGTCGAGCTGATGCCGGTCGCCGAGCACCCCTTCCACGGGTCCTGGGGCTACCAGGTGACGGGCTTCTACGCGCCGACGGCCCGGCTCGGCACGCCCGACGACTTCCGGTTCTTCGTCGACGCCTGCCACCGGGCCGGTCTCGGCGTGATCATGGACTGGGTGCCGGCGCACTTCCCGAAGGACGACTGGGCGCTGGCCCGGTTCGACGGGGAACCGCTCTACGAGCCCGGCGACGACCGGCGCGCGGAGCACCCCGACTGGGGCACCTACGAGTTCGACTTCGGCCGCACGGAGGTGCGCAACTTCCTGGTCGCGAACGCCGTGTACTGGTGCGAGGAGTTCCACATCGACGGGCTGCGGGTGGACGCGGTCGCCTCGATGCTCTACCTCGACTACTCGCGCGAGGACGGCCAGTGGGAGCCCAACGTGCACGGCGGCCGGGAGGACCTGGCGGCCATGGCGTTCCTGCAGGAGATGAACGCCACGGTGTACCGGCGGGCCCCGGGCGTGGTCACGATCGCCGAGGAGTCCACCGCCTGGGGCGGGGTGACCCGGCCCACCGACACCGGCGGGCTCGGCTTCGGGCTGAAGTGGAACATGGGCTGGATGCACGATTCGCTGGAGTACATCTCCCACGAGCCGGTGCACCGCAAGTACCACCACCACGAGATGACGTTCTCGATGGTGTACGCCTACAGCGAGAACTACGTCCTGCCGATCTCCCACGACGAGGTCGTGCACGGCAAGCAGGCGCTGGTGACGAAGATGCCGGGCGACTGGTGGCAGCGGCGGGCGAACCTGCGGGCCTATCTCGGCTTCATGTGGAGCCACCCGGGCAAGCAACTGCTCTTCATGGGGCAGGAGTTCGCACAGGGAGCCGAGTGGTCGGTGGAGCACGGCCCGGAGTGGTGGCTGCTCGACGAGGGCTACCACTCGGCGGGTGACCACCGGGGCGTGCGCGACCTGGTCCGCGACCTGAACACGCGGTACCTGGCGACGCCCGCCCTGTGGCAGTGCGACACCCGCCCGGAGGGGTTCCGGTGGGTGGCGGTGGACGCGGCCGACGACAACGTCCTCGCGTTCCTGCGCTACGACGCCGACGGCAACCCGCTGCTCGCGGTCTCCCACTTCTCCCCCGTGGTGCGGCAGGACTACGGCCTGTGGGTCCCGGGTGACGTCGTCGCCTGGCAGGAGGTCCTCAACACCGACGACACGCGCTACGGCGGCAGCGGCGTGACCAACCCGGACCCGGTCAAGCCGGAGGAGGGCACGGTCCGGATCACGCTGCCTCCGCTGGCCACGGTGTGGCTCACGCCGTTCGCGGGGTGAAGTCGGTCCGGCGCACCAGGTGTCCGAACGGCCTGTGAGGGGCACTGGGGGTCTACCCCGGGAAAACCCGGTGGTCGACGCTTCGGAGTCTTGGAAGGGCGGGCATCAGTGCGCACCGTCGGAGTGGAGGAGGAACTCCTCCTGGTCGATCCGGAAACCGGGGAGCCGCGGGCGCTGTCCGCGGCGGTCCTCGCCCGGGCGGCTCGGGACGACGCGGATCAGGACGTGTTCGAGAAGGAACTCCACGAGCAGATGCTGGAGTTCGCGACACATCCGCAGTCGTCGATGGAGGCCCTGCGCGCGGAGATCGTCCGCTGCCGCAAGGAGGCCGCCCGGCACGCCGGGGAGATCGGCTGCACGGTGGCGGCGCTCGCCACCTCGCCGCTGCCGGTCAGCCCGGCCGTCGGGCTGAACCGGCGGTACCAGTGGATGGCGGACCAGTACGGCATAGCCACCCGGGAGCAACTGGTCCTGGGCTGTCATGTGCACGTTTCGGTGGAGTCGGACGAGGAGGGTGTCGCGGTCGTCGACCGGCTGCGGCCGTGGCTGCCGGTGCTCCGGGCGCTCAGCGCGAACTCGCCGTTCTGGCAGGGCAAGGACACGGGCTACAGCAGTTACCGCAGCCGGGTGTGGCTGCGCTGGCCCTCGGCCGGCCCGACCGAGATCTTCGGCTCGCCCGAGCGGTACCACCGGCTGATCGCGGACATGGTGGCCACCGGCGCCCTCCTCGACGACGGGATGATCTACTTCGACGCGCGGCTCTCCCCGCGGTACCCGACGGTGGAGCTGCGGGTCGCGGACGTCTGCCTGCACGCCGGGACGGCGGTGCTGATCGCCACCCTCGTGCGCGGGCTGGTCGAGACGGCCGCACGCGAGTGGCGGGAGGGCCGGGAACCGCTCGATCACAGCGTCACCCTGCTGCGGCTGGCCGACTGGCAGGCCGCCCGCTCGGGACTGACGGGCGAGCTGCTGCACCCCGCGACCATGCGGCGCATGCCGGCCGAGTCGGTCGTGCGGACCCTGCTGGAGCACGTCGAGGAGGCCCTCGACAGCACGGGGGATTTGGAGCAGGCCCGGGTGGCGTGCGAGGAACTGCTGCGCGACGGCAACGGCGCACAGGTGCAGCGCGAGCTGATGGAGCGCACGGGCAGCCTGCGGGACGTCGTCACCGAGTGCGTGCGGCACACGCAGGGCTGAGGCGTCCCGTTGGGCGGCTGCTCTCTCAGAGGATGAGGACGAGGGCGTAGGCGAGGAAGAACGCCGCGATCAGCACCGTCATGACGATGATCACGGCCATCGGGGCCTTGGCCCAGCCCTTGGTCGGGTTGTGGGTCTCCCGCGGCAGCGCCTCGGGCATGCTGCTCTCCGCGGGCGGGGTCTCGCCCGGCGGCACACCGCCGCCGGGCTCGAGACCGGTGCTGCGCTCGGGCTCGGGATCTGGGCTGTAGTGACTCATGTCTCCCGGGTCCCCCGATCACGCCGAGATCATCAGCGGACCCACTTCCGTATTTCCCGACCCCGAAGGGTCCCGACTCGACTACATTCGAGCACCGCTGATGACGGTACCCATCGGCTGCGTGACACCCCGTACATGTCAGGAGCAGTGCATGCGCGATCTCGCCCTCGCTCCACCGGCCGTGTCGCCCCTGACGGGCGGGCTCGCCGACAGCGTCTTCGAGACGGCGGACCGGGAACCGGCCCGGCCGGTGCTCGCCCGCCGGGCCGGCCCCGCCTCGTCCGCGTGGGAGGAGGTCACGGCGAGCGAGCTGCGGGACCAGCTCGTGGACGTGGCCAAGGGCCTGATCGCCGCCGGGATCGCCCCCGGCCACCGGGTGGCCATCATGGCGCGCACCCGCTACGAGTGGACGGTCCTGTGCCACGCGCTGTGGGCGGTGGGGGCCGAGGTCGTGCCCATCTACCCGACGGCCTCACGCGACCAGGTCGAGTGGATCCTGCGGGACGCGGGCTGCGTGGCCGTGGTGGTGGAGGACGAGCAGGGCGTCATGACGGTCGGCTCGGTGTGCGCGTCCCTGCCGATGCTGGGCCACGTCTGGCAGCTCGACGCGGGCGCGCTGGAGGAGCTGGCGGTGCGCGGGCGGGACGTGCCGCTCGCCACGGTCGACTCGATGCGCCGCATCGTGCTGCCGGACTCGACCGCCGTCATCGCCTACACCTCCGGCACGACCGGCCACGCCATGGGCTGTGCCCTGAGCCACCGGAACCTGGCCGTCACCTGTGACACCCTGCTGGCGGGCTGGGGCCACACGGCCGCACCACGCGGAGAGCAGGGCTCGGTGCTGGCGTTCCTGCCCTTCTCCCACGTGTACGGCCTGATGATCCAGGGCCTGTGCGTGCGCGGCGGGCTGCTCATGGGACACCAGGCGGACCTCGGCGGCGAGGCGCTGTCGGCGGCGCTGCGCTCGTTCCGTCCCACGTACTTCTACGCGGTCCCGTCGGTCTTCGAGAAGATCTACAAGAACTTCCTGCGCATCGCCCAGCAGGGGGGTCACGGCGGGCTCTTCGAACGGGCCGCCGGGACCGCCCGGGACTTCGCCGCCGCCCTGGAGCGCCAGCGGCTGGGCCGGGGCCGCGGGCCGGGCTTCGACCTGCGGCTGCAGCACGCCCTGTACGAGCGCACGGTCTACCGCCGGCTGCGGGCCGCGCTCGGCGGCCGGGTGCAGCGGGCGACGTCCGGCGGTTCACCCCTCAGCCGTGACCTGTCGCTGTTCTACGAGGGCATCGGCATCTACGTGCACGACGGGTACGGCCTGACCGAGACCTCCGGCGGGGTGACGATGCAGCCGCTGGGCCGGGAGAAGTCCGGGACGGTCGGACGAGCGCTGCCGGGCACGGAGATCAGGGTGGCCGAGGACGGCGAGATCCTGGTGCGCGGGCCGTCGGTCTTCCAGGGCTACGTGAACGACGAGGCGGCCACCCGGGCCGCGCTGCGCGGGGGCTGGCTGGCGACCGGGGACCTCGGGCAGCTGGACGCGGAGGGCTATCTCACGATCACCGGCCGCAAGAAGGACATCATCATCACGAGCAGCGGCAAGAGCGTCGCACCGGCCGCACTGGAGCAGCGGCTGCGGATGCATCCGCTCATCCACCAGGCCGTGGTCGTGGGCGACAACCGGCCGTGCGTGGGCGCCCTGATCACGCTGGACCCGGAGTTCCTCGCGCACTGGCGGGCCGCGCTGTCCCTGCAGGGCGAGATGCGCGAGGCCCGGGAGGAGAACGCGCTGCGCGAGGAGGTCGCCCGGGCCGTGGCCGCGGCGAACAGCGCCGTGTCACGGTCGGAGTCGATCCGGGTGTTCCGGGTGCTGCCGGAGCCGTTCGACGTGACCAATGGGCTGCTGACCCCGTCGATGAAGCTGCGCCGGGACGAGATCGTGCGGCACTACGCCGCCGAGATCGACGCCATGTACGCCTCCCGCAGGCGCCCCGGGCGGCCGAACACCCCGGAAGAAGCGGCACACTGGGACGATTCCGACAGTGTGTTCCGTTGAGCGTGCGGCCGGACGCGTAGGCCACGCCCGCTCGGGAACACGCAACAGTGGCGACGCAAGAGAAAGGACGACAGCCCTGACGACAGCCCTCGCTGACGCCTGGGCCGGAAAGGCGATATGTCAACCGAGCCGCGTGGGGACGACGCCCTGACCTCCGAGGAGATCCCGAGCCGCACGAACAGCTTCGTGGGCGAGCCGCATGACGTGACGGGTGCGCGGCTGGCCGCGGAGGAGTTCCTGCGTGATCTCGCACGCTCCTCGCCGCCCTCTGCCCCCGAGTACTGGGACGACATCCTGCTGGTGGTGACGGAACTGGCCGCCAACGCGGTCCAGTACGCCCCGGGGCCTTTCGCACTGCGGATGCGCCGCACCTTCGACGGCGTGCACGTGGTCCTGCACGACACCAGCACCACCGAGCCCGCGCCCCGCCCCTTCGATCCGCGCAGCGGTGGCGGCGGCATCGGCTGGCACCTCATACACACCCTGTGCGACCAGGTCAGCGTGGTGACCGACGACCAGGGCAAGGACGTGCACGTCTTCCTGCCCTGGTGAGTCCGGGTTTCCGCGTCGGGCCGGGCGCGGGCGCCGCGCGCCCGCGCCCGGCTCAGACGGCGGTCGTCTCCCGCGGGGGCAGCCTGTCGTAGTAGTCACCCACCGCGCGCAGGTACTGCTGGTCCCGCGTCTCGCTGTCGGTCTGGAAGCGGGGTGCCGCCTTGGCGTCTCCCCTGCTGCAGGCCAGTGTGACCTTGCGGGCCTGCGTGTCGATGCCGGTGACGACTCCGGCCGGCACCAGGACGCTCCGGCCGAACACCCAGACGCCGGTGTCGACGACCAGGTGCCGCAGGCCGTGCGGAGCGGCCTCGCGGTCCACGTGCCCGATCGTGCCGTCGGCCGCGGCGACGGTGAAACCGGTCAGGTCCTGCCCCTCGACGTGACCGCTGTCCGGCGCGTACGACCAGATTCTGTCGATGGTCACGCTGCTCCATCCTCCCTGACGGTGTGCGGATCGCTCGAAGCCCCGGCGGACGGCTCTCGCCCGCCCTGCTCCACAGCAGCAATTACCCTCCTGTCGCACGCGCATTCGGCGAACCCCTGTAGCAGTGCGCGCGACGTGATCCGGGGCCGACGCACATCGGGGTGCATGGGAGGCGGTTTCCGGGGTAATCGCGGGGGCGCGGTGAAAACGGAGCCCGCCAGCGAAGGGAGGCACATGGGAAACGGCAGTCGCGTCCGTGACACGACCGGCACCGCCCCGCACCGCGGTCATCCCCAGAGGTGACCAGCCCCAGGCCGTAGCACTTGTTGGAGGTACCCGTGCCCCTCGCCCAGAACCCGCTGTCCGTGGAAGTCGAACTGCCCCGGGAGAACGTGGCCCTGTTCACGGTCGACGGCTACCTGGACGTCGACACCGCGACCGAGTTCCAGGCCCATCTGGCCAACCAACTCCACCACGGCCGACGACACTTCCTGCTCGACCTGTCGTCCGTCCCGTTCATGGACTCGTCGGGCATGAACATCATCCTGCGGGTGTACCAGGAGACCCGCGGCAACGCCGGCAGCGTGCACGTCATCAGCCCGACGCCGGCCGTGGGGCGCATCCTCGATCTGACCGGCGTGAGCATCACGGTGCCCATATCGGAGACCGTGGAGGAGGCCCTGGCCCGCGTCGACGCGGGGCCGGTGCTCCCGGAGGAGCCGGGGGCGGAGGGCGTCTGACCCGACGGGCGCCCGTGGGCCCGGCGCCGGCGACGAACCGGCCGGCCGGAGCCCTGGCCCCGCCCTGCCCGCACGGTGGTTCACCCCCCTCGCACGCCGGTGACGGCGGTGCCCAACCGCCGTCGGCCGGAACCGGAACGCTTGCGCCGGATCCGGTGTCGTACGAGGTCGGCGCATGGTTAGAGTTGTCGCCCGGCAAGTGTCACATCGCCGTTCTCGTTGCCAGAAGCGGGCTCGGTCGACGCAACGCGAATGAGGAGAGAACCAGGTGCCGGAGCACGAAGCGGACGGACAACTCGCCACGCCTTCCCAGGAGGTACGGGACTTCCTGCACCGGCGGCGTGAGCAGATCGCCCAGCGGTGGGCGGACGAGCCCCTGTTCCGCACCGTGTTCACCGTCTCGCGCGACGAGGCGGTGGAGGCGGGCAAGGCCGTCGTCGACGCGCTCGCCCGGGTGGCCGACTCCGACCAGGTGGAGGACCCGGACGCCGCGGGCTTCAGCGGGGTGCGCGAACAGCTGGCCCGCATGGGCGCGGCGCGCTCCCGCGCGGGGCTGTCGAACACCCAGGTCTCCAGCGAGCTGGCGGCGCTGCGGCCGCCGGTGGAGAATCTGCTGGCCTCCGATCTGGAACAGGCCCCGCCGGAGCACCTGCGGGCCTGTTCGACCACGCTGACGGTGCTGATGGGCACCCTGCGGCTGGTGGCCATGCAGACGGCGCTGAGCGAGTGGCAGGCGCTCAGCGACCGGCAGCGGATGCAGCTGCTGGAGGTCGCCACGCCGGTCATCCGGCTGTGGGACGGCATCGTGGCCGTACCGCTGATCGGCACGCTCGACAGCGCGCGCAGCCAGATCGTGATGGAGACGCTGCTGAACGCCGTCGTCGAGCAGCACGCCCGGTTCGCGATCCTCGACATCACCGGTGTGCCCACGGTCGACTCGCTGGTCGCGCAGCACCTGATGAAGACGGTGGCCGCGGCACGGCTGATGGGCGCCGAGTGCATCGTCTCCGGCATCCGGCCCGCCATCGCGCAGACCATGGTCCACCTCGGTCTCGACCTGGACGTCCTCACCCGCGCCAGCCTCTCGGACGCGCTGGGGTACGCGCTGCACCAACTCGGCGCGGACATCGTGAACCCGGGTACGGGTCAGCGGTGAGCGACGCCTCCCCCCGTCCCGTCCCGGGCCAGGTGCCGGTGCTCCGGCTCGGGGACGTCCTGCTGGTCACGCTCCAGGGGGACCTGCACGACAGCACGGCGCAGCAGCTCCAGCAGGACCTCGCCGAGACCATCTCCCGCACCGGGGTGCACGGTGTCCTCATCGACATCTCCGGCGTGGAGATCGTCGACTCCTTCCTGGGGCGGGTACTGGCCGAGATCGCCGCGCAGGCCAAGCTGCTGGCGGCGCGGACCGTGGTGGCGGGCATGCGCCCGGCGGTCGCCATCACCCTGGTCGAACTGGGACTCACGCTGCCGGGCCTGAGGACGGCGCTCAGCACCGAGGCGGGCATGGAGCTCCTCACGCAGCAGCCCCCGGCGCCCCGTCCCGGCAGTCCGCGTCAGGAGATTCCGTGATGCACACCGCCGCGGGCGTGGAGGCCTGCCTGCCGATCCGGTCCGACATGGACCTGGTGTGGGTGCGCCAGCACGTACGGCAGGCCGCTGCCCGGCTCGGCTTCGGCCTGGTGGAGCAGACCAAGCTGGTCACCGCCGCGAGCGAGCTGGCCCGCAACACCCTCGTCCACGGCGGGGGCGGACAGATGGAGGCGACCCGCGTCAGCAGCGGGGCCGCGCAGGGGCTGCGGCTGTCCTTCAGCGACGAGGGGCCGGGCATCCCCGACCTCGACCTGGCGCTCAGCGACGGCTACACGTCCGGCGGCGGGCTCGGGATGGGGCTGAGCGGTGCCCGGCGCCTGGTGCACGACTTCGACATCGACAGCACGCCCGGTGCCGGCACGACGGTGCGGGTGACGTGCTGGGTGGCCCAGCCGCCGCGCCCCCGCGAGGAGGCCTGATGCCACGCGTGTGGGACATCCCGGTGCGCGACGCGACCCGGGTCCGCGACGCGCGGGTCGCGGCCGAACAGGCGGCCGCGCTGGCCGGGCTCGACGAGCGCCGTACGGCGGCGGCCGCGCTGGTCGCGACCGAGCTGGCCACGAACCTGCTCAAGCACGCGGAGGGCGGGCAGGTGCTCATCGACGTCGTGGACCCGCCGGTGCTGCGGGACGGCCGTGAGGAGTCCCGGGTGGTCCAGATCGCCGCGATCGACCACGGCCCGGGCATACGCGACGTCCCCGCTGCGGTGCGCGACGGTTTCTCCACGACCCGCTCGCTCGGCGCGGGCCTCGGCACGTGCCGCCGCCTGGCCGACGACTTCGGCCTGCACAGCACGCCCGGCCGCGGCACGGTGGCGGTGGCGCGGGTCGGCTCGACGTCCCGGACCGGTGCCGTGCCCGCGGGGGCGACGGCCGCCGCGTGGCCCGACGGAGGCGCGGCGGGCCGGGCCGTCCCCCCGGACGGCGACCCCTGGACGGGGCCCGACGACCCGGTCTCCCGGGACGAGCCGGGGCCGGGCGGCGCCCCGCGCGCCGCTTCGGCGCCGCTCGCGGCCATGGCCTGCGGGGGCCTCACCGGGCACGCCGGCGCGCCCGGCCTCACCGGGCGGGGCGCGTCACCGACGTCCCGGAACGATGCGGCACCGACCGGGTCCCGCGGCCGCCCGGGCACCGGCGCGGCGCCGGACCCCTCCCCGGCGGAGCGTGGCGGCCCGGCCGGGCACGCGCTCCGCGAGGCACCGGCGCGCGCGCCTCGCGACCCGCTCGCCCGCGTCCGGGCCGGCGGCGTGAACATCCCCTACGGCGGAGCCGAGTACTCCGGTGACGCCTGGACCTGTGTGCGTTCCGGGGAGCGGGTGACGCTGATGCTGGCGGACGGGCTGGGGCACGGGCCGGAGGCCGCCCGGGCCTCGTCCGCCGCGGTCGCGGCGCTGCACCGGTGGGCCCACCTCTCCCCCGCCGAGGCCCTGAGGCACCTGCACGAGGCGCTGCGGGGCACCCGCGGCGCGGCCGTCGCGCTGGCCCAGCTCGATCTGCGGACCGGGCGGCTGAAGTTCGCCGGCATAGGAAACGTGGGGGCCCGGCTGCGCGCGGACGGCAGCTGGCGGGCCCTGCTGTCCCGCCCCGGCATCGTCGGCGTCCACCGGCCCACCACCCTCCGTGAGGAGGAGGCCCGCTGGGCGGCCGACCGGCTGCTCATCCTGCACACCGACGGCCTGCCCAGCCGCTGGACGCCGCCGGACGACTCCGGCGCGCCCGCGGCCGACCCGGCCGTGACGGCCGCCGTGACGATACGCGACGCCAGCAGTCCCGCCCGCCCGGTGCGGGACGACACCGCCGTGGCCGTGCTGACTCCCACCCCGCCGGAACGCCCATGATGCGCACTTGGCAGATCACCACCGTCACCGACGCGGCACGCGCGCGGATCGCCCTCGCGCGCCTGGCCGCCGCCTACGGTGTGCCCACCCTCGAACGAACCAGGCTCGCCGCCGCCCTCAGCGCCCACCTGCGGCAGTGCCTCACCAAGGGCGGCACCTGGCTGCTCACCCTGAACGTCGCCGGATCGCCCGCCGAGGAAGGGCTGCTGCGCGCCCTGGTGACCCCGTCGCCGGAGGCCTGTGCCGCCGGGGAGCCGCCGTGGGAGGTCACGGTGCCCTGCCCCGAGGCGGCCGGGCCCGCGGACGCCGGCACGGTCGCCGAGGACCCGGCGGCCCTCGCCGAGGCGCTGCTCGGCGCCGACGAGGACACCGCCGTGGTGCTGGACAAGCTCACCGAGCAGGAGGACCTGGTCGCCTTCCACCGGGAGGAGCTGCACCAGACCAACCAGGGCGTGCTGGCCCTGCACGCCGAGCTGGACGCGGCCGGACGGGCGCAGCGCGAGGCCTTCGCCGCCGAGCGCAGCGCCCGTAACGAGGCGGAGAGCGCCCGCCGCAGGCTGACGTTCCTCGCGGACGCGAGCGCCGTGCTGACGGCGTCCCTCAACCACGAGGAGATCGTGCGCCGGCTGCCCGAACTGCTGGTGCCGGAGTACGCGAGCAGCGTCGACGTGTGGCTGTTCGACGAGGACGACAAGCACCGCACGACCCCGCACCCGGCCGCCGCGGTGCTGGCCGCGCGGACCGGGCGGCCCCAGTACGCGGCCGACCATCCGGGCAACCTGCCGGGCGTCGGCGACCAGCCGCCGTCGGCGCTGGACCCGGGCACGCCGCTGCTGTGCGTGCCACTGCCGACACGGCGGGCGCCGCTGGGCGTGCTGACGCTGTCGCCGCCCGGCGCGCGCTGGGACCCGGACGACGCGGTGATGCTGATCGAGCTCACCCGGCGGGCCAGCATCGCCATCGACAACGCCCGCCGCTTCGAGCACAACCGCGACATCGCCGAGACGCTGCAGCGGGCGCTGCTCACGGACCTGCCGGCGACGCCGGGGCTCAGCCTGGCCGCGCGCTATCTGCCGGCCACGCACGGGCTGAACATCGGCGGCGACTGGTACGACGCGTTCCCGCAGCGCGACGGCGGGCTCATCACCGTCATCGGCGACGTGACCGGGCACGGGCTGCACGCGGCGGTGATGATGAGCCAGCTGCGCACCGCGCTGCGGGCGTACGCCGTCGACGGCGACAGCCCGGGCCGGCTGCTGACCCGGCTGCACCGCTTCCTGCACCACCTGCAGCCGGATCTGTACGCCACGGCCGTCATCGCCCGGTTCCACCCCGACGAGCCCACGCTGACCTGGGCGGCCGCGGGTCATCCGCCGCCGGTGCTGCGCCTGGCCGACGGCACCGTGCGCACGCTCGACGCCAAGCCCGGGGCGATGCTCGGCATTCCCCTGACCCAGGAGATCGACGACCACACGGTGCAGCTGACGCCCGGCTCGACGCTCGCGCTGTACACGGACGGGCTGGTGGAGCGGCGCGCGCAGGGCATAGACCCGGGGATCGAGCGCTTGGCCGCGGCGCTGGGGCGGTTCGGCTCCGCGGAGCTGGACGCGGATCTGGAGGGCTCGGCGGACCGGATCCTGCACCCGCTGCTCAGCGATTCCGAGCGCGACGACGACGTGTGCCTGCTGCTGTGCCACGTCCGGGGGGACACCGCGTCCTGACGGGCCGGCGCCGCGGCGGTGCGCACGCGTTCTGCGCTCCCGGCCGGTGCTTTTCGGCCACCCTGCGGGCATGGTGGTGATCGACGCGTTCGTCTGCCTGCCACGCCCGACTGGCGAACCGGCCGGACACGGGGTGGGATCGAAAGGGTGCGAACCGGCGATCCAGGGGCAGGCGAAAGGCGTTCGAGGCAGACCGCCTGGAGCCGCAGAAAGGGATGAACACCGTGACACGACCCAGGATCCTGGTGGTTGGCGCAGGCTTCGCCGGCGTGGAGTGCGTCCGCCGTCTGGAACGGAAACTCTCCCCCGACGAGGCCGACGTCACCCTGGTGACGCCGTTCGCCTACCAGCTGTATCTTCCGCTGCTCCCCC
The DNA here is from genome assembly GCF_043079125.1 of Streptomyces sp. NPDC015242. NCBI lineage: Bacteria > Bacillati > Actinomycetota > Actinomycetes > Kitasatosporales > Streptomycetaceae > Streptomyces > Streptomyces sp. NPDC015242. The sequence continues at coordinate 676,131 of NZ_JBIBUF010000001.1, read as the reverse complement.
AGGTCGCCTCCGGCGTGCTGACGCCGCAGTCGATCGCCGTCTCCCTGCGCCGCAGCAAGAAGTACCGCACGCGGATCATTCCGGGCGGCGCCATCGGCGTCGACCTGAAGGCCAAGGTGTGCGTCATCCGCACCATCACCGACGAGATCGTCGACGAGCCGTACGACTACATCGTGCTGGCGCCCGGCAGCATCACCCGGACCTTCGACATCCCGGGCCTGACGGATCACGCGTTCGGGATGAAGACGCTCGCCGAGGCGGCGTACATCCGGGACCACGTCATCTCGCAGCTCGACCTGGCCGACGCCAGCCAGGATCCGCAGGAGCGGGCCTCGCGGCTGCAGTTCGTGGTGGTCGGCGGCGGCTACGCCGGCACCGAGACCGCGGCCTGCCTGCAGCGCCTGACGCACGCCGCCGTCAAGCGCTACCCGCGGCTGGACCCGGGTCTGATCAAGTGGCACCTGATCGACATCGCGCCGAAGCTGATGCCGGAGCTGGGCGAGAAGCTCGGCCGCAGCGCGCAGGAGATCCTGCAGCGGCGCGGCATCGAGATCTCCCTGGGCACCTCCATCGCGAAGGCCGGCCCCGAGGAGGTCACCTTCACCGACGGGCGGGTGATCCCGACCCGTACGCTCATCTGGACCGCCGGCGTCGTCGCCAGCCCGCTGATCGCCACGCTGGGCGCCGAGACCGTCAAGGGCCGTCTCGCCGTCGCCGCCGAGATGAACCTGCCGGGCTGCGACGGTGTGTTCGCGCTCGGCGACGCGGCCGCCGTGCCCGACCTGGCCAAGGGCGACGGGGCCATGTGCCCGCCCACCGCGCAGCACGCGCTGCGGCAGGGCAAGCACGTCGCCGACAACGTCATCGCCTCGCTGCGCGGGCAGTCGATGACGCCGTACGTCCACAAGGACCTGGGGCTGGTCGTCGACCTCGGCGGCACCGACGCGGTGTCCAAGCCGCTGGGCGTCGAGCTGCGCGGCCTGCCCGCCCAGGCCGTCGCCCGCGGGTACCACTGGTCGGCGCTGCGCACCAACGTCGCCAAAACGCGCGTGATGACGAACTGGCTGCTCAACGCGGTCGCCGGTGACGACTTCGTGCGGACCGGGTTCCAGGCGCGCAAGCCCGCGCGGCTGAAGGACTTCGAGTACACGGACGCCTATCTGACGCCGGAGCAGGTGCGGGCGCACGTCGAGGGCACCGGACGGCAGGAGTAGCTCCCGGCCCGGCCGGGAGCCGCCGCACGTGGCATGACATGCTGAGGTGCGGATCTTGCTGGGTGAGTCGGGAGAGAGTACGGCGGCGTGAGGGCGGCGGGACACTCGGTGCGGACACGGCTGCGGGACCGGATCGCGGCGTCCGACCCGGGACTGCTGCGTCTGACGGCCGGACTGCGGACGGTCGGCGCGATCGCCCTCACCCTGGCCGTGCTCGCCCTGCTGGGGACCGATGTGCCCCATCTGGTGGCGGGGGCCATGGCGGCGATGGTCGCCACCTTCGCCATCCGGGAGAAGCAGCCGCGCGCCCAGGCCGTGACGCTGGCCCTGGGGCTGCCGGTGGCGCTGGCCTCCGTGAGCCTGAGCGCGGTGCTCGGCGAGCGGCGTGTCGTCGGTGACGCGTTCTTCGTCGTCCTGATCTTCTGCGCGGTCTACGGCCGCCGGTTCGGCGACCGGGGCACGGCGCTCGGGCTGATCGCCTTCCAGGTGTACTTCCTGGCCCTGTTCGTCGGCGCCACGGTCTCCTCGCTGCCCGCGCTGTACGGCGCCATCGCCCTGGCCTTCGCCTCCAGTGCCGTCCTGCGGTTCGCGGTGGTGCCCGCGACGCCCGCGGGGATCCTGGTGCGGCTGCGGCTGGCCTTCCGGGCCCGGCTGGCCCAGCTGGTGTCCGCGCAGCTGGACCTCCTCGACGCGGGCGGGGACGACATGGACAAGGCGCTCGGGGCCGTGCGCGAGGGCACCGCGCGGCTGCACGAGACCGCCATGATGATCCAGGGACGGCTGGAGGAGGGCACCCCGGACGAGTCGGCGGCACGGCTGGTGCAGCGCCGGATCGCGGACGCCGAGATCGCCGCCGAGCGGCTCGGCCTGCTGCTGCTGTCGGCCCGCAGCGCCGAACGGGCCGACACGCTCACCCTGCACCTGCCGGGCGCACCCGCACCCTCGGTGGCCGTGCCGGCCGTGCCCGACGAGTCCACCGCCACGCTGCGCCGCGATCTGCGGGCGCTGCACACGCTGGTGCTGCGGGCCGGCGGCGGCGACTCCGGCACCGCGCTGGCGCATGTGCGCAACCGGCTGCTCGGCTACCGGGACGAGGAGAACCTGCCGCCCGCCTCGGCCGCCGTGCAGGACGTGTTCCGGGGCATCGGCGAGGCGGCCCGCGCGGTGCTGGGGCTGCGGATCGCCCTGGACGGGCCGCAGGACGAGTCGGACGACTCCCCCGCCACGGCCCGCTCCCGCGAGGAGCTGGACGCCGAGGAGGCCGCGCTCGACGGCGGGGCGGAGGAACCGGCGCAGGAGGAGCAGACGGGCCTGCGGCGTCCCACCACGCGGGCGGCCGTGCAGGTCGCGGTGGGTTCCTCCCTGGCCATCGCGGGCGGGGAGCTGCTGTCCACGCAGCGCTGGTACTGGGCGGTGCTGACGTGCTGGATCGTGTTCATCAACACCTCGTCGACCGGCGAGATCCTGGTGAAGGGCTACCGGCGGCTGCTCGGCACGGTCTTCGGCGTGGTGGCGGGCATCGTGCTGGCGGGGCTGGTCGGGCAGCACACGCTGACGGCGTTCGCGCTCGTGCTGGTGCTGATCTTCGCGATGTTCTACGTGGCGCCGCTGTCGTACACGCTGATGTCTTTCTTCGTCACGGCGATGCTGGGGCTGCTGTACACGCTGCTGCACACCTACAGCCTCGACGTGCTGGTGCTGCGCATCGAGGAGACCGCGATCGGAGCCGCCTGCGGGGTGGTCGCGGCGGCGCTGGTGCTGCCGGTGCGGACGGACCGGCGGACGAACGAGCTGCTCGGGACCGTGCTGGACCGGCTGGCCGACGTCGCTGAGGCCGCGGTCGGGCAGCTCAGCGGCGGGGCGGCCGACGAGCTGCTGGACAAGGCGCGCGACCTGGACCAGGCGCTGGCCGATCTGCGGGCCGCCACCCAGCCGCTGACGCATCCGGTCACGCCGCTGCGGGCCCGTCGGGACACGGCCCGGTACGTGGTGGCCCTGCTGGAGACGTGCGCGTACCACGCGCGGACGCTGGCGGCCACCGCCGAGCTGCTGCCCACGCATCCGTCGATCGCGGCGGACCCGCGGCTGCGCGGGGCGGCGGCGCGCACCGTGCGCAACATCCAGGCCATCGCGGCCCGGGTCGCCGACGAGCACGCCGGCGCGAAGGTCGAGACGGGGCCGAGCATCGCCTCGCTGCTGGGCTCCGACGCGGGCACACCGCGCTACGGCCGCATCACCGACCGCGTGCTGCGGCACCTGGAGCGGCTGGACGAGGCCGTGGTGGGGCTCGCCCGGCCGCTGGACGTGCCGGTGGCGACACCGCGGGGGTGACCGCCCGGGGGCGCGGAGCGCCTGGTCAGAAGTCGGTGGGCAGTCCGCTCACCTCGGCGATGCCCCGCAGCTCCTCGGTCTGCCGGTGGCGTTCCTTGATGTAGTCGGCTATCTCGCCGAGCCGGACGGGGTCGGACGCGGTGGTCGCGTCGGTGACGATCCGGACCGGGCCGGTCTCGTCGAGCTCGAGTTCGATCACTTCGTTGTCGAGGCGGCCGGTGACGGCGGTGGCGATGACGAGGGCCACCTCGTCACGGACCTCCTGGGGCAGTTCGTCGTTGGCCCCGGAGTCGAGCGCGAAGTCGAGGCTGGCCAGGCGTTCCTCGTCGATCGCCTCGAGGACCGGTTCCACCACACGCATCAGGAGGCGGTAGTCCTCCGTGTCCATCCGGATGCGCAGGAGGTCCAGGTACACGTCCACGGGCCGGCCGTCGCCATGCGGGATCTCGGAATCGCTCATTCGCTCCGTGTTCCCCGCCAGACGCGGCTCAGACGCGCCGCCAGCGGGCCATGGCGAAGGAGAACACGCCGAAGAGCACCAGCCCGGCCGCGACGCACGCCAGCAGCCAGGGGCCGAGGGGGGTCTCGGCGAGGCTGCGCAGGGTGTCGTCCAGGCCCTTGGCCCGGTCCGGCTCGTAGTCGATCGCCGCGCGAACGGCGAAGACTCCGGCGACGGCGAAGACGAGCCCGCGGGCGGCGCCGCCGGCCACTCCGGTGACGTCGACCAGCCGCCGTGTGCGCGGGCTCATCTGCCCGAGCCTGAGCTTGTCGTGGTACTTGCGCAGGACGGCGCGTACGGCGATCCAGCCGCCGGCCGCGACGACGGCGATCCCGGCGGCACCGACCAGCCACTGCCCGGCGGGGATCTCCAGGGCCCTGGCCGTGGCGTCCCGGGACTGCTGGTCGCTGGAGCCGCCGCTCTGGTGCCGGCTGGCCGCGAACGACAGGACCGAGTAGGCGACGAAGACGTAGAAAGCGCAGCGGGCGGCCGCCATGAGCCGTTTGCGCGGGCTGCGGCCGTCCTTGCCGACCGAGCCGAAGATCACCTCGGACAGCCGCCACAGGGCCATGCCGACGAGCCCGATGCCCAGGGCCCACAGCAGCACCGCGCCGAACGGCTGCTGCGCCAGTTCCTGCAGGGCTCCCCCGCGGTCGGCCTGGCGGCCGGTGCCGCCGAAGGCGATCTGCAGGGCCAGCGCCCCGACGAGCAGATAGATCACGCCCCGGGCGGTGAAGCCCGCCCGTGCCGCCCCCTCGGTCACCGAACCCCGCGCCATCCGCCGGGCCCGGAAGCGACCGCTCCGTGCCATCGCACTCGTGTTCATGTGGACCTCCCGGGACTCCGGATGCCCCGCGGCGGCGGCCGCACACCCGGCGCGGCGGCCCGGACCGGACCTGTCCCCTCGCGCCCGGGATCAGGGACACGGCGGGGCCCCTCCCGTCACAGGCAGCCCCGCCCCGGGCTCATCCCGCCGGGGCTCAGGACCGCCTCAGTCGCGCGCCCCTGCGGGCCCGGCCGAGGGCGTGCAGGTATTCCAGGGCGTCCATGACCACTGTCCGGTCGTGCCAGGCCAGCCAGCGGCCCGCCTCGGCGCCCACGGCGTCGAGGGCCTTGGTCTGCGTCGCGGTCAGTCCCCGCAGGGTCCGGTCCATGTGGGCCGAGACCATGCCGACGCACAGCCCGGACGCGGTCGTCAGCGGGACGCTGTGGCAGGCCCTGCTGCCCGCCGCGAGGATCGCGTGCCGGGCCGGCTCGGTGAACACCGGGTCGCTCTCCACGTCGCGCACGGTCACCTGGGCGACGTCCCGGGCGGCCTGCGCGCAGGAGGTGCCGTCCTCGCCGACATGGGCGAAGAAGTCGACGAAGTCCGGCGTGAGCCCGGTGTGCTCCTCGATGCGCAGGCCACCGCGGGCCCGGTCGGCGAGCTGGACGTTGCCCATGGAGGTGTCCGTCACGGTCAGGGTGCGGCTCAGCACGGCCTTCAGGACGGCGCCGCGACTGCCGGACCCGGACTCATGGGCTCTGGTGAACGTCAGCTCCGGCTGCGGCTGCCGGACCCGGCGCGGGAACCACAACCGCTCCCGGCTGTCCGGGCGCGGCGCGGTGACCAGGACGTTCGCCAGGGTGCGCAGCTTGATGTTGTACCGCTGGGAGGCCCGTTGCAGCAGCGCGAAGGCGCTCTCCGCGTCGGCCAGCGCGTACCGCTCCTGCAGCATGCCCTGGGCCTGGGATATCAGCGGGTACACGCGCGCCCGGGCCCGCAGGTCGCGCACCTCGGCGCGCAGCCGCTCCAGCTCACCGTCGTCGTCTGCGGCGGGCGGCCGCCCCGCTGTGGACATGGGACTCCCTGGTGTTTCCGTGCGGTGTGGGGGGACGCGCGGGTCCGGCCGGCGGCTGCCGCCGCCGGCCGGACCCGGGTGCTGTTCGCCTTCCCCGTCGCGTCACGCGCACACGCGGTCAGGCGGGCTCCGTCACCGCCATCCGCCGCTCGGTGGGCAGGGAAACGGTCTCGCGGACCGGTGCGGGTGCGGTCCCGAGCCATTGGTGTGCGGTGTCCAGGGCGTGCCGGACGTCCCGGGTGCCGGTGGACACGCACAGCGTGTACGCGAGGTCGCGCACCCGTGCGCTCACCTCTGCCGTGGCGCGGCCGGCCTCGGTGGTCGCCGACAGTGCCTCGTACTCCTCGACGAGACGGCGCAGCACGGCGGGGTGGGGCCTCAGCATGTCGTTCGCTCCTTGTGGGGGGTGGTGTGTCAGGCCGTGGCGGAGGGGCCGCCGCTGCCCCGGGTCCCGGTCCGCTGACCGAGGACCTCGTCCCGCACGCGGGCGCAGCTGCGGCTGATGAGACGGGAGACGTGCATCTGGGAGATGCCCAGCCGGTCGGCGATGCGGCTCTGGGTCATGTCCTCGAAGAAGCGCATGTAGAGGATGGCCCGTTCGCGTTCCGGCAGGCGGCGCAGGCCTTCCTTGGCGGACTCCCGGTCGACGACGGTGTCGTAGGACGAGTCGGCCGCGCCGAGGGTGTCCGCGAGGCTGTAGCCGTCGTCGTCGGTGGACAGCTCGGCGTCCAGCGACAGCGTGCTGAAGCTGTCGAGGGCCTCGAGTCCGGCGTTGACCTCTTCCTCGGTCAGCCCGGTGTGGGTGGCGATGTCCGCCACGGACGGCTCGGGGCTGCCGGGGTTCTGGGTGAGTTCACGCCGTGCGACGCGCACCTTGTTGCGCAGTTCCTGCACACGGCGGGGGACCCTCAGGGCCCACATGCGGTCCCGGAAGTGGCGCTTGACCTCGCCGGTGATGGTGGGGACGGCGTAGCTCTCGAAGGCTCCCCGGCTCGGGTCGAACCGGTCGATGGCCTTGACGAGCCCCAGGGCGGCGACCTGCCGGAGGTCCTCGATGGACTCTCCGCGGTCGCGGAAACGGCCGGCGATGCGGTGGGCCATGGGCAGCCAGAGCGTGACCAGTTCGTCGCGGACGGCTTCCCTCTCGGGCCCTTCCTCGAGCTCCGCCATACGGGCGAAGAGGGCGGCGGTGTCGGGCGCGTCGTCGTGACGCCGCTTGGTGGCGGTGGTCGTCGTTTCGGGCGTGCCGGGACGGTTGGTGGGCGTTTCGATGAGCATGCGGATTCGCTCCTGAACGGTGGTTTCAGGGATTACCGCGGGAAGGTCGCTGCCCGGATCGCCATGGACGGCCTCCGGGGCAGCCATACCGCTCCCGCTGGCGCGCCTCCGGTCCGAAGCACGAAACTGCGTCTGCCCTGCCCCCGGTGGAACAAACTCCGCTTTGCCGCGCAATCTTCCGGAACCGTTTCGGCACCGGCCGCGGCAGCTCAGGACAGGGGAACCACAGCGGTGATCCGTTTGCCCCCGGTCGGCAGGTCCGACACCCTGATGTCGCGGGCGAGCCGGCACACGATGGGCCAGCCGTGGCCGCCGTGCCGGATCCGGCCCTGCGGGTCGGTGCGCGGCACGGCCACCGGCAGCTGGTCACTGCGGTCGCTCACCGAGACACGGAGGCCGGGTCCGTCGACGTCGACGTGGAAGTCGGTGACCCCGCCGCCGTGCAGGATCGCGTTGGTCGTCAGCTCCGAGGCGACGAGCAGGGCGTCGGACAGGGCGTTCGCGTCACACGGGGTCCGGGTGGCGCGGCAGCGTTCCGCCACGGCCCGCTCCACGGCCCGGCGCGCCTCGGCGGGCTGGCACGGCCGGGCCCGGCTCGCGCCGGGCGGTTCGAATACGGATTCGATCATGTGCTCCTCGCACATCCTTCAGCTCCCTGGTCGGTCAGGACGGAAGGACGGGTCCGGATCGCGTTCCCCGGCCACGCGCACACGGGTACGCCCCGGGCTCACGGACCCGCTGCTTCCTTCGGCTGTCGCGGCGTTCCCCGTACGCACCTCACGAGCGCCGCTCGCTCCCCTTTCGGCTCACCTTTCGCCGCATATGCAAACCTCCGGGGCACGCCCTCGGCCGGAAAACCCCCGGACAGCCGGGGGCCGGTGCCATCCATGGGCGCTTCCGGGGTACGCGGTGGACATGACCGAAGTGGTGGACTCGGACGAACTGCTGCGACGCATCCAGCGCGCGAGGGCCTGCGCGCTGCGGGAGGAGCAGGCGTGGCAGACCAGAAGCGACGAACTGAGCGCGACGGACCCGCAGGGCGCGCGGGACGCGACCGTGCGGCGCATGTCCTACGAGGCGGTCCTGACCGTTCTGGACGAGATCCTGACCCCGGGCAAACACACACAGGAGAGCTGACCGTCCGGCGCGCGGGCCGTCCTGGGCGGCCGTGCGGCGACCTCGGACTCGGTGGTCGGACGGCCCATTCGGTGGCGGACCGGGACACGCGGGCTGCTGGCACAGCTGCGGGCGGCCGCTCGACCGGATCCGAGTACTCGCGCCGACCGCTCGGTTCGCGGACCCAGGTATCCGCGCGGTCCGCCGGCGCAGCGAGGCCGGGCGCGTGGCGCCGCCGCCCGCTGGACCGCGAACGCGGCCACTCGGACCGGCCGCTGGCCGCGAGACCAGAACTCCAGGCCGCTCGCTCCGCTGCCGGACTCATCTCCGACGGCGGCCCGCACGGCCGCGGGCTTCGGGCCGGGTGGGCGGGTGCGGCACCGCCCGGCATGACCGGGCCTCCCGTGCCGCGGATCCGGACGCAAGGGATCCGTGGGACAGCCGCCCACGGATTGTTCGTCCCCGGCCCGGGAACCCGGTGCGCATGACAGTCGACCACACCCGTGCGCCCGTTCTGGAAGCCCTGGACGCGTACCGCCGCAAGGGGCATCTCTCCTTCACGCCGCCGGGGCACAAGCAGGCCCGCGGTGCCGATCCGGAGGCTCGCGAGATCCTCGGGGACGCGGTGTACCTCGGGGACGTGCTGGCCACCGGCGGTCTGGACGACCGGCTCACCCGGGGGCAGGTGCTGCAGCGGGCGCAGGAGCTGATGGCCGACGCGGTCCACGCCGACCACACGTTCTTCAGCACGTGCGGCAGTTCCCTGTCGGTGAAGGCCGCCATGCTGTCGGTGGCGGGCCCGCACGAGAAGCTGCTGGTCGGGCGGGACGCCCACAAGTCCGTGGTGTCGGGCCTGATCATCTCCGGTATCGAACCGGTCTGGGTCGAACCCCGCTGGGACGCCGAGCGGCACCTCGCGCACCCGCCGTCGGCCGAGGAGTTCGACCAGGCCTTCGAGGCCCACCCGGACGCCCGCGGCGCGCTGGTCACCAGCCCGACCCCGTACGGCGGCTGCGCCGACCTGCGGGCGATCGCCGAGGTCTGCCACCGGCGCTCACGCCCGCTGATCGTCGACGAGGCCTGGGGGGCGCATCTGCCGTTCCATCCGGACCTGCCGTCCTGGGCGATGGACGCGGGCGCGGACATCTGCGTGACCAGCATCCACAAGATGGGCAGCGGCCTGGAGCAGGGTTCCGTCTTCCACCTCCAGGGCGACCTGGTGCCGCCGGCCCTGCTCGGCATGCGCGCGGACCTGCTGGGCACCACCAGTCCGTCGGTGCTGATCTTCGCGGGTCTGGACGGCTGGCGCCGGCAGATGGCGCTGCACGGCGAGGAGCTGATGGGCGGCGCCCTGGACCTGGCGGCGGAGGTGCGCGCCGCGATCGAGGAGATCGGCGGGATGCACGTCAACGACCGCGGCGACTTCTGCGGCCCTGACCTGTCCGACGACTTCGATCCGCTGCCCGGCGTCATCGACCTCACCGAACTCGGCATCTCCGGCTACCAGGCGGCGGACTGGCTGCGCGAGCACCGGCAGATCGACGCGCATCTGGTGGACCACCGCCGTATCGGCGCCCAGATCACTCACGGCGACGACCGGGAGACGACCGGCGAGCTGCTGTCGGCCCTGCGCGATCTCGCCCGGGCCGCCCGGGACCTGCCGGAGGCTCCGCGCACGGAGGTGCCTTCGCCCGCCGAGCTGCGGATGGAGCAGGCGGTGCTGCCGCGCGACGCGTTCTTCGGCCCGGCCGAGGACGTCCCCGTGTCCGAGGCGGCCGGGCGGGTCGCGGCGGAGATGATCACGCCCTATCCCCCGGGCATCCCGGCGGTCCTGCCGGGCGAACTCCTCACCGAGCCGGTGCTGGCGTACCTGCGGACCGGGCTGGAGGCGGGCATGCACTTGCCCGACCCGACGGATCCCGGCCTGGAGACGGTCCGGGTCGTCACCGAGGGCGCCGGAAAGTGAAACCGGTCACGTGACCCGCTTCGGGGTACACGTGAGCCGCCGGAATGGTTTACGGTTCACACATACGTGGTGACGGAGTCGACCCCCTGTCCTTCGTGCGCCACCGCTTACGGCCCTGGCTGGTTTCCCCCGTCCAGCCAGGGCTTTTTCCTGCCCGGACGGCGCCGGTGAGGAAGTCTCGTACGCCGAGGTGCCCACGGCCCCGCCAGCGGCTGAAATGGGCGTAGGGACAGCACCGCAGTCGACCGCCCGGCGAGGAGCTCCGCATGACCAAAGCGATCAAACTCCTGACCGCCCTGCCTCCGCCCCAGCGGCAGCGCCTGATGGCGCTCGCCAGGGAGGTGTCCTTCCCCGAGGACACCCGGATCTTCGAGGCGGACGGCCCGGCCGACCGCTTCTGGGTCATCCGCTCGGGCGCCGTCTCCCTGGACCAGCAGGTCAACTCCCTGCAGCGGGTCACCGTGGCCAGCCTCGGCGCGGGCGACCTGCTGGGCTGGTCCTGGCTGTTCCCGCCGTACACCTGGGACTTCGGCGCGGTGGCGTTCAGCCCGGTGCGGGCCTACGAGTTCGACGCGAGGGCGGTGCTGGACCTGTGCCAGCAGGACCCGCAGCTCGGGCTGACGCTCGTGCGCAACGTCGCCGAGGTGCTCGCCCACCGGCTGGAGATGACCCGCGGCAAGTTGATGGAGCAGTACACGCTGCACCGGCGTGGGGCGCTGTGAGGCCCCCGGCCGGTCAGACGCGGTAGCGGCGCAGGGCCGGTACCGCGGCGGCGAGGACCAGCATCACGGCGACGACCAGCAGCCCGCCGCCCGCGACGGCGGTGCGCGGACCGAAGGCGGAGCCCGCGGTGCCGTGCAGCACGTCGGCCAGGCGCGGGCCGCCCGCCACGACGACGGTGAAGACGCCCTGCATGCGCCCGCGCATCTCGTCGGTGGCGGCGGACAGCAGGATCGCGCCGCGGAAGACCATGGACACCATGTCGGCCACGCCGGCGACGGCCAGGAACGCCACCCCGAGCCACAGGCTGGAGCTCAGGCCGAAGCCGGTGATGGCCGCGCCCCACACCACGACCGCGCCGATGACCATCCAGCCGTGTCGCCGGGCCCGGGAGAAGGTGCCCGAGAACAGCCCGCCCAGCACCGCTCCGATGGGGATCGCCGCGAACAGCAGCCCCAGCGCGAGCCCTTCGCCGTACGGCGCGTAGGTCTGGGCGGCGAGCTGCGGGAACAGGGCCCGGGGCATACCGAGGACCATGGCGACGATGTCGGCGAGGAAGGACAGCAGCAGCACGGTGTGTCCCCGGATGTAGCGGAAGCCGGCCGCGATCTCCTTCACGCCCGCGCGACGTGCGGTGGCGCCGGTCAGGGGCGGCAGCGACGGCAGCCGGTACACGGCCCACACCGTGACGCACAGCGCCAGGGCGTCGACGAGGTACAGCTCCGGCAGTCCGACGACCGGGATGAGGGCCCCGGCGAGCAGGGGCCCGGCCACCTGACCGGTCTGCATGACCGTGGAGCCCAGCGCGTTGGCGGCGGGCAGTTCGTCCTCGGGGACCAGACGGGCGATGGAGGCGCTGCGGGCCGGTGCGTTCAGGCCCCAGAAGGCCTGCTGCAGCGCGAGCAGCAGCATGAGGACGGCCACGGACTCCAGGCCGGCGAAGGCCTGGACCCAGAACAGCAGCGAGGTGACCGCGATGCCGGTGTTGGTGATCAGCAGCAGCTTGCGCCGGTCCATGGTGTCGGCGATCGCCCCTCCCCACAGGGCGAACACGATCAGCGGCACCAGGCCCGCCAGGCTCGCGGCGCCCACCCAGGCCGAGGAGCCCGTGATGTCGTAGATCTGCTTGGGCACGGCGACGGCGGTGAGCTGGCTGCCGACGGCGGTGACGACGGTCGAGCCCCACAGCCGCCGGTAGGCCGGGCGGCGCAGCGGACGGGTGTCCATGGCCCAGCGGCGCCAGCCGCGCCGGGGCGCCTCCGGCTCGCGCTCCCGCCGTCCGGTCGTGTTCTCACTCGTGTCCACGCGCCGTCGCTTTCTCGATGCTCACTACATCTTTCCGGGCGGGATCACTATCGCACCGGCGGCCGCACGACCGGCCGCCGAGGTCAGCTTCCGGCGATGAGCAGGACACCGAGCACGATCATGGTGGCGGCCACCAGGCCGTCCAGGACGCGCCAGGCGGCGGGCCTGGCGAGGAACCGGCCGAGCAGCCGGGCACCGAATCCGAGCGCGGTGAACCAGCACAGGCTGGCCAGCACGGCGCCGAGGCCGAACGTCCAGCGCAGCGGGCCGTGGTCGGCGGCGACGGAGCCCAGCAGGAAGACGGTGTCGAGGTAGACGTGCGGGTTGAGCCATGTCATCGCCAGGCAGGGGAGCACGGCCCGGCGCACCGACCCGGCCGCCTCCCCCTCCGTGCGCAGCGCGCCGCCGTCCGCCCGGAACACCCGCCGGGCCGCGAGCGCGCCGTAGGCCAGCAGGAAGGCGCCGCCGATCCAGCCGACCGCCGTGAGCGCGCCCGGCCAGGTCACCACCACCGCGCCGACCCCGCCGACGCCGAGCGCGATCAGCAGCGCGTCCGACAGCGCGCAGATGGCGACGACGGCGAGGACGGCCTGCCGGCGAACGCCCTGGCGCAGGACGAAGGCGTTCTGGGCGCCGATGGCGACGATGAGGGACAGGCCGGTGCCGAAACCGGCCGCGCCGGCGGTGAGGGTGCTGGTCATGGCGTCGACGCTACGGACGGGCCCGTGGCACGGTCCAGCTAAAGATTCTTACGTATCATTAGCCGCTGTGATGATGCCCGATCTCCCGCTGGACCAGCTGCGGACGCTGCTGGCGGTCGTGGACGAGGGGACGTTCGACGCGGCGGCGGCCGCGCTGCACGTGACGCCGTCGGCGATCAGCCAGCGCGTGAAGGCGCTGGAGCAGCGCACGGGGCGGGTCGTGCTGCTGCGGACCAAGCCGGTCCGGCCGACCGAGTCCGGTGAGGTGCTCGTGCGGCTGGCCCGGCAGGTGGCACGGCTGGAACGGGACGCGTACGCCGAGCTCGGGCTGAGCGGCACCGGTGAGCCGACCCGGGTGTCGGTGGCCGTGAACGCGGACTCGCTGGCCACCTGGTTCCTGCCGGTGCTCTCCCGGGTCCCGCCGGAAGCGCGGCTGTACTTCGAGCTGCGCCGCGAGGACGAGGACCACACGGCGGCGCTGCTGCGGGAGGGCGCCGTGATGGCGGCGGTGACGTCGTCGCCGGATCCGGTGCCGGGCTGCTCCGTGCGCGCGCTCGGGCGGATGCGGTACCTGCCCGTCGCCGCGCCGGGCTTCGCCGCGCGCCGGCTGGCCGGTCCGCCGGCCGAGACGCTGCCGGAGGTTCCCGTGGTGGTGTTCGACCGGCGGGACGACTTCCAGGACGGCTTCGTGCGGCGGCTGACCCGGGGGCGGAGCGGGGCGAGCGCGCTGCGCCACTACGTGCCGACGTCGGAGGGCTTCGTCGAGGCGGTCGCCGCCGGGCTGGGCTGGGGCCTGGTCCCCGAGGCCCAGGCGGACCCCCTGCTGCGCGCCGGCCGGCTCGTCGGCATCGCCCCGGACCGCGCGGTGGACGTGCCGCTGTACTGGCAGCAGTGGAAACTCGACTCACCGGCCCTGGCCCGGGTGGCGGAAACGGTCACGGCGACCGCTGCGGCGGCCCTGCGTCCCTGACGGCCGTGCCCCGCACGGACGCCAGCCGGGCCTCGGCGCTGTCCAGCAGCATCTCCAGGGCCGTCGGGTAGGCGCTGGTGACCATCCGAGTGGCGAGCAGGGGGGCCGCCTCGGCGATGCGGGGATGGGTCGCGGCGGGCAGCCGGGCGTAGGTCGAGCGCCACATGTCCTCGTCGGCGCGGAGCGACTCGCGGGGCAGGGCCAGCGCGGCGGCGTCCAGGGCGGCGAAGCCCAGCGTGGTGTCGATGAAGGCGTGGTACACCCCTACCGCCTCCGGCAGCGGGAAGCCCGCCGTGCGCAGGACGTCCAGGACCGCCTCGTCGGCCGCCAGCTCGTTGGCCCGGCCCGAGACCCGGCTCGCGGTGAGCACCGCCGCCTGCGGATGCCCGACGTACGCGGCGTGCACGGCCAGCCCGAAGGCCCGCAGGTCCGCCCGCCACCGGCCCGTGCGCCGCCAGCCGTCGAGCGCCCGGCCGATGAGCGCGTCGCCGATGGCGAGCGTCAGGTCGTCCATGCCGCGGAAGTACCGGTAGAGCGTGCTCGGGTCGGCGTCCAGGGCGAGGCCGAGGCGGCGGGCGGTCAGGCCCGCGCTGCCGTGCTCGCGCAGCAGGCGCAGCGCCGTCCGGACGATCAGCTCCTCGGACAGCACCGTGCCGCGCTTGGTCGGCCTGCGCCGGCGGCGCTTCTCCTCGGGCACCACGGGCTTGGGCACGTCGGGATCCCTCCTCGGTCGGGTGCGGTGCGGTCTTATGCCAACGCCATTGACCTTATGTCGCCGGGCCGCGTTGTATCTCCCCGAGGGCGCGCCACGTTCTTCGCACAGAGGGAGTTTCTGACATGCGTGTACTGCTCGTGGGTGCCGGCGGCGTGGGCGGCGCGATCACCCGGATCGCGGCCCGGCGGACGTTCTTCGAGGCGATGGTGGTGGCCGATCACGACCCGGAGCGGGCCCGGGCGGCGGTCGCGGCCCTGGGCGGCGACCCGCGGTTCACCGCGGAGCGGGTGGACGCGGGCGACGAGGCGGCCGTGGTCCGTCTGCTGGCCGAGCACCGCTGCGACGTCCTCCTCAACGCCACCGACCCGCGCTTCGTGATGCCGCTGTTCCGCGCGGCCCGCACGGCGGGCGCGACCTACGCGGACATGGCGATGTCGCTGTCCCGGCCGCACCCGGAGCGGCCCTACGAGGAGTGCGGGGTCAAGCTCGGAGACGAGCAGTTCGCGCAGGCGGCGGAGTGGGAGAGGGAGGGACTGCTGGCGCTGGTCGGCATGGGCGTGGAGCCGGGACTGTCGGACGTGTTCGCCCGCCACGCCGCCGACGAACTCTTCGACGAGATCGAGGAGATCGGCGTCCGCGACGGCGCGAACCTGACCGTCGACGGCTACGGCTTCGCGCCCTCGTTCAGCATCTGGACCACCATCGAGGAGTGCCTCAACCCGCCGGTCGTCTACGAGTCCGGCCGGGGCTGGTACACCACCGCCCCGTTCAGCGAGCCCGAGGTGTTCGACTTCCCGGAGGGCATCGGGGAGGTCGAGTGCGTGAACGTGGAGCACGAGGAGGTGCTACTGGTCCCCCGCTGGATCGACGCGCGCCGGGTCACCTTCAAGTACGGGCTGGGCCGGAAGTTCGTCGAGACGCTGCGGACCCTGCACCTGCTGGGCCTGGACCGCACCGACCCGGTGACGGTGCCGGGGCCGGACGGCCCGGTGGCGGTCTCGCCCCGGGACGTGGTCGCCGCGTGTCTGCCCGACCCGGCGACGCTGGGCGAGCGGATGCACGGCAAGACGTGCGCCGGCACCTGGGTGCGCGGCGTGAAGGACGGCAGGCCGCGCGAGGTGTACCTGTACCACGTGGTCGACAACCAGTGGTCGATGGCGGAGTACGGCTCGCAGGCCGTGGTGTGGCAGACCGCCGTCAACCCGGTCGTCGCGCTCGAACTCCTCGCCACGGGCGCCTGGTCCGGAGCGGGCGTGCTCGGGCCGGAGGCCTTCCCGGCCCGGCCGTTCCTCGACCTGCTGACGGCCTACGGCTCCCCCTGGGGCATGCGCGAGCAGTGAACAGGTGTGAACGGCGGTCGGGGAAGGCGCTGTTTCACCCGGCATCGACAGGTGACCCGAAGAGGAGCAAGCCTCCGAAAGAGCACGTTTCTACCGCGATGCAGGTGACTTCGATGGACAACTGGCGAAACCACGCTGCCTGCCGGCACGAGGACCCCGAGCTCTTCTTCCCGATCGGTACCTCCGGCCCGGCCCTCATGCAGACACAGCAGGCCAAGGCGGTGTGCCGGCGTTGCCCGGTGACGGAGCAGTGCCTGGAGTGGGCGCTGGACACAGGACAGTCCATCGGTGTGTGGGGCGGGACGAGCGAGGACGAGCGGCGTGCGCTGAAGCGGCGCGCCGCGGCCCGGCGCCGCTCGGGCTGAACCGATGGGGGCCGCCCGCGGCACGGGCCGCGGGCGGCCCCTCGCTCTCTCGCCCAGGCCGCGTGAAGCGGGGACGACAGCGCGGGGCCCGGACCGGGAAACGGTCCGGGCCCCGCGCTGTCGTCCGCCCTTCAGCCGCGCCGCAGCGTTCCCCAGGGCTTCTCCTGCCGCGCCACCTCCGCCTTCGCCTCGTGGATGACCTCCTGGTCGACCCAGCCCATCGGGTGGACATCGGTGACCAGGGGCTCGTTGTCGGGCCCGCGCGCGCACTCCTTGCCCGCGAGCACCCAGGGACGGACCCCGGGCCCCTTCTCGTGCGGCAGGTGGGCGTAGTCGTACAGGCGGCGCGCCACCCACACGCGCACGGGCCGGGGCTCCCACCACTCCTCGACGTCGAGCGAATTGGCGGACAGGCCCGGCATGGACACGCCCGTCAGATCGTCCGTGCTGGACACGTCGCGGAGATCGGTGCCCGGGCCGCGGGACCAGCGCACGTACAGGCCCTGGTTTCCCTCGACCAGCTCGGCGAGTTCGTCGAGTGTGCGCACGACCGGCAGGTCGTCCGGTGCACTCATTGTCGAGACCTCCTTCCGTGGCGCGGTCAGGCGGACGGAGTACCCGCCCGGCGCGAGCGGAATCGGCCCTTCGGCACGACGCGCCGACGGCTGCCTGCGGCGTTACGCTCGCGGCACGTCCGTCCGCCGCCGAGAGGGCCCGCCCATGAGCGTCCGCGTGCGCCGCGTCTACGATCCGCCCGGACGGCGGGACGGGCAGCGGGTCCTGGTCGACCGGCTGTGGCCGCGCGGTCTCGCGAAGGACGCGGCACGGGTGGACCGGTGGCCCAAGGCCCTCACCCCCTCGACGGATCTGCGGCGCTGGTACCACGCCGGCGAGGGCTCGTACGAGGAGTTCGCCGGGCGGTACGAGGCGGAGCTGGCCGGCACGGAGGCGGCCGAGGCCCTGGAGGGGCTGCGGGAGCTGGCCCGCGCGGGTGACGTGACCCTGCTGACCGCGTCGAAGACACCCGCGGAGAGCCACGCCGCGGTGCTGGCCCGTCTCCTCGGAGGGTAGGCCTCCGCGCGCCGCGGGAGACGGGCCGCCGCAGGTGGCTCAGGCGGTCTGCCGGGCCGCCGCCCGGCCCGCGGCACGCCCGGAGAAGAGGCAGCCGCCGAGGAAGGTGCCCTCCAGGGCGTTGTAGCCGTGCACCCCGCCGCCGCCGAACCCGGCGACCTCCCCCGCCGCGTACAGTCCCTCGACCGGCTTGCCGTCGGTGCCCAGGGCCCGGGAGTCCAGGTCGGTCTGGATGCCACCGAGGGTCTTGCGGGTGAGGATGTTCAGCTTGACGGCGATCAGGGGGCCCGCAGCCGGGTCGAGGATGCGGTGCGGGGAGGCGACCCTGCCGAGCCGGTCGCCGAGGTAGCGGCGGGCGTTGCGGATGCCGTGGACCTGGGCGTCCTTGGCGTAGGGGTTGGCCATCTGCAGGTCACGGGCCTCGATCTGGCGCCTGATCTCCGCGGCGTCGAGCAGCGGCTCGCCGGTGAGCTGGTTCATCTTCTCCACCAGCTGATCGAGACCGGGCGCGGTGACGAAGTCGGCGCCCTTGCGCAGGAACGCGTCCACCGGTGCGGGCGCGCCCTTGCCGAGGATGCGTTCCTTGAGGAACCCGGCGCGGTCCTTGGCGGTGATGTCGGGGTTCTGCTCGGAGCCCGACAGCGCGAACTCCTTCTCGATGATCTTGCGCGTGAGGATGAACCAGGAGTGGTCGTACCCGGCGATGTCCTCGGTGGTGCGCAGGTGCTTCAGGGTGCCGAGGGTGTCGTAGCCGGGCAGGTACGGGGACGGCAGGCGGCGGCCGAGGGCGTCGAACCAGAGCGAGGACGGGCCGGGCAGGATGCGGATCCCGTGGCCGGGCCAGATGGGATCCCAGTTGCGCAGTCCCTCGGTGTAGTGCCACATGCGGTCGCGGTTGACCAGCCGGACGCCCGCCTCGGCGCTGATGTCGAGCATCCGGCCGTCGACGTAGGCGGGTACGCCGGTGACCATCTCCTTCGGCGGGGTGCCGAGCCGCTCGGGCCAGTGGCGGCGGACGATGTCGTGGTTCGCGCCGATGCCGCCGCTGGTGACGATGACGGCCTGCGCGGTCAGCTCGAACTCCCCGGCCGCGTCGCGGTTGGAGGCGACGCCACGGGGCACGGTGTCCGGCGCGAGGACCGTGCCGCGCACGCCCTTCGCCGTGCCGCCTTCGACGACGAGGGCGTCGACGCGGTGGCGGTGATGGAAGGTGAGCAGGCCGTCGCGTGCGGCCTGCCGCGCGTGGCGGACGAAGGGTTCGACGACGCCCGTGCCCGTGCCCCAGGCGATGTGGAAGCGGGGCACGGTGTTGCCGTGCCCGTGCGCGGTGAGGTCGCCGCGCTCGGCCCAGCCGACGGTGGGCAGGAAGCTGATGCCGTGGCCGTCGAGCCAGGACCGCTTCTCCCCCGCCGCCCACTCCACGTAGGCGCGGGCCCAGCGCACGGCCCAGGAGTCCTCGTCGTCGAGGCGGTCGAAGCCGGCGCTGCCCCGCCAGTCGCTCCAGGCCAGGTCGAAGGAGTCCTTGATGCCGAGGCGGCGCTGTTCGGGCGAGCCGACGAGGAAGAGCCCGCCGAAGGACCAGAAGGCCTGGCCGCCGAGGTTGGCGGCGTTCTCCTGGTCGACGAGGGCGACCTTCCTGCCCCTGCTGGTCAGTTCGTGTGCCGCGACCAGGCCGGCGAGGCCCGCTCCGACGACGATGACGTCGGCATCCATGGCGACCGTTCCCTTCCTCAGTGCTTCGCGTGATCGGGGGTGCCGCTGCCGTCGGTCAGCAGGGCCGTGAGCAGTTGCTTCAGCCAGGCCCGGGCGTGGTCGGCGTCCCGGTCCAGGAGCAGTTGCGTGGTGACGCCGTCGTACGCCGCGACGACCGCGTGGGCGGCACCCTCGCCACCGCCCAGGACGGCGGGCAGCGCGGTGTGGGCGCGGGCGAGCCGGTCGGCGATCGCCTCCCGCAGCCGTGCGCGGTGTTCCAGCAGCGTGCGGGCCACCTCCGGATCGCGGGCGGCGTGCACGAGGAAGTCCGTCTTCACCAGCAGCCAGTCCCGGTCGAGGAGCAGCACCTCGGTGACCCGGTCCACGGCGGCCGGGACGTCCAGTCCGGGCCCGTCGAGGGCGAGGGCCCCGGACACCTGCTCGGCGATCAGCTCGGCCCGTTCGCGGTAGAGGGCGAAGAACAGCTCGTCGAGGCTGGAGAAGTTCGAGTAGAAGGCGCCCCTGCTGTAGCCGGCGGCCTCGCAGATCTCCTCGATCGAGACGTGCCCGAAGCCCTTGGCCGCGAAGACGGCGAACGCGGCCTCCAGGAGGTTGGCGCGGGTGCGGACCCGGCGCCGGGTCACGCGGCCGGTGGTTCCCTGCACGGTCGGCCTCCTTCCGATACGGGAACGTATTCGATACATCGCTGTATCGGAAGAGGCCGCACACGGAAGGGTCCGCGCACCGGGGATCCCGCGCCAAGAATGGAACATCTTTTCGATTGCGAGGTACGCTGCAGGCATGCACCTCCAGGGCTCCCTCTTCGACCAGACCGACGAGCTGCGCCTCGGTCCGCTCGACGGAATCCGCCGGACCGACCTCGGCTTCGGCGCCTGGCTCGACGTGCTGCCCGGGTGGCTCAGCGGCGCCGACACGCTGTTCGAACAGCTCGCCGCCGAGGTGCCCTGGCGTGCGGAGCGGCGTCAGATGTACGACCACGTCGTGGACGTCCCCCGGCTGCTGGCGTTCTACGGCGCGGGCGAGGCGCTGCCGCACCCGGTGCTGGCCGAGGCACGGGACGCGCTGAGCGCCCACTACGGCGAGGAGCTCGGCGAGCCGTTCACCACGGCCGGCCTGTGCTACTACCGCGACGGCCGGGACAGCGTCGCCTGGCACGGCGACCGGATCGGGCGCGGCGCCCGCGAGAACACGATGGTGGCCATCCTGTCCGTCGGAGCGCCCAGGGACCTGCTGCTGCGGCCCCTGCGCGGCGGGCGGGACACCGTGCGCCGGCCGCTGGGCCATGGCGACCTCGTCGTGATGGGCGGATCGTGCCAGCGCACCTGGGAGCACGCGATCCCCAAGAGCAGCCGCGCGACCGGGCCGCGCATCAGCATCCAGTTCCGCCCGCACGGCGTGCGCTGACGCGCCGCCGGCCGGTGTCCCCGCCGCGCGGGCCCGTCGGCACGGACCCGGCGTTCCCGTCCGGCACCGGGTCTGCTTTCCTTCTCCCGTCGGGAGCGGGAGCGGGACCACACACGGCGCGGGGCGATCATGCGGGCAGGCGTACAGCACGTCGCGGACGGCACCTACCTGGTGCACGGCTCGAACACCAACTGGGTCATCCTCACGGAAGGCGACGCCGTCACGCTGGTCGACACCGGCTACCCCGGCGACCGGGAGCAGCTCCTCGCCTCCCTCGCGGAGGTGGGCAGCGCCCCGGAGGCGGTCACGGCCGTGCTGATCACGCACGCGCACAACGACCACCTCGGCTCCGCCGAGTGCCTGCGGTCCGCCCACGGCGCGCCCGTGTACCTGCACGAGGCCGAAGTGCCGCACGCGCGACGGGACTTCCTGCAGCAGGTGACCGTCGGAACGGTACTGCGGAACGCCTGGCGCCCCGGAGTGCTGTCCTGGACGGCGCACGTGCTGCGGTCCGGCGGCACGCAGCAGCACCCCGTCACGGCCCCCGAGCCGTTCCCGCGGGCGGGCGCCCTGGACCTGCCCGGCCGCCCCGTGCCGGTGCACACGCCGGGCCACACCGACGGGCACTGCGCCTACCACCTGCCGGGCATCGGCGCGCTGATCTCGGGCGACGCCCTGGTCAGCGGGCATGCCACCTCGCGGATCGAGGGGCCGCAGCTGCTGCCCGGCATGTTCCACCACGAACGGCCGCGCGCGGTGGCCTCGCTCGACGTCCTCGCCGGTCTGGAGGGCGAGCTGCTGCTGCCGGGGCACGGGCCGGTGCACCGCGGCCCGGTGCGCGAAGCCGCACTCCTGGCCCGGGAGCGCGCCCTTTAGAGTGAGGCGACGATCGGCGGCGAGACAAGGACACCCGGCGCATGGCACTGCAGATCAGCGCGACCAACCCGGAGCACCCCGCGCTCCTGCTGGAACTGCCCTGGGACGTGCCGTTGGAGGACTGGCCGGAGGAGTACCTGGTCCCGCTGCCGCGCGGCATCTCCCGCCACGTCGTGCGCTACGCGCGCGCCGGGGACGAGGTGATCGCCGTCAAGGAGCTGGCCGAACGGCCCGCGCTGCGCGAGTACGAGCTGCTGCGCGACCTGGACCGGCTCGGCATCCCGGCGGTCGACCCGCTGGCCGTGGTCACCGGCCGCACCGACGCGGACGGCGCCCCGCTGGAGAGCGTGCTGATCACCCGGCACCTGGGCGGCTCGATGCCGTACCGCTCCATGTTCGAGACGACCATGCGCCCGGCCACCATGCACCGGCTGATGGACGCGCTCGCCGTGCTGCTGGTGCGGCTGCACCTGGCCGGGTTCGCCTGGGGCGACTGCTCCCTGTCCAACACCCTCTTCCGCCGCGACGCGGGCGCCTACGCGGCCTACCTGGTGGACGCCGAGACCGGTGACCTGCACCCGCGGCTGAGCCCGGGACAGCGCGAGTACGACCTCGACCTGGCCCGCGTGAACATCAGCGGCGAGCTGCTGGACCTGGAGGCCTCCGGGGCGCTGCACCCGTCGGTGGACCCGATCGAGTTCGGCATGGAGATCTGCGCCCGCTACCGCGGCCTGTGGGACGAGCTGACCCGCACGTCCGTCTACCCGGCGGGCAAGCACCACTACATAGAACGGCGCATCCGGCGCCTGAACGAACTCGGCTTCGACGTCGCCGAGATGCAGATCGAGCACGCCCCGCACGGGGACACGGTCAGCTTCGTGCCCAAGGTCGTCGACGCGGGCCACCACCAGCGGCAACTGCTGCGGCTCACCGGCCTCGACACCGAGGAGAACCAGGCCCGGCGGCTGCTGAACGACCTGGAGAGCTGGATGGCCACCCAGGACGACTACGCCCCGGGTGACCCTCCCCCGAGTTCTCGGCTTCGCTCGAACAGGGGGGACCCCCACGGCGCCCGGCCCGAGGTCCTCGCGCACCGCTGGGTGCGGGAGGTGTTCCGGCCGACCGTGCGGGCCGTCCCGCCCGAACTGCGCGGCTCCATGGACCCGGCGGAGATCTACCACCAGCTCCTGGAACACCGCTGGTACCTGTCCGAGCGGGCCCAGCACGACATCGGCCTCGACACGGCCGTCGAGGACTACATCAGGAACATCCTGCCGAAGGCGCGCAAGACGCTGCAGCCGACGGCCGAGTGACCTACTGCGCCGGGGCGGCGTGCGGCACCACCGCCACCGGGCAGTCCGCGTGGTGCAGCACCCCGTGGGCCACCGAGCCGATCCGGGCGCCGACCGCCGTCCGGTGGGCGCGGCGGCCGACGATCATCAGCTGGGCCGTCCCGGCGACGGACAGCAGGACCTGGCCCGCGCTGCCCATCTCCACGTGCTCCTCCACCGGCACCTCGGGGAACCGCTCCCGCCAGGGCCGGACCGCGGCGGCCAGGGCCTTCTTCTCGTACGGCTCCAGGCCCCCGGCCTCGTCGAGCAGCTTCAGCGAACCGGGGCTGTAGGCGAACACGGGCGGCAGCGTCCAGGCCCGCACCACCCGCACGGTCGCTCCGCGCGCGGCAGCCGTCTCGAAGGCGAAGCGGAGCGCGTCGGCGCTGTCCTCGGGGGCGCCCTGCTGGCCCACGACGACCTCGCGCCCCGCGGCCTCGCCCGAGGGCTGGTCGCCGGCCCGCACCAGGACCACGGGCCGGGTGGCCCCGGCGATGACCTGCTGGCCGACCGAGCCGAGCAGGAAGCCGACGATCGGCCCGTGCCCGCGCGAGCCGAGCACCAGCAGCTCCGACTCGGCGGCCGCGGCGATCAGGGTGTCGACGACCGGGCCCTCCACCACGTCCGTGGTGACCTCCAGGTCGGGGTGGCGTCCGGTGACGGTCGTGACGGCCTCGGTGACGGCGCTGTGCACCCACTCGGCCTGGCTGTCCGCGTCCCCCTCGATGCCTGCCTCCAGGGCCTCCCGGGGCTCGAACCACCAGGCGTGCACCACCCGCAGCGGCCGGTCGCGCCGCACCGCCTCGCGGGCCGCCCAGCCGAGCGCCGCGAGGCTCTCCTGCGTTCCGTCGACTCCTGCGGT
Organism: Streptomyces sp. NPDC015242; assembly: GCF_043079125.1. Classification (NCBI taxonomy): domain Bacteria; kingdom Bacillati; phylum Actinomycetota; class Actinomycetes; order Kitasatosporales; family Streptomycetaceae; genus Streptomyces; species Streptomyces sp. NPDC015242. Next base: position 652,513 of record NZ_JBIBUF010000001.1, on the reverse strand, counting down.
GATCGGGCGTGTCATCCGGCTGTCTCCTTGTGTGGGTCACGGGCGGGGGTGATCAGTCTCCCCCAACCTCCGCGCACGTCGGGCGCCGTGGTGGAGGTGATCTCCGTATCCGGGCGTTCCGCGGCGATCGAACATACGATGGGCGGAGGTCGGCGCGGCGCCCCGGAGCGCCGTGCCGTGAGTCGACCGCCCGGTGTGGGGGATGCAATGGCACAGGCCGCCGATACGGCGCGGACCGTCATCATGACCGTGGACGACGATCCGGGGGTCTCCCGGGCCGTGGCGCGGGACCTGAGGCGGCGGTACGGCGCGTCGTACCGGATCGTGCGGGCGGAGTCCGGCGAGTCCGCGCTGGAGGCGCTGCGGGAGCTGAAGCTGCGCGGTGATCTCGTCGCGGTGATCCTCGCGGACTACCGGATGCCGCAGATGAACGGCATCGAGTTCCTCGAACAGGCCCTGGACGTCTACCCGGGCGCACGGCGCGTGCTGCTGACCGCGTACGCGGACACGAACGCGGCGATCGACGCGATCAACGTCGTCGACCTCGACCACTACCTGCTCAAGCCCTGGGACCCGCCGGAGGAGAAGCTGTACCCGGTCCTGGACGACCTGCTCCAGGCGTGGCGGTCCAGCGACTTCCGGCCCGTGCCCGCCACGAAGGTGGTGGGGCACCGCTGGTCGGCGCGCTCCTCGGACGTGCGGGAGTTCCTGGCCCGCAACCAGGTGCCCTACCGCTGGTACTCCTCCGACGAGCCGGAGGGGCGGCGGCTGCTGGCCGCGGCCGGCGCGGACGGGCTGCGGCTGCCGGTCGTCATCACCCCGGACGGGACGCCGCTGGTCGAGCCGGAGGCCGTCGACCTCGCCGCCCGGGTGGGCCTGGCGACCACCCCGACCGCGGACTTCTACGACCTGGTCGTGATCGGGGGCGGCCCGGCCGGGCTCGGCGCGGCCGTGTACGGCGCCTCCGAGGGGCTGCGGACCGTGCTGGTGGAGCGGTCGGCGACCGGCGGGCAGGCCGGGCAGAGCTCCCGCATCGAGAACTACCTGGGCTTCCCCGACGGCGTGTCCGGGGCGCAGCTGACCGACCGGGCGCGGCGGCAGGCCGCGAAGTTCGGCGCGGAGATCCTCACCGCGCGCGAGGTGACGGCGCTGGAGGTCAGCGGCGCCGCCCGCGTCGTGCGGTTCTCGGACGGGTCGGCGGTCGCCGCGCACAGCGTGATCCTGGCGACCGGTGTGAGCTACCGGCAGCTTCAGGCGCCCGGCTGCGACGACCTGACCGGCTGCGGGGTCTACTACGGCTCCGCCCTGACGGAGGCGCCCGCCTGCCAGGGGCAGGACGTGTACATCGTCGGCGGCGCCAACTCGGCGGGCCAGGCCGCGATGTACCTGTCCCGGAGCGCCAAGTCCGTGACGCTGCTGGTGCGCGGCGAGTCGCTGACGGCGTCCATGTCGCACTACCTGATCCAGCAGATCGAGGAGTCCCCGAACATCCGGGTGCGCGCCCGCACGGTCGTCGAGGAGGCGCACGGCGACGGGCACCTGGAGCGGCTGACCCTGCGGGACGTGGACACCGGCGAGACCGAACAGGTCGACGCGCAATGGGTGTTCGTGTTCATCGGCGCGGCCCCGCTGACGGACTGGCTGGACGGCACGGTGCTGCGCGACGAGCGCGGCTTCATCCTCGCCGGGCCCGATCTGAGCGCCGACGGCCGCCCGCCCGAGGGCTGGGAGCTGGACCGGCCGCCGTACCACCTGGAGACCAATGTGCCCGGCGTGTTCGTGGCGGGCGACGCCCGCTCCGAATCCGCGAAGCGGGTCGCGTCCGCCGTCGGAGAGGGAGCCATGGCCGTCATGCTCGTCCACCGGTACCTGGAGCAGTCGTGAGCGGGGTGTGCCTGCCGTGCAACCCCGAGGAGATCGGGTCGCTGTTCCTGTTCGAGAAGCTCACGCCCGAGCAGCTCGGACGGTTGTGCGCCGAGGGGCGCGTCGAGCGCTTCGAGCCCGGCCCCGTGTACACCGAGGGCGAGCCCGCCACCTGCTTCTACGTGATGCTGGAGGGCACGGTCGTGCTCTACCGCCGGGTCGGCGGCGACGATGTGGAGGTGAGCCGCACCTCCCAGCGCGGGGTGTACGCGGGCTCGATGCAGGCCTATCTCGGCGACCGGGTGCGGCAGGTCTACAACAACTCCATGCGCGTGACCGAGCCGACGCGCTTCTTCGTGCTGCCCGCCGACACGTTCGCGCGGATCATGCAAGAGTGGTTCCCGATGGCGGTGCACCTGCTGGAGGGGCTCTTCTTCGGTTCGAAGAACACCCAGCGGGCCATCGGGCAGCGGGAACGGCTGCTGGCGCTCGGCTCGTTGTCCGCGGGTCTCACGCACGAGCTGAACAACCCGGCCGCGGCGGCCGTGCGGGCGACCGCGACGCTGCGCGAGCGGGTCGGGAAGATGCGCCACAAGCTGGCGGTCATCGCGCAGGGTTCGTACTCGCCGGAGGTGATGGCGAACCTCATCGACATCCAGGAGCGCACCGCCGAGCGCGTCGCCAAGGCACCCGTGCTGAGTCCGCTGGAGGCATCCGACCGGGAGGACGCGCTCGCCGACTGGCTCGACGACCACGGCATCCCGGACGGCTGGCGGATCGCGCCCACGTTCGTGCAGGCCGGTCTGGACGTGGACTGGCTCGACCAGGTCGCGGCCGCCGTCGACGAGGAGATCGTGCCGAGCGCGATCGGCTGGCTCAGCTACACCGTCGAGACCGAGCTGCTGATGGACGAGATCAGCGACTCCACCACGCGCATCTCGCACCTGGTGGACGCGGCGAAGCAGTACTCGCAGCTCGACCGGGCGCCGTTCCAGAACGCCGACGTGCACGAACTCCTCGACTCGACGCTGCTGATGCTGTCCGGCAAGATCGGCCGGCGGATCGAGGTCGTGAAGGACTACGACCGCACGCTGCCGAGGATCCCGGCGTACCCGGCGGAGCTCAACCAGGTGTGGACGAACCTGATCGACAACGCGGTCTCGGCGATGAACAGCGCGGGCGGCGAAGGGACGCTGACCGTGCGGACGGCCCGGGAACACGACCGGCTGCTGGTGGAGTTCCGGGACACGGGGGTCGGCATCCCGGCGCAGGACCGGGGGCGGATCTTCGACCCGTTCTTCACCACCAAGCCGGTGGGCGAGGGGACCGGGCTGGGGCTCGACATCTCCTGGCGGATCGTGGTGAACAAGCACCACGGGAGCATTCAGGTGGAGTCGGAGCCGGGAGACACCCGGTTCCAGGTGCTGCTGCCGCTGACGGCGGCCGAGGAGGAGTCGGAATGAGTGGCCAGGACGGGATCGACCCGAGTGTCCCGCCGAGCGGCAGCGGGTGCGCGGAGTGCGACGCGGACGGCGGGTGGTGGTTCCACCTGCGGCGGTGCGCGCAGTGCGGGCACGTGGGCTGCTGCGACAGCTCGCCGGCGAAGCACGCGACGGCGCACTTCCGGGAGACCGGGCACCCGTTCGTGCAGAGCTACGAGCCGGGCGAGAGCTGGTTCTGGAGCTATGCGACGAACGAGCTGTACGAGGGCGGGCCGGAGCTGGCCGCGCCGGTGAGCCATCCCGAGGACCAGCCCGCTCCCGGTCCCGCCGGGCGGGTGCCGGCGGACTGGGCCAAGGTGCTGCGGGCCGGCTAGCCCGGGATTGAGCCGCTGCGGGCGGCTGCGGATCGTCAGGAGGGGGCGCGCAGGTCCCCGCGCCCGGAGAAGAAGGTTGGTGCAGTGCCGCAGGCCTCGTTCATCGCGCCGGTCGTCGGAAGGGAAGCCGAACTCGCCCGGCTCTCCGAGGTGTTGCGCGGTGCCCGCGCCGGTGAGGCGCGTGCCGTGCTCCTCGCCGGGGACGCCGGTGTCGGCAAGACACGGCTGCTGGACGAGGCCGGGAAGCGGGCCGCCGAGGCGGGCATGACCGTGCTCGTCGGGCACTGCGTCGATCTCGGCGACGTCGGACTGCCCTATCTGCCGTTCACCGAGGTCCTCGGGGTGCTCGCCGCCGACGAGCGCTTCTCGGCCGCCGTGGCCGCGCATCCCGTCGCCGAGCGGCTGCTGGGGTCCGGGACCGACGCCGTGCGGGACGTCGACGGGCGGCTGCGGTTGTTCGAGGGGATCGCCGGGCTGCTGGCCGAGGTGGCGGACGTGGCGCCGTTGCTGCTCGTGCTGGAGGACCTGCACTGGGCCGACCAGTCGTCGAGGGACCTGCTGCGGTTCCTGCTCGGGCGGGGTGTCCTGCGCCGGCGCCTGGCGGTGTTCGCCTCGTACCGGGCGGACGACCTGCACCGCCGCCATCCCCTGCGGCCGCTGCTCGCGGAGCTGATACGGCTGCCGGCCGTCGAGCGGCTGGAGCTGCGGCCGCTGCCCGACCCCGACGTGGCCCGGCTGGTGCGGGCGCTGGAGCGCCGGCCGCTGCCGGAGGCGACGGTGCGGCGGATCGTGGAACGGGCCGAGGGCAACGCCTTCTACGCCGAGGAACTGCTCGCGGCCACGGACACCGGCTCCGGCGGCGTGCCGAGCGGGCTCGCCGACGTGCTGCTCATCCGCTTCGAGCAGCTGTCCGACACCGCCCAGCAGGTGTTGCGCACCGCGGCCGTCGCCGGGCGCCGTGTCGAGCACGACCTGCTGCGCGAGGCGGTCAGGCTGCCCGAGGAGGAGCTGGAGGGCGCACTGCGCGAGGCGGTGGGGCGGCAGCTGCTCGTCGCCGGGGGCGACGACACCTACTCCTTCCGGCACGCGCTCGCCCGCGAGGCCGTCTACGCGGATCTCCTGCCCGGCGAACGGGCCCGGCTGCACGGCGCGTTCGCGCGGCTGCTCGCCGGGCGCGGGCACCGGGCCGAGAGCGCGGCCGAACGCGCCCACCACTACCGGGAGAGCCACGACCTCGCCGAGGCGCTGGCCGCCTCGCTGGAGGCCGCCGACCACGCCCAGCGGGTGGGGGCGCCGGCCGAGGAGCACCGGCACCTCGAAGCGGCCCTCGACCTGTGGTCGGCGGTGCCGTCCGAGGCCCGGCCCGCGGCGGCGGGCGCCGGCCGGGTGACGCTGACGCTGCGGGCCTCGGCGGCTGCCGCGCACGCCGGGGAACTGCACCGCGCGGTCTCGCTGACCCGGTCGGCGCTGACCCAGCTGGGCCAGGACGCCGACTCCGAACTCGCCGCCCGGGTCCGCTACACGCTCGCCGGGAACCTGCTGAGCGTGGACAGCCTGACCGCGGCGTTCGCCTACAGCAGTGAGGCACTGGCGATGATCCCGGAGGAGCCCCCCTCACGCACCTGGGTGTGGGCGGCGGCCACACACGCCATGGCCGCGCGTCACGTCGGGGAGAACGAGACGGCGGTGCGGGTCGCCCGGCGGGCCCTGAGCGTGGCCGAGGAGCTGCGGGTCACCGACGCCCAGGCGGATCTGCTGATCTCGCTGGCCGTGTTCGACGGAGGCGGGCGGCGTGGCCCCGAGGGGCGTGAGCGGCTGCTGCGGGCGCGGGAACTGGCCCGCGGTTCCGGCAACGCGGCCGTGGAACTGCGGGCCCTGTTCAACCTGGCGATGGGCTGTTACGAGTCGGGGGCACTGGCGGAGTGCCTGCCCTGGCTGACCGAGGGCCTGGACCGGGCCCGGCGCGCCGGGCTGATGTCGTCGCCGTACCCGCTGGAGATGCGGTACCTGCGGCTGCTGGTGCTGCAGGTGCTGGGCCGCTGGGACGAGTGCGTGGAGGCGGCGGCGGCCGACGCCGAGGTGCTGCCGGCGGCCGGCGGGTACACCGTCGGCCCGGCGCTGTGCGTGACGCTGGCCCGGGGCGACCGCACGGCCGCCCATCGGGCGCGCGCCCTGCTGGAGGGGCCGTTCGACTGGATGGCGACCCTGGTCGCGGGCATCGTCCTCACCGACGACGCGGCGCTGCGCCACGACCCCGACGAGGCGGTGCGCTGGGTGCATGCCACGGTCGCGGCGCTCACCGACGAGGCGGGCACCCGCCCCGACGTGGCGGTCCGGCTCGCCGCCCTGGCCCTGTCGGCCGTGGCCGACCGGGCAGCGGAGGCGCGGCTGAGCGGCGACGACACCGGCGCCCGCCGCTGGACCGGGACGGCGGACGAACTGGTGGCCCTGGCCCGGGACATCGCCGGCCACGGCCAGGACGGCAACCCGCAGGGGCCGGAGGGAAGGGCGTGGCTGGCCCGTGCCGAGGCCGAGGGGCTGCGGGCCGTGTCGGGGCCGGACGCGGCGGCCTGGGCCCGGGCGGTGGAGGCGTTCGGCTACGGCGACGTCTACGAACGGGCGCGCTGCCGCCTGCGGTACGCCGAGGCCCTGGTGGCGGCCGGGCGCCGCGAGGAGGCGGCGGCCGAGGCCCGTCTCGTGCGGGAGACCGCCGACCGGCTGGCGGCGGCGCCGCTGCGCGCACAGGTCGACGCCCTGGTCCGCCGTGCCCGGCTGGCGGACGCCCCGCCCGGGGGTGACCGCGCCGGTCTGCTCACCGCGCGCGAACAGGACGTGCTGCGGCTGCTCGCGCTCGGCCGCAGCAACCGGCAGATCGGCGAGGAACTGTTCATCAGCGGCAAGACGGCGAGTGTCCACGTCTCCAACATCCTCGCCAAGCTGGGCGCCTCCAGCCGCGGCGAGGCGGTGGCGGTCGCCTACCGGGAGGGCCTGATCACCCCGGAGCCGTCGGCGTCCTGAGGCCGCCGGGCCCGGCCCGGGGCGGTCCACGCCCTCGTGCCGCCCGCAGTCCAGCCTCCGGAGACGGCGTCGGCCATCGCCCGCCGGTCCCTTGCCCGTGGCGACGGGGAACTCCACCGGGGCCCGGGCCGTTCCAGGGGTGGGCGGCCGGACGAGGGCGGGGGGCGTGATGACCGAGTTGGTCCCCGGGGGGAACGTGGCACTGCCGGGCGGTGCGGTGACCGTCCGGGTTCCCGGCCCGTTCGACGTGTCCGCGCTGATCACGGACGACGGCGGAAAGGTCCGGGACGACGGCGACTTCGTGTTCTACAACCAGCCGGCGGCGCCCGGGGCCCGGCTGCGGGGCGACACGCTCGTCGTCGACCCAGCGCGTCTGCGTCCGGGCGCGACCCGCGTCACCGTCGCCGTCAGCCCCGCCGAACCCGGAGCCGCCCTCAGCGCCCTGCCCTCCCCCACCCTGCACGTCACCGACGCCCCGGGCCACGCGCTCGCCCGCTTCACCCCGCCGCGCCCGGGGCAGGAAGCGGTGCTGCTGCTCGCCGAGCTCTACCGGCGCGGCGACCGCTGGAAGCTGCGCGCCCTGGGGCAGGGCTACGCGGACGGACTGGCCGGTCTGGCGCGGGACTTCGGGGTGGAGGTGGTGGACGAGACGCCCACGCCGGAACCCCGGCCGCAGGCGCCGCCCCCCTCGGGCCGGCCGAAGCCCGCACCGGGCTCCCCTCCACCCTCGCCGCCCGGCAGCCCGGCGGATCCGCCCTCGCCGTCCGGCAACCCGGCAGATTCGGCCCCGCTGCCCGGCAACCCGGCAGGTTCGCCCCCACCGCCCGGCAACCCGGCAGATTCGGCCCCGCCGCCCAGCAACCGGGCAGGCTCCGCCCCGCCACCCAGCACCCCCGCAGATTCGCCCCCGCCGCCCAGCACCCCGGCAAACTCGGCCCCACCCACCCGCCCTTCTCCCGGCGCCTTCTCCCCCGCCGCTTCCGACCCCGACGGGTTCCTCCCCCTGGTGAACTCGGCCCGGGCCGACGCCGGTTCGCCTCCCGTGTCCCTCGACGCCCGGCTCGTCTCGGCGGCCCGGGAGCACGCCGCCGCCATGGCCGCGGCCGGCCGGCTCAGTGTCGAGACCCGGGACGGCGTCTCCGTCTACCAGCGCGTGATCGGCGCCGGGTACGCCTATCTCACCATCGACGAGCACCTGGTGTCCGGCCCGCGCACGACCGCCGAGTTCGTCGCCTACTGCCTGCGCGCGGAGGCGCCCCGCCGCAGCGTGCAGCAGTCGGCGTTCCGGCACGCCGGGGTGGCCCGCGTCCACGACGACCGCTCCGGCGACACCTACTGGACCGCCCTGTGGGCCGCGCCCCTGACCCCGTCGGGGCTGGAGCGCACGGCGGCGGCCGTCACCGACCTCACCAACCGCGCGCGGACCCGCGCCGGGCTCCCTCCCCTGGCGGTCGACGCGCTGCTCACCGCCGCCGCGCGGGCGCACAGCGCGGACATGGTGGCCCGCGCCTTCTACGCGCACACCGCCCCCGACGGCAGCCGCCCCGGGGACCGCGCCGCCGCCGCGGGCTCCACCCTGCGCGCGATCGGCGAGAACATCGCCTGCGGGCAGCGCTCCCCCGCCGACGTGGTGGAGGGCTGGATGAACAGCCCCGGCCACCGGGCCAACATCCTCAGGCCCGAGTTCACCCGCATCGGGATCGGCTTCGCCTGCGGCGGCCGGGCGGGCACGTACTGGACGCAGATGTTCGGCGGCTGACCCGCATCACCGTGCTCCGCCCGGGGGCCCGCTCGCGCGATCTTGGCGGAGGGGAGCCCTCCGCGCGAGGATGCCCGCATGAAGGGTGACCTCTTTTCCAGCGAACACATGGCACAGCCGGCCGTCGCGGCGGGCATGGCGATCGAGAACGCCAAGTGCGTCCGGTACACGGTGAACGGCGAGATGCTCGCCCGGCAGGGCGCGATGATCGCCTACCGCGGCAACCTCCAGTTCGAACGCAAGGGCCAGGGCGTGGGCGGCATGCTCAAACGCGCGGTCACCGGGGAGGGGCTGCCGTTGATGGCGGTGCGCGGGCAGGGCGAGGCGTGGTTCGCGCACGAGGCCCAGAACTGTTTCATCGTCGACGTGGAACCCGGCGACGAGTTCACCGTCAACGGCCGCAACGTCCTGTGCTTCGACGCCACGCTGTCCTACCGCATCGCCACCGTGAAGGGCGCCGGCATCACCGGCGGCGGCCTGTTCAACAGTGTCTTCTCCGGGCACGGCAAGCTGGGCCTGATCTGCGAGGGCACCCCGCTGGTGATCCCGGTCTCGCCGCAGTACCCGGTGTACGTGGACACCGACGCGATCGTCGGCTGGACCGCGGGCCTGCAGACCTCCCTGCACCGCTCCCAGTCCATCGGCTCGATGCTGCGTGGCGGGTCCGGCGAGGCCGTGCAACTGCTGCTCCAGGGCGAGGGACACGTCGTCGTCCGGCCGAGCGAGGCGACCCCGCAGAAGGCCGGCCAGCACTGAGGCGCCGTCAGGTGATCTGCGCCTCACAGGCAACCCGGTCCGTCCCACCGGCATCTTGACCGGCAGCGGATGACGCCCTGGCCCTCGCGGCCGGGGCAGATTCCCACCCCTGTATACACACGTTGTATACACCCCATGTATACACACAGCGTAGACATGGGGTGCAAACGGACCGAAAGGCATCGATGTACGGCAAGGCATTCGCCCCCGAGTACCAGGGCGCGCTCACCACCCTGTCCGTCAACTCCTCCCTGACCGACGTCCTCGCCGCCGGGACCGAGCAGCTCGCGGCGGCCGAGCGCGCCGGTGAGGCCGGGGAGGCGGCGCGGTCCGGACTCGCGGTGGCCGAGGCGCACCGCCGGCTGGGCCGGGTCGAGGACGCGGACCGGGCCTGGAAGGCGAGTTACCGCGCCGCCCGGCGGGCGGGAGACGTCGCGGCGATGGCCTGGGCCCTGTGGAGCGGCGGCACCCTGGCCCGGCAGCGCGGCGCCTTCCCGCTGGCCCGCCGGCTGCTGCGGCTCGCGGCCGACCTCGGCGAACGGGGCGGGGACGTCGTCGTACGCGGCTACTCGCTCGCGGGTCTCGCCGAGACCGGGCGCATCCAGGGCGACTACGAGGCCGTCGGACGGCTGCACGAGCAACTGCTCGACGAGGCACGGCGGCGCGGGGAGGCACGGCACACCGTGTGGGCGCTGGAGGGCATCGCGCAGATGCACCGCAACACCGGCGCCTACGACAAGGCGTACGACCTGTTCCAGGAGGCCGCCGGGATCGCCGCGGGCGCCGACGACCGGCGCGGCCACGCCTGGGCGTTGCGCGGGCTGGCCGATGTCGTCTCGGTACGGGACGGGGACACCGAGCGTGCCCTGGCCCTGCTGACCGAGGCGGAAGGGACGTGCCGCGCGATGCGGCTGTCCAGCGCGCTCGCCTACAACCACAAGATGCGCGGCAACGTCCTGTACCGTGCGGGGCGTTACGCCGAGGCACGGGACCTGTACGAGCAGGCGCTCGCCGAGTTCCGGGAGATGAGCGAGCCGCGCGGCGAGGCGCTGTCCCGCCTCGGACTCGCCAAGTCCCTGGCCCGGCTCGGCCGCGACCACGCCGAGACCGCCGCCGAACTGGCCGATCTCGCGGCCACGCTGGAGCGGATCGGCCTCCGGCACGCCCACGCGATGGTGGGCCGCGCCTACGAGGAACTCGGCATCCCGGCCGGCACGAGGGCGACGGAGGCGGCACGGTGACGGCGCTGCCGACGGCGGCCGGTTCGGTGCGGCGAGGCGACGACCCGGCAGGACCGACCCCGGTGGAGACCGGGCCGGACACGGCGGCGAACCGGCGCGGCACGGCCGTGACCGGCCCCGTGCGGGACGGGGCCGTGCACGTCCTCGACCGCTGCCGGGCCCTGGTCCGGCCCGCCCTGATCGAGGCCGTGGAGCGACTGCACCCCTGGGTGGCCGAGATGGCCGGCTACTCGTTCGGCTGGTGCGAGGTCGGCGGTGCCCCCGCCGCCGCCTCCGGCGGGAAGGGCGTGCGGCAGGCGCTCGCGGTGCTGGGAGCGGAGGCGGCCGGTGCACCGGGAACCGCCGGTGTGCCCGCGGCCGTGGCGGTGGAACTGGTGCACGCCTTCTCCCTGCTGCACGACGACATCATGGACGGCGACCCCGACCGCCGCCGCCGTCCGGCCGTGTGGAAGGCCTACGGCACGGGTCCGGCGGTCCTCGCCGGTGACGCCCTGTTCGCGCTGGCCGTCGAGACGCTGGCCGCACAGCCGGGCGGTTCGGCAGCCGTGCGGACCCTGTCCGTCGCGCTGCGCGACCTGGTGCGCGGACAGGCCGACGACCTGCTGTTCGCCGACCGCCCCTGGACGGGACCGCGGCGGGTGCGGCCGGAGGAGTACCGGGCGATGGCGGAACACAAGACGGGTGCCCTGCTGGGCGGCGCGGCCGCGCTGGGCGCCCTGCTGGGCGGCGCCGCGCCCGCGACGTCGGCCGCACTCGACCGGGCGGGCCGCCACCTCGGGGTCGCCTTCCAAATCGTCGACGACGTCCTGGGCATCTGGGGCGACCCCCGTGTCACCGGCAAGCCGGTCCACGGCGATCTGCGGGAGCGGAAGAAGACGTTCCCGGTCCTGGTCGCGCTGGACTCGCCGAGCGGGGGCCGGCTCGCCGCGCTCCTGGAGTCCGGTGACGAGCCCGGCGCGGCCGCGGCGCTGATCGAGGAGGCGGGCGGCCGTGCCGCGGCCCTGGCGGAGGCCCGGCGACGGGTGACCGCCGTGCACGGGCTGCTCGCTGACGTGCCGCTGGAGCCGCGGGCCACCGCCGAACTGCGGTCGCTGCTCGGCTTCCTGGTGCGTCGCGAGCTGTGAGGGACGGGCGCGGGGGCCGGACGCGGCGGACGCCGGGCACCGCCTTTGACCCGGGCCCCCTCTCCGGGTGAAGGTGCGGGTCGGCGCGTTCCACGACCCCGCGCCGGAAGGAGAACCGCAGTGATCGGCATCTCGGAGATCGAAGCCACGGCCGAGCGGATCGCCGGGCACGTCGTGCGCACCCCGACCGTGCCCAGCCCGGGTCTGTCGGCGCTGCTCGGCGCCCCGGTCACCGCGAAGCTGGAACTGCTGCAGCGCACCGGCTCGTTCAAGGCGCGCGGGGCGACGGCGAAGCTGCTGTCGCTGAGCGAGGCCGAGCGGGCCGCCGGGGTGGTGGCGGTCAGCGGCGGCAACCACGGGATGGCCCTCGCGGTCATGGCCGCCGCGCTCGACGTCAAGGCCACGGTGGTGATGCCCCGCTCGGCGCCCGCCCGGGCCGTGGAGATCGCGCGGGACGCGGGTGCGGCGGTGCGGCTGACCGACGCCATGGGCGAGGCGTTCGCGCTGATGACGCGGCTCCAGCAGGAGGGACTGACCCCGGTCCACCCCTTCGACGACCCCGTGGTGATCGCCGGGCAGGGAACCGTCGGCCTGGAGTTCGCCGCGGACGCCGGGGAGCTCACCGACGTCCTCGTCAGCATCGGGGGCGGCGGACTGATCGCCGGTGTCGCCGCCGCGTTGCGGGCCCGCCGGCCAGGGGTGCGGGTGTGGGGCGTGGAGACCGAGGGGGCGCAGGCCATGTCCGAGGCGCTGGCGGCGGGCGGCCCGCTGCCCGTCGCCCTGTCGTCGATCGTCTCGACGCTCAGCGCGCCGTCGGTGTCGCAGCTGACGTACGACCTTGTCTCCGCGCTGGTCACCGACGTCCTCGTGGTGCCGGACCGGGAGGCCGTGCGCGGTTCGCTGGAACTGGCCGACCACGCCAAGGTGTGGGCCGAGCCGGCCGCCGGCTGTCTGCTGCCGGCCGCCCGGCGGGTCCTGGAGCGGGTCGGGGACGGGGCGCGGATCGGCCTCGTGGTGTGCGGGGGCAATGCCACCACGGGTGACGTGATCGGCTGGTCCCGGCGCTTCGGTCTGCACTAGGTCCTGGCCTCCCGGAGAATCGGCCGGGCGAATTCATCGGAGGAGGCGCCGAGTCCGATCACCGGACACCTCGGCGTTTACCGTCGGTTACCCGAGGCCGGCGGGAGCGTGCGGAACTGCCGAGGTGAGCGCCCCCGGAAAACCCCGAGCGCCGCATTTTCTCGCACATTTGCTCGCCTTTCTTGAATGAAAGACAGGAATGAAGGCGGAGTTGCGATCCCTTTGAACGGAGGCCGCCTCACGCCCCGTACCTGTGGAAAAGGTGAGAGCCAGGTTTCCAGCGAGGGATGGCCATGGGCAGGGAGCACGTCTCCACACACCGATGGGTCGCCGGCCGCTACCGGCTGCTCGAGATCGTCCAGCGCGAGACCAACCGCATCTGCTGGTATGCCGAGGACCTCGGCACCGGGGAGGTCCCCCGGCCGTGCCTCGTCACGCAGACCGGGCTGCCGGAGGACCCGCTCGCGACCGAGCGCCGGACCGCGGCACGCCTGCTGCGCACGTCCGAGCGGATGGCCCTGCTCTGCCCCGGCCGGATCGCCACGGTCGTCGACGCCGTCGAGGAGGCCGGCGCGCTGTGGACCGTCACCGAGTGGATCGACGGCACGCCGCTCGGCGAACTGCTTGCCGAGCAGGGCACGTGCAACTACGTGCGGGCCGCGCGCATCGGCCTGGAGGTGCTCGGCGTGCTGGACGCGGCGCACGCCGAGGGGATCACCCACGGCGAGCTCAGCCCCGGCCAGGTGTTCGTCCGGGAGGACCAGTCCGTCGTCGTCACGGGTTTCGGTCTGGCCGGCACCACCCTCGCCCCCCGGCTGGCGGCCCCCGCGTACGCCTCTCCCGAACAGGCGCGCGACGAGCGGATCGGGCCCGCGGCCGACCTGTGGGCGCTCGGCGCGATCCTCTACACGATGGTCGAGGGCCGTCCGCCCTTCCGGGACCGGGGACGCCCGGAGAACACCCTGAAGGGCGTGGACCGGCTGCCGCTGCGCACGCCGGTGCGCGCCGGGCCGCTCACCCAGGTCGTGCAGGGGCTGCTCCGCAAGGACTCGCGGGAGCGGCTGACCCGCCCGGTGGCCCGTGAGGCGCTGGTCCGGGCGCTGAGCGAGGACCCCGGCACGGCCCTCGGCCCGGTGCCGGCGCCCCGGCTGCGCGGCGTGTACGCGGCCGTCCGCCCGGCGGGGCCGGCCTGGAGCAGACGGACCATGGTCGTGGGCACCGCCCTGGCCGTCGTCACCGTCGCGGTCGCCGTCCTCGCCGCGACCCACGGGCTGCCCGGTGGCGACTCGGGCGGCGAGGCGGCCGACGCGCCGAGCCGGCCGCCGGCTTCCGCGGCCTCGCCGGGCGCGGGCACCGGCCGGGACGGCCCCGAAGCGTCCGGGAGCCCCGGCACGTCCGTGCCCCCGGCTCCCTCCCCCACTGGCCCACCGACGCCCACGAGACCGGACCCGACGCCGGCGCCGACGAGGTCCGGCCCGGCGGCGCTGCCGCCCGGCTTCCAGCGCCACCACGCGCCGGAGGGCTTCTCCGTCGCCCTCCCGACGGGCTGGAAGCGGCTGGACACCGACCGCCAGGGCGACCTGGCCTACCGGGTCGTCCTCGGTGCCGATGGCGACGACCGCACCCTCGCCGTCACCTACAGCGCCCGGGTCGGCCCGGACCCCGTGGCCGTGTGGCGGGACGACGTCGAGCCGTATCTGGAGCGGTCCGGCGGCTACGACCGGATCGGCGAGATCCGGGCGACGACGTACCAGGGGCGGGAGGCCGCCGACATGGAGTGGACGGCGGACGACGGGCAGACCCGGACGCGCACCTTCGGGCGGGGTTTCCTGCTGGGCGGCGGCCGGAGCTTCTCGCTGCGCTGGACGGCCCCCGACGCCGGCTGGAAGGACGGGGCGAACCAGCAGGCGCTGCGCACCGCCCTGGCCACGTTCCGCCCGGGATCAGGCTGAGCCGCGCGGTGCGCGCCGGGAGGTGAGACGGCCGCGCTCCAGCGGCTCGGTGCGCCAGCGCGCGGTCACCGAGCCGTCGGCGAGGGAGCAGGTCAGCGCGAGGCGGTGCGGGGTCTCCAGGAAGACCACCTCGACGGCGAGGGTCCCGGCGCCGGTCCAGCCGCCGCTCACCGCGGTCGGCAGGGGCTCCTCGGCGACCGTCCAGCCCTCGGCCCCGACGCGCAGCCGGACACGGTCCCCGTCCGGGTCCCCCTCCCCGGTGAGCGTCAGCGTCCAGCCGTCCGCGTCCCGGTCGAGTGCGGCCGACCGTACGGGCCCCGCGCCGGAGGCCGTGAACCGCGCCGCGGCCCAGTCCCGCTCCCCTTCCGGCGGCGCGGACGCGCCCGGGGCGGGCGGCAGCGCGAGCCGGCCCAGGCGGGCGCGCAGCTCGGCGTCCTCGGCCTGCCGGCCGGGCAGCGGCGCGGGCCCGAAGGCGGGCAGCAGATGCTCCCAGACCAGGTTCAGGACGTCCTGCATCCGCTCGGTGGCGGCGGTCGTGGCGATCACCGCGTCGTGCTCGGGCAGCACCAGGCAGAACTGGCCGTAGGCACCGTCGCCCCGGTAGCCGTGCCGGGACGTCCAGAACTGGTAGCCGTATCCCTGGTCCCAGTCCTGCCGGTCCACGTCCCCCATGGCGCCGCCGGTCGGTATGCGTGGCCGGGCGGCGCGGGCCGCCCAGCCCTCGGGCAGCAGCCGCTTGCCCTCCCAGAGGCCGTCGTTCAGGTACAGCTGGCCGAGCCGGGCGACGGCGTCGGTGGTGGCGTGCAGGCCGCTGAACCCGATCTCGCGCCCGGTGCGGTCGCGCCGCCAGTACACCTCGCCGATGCCCAGCGGGTCGAGCAGCCGGGGGCGCAGGTAGGCGGTGAGCGTCTGCCCGGTCACCCGTTGCACGATCGCCCCGAGGGTGTAGGTGGTGGGCTGGTTGTAGGCGAAGACGGTGCCCGGGTCCCGGTCCGGCGGCAGCAGCAGGAAGCCGCGGACGGGCTCGGCGGGGTCACGGCCGAAGGCCTCCTCGACGGTCTCCCGCGTGTGGCCGCTCGACATCGACGCCACGTGCCGTACCAGCATGGCCCGGCTGCGCGGGTCGGTGATGTCGGCGGCGAACTCCGGGAAGTACGAGATCACCGGCGCATCGAAGTCCAGCAGCCCCTCGGCCTCGGCCAGGGCGGCGGCGGTCCCGGTGAAGCTCTTGCTGAGCGAGTAGAGCAGGTGAGGCCGGTGTTCCGTGTACGGGGCCCACCAGCCGGAGGCGACGAGGTGTCCGTGCCGCATGATCATCAGGCTGTGCGGCTCGATCTCGGGCGCGGCTTCGAGGGCGTCGAGGAAGGCGTGGACGCCGGCGGCGTCGACCCCCTGGGCCGCTGGGGCGGAGGACGGCAGGGCGAAGGCACTCATGCGGGCATCCTGCCCCGCCAGCGGGCGGTGATCGAGCCGTTTCCGCGCCTCTTGTCAGGGGACCCGGCGGTTATGGTGCAAATCGGATACACGATGATGACCGAGCAGGCCGGCCCCCGCGAGCTCGTCGACCATGTCGTGCGGGCCGAGGAGGCGGGCTTCGACTTCTCGGTGACCTCCGACCACTACTTCCCGTGGTTGCGTTCGCAGGGGCACTCGCCCTACGCGTGGGCGGTGCTCGGCGCGGCCGCCCAGGCCACGTCCCGTATCCCGCTGATGACGTACGTGACGTGCCCGACGTTCCGCTACCACCCGGCGGTGGTGGCACAGAAGGCGGCGACGGTGCAGTTGCTGTCCGAGGGGCGGTTCCGGCTGGGACTCGGCTCGGGCGAGAACCTCAACGAACACGTGGTGGGCGGCGGCTGGCCGTCCGTGGACGTCCGGCACGAGATGTTCGAGGAGGCCGTGGAGATCATCCGCGCGCTCTTCGAGGGCGGCCACGTCAACCATCGCGGCACCCACTTCGACGTCGAGTCGGCCCGCCTGTGGGACCTTCCGGACGAGGCGCCGCCCATCGGCATCGCGGTCTCCGGGGAGCGGTCGTGCGCCCTCGCGGGCCGGCTCGGGGACCTGGTGATCGCCACGGAGCCCAAGGCGGGTCTGCTGGAGGCGTTCGACCGGCACGGCGGCGAGGGCAAGCCGCGCGTGGGCCAGCTGCCCGTCTGCTACGACCCCGACCGGGACACCGCCGTCAAGCGGGCGCACTCCCAGTTCCGCTGGTTCGGCAGCGGCTGGAAGGTCAACTCGGAGCTGCCGCACCCGGATTCCTTCGAGGCCGCGACCCAGTTCGTCACGCCCGACGACGTGGCCGAGTCCATCCCGTGCGGTGACGACGTGGAGGCGTTCGTCGAGGCGGTCCGCCCGTACGCCGAGGCCGGGTTCACCGAGGTCGCGCTCGTGCAGATCGGCGGCGAGTCGCAGCCGGCGTATCTGGACTGGTCGGAGAAGACGCTGCTGCCCGCCCTGCGCGAGGCGTTCGGCTGAGCTCCCGCGCCCGTGCCTCCACGCCCGTTCCGCGAGATGAGCCCTCCGCCCCCGGGGGGCTCATCTGCATCTGTGCGCTCAGCCGCTGCGCCTCCTCGGTGCCGTTGACCCGGACGGCGTGTCCGTTGCCCGGCGGGACACCGGGCCGGTCCGTCTCGACCGCGGCGTAGCGGAACCCGTGCGCCCGATCGCAGGCCGGGCAGCCGACCGGGCCACGGGCCGGCCGGCCGGCCGCAGTCGGGGCACACCAGCCGGTCCAGCGCGGCGTCGACCACGCGCCGGTCGTACCGGTCGGGCTCGGCCACGACCATCCCGGCCAGGGCCCGCTCCTCGTCACCCGGCGCGGCGTCCCACCGCCGCAGGAAGGCACCCCACTCCGCCTCGACGATGCCGTCCACCAGATCGCGGCAGTGCGCGCACGCGGGCGCCCCGCCGTACTCGTGCCCACCGCACCGCGCACAACGCCGCGGCACCGCACCGGCCTCGGGACGCACCATGCCGCCCATGGTCGCGCACCCGCCGGTGGGCGAAACTGGGGGCCGAGGGGAAGCGGCGGGGGCCGGTAGGCTGCCGTCGGCACCGCGTGCCGCCCGTTCTGTCCCGCCCTGTCCCGACCCGCCCCCAGGAGATGCGTCCGTGACCGTCGCCCTCACCCCGCCCGAGACCTCTACCGCGCCCCCGGCTCCCCTGTCCGACCTGGTCGCGCGGGACGCGCGGGAGTTCGGGGCGTACGCCCGCACCGGAGGGTGGGCCTTCGGGCTGATGGTCGCGCGCAGCGTGCGGCCCGGCGGGCAGGGCGCGGACGAGACGCCGAAGATCTCCGCGAAGGAGTTCGCCGGACTCGCCGGATGCTCCCCGGAACGGGTCATGCGCTACTACAAGGCCTGGGACCGCGCGGCAGACGACGGGATGGTGCCGCACTTCGAGGCCCTGACGCCGGGTCAGGAGGTGGAGCTGCCGGACGCCGACGTGTGGCTCGGCTACTACGTCTCCCGCAGCAGCGCCGCTTCCGAGCGCGGCACCGCCATCGCCGAGGCCGCCGAGGCGGAGGGCATCCGGCCCACGAAGGCGCTGGAGGTCGCGGAGAACCCCACCGCCCTGCGCGCCGCGATCCTCGCCGACCCCTCCACCGCCCGCGCGGCGCGCCAGGCCCTGCTGGACCGGGTCCGGGAGGACCCGGAGCTGCAGTCGGAGCTGGCCCGGGACGTGGTGCGCACCGATGAGCTGAAGAAGGCCGTCGCCGGGGAGAGCCGGGCGGCCGACCGCATCGGTTACGTCCGCCAGATCGCCGAGTCGGGACAGATCAGAACACCCGCGGGACAGACCGTCGACGCGCCCGCCGACCTCCGTCAGGAGGCCGAGCGGCACCTGTCGCTCCTCGACGAACTCGACGAGGGCGAGGACGCCGGCGAGTGGGCCACCGAGGCCTACGGCACCATGAAGTCGCTGGTCGCCGAGGCTGTGGAGGCGGACCCGGGACTGCGGGTGCGGGAGCGGCGCACGAAGTTCTACTCCAGCCTGGAGAAGGCCACGAAGGTGTTCGAGGAGCTGACCCTCGACGACGCCGGGGAGTTCTACGAGGACGACATGGTCGAGCGCCTGGAGGAGCTCCAGCGGGCGGTCGCCGTCTGCATCGAGTCGCTGCGCGGTGCCCGCGGGAATCACCCGGACAGCTGAGCATTTCGCGAAAATCGGGGGTACTAGAGGGCTCTACGTCGGTTCTTCCCGGAGGCCTCCTCGTGAACTCGTTCGTCCACAAGACCCTCGTGGTGCAGCTGCAGGCGGGCGACGCGGACCGTTTCTCGGTGCTCGCCCACCTGAGCTACGACGCCGCGGACCCCTTCGCCGTCACGGTCGTCTTCAGCCATGACGGCCGGGTGCTCGCCCGGTGGCAGCTCGACCGGGAGATGCTCGGCGACGCGCTGCGGCGTCCGGTCGGCATGGGCGACGTGCGGATGCGCCCCGAGTCGCGGGGCATGTGGCGAGAGCTGCGGATGGACTTCTTCGGCGACGCGCATGCCGACGGCGGCCGTCATCACGCGACGGTGTTCGCATGGGCCCCGGCGTTCGCGGCGTTCCTGCGGGAGACACACGAGCTGGTGCCGCCGGGCCGCGAGGAGGTCTGTGTCGACGGGTTCCTGGCGAACGTCCTCGCCGGGAGCTGAACCGCGCGCGGGGTGCCGGAACCGTCCGCCCGGCACCCGCACGGTCACGCGCGGGTGCGGCGGCGCCTCACGTCACTGCGAGGTGTGGCGGTACCTCGTCCACAGCGGCAGGACGAACCAGCAGAGCAGATACCACCCGACCACTCCGGCGACCAGGTAGGGCACGAAACCGTCGTGCGTCGCCACGCGCAGGATCAGCAGCAGCGACGAGGTCGTCGTGGCGAGCAGCAGCACCAGGCCGAGCAGGGTCAGCCGGGAGGCCAGCCGCACCGCCTGCGGCTTGACGCGCCGGCCGGAGACGAGGCGGTGCAGGGACACCGGGCCTATGAGCGCGCCGGTCGCACACGCGCCGAGCACCACCGTCACGAGGTAGATCGTCTGGTCCGTGGCGGTCAGGTCCTCGTACTTCTCGGTGAACACCACGGTCAGCAGGAAACCGAACAGGATCTGCACACCCATCTGGGCGACGCGGACCTCCTGGATGAGCTCCTGCCACATCCGGTCGGCTCTCTCGTCCTCCGTCTCGTTGCGCCCCCGGCGCATCGCCCCGCCCTCCGACGTGTCCGTCACTTCTTCCTCCCACTGGTGATGACCTGGCGTGTTGACCAGGCCTCTCCTTCCCCGTGTGCCCCGGAAAAGTCCGCCGTCCCGCGTGGGCGGCGGTTTGAGCGATCAGGGGACGGTTACACGGACGGCCCGAAGCAGGCACAGCGCGAGGAGGTCGTGGACGTATGTCCGGTACGCAGCTCACCGTGACGCTCAGCGGCGGAGGCGCCGACGACGCACGAGCGGTCGTGCGGGCGCTGGAGAACACGTTCGGCGCGCCGGACGAGTTCCCCGCCGACGAGAACGCGACAGTGCACACGGCGACCTTCGACGGCGACGCGCCGTCGGGCGGCGCGGGCGACGGCGGACAGGACGCGAGGAGCCTGTCGGCGCCGGTGACGGTCACCGTCCAGGGCTCCCCGGAGGCGGTGCGCCGGGCGAGCGACACGCTCGCCCGGGTCTTCACGGCACGGGACGACGGTGCCGCCTCCGGCGACCAGGAGCAGGAGAGGCAGCTGCTCCTGGAGCCGTAGGACTCCTGCGGCCCGCTACCAGCGCGACTCCACCTGGTCCTTGATCCGCCGCTCGTACAGGTCGCGGATCGCGGCCAGGGTCTCGTCGGGCAGCCGGGGCAGCCGTGCGGCCTCGGCGTTGGCGCGGGCCTGCTCGGGGGAGCGGGCGCCGGGGATCACGGTCGTGACGCCGGGCTGCTCGATGATCCAGCGCAGGGCCAGCTGGGCGGGGGTGTATCCCTCGGGGGCGAGCGCCGCGAACTCGGCGGCGGCCTCGACGCCGGTGACGTAGTCGACCCCGGAGAAGGTCTCGCCCACGTCGAACGACTCGCCGTGCCGGTTGTAGGTGCGGTGGTCGTTCTCCGGGAAGACCGTGTCCCGCGTGTACTTGCCCGACAGCAGCCCGGAGGCGAGCGGCACGCGGGCGATGATGCCGACACCGGCCCGGCGGGCGGCCGGGAGGACCTCGCGCAGGGGCTTCATGCGGAACGGGTTGAGGATGATCTGCACGCTGGCCACGTTCGGCCGGGCGATGGCGGTCAGCGCCTCCGCGCAGGTCTCGACACTGACGCCGTACGCGGCGATGCGCTCCTCTTCCACCAGGGTGTCGAGGGCGTCGAACACCTCGTCCGTGGAGTACACGGGCGTCGGCGGGCAGTGCAGCTGCACCAGGTCGATCCGGTCGACGCCGAGGTTGCGCCGGGAGCGGTCGTTCCAGGCGCGGAAGTTGTCGAGCACGTAGTTCTCGGGAATCTGGTCGACCCGGCGGCCCATCTTCGTGGCGACCAGGACGTGCAGGTCCGGCCGGCCGGCGAGGAAGGCGGCGATGGCCTGCTCGCTGCGGCCGTCGCCGTACACGTCGGCGGTGTCGAAGAAGGTCACCCCGGACTCCGCCGCCGCCTCCAGAACCGCGAGGGCCTCCTTGTCGTCGACGTCTCCCCAGTCGGCACCCAGCTGCCACGTACCGAGACCGACGACGGAAGCGTGCTGACCCGACCTGTCGAATGTGCGCTCGTCCATAGGCGTCAGTGTGTCACCCGCCACCGGGGTGCGCGGACCCGGGCGCGCCCCGCCGCTCCGGCGGGATCACTCACGGACGGACAGCTCCCGCGTGTGGACCGTCCGCGCCACCTTCGGTCCGAGCCAGCGCTTGAAGCGGCGCAGTGGTTCCAGCCGGCAGGCGGCCCGGTCGAGCCGGTAGTACAGCTGCGGCGGCACGTGGGGCAGCAGGGGCGAGTGGCGCTGGCCGAGCAGGGCGAACATGTGCCGCGGGGGCAGGTGGATGTAGCGCGTCAGGTCCTCGTACCACTGGGCGCTGTAGCGGGCCGCGCTCTGTGCGGGCAGCAGGGCCGCCGTGCGCTCGCGCTCGTAGTGGGCCAGGGCCTGCGGGAGGGCGGGCTGCTCGCGCAGTGCGGCGGCGAGGGCGATGGCGTCCTCCAGGGCGAGGGTGGTGCCGGCGCCGATGGAGTAGTGCGTGGTGTGCGCGGCGTCGCCGAGCAGCACGAGGTTGCCGTGGTGCCAGGTGCGGTTGGTGAGGGTGCGGAAGGTCTGCCAGGGCGTGCCGCCGGGCCGCCCGAGCAGCGGGTGGCCGTCCAGGACGCCGGCGAAGAGCTTCTCCAGCAGGGCCAGCCCGTCCGCCTCGCTCGCGCGGTCGAGGCCGAGTCCGGCCCAGGTGTCGGGGGCGCACTCGACGACGCAGGTGCCGCGGTCGGGGGCGTAGCCGTAGCCGTAGCACCAGATCCAGCCGTGGGCGGTCTCCACGAAGGCGAAGGTGAAGGCGGAGAAGGCCTTGGTGGTGCCGAGCCAGAGGTACGGGTTGCGCCCGGCCGTCAGCCGGGTGCCGAAGTGCGTGGCGTGGCGGGTGCGCAGGGTGCTGCGGACACCGTCGGCCGCCACGACCAGGTCGGCGTCCGGGGGCGGGTCCGCGGCCGTGATCTCACGCTCGTACTCCAGGCGTACGCCGAGGTCGCGGGCGCGGGCGGCGAGGATCTCCAGGAGGCGGTGGCGGCCGATGCCGTGTCCCTCGTCGCCGCTCTGCCGGGTCGTGACGTCCCCGACGTGGGCGACGCCCTCCCGCCAGCGGACGGAGCCGGCCGCGAGCGCCCGGGCCGACTCGGGGTCCTGCTCGTGGAGCCGGTCGAGCAGTCCGCGCCAGTACGTCACTCCCCAGCCGTAGGTGGAGCCCTCCGGGTCGCGTTCGTAGACGGTGACGTCGTGGGACGGGTCCTGCCGCTTGAGCAGGATCGAGAGATACAGACCGGCGGGCCCGCCGCCGACGCAGGCGACCTTCACGCGCACCCCTGAGGACTACTGAGAGCTGTCAATGGCGGACGCAGAGTAGCAGCACGAAAGCATCGTCGGCCGGAGGGCCGAATCGCGTCAGGTTCCCGGCGTGACCGGCACCACGGCCCCTTTCCGGCCCGGGGAGAAACCTTCGCCCCGGCACCGCCCACGGGCGGAATTTCCCCGTCCGCGCCACGCCGTGGACCCGGCGGAGCAAGATCATCTTGGTTCAACCTTGCACGACATAAGGGGAATTGCCCGGATCGCAGCCAACCGGCTCGCGGCGATTTCTCCCGGATCCGGACGGGCCGGTAGGCATGCGGTGCCCTCACCCGAACGAACACAGGAGATCCGCATGCCGGAACTCAGCCGCCGCCGCGCGCTCACCGCCGCGGCCGCCCTCGCCGCCACGGCCGGCACCGCGTCCGCCCTCGCACCGCAGGCAGCGGCCGCCGGGCACCGCCCCGGCTCCCCCGCCGCCTTCGACGAGGTCTACAAGGGCCGCCGGATACAGGGCCGGCCGGCCACCGGGTCCGGTCACCACCACCACGGCGCGGGATACGCCGTGTTCGTCGACGGGGTGGAACTGCACGTGATGCGCAACGCCGACGGGAGCTGGATCAGCGTCGTCAGCCACTACGCCCCGGTGCCCACCCCGCGCGCGGCCGCGCGCGCCGCCGTGGACGAACTCCAGGGCGCGCCCCTGCTGCCCTTCCCCGCCAACTGATCCCGCCCGCACGGCACCTGGAGCACACCGCACATGGCAGTCCGCAAGAACCAGTCCGCCCTGACGGCCGACGAGAAGCGGCGTTTCGTCGCCGCGCTGCTCGAACTGAAGCGCAGCGGCCGCTACGACCAGTTCGTGACCACGCACAACGCGTTCATCGTCTCCGACACCGACGACGGCGAGCGCACCGGCCACCGCTCCCCGTCCTTCCTGCCCTGGCACCGGAGATTCCTCCTGGAGTTCGAGCGGGCCCTGCAGTCGGTGGACGCGTCGGTGACGCTGCCCTACTGGGACTGGACCGTGGACCGTTCACCGCGCGCCTCCCTGTGGGCGCCCGACTTCCTCGGCGGGACCGGGCGGGAGCGGGACGGCCGGGTGGTGGACGGGCCGTTCGCCGCCTCCGCAGGGAACTGGCCGGTCAACGTCCGCGTCGACGGCCGTACGTTCCTGCGCCGCTCGTTCGGCACCGCCGTACGGGAGCTGCCCACACGGGCGGAGGTGGACTCCGTGCTGGCCATGCCGACCTACGACACGGCGCCCTGGAACAGCGCCTCGGACGGCTTCCGCAACCACCTCGAAGGGTGGCGGGGCGTCAACCTGCACAACCGCGTCCACGTCTGGGTCGGCGGGCAGATGGCCACCGGCGTCTCGCCCAACGACCCGGTGTTCTGGCTGCACCACGCGTTCATCGACAAACTGTGGGCCGACTGGCAGCGGCGGCACCCGGGCTCCGGCTATCTGCCGGCCGCGGGCACGCCGGACGTGATCGACCTGCGCGAGACCATGCGGCCGTGGCACGACACCAGCCCGGCGGACCTGCTGGACCACACACCGCACTACACGTTCGACGCCTGATCAGACGGGTGCGCCCGGGCGGCACTCGGGGTGGCCCCAGCCACTGTCGTTCTTGGCGATCGGCTCGCCGGCCGCGTAGGCGCGGCCGCACTGGCAGCGGCCGGGGAACTTCGCCTTGATCGTGCGGGAGGACCCCTTCGCGGCGGAGCCCTTCGCCGCGGACGTCCCGCCCGTACGGGCGGCGCCGCCGCGCGGGCGGGAGCGCGGGGCCTTGACGGGGGTGTCCGGGGCGGGCGGCGGCTCGGGCGAGCCGAGGCCGCTGCCCGCGGGCTCCTGCACGGTGGCGGCCTGGCTTGCGGCCCGGTCGGCGAAGTCGTTCAGCCGGTCGCCGTCGACCTGGTGGGCGGGGACGTAACGGAACTCGACGGAGCGGCCGTCGAGCAGTTCGTCGATGCGCACCACGAGTTCCTGGTTGGCGACCGGCTTGCCGGCGGCCGTCTTCCAGCCGTTGCGCTTCCAGCCGGGCAGCCAGGTGGTGACGGCCTTCATCGCGTACTGGGAGTCCATCCGGATCTCCAGCGGCACGTCCGGGTCGGTCGCGGCCAGCAACCGCTCCAGCGCGGTGAGTTCGGCGACGTTGTTGGTGGCCCTGCCGAGCGGGCCCGCCTCCCAGCGCACCGGGCTCTCGGCGGCGTCGGCCACGACCCAGGCCCAGCCGGCGGGTCCCGGGTTCCCCTTCGAAGCCCCGTCGCACGCGGCCACCACACGTTCACGCATGGGCCCGATCATGCCATGGCCGCGTGGTCCGCCCGGCCGCCAGGGGGCGGCTAGGGCACGTCGGTCAGCTTCGGCATGTCTCCCTCGGTCGTGGTGATGTCGATGAGCGAGAGGTTCGCGCCCTGCGGGTCGCTGATCGAGGCGAACCGGCCGAACGGGGTGGTCATCGGGCCGAAGCGCAGCTCCCCGCCGAGCTCGGTGGCCTTCGCCACGGCCGCGTCGCAGTCCGCGACGGTGAAGTAGACGTTGATGTACGGCGGCATCTCGGGCGGGAACTCCTCCGTCATCCTCATCCGGCCGAGGACACTGCGCTCGCCGAGGTCGTAGACGCGGAAGTCCGTCTCGCCGTCCTCCATGTCCCGCTGCCGGTAGGAGAAGACCGCCGGGAAGAACGCGTCGGACTTCTCCGGCTCGCGGGTGAAGACCTCCGCCCAGACGTAGGCGCCCGGTTCGGCCATCGCCTGGAAGCCCTCGTGGGTGCCCGCCTGCCAGACGCCGAAGACGACGCCGCCGGGGTCGCGGGCCAGGCACATGGTGCCGAAGTCGCCGACCGCCATCGGCTCCATCAGCACCTGGCCGCCGTGGTCACGGATCCGGCCGGCGGTGGCGGCGGCGTCCTCGGCCGCGAAGTACAGGCACCACTGCGACAGGCCCTCCTGGCCGTCCTGGCCGGGCATGGGCGGGACGACGGCGGCGACCGCCTTGCCGTCGGCGTAGGCCTCGGTGTAGTTGCCGTACTCCGTCGACGACTCGGCGAACGTCCAGCCGAGGAGGTCGCCGTAGAAGCGCTTGGCCCCTTCGAGGTCACGGAACATCGCGTCGGCCCAGCACGGGCTTCCTTCGGGTTGCACGGCCATGGCTGCGGCCCTCTCCGGACGGGTGAATGGTCCGTTTCCTCACGCTAGTCACCCCCGGGCGGGCCCGCGCGCCGAGTGTCCGGCGGGTCTCTTCCCCCCGGCCGCCGGCTGTGCTTGCCTGAGTGCCGTTTCGGTGGCCGGGGCGGGAGTTGCCGTATGCGCAAGCCGTGGATGGTGGGAGTGCTGCTGGCCGGGCTGCTGCTCGGCGGGTGCGGGGATCCGGCGTCGGCGCCGGACGAACCGGCGCCGGCCGCACCGCACGCGTCGGCGTCCCCCCACCGGACCGCCACCGCCCCGCCCGCCTCCCCCGCCGCGCGGCCCCGGGAGGCACCCCGGGTGCTGTACCTCGGGGACTCGCTGGCGATGGAGAACCAGAAGGTCCTGGGCCAGGAGCTGCGCCGGGACCTGCGGGCCGAGTACACCAGCGCCCCGTACTCCGGCACCACACTCTGCGACTACCTGGAGGGCACGGCCGAACGGTCCCTGGTGCCGGCCTCCGACAAGGCCGCCGCACTGGTGCGCAGGCAGCGGCCCGACGTCGTGGTGCTGCAGTTCTGGGGGAACTCCTGGGGCTACACGCCGTGCATGGACGGCATCACCCACGACGCGTCCCCGGCCCGGTACTTCGCCCGGTACGCCGCCGACGCGCGCCGGCTCACCGAGCAGATCACCGCCGCCGGGCGCGGAACGGGCCCGCGGATCGTCTGGGTGGCGCAGGGACCGGACCCGATCACCCCCGGCCGGGTCCGGCGGGTCAACGCGCTGTACGCGGAGCGGGCCGCCGCCTCCGGCGGTCTGGTGGCGGACGCCGGGAAGGCGGTGAGTCCGGCAGGCGACCGCTACACCTGGACGCAGTACCTGCCGTGCACGGCCTCGGAGCGGGCCCGTCCCGGGGACTGCACCCAGCCCTCCCGCGGCCGGACGGCCCTGCACCGCGACGACGACTACCTGCACTTCTGCCTCGCCCCGACGACGTCCCGGCCCAGGCCCTGCCCGGTGCGCTCCCCCGGCATCCTGCGGATCGCCCGCGAGATCGTGAAAACCGTTCGACAGTCGGCGCGCTGACCGGTCGAATGGGGCGCCATGGGCGCGGTGCGGATGCATGCGGACGAGGTCGACGTCGATGTCCGGCTGGTCGGCCGGCTGATCGCCGGGCGGTTCCCGCGGTGGGCGGGCCAGCCCCTGCGGCGGCTGGAGTCCTCCGGAACCGAGAACGCCATGTTCCGCCTCGGCGCGGACAAGGTCGTACGGCTGCCCCGGCACCCCCGCGCCGTCGACGCCATCGAGCACGAACTGCGCTGGCTGCCCCGGCTGGGGCCCGCCCTGCCCGCCGCCACGCCCGAGCCCCTCGGGCGGGGCGCACCGGGCCCGGACTTCCCGTGGCCCTGGTCGGTCTACCGCTGGCTGGACGGACGCAACCCGGTGCCCGGAGCGCTCGACGCGCCCGGAGCGCTCGCCCGGGACCTGGCCTCGTACGTCAGGGCCCTGCGCCGGATCGACGTCTCCGGCGGGCCGGCCGGCCGGGGGGTGCCCCTGGCGGCCCGCGACCGCTCCGTGCGCGAGGCCCTCGCGCGGCTGACCGGGCGGGTCGACACCGCCGCGGTGGCCCGCCGCTGGGAGGAGGCCCTCGGCGCACCGGAGCACTCCGGACCGCCGGTGTGGGCGCACGGCGATCTGATGGCCGGGAACCTGCTGGTGCGGGACGGCCGGCTGAGCGCCGTGATCGACTACGGCACGGTGGGCGTGGGTGATCCCGCCGTCGACCTGATCAGCGCCTGGTGCGTGCTGCCCGCCGAGGTGCGCGGCCACTTCCGCGAGGCCGTGGGCGCCGGACAGGCCGAGTGGGCGCGCGGCCGGGGCTGGGCCCTGTCCATCGCGGTCATCGCGCTGCCGTACTACTGGGAGACGAACCCGCCGGTCGCGGAGAACTCCCGGCATGTGATCGCCGAGATCCTGGCCGAGGCCGGGTAGGGGGCCGGGTGCGGTCCGCCCCCCACGGCCGGCCGCTCGTCACTCGCCCGCGTAGGCCCGCTCCAGGGCGGCGAGGTCGAACTTGCCCATGACCATGAACGCCGCCGTGACGCGGGCGGCCTTCTGCGGGTCCGGGTCGGTGACCATCTCCTCCAGCCGGTCCGGGAGGACCTGCCAGGACACGCCGTACCTGTCCATGAGCCAGCCGCAGGGGCCCGGCTCGCCGCCGTTCTCGGTGAGCCGGGTCCAGTAGTGGTCGATCTCCTCCTGGTCCGCGCAGTGGATCATGAAGGAGACCGCCTCATTGAACGTGAACTGGGGCCCGCCGTTCAGCCCGAGGAACCGGTGCCCGTTGGCGGTGAACGCCACGCTCATCACGCTGCCGGCCGGCTGGAGCGCCCCCTCGGGGTAGCGCGCGATCGTGCCGATGCTGGAGTTCTTGAAGATCGAGACGTAGTGGTGGGCCGCTTCCTCGGCCTGGCCGTCGAACCACAGACACGTGGTGAAGCCGTCGGTCGCCATGGGTTCCTCCCGGAGCGTGGGTCGCTGTCACCGGTGTCGACCCCCCGGCGCCCCGGAACTCATCGGTCGCGCGGTAATCGGGTGGGACGGTGTCACGGTCCGCGCCTAGCATCGCGTCCATGACGATCTCCCCGCCCGCCGGCAGCGGCATCCGGCCCTTCCGTCTCGACGTACCCCAGCGCGACCTCGACGACCTGCACGACCGGCTGGACCGCACCCGCTGGCCGGACGAACTCCCGGGCACGGGATGGGCGTACGGCGTACCGCTGGCGTATCTGCGCGAGCTGGCGGAGTACTGGCGGCACACGTACGACTGGCGGGCCGCCGAGGCGCGGCTGAACGCGTGGCCGCAGTTCACCACCGTCATCGACGGGGCGACGGTCCACTTCGCCCATCTGCGCTCCCCCGAGCCGGACGCCACCCCGCTGATCCTCACGCACGGCTGGCCCGGCTCCATCGTGGAGTTCCTGGACGTGGCCGGGCCGCTGGCCGATCCGGCCGCCCACGGGGGCGATCCGGCCGACGCGTTCCACGTGGTGGTGCCGAGCGTCCCGGGTTTCGGGCTGTCCGGCCCGACGAGGGACACCGGCTGGGAGGCGGGCCGGGTGGCCGACGCCTGGGCCGAGCTGATGCGGCGGCTCGGCTACGAGAGGTTCGGCGCGCAGGGCGGCGACTGGGGCGCGGCGATCTCCCGCGAACTGGGCAGGGCACACCCCGACCGCGTGCTCGGTGTGCATCTCAACCTGCTGCCGGGCGCCCAGGCGGTCACCGAGCCGACCGCCGAGGAGCTGGAGCCGCTCGGCCCCGAGGAGCGGGAGCGCACCCTCACCTCGTGGCGGCGCTGGCGCGACTGGTCCGGCGAGGGCACCGGGTACGCGGTCCTGCAGTCCTCCCGGCCGCAGACCCTCGCCTACGCGCTGACCGACTCGCCCGTCGGCCAGCTGGCGTGGATCGTCGAGAAGTTCCGGGAGTGGACCGACTCGCGTGAGCTGCCGGAGGAGGCGGTCGACCGGGACCTGCTGCTGACCAACGTGATGCTGTACTGGCTGACGAGGACGGCGGGTTCCTCCGCCCGGATCTACTACGAGCGGGCGCACGCGACCGGCCGCGCCGCGATGCCCGCCGAACCCTCCTCCGCCCCGACGGCACTCGCCCTCTTCCCGGCCGAACTGCAGCTGCCGCTGCGCCACAAGGCGGAGCGTACGGAGAACCTGGTGCGCTGGACGGAGTTCGACCGCGGCGGGCACTTCGCTGCGATGGAGGAGCCCGACCTGCTGGTCGGCGACGTGCGGGCGTTCTTCCGGCAGCTGCGCGAGACCCGGTGAGCCCGGTACTGCGCCGGTAGCGGATCTGCCCACGGCAGAGAAAGCGGCTGCCGGCGCCGTCCGGGGCCGACAGTGGGAGCCGACGGCACGTCCGCGACCACGAGGAGAACCGGTGACTCCACGCACGGCACTCGCCCCCCGGGCGGAGGAGGGCGACACCCCTCCGACCCGCTTCGACGACCACCTCGCCGCCCAGCTGCTCGCCCGGCGCATCGTGCTGCTGGGCACCCAGGTCGACGAGGTCTCCGCCAACCGGGTCTGCGCCCAGCTGCTGATCCTGTCGGCGGAGGACCCGCACAGCGACATCAGCCTGTACATCAACAGCCCTGGCGGAGCGGTCCACGCGGGCCTCGCCATCTACGACACGATGCGGCTCGTCCCGAACGACGTGTCCACCCTCGCCCTGGGCTTCGCGGCCAGCATGGGGCAGTTCCTGCTCAGCGTCGGCGCGCCCGGCAAGCGGTACGCCCTGCCCAACGCGCGGATCATGATGCACCAGCCGTCCGCGGGCATCGGCGGCACCACCGCCGACATCGAGATCCAGGCGGAGAACCTGGAGTTCACCAAGCGGACCATCGAGCGCATCACCGCCGAGCACACCGGCCAGAGCCCGGAGACGATCTCCCGGGACGGCGACCGGGACCGCTGGTTCACGGCGCAGGAGGCCAGGGAGTACGGCATGGTGGACCGGGTCGTGGAGTCCCTCGCGGACGTCGTTCCGGCGGCGGCGCGCCCCAGGATGGGGCTGCGGTGATGGGGAGCTACACGATTCCGAACGTCATCGAGCGGACCCCGCAGGGCGAACGGTCCTTCGACGTCTTCAGCCGACTGCTGAACGAGCGGATCATCTTCCTGGGAACGGAGATCGACGACGGCGTCGCCAACGTCGTCATCGCGCAGCTGCTGCACCTGGAGTCGGCGGCGCCGGAGACGGAGATCGCCGTCTACATCAACTCCCCCGGCGGCTCGTTCACGTCACTGATGGCGATCTACGACACCATGTCGTTCGTGCGGGCGCCGATCTCCACGTGCTGTGTCGGGCAGGCGGCCTCCACCGCGGCCGTGCTGCTGGCCGGCGGGGACCCCGGGCGGCGGTTCGTGCTGGAGCACGCGCGCGTGCTGCTGGGGCAGCCGGCCACCGGAGGACAGCGCGGTATGGTCTCCGACCTCGCGCTGCAGGCCAAGGAGATGGTGCGGATCCGCTCCCAGGTGGAGCAGGTGCTGGCCCGGCACACCCACCACGACGTGGCGACCCTGCGGGCCGACATGGACCGCGACAAGGTGTTCACCGCGCAGGAGGCGGTGGCGTACGGGCTGGCCGACGAGGTGCTCAGCCGGCGCCCGCAGCTGGTCTGAGGCGCCGGCCGGGTCCTGCTCAGGCGGCCAGGCACAGTCCGTCGTGCGACGACGGGGACGCCCCGCGGCGGCCGCTGCCCGCGTACCGGGAGGTGACGCGGATCAGCTCCCCCCGGGCCCGCGACAACAGGTCGCCGAGGCCCAGTCCGAGGGCGTGGGCGGCGGCCGCGAGGACCTCCGAGGAGGCCTCCTTGCGGCCGCGCTCCACTTCCGACAGGTACGGCACGGAGATCCGCGCCGCGTCGGCGACGTCCTTCAGCGTGCGCTCCTGCGCGAGGCGTTCCTGGCGCAGGACGTCCCCCACCAGGTCCCGCCACAGGGGTTCCCGCACGGCGGGGGCCGGGGACGGCCCCGGGCGCGGCGGCCCCGCGGCGGGCCGGTCGCCACGGGGCCGGGCGCCGGACGGGCGCAGGGGGATGACGCGGGCTTCGTTCGGCATGTGGTCGGTCACCGCTCCAGCCTCGGGAATCCCGGCGAGGAGGGGAAGGGCCCGGCGTTCCGCCCTGCGAGAATTCGGTGGGCATGGTGCGGGTCTTTCCGGGTACCCGCAACTCGGGAGTACCTATGCAGATGTCCGCCGTGACTGTCGGGAGAGGTAATGGAGACCGCCGTGATCCGGTCGAAGGCACAGGCCGTCGAAGAGAACGCCGAGGCCAGCGCGGGTGACGGAGCACTGCCGGGAGTCGTGGACCCGCGGTCCGTGGCCCCCCGGGACGCCCGCGAACTGTCCCGCCAGTTCTTCCAGCGCCTGACGGAGCTCGAAGAAGGCACGCACGAGTACCAGTACGCGCGCAACACCCTGATCGAGATGAACATGTCGCTCGTGCGCTTCGCGGCCGGCCGGTTCCGGGGCCGTGGCGACGACATGGAGGACATCGTCCAGACCGGCATGATCGGTCTGATCAAGGCCATCGACCGGTTCGAACTCTCGCGCGAGGTCGAGTTCACCTCCTTCGCGCTGCCGTACATCGTCGGTGAGATCAAGCGGTTCTTCCGCGACACCACCTGGGCGGTGCACGTGCCCCGCCGGCTGCAGGAGCTGCGGGTGGAGCTGGCCAAGGCGCGCGAGGAGCTCGCCAGCCGCCTGGACCGCGAGCCGACGGTCGCCGAGCTGGCCACGCTGATGAACATCTCCGAGAAGGAGGTCGTCGAGGGGCAGATCGCCTCCAACGGCTACAACTCCTCGTCGCTGGACGCCGCGCTCACCGGTGACGGACCGGAGGGCGGCGAGGCGGTCCTGGCCGACTTCATCGGCGTGGAGGAGGACGGACTGCGGCTCGTCGAGGACTTCCACTCGCTCGCCCCGCTCATGGCCGAGCTCAGCGAGCGCGACCGACAGATCATCCACATGCGGTTCGTGGAGGAGGCCACCCAGGCGGAGATCGGCGAGCGGCTCGGCTGCTCCCAGATGCACGTCTCCCGCCTGATCAAGCGGATCATCACCCGGCTGCGGCAGGGCATGCTCGGCGAGCTGGGCTGCGCCTGACGCGGGCGGCGAACCGGCCGAAGACGGCGGACCAGCGGGTGCCGTCCCACACGCGGGAGTGGGACGGCACCCTCTTCTTTCTTCTTTCGCTTCTGTGCCGGGACCCGCGCTTCCGTGCCGGGACCCGGCGGCGGCGAAACGCGATGCGGCGAACGGCGGTGCGGGGTCCCGGGGATTCACCCGGCGGTCAGCGGCAGCACGGCACGCACCCGCTTGCCGACCGGCACCCGCTCCACGCTGACCTGTTCCGCGAGCGCGTGGACGATCTCCAGGCCGTGCCGGCCGATGCGCTCGGGGTCACGGGGGAAGATGCGGGGCAGGGCGGAGCTGCTGTCGTAGACCGACACGGTCACCGCGGCGTCCGTGCCGACGAGCTCCAGGATGTAGGGCCCGTTGCTGTGCCGGTCGGCATTGGTGACCAGCTCGCTCACCACGAGCAGCACGGCGCCGTCCAGGCGCTCGTCGACGCGCGCGCACCACTCGGTCCTCAGCTGGTCGAGGAAGAGCGCGGCGAACGCCCGCGCCTCGGCGATGCATCCCTGCTCGCCGGAGTAGTGCGCCGCCCGCCTCAGCGGCTCCACGGGCACGTCGAAACCAGTCGGTATCACTGCCCCGTCCACGTGGTCGATCATACTTTTCTCTCTGGGATGCCGGACTGGCCGGATGCTCTGCACCAGTGCTCGTACCCCGAGTCGCGCTCCGCAGTCCTGCCGGTCCCGGCCCGTCCGCCGCCCGTGGCATTGTCCCCCGGGGGCGGGGCACCCGGTAGGACATCGGGGCCGGCCGACGGCGGCCGGGCGGATCACCGGAGGTGCGCGGTGGCCTGGTGGATATGGCTGGTCATAGTGGTCGCGGCACTCGCCGCCGTCGTCGTGGGGACGCTCGCCGTGCAGGCCGGGCGGCGCTCCGGGACGGTGATCGCGGTGCGGCGCGGGCCCGGCGGGAAGGGGTGGCGATGAACGAGCTGATGGCGGCGCGGAGCCTGACGACCCTGCCGGTGGTCACGCTGGGCGGGGACGCCGTCGCGCAGATCAAGGACACCGTCTTCGACGCCGCCGCCGGGCGCATCACCGGCTTCACGCTCAGTGGCCGCGGCCTGCTGTCGGGCCCGCTCAAGCAGAGCCTGCCCTGGCCTGCGGTGCACTCGCTGGGCCGGGACGCAGTGATGGTGCGCGACGCCCTGGCCCTGCAGGACACGTCGGTGGTGGTGGCGCGCCGCGAGGCGCAGCAGGGCCGGGTGCTGCACGCGAAGGTGCTCACCGACGAGGGCACCGAGGTCGGCACGGTCCTCGACGTGATCGTCGAGGGCGGCACCAGCGGCCGGGTCGTGGGCTTCCGGATCGCCGCGGCCAAGACGCTCGTGCGGGGGTCCCGACGGCGCCGGCACCGGGTGTACGTGCCGCGCGGCGAGACGCTCGCCGTCTCCGGCCGGGCCCTGGTCGTCCCCGCCGACGCCGTGCGGCACGTCGCCGACGACCTGGCGGAGTTCACCGCCCGGGTCGGCGCCTTCCGGAACGAACGCGAGGGAGCGCCGTGACGATGCTGTTCTCCGAGGCACAAGGGCTGCCGGTGCTGACACTGGACGACGCGGAGGAACTCGGCACCGTGCGGGCGCTGACCGTCGACGCCGCGTCCGGCGTGGTCACCCACGTCCGGGTACGGGGCCCGCACCGCAAGGAGACCGCGCTGCCGTGGGGGGCACTGCACGCCGTCGGCCCCGACGCCGTGCTGGTGCGCTCGGCCCAGGCGCCGGCCGAGCTGCCGCCCCACCACGAGCTGCCGGGCCTGAGGATCCTCGCCGAGACGGGCGACCACCTGGGCACGGTCCAGGACGTCGTGTTCGAACCCGGCACCGGGCGCCTCGAAGCGGTGCTCACCGTCCACGGCGAGCTGCCGGCCGACCGCCTGCTCGGGCTCGGCGGATACGCCCTGGTGGTCCGCGCCGGCTAGGCGCCCGTGCCAGGCGGTCAGGAGGCCGGGGGCTGGTCCGTCGTGCCGCTGCCCGGGTCGCTGCCGCTGCCCGGGTCGCTGCCGCTGCCGGGGGCGCTGCCGCTGCCCGGGGCGCTCCCGCTGCCGCTGCCCGAGTCGCTGCCGGGGGGCGCGGACTCGGAGGCGGGCGGCTCACTCGGCGGCTCCGGTGAGGTCTCCGTCCCCGTCTCGGAGGACGGCGGTTCGGTCGTCGGCGGCCCGGTCGACGTCGAGTCGGTCGGCGCCGTGGGTGTGGTCACGCTCACCGACGGGGACGGCTTGTCCGGCTTCTCGGTCTTGCGGTCCTTCGTGCCGGTGTCGCCCTTGTGCCGTTCGAACCACTCGCCGTCCGGCTCGCACATGACGAAGACGTCGACCGGCTCCGGCGCGGGCGTGACCACGACGACCTTGGTGTTGCTGTAGCCCGGCCACTCGTCGCCGGTCGTCTTCGGCGCGGTCTGCTGGGCGACCGGCGGGGTCAGCGGGTTGCCGCAGGCGCAGCGCACCCGGGGCACACCGCGGTCGTCGACGAGGACGGCCGTGCCGGTCTGCAGGACGGCCTGGTAGCTGGTGGCGGCGCCGTCCTTGTAACCGTGGTTGGTGACGCGGGTGTCCATGCGCAGCTGCACCGGGGTGAGCGAGCGCAGGTAGGCGGGGACGTCGGAGGACTCGACCCGGGCGACCGAGGCGAAGGCCCGCTGCTTGTCCGGGGCGCCCTCGAAGTACGTGATCTGCTTCTCCACGTCGCAGCTCGCCGCGTTGCGGGTGCCGCCGTAGAGGCCGGGTGCGCCGCCCTGCACGCCCTGCACGGTGTTCTGCGGGGCCAGTTCGGTGGGCGACGGCGACACCGGCGAGGCGGAGCTCTCCTCCGCCGTGGACTCGGTGAACGGATCCGGCCCGGTGTCGGCGGCGGGCTGGAGGAAGATCTCACCCTGGGACGTGCTGGTGCCGCCGTCGGACGCTCCGGAGCCACCGCCGCCGGGCCGGGACAGCACGACGGCGAGGATCACCGCGGCCACGACGGCGGTCGCGACGATCGCGACCCGGGGCACGGACCCCCACCACGGGCGGCGGGGCTCCGGCCGGTCGCCGCCCCCGCCGGGCGGCTCGGGGGGCGGGCCGCCGCCGGGCGGCAGCTGGGAGGGGCCCGACAGCGGGCCCGAGGGAGGTCCTGTGGGGCGGCCGGACGACGGCGGTTCGACGCTCACGAGCTCTTCTTCCCGCGTGGGTTCTCTGCGGCCTGCACCGCTCGGGGTGGTAGGTACCGTTTCATGCCGCTTTTTCCACTACCTGTTCATTGTGTGCTCCGGTCCCACGGGCCCCGCAAGCCGACGCGGACGGACCCGCCCGGCGGGCGTCCGGCACGGGTGCTGCTTAGCGTGGCAACGTGAGTTCGCGCACCTCGTCCGGCCAGGCCCGTGCATCCGCCGGGCGGGCCACCGCCCGCCACGGCTGGATCCACGCCCTCGTCTGCGTGGCCGGCGCGCTGCTCGCCATGGCGGTGGTGTCCGCCCTCGGCCTCTGGGCGGCCGGAGCCGCGGACCTCCCGGACGGCGCCTTCGCCCCCGTGGTCGCGGCGACCGTGGTCACGGCCGTCGGCGGCACCGTGGAACTCTCCGGGAACGC
Source organism: Streptomyces sp. NPDC015242 (assembly GCF_043079125.1). Taxonomy (NCBI): domain Bacteria; kingdom Bacillati; phylum Actinomycetota; class Actinomycetes; order Kitasatosporales; family Streptomycetaceae; genus Streptomyces; species Streptomyces sp. NPDC015242. The sequence continues at coordinate 616,510 of NZ_JBIBUF010000001.1, read as the reverse complement.
CGGTGATCTCGCCGGCACCCGGGCGAGCCTGACGGTCATCCCGCTGTCGGTCACCCTCACCGGTGCGCTGGTGGTCGCCTGGGGCTTCCTGCGGCCCCTGCGGCACCGCGCGGTCGCCGGTGCCGCGGAGCTGGCGGGCTGGGCCGCCCGGATCGCGGCCCTGTGGCTGCTCGCGCTGATCGGCGTGGCGCTGGGGGCCCGCCACACCTTCGACATCTCGCTGGGCGACGACGCCCTGGGCGAACTCGGCGATCTGTTCGGCGCCTCCCCGCGGATCGGCTTCACCACGGACGTCCCGCTGTCGGTGTTCGTCGGCCTCGTGTGGCTGGCCGGCGTGCTGGTGCTGTCCCTGCTGGTGTCGCGCGGGGCACCGCTGCCGGGCGGGCTGCTGCGCTTCCAGGCCTCCGTGCGGCCGGCCGCGTTCGCGATGGTCGCCCTGCTGCTGGCGTACGTCGCGATCGGCCTGGTGATCGCCCTGGTCGTCGCGGCGACCCGGGGGCACCCGGCCGAGACGTTCGCGGTGATCCTGCTGGGCCTGCCCAACCTGGTGTGGACGGCGCTGACGATCGGGCTGGGCGCCACCTGGAACGGCAGGGTGGAGGGGCCGTTCGGGCTGCCGATGCCGCACGTGCTGGACGCGGTGCTGCGCACGCCGGACGTCTCCGAGCTGAACCTGCGGACGCTCGCGGAACACGACGGCAGTGTCTGGTGGCTGCTCGTCGTCGACATCGTGCTGCTGCCGGCCGCCGCGTTCGTGATGGCGGCCCGGTCGCCGTCCCGGATCCGGGCCTGGCAGCACGCCGTGCGCATGGCGGTCGCGCTGGCGCTGACGGTCTTCATGATCTGCCTGGTCGGACGGGTCTCCGCCCACTACGGCCTGTCCGTGCTCGGGATCGGCGACCTGGGCGGGGGCCTCGCGGGCGAGCTGTTCCTGCGGCCGCGGCTGTGGGGCGCGGTCGGGCTGGCCCTCGCGTGGGGGCTGGTGACCGGGTTCGCCGGGGCGCTAGCGGCCCGGCGGGTGCGGCGGCGGGGCCAGGTGCGCCCGGACGGCCGGGTGTGACCCCCGGCCGCTACCCGCGCCGCACGAAGACCGGCTCGGCCCAGCGCGGCGGCTGCCTGGCCGGCTCCGGGCCGGCCGGTGCCCACGCCTGAGCCCGCGTGGACGGGCGTACGGTCCCGGCCCCGCCGCCGGTCGTCGCCGCGCGCAGCGCCGCCACGAAGGCGAGGCAGGACGGGTAGCGGTCGTCGGGGCTCTTGGCGAGGGCCTTGGCGAGGACCGGGTCGGCCTGCGGGGCGATGCCGGGCCTGGCCTCGGTCAGCGGGGGCGGCTCGTCGTACTGGTGCGCCCACAGCAGGGCCATGTCGTCGTCGCGCCGGAAGGGCGGGTGACCGGCCAGCACCTCGTAGACGACGCAGGCGAAGCCGTAGACGTCGCAGCGGGCGTCGACCGGCTTGCCCGAGATCTGCTCGGGGGCGACGTAGTCGAGCGTGCCGACGAACTGGCCGACCGTGGTGAAGCCGGTCAGCGACAGTGACTTCTTCGTCAGGCCGAAGTCGGTGAGGTAGACGTGCTCGGGGTGGTCGCTGTCGGTGCCGCGCGCGACCAGGATGTTGCCGGGCTTGACGTCCCGGTGCACCAGGCCGTGCTCGTGGGCCGCGTCGAGCGCGGAGGCGACCTGGGCCGCGACGCGGACGGCGGTGGCGGGCGGCAGCGGGCCCTCCCGGTCGAGGACGTGCCTGAGGTCGCTGCCGGGGACGTAGCGCATGGCGATGTAGAGCACGCCGTCCGTCTCGCCCGCCTCGAAGACGGGCACGATGTGCGGGTGGTCGATGGCGGCGGCGGCCCGGGACTCGTGGGTGAAGCGGCGCCGGAAGGTGTCGTTGCGGGCGAGTTCCGGGGCGAGCAGCTTCAGGGCGACGGTGCGTTCCAGGCGCAGGTCGCGGGCCCGGTAGACGACGGCCATGCCGCCGCGTCCGATCTCCTGCTCGATCCGGTACCCGGCGATCCGGCGGCCGATCAGCTCGGAGGGCCGCCCCGAGAACAGGCTCGTCTCCCGGGTCAACGGCCGTCACCCTCGGGCGACACGATGCGCGTGGCCTCGGGCCCCACGACCCGCGTGGCCTCGGCGGCCCGGGGAGCCGGGGCCTCGGGTTCGGGCACTTCCGGTTCCGGGGACACCACCCTGGTGGGATCAGGGGTGGCGGGGGTGGCCGGTCCTTCCGGGGCGACGACGCGCGTCGGGGGCGCCTCCGGGGGGCGGGACGGCCGGGCGGCGCGGGACGGCTCGGCCAGGTCCTCCGGGGGCACCACCCGGGTGGGCAGACGCGCCGGCCGGGCCTCGGCCGGGCGGTGCTCCGGTTCGCTGCGGGGCGTCTCGTCCGTCGCGTACGTGGTGAGCCGCGTGCCGTCGGCGTACACCCAGTGCCCGTGGGCGGCGTCGTAGAGCCACATGGACTCGCCGTCGACGACGACGCCGATGCGCAGTCCGCGGGTACGGGTGCGGAAGGACTCGCCGTCGAGGCCGCCGGCGAGGTCCTCGACGGCCGACCGGTAGCGCGAGAGGGCCTCCTCCGCGCGGGCCAGGAGCGGGCGCGGATCGGCGGTGCGGGTGAGCGGACCGTCGGCGGCGGGCGGGTCCTGCGGTACGGCGACCAGCCGGCGTCCGTCGACCCAGGCCGACCAGCCGTTGAAGCACAGCACGTGCCCCCAGTCGCCCTGCCGTTCGAGGAGCTGCACCGGCAGCAGCGGGTCGAGGTCCACGGTGGGCCGTGCCGTGTCGGGGGCCTCCCAGGCCGGCATCCCGTGCTGCGGGACGACGTGCGTGGGCCGGAAGCCGGGAGTCGTCATGGGCCCTCACTGCTTCCGCATCACGGCCGGTTCGTGCCTGCGCAGCAACCGGGACACCAGGAACCCGAAGAGCACCGACAGCACGAGCAGCATGCCGACGTCGAGCAGCCAGGTGCCCGCCGTGTGCTCGAAGAGCGGGTCCTCGGTGAGGTCGTCGGGCACGATCCGGGACAGCCCGACGGTGCCGGCCATCGCGGCCAGCGCCCAGCGCGCCGGCACCAGCCAGCCCAGCTGCTCCAGCCCGGGCACGCCGTCCAGCTTCAGCAGGGCACCGCAGAAGACGACCTGGACGATGGCGATGAGCACGAGCAGCGGCATCGTCACCTCCTCCTTGCGCACCAGCGCGGAGACGAGCAGGCCGAGCATCATCGCGGTGAACGCCAGCAGGGCGACGGCGACCGTGATCTCCACCAGGGGCGGCATCAGCACGCCCTCGCCTCCCGGCGCGTTGAGGTCCACGCCGAGCAGCGCGACCAGGGTCAGCACCACGGCCTGCAGCACGGTGACGACGCCCAGGACGACGACCTTGGACATCAGGTACGCCGATCTGGACAGGCCCACCGCCCGTTCCCGCTGGTAGATCACCCGTTCCTTGACGAGTTCGCGCACGGCGTTGGCCGCGCCGGTGAGCACCGCGCCGACGCACAGGATGAGCAGCGCGTTCATGGCGGTCTCGGAGGTGAGTTTCCCGCCGGCCAGGGCCCGGGCCATCACGCCCATCACGAACGGCAGGGCGATCATGATGATCAGGAAGGTGCGGTCGGCGCCGAGGGCGGACGCGTACCGGCGCACGAGTGTGCCGAGTTGCGCGGAACGGCTGCGCGGCCGGGGCGGCGGCGCGATCACGACGGGTTCGGAACGGGGCTGCGGGGGCTGAGCGGTGGCGTCGGCGACGTAGCGGCGGTGGTGGGGCGAGGCGAGGTAGTCGCCCGCCCAGTCCCGCTCGGTGTCCCGTTCGAAGGCCTCGAAGGCCTCCGGCCACTGCTCGAAGCCGAAGTAGGGCAGGGCGTCCTCGGGCGGCCCGTAGTAGGCGGTCCTGCCGCCGGGCGCGAGGACGAGGAGCCGGTCGCAGACGTCCAGGCTGAGCACGCTGTGGGTGACGACGATGACGGTGCGGCCGTCGTCGGCGAGGCCGCGCAGCATGTGCATCACGGAACGGTCCATGCCGGGGTCGAGGCCGGAGGTCGGCTCGTCGAGGAACAGCAGCGACGGTTTGGTCAGCAGTTCCAGGGCCACGCTGACGCGCTTGCGCTGGCCGCCGGAGAGGCTGTGCACGGGCTGGCCGGCGCGCTGTTCCAGGCCCAGTTCGCGGATCACCTCGTCGACCCGGGCCCGCCGCTCGGCCCTGGCCGTGTCCTGCGGGAAGCGCAGCTCCGCGGCGTAGGAGAGCGCCTTCCTGACGGTCAGCTGGGAGTGCAGGATGTCGTCCTGCGGGACGAGGCCGATGCGCTGGCGCAGTTCGGCGTAGTCGCGGTACAGGTCGCGGCCGTCGTAGAGGACGGTGCCGTGACCGGCGGGGCGCTGGCCGGTGAGGGCGTTCAGGAGCGTGGACTTGCCGGCGCCGCTCGGGCCGACCACGGCGAGCAGGCACTTCTCCCCCACCGGGAAGGACACGTGGTCCAGCAGGGTCTTGCGGCCGCGGTCGACGGAGACCGCGAGGTCCTGCACGTCGAGGGAGACCTCGCCGGTGTCGACGTACTCCTGCAGCTGGTCGCCGACGAGGCAGAACGCCGAGTGGCCGATGCCGACGATGTCGCCCGGGCCGACGGGGGCGGTGGTGACCGGACTGCCGTTGAGGTAGGTGCCGTTGTGGCTGCCGAGGTCGGTGATCTCGTAGGTGCCGTCGGGCAGGGCGCGCAGTTCGGCGTGCCGGCGGGAGACCACGAGGTCGTCGATGACGAGGTCGTTGTCGCTCGCGCGGCCGATGCGGACGGTGCGCGAGGGCAGCGGCCGGACGGTCGTGGGCGCCCGGTAGGTGCCGGTCAGGGCGGGCATGGAGACGGCTGAGGGGCGTTCCGGGGCCGGTGCGGGGCGGCCGGTGAGGACCACGCGCGGTCCGTCTGCCGGGCTGCCGAAGCGGATGACGCTGCCGGGTCCGACGTCCCGGGCGTGGACGCGCAGGCCGTCGGCGTAGGTGCCGTTGGTGCTGTTCTCGTCCTCGAGGGTCCAGTGGCCGTCCTCGGGCCGCAGCACGGCGTGGTGCCAGGAGACCCGGTCGTCGTCGAGGACGATGTCGCTCGACGGGTCGCGTCCCACGTGGTAGTCGCGGCCCGGGATCATCACGGTGGAGCCCGTCTCCGTCTCCAGGACGAGCTCGGGTGCTACCGACGGCTGCGCCATGGCCAAGATTCTACCGAGATGACCGGTTATGCGCCTCGGCAGCGGAGGGGCACCGGGTCAGGACACGGGCACGCCCAGGAGGGGGGCCGTGCGCTGCATCCGCAGGGCGTCCACGGACTCCGCGAGCAGTTCGTACTCGGTCGTCTCGTCGCTGGTGGCGATGCGCACCAGCCGTCCGGCCGCCAGCTCCTCGGCGACCCGCTCCTGCTGGACGGGGTCGGCGCACCAGGCGCGCAGCAGCAGGGGCACGTCGGGCACGGTGTCGGCGACCGGCACGAGCGCGCCCGGCGGTAAGTGCTCCGCGTCGGGCTGGGGGTCGAGACGCTGGGCGATCCAGGAGGCACGGTCGCGCAGCCACCACAGGGCGAGGGCGAGGGTGGGGGCGCGGTAGGTGCCCAGGGGCACTCCGATGCGGCGGCCGTCGCAGACTCCGTACGCCGTGACGTGGCACAGAAACTCGTCGTGCACGTGTCCCTCCCCCGCTGCCCTGCCCGCCTGCCCGGTCCCGCTCTTCCCGCAGCGCGCGTGCTGTGCGTGAGGGCGCCGTCGCTGGAAGTGAAAACGCTCTCGCAGGTCAGTATGTTCACTACTGAAACACTGTCACCATGACTTTCCGGCCACTCTCCTGGCATATTCACCCCCCGAGTTGGCCGAAATGCGGCGGACGCTCCCGGGGTGCATGCCCCCGGGGGTGATCGACGGTCCCGAAGGCGGCGGGCCGGTGGTGCGCACCGGGTCGGCCGCCGGCCGGGACCCGGGCCCTGACCTGCACGCACGACCTGTCCGGAGGCCGGTCCGCCATGTCCGCACCCGACCGCCGTCACGAGGACGCCGTCACCCGCTGCTTCGAGGCGTGGAACGCCGGGGACCGCTCCGCGGCGCCGAGGCGGTGGCCGCCGCCTGGAGCGAGGACGGCCGCTACACCGATCCCCTGGCCGGCGTGAGCGGCCACGACGGGATCACCGCGCTGATCGCGGCGGTCCGCGAGCAGTCCCCCGGGTTGTTCTTCCGGCCCGTCGGCGGCGTCGACGGGCACCACGACACCGCGCGCTTCTCCTGGGAGCTGGTGAGCGAGTCCGACGGCACGGCACCCGTCGCCGGTTCGGACGTGATCACTCTGGACGGGCGGGGCCGCATCACGTCCCTGTTCGGGTTCCTCGACCGGATGCCCGCCGGGGCCTGAGACCGGCGCCCGCGATGAGTTCTCGTGTGTCCGGCGGTCTGTGTCGGTGACAGGCCGCCGAGCACCGGAGGAGACCATGGGTACGACCGGAGCACTGGAGGCGGAGTTCACCGCCGTCCTGCGCAAGAGCCCCGCCGAGGGCGGCTGGACCTATCTGGTCTGGCCCGAGTCTGTCGCGTTCTTCGGCACCCGCGGCCTGGTCAAGGTCCGCGGGACCATCGACGGGCACCCGTTCCGCAGTTCGTTCATGGCCCTGGGCGACGGCACGCACAAGCTGCCGGTGAAGGCCGACGTCCGCCGGGCCATCGGCAAGCAGGAGGGCGACACGGTGACCGTGCGCCTGGAGGAGCGGATCGGCCCCTGACCCGCGTGCCCGGCGGCGTCCGCCACCGGGCACGGGAGACGGCTACTGCTTGACGATCGCGTCGATGCGGGCCAGCTCGTCCGCGTCGAAGTCGAGGTTGGCGATCGCGCCGACGCTGTCCTCGACCTGCTGCGGGCTGCTCGCGCCGACCAGGGCGGAGGTGACCCGGCCGCCGCGCAGCACCCAGGCCAGCGCCATCTGCGCCAGGGTCTGGCCGCGTTCCTTCGCGATGTCGTTCAGGTCGCGCAGCCGGCCCACCAGTTCCTCGGTGACGGCGTCGGACTGCAGGAACGGGCTGTCGCTCGCGGCCCGCGACCCCTCGGGGATGCCGTCGAGGTAGCGGGCGGAGAGCAGGCCCTGCTCCAGCGGCGAGAAGACGATGGAGCCGACCTGGAGCTCGTCGAGGGCGTCCAGCAGGCCCTCGTCCTCGGGGCGGCGGTCCAGCATCGAGTAGCGCGGCTGGTGGATGAGCAGCGGTGTGCCCAGCTCACCGAGGATGCGGGCGGCCTCGCGGGTCTGCTCCGCCGAGTAGTTCGAGACGCCCACGTACAGCGCCTTGCCCTGCTGCACCGCCGAGTGCAGCGCGCCCATGGTCTCCTCCAGCGGAGTGTCCGGGTCGGGGCGGTGCGAGTAGAAGACGTCGACGTAGTCGAGGCCCATGCGGCTCAGGCTCTGGTCGAGCGAGGACAGCAGGTACTTGCGCGAACCCCACTCGCCGTACGGGCCGGGCCACATCAGGTAGCCGGCCTTGGTGGAGATGACCAGCTCGTCGCGGTAGCGCGCGAAGTCCGACTTGAGGAACGCGCCGAAGGCGGACTCGGCGGCGCCGGGCGGCGGGCCGTAGTTGTTGGCGAGGTCGAAGTGCGTCACGCCGAGGTCGAAGGCGCGGCGCAGGATGGCCCGCTGGGTCTCCGCGGGCCGGTCGGGGCCGAAGTTGTGCCACAGGCCGAGGGAGAGCGCGGGGAGCTTCAGGCCGCTGCGTCCGGTGCGCCGGTAGGGCATGTCCGCGTAGCGGTCGGGGTGTGCGGTGTACAACGCGACTCCAGAGGGGTTGGCTCGGTCGGAGAGAAACCGTGTCCACTCTGGCGTGACCTGCGTCCATGCGTCCAACAGAAGAATCCGATGGGATTCAGCGGCTACGCTTCTCAGTCATGGAACTGCGCCATCTGCAGCACTTCGTCGCGGTCGCCGAGGACCAGCACTTCACCCGGGCGGCCGAACGCCTGCTGGTCTCCCAGTCGGGCCTGTCGGCCTCCATCCGGGCGCTGGAGCGGGAGCTGCAGACGCCGTTGTTCGTGCGCACCACCCGCCGGGTGACGCTGACCCCGGCCGGCCGGGCGCTGCTCGGCGAGGCGGAGCGGATCCTGGCGCAGGTGCGGGCGGCCCACGAGGCCGTGGCGGCGGTGCAGGGCGTGCTGCGCGGGATGCTCACACTCGGCAGCGAGCAGTGCATCGCCGGGGTGAACCTGGCGGGGCTGCTCGCCGCGTTCCGGCACCGGCATCCCGACGTGGAGATCTGCCTGCGGCAGGCCGGGTCCGGGGCGCTGGCGGAGGACGTCGAGGCCGGGCGGCTCGATCTGGCCTTCGCCGTGCGCACGCAGGAGGACGGCGACCAGCTGCGGTCGGTGCCGCTGACCAGCGAGCCGATGACGCTGCTGTGCCACCGCAGTCACCGGCTCGCCGCCGCCGGAGCGGCCGTCACGCCGGAGGAGCTGGGCGGGGAGGTGTTCGTCGACTTCCACCCGGACTGGGGGCCGCGGCGCACCACCGACACGGTGTTCGCCGCGGCGGGCGTGCGCCGGACCGTCGCCCTGGAGGTGAACGACGTGCACACCCTGCTCGACCTGGTCGACGAGAACCTGGGCGTGGCCGTCGTGCCGCGGCACTTCGCGCACAAGCGCGCCTCCCTGACCGCGCTGCCCGTGAAAGGCACCGGCGAGGCGGTCTACGAGACGGTGGCCCTGCTGCCGCCCCCGCAGGCCACCAGTCCGGCGGCCCGGGCGCTGATGGGGCTGCTGGAGACCGCGGGCGGGTAGGCGCGGGCGCGACGGGCGCGGCGATGCGCGATGGTGGAGGCATGCATGCGAAGGACATCCTCATCGACGGCTACAACCGCATCCGGGAAGAAGTCCACGCCACCGTCGAGGGCCTCGGGCCCGGCGAACTGACCGCCCGCCCCTCCCCCGACACCAATTCCATCGCCTGGCTGGTCTGGCACCTCACCCGCGTCCAGGACGACCACGTCGCCGACGCCTTCGGCCTCGACCAGGTGTGGCTCGCCCGGGACTGGGAGAAGCGCTTCGGCCTGGGCCTGCCCCGCCACGACACGGGCTACGGCCACAGCCCCGCCAAGGTCGCCAAGGTCAGGGTCGACTCGGGCGATCTGCTGACCGGCTACTACGACGCCGTGCACGAGCAGACCCTCGGCGCCCTGAAGGGCCTGGCCGCCAGGGACCTGGAGCGCGTCGTCGACGAGCGCTGGGACCCGCCGGTCACCCTCGGTGTGCGGCTGGTCAGCGTCCTGTCCGACGATCTGCAGCACGTCGGACAGGCCGCCTACCTCAAGGGGCTGCTTCAGAGCGCGGCGGCGTAGCCGGGCAGGACCACGTCGCGGATGAGCGCGTTCCGCTCGTCGAACGGCAGGAACGCGCTCTTCAGGGCGTTCACCGTGACCGTGCGCAGGTCCTCCGCGGTCCAGCCGGCCTCCTCGACCAGCAGGGTCATCTCGCGGGTCATCGTCGTGCCCGACACCAGCCGGTTGTCGGTGTTGACCGTGACGCGGAAGCCGAGGTCCTTCAGCGCGGTGATGGGGTGCCCGGCGATCGAGGTGGCGGCGCCGGTCTGGAGGTTGGACGTCGGGCACATCTCCAGGGCGATACGGCGGTCGCGGACCCAGCCGGCCAGGCGGCCGAGCTTGCCCGCCGCGAGGTCGGGGATGTCCTCCGTGATGCGCACACCGTGCCCGATGCGCTGGGCGCCGCAGACCTGGAGGGCCTGGTGGATGCTGGGCAGGCCGTGGGCCTCACCGGCGTGGATGGTGAAGGGCACGTTCTCGCGGCGCAGGTGCTCGAAGGCCGCGAGGTGGTCGGCGGGCGGGAAGCCGTCCTCGGCGCCGGCGATGTCGAAACCGACCACCCCGGCGTCCCGGAACGCCACGGCCAGGTCGGCCGCCTCGCGCACCCGGTCGAACATCCGCATGCCGCACAGCAGGGTGCCGACCCGCACCGGGGTGCCCGCGGCGGCGGCCTTGGCCATGCCCGAGGCCAGCCCCTCCTGAACGGTCTCGACGACCTCGGCCATGGTCAGCCCGCCCCGGGTGTTCAGCTCGGGCGCGTAGCGCACCTCGCCGTAGACGACACCGTCGGCGGCGAGGTCCAGCACGTACTCCTCGGCGGTGCGCAGCAGGCCCTCGCGGTTCTGCATGACGGCGAGAGTGTGCTCGAAGGTGGCGATGTAGCGCACCAGGTCACCGGAGTTGGCGGCCTCGTAGTACCAGGCGGCGAGCTCGTCCGGGTCGGTGGTGGGCAGCGTGTGGCCGACCGCGTCCGCGAGCTCCACCACGGTGGCGGGGCGCAGGCCGCCGTCGAGGTGGTCGTGCAGGACGGCCTTGGGCAGGCGGCGGATCACATCGGCGTCTACGCGCGTAGCAGTCATGGCGGGTCTTTCCTTGGGCAGCAGTTCACGAGGGGTGCGAGCCGGGGTCAGCCGGCGGGCTGGAGCAGGTCCCAGCGGTTGCCGTAGAGGTCCTGGAAGACGGCGACGGTCCCGTACGGCTCGTGCCGCGGCTCCTCCAGGAAGGTCACGCCGGCGGCGGTCATCCGGGCGTGGTCGCGGGCGAAGTCGTCGGTGTGCAGGAAGAAACCGACCCGTCCGCCCGTCTGGTCCCCGACCCGGGCGGCCTGGGCCCCGTCCGCGGCGCGGGCGAGCAGCAGACCGGTGCCCGCGCCGGGGGAGCCGGGTTCGACGACGACCCAGCGCGATCCGCCCGGCCGGGGCGCGTCCTCGGCCAGCCGGAAACCGAGGGCCTCGGTGTAGAAGCGGATCGCCTCGTCGTAGTCGTCGACGACGAGGGTGACCAGGGCGATACGTCGCATCGTGACCTCTCGGAGGGCGGGGTTAGCCGGAGAGGTTATACGTAAAACGCACCGGAAGCCAACCGCCCGGGCCGTCAGCGTCACGCCGGGCGCGGCCCTGAGCCGCGGGGGCCGGGAGGACCGCGGCACCGCCGGAGTGTGACGAAAGTCCGGTGCATATATGGGGCTTTCCTGGGTGGGTTGCGCCGTAGGCGTGGATGCGGGACGGTTGCCGTCTGCACGAATTTCCCCTAGAGGAAGGTGGTGGGGTGCGCAGATGCGCGCCTCCGCTTGTGACCGCTTCCCGCAGCACTTCCATCCGGACCCGCAGCGTCGACGACAGGATCGGCGGCGCGTGGGCTGACGCCCCCTGTCCCGTGCTGGTCGTCGACCGGCACGGCACCCTCGTGCAGTTGAACGAGGCCGCCCGGGTCCTGCTGCCCGGCGCGGCGAGCGGCGCCCCGTTCCACGAGACGGCACCGTCCTGGCTGTCGGACGCGCACCGCAGCCTCGCGGGTGACACCCGCGGCCCCGGCGCGGCCCCGCTGAGCGGCTCCATCAACGACCGGGTCGTCCTGGCGCACCCCACGGCGGCCGCCGACGGGGACGTGGTGTGGTGGCTGGTCGACGACACCGACCGCCATGTGGCAGAAGAGGCCGTGCGCAGCGCACAGGCGCGGTCGCGGATCCTCGCCGAGGTCTCCTCCACGCTGCTGTCGACGCTGAACGTGCCCCGCTGCATGGAGGTGGCCACGTCCATGGCAGCGCAGCATCTCGCGGAGGCCGCGGTGCTCGTCGCCCCGGCCCAGGGCCGCCGCCATCCGCTGACGTACGCCCCGAGGGGCGGGCCGGTGGTCCAGGTCACGCGGCAGATCGACACGCACAGCGTGCCGGGCCTGCCCGAGGCACTGCAGGGCTTCCCGCCGGTGCCGGCCCGCTGGATCGACCCGTCGGTGCTGCCCGACTGGGCGATCCCGGACGGTTTCACCGGGCCGGTCGGTTCGGTGATCGTCACCCCGCTGCCCGGGCACGGCGTGGCCGCGGGCGCCCTCATCCTGCTGCGCTCCAGCACCGAGCAGGCGTTCACCGAGGGCGAGGAGCTCTTCGCCCGGCTGTTCGCCGCCCGGGCCGGGGCCGCGCTCTCGGCGGCCCGTCTGTACACCGAGCAGGCCACCATCACCGCCACCCTCATGCAGGAGCTGCTGCCGCCCTCCCTGCAACGGGTGCACGGCGTGCAGTACGCCGGCAGTTACCGGGCCGCCAAGGACCACGAGCGGGTCGGCGGCGACTTCTACGACGTCCATCCCGGCTCCGATCCCTCCCGGGAGACCCTGGTGGTCCTCGGCGACGTGGCGGGCAAGGGGCTGGACGCGGCCGTGCTCACCGGCAAGATCCGCAACACCCTGCACGCCCTGCTTCCCCTGGCCGACGACCACCAGCGGGTGCTCGACCTGCTCAACGGGGCCCTGCTCACCTCCCGGCACACGCGTTTCGCCACCCTGGTCCTCGCCTCGGTGCGGCGCCGCGCCGGCCGGGCGCAGGTGCGGCTGACCAGCGCCGGGCACCTGCCGCCGCTCGTCGTCCGGGCCGACGGCCGCGTGGAGGAGGTGGCTTCCCGGGGCACGCTGATCGGCGCCCTGCCGACCGTGACCGCCCGCACCGTGGAGACGGCCCTCGACCCGGGAGACACCTGCCTGCTGTACACCGACGGCATCACCGAGGCCCGGGGCGGACCGCTCGGGGACGAGCTGTTCGGTGAGGAGCGGCTGCGCAGGGTGCTGGCCGAGTGCGGGGGGCTGCCCGCGGAGGCCGTGGTGGAGCGGGTGCAGATGGTGGCCGCCCAGTGGCTGGGCACGGGCCGGCACGACGACATGGCCGTCGTCGCCATCGGCGCCCCGAGGACGGGCGTGCTGTCGGTCGTCGACGGGCGCAGGGGCGACGGCCGGAAGGACGGGTGAACGACCCCGCGATGTCAGTGGCACTGCAGAACCGGTTGTGGCGGGCCGTGGCCGACGGCGACGAGTACGCCGCCGTCGACGTCCTGTCGAAGGCCCTGTCCGAAGGGCTCGACGAGGAGACTCTGCTCCTGGACGTGATCGCGCCCGTGCAGGAGCGGGTGGGCGCCGAATGGGCCGCCGACCGCCTCAGCGTCGCCCAGGAGCACGCCGCGACCGCCATCAACGAGCGCGCCGTCGCCGCCCTCGCCCACCGCGCCCCGGACGGCGCGCGACGCTCCGCCGTGCGGGGCCGGGTGACGGTGGCCTGCATCGACGGCGAATGGCACGCCTTCCCGGCCCGGCTCGTCGCCGAGACGCTGCGCCTGCGGGGCTGGCAGGTCGACTACCTGGGGGCCCAGACGCCCACCCCGCACCTGATCGCGCATCTGCACCGCACGAATCCGGACGCGGTGCTGCTGTCCAGCTCCCTCCCCACCCACCTGCCCGCCGCCCACAGCGCCATCACCGCGTGCCAGGCCATCGGCGCTCCCGTCATGGCCGGCGGCCGCGCCTTCGGGCCCGACGGGCGCTACGCCCGCGCTCTGGGCGCCGACCGCTGGGCCGCAGACGCCCGGCGGGCGGCCGCGGCGCTGGAGGAGGGCATCGCCCGGCCCGCACCCGCGGCGCTCCGGCAGGCCGTGGACGACCTGCCGCACCTGGCCGACCAGGAGTACACGATGGTCGTCCAGAACCGCGTCCCGCTGGTCAGACGGACCCTGGCCGACCTCAAGGACCGCTTCCCGGCGATGCGGTCCTACACGAGCGAGCAGCTCGAACGCACGGCGGAGGACCTCACCCACATCGTGGAGTTCCTCGCCACCGCGCTCTACGTCGACGACTCCGAGCTGTTCACGTCGTTCCTGACCTGGACCGCCGACATCCTCGAAGCCCGGCGCGTGCCCGCCCGGTCCCTCGTCGCCGGCCTGGACATCCTGGCCGGCCAGATACACGAGTTCCCGCGTGCCCTCGCGCTGCTGCGCGAGGGCACCGCCGCCCTCGCCGACCGTCCCGCCCGCCCTGTCCCCGGCTCCGAGACTCCCGCATGACGAACCTGCCACCGATTCAGTTCACCGTCACCGCCGACCGCGAACCGCCCACGCTGACCGTGCGGGTGGGCGGCGAACTCGACTACGACACCTGCGGCGAGTTCGTCGACGCCGTCGTCCGTGAGCTGTACGACGCCACAGAGCTGCGCGACGTGCGCCTGGACTTCACCGACCTGGCGTGGATCGACTCCTCCGGCCTGTCGGCGCTGCTGATGATCCACCGGCACACCAGCACCGCAGGCACGATTCTCCATCTGGACCACCGGCCCGAGTTCCTGGAGCGCATGCTGGAGCTCACCAACGTCCTGGACCACCTGACCGCCCCGGCCGCTCCGGCCGGCATCGAGGCGGACGGGCGGCGCGACGACGTCACCGGGGCCGGGGCCACCTGAGCGGGCGGCCGGGCGCCGGCCGGTCCGGGCCGGCCCGTTCCGGTCACCGCGCCTTCAGCCGCAGGGCGCCGAGCCGTCGTCGTTCCTCGTCGGTGAGGCGGATCGCGCCCGCCGCCACGTTCTCGGCGAGGTGGCCGGGGTTGCCCGTACCCGGGATGGCCAGCACGTGGGGTCCCTGGTGCAGCGTCCAGGCGATGCGGATCTGGGCGGGGCTCGCACCGTGGGCCCGGGCCACGGCACGGACCTCCTCGTCGTGGGCGGTGGTGGCGCCGTGCTCCACTGAGTCGCCGGCGACCGCGTAGAACGGTACGAAGGCGATGCCCAGTTCACCGCACAGGCGCAGGAGTGCGTCGCCGTCGGGGTCGGGGCGGTCGACGGCGTAGCGGTTCTGCACGCAGACCACGGGGGCGATGGCCCGGGCCTCGGCGAGGTGCCCGGCGGTGACGTTGGAGACGCCGAGGTGCCGGATCAGGCCCGCCTCGCGCAGTTCCGCGAGGGCGCCGAAGTGCTCGGCCACGGAGTCGTACGAGGGCATCCTGCGCAGGTTGACCACGTCCAGGTGGTCGCGGCCCAGCTGGCGCAGGTTCTCCTCGACGTGGCCGCGCAGTTCGTCGGGTCGTGCCGCGGTGCCCCACTCCCCCGAGTACGTCCGGTGCGGGCCCACCTTGGTGACGACGACCAGGTCGTCGGGGTAGGGCGACAGGGCGCTGTTGATCAGCTCGTTGGCGCTGCGCAGCGACGAGAAGTAGAAGGCGGCGGTGTCGATGTGGTCGACGCCGAGGTCGATCGCCCTGCGCAGCACGGTGATCGACCGGTCGCGGTCGCTGGGTGTGCCGTGATGGAAGGCGGCGCTGCCCGTCAGCCGCATCGCGCCGAAGCCGAGGCGGTGGACGGGCAGGTCGCCGAGTTTCCAGGTGCCCGCGGCGTCCGCGGTGATCTTCTGTGAGCTCATCGGCGGAGTCTCACACGCGCCCCCGCAGGCGCGCACCGACGTATCTACGGATACGTGTACGTGTTCAGGGTCGCCACGGCCGAGGCCGGGTCGCCGCGGTCGTAGTGGTCCACGGCGAGGAAGGTGGGCTTCTTGCGGGCCGCGGGCTGGCAGAACCGCTGGGCCCGGTCGGCGAGTTTGCCGTTGTCCGTGGCGGCCGTGGCGGTGACCGGGACGTCCCGGAAGTGGTTCATGACGAACAGCGGGCGGAAGCCGGGCTCGGTGCGGGTCAGCGGGATGTTGGTGCCGGCGTCGTACCAGCGGCTGTAGCAGGACCAGTCGGAGGATCCGAGCCCCGGGCCCATGGACCAGTAGTTCTCGACGGTCCACTCGCGCTGGTACATGACGCCGAAGCTGTCCCGGGTCAGGCCCGCGGCCTGGTCGGCGGAGCGGCTGTGGTCGGTGAAGATCAGCAACCGGTCGTTGGCGGCGATCAGTTCGGCCATCGTCGGCCAGCCGTTCTGCCGGACACCGGTGAGGTCGGGCCGGTACAGCACGTCCGCCAGGCCGTTCACACGGGCGAGTTCGGCGCGCAGGACGCCCGGGTCGACGTAGTCCTCCAGGAAGACCGTGACGAACTGGTCGGGATGGGCCTTGAGGAAGTCGACCATGCGCTGGAGATCCACCCACAGCGCGACCGGCCTGCTGACGAGGGTGCAGCTGTTGTGGCAGAGGATCGCGCCGTCCGGGGTCTGGTGGATGTCCAGCATGAATCCGCGTACCCCGTCGGCGAGTTGGCGGGTGATGCCGCGGGTCTGGTTGGGCGCCAGGCTGACGAAGGGCGGGGCGAAGCCGCCGTCGGCGCCGTTGGCGTAGGCGTTGTGGGTGGTGAGGAAGGTGACCTGGTCCAGGGTGCGGCGGTCCCGCGGCGGCATGGGGGCCGTGGCGGGGCTGACCGGGGTGAGATACCAGGCCGCGAGGTCGCCCGCGCCGCCGAGGGCGAGCCGGGCGGGGTGGTTGGCACCGGACGGCTTGGGGGCCACGGTGAGGTACCGCGTGGAGCCCGGGGCCTTCAGCGTGTAGCGGTCGGCACCGGCCGGGGTGATCTCCCAGGGGGCGTCGGCGCCGGTGCAGGCCACGGTCGCGGCCTGGTCGCCGCCCCGGCCGAGGCAGCGGCCCGGGGCGTCGGTGTTCTCCAGCAGGTACGCGGACCCGTTCGGCGTGAGCCGCCACTGCTGGCGGTCCTCGTCGCCGCGGGGTCTGTGCTGCTCGACCGCGCCACCGGCGTCGGCGGCGTTGAGCCCGGTCGTGGCGCTCTGGACGTAGTACGCGCCCGGCGCCGGCACGGCGGCAGCGGCGGGCTGGGGTGCCACGACCGCCGCGGCGAGCGCGGCGGTCGTGGCGAGCAGGGCGTGGGGGGTGCGCAGGCGCATGGAGATGCCCTCCGTCAGGTCAGGTGCATGACATCCCGCATGACACCACGCCCGGTGGTCCGGCGTCAGCAGTAGAGGTTGCCGCCGGGTGACACCCCGAGGATCTGTGTGAAGCGCTGGTAGTTGTTCACGCGGCTCTGCACCTGCGCCGGGTTCTTCCCGTCGCACTCCAGGGAGCCGTTGATGCTGCGGATGGTCTGGCCGAATCCGGCGCCGTTCACCATCGCGTTGTGGGGGGTCATGCTGCCGGGGCCGGACTGGGTGTTCCAGTACCACAGGGCCGTCTTCCAGGCGACGGCCGAGTCATTCTGCACCAGCCAGGGGTTGTTCAGCAGGTCGATGCCGAGCGCGTCGCCCGCGGCCTTGTAGTTGAAGTTCCAGCTCAGCTGGATCGGGCCGCGCCCGTAGTAGGCGGCCTGGCCGGCCGGGCAGCCGTAGGGCTGGCTCCAGTCGCAGTAGTGCGGGTAGTTGGCGGTGTTCTGCTCCACCACGTGCACCAGACCGCCGGTCTCGTGACTGACGTTGGCGAGGAAGGCCGCCGCCTCCTGCTTCTTCACCGTGTC
Source organism: Streptomyces sp. NPDC015242 (assembly GCF_043079125.1). Classification (NCBI taxonomy): domain Bacteria; kingdom Bacillati; phylum Actinomycetota; class Actinomycetes; order Kitasatosporales; family Streptomycetaceae; genus Streptomyces; species Streptomyces sp. NPDC015242. The sequence continues at coordinate 599,340 of NZ_JBIBUF010000001.1, read as the reverse complement.
GCTGCCGGTGTTGGCGAAGCCGGGGTAGGCGCTCAGGGCCGCGGTGAGGCCGCTGTAGGTGTAGAACGAATTCCGGTTCGGGAACATCTGGTTGAACTGCGCCTCGGACACGACGAAGCGCGCGTCGGGCGTGGTCGGCCCGCTGTCACAGGCGTACGGCTCCCAGTACCAGGTGCTGATGATCGGGTCGTAGCCCGGGTTGGCGTGCTCGGCGATGTAGGCCTTGCCGTCGGTGTAGCGGACGATGTCACCGGCGTTGTACGACTTCCCCGCGACCCAGTTGGGATAGCTGGAGCACGAGGCGGCGGCGGCGTTCGTGGCCGGCAGCAGCACCGGTGCGGTGCCCGCGAGGGCGAGCGCGGCCAGGACGGCGGAGACACGGCGTCTCGACACGGGATCAACTCCTTTGTGCGACACGGCCGCTCCCGGCCGGAGGCAGGGCCGAGCGGAGCCTGCGCCGCACGCACCGGAGGACCGGCCACGGCGGGCGCGGCCGTGGTGGGGGGTTGGGAGGCCACACTCAACCGTATTGGTCTGTACCAGTCAAGGGTGTAGACCAGTCATCGTCATGACGGGGGCTCAGGCCTGCGCGGACTCCCGCCGGCGGCGCTCCAGGAAGGCGCGCTCCGCGGGGTTCTCGGCGAGCCCGATCGCCTTCTCGTACGCCCGGACGGCCTCGGCGGTGCGGCCGAGGCGGCGCAGCAGGTCGGCGCGGACCGCGTGGAAGACGTGGTAGCCGTCGAGTCCGAGGCCGCCCAGGAGGGCGAGGGCCGCGTCCGGGCCCTCCGTCTCGGCCACGGCGACGGCCCGGTTCAACGCGACCACCGGGCTCGGGGCGACGGCCATGAGCTGGTCGTACAGGTGACGGATCTGCCCCCAGTCGGTCGCGTCCGCCGTCGGCGCGTCACTGTGGACGGCCTGGATCGCGGCCTGGATCTGGTACGGCCCGGGCCGGCCTCGGCGCAGGCAGCGGCGGACCAGGTCCTGCCCCTCCCGGATCAGGTCGCGGTCCCAGCGGGCCCGGTCCTGCCCGGGCAGCGGCACCCGTTCGCCCCGGTCGTCCTCGCGGGCGTCCCGGCGCGACTCGACCAGCAGCATCAGCGCGAGCAGCCCCGTCACCTCGGGTTCGTCCGGCATGAGGTCCGCCAGCAGCCGGCCGAGCCGCACCGCCTCGGCGCACAGCCCGGGCGCGCCCCCGTACCCCTGGTTGAAGATCAGGTAGACGACGGCCAGGACGCCGCCGAGCCGGTCCGGCAGATCGGCGTCCCGGGGCACCCGGTACGGAATGCGCGCGTCGCGGATCTTCGCCTTGGCCCGGACGATGCGCTGGGCCATCGTCGGCTCGGGCACGAGGAACGCGCGGGCGATCTGGGCCGTGGTGAGCCCGCCGAGCAGCCGCAGGGTGAGGGCGACCCTGGCCTGGAGGGCGAGCGCCGGGTGACAGCAGGTGAAGATCAGACGGAGCCGGTCGTCGCGCACGGGGCCCTCCTCGGGCGGTGCGTCGGGGGCGTACAGCAGAGCGGCCTCGGCGTGCCGTGCGGAACGGGAGGACTCGCGGCGCAGCCGGTCGACGGCCCGGTTGCGGGCGGTGGTGATGATCCATCCGGCCGGGCTCGGCGGAACGCCTGTTTCCGGCCAGCGCCGGACGGCCGTGGCGAAGGCGTCCTGGACCGCCTCCTCGGCGAGGTCGATGTCGCCGAGGAAACGGACCAGGACGGCGACCGCGCGGCCGTACTCCGCGCGGAACACCGCCTCCACGTCCACGCCCATCAGCCGGCGTCCCCCTGGAAGGGCCGCACCTCGATCGGCAGGGTGGTGGCCAGGGCGGCCTTGCGCCCCCACTCCAGGGCGGCGTCCAGGTCGGGCGCCTTGACGAGGCAGATGCCGCCGAGCATCTCCTTGCCCTCGGCGTACGGACCATCGGTGATCAGCACCTCGCCGTCGGCGGGCCGCAGCACGGTGGAGGACTCGGGTCCGTGCAGCCCTCCGGCGAAGACCCAGGCGCCCGCCTCGCGCAGCTCACGGTGGAACGTGTCGAGCCTTCTGCCGATCTCCTCCAGGACCTCGGGGGCGGGCGTTGCGCCGACCGGCTGCATCACACTCAGGAGGTAGTACTTCATGACGGTCTCCTCGGTTTCGGTGGAGCGGGTGTCCCCCGCACCTCCTACACGAACGGCGCGCCCCCGGATCGACACCCCGCGCCGGTCGGCCGCGAGAATTTCTCCATGACCACCACAGCGCACCCCTTGGTGACCGCCGCTCGGCGACTGGCCCGCGACGTCCTCCTGCCGCGGGCCGAGCACGTCGACCGGACGCAGGTGCCGACCGGCCACGTCGAGGCGATCAGGCGCGCGGGGCTGCTCGGGGTGGGCGCGCCCAGGGAGTACGGCGGGGCGGACGCGCCCGTCGCCGTGGCCCGGGAGACCGCCGAGATCCTGGCGGGCGCGTGCTGCTCCACCTGGTTCGTGCAGACCCAGCACCACACCCCGGTGAAGCTGCTCGCCGGCTACGACTCGCCGGCCCGTCAGAAGCTGCTGCGGCCACTCGCGACGGGCGAGCTGATGGCCGGCATCGCGTACGCCCACGTGCGCGCCTTTCCCCGGGTGCCCGTGCGGGCGGTGGCCGAGCGGGGCGGCTGGCGCTTCGACGGGCGGGTGCCCTGGTACACGGGCTGGGGCCTGAACGACGTGATGCTGCTGGCGGGCCTGACGGCTGCGGACGAGGTGGTGTTCGTCCTCGCCGACGCCCGCGAGCAGGCGGGCCTTGTCCCGTCGGAGCCGATGCGGCTGGCCGCCCTCACCGCCGCCCGCACGGTCTCCCTGGACCTGGACGGCTTGTGGGTCCCGGCGGAGTCCGTGGTGCTCCGCATGCCGCGGGAGGAGTTCGCCCGCATCGACCTGCCGCGGGCCGCCAACGCCAGTCCGGCCGTGTTCGGGGTGGCCGGTGCCGCGCTGGAGCTGCTGGCCCGGACCCCGGAGGGTGAGGAGACGGCCCGGGCGCTGCGGGAACGGCTGGACGCCGTCCGGCGGGAGGCCTACGAGCTGGCGGATCACCCGGCGCCGCACGCGTGCGTCCGGGAACGGCTGGCCGTGCGGACCCGCGCGTACGACGTGCTGCGCGCGGCCACGACGGCGGCGGTCGTGGCCGGGGGCGGCCGCGCCATGGCCCTGGACAGCCCGGCGCAACGGCTGGCGCGGGAGGGGATGTTCCTGCTGGTGCAGGGTCAGACGGCCGAGGCACGCCGCACGCACCTCGGCGCACTGGCGTCCGGCCTGCGCCCGGGCGGGCGGGGTCCGGGAGAGGAGTACGGCCGGTAGTGCGGCGGCGCGGGGCCCTGCCGCGGACGCCGGGGGGTCGGCGGTGAACCGTCGGCCCGCCCGGCCTCACGGGCGCGCACCTCGGCCCCGAGTGCCCGGAGCGCCGGTGTTGCGCCGGTAGCGCCGGTGGCGCCGGTGGCGCCGGTGGCGCCGGTGGCGCCGGGAACGGCTACCGGTCGTGACAAGTGCGCCGGCCGGGCGGGCCGCTCAGTTCCCGTCGTCCGACGGGACCACCACGAGGAAGGCGTCGGATTCCAGGTCCATCACGACGGTGGCGGGCTCCCCCTCGGCGCGGCGGCGCGCCGCGTACTCCTCGGCGGGCCAGGATCCGCGCGGCGAGCCCGCCGGGAACCGCTCCAACACCTTCGCACTGATGGCCGCAGTCACGTCCGCTGCCCTCCCCAGTCCTGCGCCGCCCGCCGGGCGGCGACGATCGGTCCTTGCCGTACACATCCGGTTGCCCCCGATCCGGCCGGACATGTACCGGCCCGCAGACCGGCCGTCCGAGCCCGGCCGACCTCTACACATAAAGGGGAAATAAGAGCAGAATGGGACCAACGCGGCGCCTACCGCATTTCTCCCCGGACGCGGTCGCCCTGCACGACGAAGGAGACGAGTCATGGCCAACGTCTCGCCCACCAGAGGTGACATAACCAGCCATCCTGATGCCTCCGAAATGCGGACCCGGTACGCCCGGGTGCTCGGTGGCCGTGATGTGGCGCTCGTGGACGGACCGGTGTTCCTGCTCGGTCTGTACTGCGCCGCCTCCCCGTGGATAGTCCACTACACGACCAGCCAGCCGCCGCTCGTGACCCACAACTTGATCATGGGTATCGCGATCGGCCTGCTGGCGCTCGGGTTCACCCGCGCTCCGGAGCGGATGTACGGCCTGAGCTGGGCCATGTGCGCCCTCGGGGTATGGATGATCGTCTCGCCGTGGATCGTCGGCGACAGCCCGGACGCCGGTGTGGTGTGGAACAACATCATCATCGGCGCGCTGGCCGTGATCCTGGGGCTGGTGTGCGCCGGAACGGCGGCGAAGGCCTCACCGCGGCCGTAGGACCCGCCGGAAGCGGAGGCCGGTCCGGCTCCCCGGGCCGGCCCTTTCGTGCCCGCACCGGCGCCGACGCGGGACGCCGCCCCGCCCCGCGTCTCCGGGCGCGCCCGCTCCAATACGCGGGCGGAGCGCGCCGAGCGGGCCCGGCCGCTCGGCGATCCGCCGCCGAGCGCGCCGGGCCACCGCCGAGGCCTCCCCGAGGGACCCGCCGCGCAAGAGGTCGGTCCACCGCTGGGAGATGCGCCCCGAAGGAGGCCGGGCCATCGCTGGAAGATCTGCCGCGAAAGAGGCCGGACCACCGCTGGAAGATCTGCCGCGAAAGAGGCCGGACCACCGCTGGAAGATTCGCCGCGAAAGAGGCCGGACCACCGCTCAAGGGGCCGCCGCAGAGGAGACCCGGCCACCGCTCAAGGGCCCAACGCGGAGGAGACCCGGCCACCGCTCGCAGGACCGGCGCCGGCCGGCGTGGTGGTCACGGTGTGCGGACGTACGGCGTCGTGGAGGTCAGCGCTGCGAAGCCCAGGCGCTCCAGGACCGGGCGGCTCTGGCTGGAGGCGTCGACCCGGAGGTAGGTGTGGCCGCGGGCGACGGCGGTGTGGGCGCGGTGCGCCACGAGGGCGCGGTAGATCCCGCGGCCGCGCCAGCCCTGGACGGTGCCCCCGCCCCACAGCCCGGCGAAGGGGGTGCCGGGCACCAGCTCGAGACGGGCCGCGGCGACCGGCTCGGCGCCGGCCATCGCCACCACGGCGACGACCGTGCCCGGGTCGGCGGCCAGCCGCGCGAGCAGCTCGGCGCGCAGCCAGGAACTGTCCCGGCCGAACGCCTGCTCGTGGACGTCCGCCACGAGGCCGACGCCATGCGCGTCGGTGACCGGCTCGACGCGCACCCCCCGCGGCGGTTCGGCGTCGAGATCCAGGGCGGAGATCTCGCCGAGCATCAGCGTCTCCTGCGGTCCGGGCGTGAAGCCTGCCGCGCGCAGCCGCCGCCCGAGCGTCGCCGGCCGGTCGTGCCCGTACAGCTTCCACTCGAACTCCAGGCCGAGCCCGGTGTAGTGGCCGACCTGCTCGGCGATCGCCGCATCGGCCGTGTCCTCGTCCAGGGCGGACCACAGGACGCCGCTCCACCCCGGCGCGCCGGCGGTCTGGCGGACCACGGCACCGACCCGCTCGACACGGGCGTCGCCGGGACCGTCCGGCCGTGCTCCCTCGCGCAGGTCGCGGTCGAACAGGGCGAGCAGTGCGGCATGATCCATGCGGGCCATCCCAGCACCGGCCGTGCGGTGGGGCAACGCGTTTTCCCGCGCCCTCGACAGCGGTGCGGTGACCCTGCCGTTCCTTCCGCCCCGGGGGCCCGCGCCGTAGGGTCCGGGTGATCGCGTCGTCTGCCGGACAAGGAGCCCGCACCATGGTCGTCCACGACAGGGAACTGCCGTACCTGCGCCGCTGCGTGGAGCTCGCGGCCGAGGCGCTCGACGCCGGGGACGAGCCGTTCGGCTCGGTCCTGGTGGGCGGGGACGGCACGGTCCTCGGGGAGGACCACAACCGGGTGGCCTCCGGCGACCGCACCCGCCACCCCGAGTTCGAACTGGCCCGCTGGTCCGCCGCCCACCTGACACCCGGGGAGCGGGCGGCCGCCACGGTCTACACCTCCGGCGAGCACTGCCCGATGTGCGCGGCCGCCCACGCCTGGGTCGGCCTCGGGCGGATCGTCTACGTCGCCTCGTCGGAGCAACTCACCACATGGCTGAGCGCCTTGGGTGTCCCCGCGCCACCGGTCCGGACACTGCCCGTCCACGAGGTCGCACCGGACGTGGTCGTGGACGGCCCGGTGCCCGAACTGGCCGAGCGGGTACGGGAGCTGCACGTGCGGTTCCACAGCGGGCGCGGCTGAGCCCGGAAGGGGCCGGGACGGGATACGGCGGGGACGACGAGGCGCCGCCCGCGCGTCCGGCGGGCCCCGTGCCCGAGATGCAGGGGCCCGCGAGCGAACCTACGATCGGATGCGAAGCCCAGGTGTACACCTCGGTCTCCCCGACGGGGGGAGGCACATGTCCTCGCCGGCCGGACGACTGCTCACGTTCGCCTACTCCGCGTTGGTCGCGGGCGTCACAGTTGTGTACATGACCGTCCCGGTCGTGGCGCCCGCGATGTGGGCCGTCATGGGACTGGGCGGCGTGGCCGCCCTTCTCATCGGCACGCACCTGTACCGGCCCGCCCACCGGTGGCCCTGGTGGGTGCTGGCCGCCGGCCTGCTGACCTTCATCGCGGGCGACACGTACTACTTCGTGATGGAGCAGTACTTCGGGGTCTCCAACCCGTTCCCGTCCCCGGCCGACGCCTGCTACCTCGCCATGTACCCGCTCTTCGCGATCGGGCTGTCGGGACTCGTGCGCCACCGGTGGGCCGACCGCGACCTGCCGAGCCTGCTCGACGCGCTGATCGTCACCGCCGGTCTCGCACTGCCGGTGTGGGTGTACCTGGTGCAGCCGCTCACCGTGGTGCAGGGCCTGACCTGGCAGCAGCGGGCCATCAGCATCGCCTATCCCCTCGGCGACATCCTCGTGCTGGCGCTGCTGGCGCGGCTGCTCATGCCCAGCCCGGTCGGCCGCTCCGACCGTGCGGTGCGGCTGCTGGTCCTCGGCACGGTGACCCTGCTCTGCACCGACATCGCCTACGGGGTACTCCAGTTGAACGACGTCTGGCAGACGGGCAGCCTGCTCGATCTCGGCTGGGTCGCCTTCTACACCGCCTGGGGCCTGGCCGCCCTGCACCCCTCCATGGTCGAGCTGACCGCGTCGGTGCCCCAGCGGGAATCCCTGCTGCCGCCTCCGCACCGCCTGGTCATCCTCGCCGTGGCCACGCTCATCGCGCCCGGGATCCTGCTCTGGGAGGGGCTGAGCGACCAGACGCGGGACGCCGCCGTGATCGCCGTCTTCTCGGGCGTGCTGTTCCTGCTGGTGATCCTGCGGCTCGCCGGCATGGTCGTGGCCCACCGCCGGGCCGTGGCGCGTGAACTCGCCCTGCGCGAAGCCGCCGCGTCACTGGTCTCCGCCTTCCGGCAGGAGGAGATCGACCAGGCGTGCCGTGCGGCCGTCGAGCGGCTGATGGGCCCGGGCGTCCCGCACCGGACCATGCTGGTGCCGGCGCGGCAGGCCGGTGAACTGGGCGGGCGCAGCACCCACTTCGTGAGCCCGGCCGCGCTCCCCCTGGATCTCGGCGCCGGCCTGCGCGGCCTGCCGTCCGTCCTGGTCTGCCCCATGACCCGGCCCGACCGCCCGGCGGGAGCGGCCCCGGGTGTCCTGCTGGTCGCCGCGCCCGAGACCAGGCTGCGCGAGACCTCCGGCTCGCTGGAGATCCTCGCCTCGCACGCCGGTCTGGCCATGGAGCGGGTCACGCTGCGCCAGGAGGTCGTGCGGCGGGAGAACGAGGCGTACTTCCGCACCCTCGTCCGCAACGCCTCGGACGTCATCCTGATCGTCGAGGACGACGACACCATCCGGTACGCCAGCCCCTCGGCGCGCTCCGTGTTCGGCACGGACGACCTCGTCGGGGTGTCGCTGCCCGAGCTGGTGGACCCCGGGGACCGGGAGCGGGCCGCGCGGGAGCTGGCCACCGTCCGGGAACGGGGCCCGCGCACGGGGCACGACCACTGGTGGGTGCGGCGCCGGGACGGACGCGTCGAGGTGGAGGTGCGGTGCAGCGACTTCCGGGACGAGCGCACCGTGTCCGCCCTGGTGGTGACCCTGCGGGACGTGACCGAGCAGCGGCGCCTCGAGCAGGAGCTCACGCAGCGCGCCTTCCACGACTCGCTGACCGGCCTGCCCAATCGCACCCTGCTGCTGGAGCGGATCGAACGCGCCCTGCTGCGCGGCCGCCGCGAGTCGTCGCTGACCTGTCTGCTCTTCATCGACCTGGACGACTTCAAGCTGGTCAACGACACGATGGGGCACCGCGCGGGCGACCAGCTGCTGATCGCGGTCGGCAACCGGCTGTCCCGTGCGCTGCGCCGCACCGACACCGCGGCCCGGCTCGGCGGGGACGAGTTCGCCGTGCTGATGGAGGACGCCAAGCAGCCGCTCGACGCCGAACTGCTCGCCGCCCAGGTGATCCAGACCCTCGGCCGGCCGTTCGACCTGGCCGAGGAGTGGGTGACGGTGTCCGCGAGCGTCGGGGTGGCCACCGCGCGGGACAGCACGGACGCGGAGGAACTGCTGAGCCACGCCGACCTCGCGCTGTACGCGGCGAAGGCGGCGGGCAAACGGCAGTGGCGCCGGTTCCGGCCGCTGCTGCGCAGCCGTGTGGTCGAGCGGCACGACCTGCAGTCCCAGCTGGCCCGGGCGGTCGCCGAGAAGGCTTTCGCGCTGCGCTACCAGCCGGTCGTGGACATCACGGCGGGCGAGGTCGTGGGCTTCGAGGCCCTGGTCCGCTGGCCGCACGAGCGGGGGACGCACGTCCCGCCGGACCGGTTCATCAGCCTGGCCGAGGAGACCGGGCACATCGCGCCGCTGGGGTCGTGGGTGCTGGAGAACGCCGTCGGCGACATCGCGGACCTGCAGCGGCTGCCGGGCCCCGCCCGTCCGCCGTACGTCAGTGTGAACGTCTCCGCCCGTCAGTTCCGGGACGCCGGTTTCGTCGAGCAGGTCGGAAAGGCACTCAGCACCCCGGGCCTGGAGCCCGGGTCGCTGCAGCTCGAACTGACCGAGACGGTGCTGCTGCACCGCGACGACCGGCTCCAGACGGTGCTGCACACGCTGAAGGAACTCGGTGTGCACATCGCGGTCGACGACTTCGGCACCGGCTTCTCGTCCCTGCGGTACCTGCGGGACTTCCCCATCGACGTGCTGAAGATCGACAAGTCGTTCATCGACGACATCGCGCGCGACGCCCAGCAGGTCGCCCTGGTCGAGGGGATCGTGCGGATCGCCGACACCCTGGGCCTGCAGGTCATCGCGGAGGGCATCGAGGACGCCGCGCAGCGGGACCTGCTGGCGGGGATGGGCTGCCGGTTCGGGCAGGGCTTCCTGTTCGCCCGGCCCCTGACGGTGGAGCAGACCGCGCGCGTGCTGCGCGAGCCCGGTGCCCGCCCCTTCGCGCCGCTCCGGGCCCGGCGGCCGCGGGTCGACACCGCGGCCCGGGGGCGCCGCGAGGCGCGCTGGGCGGACCTGGAGCACCTGCGGCGCACCAGCCCGATGAGCGACGCGGTCCTCGACGAGGTGCGCGGCCGGCACATCCGCAGCGGCGATCACTGGCTGATCGACTTCGCCTCCTGCAACTACCTGGGGTTCGACTGGGATCCGGAGGTCATGGACGCGGTCGGGCCCGCGGTGCGCCGGTGGGGCACCCACCCCAGCTGGTCGCGGCTCCTGGGCAGTCCGCGGCTGTACCCGGACATCGAGGAGCGGCTCGCCGCGCTGCTGGGCGCGCCGGACACGCTGCTGCTGCCGACCCTGACGCTGGTGCACTCCTCGGTGATCCCGGCGCTGACGGAGGACGGGCACGTCTTCGTGGAGGCGACCGCGCACCGCACGATCCACGACGGCGGTGTGGTGGCCCGCGCGCAGGGCGCCACCCTGCACCGTTTCCACGCCGAGCGCCCCGACGAGCTGCGTGCCGTGCTGGCCCGCGCGCCGAAGGGCACGCCCCGCGTGGTGTGCCTGGACGGCGTCAACAGCATGAGCGGCAACGTCGCGGACCTGCCGGCGCTGGCGGCGGTCTGCCGCGCCGAGGGGGCGACGCTGTACGTCGACGACGCGCACGGCTTCGGTGTGATCGGGGAACGCGGGCCGGGCGAGAGCTGCCCGTACGGCATGCGCGGCAACTGCGTGGTGCGGCACACCGGGGAGTCGTACGACGGGATCGTGCTCGTCGGGGGCTTCTCCAAGGCGTACTCGTCCCTGCTGGCGTTCCTCGCGCTGCCGCCGGAGCTGAAGAACCGGCTGAAGACCGCGGCGGCTCCCTATCTGTACTCGGGTCCGTCCCCGACGGCGTCCCTGGCGACCGCGCTGGCCGGGCTGGACGTCAACGAGCGCCGGGGCGACTCGATCCGGGCCGGGCTGTACCGCAGGACGGTGCGGGTACTCGATCACCTGGACGGCATGGGGGTGTACACCCTCAACAGGGACCGGTTGCCGATCGTGGAGGTGCCGCTGGCGAACCCGGCGGACCTGGACGCGGTGGCGGCGTTCCTGTGGGAGGAGGGCATCTACGTGACGCTGGCCGCCTATCCGCTGGTCCCGCGCGACCGGGTGGGTTTCCGGGTCCAGCTGACGGCGCTCCACTCCGACGAGGACATCGACCGGCTGAACGGGACGATGACCCGCCTGTCCGAACGGTTCCCGCTGCGGAGGAAGGGCTAGACGGCCATGACGACGCACAACGACGACGTGGACTGGGACCGCTGGCCGGTCGCGGACTACCTCGCGGAGAACTACCGCGAGGTGCACGCGTCGGACGCGGCCGTGATCGCGCACCACTCCGCGTTCTACCGGGGGCTGCCGGCCGGGGGGATCGCGCGGGCGGTGGAGTTCGGGGCGGGTCCGAACCTGTATCCGCTGATGCTCGCGTCCGCCGCGTGCCGCCGGATCGACGCCGTGGAGGCGGGCGCGAGCAATGTCGCCTACCTCCGCGACCAGATCTGTCACCGGCTCGACGCGAGCTGGCTCCCCTTCCACGCGTTGTGCCGGCGGCTGAACCCTCAGGTGCCGGCGACGCTGGCCGGGGCGCTGGCCCGGGTGAACGTCGTCCACGCCGATGTGCGGTCCCTGCCGCCGGGCGCGTACGAACTGGGCTCCATGCACTTCGTCGCGGAGAGCGTGACGGAGGACTTCGGCGAGTTCGCCGGCTTCTGCCGGGCCTTCGTCCGCGCGGTCGTCCCGGGCGGGTACCTGGTCGCCGCGTTCATGGAGAACATGCCGACCTACCGCATCGGACCGGCCTCGCGCTGGCCCGGCTGCCCGGTCGACCCGGCGACGATCACGGAGGTCTTCACCCCCCTGACCCGGGAGCTGGACATCACCCACGTCGACCCCGACCCGGCCCTGCCGGACTACGGCGACTCGGGGATGGTGCTGCTGACGGGGGTGGCGGAGGCGGTCTGACGACACGCGCGGGGACCGCCCGCGGGCCCCGCGTCCGACGGGGACAGCCTCGGTCAGCCGTTCGCTTCCTCGTTCCCCGCCGGGCGGAACCGCCGGCGCATCACCACGCCCCCGAGCAACAGGGCCGCGCTCGCGGCGACGGTCTGGAGCGTGTGGTCCGTGCCCGTGTGGGCGAGGGAGCCCCGGGCCTGTTGCGGGGCCGTGCGCCGGGCCTGTTCCGGGGCCGGGCGCGTGCGCGGTGGGGTGGACGCTTCCGGGGACGGCTCGGGCGGGTGGTGCGGACGGACCGGGCGGACCGGGCGGTCGCCGGGCGTGTTCGAGGACGTGTTGCCGGTGGACGGGTTGCCGACTCCGACCACGTCCACGGTGTTGCCGGTGACGTTGACGGGAAGATCGACCGGCAGCTGGACGCCGTTGCCCGAGACCACGCCCGGCGCGTCCTGCCCCCGTCCCTCGGCGGCCGCGCCGCCGGAACGGCCCGGCCGCTCGGCCCCCCGGCCGTCCTTGTTCGCGCACGCGTTGCCCGCGGCGGGGTTGAGCAGTCCCACCACGTTCACGGTGTTGCCGCACACGTTCACCGGGACGTGCACCGGCAGCTGGACCGTGTTGCCTGAGACCGCCCCGGGCGAACCGGCCGCGGAGCCGTCCGCGCCGGAACCGGCGTACGCGGGGACGGTCATGGCCATCGCGCCCGAGGCTGCGGCGACGGCGATCATCCCGTTCCGGGTAACCCGTTTCATAGGTTTCCCTGCCTTCCAGACATCCCTCGCGGGCACTCACCCGCACGGGATAAAACGCGGGCCCCCCGGTCCGAGTTATGGCTTATCGGCCTTTCACTCCATCGAGCGGCCCGGTTGTCGAACTAGCGGCAAAAACCTTCGTATGCGCGCTGCGGCCGCGCAGGGTAGACCACGTCGGACGGCCCCGCCCGCCGGGAGGCGCGCCCCACAGGGCCCGCTTATCGTGGGCGAGGGCGCCGTGGGGCGCCCCTGGAGGCACCGATGCTGGCCAAGCTGTCCACGCGCCCCTCGATCCGGCGCTGCGCGGTCGCCGGCGCGGCCGGACTGGCTCTGCTGGGTGCGGGGCTGCCGGCCGCCGCCGGCCCTCCGCCGGCGCGTTTCTACGACCAGAAGGTCAAGTGGTCCGCCTGCGCGGGTCCGGACATGCCCAAGGACCTGCAGTGCGGCAAGGTGACCGTGCCGCTCGACCACGACCGGCCGGAGCGGGGGACGCTCGACCTCGCCGTGGCGCGCTACCGGGCCACGGGCGCCTCCCGCGGCTCGGTGCTGCTGAACTTCGGCGGCCCCGGCGGCCAGGGCGTGGGCCAGCTGGCGCTGGCCGGCAAGGAGTTCATGGACCTGACGGACGGCTACGACGTGGTCTCCTTCGATCCCCGCGGCGTCGGCCGCTCGTCGCCGGTCAGCTGCGGCAGCGCCGCCGAGGACGCCCTGGCCGCGACCGACGGTGACGCCGACGTGGCGGACGCGCAGGCCGTGCTGGAGAAGCTGCGCGACGCGGCCGCCGAGTGCGCCGAGCACTCCGGCCCGGTGCTGCCGCACATCGGCACCGTGAACGCCGCCCGCGACCTGGACGTCGTGCGCGACGCGCTCGGCGACGACAAGCTCAACTACCTCGGCTTCTCCTACGGCAGCCGGCTCGGCGCGGTGTACGCGGCCCAGTTCCCGGAGAAGGTCGGCCGCATGGTGCTGGACGGCGTCGACACCCTGACCGAGCCGCTGGCCGAGCAGGGTGTGGTGAGCGCGCGGGGGCAGCAGACCGCGCTGGAGAACTTCCTCACCTGGTGCACGCAGGACATCGCCTGCCCCTTCGGGCGGAACGCGCGGGAGGCCGGGGAGCACGTCGTCGAGGTGGTCGAGTCGCTCGACGCGGACCCGGTGCCGACGGACTTCGGCGAGGCCTTCTCCGGCCAGGACTTCGCCGGCGCCCTCGGGCAGGGCCTGTACAGCAGGGAGTTGTGGCCCTCGCTCCAGCGGGCCGTCGCCCGGCTCCTGGAGGAGGGCGACACGAGCGGTCTGGAGGCCTTCCTGTACGGCGGCTTCACCCTCCCGCCGCTGCCGAGGGCCCACGGGGCGCTCACCGACCCGGAGGACGTCCCCCTGGACAACCTGCCGGCGGCGCTCATGGCGGTCAACTGCGCGGACGATCCCGACCGCCCCGCCGCCGCGCAGGTCACCCGGGACCTCGCCCGGCTGCGCAGCCGTTACGAGCAGGCGTCCCCGGTCTTCGGCCGGTACCGGCTCACCCAGGTGCTGATGTGCTACGGCCGCCCGAAGGGCACGGACTTCATCCGCGAGAAGGTCAAGGACGTCGACACGCCGCGGATGCTGCTCGTCGGCACCCGGGGCGACCCGGCCACGCCGTACCGCTGGACGGTCGAGACGGCCGAGCGCCTGGGGTCGTCCGCCGTGGTCCTGGACAACCGGGGAGAGGGCCACACCGGCTACGGCTCCTCCCCGTGCGTGCACCGCAAGGTCGACGCCTTCCTGCTGTACGGCACCCTGCCGCCGGACGGCAGCTCCTGCGGCTCCGACCACGACACCGAGTGAGCCACCTCGCGAGGTCCGGCTCCCCGTCGGCGAGACCCGGCAGGGTGAACGGAATGCCCCGAATGCCCCGAAGGTGTATCCGCTCTATCGTGCTGTCATGGAGCACGTTCTGAGTCCCGCGACCCTGGCCGAGCTGCGGCGCCCGCGTCCCTACCCCGCGGTCTCCGTCCTGACGCCGACGCACCGGCGCGAGCCCTACAGCGCCCAGGACCAGGTCCGGTTGCGCAACGCGGTGGCCGAGGCCAAGCGCCGGCTGGAGGCGGATCCGGCGGTGACCCGGGAGCGGCGTGCGGAGGTGGCGCTCCACCTGGACCGGGCCCTGTCCGAGGTGGACCTCACCCACGCCGAGGACGGTCTGGTGATCTTCGCGGCCCCAGGCGAGCACCAGGTGTGGTCACTGGCCCGGCCGGTGCCCGAGCGCGTGGTCCTCTCGGACACCTTCCTCACCCGCAACCTCGTCTCGGCGCACACGGCCGGGCGGCCGTTCTGGGCGCTGTCCGTCGCGGCCGACCGCGCGACCCTCTGGAACGGCGGCGCCGACCGCGTCACCGAGGCACGCCTGGGCGGCTTCCCGCTGACCCGGCGCGTGGAGAACTTCGACCCCGAGCGGCAGCAGCGGATCGGCGACCAGCCGAGCGGCTTCCGGGAGGAGGGCACCCGCCGGTTCCTGCGCGAGGCCGACACCGCGCTGGGCGCCGTCCTGCGCGACCAGCCGCGACGGCTGTACGTCACGGGTGAACCGGCCGCCCTCTCCCTGCTGGACGAGGTCGGCGACGCCGCCCGGGAGGCCGTGCGCGTTCCGCACGGAGGCCTCGCGCACGGTGCCCCCGGGGCCGTGTGGCAGGCACTGCGCCCGGTGCTCGAAGCCGAGGCGCGCGAGAGCGCGGACGCGGTGGGCCGGACCCTGGAAGCGGCCCGCGGACGGCGGGCGTTCGCGGCCGGCGTCGACGAGCTGTGGCAGAGCGCCCGGGACGGCCGCGTCCGGCTGCTGGCCGTCGAGGAGAACTACCGCGTCACCGTCCGCGACAGCGGCGACCACCTGGCCCTGGCCGCGAGCGGCGACCTCGACGCACGCGATGACATCGTGGACGAGATCGTCGAGCAGTGCCTGGAGACGGGAGCCGACGTCCGCTTCGTACCGGACGGGACCCTGGGCGAGGCGGACGGCATCGCCGGGGTCCTGCGGTACTGAGCGGTCCCGGCACCAGGCCCTCGAACACCAGCTCGTCGAACATCCGCAGGGGCGTACCGACCGGCCGACGGCGCGTCAAATACCCTGTGTAATCTACGACTTGGCACTCCGGGCGACAGACTTCTCGGCTACCTCGGAGTAACTCCGTGAGACGGTGGCATATGCCAGAAGCACCACCGTATCGTGTGGTGCCAAATCCCTTACAGGGCGTCGCGGGCTGTGCGACAGTCGTAACGGTCCCTCCGTCCGCCTTGGCCGTACCGTCCCGCATCGGAGTGCGTCATGCCGTCCCACCTCTCCGCGGACCGCCCCGCCGCCCAGCCGCCCGGACGCGGCTCGGTCGACGCGCTCATATCGCAGACGCGGCGGCTCAAGGGCGACGTGGACGCGGTGCGCCGCGACGCGGAGGGCGACGGGACGGACCACCCTCGCGAACGCTGGCAGCGCGCCCTGTACGACCTGGCACTGCACCAGCTCGACGACCTGGACGAGCACCTGGCCCAGCTGCGGGACGGCCCCCTCCCCACCGCCGGGAAGGCGCCCTCCGGCGCGCCCGCGCAGGGGTCGCTGCTCAGCCGGGTCGGCAGCGCCGAGTGGAACCTGCTGACGGACGAGGCCAGCTGGTCCGGTGAGCTCTACCAGATCCTGGGCCGCGACCCCGCCACTCCCCCCCTCACCCTCGACGAGCTGCCGTCCCTGGTGCTCGACGAGGACCGGCCCGGCCTGACGGCGATGGTGACCAACTGCCTCGTCGACGCCCGGCCCATCGACGGCGAGTTCCGCATCGCGCGGCCCGACGGAGACGTCCGGACCGTGCACATGATGGGCGAACCGGTGCTCGACACTGACGGCAGCACCGCCTCGATGTGGGCCGTGCTGCGCGACGTCAGCGAACTGCGCCGCAGCCAGCGGGTGGTGAGCGAGACCCGTGACTCGCTCGACCACCAGCGGGAGGCCGCGCGGACCGAACACCGGCTCGCGGTCGAGCTGCAGGAGGCCGTGCTGCCGCCGTGGCGCGGCTCCCTGCGGCTCCCGCACCGGGGCCCCCGCACCCTCGACCTCGCGGCCCGGTGCCTGCCGGCGGCCACGCGCACCCTGATCGGCGGCGACTGGTACGACGCGCTCGAACTGACCGACGGCGACACCCTGCTGAGCGTGGGCGACCTCACCGGACAGGGCGTCGGCGTCACGTCGAACATGACGATGCTGCTCGGCGCCGTGCGCGGCATGGCGATGGCCGGGGCCCGGCCGGGACAGCTGATGGCCTGGCTGAACCAGTTACTCGACGCCACCGTGCAGCCCGCCCTCGGCAGTGCCGTCTGCTGCCGCTACAGCCCAGCGACCCGCACCCTGGTGTGGGCACAGGCCGGACACCCCGCCCCGCTGCTGTTCCGCGGCGGGACGGGGCGCGTCCTGGACACCCCGGACGGCGTCCTGCTCGGAGCCACCTCAGGAGCCGTCTACGGACAGGCCGAGGAAACCCTCGAAGCAGACGATCTGCTGCTCCTGCACACCGACGGGCTGGTGCCCGGGCACACGGGAGCGGCGGCCGCGAACCTCCTCCTCGGCCTGGCACCACGCCTGGCCGCAGCCGGCGGCGCGGAGGACTGCGTACGCGTGATCGCGCAGGAGTTCGGCACGAGCGAGCGCGAGGACAACGCCTGCGTGCTCGTCGCCAAGGTCACGGGATAGGCGACTCAGGCCTGTGCGCCGGCACCGCCCCTGCCCTTCGTCCTGGGCAGCGCCAGCTTGATCTCCTCCCGCAGCTCCTGGATCTTCGGGTAGCCGGAGAACTGGGCGGTGAGCCGGTACATCTGACGCAGCCGGTCCCAGGTGCGGTGGGAGGAGTTGGACCCCATCGACACCAGGGCCAGGCGGGCGTAGCGGTCGGCCTGTTCGGGGTCGTCGGCGATGAAGCAGGCCGAGGCCATCGACAGGTAGTCGAAGATCTTCGATCGCTGCCGCCCGTCGACCCGCAGGGCCAGCGCCTTCTCCGCGTAGTGCTGGGCGTGCGCGGCGGCACCCGGCTCGAACTCGGCGAGCGTGCGGTAGGCCAGGGCCTGCATACCGTAGAAATCCTCCTCCTTGAAGGTCTGCATCCAGTCGGGCGGGGGCACGTCGGCCTTGTCGGAGACGAACAGGTCCTCCGCGCGCCCGAGTGTGCGCCGCATGGCCTGGCCCTTGCCCATGGACGCCTGTGCCCAGGCCTCGATGGTGTAGAGCATCGCCCGGGTGCGGGGCAGTACCTCGTCGCCCGAGCCGGACGTGGCCAGCTTCATCAGGTCCAGGGCGTCGTCCGGCCGGCCCAGGTGCACCATCTGGCGGGCCGCGCGGGAGAGCGCCTCGCCCGCGCGGGGCCGGTCCCCGCCCTCTCTGGCCGCGTGCGCGGCGATGACGAAGTACTTCTGGGCGGTGGGCTCCAGGCCGACGTCGTGCGACATCCAGCCCGCGAGGACGGCCAGGTTGGCGGCGACGCCCCACAGGCGGCGCTGGAGGTGGGGTGGGTGGCGGTAGGCGAGCATGCCGCCCACCTCGTTGAGCTGGCCCACCACGGCCTTGCGCTGGAGCCCGCCGCCGCGGGCGGCGTCCCAGGCGCGGAACACCTCGACCGAACGCTCCAGTTCCTCGATCTCCTGCGACCCGATGGGGGCGGCCTCGTAGCGGTCGAACCCAGCGGGGTCGGCGTTCAGGGGATGGTCGAGGTCGGGGGCGTCGGCGGTCAGGGCAGGGTCGGTGTGCAGCCAGTCGTACATGGCGCTGCTGAGTGCGGATCCCGCGGCGAGCGCGGCGCCCGCGCCCACCAAGCCGCGTCGGTTGAGCATGAGGTCCATTCCCGTGAATTCGGTGAGGACCGCAGCCGTCCGCTCGGGCGCCCACGGCACACCGTCGGGAGCCTCCGGGCTCCCGCCGCCCTGCCGTTTCCCCGCACGCCCGTGCCGGACCAGACCGAGGTCCTCGATGGTCACGACACGGCCGAGACGCTCGGTGAACAGAGCCGCCAGCACCCGCGGCACCGGATCGCGCGGGATCTCTCCCATGTCGATCCAGCGACGCACCCGGGAGGTGTCGGTCGACAGCTGGGGGTGGCCCATGGCCGCCGCCTGCCGGTTGACCAGCCTCGCGAGTTCGCCCTTGGACCAGCCGGCCAGGCCGAACAGGTCCGCGAGCCGGGTGTTGGGTTGTCCGCTCACGTCAAGCCCCCAGGTTCTCGGCTGAGTTGACAGTAGCCCGGGGAGACTTGCCGGGCGACTATTCGCCAGGGTTCGCCAGGGTGCGCCAGATGGTGTGCCACCGGCCATCCGGTGTCAGGTAGGAACGCGCCACCCCGACCCGGTCGCCGCAGGGACATTCCCCAGGGTGATCCCGGGCGTCCGGGCCGGGTGATGCGCTGTCGTCGCAGGCACACGAAGGGATCTGTCTCGCCCATGTACGCAGCATCGTCCTCCGTGTCCGCACCGCCCCGGTCGCTCCACCCGCGTCCCGCGGACAGCGGCCCCTATCTCGCCCCCGCGCGGCCGGCGGCCCCCGTGCTCGGAGCCGGCAGGGCTCGGCGCGGCGCGGTGCTCGGCACCCAACCGCTCAGCGGGAGACTCGACTTGTCCGGCCCTCAGGGCGCGCAGCTGCGCACGGCGATCGCGTCGGTGCACCGCATCTGCCCGGAGTTCGCCCCGGTGCAGGTGCTCCGCCGCACCGGCCGGTCCGTGCTCCTGGTCGGGACGACCGGTCGCAGCACGGCCGTCGCCAAGTGTTTACTGGACCACTCCCCCGCCTGGGCCGAGCGGATCCGCCACGAGATAGCGGCGTACCGCTCGTTCGTCCGGCACCGCCCTCCCGTGCGGGCGCCGAGGCTGATCGCGGCGGACCCGGACAACTGCACCCTCGTGATCGAGCGCATGCCCGGTCGCGTGGCCGCCCTCCAGCGGCATCCGTCCGAGGCGCCCCCCCGGACGGACATCAGGGCGGCACTCGGCGCGATCTGCCGGCTCAACGCCTGGCGGCCGCCGGCGGGCACGTTCGACGCCCCGCTGGACTACGCGGCCCGGATCGCGCGGTACCACGAGCTGGGGCTGCTCACCGACCGCGACCTGGGCGACCTGCAGAAGCTGCTGCACGGCATCGCCAAGGCCGCCGGGCGGCAGGGCATGGGCCAGTTCTGCCACGGCGACGCGCTGCTGTCCAACCTGCTCCTGTCACCGGCCGGTCCAGTGCTGGTGGACTGGGAGCACGCGGGCTGGTACCTGCCGGGGTACGACCTGGCGACGCTGTGGTCGGTGCTCGGGGACGCACCGGTCGCGCGCCGGCAGATCAGTCAGATCGCGCAGTCGGCGGGCCCGGCGTCCAGGGACGCCTTCCTGGTGAACCTGATGCTGGTGCTGACGCGCGAGATCCGCACCTACGAGACGGCCGTGCAGCGTTCGATGCAGGACGCGGCCCCGGCGGCACCGGGCTCGGCCCATCCCGGCGCTGTGCCGTCCGGCGAGGAGCAACGGCTGCTGCTGCGGCGGCTGCACGACGACTGCCAGCTGGCCCGGCGGGCCGTGCGCGCGGCGGTCGGCACACGCTGACGGGGACGAAGCGGGCGCGGGGGGGGGGGGGGGGGGGCCCCCCCCCCCGCGGGGGGGGGGGGGGGGGGGGCCCCCCCCGGGGGCCCCGGGGGGGCCCCCCCCGCGGGGCGCGGGGGGGGGGGCACCGGGTGCGGGGGCGGCGGCGGGGGGTGGGCGCGGGGCGGGGCCCACCGCGGCCGCTTCGTGTGCGCGGGCGTACCGCCGCGTCGGGTCAGCCCTGCTGGAACAGCTCCGCGGGCAGCGGCTTGAGGAGCGCGTAGAGGTCGTCGGTGATGGGGCGGTCCCAGGCGGCGATGGTCACCAGGACGTTGTCGCTGCGGTCGAACTGCACACAGGAGATCCGGCTCTCGGAGAGCTTGACGCGCCGCACGATCAGAAGGTTGTCGCCCTGCATCACCGGCACGTCCTCGGTGCCGAC
Organism: Streptomyces sp. NPDC015242; assembly: GCF_043079125.1. Lineage (NCBI taxonomy): Bacteria > Bacillati > Actinomycetota > Actinomycetes > Kitasatosporales > Streptomycetaceae > Streptomyces > Streptomyces sp. NPDC015242. The sequence goes on along the minus strand of NZ_JBIBUF010000001.1, from coordinate 579,128 downwards.
GACGGTGACCTCCTCGTCGTTCTCCAGCGCCAGCAGGAGCTGGCCCACCTCGAAGGGGACCTGCCCCTCGGGGACGTCACGGGCCGGGGATCCCTCCGGCAGATTGCCGATGATCATGGCGGGACCGCGGCCGCCGAACAGGTCGTAGCGCAGGAAGACGCCCTGGCAGGTGCCGTCGGGCGCGGGCAGCAGTCCCGCACCGAGATTGCCGGGCCAGTCGCCCGGGTCCATGGCCAGTACGTCGAAGTCGGGCCCGGCGGGAGTGGCGCTGCGGCGGCGGAGGAACGACATGCCGCCATGGTACGTGCCCGGGCCTGTGCCGTGCCGGGCGGGCGGCGCCTCGATCGCGCCGGGGCCGTCGGGCCCGCACGGCACCGTCACCCCGGCGCCGGGCGGGCCGGTGCGCGTCGCCCGCGGGGTCAGTCCTCCGGTGGTGCCGGAGGGATCACGGCGACGGGGCTCGCCGCGTGCAGCAGCACGGCCTGGGCGACCGAGCCCATCATCCGGGCGGGCGCCAGCAGGTGCCGCCGGTGCCGGCCCACGACGACGAGATCGGCGTGCCGGGAGGCGGCGACGAGGTGCCCGGCCGCGTCACCGGCCGCCGGGACCGGTTCGGCCTCGACGCCGGGGTGCCGTTCGCGGTACGGGGCGAGGAACCCCTCGGCCAGGACCCGGGCCTCCTCCTCGACGACGTCCTGGTCGACGACCGGCGGAGGCGTCTCGCCGGGCAGCATCCAGGGCTGCGCGGGCCACGGGTAGGCGGCCACCGCCTGGAGCCGGGCCCCGCGCCGGGCGGCCTCGGTGAAGGCGAACTCCAGCGTGGCGTCGTCGGGGCCGTCCACCTTCAGCCCGACGACCACACGCGGGGCGGGACCGGCCGCCGTCTCGCCGTGGACCTCGCGTCCGGGCGGGGGCACCACGACAACGGGGCACTCGGCGTCGCGGGCGGTGGCCAGGCCGGTCGAGCCGAGCAGCAGGCTGGCGAAGCCGCCGCGGCCCCGGGACCCGAGCACCAGCAGCTGGGCGGCGGCGCCCAGTTCGGGCAGGACCACGCCGGTCGCGCCCTCCAGACCGACGTACTCCGTGTCCGGCGGGCCGGTGCGGCTCTCCAGGTGGGCACGGACCCGGTCGAGGACGGGGTCCTGCCGCGGGTCCGCGGGCGCGGCGGCGAGCACGTCGGGCTGAGCCCAGTGGGCGTACTGGCGTACGTGGGCCACACGCAGCGGGGCCGAGCGCCGCAGGGCCGCGTCGACGGCCCACTCCAGGGCGCGCAGGCTGTGATCCGAACCGTCGACCGCCGCGACGACCGGCAGGGTGCTCATGGGTTCCTCACTTCCGGGTGACGACCGTCCCTCCCGGGTGCCGGCCTGACGCAGGGGTGGGCCGGGGGGAGGCTGCTTCAGGTCGCGTGTCCGGAAAAGCGGGCGGAACACCCCCGGATCGGCCGGTCGGGCCGTCCGGGGCGGTGCGCTCCCCGCCGTCAGGTGAGGTCGAACTCACCCTCCCGCGCTCCCGAGACGAACGCGCCCCACTCGGCGGGCGTGAAGATCAGGGAGGGGCTCTCCGGGCGGGCACTGTTCCGCATGGCGATGAAGCCTTCCACGAAGGCGATCTGCACATCCCCCAGGCCACGGCTGCTGGACTGCCACTGTGCCTTGCTGAGGTCCAGATCCGGCTTGTCCCAGCCCCTGAGCGGTCGCTGCTGGGTGGTGGTCTCGGCCACGTCCGTGCTCCTCCCGATTGCGTCGTCCGCGGTCAGCCTAGCGATCGCGCCCCGGGCCCGACAGAGCACGCGGGCGGGACCTTTCAGGCATCCGGCGGCCGTGCTCCCAGGAGCCACATGAGCAAGATCGGGGAGCTGTCGTCGCTCCGCACGATCCCGCGGGAGGTGGCGGCGGCGGACGGGTGAATCACCGGCCCGGGGATTGAACCGGAGGTGACGTACGGACGTACTGGTGGTGGCAGGCTCGGCACTGGGCTCTGTTCGCCATGCCATCGCACGACCGCACGGAAGGAACCACCGGGTGTCGCTCTTCGCTCGCCCCCACCAGCAGCCGGACACGACCGAGGACGGGGCGGACCGGAGGGGCGGCGGCGGAGTGGCCGTACCGCAGGGAGAAGCCGACGCGGCGCATCATGCCACCGGCACCGGCACACGGGAACCGGAGGGTGCGGGGCGGGGCGGTGATGCTCCCGCGGCGGAGCCGGGGGAGGACGACACCGCGCCGCCCCCGGCGGAGGCGGCGGCGGCCGATGAGGCCGGCGCGGTCGATCCCGCCCCGCCCGGCCGGTCCGGCCGGTCCCGTCGGGCCGCCTGGCGGCGGCGTCATCCGCGAGCCGCACGGGGCGTCTCCGTCGCGACGACCGTGCTGGCCGGGGCACTGGTGCTCTTCGCCCTGCTCGTGCCCAACCGGATCGAGCGCATCGAGTTCGCGTCGTTCGTGCGGATCCCGGCCGAAGGAGTGCTGCTCGCGGGTCTGCTGCTCGGGCTCCCGCCGCGGCCCCGCCGGATCACGGCGGTGGCCGCGGGCGCGTTCCTCGGGCTGGTCACGATCCTGAAGTTCGTCGACATGGGCTTCTACCAGGTGCTGGCCCGGCCGTTCGACCTCGTCCTGGACTGGATCCTGATCGAGCACGCCACGGACTTCCTCCGGGAGACCTTCGGCCGGACCGGCCAGGTGCTGGCCGTGATCGGGGTGCTCGTCCTGTTCGTCGCGGTGCTCGTCCTCACGACGCTCGCGGTGGTGCGGCTGACGAACCTGATGGTGCGGCACCGGCCCGTCGCCACCCGTACGACGCTGATCCTGGGCACGGCGTGGATCACCTGCATGACGCTGGGCGTGCAGCTCGGCACGGTGCCGATCGCCACCAAGGGCAACGCCGAGTTCATCGGCAACCGGGTGGAACAGGTGCGCGCGGGCCTGGCGGACGCCCGTGTCTTCGAGAAGCAGGCCGCGGTGGACGCCTTCGCGCAGACCCCGCCGGACCAGCTGCTGACCGGACTGCGCGGCAAGGACGTGCTGTTCACCTTCATCGAGAGCTACGGCCGGGTCGCGATCGACGACCCGGCGATGGCGGAACAGACCGACGCCGTGCTCGACGAGGGCACCGGCAGGCTGAAGGCCGCCGGGTTCGAGTCGCGCAGCGGCTGGCTGCGGTCGCCGGTGACGGGAGCGGGCAGCTGGCTCGCGCACTCGACGTTCCTGTCCGGGCTGTGGATCAAGAACCAGCAGCGGTACCGCAGTCTGACCACGAGCGACCGCATGACGCTGACCAAGTACTTCGGCAGGACGGGTGCCTGGCGGACCGTCGGCATCGTGCCGGGCGTGCGGCGGGCCTGGCCGGAGGGCGAGTTCTTCGGCCTGGACCACATCTACGACTCCGAGCACCTGGGCTACCACGGGCCGTACTTCAGCTGGACGCCCGTGCCCGACCAGTTCAGCATGGAGGCGTTCCAGCGCCTGGAGCACGGCAGGAAGGACCGTCAGCCGATCATGGCGGAGATCATCCTGGCCTCCAGCCACAACCCCTGGTCCCCCCTCGCCCGGATGATCGACTGGGAGGACCTCGGCGACGGCTCGGTGTTCCACCGGATCAAGAAGGAGGGCACCGACCCCGCGGAGGTCTGGAAGGACCCGGAGAAGGTGCGCGCGGAGTACCGCAAGGCCATCGAGTACTCGATCCGCAGCCTCACCGAGTGGATGGAGCGCTACGGCGACGAGGACACGGTGCTGGTCTTCCTCGGCGACCACCAGCCGGTGCCGACGGTCACCGCCGGGGACACCGGCAAGGACGTGCCGGTCACGATCGTCGCGCACGACCCGAAGGTCCTGGACCGGGTCGCCGGCTGGGGCTGGACCGACGGCCTCAAGCCCGCAGCGGACGCGCCCCGCTGGGGCATGGACAAGTTCCGCGACCGCTTCATGACGGCGTACGGGCCACAAGGATGATGCCCGCGCAGACGACAGGCGAGCGGCGTTCCGTCCGGGGCGTCGAGGATCGGTGCTGATGGGGCCGGGTCAGCCGCCGGGCGTGGCGTGTCCGGGGCGGGTCGCGAGGGTGTCCCGCAGTTCCCGTTTGAGGATCTTCCCGCTGGCGTTGCGCGGGAGTTCGTCCACGAACACCACGCGTTTCGGCGCCTTGTAGGGCGTGAGCCGTTCGCGTACGTGCTCGATCAGCTCCTCCTCCGTGGCCTCTCCCCTCGGGACGACGATCGCCGTGACGGCCTCGATCCAGCGCTCGTCGGGCAGGCCCACGACGGCCGCCTCGGCGACGGCGGGGTGCGTGTACAGGGCGTCCTCGACCTGGCGGGAGGCGATGACGACGCCGCCGGAGTTGATGACGTCCTTCACCCGGTCGACGATCGTGTAGTAGCCGTGCGGGTCGCGCACCGCGAGGTCGCCGGAGCGGAACCAGCCGTCGCGGAAGGCCTCGGCGGTCTCCTCGGGCTTGTCCCAGTAGCCCTCGCACAGTTGCGGGGAGCGGTAGACGATCTCGCCGGGGGTGCCGTCGGGAACGTCCCTGCCGTCCTCGTCGACCACCCGGGCGTCGACGAACAGCACGGGCCGGCCGCAGGAGTCCATGCGGCCCTTGTGCTCGTCGGGGCCGAGGACCGTGGCCAGGGGGCCGATCTCACTCTGGCCGAAGCAGTTGTAGAAGGCGAGGTCCGGCAGGCGTTCCTTCAGCCGTTCGAGGACCGGGACCGGCATGACCGACGCCCCGTAGTAGGCCTTGCGCAGGCCGCTGAGGTCGCGGGTGGCGAAGTCGGGGCGGTGGGAGAGGGCGATCCAGACGGTGGGCGGGGCGAACAGGCTGTCGACGCGGCCCGCTTCGACGAGGTCGAGGAGCCGGTCGCCGTCGGGTGCGTCGAGGATGATGTTCGTCGCGCCGACGGCGAGGTAGGGCAGCAGGAAGACGTGCATCTGCGCCGAGTGGTACAGCGGCAGCGCGTGCGCGGGACGGTCGCCGGCGCTCAGGTCGAGGGCGGTGATCGCGCTCAGGTATTCGTGCACCAGGGCGCGGTGCGTCATCATCGCGCCCTTGGGCAGGGCGGTCGTCCCGGACGTGTACAGCAGCTGCGCGAGGTCCTCGGTCCGCGGCTCGGGTCCGTCGTAGGCGGGTGCCCCGTCCAGCCGCGTGAGCAGCGAGTCGCCGGTGCCGCGCAGGGGCAGGGTCCGTACGCCGCCGGGCAGCCGGCCGGCCAGGCCGGGGTCGGTGAGGACCAGGGAGCTGCCCGACTGGCCCACGATGTAGGTGAGGTCGTCACCGGTGAGGTGCTGGTTGACGGGGACGTGGACCAGGCCCGCCCGGGCGCAGGCGAGGAAGGCGATCAGGTAGGCGTCGGAGTTGTGGCCGTAGGCGCCGACCCGGTCCCCTGGCGCGAGCCCGAGGCCGAGGAGGACGCTCGCCGCGCGGGAGACGGCGGCGTCGAGGTCGCCGTACGTCCAGGTGCGGTCGGCGTACTCGACGGCGATGCGCGCCGGGGTGCGCCGGGCGCTGCGCCGCAGGACTCCGTCGACCGTGCTGCCGTGTCCGGGCGTCGTCATGACACAGGATCCTCGGCTGACCGCCGGAGGAGGTCAAGGACCCCGGCCCCGGCCGGGACCGGCCCCACCGGCTCCGGGCGTCTCAACCTCACCACGGTTCCCGGGCGTCCGCTGTCATGGAACGGACAGCCGGGATGCGGCACCGCGCACGCCCGGCCTGCCACTTTCTCGACGAAGCCGGGAGGCACGATGCGCACCCGCTGGAGACGACTCGTTCTCGGGGCCACGGCCCTGTTCACGGCCGCGTCCGCGTTACCCGCGGCCGCTGCCCAGGACCGGGAGCGTGCGGAGGAACACCCGTCGCACGGCGGCCTGTCGGCCGTCATCCGCTACACCGAGTACGGCATCCCCCACATCCGTGCGGAGGACTACGCCGGGCTGGGCTTCGGCACGGGCTGGGCCCAGGCCGCCGACGAGGTCTGCACGCTGGCCGACGGCTTCGTGACCCTGCGGGGCGAGCGGTCCCGTCACTTCGGCGCCGACGCCGCCGCCGGCGGTGACCTGTCGGCGGCCCGCACCAACCTCTCCAGCGACCTGTACTTCCGCGGCGTGCGCGAGTCCGGAACCGTGGAGCGCCTCCTGAAGGAGCCGCCGCCGGTGGGCCCGAGCCGTGAGGTCCGGGACCTGATGCGCGGCTGGGCGGCCGGGTACAACGCCTGGCTGAAGCAGCGCAGGATCACGGATCCCGCCTGTGCGGGCGCCTCCTGGGTCCGGCCGGTCACCGCGGCGGACGTGGCCGCGCGGGGACTGGCCATCGCCTCGGTGTCCGGCGAGGGCCGCTTCGTCGACACGATCACGGCGGCACGGCCGCCGTCGTCCGGACCGGCGGGCACCACTCCGTCCGCGCGGCCCGCCGGTGCGCCCGGCGCGAAGGCCGTGGCGCGGGCGGCCGGGGAGCTGTGGGGCGACCCGGGCATGGGCTCCAACGCGGTCGCCTTCCGCGGCGACACCACGGCGAACGGCCGCGGCCTGCTGCTCGGGAACCCGCACTACCCGTGGCAGGGCGCGCGGCGATTCTGGCAGTCGCAGCAGTCGATCCCCGGGGAGCTGAACGTCTCCGGCGGCACCCTGCTCGGTCTGCCGGTGGTCGCCATCGGGTTCAACGCGCACGTGGCGTGGAGCCACACCGTCTCGACGGGCGTGCCGGCCAACTTCCACCGGCTGACGCTGGATCCGGCCGACCCCACGGTCTATCGCGTCGACGGCAGGCCGGAACGCATGAGAAAGCGGACCGTGACGGTCGCCGTGCGGGACGGCGCGCCGGTGACCCGCACCCAGTGGTGGACCCGCTACGGCCCGGTGGTCACCTCCCTCAGCGCCCAGGTGCCGCTGCCCTGGACGGCCACGACGGCGTACGCCCTGCACGACCCCAACGCCGCCAACCTGCGCTTCGCCGACACCTCCCTCGGCTTCGGCAGGGCCCGCTCCACGGCCGGTGTCCTCGCCTCCCTCTCCCGCCACCAGGGCATCCCCTGGGTGAACACGATCGCCGCCGACCGGGCGGGCCACTCGCTCTACACCCAGTCGCAGGTGCTCCCGCGCATCACCGACGAACTGGCCGCACGCTGCTCCACCGAGCTCGGGAGGAGCACCTATCCGGCGTCCGGCGTCGCGATCCTCGACGGCTCGCGCGGCGACTGCGCCCTCGGCAGCGACCCGGACGCCGCCGTGCCCGGCATCTTCGGGCCGGGCAGGATGCCGACGCTGAAGGACGCGCCGTACGTGGCGAACATGAACGGCACGCCGTGGCTGACCAACGCCGACCGGCCGCTGACCGGCTACGAGCGGATCTTCGGCACGGTGGGCACGCAGCCCGGGCTGCGCACCCGCGGGGGCATCGAGGACGTCGCGGCGATGGCGGACCGGGGCGGCCTGACCGTCCGGGACCTGCAGCGGCAGCAGTTCGCCCACCGGGTGCCCGCGGGCGACCTCGCGGCGGCGGACGTCGCCCGGGCCTGCGCCGCCCTGCCCGGCGGCACGGCCACGGGCAGCGACGGCACGGCCGTCGACGTGTCGGGGGCCTGTGGGGTGCTGCGTGCCTGGGACCGCACCATGGACACCGGAAGCCGCGGGGCGCTGCTCTTCGACCGGTTCTGGCGCAGGCTCGAACCGGCGGTGCCTGCCGCGCAGTTGTGGAAGGTGCCCTTCTCGGCGGCGGACCCCGTCCGCACGCCGCGCGCGCTGAACACGGACGCCCCCGGCCTCGCCACCGCCCTCGCCGACGCCGTGGCGGAGCTGCGGGCCGCGGGCATCGCGCTGGACACGCCGCTCGGGGCGCACCAGTACGTCGTGCGCGACGGGACACGGCTGCCGATGCCGGGCGGGGCGGGCCGGCTGGGCGTGTGGAACGTGATCGAGCCGGAGTGGGACGCCGCCGCCGGTTACACGGAGGTGCCGTTCGGGACCAGTCACCTGCAGGCCGTCGGCTGGGACGGCACGGGCTGCCCGGTGGCGCGCACGCTGCTGACGTACTCCCAGTCGTCCAACCCCGCGTCGCCGCACTTCGCGGACCAGACCCGGCTGTTCTCGCAGGAGAGGTGGGTGACGTCGCGCTTCTGCGAGAAGGACATCCTGTCCTCGCCGCGGCTGCGGGTCGTGCGGGTGCACGAGCGCCGCTGACCGGTGGGCGGGAGGGGGTGCCGCTTCCGGCGAGGGCGGCACCCCCTCCCGCGCGCGGTCGGGGCCGGCCTGTCACCGGGACCGGGTTCCCGGGCCGTCGGCCGGTTCGCGAAGGAGTGCGGCGGACATACTTCCGGGGGACGCGTGAGACGGTCGAGGCGAAGGGGTGCGCGGTGACCGACAGAGCGGCGAACGGCGAACTGACCCGGCGTCAACTCGCCCGTGCGGGACTGGCGCTGGGCGGCGCGCTCACCCTCGCGCCGCTGCCGGCCGGTCCCGCCGAAGCCGCCACGGCGGCGGCCCGGGACCGGCGGCCCACCCTGCGGCACGGATCGGCGGCCCGGGCCGGACTGCTCGCTTCCCATCTGCGCCGCCTCGTCACCGACGCCGAGGCGTTCCTCGGCCCCTCCCCCACGCACCCCTGGTACGCGGGCGCCGTCCTGCTGGCCGGACGCGGCGGCACCGTCGCGCTGCACCGGGCCATCGGCACGGCGGTGCGCTACCGGGCCTACGACGAGAAGACCGGCACCGGTGTGGAGTTCCCGCCGGACCAGCAGATCCCGATGCGCGAGGACACCGTCTTCGACCTGGCGTCGGTGTCGAAGCTGTTCACGTCGATCCTCGCGGTGCAGCAGATCGAGCGGGGCGCGCTGGGCCTGGAGGCGACGGTCGCCTCGTACCTGCCGGACTTCGGGCGTGCCGGCAAGCAGGAGGTGACGATCCGTCAGCTTCTCACGCACACGTCGGGGTTCCGGTCGTGGATCCCGCTGTACAGCGCGCCCACGTACGAGGAGAAGCTCCGGCGCATCTGGGACGAGAGGCCGGTCAGCGCGCCGGGCACGGCCTACCTGTACTCGGACCTGAACCTCATCTCGCTCCAGCTGGTGCTGGAGCGGATCACGGGCCGCTCCCTGGACACCCTGCTGCGCGACGAGATCACCGCGCCGCTCGGGCTGCGCCGCACCCGCTACAACCCGCCCGCCTCCTGGCGGCCGCGGATCGCGGCGACGGAGGACGCGCGCCCGCCGTGGTCCGGCCTGGACCGGGGCCTGGTGTGGGGCGAGGTGCACGACGAGAACGCCTTCGCCCTCGGCGGCGTCGCGGGCCACGCGGGTGTCTTCTCCGACGCGTGGGACCTCGCGGTGCTCGGCCGTACGCTGCTCAACGGCGGTGTCCACGGACGGGCCCGCATCCTGCGGCCGGAGTCGGTGGAGTTGATGTTCACCGACTTCAACACCGCATTCCCCGGCGACGAGCACGGTCTCGGGTTCGAGCTCTACCAGCACTGGTACATGGGGGCGATGGCCACGCCGCGCAGTGCCGGGCACACCGGCTTCACGGGCACCTCGCTGGTGCTCGACCCGACGACCGACTCGTTCCTCGTCGTGCTCGGCAACTCCGTGCACCCGGTGCGCAGCTGGCGTTCCGGCTCGGCGCCCCGGGTGGCCGCGGCGAACCGTCTGGCCCGGGCCGTGCCGGTGCGTCCCGCGCGGGGCCGCACCGCCTGGTTCTCCGGCATGACACCCGCCTCGACGGCCACGCTCACCCTCCCGGCGCTCGACACCTCCTCCGGCGGCCCTCGCCTGGACTGCGCCCTGTGGTGGGACACCGAGCCGAAGGCGGACGCACTGGTGCTGGAGGCCAGCACCGACGGCGGTGCGACGTGGCAGCCGGTGCCCTTCACGACGTCGCGCCGCGGCGCGGAGCCGGTCCGGCATCCGTCCGGCTCGGTCACCGGCTGGTCGGGCCGCGTGTGGCACCGTCTCACCGCCGACGTGCCCGCCGCCCGGAGCCTCACGCTGCGCTGGCGGTACACGACGGACCGGCTGTACGTGGGCCGCGGCTGCTACGTGGGCCGGCCGCGCGTGGCGATGGCCGACGGCGTCCTGTTCGACGGGGCGCGCCCGGCGGACGCGTCGCGGATCGAAGCGGTGGGATGGGCGCCGTCGGCCGACTGAGACGGCCGGGTCACGGACTCCGGGTCACTGGTTGAAGACGGCCTTCTGCACCTCGTTCGGGCCGTCGAAACTGTTCTCCTTCAGGCCGTCGAGGGTGCGGACGATCTTGTCGTCGGCGTGGTTGCTGCGGGCACGCTCCACCAGGTGCTGCTTGTCCGTGGGGTAGTCCATGCCCTTGAGGGCCTTCTGGAGATCGGTCGGGCTGAGCTCGGCCATGAGGGCCTCCCGGGGTGGTACGGCCGTCCGCGCGGGGCGGCCGGCTGGTACGGATCTCTTCGTGCTGTCGGAGTGCCCCTCGATCGGCGTGCGATTCAGCCGTTTCCGTTTTCCAGTACGGCCATCGCCGCGTTGTGCCCGGGCACCCCGCTCACGCCGCCCCCGCGCACGGCGCCCGCCCCGCACAGCAGGACGTTCGCGTGGCCGGTCTCCACGCCCCAGCGGCCGGTGCCGTCCTGGGCGTACGGCCAGCTCAGCTCGCGGTGGAAGATGTTGCCGCCGGGCAGGCGCAGGTCGCGTTCCAGGTCGAGCGGCGTCTTCGCCTCGATGCAGGGGCGGCCGTCCGCGTCGGTGGCCAGGCAGTCGGCGAGGGGTTCGGCCAGGTGGGCGTCGAGCTGGGCGAGGGTCGACTTCAGCAGTTCCTCGCGCACGGCGTCGTTGTCCCGCGCGAACAGGCGGGCCGGGGTGTGCAGGCCGAACAGGGTGAGCGTCTGGTAGCCCCGTCCGGCCAGGCCGGGGCCGAGGATCGTCGGGTCGGTGAGCGAGTGGCAGTAGATCTCCGAGGGCGGCGCGGCGGGCAGCTCGCCGGCGGCGGCCTGGGCGTGGGCGGTGGCCAGCTGCGTGTAGCCCTCGGCGATGTGGAAGGTGCCGGCGAAGGCCTCCCGCGGGTCGACGGAGGTGTCGCGCAGCCGGGGCAGCCGGGTGAGCAGCATGTTCACCTTGAGCTGGGCGCCCTCGGCGGGGGCGGGCTGCGGGTCACCGGTCAGGTCGGCGAGGGTCTGCGGCGAGGCGTTCACCAGGACGTGCCGGGCGGCGACGGTGCCCTCGCCGTCGGCCGTGCGGTAGGTGACCTCGGCGGTGCGGCCGTCCGTGGCGATGCGCAGGGCCTCGTGGCCGGTGGCGAGGGCGGCTCCGGCCGTGCGGGCCGCGTCGGCGAGCGCGTCCGTCAGGGCTCCCATGCCGCCGACGGGCACGTCCCAGTCGCCGGTGCCGCCGCCGATCACGTGGTAGAGGAAGCAGCGGTTCTGCTTCAAAGAGGGGTCGTGGGCGTCGGCGAAGGTGCCGATGAGCGCGTCCGTGAGGACCACGCCGCGCACCAGGTCGTCGTCGAAGTGCCGCTCGACGGCGACGCCGATCGGCTCCTCGAACAGCGTCCGCCAGGTCTGCTCGTCGTCCAGGCGCCGGCGCAGCGCCTCACGGGTGGGCAGGGGCTCGGTGAGGGTCGGGAAGATCCGCCGTGCGGCGCGGCCGGTCATGCCGTAGAACTCCCGCCAGGCCCGGTACTCCCGCTCCGAGCCGGTGAGCCGGGCGAAGGCCTCCCCGGTGCGCCGCTCCCCGCCGCCGACGAGGAGGCCGGTCGGTCTGCCGTCGCGTTCGGCCGGGGTGTAGGAGGAGATGGTGCGGGTGCGCACCCGGAAGTCCAGGCCGAGGTCCCGGACGATCTTCTCCGGCAGCAGGCTGACCAGGTACGAGTAGCGCGACAGCCGGGCGTCGACGCCGGCGAAGGGCCGGGTGGACACCGCCGCGCCGCCGGTGTGGTCCAGCCGCTCCAGCACCAGCACGGAGCGGCCGGCGCGGGCCAGGTAGGCGGCGGCGACCAGGCCGTTGTGGCCACCGCCGACGATGACGGCGTCGTACGTCCGGTGCGCGCGGGGTCCCAGGGGTGCGGTCATGGTCCTTCGTAACACGGGGTGATCCGCGTCGGCCAGAGATCCCGCGACCCGCGGGAGGCCCCGGGTCCGGACCCGACGGAGGACGGGTCCGCCGTGCGCGGGCACCACACCGCCTCCCCACGCGCCCGCGACGCCCGCCGGGGCACCGACGGCGGACACCGGGGCGCCGGCCGCCGGCGGCGCCGGGCTCAGCTGCCGCCCGCGGCCCGTGGGGTGGTGGACGCGCGGCGCTCGCGCAGGGCGGCCACCCTGCGGTACAGCTCCGTCGCCTCGGCGGCGTGGCCCAGTTGCTGCAGGCAGTGGGCCTCGTCGTTGCGGCTGGCGAGGGTGTCGGGATGGTCCGCGCCGAGGACCCGTTCACGGGCGGCGGCCACCCGCCGGTACTCGGTGAGCGCGTCACCCCAGCGGCCCAGCCAGCCCAGGCCCACGGCCACCTCGCGGCGGCTGACCAGGGTGTCCGGGTGGTCGGGGCCCAGGACCCGCTCGCGGACGGCGCTCACCTCACGGGACTCGGCGAGGGCCTCCTCCCAGCGGCCGAGCCGCCCCAGGTTGACGCACCGCCCGTGCCGGGCGCGCAGTGTCTCCGGGTGGGTGGGGCCCTGCGCCCGGGCGCGGTCCCCGGCCAGCGCGGTGTAGAGGTCGAGGGCCTCCGCACTGCGGCCGAGGCGGCCCAGGCTGATGCCGATCTCGTGGCGGGCGGCGAGCGTGTCGGGGTGGTCGGGTCCGAGGGCCCGGGCGCGGGCCTCGGCGACCTCCCGGTGGGTCCGCAGGGCCTCGGCCCAGCGGCCCAGCCGGCCGAGCGCGTAGGCCACCTCGTACCGGGTGACCAGTGTGTCGGGGTGGTCGGGGCCGAGCACCCGGGCGCGGGCGGCGGCCACCTCGCGGGCCATGCGGCAGGAGTCCTCCAGGCGGCCGAGGCGGCTGAGGTTGAAGGCGAGGTTGTGCCGGCAGCGCAGGGTGTCGGGATGGTCGGGTCCCATGGTGCGCTCGCGCGCGGTGAGGACCGCGGTGTAGACGCGGTGGGCGTCGAAGGGGCGGCCCAGCCGGCCGAGCACGTAGGCCATCTCCTGGCGCGCGGCCAGGGTGTCGGGGTGGTCGGCGCCGAGGACGCGGATCCTGGCCTCGGTGACGTGCTTGTACGCGCGCAGGGCGTCTTGGGCCCGGCCGGTGCGGCTGAGGGTGAAGGCGACCTCGTAGCGGCTGGCGAGGGTGTCGGGGTGGTCGGGGCCGAGGAGGTGCTCGCGTTCGGCGGCGACCGCCCGGTGCACCTCCCCCGCCTCCGTCCAGCGGCCGAGCCGGCCGAGGCTGAGGCCCGCGTTGTGCCGGCCGGCCAGGGCGGTGAGGATCTCGGGGGACGGGACGGGGCGCTCTTCGGGGACGGGTTCCCCGACGGGGCCGGTCGTGGGACGCGCGATCCACTCGCCCGACAGCCCGGCCGCCGGGTCCGGCGGCGCGGTGCGCAGGCCCGGGCCCGCCGCCTTCCGTCCGGTGGTCATGCCCCGCGTCCAGGAGGGCAGCCGGCCCGCGCCGGCCGGCGTGTCCGGGGCGGACCGGGGCGCCACGACGGCCGGCACGTACGCCGGGGCGGCCCGGTGGGCGCTGATTCTGCGCGCCAGCTCGCGGGCGTCGCCGGGCCGTTCGTCCGGCTCCTTGGCGAGCAGGTCGAGGATGACCCGCTCCAGGTACGCGGGCAGTTCGGGGCGGTGCTCGCGGGGCGGCCGGGGCGGGGTGTCACGGTGGCCGACGAGGATCGCCCAGGCGTCGTCGAGGTCGAACGGCGGTACGCCGGTGGCGATCTCGTACAGCACACAGCCGAACGAGTACAGGTCGCTGCGCTGGTCGACCTCGGTGCCGCCGATCTGCTCCGGGGACATGTAGTGCGGGGTGCCCATGGCGATGCCGGTGCCGGTCAGGCGCGAGGTGAAGCCGATGTCGTGGCCGAGGCGGGCGATGCCGAAGTCGCAGATCTTCACCGTGCCGTCGCCGAGCCGCACGATGTTGGCGGGCTTCAGGTCCCGGTGCACGATGGCCTGCTCGTGGCAGTAGGCCAGCGCGGCGGCGACCTGCTCGGCGATCTCCAGGACGTCGGCGACCGGCAGCGGGTGCTGTCTGTTGTCCTCCAGGAGCTGGCTGAGGTTGCGGCCGTCCAGCAGCTCCATGACGAGGTAGAGCACGCCGTCGGACTCGCCGAAGTCGTGCACGACGGTGATGCCCCGGTGCTGCAGGGCGGCGGCGACCCGGGCCTCGCGGCGGAACCGCTCCCGCAGGACGCGGGTGAAGGCGTGGTCGTGGTTCGGGCCCAGCGGTTTGAGGCACTTGACGGCGACGTGCCGGCCCAGGGACTCGTCCCGGGCCCGCCACACCTCGCCCATGCCACCGCGCCCGATCGGATCGAGCAGCCGGTAACGGCCATGGATGAGCCTGCTGTCCGCCATCTCGCGCGACGCTCCCCCCGGTAGCTGTTCGCCCGCCCCCTGGCCCACCCAGTATGGCGGCCCGCCGTCCGAGTCGGTACGGGGCCGGACGTACGTGGGGGCCGGGCCGGGCGGCGGCACCCAGGAGTGGCGGTGGCGGCGGTTGCCACCGCGCACTGCGGGAGCGCCGCGCCGCAGGAGGCCCGTGGGGCGCGGTCGCCGGGGCACCGTGGCGGGTTCGGGGGCCGTTTCGCCGTACGGCTCGTGGGCGTGCGGCGGCAGGGAGGCGTACGCCAGATGTGTCACGCGCCGTCACAGCAGCCAGCGCGCGGGTACCAGGGGCGGATGCGTCGGGCGACGGAGCGGACGGCGGGCCGCTGCGCGCCCCGAGGGCCCTTGCGCGCGGCCGCCTCCACCGCTCAGGCCGGTCGCCGCCGCCCGACCGTCCAGTCGTTGAGCATTCATCCACCCGGTCAGAGCCAGGTAAGGCTTGCCTTATATGCTGGCGCCGCCGATCAAGCCCGGCCGGGCCGCAGCGGCATGCCCCACCTCCGCACGACAGGATCCGACATGCGCACCACCTCCCGCGGCCTCATCGCGGCGCTCGCCCTCACCCCGCTGCTGGCCGGCTGTTTCGCGCCGGGCGACAGCGACGACGGCGCCGGGGCCGGGCCGGGCGGGCGGCTGCGCGTCGCGCTGGCCGTGCCGCCGGTGCAGGCGCTCTCCCCGTACAGCAACGACGCCACCGTGCTCAGCAAGCTCTCCGTCGCCGAGGGGCTCACCGCGCTCGACCGGAACGGCACGGCCAGGCCCGCGCTGGCGAAGTCCTGGAAGCAGGACGACGACACCACCTGGACCTTCGAACTGCGCCGGGCCTCGTTCCAGGACGGCACCGAGGTCACGGCCCGGTCCGTCGTCAACGCCCTCGACCACGCGAGCGCGGCCAGGCCCAAGCCCCGGGTCCTGAGCGATGTGACCCTCACCGCCGAGGCGAAGGACGCCGACACCGTCACGCTCACCACCGAGTCGCCCGACCCGGTGCTGCCGCTGCGGCTGGCCAGCCCCGCGCTGGCGATCCTGTCGGCGAAGGCGTACGCGAAGGACGGCTCCGTCAGCCCGGTCGGCACCGGCACCGGACCGTTCGAGATCACCCGGCTCAGCGGCAGGACCAAGGCGACGCTGACCCGCTTCGACGGTCACTGGGGCGGCAGGGCGAAGGCGCCGGGCATCGACGTGACCTGGATCGCCGACGGCACGGCCCGGGCGAACGCACTGCGCGGCGGCGAGACCGACATCGCCGAGTGGATCCCCACCGCGCAGGCGAAGCTGCTCGACGACGCGACGCGGTACGAGGTCCCGTCGGTGCGCACCGACAGCCTCGTCCTCAACACCCGCGACGGCCTGTTCGCCGACGCCGCGCTGCGCGCCGCCGCCCGCGAGGCCGTCGACGGCTCCGCACTGGTCGACTCCGTCTTCGGCGGCTACGCCGACCCCGCCCAGGGCCTGTTCGGGCCCGCCGTCCCCTGGGCCGCCGACCGGCGCGAGCGGGTGACCGGCCGCGCCGGGGCCGCCTCCGCCGCACGCGTGAAGGCGCGGGCCGGGGACAGGACGCTGCGGCTGGCCACCTACACGAACCGCGCCGAGCTGCCCGAGGCGGCGACCGTGCTCCAGCAGCAGCTGGAGAAGGCCGGGTTCACGGTGCGGCAGGACGTGCGCGAGTACACGCAGATGGAGTCCGACCTCCTCGCCGGGAAGTACGACGCCCTCGTCTTCTCCCGGGTGACGCTCCTGGACACCGGTGACGCGGTCGACTATCTGGCCAGCGACTTCACCAGCGAGGGCGTCTACAACATCGCCGGCCTGAAGGACACCGCCGTGGACCGGGCGATCCGGGCCGCCGCCGGCGAACGCGACACCGGGCGCCGCCGGGAGAAGATCATGAAGGCGGAGGCGGAGATCCTGCGCACCGACGCCGTGGTGCCGCTCGTCCACGAGCAGGTCGTGCAGGGCATCGCAGCGGACGTCGAGGGCGTGATCCTCGACCCGCGCGAGCGCTCCCTGGTCGACCTCGGCACCCACCTGAAGTAGGCCCGATCCCCGTGAGTTACGCCCCCTCCCCCGCAGCTGCCCTCCACTGGCCCACGGCGGCCGGCCGGATCCTCGCCGGAGCCGCGCTCCTCGGCGCGGTGGCCGCGCTGCCGTGGCTGTCCGGCGCGGACCCGGCCCGCACCGTGCTGCGCGCCCGCTCCGCCGACCAGAACCCCACCCCGGCGGAACTCGACGCCGTGCGCCGCCAACTGGGTCTGGACGACGGGCCGTTCGCGCATCTCACCCACTGGCTGGGCGGGCTGCCGCGCGGGGACGCGGGCGTCTCCTGGGTGTCGGGCGAACCGGTCATGCCCCAGGTGGCCACCGCCCTGTCGGTCTCCCTGACCCTGATGCTCGGCGCGCTCGCGGTCACGGCCGTGGTGGCCGCACTGGTCTGCGCCCGCACGGTCCTCCTCGGCTCCCGGCGCCGGCTGCGGAAGGAGCGGGCGGGCGGCCCGGCCGCCGTGCTGGCCGCGCTGCCGAAGTTCCTCCTCGCCTCGGTGCTGGCGACGGTCTGCGGGGTGTGGTGGGGGTGGTTCCCGTCCAGCGGGTGGGACGGCCCGCAGTCGATGGTGCTGCCGTCGCTCGCGCTGGGCGTCCCGTCGGGGGCGATGCTCGGCGGACTGCTCGACCAGGCGCTGCCCGCCGCCTTCCACGAACCCTGGGCGCGCACCGCCTGGGCCGTCGGCATGCCGCCCGGCCGCATCGCCCGCGACGCGGTGCGCCGCACCCTGCCCGGCATGCTGCCGCAGGTGCTGCCGACCGTGGTGGCGCTGGTCGGCGGCGCGGTCGCGGTGGAGAAGATCTTCAACATCCCGGGGCTCGGCCGGCTCGCCCTGGAGGCCGCCGTCGCCCAGGACCTCCCGGTGCTGCAGACGGCGACGCTCGCCCTCATCCTGCTCGGGGTGACCGCGGGCGCCCTGATCCGGGCCTCGCGCCACGCGCTCCTCGGCGGGCCGCTGCGTGCGGGCGCGCTGCCCACCCTGCACCGGCCCCCGCTGACCGTGCCGCGCTCCGCGCGCGGGACCGCCGCGGTCTGTGCCCTCGCGCTGCTCGCCCTCGTCACCGCCGGGCTGCTGCGCGATCCCCTCCAGGTGGACACGGCGGCGCGACTGCTGGCCCCGTCCCCCGCTCATCCGCTGGGCACGGACGCCCTGGGACGGGATCTGCTGGCCCGGCTGGGCCACGGGGCGCTGCGCACGGCCGGCGTCGCCCTCGCCGTGACGGCCGTGAGCGCCCTCGCCGGCCTCCTGCTGGGCATGGCACCACGGGCGAGCGCCGGCCCGACCGAGGTGGTGTCGACCCTGCCCGCCGTGCTCGCGGGCCTGCTGATCGCCGGCGTGACCGGGCCGTCGGTGTGGGGCGCGGCCTGCGCGGTCTGCGCGGTCGGCTGGAGCCCGTACGCCGCCCAGACCGCTGCGCTGCTGGAACAGGAACGCGCGAGCGGTCACCTCGCCGCGTCCGTGGCACTCGGCGCCGGACGGCCGCACCTGCTGCGCCGGCACCTGCTGCCCGCGGTCGTGCCGCCCCTGCTGCGCAACGCGCTGCTGCGGCTGCCGACCACCGTTCTCGTCCTGGCCTCCCTCGGCTTCCTGGGCCTGGGCGAACAGCCGCCCACTGCCGAGTGGGGCCGCCTGCTGTCGGAGAACCAGCCGTACGCCGAACTGGCCCCGTGGACGGTCCTGGCACCCGCCGCCGCCCTGGTCCTGCTGTCCGTACTGGCGGTGACGGGCAGCGCGCTGGGGGCGCCGGGGCGGAGGAAGGGCGCGCGGCCCGCCGGTCAGGGGGCGAGTTCCACGCCGTAGAGGGTGCGGCCGCCGACGAGTTCGCGGCCGGTGACCAGTTCGGGAGCCACGCGGACGAAGACCTCGTGCGGGGCGGGGGCCCAGGAACGCGGGCCGTCCCGCAGCAGCCGTTCGTGCTCGGCCGGGTCGGTGACCAGGGTGGCCGTGCCGGTGACCACCACGCTCCACCCGGCCCGGGTGAGCGTGTCGAACGCGTCGGCCTCGAAGGCGACCACCGCCCCGGCGATCGCCCCGACCAGCTCGGACGTCACCGAGGTGCGCAGCAGGACCGCCCCGTCCTCGTCGAGGGTGAAGTTGACGGGGCGTACGGCGGGCAGCGCCCGCCGGGTGAACACGACCCGCCCCACGGGGACCTGGGCCATGAGCCGCAGGCACTCCTGCCGGCTCAGTTCACGAAATCCGTCGTTGGCGTCCATCTGCCGTCTCGTCCCTCACCCGGTGCCGCGTGCTGCGTGCTGCGTGATCTCATGTTCGGACGGACCGCGCGGGGCGGGACAGGGCCCATCGGCCCCTGGTCACATGACGAAGGACCCCACGAGGGACCGGGGGCGGGGCCCGGCGCCAGGGTCGGCGTGGCGGGAATGGTCAGTTCAGCGTGGCGAGGAAGTCCGTGCACGCCCGCGCGCAGGCGCGGCAGGCCGCGGCCGAGTCCTCCGCCCCCGGTTGCCCGTCGAAGACCTGCGCGGCCTCCAGGCAGACGGTCCGGCACCACTCCACCTGCACCCGGATGCTGTTCTCGTCCACCTGATTCTGCTCGGACAGCACACGGCAGGTCGCGTCGCAGACCTCCGCGCACATGATGCCCTTGCGCCGTACGAGTTCCTGGTTCTCGGTGCCGTCGGGATCCACGAGGCTCGCGCGCAACGCACACGCCCGGGCGCACTCGGTGCACGCCTGGGCACAGGCGAAACGGTCCTCCAGGAACCGGAACAGCTCCTGCTGGGATGTCGTCGAAGTCACACCGCGCGGGTAGCCCCGGCCGGCAGCGGTCAAACCCCGACCTCGCGCGGCGGCTGGGCGTCACCGGGCGCTCGCGCATGTCCAGGGCGGAGCTGCTCGAGGCCGTCCGCAAGGAGGATCGCTCGCGGACCCGCGCGTCGCGCCGGAGGTGAGCCGGTTCACGGCCCGGACCAGGGGTACTCGCGTGGCATGAATACCGCATGGATGGAGCTGGCCGCGGGCCGAGGCGCCCTCGGCATCGGGCTGGGTGTGGCGGGCGTGGTGGTCGTGGCCCTGCTGCTGGGGGCCTTCGTCCTCGGCTTCCGCAACAAGCGCAAGGAACTGCCCACGCCGCGGCCGGAGGAACAGCCGCAGATGCCCGCCGGTGGCCCGGTCCGCGAGACGCGTGAGCGCCGGGAACCCGACGAGATGCCCAGAAGCGAGGAGCGTCTGACGCCGCACGAGCTGAAGACGAACGGCCGGCAGAGCGACCGGACGAGCGCCTCTCAGGAGCGTCCGCGCTGGAACGAGGGCAGCAGCGGCGGGTTCGGCAGCGGTGGGCCGGGCGCCCGCTGAGCCACCCGTCGCCGCGTCCCGCGTCGCCCCGCCCGGTCGCACATCACCTCGCACCACAGGGAAGTGAGAACCATGGCCGATCCCGCCCGCAAGACCCTGCCGCTGCCCGACTACGACCATCTGCCGATCGGCGGCCTGGAAAGCCGTGTGCGGTCGCTGTCCGCGGACGAGGTCGAGGAACTGCTCGCCTATGAGCGGTCGCACGCCGACCGCCTGCCGGTGACCGAGCTGCTCGGCTCCCGGCTGGAGCAGCTGCGCGCGGGCGCCGAGCCGACGTCCGGTGATCCGAACGCCCTGCGGCCCGAGACGGGACAGGGTGCCCAGGGCGGCTCCCGCGTCACCCCCGCGACGTCGCCCCAGCCGCACAGCGCTCCGCCGCACGGCACGCTCGACCAGCCGGCCCAGCCGAAGGCCGACCGCACCTAGCGGTGCCGTAGCAGTTCAGAGGGCCCGTGCCTGCGCACGGGCCCTTTTCTCTGCCGTCTGCGCGGACTCCCGGTGTGCCCCTGCCGGGCACCTCGTGCGGGCGGCGGGTCCGGACGGCATACTGATCATCTTGCGCGGGACGGGTCCGAGCGCCGCGGAGGGGAGAACGGGACGTGACCACCGGAGGAACGGACGGGCGGACGCCGCCCGGTGAGCCGGACGGCGTTCCCTCACCGCCGGACGAGATGTGGCTGCGGTTCCTCACGGACACCGAGTCCGCCCTGCGCGCCTCCGCCCCCAGGGAACCCTCCGCGCGGGAGCGGGCGGCCGGGCGTCCGGTCCAGCCCCCGCACGCCGTCGGCGACCTGTGGCAGCCGGAGGACCTGTGGGTGCGGGTGGCCTGGCGGGACCTGGACCGCCGGGCCCGGGCCCGGCGCGTCGGACGGGTCGTCGCCACCGCCGCCGCCGTGGCCCTGGCCCTCGGCGCCTGGTCGCGCCTGGCCACGGGCACGGGTGACCGCCCGGGGGACGCCACCGTGCGGCAGGTGCCGGGCACGACCGTCGGCCTGCCCACGCCCACGCCCCGTCCGTCCGGGCTCCCCGGCCCCGGGCACGCCGGGCAGCAGACGCCCGCGGCCGCTCCACGATGATCCGGCGGTGACGTGCTCATCCCGATCGGGACCCGCGATGGCGTGAATCCGGCGGTCGGCACCCTCGGCCGGGCGTGACCTGCCGCGCACGCCTCCGTGCTGTCGCGGCCGGCCCGGTCATCCCGTCCTCCACCCGCGCCGCGCGTCGAGCCGCTCCCAGTCCGCGTCCCACTGCGCCATCCGGCGGCGGTCGAGGAGGAGCCGGGCCAGGCCGGCGGTGCCCAGTACGGTCGCGGCGGCGAAGCCACCGGCCAGGGTGCCGCCCAGAGCGGCGTGCAGCCGCGTCTCGCTCGCCGACACGGGTGCTGTCGTGAGGTCGCCGTCGCGGCCCACCCACACGGGGACGGTGCTGCCGGCCCTGGTCCGCGGCAGGACCCGCGCCCGGTCCTGCCGCGACGAGCCGTCCGGCGCGGTCCACCGCACCGTGCCCCACACGCGGTGGTCGCTCGCCGGCCGTGCCGGGGACAGGCCGGGGGCGTCGCGGACCAGCACCGCGGGAACGGGGCGGCTCTGCGCCCGCTGCCGCTCGGCGGCCCGCTCGACCGCGTCGGCCGCGACCAGTCCGCCGAGCACTCCGCCCAGCAACGCGCACACCCACCCGGCGAGCACCACCCAGGCCTCGACGACATCGACGCGGCGTTTCAGCGCGTTGCGCCGCCACCGCCACCACCGCACGGTCGTGCGCCGTGACGTCTTCATCGGCCGACACCCCCTCGTGAGCACCGGCAGCTCCCTTCCAGTGTGCTCCCGGCGCCCCCGCCCGGGCCCGGCGGCCCCGGCGCTCACGGCCGGGGCCCGCCGCACGCCCCGTCGCCGACGGGCGTGCGGGGCGGTGCGTCAGCCGGCCCAGCGGTCCTCGCCCGGCCTGCGCAGCACGGTCAGCAGGTCGTCGTGGCCGGCCACCGCCCGCAGGGCGAGCGTGCGGTAACCGGCCTGCCCGAAGAACACGGTGATGCGGTCCTGGTCCTCGCTGAGCACCGTGCCCTCGCCCCACTGCTCGTGCCGTACCTCGGTGCCGACCGGGAAGGCCGCCGCGGCCGGGTGGGCGGGCCGTTCCTCGGGCCCGTCCTCGTCCCGCCGTGCGTCGCACAGGTCGCAGTTCCCGCACCGGCCCGGGTGGTCCTCGCCGAAGTAGCCGAGCAGGAAGCGCCGCCGGCAGTCGGTGGTCTCGGCGTACGCCCGGGCCATCTCGACCCGGGTCCGCTCGGTCCGGCGGTGTGCCTCGGCCGTCCGCGCGGCCTCCTCGGCGGCCTGCCCGGGGGGCACGTCGCCGGCCGGGCGCACCTCGCCCTCCTCGCCCGTGGCGACGGCGTCGGCTTCCTCCAGCAGGTTGACCGCCGCGGTCACCCGGTTCCTCGACAGGCCGGTGTCCGCCCGCAGTCCGTCCAGGTCCGCCGGGTCGGCGCGGTGCTCGTGCACGGCGTGCGCCACGTCCGACAGGACGTCGGGTCCGGGGGCGCGGCCGGCGAAGTACGACCGCATGCCGGTGTCCTCGGACCGGTAGTGCAGGACGGCGAGGGCCGGTCGGCCGTCGCGGCCGCAGCGGCCGATCTCCTGGTAGTAGGCGTCGAGGGAACCGGGCAGCGACGCGTGCAGCACGAACCGTACGTCCTCCTTGTCGATGCCCATCCCGAACGCCGAGGTGGCCACCACCACGTCGGCGGCGCCGGACAGGAAGGCGTCGTGGATCCGTTCGCGTTCGGAGGCGCGCAGCCCCGCGTGATAGGCCTCGGCGGACAGTCCCAGGGCGGCCAGTTCCCCGGCGTAGTGCTCGGCGTCCTTGCGGGTACCGGCGTAGACGATGCCGGGTTTGGGCTCGGCGGCGGCCCGTTCGACGACGGCCCGGCGCCGCTCGTCGTCGTCCAGGAAGCGGCGGACCCGCAGCGTGATGTTGGGCCGGTCGAATCCGGTCACCAGCAGCCGCGGCCGGCGCATGCCCAGGCGCTCGGCGATCTCCCGGCGCACCGGGGAGGCGGCGGTGGCGGTCAGGGCCAGGACGGGCGGGCGGCCCACGCGCCGGACGGCCTGTTCCAGCCGCAGGTAGTCGGGGCGGAAGTCGTGGCCCCAGGAGGACACGCACTGGGCCTCGTCCACGACGAACAGGGCGGGGCGCAGCGCGGCCAGCCGCTCCACCACCTCGTCCTTGGCCAGTTGCTCGGGTGACAGGTACAGCAGCCGGGCGTCGCCGCCGCGTACCGCCTCCCACGCCTCCTCGGTCGCGGCCGCGCCGAGGTCGGAGTTGACCGCGACGGCACCGGGCGCGCGGTCGCCGTCCGGCAGGCCCGCGATCTGGTCGCGCTGGAGGGCCAGCAGCGGGGAGACCACCACGACCGGCGCGGACAGCAGCGCGGCGGGCACCTGGTAGACGGCCGACTTGCCGGAGCCGGTGGGCATGACGACGAGGGTGTCCTCGCCTTCGAGCACCCACTCCATGGCGGTGAGCTGCTCGGGCAGGAGGGTGTCCCAGCCGAACACCTCCGCGGCGGTCTCCCGCAGGCGTTCGGCGCGGCTGCGCACCGTCCGCGGCTCCTCGCGTCCCATGCCGGACTCCTCGCTGTTCCGTGCGGTCACGTCCGGATGTCGCGCCGCGGCGCCCTCTGAGTACCCGCCGGCCGGCCTGCGTACCGGCCGTGCGCGGGGAGGGTGCCGGTGCCGTCAGCGGTGGGCGGAGCGTGCCGGCCACCGGGTACTCGCGGGGGCGCCGCGCTGGGCGGTGCCGGCGTCAGCCGGGGGACGCGGCGACGCGGACCCGGTCGCCGGCGCCGTCGGACAGGAAGGACGCCAGGGCGCGTCCCTCCTCGGCAACGGCGGATCGCTCGGCCCGCGACAGGCGACGCAGCGGGGTGACCAGCACGGTGTCCGCCTCGACGGTCCAGGTCGCGGCAACCCGGCCGTCGACGAGCACGAAACGCGCCCCGGTGACGGACAGGCCGCGGTGGGCGTCGTCGATGATCCGGCCCCGGTCGTGGTAGCCGAGGACGGCGTTGTCGAAGGCGGGCAGGAACCGCACCGGGGCCGGAGTGCCGGGGTCGGGGCGCGGCGCGTCGGGAAGGTCGAGCAGCTCGCGGCCGCGCTCGTCGCGGAAGACCACGAGTTCCCCGCGCAGCGCGGAGACCGCGGCGGGCAGCCCGGTGAGGCCGCACCAGGCGCGCAGGTCGGCCGGGGCGGCGGGGCCGTACGCGGCGAGGTAGCGCCGCAGCATCGCCTGGCCCACGGGGTCGGCGGGGTCCGGGTCCGGCGGGTCGATGTCGCGGCCCAGCCAGGTGGGGACGAGCCCGTACCGGGCGCCCGCCCTGGTCCGCCAGACCCCGCGCGGCGGCAGCTGGACCGTCGGGAGGAGACCCGCGGCCAGCATCTCGCCCAGCGGCCGCGGGCCCGCCTCGGGCCAGCGGCCGGCCACGGCCCGGGCGAGGGCGGACAGGGAGCGGGGTTCGCCGTCGGCCATGACCTCCCGGCCGGCCGCCGCGAGTGCGGCGAGGTCGACGCCGTCGAGTTCGCGGCGGTACACCCCGAGCACCCGCCGGCGCAGCATGTCGTCGTGCCGGGCCCGCCAGGTCAGCAGGTCGCCGGCGGTGACGAGATGGACGGTGCGGCGCATGAGGTGGGCCCGCACCACGCGCCGCCCGGTCAGCAGCTCCGAGAGGGCCGCCGGGTCGAACGCCCGCAGCCGCGACCAGAGTCCCGTGAACGGTTCCTGCGGTTCCTGCGCCTGGAGCCCGCCCAGATGGGCGACGGCGTCGCGGACCGGCAGGTCGGCGCGGTCGAGGAGCAACTGCCGGGCGAGGGTGGCGCGGTTGAGCGCCCGGGCTTCGAGAACGGTCATCGGAGCACCTGTCCTTCGGGTCGTGCGCCGGTCCGCGGCGACGGGCCGGGACGGCTGCTTGCCCGCTCACCGTCTCAGGGCTTGCGGTCAGGTTCCGGCCGCGACTAGGTCCGGCAACTCGCTCCGCCCGTACGGCGGCAGCGGCCCCGCCCGCCCCGGCTCACGGTCCCGACCGTCCGCCCGCCCACCTTCCCTACTTTCCCTATCGAATTACTAGGAAAGTATTGACGGCGCCTGACGGCCCTGCGCAGGATGATGCGCATGGCACCCACACCTTTTCCGTGTACGCGCCCCCGGTGAGCCCCGACCCCCCACCGTGTCACCGAAGTTGAGGAGACTCCTGCCATGGGCGTTGCCCCTGCGCCGTCCGGCCCCGACACGGGGACCGAGCCGGCCGGGCCCGGTCCTGAGCACTGGCTGCGCGTGGCCCGGGAGACGGCGGAGGACCTCGCCACCGACGCCGTGGCCAGGGACCAGGCCGGCAAGCCCCCGTTCGACGAGGTGGCCCGGCTGCGCGAGTCGGGGCTGCTGGCCCTTCTCGTGCCGGCCGGCCTCGGCGGTGGCGGCGCGGACTGGCCGACCGCCTACGCCGTGGTCCGGGAGATCGCGGCGGCCGACGGCGCGATCGGCCAGCTGCTCGGCTGTCACTACTTCACGGCGTGGAGCGCCCGGTTCCTCTCCGGGCCCGCTCACGGCGCCGCGCTGGAGCAGCGGACCGCCGCGGAGCAGTGGTGCTGGGGCGGCGGCCTGGCACGCCAGGAACCGGCGCTGACGCTCCTCAGGACCGCACAGGGACAGGTGCTGAACGGCCGTCAGAGTTACGCGGCCGGGGTGCTGGTCGCCGACCGGCTCGCCGTGCGGGCCGTGCGGGCCGACACCGGTGAGCCGTTCGCCGTGGTGGTCGATCCGGCCCGGCCTGGCGTGGTGGTCGACGGCGACGCCGACCCGTTCGGCCAGCGGCTCGCGGCCGGCGGGAGCGTGGAGTTCGACGCCGTACCGGTCGCCGCGGACGACGTCGCGGGTTCCCTGACGGCGGACGAGGACGTGCTGTCGCCGCCGGCCGGTCTGGTGTCTCCGGTGGGGCGGCTGCTGTCGGCGCAGATCCGCCTGGGCATGGCGGAGGGGGTGCTGGCCGAGGCCCGTGAGTACAGCAGGGCCGGCCGCTCCGCCTGGCACCCGGACCTGCCCGCCGGTTCGCCCCAGGACCCGCAGGTGCTGACCGCGTACGGCGAGCTGACCGTGCTGACCCGCTCGGCGTCCGCGCTCGCCGACCAGGCACGCGATGCCGTGCGGGACGGGCTGGCGCGGGGTGAGGACCTGACCTACGAGGAGTACGCGGAGGTCTCCGTGCTCGTCGCGATGGCCGAGGCCGCCGCGTCCAGGGCCGTGCAGGAGTCCACGTCCCGCGCCCTCGACATCATCGGCGTCCGCGCGGCGTCCGCGCGGCTGGGCTTCGACCGCTTCTGGCGCAACGCCCGGACCCACACGCTGTACGAGCCCGTCACCCACCGGCTGCGGGACGTCGGCGACTACTTCCTCAACGGGGCGCACCCGCCGTTCGTCCTTCCGGTCTGAGCCGCCGCAGCGGGCGCACGGGCGGCGGCTACGCGCCGTCCGCCCCGGCCTCCGTGTCGAAGCACGGTCCGTCGGACGACAGGCCGGTCAGGTCCGCCGCCGTCCGGGCCGGCTCCAGGTGGGGGCCGATCCATTCGCACATCAGGACGGTCGCGTCGTCCTGGAGGCGTCCGTCGTGGTAGTCGAGGACGGCCTGGATGAGACGGCGCAGGGTCTCGGGGACCGGCAGCCCGTCGGCGTGGTGGCGGATGAGGAAGTCCGTGAAGCGGTCGAGGCCGAACTCCCGGTCACCGGCACGGCGCGCCTCGGTGATGCCGTCCGTGTACAGCACGATGCGGTCGCCGGGCTGGAGGTGTTCCCGGCAGACGGTGCCGGGCAGGCCCAGTTCGGTGCCCATGGGGTGGGCCGGACGGCACCTGAGGTGGGTGGTCCAGCGGTTGCCGCGGATGATGATCGGCGGATGGTGGCCGCGGTTGACCCACTCCAGGGTTCCGGTGCGGGTGTCGAGGGTCGCCAGCACGCCGGTGACGTAACGCCGGTGGTCGTACTGCTCCACGAGGGCGGCCTCCACCGCCTCCGCCTTGGCCAGGAGGCCGGCGCCCTGGCGGCGGGCGTTGCGGCACGCTCCCAGCGCGAGCGCCCCCGACAGTCCGGCGGCGGTGTCGTGACCCATGGCGTCGAAGATGGTCAGGTGGACGGCGGATCCGTCGACGGCGTACTCGAAGACATCGCCGCTGATGTCGTAGGCCGGTTCCAGGGCCGCGGAGATGGTCACCCGCCCGTCCGCGTAGGTGCGCGGCGGCAGGAGGTTCCACTGCATCTCGGCGGCCAGGCTCATCGGCCG
Source organism: Streptomyces sp. NPDC015242 (assembly GCF_043079125.1). Taxonomy (NCBI): domain Bacteria; kingdom Bacillati; phylum Actinomycetota; class Actinomycetes; order Kitasatosporales; family Streptomycetaceae; genus Streptomyces; species Streptomyces sp. NPDC015242. The sequence continues at coordinate 551,976 of NZ_JBIBUF010000001.1, read as the reverse complement.
CGCGCGGGTCAGCCGGGCCAGCGCGTCGCTGGTGCCGCGCTTGCTGACGACGATCAGTGAGACGAGTGCCGCCAGGGACTTCATGTCCTCGCGGGCCTCGGCGTCGTTGTGCTCGGCACTCACCCGCAGCAGGCCGATGCGCTCGGTCCCGTCCAGCAGCGGCACCCACCACTCGAACACGTCACCGCCGGGCGGCGCGGCCGGCAGCACGTCGCCGTACTGGAAGGCCCGCCCGGCCACCGTCCCCTCGACGTGCAGCACCTTCTCGTGCCCCTCGTCCGCCGGCTCGTCGACGGGCAGGAGGCACAGGGTCTGGCGCCGCAGATCGGCGAGGTAGATCAGCACCCGGCGGAAACCGGCGGCACGGGCGCACTCGGCCGCCTTGGCGGGCAGCAGCTCCACGGGCATGAGGTGGCTCGCGTCCAGCAGGTCGGCGAGCATGCGCCGCCCGCCCTCGCCACCGGGCCCGCCCGCGTCCCGCGGTCCACGGGCCTCACTCCCCCCACGGTGACCGCTCCGCTCGCCCTGGCCCCTGTCCGCCATCCGGTCCACCTCCGTTCCGCCGCACTGGACGGCTACCCGCGAAACGGCGTGCGGCACGGACCCGAACGCCGCGACACCCGGCCGACGTACTTCGCCATATGAGGCTTCGGGGGCACGCTTCCGGGTACTTCCATGGTGGAACGACCCGCCGAACGAGGAAACGGAGGCGCGGGGGCCGTGTTGCTGTCGCATTCGCTCGATCACGGAGTACTCGTCATCACGGTCCACCAAGACCCCGGCATCGGCGGGCGCGCCACACTCCTGACGCAGATCAGCGCCCTGGTCGAGGCCTACCGGCCCGCCCCGGTGGTGGTCGTGCTGGACGAGCCGGCCGCGCACGGCGCGGCCGTCAGCGTCGTCCTGCGCGTCCACCGCCTGTGCAGCAGGCTGGGCGTGCTGATGTCGGTCGCCACCGGCAGCGCCCCCACCCGCCGCGTACTGGAGGCGAACGCCGACACCGCCGGGACCCGGCTGGTCATCCACGCCCGTACCGACACCGCCGTCGCCGCCGCCTACGCCGCCGCGGCGTGAGGAGCTCGCCTTCCGTCACGGCATGGTGCTCTGCACGCTGATCAGTTCCGTGACCGCGCGCAGGCCCCCGTGGGCGAGGGCGGCGCGCTGCCGGTCGGCGCCGGTCCCGTCCTGCAGCAGCCGGTGCACCAGGGACGTGACCTGACGGGCGTCCCCGGACGCGTCGAGAGCGGGCGTCACGTACCGCAGGAGTGCGTACAGCATGTCACCGGCGCGCTGCGGTGTGCCGTCCGGGGCGATCAGGGTGTCCTCGAGACCGTGCCGGGCGGCGTGCCACATGGCGGCCTGGAGCAGCTCCGGGGCGACGTCGGGGGCGGGCACCCCGTCCGCCGCCTCGGCCAGGGCGGTCTCCACCAGGGACCGGATGACGGCGGCGAGCAGGACCGCCTCGTCCGCCCGCAGCTGGACGTCCAGGCACCGCACCTCGACGGTGGGATACGTGGACGACAGCCGTGCCTGCCAGTACACCTGACCGGTGTCCGAGATCAGCCCCGCCTCCTGCAGACGCGCCACGCGCCGCTCGTAGTCGCCGGCGTCGTGGAAGTACGGCGGGACCCCGCTGACCGGCCACCGGCTGAAGATCACCGTGCGCCAGCTGGCGAAGCCGGTGTCGTGGCCGTCCCACAGCGGGGAGTTCGCCGACATGGCCGTCAGCGTCGGCAGCCAGGGCCTGATGCGGTTCAGGACCTGCACGCCCGCCTCCCGGCCGGGTACGGCGACGTGCACGTGCGTGCCGTTGACCAGCTGTTCCGCCACGAGCTGCGGCGCCTGCGTCACCATGGCCCGGTACCGGGCCTGGTCGGTGACGGCCACGGGACGGCCGTGCCGCACCGGCGGCGTGCCGCAGACCGCGATCCGGCAGCCGTGTTCCTCGGCGGCCACGCCCACGGCGTGCCGCAGGCGCAGCAGGTGCCCGCCGGCCTCCTCCAGGGTGGCGCACACCGGCGTGGCCACCTCGACCTGCGCCTGGAGCAGCTCGTACTGCACCTCCTGGTCCGCCACGAGACGCCCCAGGCCCGCCGCGGCGCGCACCTTGTCCGCGTGCGGCACCGGCAGGCCCGTGACCGGGTCGACCAGCAGGTACTCCTCTTCCACGCCGATCGTCGTCATCGATCACCCTTTGTTCCGCCCGCCGGGGGTCGGTTCACGCCCGCGGGAGTGACGAGTGCCGCGGCCCTCCACCAGCAAACCATGACAGGTCCGACATCGCCCGCACGAGTGATTGAAGGGGCTGTCCGGATCAATCAGGGCATGACGGACAGTGATTGTGTGAACCGGCAGGGCTAGGTTCCTCCGGGCTGGGCACTCCCCGCCGCGCCCGTCAGGAAAACCCGCTGCTGCCGATGAGGACTTGATGGCGACACACACCGAACCCGTTGCGCCGGTACCCGCGGCGGAGCGCCGCGGCAGGGGTCAGGTGATCGTCTCCTGGATGACGACCACCGACCACAAGAAGATCGGGCACCTCTACCTGATCACGTCGTTCCTGTTCTTCCTCATCGCCGGGGCCCTGGCGATGGCCATCCGTGCGGAACTGGCCCGTCCGGGGCTGCAGATCCTCTCCAACGAGCAGTACAACCAGGCGTTCACGATGCACGGCACGATCATGCTGTTGCTGTTCGCGACGCCCACCTTCGCCGGTTTCGCCAACGCGATCATGCCGCTGCAGATCGGCTCGCCCGACGTGGCGTTCCCGCGGCTGAACATGCTCTCGTACTGGCTGTTCCTGTTCGGCGGCCTGATCGTGCTCGCCAGCTTCCTCACCCCGCAGGGCGCCGCGGACTTCGGCTGGACCGCGTACACCCCGCTCAGCGGCGGTGAGCGCACCACCCACATCGGCGGCGACCTGTGGATCATGGGGCTGGCCCTGTCCGGCTTCGGCACCATCCTCGGCTCGGTCAACTTCATCACCACCATCATCTGCATGCGCGCCCCGGGCATGACGATGTTCCGGATGCCGATCTTCACCTGGAACGTCCTGCTCACCTCGGTGCTGGTGCTGCTGGCCTTCCCGGTGCTGGCCGCCGCGCTGCTGGTGCTGGAGGCGGACCGGCGCTTCGGCGCCCAGGTGTTCAACCCCGAGAACGGCGGTGCGGTCCTGTGGCAGCACCTGTTCTGGTTCTTCGGCCACCCCGAGGTGTACATCCTGGCGCTGCCGTTCTTCGGCGTGATCAGCGAGATCATCCCCGTCTTCGCCCGCAAGCCGATCTTCGGCTACACCGGCCTGATCGGCGCCACCATCGCCATCGCCGGTCTGTCGGTGACGGTGTGGGCGCACCACATGTTCGCCACGGGGGCGGTGCTGCTGCCGTTCTTCGCCTTCATGACGTACCTGATCGCCGTGCCGACGGGCGTGAAGTTCTTCAACTGGATCGGCACGATGTGGAAGGGCTCGCTGTCCTTCGAGCCGCCCATGCTGTGGGCGGCGGGCTTCCTGGTCACCTTCCTCTTCGGCGGACTGACCGGTGTCATCCTGGGCTCCCCGCCGCTGGACTGGCACGTCACCGACAGCTACTTCGTGGTCGCCCACTTCCACTACGTGCTGTTCGGCACGATCGTCTTCGCGATGTTCGGCGGGTTCAGCTTCTGGTGGCCCAAGATGACGGGCACGATGCTGAACGAGCGTCTGGAGAAGGTGCACTTCTGGACGCTGTTCGTGGGCTTCCACACCACGTTCCTGGTGCAGCACTGGCTGGGCGCCGAGGGCATGCCCCGCCGCTACGCGGACTACCTGGCCGCCGACGGCTTCACCGCGCTCAACACCGTCTCCTCGATCGGCGCCTTCCTGCTGGGCCTGTCGACCCTGCCCTTCCTCTACAACGTGTGGCGCACGGCGCAGAAGGGCGAGCGGGTGGAGGTCGACGACCCCTGGGGGTACGGGCGTTCCCTGGAATGGGCCACCTCCTGCCCGCCGCCCCGCCACAACTTCCTGACCATGCCCAAGGTCCGCTCCGAGTCCCCCGCGTTCGACCTGCGCCACCCGGACGTCGCCAGCCTGGACCAGGCGGAGAACACCGGGCGGCGGGACGTGGTGGAGCCCGAGGGGCACAAGGGCGACCGGCCGTGACCCGGGGCGGCCACGACGCGCTGGACGGGGAGCGGCCCGGCGCACTGGCCGCGGAGGCCGAGGGCTACCTCCTCGCCCACGCCCACCACGAGCAGATCCGGCGGGAGGCCGCCGAACTCCGCGCGCGCCTGCCGTGGCTGACGACGTCCCAGGCCGAGGAGCTCACCGGTCACTACGTCCGGCTGCGTCTGGACGTCAGCCGTCAGCTGCTGCTGGGCACGGTCCGCCGGGCCGAGCAACTGCGCGCCGAGTACGAGGACCGCTACGCCGCCTTGCGCCGCGTGCTGCTGCGCCGTCACGCGGCGGCCGCCTGCGCGGTCCTCGCGTGCGGCGCCGGGGTGAGCTCGCTGGCCGGGGTACTCCCCCGTTGATCCGGCCGCGCCGCACGGTGGTGCACAAGGGAAAGCCGGGCGAGAAAGAGGGGTGAGGTGATCGTGAGCCGGATCCTGGTGACCGGTTCCGCGGACGGGCTCGGCCGGGCGGCGGCGGACACGCTGCTGACCGCCGGGCACGACGTGGTCGTGCACGCCCGCGACCGGGAGCGTGCCGGGGACCTCGACGCGCTCGTCGCGCGGGGGGCCCGGCTCGTCGTCGGGGACTTCACCGACCGGGACGCCGTACGGCGCATCGCCGGCGAGCTCGACGGGTCGCCGCCGCTCGACGCGGTGATCCACAACGCCGGGGTGTGGCGGGGGCCGGCGGTCATGCCGGTGAACGTCGTCGCGCCGTATCTGCTGACGGCCCTGCTGCGCGGGGTGGGCCGGCTGGTGTATCTGAGCAGCGGCTCGCACTTCGGCGGCCGTCCCGTCCTGGACGGGGTGGACTGGCGGGGCCGGAGCGCGGGGTCGTACGCCGACAGCAAGCTGTTCGTCACCACGCTGGCGGCCGCCGTGGCCCGTCTGCGTCCCGGGGTGCCGAGCAACGCGGTGGATCCCGGCTGGGTGCCCACCCGGATGGGCGGGCCGGACGCCCCGGACGACCTCGAACTGGGCCATCGCACCCAGGAGTGGCTGGCGGTGAGCGACGAGCCCGCGGCCCTCACGAGCGGCGGTTACTGGTACCACGGCGAGCGGCGGGAGCCGCACGCCGCGGTCCACGACCACGCGTTCCAGGACCACTTGGTGCGGACGCTGGCCGAGGAGACGGGCACCGCGCTCTGACGCGGCCCGTCAGGCCGGTGGCCGGGCGTCGTCGAGGGCTTCGTAGTCGAACCAGTCGAAGCGGACGGTGCCGGCCGCGGCGTACATGCCGATGACGCGGCCGGTGAAGCCTCCCGCGACCTCCGTGGACAGGTAGCGGCCGTCGAGAGCGGCGAGTTCCGTGTACGTGCCCCGCGCGTCCTCCACGCCGAGGGAGACGGTGTCCGGTCCCTGGCGCGGGTCGGTCACCCGCCGGGTGGCGGCCGTCTCGACCCTGAGCACGACGGGGCCGCCGGGCGCCGGCCGGGACGCCACCACCGAGCGCAGCGGTCCGACACGGGCGTGCACCCGCACCTCGTCCGGCGCCACCTCGATCTCGTAGTGGTGCTCCTCGTCGAGGCGGACGGCCAGGCCGCCGCGCCCCTCTCCCGGGTCGGCCAGCACCCGCGCGCGGCAGGACGGGTGCTGCTGGCGCCGGCCGACGAACACGGCCTCCGGGTCGTCGAGGGAGGCACCGCGGGCGCGCAGGGTGAGCCAGCCGGCCCGTTCCCCGGTGGTGCAGTGCTCCACGGGACGGGACCGGAGCGAGATCCACTGGGGGGCCAGTGCGCCGCCGTCGAAGTCGTCCCGGACCGGCGGGGCCGCGGGCGGGTGCAGCGGCCACGGGGGGCGGGGCATCACGGGTGGGACCTCGCCGACGAGCGGCCAGCCGTCCGACCAGGTCACCGGTGCCAGGAAGGTCTCGCGGCCGAGGACGTGCCAGCCGGGCGTGCCTCCGTGCGGCCGGACCCCGAGCAGGACCATCCACCAGGATCCGTCCGGACCCTGGACGAGGTCGGCGTGGCCGGTGTTCTGGACGGGGTGGTCGGTGCCGCGGTGGGTCAGCACCGGGTTGGCCGGGCAGGGCTCGAACGGTCCCTGCGGGGAACGGCCCCGGGCGACCGAGACGCCGTGGCCGCGCTCGGTGCCGCCCTCGGCGATGAGCAGGTACCAGTAGTCGCCGATGTGGTGGAGGTGCGGGGCCTCGGGCGCCTTGGCCCCGGGCGTCCCGGACCAGACGGGCCGCCCCTCGCCGAGCGTCTTCCCCGTCGCGGGGTCGAGGGCGACCTGGGCGACTCCGGCGGTGGTGCACCAGCAGGTGCCGTCCTCGTCCCACGCCAGGTCCGGGTCGATGCCGTGCACGTCGGGCAGCGGCAGGGGATCGGACCAGGGGCCGGCCGGGTCGGTGGCCGTGAAGAGCAGGTTCCCGTCGCCGCTCACGTTGGTGACGATCAGCCAGAAACGGCCGTCGTGGTGGCGCAGGGTCGGCGCGTAGATGCCGCCGGACGCGGGGGTGCCGGGCGGCAGGCGCAGTTGCCCGGGCCGGTCGAGCGCGTTGCCGATCTGGGTCCAGTGCACCAGGTCCCGGCTGTGGAAGACGGGGACGCCGGGGAAGTACTCGAAGCTGGAGCACGCCAGGTAGTAGTCGTCGCCCGCCCGGCAGACGCTCGGGTCCGGATGGAAGCCGGGGATCACGGGGTTGGTGACGGCGGTGTCCGCCTCGGGCTTGCTGGGCACCCTCATCGGGTCCTTCCGCTGAAGACGGGCGTCGAGACGTTCGGATGTGCCGCGCGGCAGTTCCGGCGAGGCTAGCGATGATCGCCCGGAGGGGTCAACGGGCCCGCCGCCGCGCGGCGGTCGTCACAGCGCGTCGGCCGGGCGGTCCCCAGGCGATGTCAGGCGCGCCCGTCCGTCAGCAGCAGCCGGGCCGTCTCCCCCGCCTGGACGCCGATCGCCCGGTCGGGCAGTTCGACGTCGATCGGGGGCAGGTCGGACGGGGGTACGGCGATCTCCAGCTCTCCGCTGGTCAGCCGCAGCCGGATGCCCCAGTGCCCCTGGTAGGCGATGGAGAAGCCGTACGACGACAGCTCCGGCAGCGGCACCGGGTCCAGCCAGAGGGCGCCGGCGCGGGTCTCCAGGCCGGTCAGTCCGCGCTGGACCAGGTCGAGAGTGCCGGCCATCGCGCCCAGGTGGATGCCCTCGCCGGTGGTGCCGCCCTGGAGGTCGGCGATGTCACCGCGCAGGGCCTCCTGGCAGAACGTCCACGCCTCCGCCCGCCGGCACCGGGCCAGGACCCATCCGTGCACCAGGCCGCTGAGGGTGGAGCCGTGGCTGGTGCGCGCGAGGTAGTGGTCGACGGTGCGCCGCCAGGTCTCCTCGTCCAGCCGGTACCCCAGGCGCCGGAACAGCTTCCGCAGTTCGGCCGGGGAGAAGAGGTAGCCGAGCATCAGCACGTCGGCCTGCTTGGAGGCCTTGTAGCGGTTGACGGTGTCGCCCTCGGCCTCCAGGATCCGGTCCAGGCGGCGGATGTCGTCGTAGCGCTTGCGGTAGTCGGCCCAGTCGAGTTCCGCGAGGTCGCCGTAGCCCTCGAACTGGCTGATGACCCCGTCGTGGAAGGGCACGTGCAGGGTGCGCGAGACCTCCTCCCAGCGGTCCGGTTCGCCGGCGTCCAGGGCGATGCGCTCGACCAGTTCGCGGCGGCGCGGTGCGGGCAGGGTGTGCAGCACGTCCAGGGCGCGGGTGAGCACCCAGGCCGCCATGACGTTGGTGTAGGCGTTGTCGTCCAGGCCGGGCCGCTCGGCGCCCGGGTAGGCCTCGTGATACTCGTCGGGGCCGACGACGCCCCGGATGCGGTGCCGCCCCAGGGCCGTGTCCCAGGTCGCCGAGTCGGCCCAGAAGCGGGCGATCTGCAGCAGCATCTCGGCGCCCTTGGTGTGCAGGAACTCGGCGTCGGCGCCGGCCTCGCAGTACTGCCACACGTTGTAGGCGATCGCCGAGCCGACGTGGTGCTGCAGGTGGGTGTGGTCGGGCAGCCAGCGGCCCGAGCGGGGGTTGAGGTGCAGTTGCTGGGTCTCCTCGCGCCCGTCGCTGCCGCTCTGCCACGGATACAGCGCGCCGCGCCGGCCGATGGCCCGCGCGGCGGCGCAGGCCCGTTCCAGCCGCCGGTGGCGGTAGCGGAGCAGGGCGCGGGACACCTCGGGGAAGTGCAGGTTCAGGTACGGCAGGACGAACAGCTCGTCCCAGAACACGTGCCCGCGGTACGCCTCGCCGTGCAGGCCGCGGGCCGGGACACCGACGTCCAGGTCGGCGGTGTGCGGGGAGAGGGTCTGCAGCACGTGGAAGAGGTGCAGGCGCAGGATGTGGCCGGGTTCACCGGGCACGTCGATCTCGGCCCGGCGCCACAGCTGGGCCCAGGCGGTGCGGTGGGAGGCGAGCAGCCGGTCGAACGCCGGTGCCGCGGCCACCCGGTCCAGGGCGGCCTGCAGCGGGTCGCTGATCGCCGGGTCCCGTGACGTGTGCAGGGCGACGGTCTTGTCGACGGTGGCGGTGCGGCCGGGGACCAGCGACAGCGTGAGGCGCTGCACGGCGCGCCCGGGCTCGTGGGGGTCCGTGACGGGCTCGGCGGCGGTGAGCCGGGCGGCCATGCCGACGCGGATGTCCGAGGTGCGGGTCCGGCAGCGCAGCCACACCGTGTCCGGCCCCACGGTGCCCGTGTGCACATGGGTCAGGTGACGGCCGTCCAGTGCGCGGTAGCGGGGCACTCCCGCGTTGGTGACCGTGCCGTCGAGCGCGGCCTCGACGTCCAGCCGACCGGTGTAGCCCTCGGTGGTGAACTCGCTGCGCAGCGACGCGAGATGGGGGTCCGCCATGTGCACGAGCCGCTGCTGGCGCACCGCGAGGACCCGTCCGGCGCCGAGGGAGAAGCGGGTGTGCCGCTCCAGGACGCCCGACTCCAGGTGCAGGGTCTGGCGGTGGTCCAGGACGGTCGCCGTGTCCGGGGAGAGCCAGGGCCCGCCCGGGAGCCGGAAGCGGAGCGGCAGCCAGTTGGGCAGGTTGACCAGGTCCTCGTTCTCGACGCGGCGCGCGGCGACCTCGGAGACCAGACGGTTGTAGACGCCGGCCGCGTAGGTGCCCGGGTAGTGGACCTCGTCGGCCGCGCACTCGGGCAGCGCGCCGCGCGTGGCGAAGCAGCCGTTGCCCAGGGTGCACAGCGACTCCCGCAGCCGTTCCTCGGCGGGGTGGTATCCCTCGTACTGCCAGATCCGGTCCGTCACGGGCCGTATCCTCCTAGACGCGCTGCGGAACGACGGCGACCGGGCACTCGGCGTGGTGCAGCAGCGTGTGGGCCACCCTGCCGAGCTGCAGCCCGAAGTGGCCCTGCCGGCGCCGTGCCCCCACGATCACCAGGTCGGCCGCGGCCGAACGGTGCACGAGCACCTTGCCCGCCGGGCCCTCGACCGTCGCGCGGCGCACCCGGACGCCGGGGTGTTCGGCCACGGCGTCGCCGAGCAGGACGTCGAGTGCGGCGCGGGCCCGCTCCTCGTGGTCGCGCCCGGACGCCTCGGCGAGCGCCGCCTCGTCGGCGGTCTCGAGCGCGGGGCAGCGCCAGGCCCGGACGACGTCGAGGACGCAGCCGCGTACCTCGGCCTCGCGGAAGGCGAAGCGCACCGCCTCCCCGGCGGTGGCGGGGTCACCGGCGCCCAGCAGGATCCGCTCGTGGATGCCCGCCAGACCGGCGCGGTCGCCGCGCACCACGACGACCGGGCAGTGCGCGCGGGCCGCTACGGCCAGCCCGACGGAGCCGAGCAGCAGTCCCGTCAGCTCGCCGCGGCCCCGCGAGCCGGTGACCAGGGCGGTGGCGTTGTTTCCCTCGTGCAGCAGCGCTTCCGCCGCGTCGGCCAGGAGGACGTCGGTGGTCACCTTCACGTCGGGGTTGCGCCGCCCGGCGCGCTCCGCCGCGGAGGCGACGATGTGGTCGGCCATCGCCCGGCCCGTGGGGCGGGCCAGGCCGACCGACGGGGCGAGGCCTTCGTACCGCTCCCACAGGGAACCGTGGACGAGCCGCAGCGCAAGACCGTGCCGAGCGGCCTCGTCGACCGCCCAGTCGACCGCCGGCAGGCAGCCGTCCGACCCGTCGACGCCCACGATCAGGGGCAGTTCGGTCGTCATCGTTCCCACCGCCTCGTGTTCGGGCAGTCCGGGGATCCGGGTCCCCGGATCCATTCCACCGTCGCACCCGGGGGCGGCCGCGCGCGAGGGGCGGTTCGGCCCCGGGCCGGGGCCGTTCGGCCCGTGGTGCGCGAGGGGCACCGGACGGAGGCTGGAGTCAGCGGCTCCCGGGCCGGGTGTCCGGGACGCCGCGGGCGCACCACGCGCCCGCCGCCCGGCGCGGCCCGGGCGGAGCGGCGGAAGGGAGCCGGAGCCATGACCTCCACCACCAACCTCACTGCAGGTCTCGCGTCCGGGCACCGCGAGCGGCTCATGAGCGTCGCCCGCGAGGTGTCCTTCGACGCGGGCACCCGCCTGTTCGAGGAAGGCCTGCGCGCCGACCGGTTCTGGATCGTGCGCACCGGGACGGTCCTGCTCGACCTGCGCGTCCCGGGCCGGCGGGCCGCCGTCGTGGAGTCCCTGGGCCACGGCGAGCTGGTCGGCTGGTCGTGGCACTTCCCGCCGTACGTCTGGCACCTGGGCGCGCAGGCGGCGACCCCCGTGCGGGCCTACGAGTTCGACGCCCGGGCCGTGCGGGACATGTGCGCCGGGGACCCCGAGTTCGGCCGTGCGGTCGCGCAGTGGGTCGGCCGGGTCATCGCCGACCGGCTGCACGCCTCGCGGGTGCGGCTGCTCGACCTGTACGCGCCCTACGGCAGTGGGAGCCGGATCTGAGCGGTGACAACGGCGGCGACGGGTAGGGGTCCGCGGTGCCGGTCAGACCGTGATGCGGCGTCCCGTGACGGCGACGGGCTCGATGCGCAGCCACAGCTCGCGGGGGCCGCCCGCCCAGGGCGTGCTGTACGCCTGTTCGTCGAGCCGGGCCGCCTCGTCCCGGTCCGTCACGGTGCTCGCGGGGCCCCGCACCAGGACGCTCCAGCCCTCGCTGAACGCCTCGTCGATACGATCGACCTCGAAGGCGACCTGGTGGCCGTCCGCCTCCGCCGGCGTCGTGCCCGGCCCGGTGCGGAAGACGACCGCGCCGTCGACGACCTGGTAGTTGACCGGTACGACGAGCGGCCCGGAGTCCGCGGGGACGGCGAGCCGTCCCACTCCGTGGGAGGCGAGCAGCGCGCGGCACTCCGCCTCGGTCAGCTCCGTGAACCGCGGTGTGCGGGCGGCGCGGCCGAGGCCGGCCGGCAGTTCGGTGTCGCCACCGGTCAGGTGCCACACCGTGGTCCTCAGCGCGCCGGCCAGCCGCAGCAGGGTGCCCGCGCCCGGGTCGGCCGTGGGCCGCTCCTCCAGGTACTGCAGGTAGGCCGGTGCCATGCCGGCGCGCGCGGCCGTCTCCTGCCGGGACAGCCCGAGCTCCGTGCGCCGCTGGGTGATCCGCCGCCCCAGGTCGCCCCGGGTGCGGCCGCCCACGGCGTGCGGCGAGGTCCCTTCCGTCATGCCCGTCACCTCTTCCTCGTCAGGCCGCCCGGTAGGGGACGACGTCCTCGTGCCGTTCCTCGCCCAGCACGACCTTGAGCGCGCCGGTGTCGGCGGCCCGGGCGAAGACGTCGTACGCCTCCTCCATCCGGGCCGCCGGGAAGGTGTGCGTGACCAGCTGCCCGGTGGGCAGGCGGCCGGCGGCCGCCATCCGGAGCAGGGTCGGGGTCGAGTAGGTGTCCACCAGGCCGGTGGTGAGGGTGACGTTCTTGATCCACAGGTCTTCCAGGTGCAGGGTCGCGGGCTTGCCGTGCACGCCGACGTTGGCGACGTGCCCGCCGGGCCGCACCATGCGGGTGCACAGCTCGAAGGTCTCCGGGACGCCGACCGCCTCGACGACCACGTCCGCGCCCAGCCCGTCGGTGAGGTCGGCGATCAGCTGCTCGGGCTCCTCCCGGGCGTCCGCCACGGCGTCGGCGCCGAGCTGCCTGGCCGCGTCCAGCCGCGGTGCGGCCAGGTCGACGGCGACGATCCGCTCCGGGGCGAACAGCCGGGCCGTGGCGACGGCCGCGAGACCGATGGGGCCGGCGCCGACGACGGCGACGGTGTCCCCGGGGCGCACCCGCCCGTTGAGAACGCCGACCTCGTAGGCCGTGGGGAAGATGTCGGCGAGCAGCACGGCGTCCCTGCTGTCGAGGGAGGCCGGCAGCGGGTGCAGCGAGAGGTCGGCGAACGGCACGCGGACGTACTCGGCCTGGGTGCCGTCGATGAGGTGGCCGAGGATCCAGCCTCCGCCGCCGCGGCACTGGCCGTACATGCCCTCGCGGCAGAACCGGCAGCGGCCGCAGGCGGTGATGCAGGAGACCAGCACCCGGTCGCCCGGACGCACCGTGCGCACGTCGCCGCCGACGTCGACGATCTCGCCGACCGCCTCGTGGCCGAGCACCGTGCCGGGGCGTACCCCGGGGACGTCGCCCTTGAGGATGTGCAGGTCCGTTCCGCAGATGGTGACGGCGTCGACCCGGACGATCGCGTCGGTCGCCTCCTTGACGCCGGGGTCCGGGACGTCCTGCCAGGCGGACTGTCCGAGGCCGTGGAAGACGTAGCCCTTCATGGCGTTCCCACCTTCCTGGCGTGGGCGATGTGCCCTGTCTTGCCGCAGTTCCAGCTTCGCGCGGATCGGGGGGACGTGCTTGGGCCGGACGGCCCTGTCCCGGTCCGGCGGGTGCCGCGCGGCCGACGGGCGCGGCCCGTCCGCCGAGGACAGGTCCTTCGGGCCCTGCCGGGCATGGGCCGACAGGCCCTACCGCAGGCAGCGTTCCGCAGGCTTTGCTCGGACCATGTCCCAGATCATCAGCGGGCCGCCCCGCCCGGTGGACAGTGCGGCCCGCGTCGTGACGGTGAGCGGCGAGATCGACCTGCGCACCGCGCAGGCACTGCGGGAACGGCTCGATCCGCTGACCGCCGGGCCGTGCCCCGACCTGGTGCTGGACCTGCGTGCCGTGTCCTTCATCGACTGCGCGGGGCTGGGGGTGCTGTGCCGGGCACGCAACCGCGTGCTCGCACGGCACGGCCGGCTGCGCCTGGCCGGCGCCGGCACCTTCCTGCGGCGTGTGCTGCGGCACGCCGGCCTGGCCGGGGCGTTCGAGATCCTGCCCGACGCACCCGCCGCCGCGGCCGGCCCGCCGACCGCGACCACGAATCCCGACGCGACGACCTGACAGCGCCCCGTCACCCGACGACCCGACGCGTCCGTCCCGCGTACGCGGCGGCGGCGCGGCGCGTCGGGGGCAGTGTCACGGCGGTGCGGCCATGCGACGGCGCTGCACGCCTCAGCTCGCGGCAGGGTGCCGGCAGCGGGGTCCCGTCGGCAGGGCACGGCCGGCCCGGCAGCGGGAACCCGTCGGTACCACACAACCGGCCCCGGCAGCGAGGTCCCGTCCGCGCCACACAGCCAGCCCCGGCAGCGGTGGGCGGCCCGGCGGGAGGACACGTGCTGGTGTGCCGACCACGCCGTGGCCCGTTCACGGCCGCGCCCGGCCTGCCCTCAGCCGTCGTCATCCCTGTTCGGGCACGACCGCCACGGGGCAGGCCGCGTGGTGCAGGACGCCGTGGGTGACGCGGCCGATGTGCAGGCCGAAGCGCCCCTTGGGGTGGCGGGCGCCGACCACGAGGAGCGCGGCACCGGCCGAGGCGTCGAGCAGCGCGGTGCGGGCGTGGCCCTCGACGATCCGCTTGCGCACCCGGACGTCCGGGTGGTCCTCGGCCGGCCCGCTCAGGCCGGCATCGAGCGCCTCGGCGGCCCGCTGCCGGTACCCGGCGGCGGACTCCCCTGTCGGCAGCGGGAAGTCGGCGGTCTCGGGGGCCGGCCGGTGCCAGGCCCGCACGGCGTCCAGCGGCACGTGGCGCCGGGACGCCTCCCGGAAGGCGAAACGCACCGCCCTGGAATCCGCCGTCGTGTCCGGGACGCCCACGACGACGGGACGGTTCCGCTCCCCCGCCCCGCCCCGGCCGTCGGCGTCGCCGCGCACCACGATCACCGGGCCGTCGGCACGCCCGGCCACGGCCAGGCCGACCGAGCCCAGGAGCAGCTCGGCGGCGCCGCCGCGGCCGCGGTTGCCCACGACCAGTGCGGAGGCCTTGCCCGCCGCGCGCCGCAGGACGGGTACCGGTCCCGCCGGCACGACCTCGGTGGTGACCTTCGTGCCGGGCACGCGCAGGAGGGCGCGCCTGGCCGCGGCCACGACGAGGACGTCGGTGAGCATCCGCTCCGACCGTTCCGGGCCCGCCGCGAAGACGGCCCGTTCGTAGCGCTCCCAGAGGGACGCGTACAGCAGGTGCAGCGGAACCTCGCGCAGGGCGGCCTCGTCGGCGGCCCAGTCCACGGCCCGGAGGCTGGACTCGGAGCCGTCCACGCCGACGACGATCGGCAGGTCCATCGTCCTCATCCTCTCTGGGCGAGCCGGGCCACGGGGGCTGCGGGGGCGGGTCCTCCGCGCGCCACAGCAGCAGCGTCACGCCGTGAGCGGCGGCCCGCCAGCGGGCGACGCGTCGGCGCATCGCACCGGGGTGCCACCGGGACGGGCGGCCGGTGGCCGGCGGGCGGAGACCGGTCGGTAAGCTGGGCGCGCTGCCGCCCCCTGCGGGTGGCGGTACGGCGGTGGGGCCCGCCGGACCCGAACCGCGGCCGTGCCGGTCGCCAACGGTCCCTGCCTGACCCTTCCGCGTGCCCGCACGCGGTCCGAGCCGATCAGGTAGGAGCCTGAGCGCCGTGCAGCCCGACCGCCCCGACCGTCCTGAACGCACCGCCCCTGCCACCGGCTGGCCCGCCGAGCCCGCCGATCCCGACACGGCCGTCGCCCCCTGGCCGCCGGGCCGGGCCCCCGACCCCCGCCGGCGCCAGGCCGAGATCCTCGCCGCCGTCATGGCCGGCGGTGTCCTCGGCGCCTGCGTCCGCTACGGCGCCGGCCTCCTCTGGCCGACCGCTCCGGGCACTTTCCCGTGGACCACGTTCTGGATCAACGTCACCGGCAGCGCGGCCATGGGTGTGCTGATGGTGCTGATCACCGAGCGCACCACCGCCCACCCCCTCGTGCGGCCCTTCCTCGGCACGGGCGTCCTGGGCGGCTACACCACGTTCTCCACCTGCACCGTCGACGCCCGCGCCCTCTTCCTGGACGACCGCGCCGGAACGGCGCTGCTCTATCTCGCCGCCACGCTCGCGGGCGCGCTGTTCGCGCTGTGGGCCGGAGCCGGGCTCACCCGGCGGCTCGCCCTGCCGCGGGACGCGAGGACGGGGGGCGGCGCGTGAACTGGCTGATGGTCGTCCTCGGCGCCCTGGCCGGCGCTCCCCTGCGCTATCTGACCGATCGCGCCGTCCAGGCCCGGCACGACAGTGCCTTCCCGTGGGGGACCCTGGTCGTGAATCTCGTCGCGTGCACCGTGCTCGGATTCCTCACCGGCGCCGTCACCGCCACCACCGTGCCGCCGGCTCTGCAGCACCTGGTCGGGCCGGGACTGTGCGCGACGCTGAGCACGTACTCGACGTTCTCCTTCGAGACGGTGCGCCTGGCCGGGACGGGCGCCAGGCTGTTCGCCGCGGCCAACGCGGTCGTCAGCGTCGCCGGCGGACTGGCCGCCGCGTTCCTCGCGGGCGCGGCGGCCGAGGCCCTGTTCGGGTAGGGGGCGGCACGCCGCCGCGTCAGGCCCGGGCGAGGTGCGCCGCCCCGAAGGACACGTCGAAGCGGTCGCACCAGATGCTGACGCTGCTGAAGCGGCTCACGTCGACGCCCTCGGGCACGGCGTAGTTCTGGCTGCCCTTGTTGCCCTTGAGCTTGCCGAGGCTGACGTGCTCGCCGTCGTCGAACACGTGCCAGCCGGCGCGGCCCTCCTTCACCGGCGCGTCGGTCAGCCACACGCGCAGGTCGGGACCGTTGCTGGTGTCGAGCCGTTCCAGGCGCACGACATGGCTGCCGTCGGACAGCCGCAGCAGCTTCACGGTGCCGGTCGTGGTGTGCTCGTGGCTGATCAGCTCACCGCTCGCCAGGGCCTGCGGACCGGCCGGGGCCGGCGCCGGGGACGCGCCGGACGGCGGTGCCGTCGCCGTGGGGCGGGCGGCGGCGTCGGGCAGCGCCTCCCGCACCGTCTCGTCCTGCCACAGCTTCCAGGGCTGGAACCAGTACAGGCCGAAGCCCGCCCCGGCGACCACCACGGCCAGCACACCGATCACCCACGGCCTGACCAGCGCGCTCCGCACCCGTCCCATGCCGTCCACCTCCAAGGAGTTCTCGTCCTGCGCCCATTCAACGGGCCCGACGGGCCCCGCGGGCCGTCGGGCCGATGACGAAACCCTTACGTCCGTTCAGGAGGCGGTGGGGAGCACGACTTCGAAGCGGCAGCCGCCGGGGATGTTCCGTACGGTGGCCCGGCCGTGGTGCGCCTCCACGATGCCGCGGACGATGGCGAGGCCGAGACCGGCGCCCCCCGGGGGCGTACGGGCGTGGGTGCCGCGCCAGCCGGTGTCGAAGACGCGCGGCAGGTCCTCCTCGGGGATGCCGCCGCAGCCGTCCGTCACCGACAGCACCACCCCGTCGGCGGACCGCTCCGCGGCGATCGCGACCGTGCCGTCGGCCGGGGTCCGGCGGATGGCGTTGACCAGCAGGTTGCCCAGGACGCGGCTCATCTCCCGGCCGTCGACCTCGACGGGCACCGGCTCGATCCGCTCCCCCACCAGGCGCACCCCGTGCTCCCGGGCGAGCGGGTCGGCTCCCGCCAGCGCGTCGCCGACCAGGTCGTACAGCGACATGCGGGTGGGGGCGAGGGGCAGGGTGCCGGCGTGGATGCGGGACAGCTCGAAGAGGTCGCCGACCATGTCGTTGAGGCGTTCGACCTCGGTGCGCATCTGCCGCAGGTAGCGGTCCGGGTCGGCGGCGACGCCGTCCTCCAGGGCCTCGGACATGGCCCGCAGCCCGGCCAGCGGGGTGCGCAGGTCGTGGGAGATCCAGGCGACGAGTTCGCGCCGGGAGGTCTCCAGGGCGCGCTCACGCTCCCTGGACTCGGCGAGGCGGGCACTGGTGGCGGCCAGTTCGCGGCTCAGCGACTCCAGTTCGGCGGTGGTCGCACCGTCGGGGGCGGTGAAGTCACCGCCGTCGCCGAAGGAGCGCGCCGCCACGGCCAGGGCGCGGCTGCGGGCGACGACCCAGCGGCCCAGGAGCAGCGCGGTGGCCAGGGACACGACGGCCGCCATGGCGACGACGGTCGTGACGACGGTCAGGTCGTGCGGGGAGAGGAACATCGCCCAGGCGACGGCGAGCGTGCCGGCGAGCATGGCGACGACCCCGACCGCCGCGACCACGGCGAGCGAGGCGGTCAGCGAACGGCGCCGGATCACACGCAGCACACCCGCGCCGGCCAGGCCCGTGGCGGCGGCACCGGCGAAGGCGTACAGGGCGATCAGGAAGGTCTCGCGCACGGCCGGTCCTCTGCTGCCGTCGGGTCGAAGCGGTAGCCCACGCCCCACACGGTCTGGATGAGGCGGGGGCGGGCGGGGTCGTCCTCGACCTTGCCGCGCAGCCGGCGGACGTGGACGGTGACGGTCGACAGGTCGCCGAAGTCCCAGCCCCACACCTCGCGCATCAGGTCCTCGCGGCTGAACGCCCGCCCCGGGTGCCGCAGGAAGAACGACAGCAGGTCGAACTCCCTCAGGGTGAGCGGGAGTTCCTCGCCGTCCTTGGTGGCGCGGCGGGCCGGCGGATCGACGGTGAGACCGCCCGCCCCGAGCGGCCGCCCGGTGGCGGCGGGCCTGCTGCGGCGCAGCACCGACTCCACGCGCAGGACGAGTTCGCGGGGGCTGAAGGGCTTGGTGACGTAGTCGTCGGCGCCGACCTCCAGGCCCAGGATGCGATCGTCCTCGTCGCCTCGGGCGGTGAGCATGATGACCGGCACGGGATCCTGCCCGCGGATCCGCCGGCACACCTCCAGGCCGTCCATGCCCGGCAGCATCAGGTCGAGCACGACCAGGTCGGGCCGGTGCGCGGCGGCGCGGGTGAGGGCGGTCGGGCCGTCGTCGGCGCGGTCGACGGCGTAGCCGGCGCGGTCCAGGTACCCGGCGACGACCTCGGCGACGGTCGGATCGTCGTCCACGACGAGGATCCGGGCGGGCCCCGCGCCGGATCCCGGGGCTTCGTACGGCTGCTGCTGCATGTCTCCAGCCTGGCACCGCGCCCGGGCCGGCGGGTCACCGGGCCACCGCGCGGGGCCCGGCGTCCGCGTTTCGTAAGAAACGGCGCCTCGGTGTGCCGCTGCGCGCCGCCTCGCGGGCGGGTCCGGCCGGTGGGCCGGCCCGCGTGCTCAGCGGTCCGCGCACGTGCCCGGGGCGAGCCGTTTCTCGAACCAGTGGTGGGCGTACGGTTCGTCGTTGAAGGCGGGGACCTCGGTGTATCCGCTGTCGCGGTAGAGGCGGGTGGCCGCCTCCAGGGCCTTGTTGGTGTCCAGCCGTACCCGGTCACTGCCGTGCCGGGCGGCGCGTGCCTCCAGTTCGGACAGCAGGCGCCGGGCGAGACCGAGCCCGCGGGTGTCGGGGCGGACCCACAGGCGCTTGATCTCGGCGGGGGCTCCGGCGGGCAGCTTCAGCCCGCCGCAGGCCACCGGCTCGCCGTGCAGCCGGGCGACGAGGAACAGACCGCGCGGGGCGCGCAGTTCGCCGGGGTCGGGCAGCAGGCTCCGGGCGGGGTCGAAGCCGCCGTCGAAGAGCCGGGCGAGTTCGGCGGCGTAGGAGCGCAGGCAGTGCGCGGCGTCCGGGTGGTCGGGGTCGAGGACCTCCAGGGAGACGACCGCGGCGGTCAGCAGCCGCTCCACCGTCGCCATGGCCGAGGTCAGCCGGTCCCGCTGCCGGGCGTCGAGCGGGTCCAGGAGCGAGGCGGCGAGCGCGTCGCTGCGCGCGTCGAGCAGGGCACGTTCCGCGCGCCCCGCCTCGGTCAGCCGCACGGTGCGCACCCTGCGGTCCCGGGGGTGGGGTTCGACGGCGACGAGGCCGTCGCGTTCGAGGGCCCGCAGCAGCCGGCTCGCGTAGCCGGAGTCGAGGCCCAGCCGGTCCCGGACGCTGCGGACGTCGTGGGTGGCGCCGTCACCGATCTGCCAGAGCAGCCGGGCCTGCCCGTAGGGGCGTGCGGCGCCCAAGTAGTGGTCGTGCAGCACTCCCACGCGTTCGGCGACCGTGCGGTTGAAGCGCCGCACCTGTTCCACTTGCCCGGCTGTCATTCTCTGACCTTAGTCAGGTAATCGGGTGCGGGGCAACGCGGTGCCGGGGACGCCTCCGGGCATGCGTGCAAGGATGAGTCGGAGGCACACCTGCTCTCACCAGGAGGTACCCGTGAAGATGCTGATCAACGTCCCGGAGACCGTGGTCGCGGACGCGCTGCGCGGTATGGCGGCAGCCCACCCGGACCTGATCGTGGACGTGGAGAACCGGGTGATCGTGCGGCGGGACGCTCCTGTCGCCGGGAAAGTGGGCCTGGTCTCGGGCGGAGGCTCGGGCCACGAGCCGTTGCACGGCGGTTTCGTCGGCCCCGGCATGCTGTCGGCGGCCTGTCCGGGTGAGGTGTTCACGTCCCCCGTGCCCGACCAGATGTTGCGCGCGGCCGCCGCCGTGGACAGCGGCGCGGGCGTGCTGTTCATCGTGAAGAACTACACCGGGGACGTCCTCAACTTCGACATGGCCGCCGAACTGGCCGAGGACGAGGGCATTCAGATCGCGAAGGTCCTGGTCAACGATGACGTGGCGGTGACCGACAGCCTCTACACGGCGGGCCGGCGCGGCACCGGCGCGACCCTCTTCGTCGAGAAGATCGCGGGCGCCGCCGCCGACGAGGGCATGCCACTGGAGCGGGTCGAGGCCATCGCCCGTCAGGTCAACGAGAACTCCCGCAGTTTCGGTGTCGCGCTGAGCGCGTGCAGCACCCCGGCCAAGGGCAGCCCCACCTTCGACCTGCCGCCGGGCGAGCTGGAGTTGGGCATCGGCATCCACGGCGAACCGGGCCGGGAGCGGCGCGCGATGATGACCTCCGGCGAGATCGCCGAGGCCGCCGTCGAGGCCGTGGTGGAGGACCTCAGGCCGCGCAACCCCGTGCTGGTGCTCGTCAACGGCATGGGCGCGACGCCCCTGCTGGAGCTGTACGGGTTCAACGCCGAGGTGCACCGGGTGCTGGCGGAGCGCGGCGTCGCCGTGGCCCGCGTCCTGGTCGGCAACTACGTCACCTCGCTCGACATGGCGGGCGCCTCCCTCACGCTGTGCCAGGCCGACGAGGAACTGCTGCGGCTGTGGGACGCGCCGGTGAAGACGCCGGGCCTGCGCTGGGGCGTGTGAGAGACAGTGGCCGGGGAGCGCCCCCGGCACCCACCACGCGTACCTGCCAGCCGTACCTACCAGGCAAGGAGATCCAGTGCTCGACGCCGATTTCTTCCGCCGTTGGATGACGGCGACCGCCGCGTCCGTCGACCGCGAGGCGGAACGGCTCACCGCCCTCGACTCCCCCATCGGGGACGCCGACCACGGCAGCAACCTCCAGCGCGGCTTCGCGGCGGTGAAGGCCGCGCTGGACAAGGAGCCCCCCGGCACGCCCGGCGGGGTCCTCACGCTGGCCGGGCGGCAGCTCATCTCGACGGTCGGCGGCGCCTCGGGGCCGCTCTACGGGACGCTGCTGCGCCGGGCCGGCAAGGCGCTCGGGGACGAGGCCGTGGTCAGCGCGGAGCAGCTGACCGAGGCGCTGCGGGCCGGGGTGGACGCGGTCATGACGCTCGGCGGGGCCGCGCCCGGCGACAAGACCATGATCGACGCGCTGGTGCCGGCGGTGGACGCGCTCGGCGAATCGTTCGCGGCGGCCCGGACCGCCGCCGAGGAGGGCGCCGTCGCGACGACGCCCCTGCAGGCGCGCAAGGGCCGGGCGAGCTACGTGGGCGAGCGCAGCATCGGCCACCAGGACCCCGGCGCCACGTCCTCGGCGCTGCTCGTCGCCGCTCTCGCGGAGGCCGCCGGTGAGTGACGAGCGGCTCGTGGGGATCGTGCTGGTGTCGCACAGCGCGGAGGTGGCCGCCTCGGTGGCCGCGCTGGCGAAGGGGCTCGCGGGCGGCGGCGCGGCGGTGCCGGTCGCCCCGGCGGGCGGCACCGAGGGCGGCGGGCTCGGCACGAGCGCGGAGCTGATCGCCGCGGCGGCCGCGTCCGTGGACCGCGGGGCCGGTGTCGCCGTCCTGACGGATCTGGGCAGCGCGGTGCTGACCGTGAAGGCGTTGCTCGCCGAGGGCGACGAACTCCCCGAAGGGACACGGCTGGTGGACGCCCCGTTCGTGGAGGGGGCCGTGGCCGCGGTCGTCACGGCCTCCACCGGGGCCGATCTGGCGGCGGTCGAGGCGGCGGCCACGGAGGCGTACGCGTACCGGAAGGTGTGACCCCGCGCGGGTCCCTGCCCGTCCGGGACGGTCCACGCCGGCCGGCGCGGGTCCACGCCGGTGGGCTTCCGCCCGCGCCCGTGGGTACAGGGCCGCGCCGCTCGGCGTCGGCTCACGTGGGTCACGCAGGTCGCAACGTCCGACCGGCAGGACCGGCCCTGGCGGCTCCGCCGGTCCACCGGTGGACCTGTGCTGCCGTTTCTTCCGATCCACCGGCTTTGCCGGCCCTGCCGGCCCTGCCGACCCTGCCGGCCCCGCTGTCATCGCCGGTCCTGCCGGTCCCGCCGACCCGTGGCCGGGCCCGCCCGGAGGCGGTGGGCCCGGTGGGGCCGGCCGCCGGGCGTCCTGGACGCCGGGCACCCCTCAGGGCGCCGCAAGGAACCGCTTCGCCGCCTGCTCCCCCGCCGTCACGGCGGCCGCGTGGTCCTCGATGGGGGACACGCGGGTGTTCTTGAAGACGATGTAGGTGACGCCCGAGGGCACGCCGCCGCCGTGCGGGTCGGGGCGGATGCCGAGGGCCTCGGCGGCCGCGTAGGACGCCTCTCCGATGATGTGCTGCGGACCCGTGTCGCCGACGACCGCGTACTGCACCCGGTCCCGGTGGACGACGGCCACGACCGACCCGCCGCGTACCCCGTGCTCGCGGTAGTCCCAGATGCGGCTCGGGGCGGGGACGACGATGAAGGGCAGGCGTTCGGCGCTCAGGGGGCGGCCGGCGGAGTCCGCGAAGGCCGTGGTGGGGGCGAAGTAGGGGTCGGTGCGGCGGTTGCAGCGCGGCCCCGGGCGGCCGTCGCAGTCGATGTCCATGTCCGCCTTCCAGAACACCGCGTCCCGTGTGCCGCAGACGGGGATGGTGGCGGGGGCGCCGTTGTCGCTGCGGTAGCGGCCGCGCGAGACGGGGGCGCAGTCCCGCACCTTGGCGAGCAGGTCGGCGGCGGGAACCGTGCCCTCGCGCCGCGTCACGGGCCGGTCGCCGTAGGAGGGCGGTGCGGCGGGGGCGGTCGTCGGGGCCAGCAGGGCGGCGCTGGCCGCGGCCAGTGTGAGCGACTGGGCACGCACGATACGGGAGCCTCTCCTCGGGGACCTGACGGGCACTCAGCCCAATGTGTCCCCGGGGCGATCGGCGGGCCACCGCTGAGGGGCCGGACGGTGCACGACCCCAACGGCCGAGGGAGGCCGGGGGCCTGAGTCCGTGTGAGACCCGGGCCGCCCGGCCACCCGGCGCCAACGCGGTATCTGCGACGACAGCGGTCCGCGTGACATGCCCGAACTCCCTGCTGTCCGCCAGGTGTTCGGCCGTGAGGAACTTCAGCATACGAAACTCCGCCGGGTGGTCACGCACGGCGGGGTGACGCCGGCCGCCCTCACCACCCTCTTGATGTGATCGCGTCACTCACGTCATATTGGTCCGGACCATTCCCGAGCCCCACACCGGGAGGCAGTCCCGTGCGACGTGTTGCCCTGCTCCGTCGGTGCGCCGTCTTCTGCGCGGCGGTCACCCTCGCCACCTCCTGCGGCCCGGCCGGGACGGCCGAAGGCGACGGAGGCTCCCCGCCCGGCGCGCCCACCGGCGTCACCGCGGCCGCGGGCAGCGCCACGAGCGTGCACGTCATGTGGAACGCGACCGAGCGGGCCGACCGCTACGAGGTGTATCGCGGCGCCACGAAGGTCAAGGAAGTGCCCGGTTCGCAGCACATGGTGGATGTCACCAGGCTCAGACCGTCGACGCTGTACGTCTTCTCCGTGCGGGCACGGGACGCCGACGGACGGCTCGGGCCGCGCAGCCGGGAGGTCCGGGCCAGGACTGC
The DNA here is from genome assembly GCF_043079125.1 of Streptomyces sp. NPDC015242. Classification (NCBI taxonomy): domain Bacteria; kingdom Bacillati; phylum Actinomycetota; class Actinomycetes; order Kitasatosporales; family Streptomycetaceae; genus Streptomyces; species Streptomyces sp. NPDC015242. Next base: position 528,547 of record NZ_JBIBUF010000001.1, on the reverse strand, counting down.
GGAGGTGGCCGCGGACGACCGCTCGGCGCCGAGCCGTCCGGCGGCGGCTCGCGGACGGGCCGCCGGGAGCCGGGCGGTCCAGCTGTCCTGGTCCGCCTCGACGGACGACCAGCGCGTGGTGTCGTACGACATCCATCAGGGGGACACGAAGATCCACAGTGTGGGCGGGGGCCAGACGGCCACGGTGGTCACGGGACTGCGGCCCGGCACGGACTACGCGTTCACCGTCCGGGCCCGGGACGCGGCCGGCAACGTCTCCCCCGCCAGTGCCGCCGTCCGCCTCACGACGCCGGGCACCGGCGACGGCCGGGCCACGGCGCCCACCGGCTTCCGGGCGACGAGCCGTCGCGCGGACGGGGCGTACCACGTCGACCTCAGCTGGGTGCCGCCGCGGGTGGACGGCGTGGTGACCGAGTACCAGGTCCACCTGGACGGCCGCGCGGCCACGTCCCTCGTGTTCGGCGGGAACCCGCCGCGCGGCCGTGCGGCCTACAGCTTCTACGTGGGACGGGACAGCGGAGTCACCCATCGCGTCCGGATCCGGGCGATGCTGCCGGACGGCACCTGGGGAGGCTTCTCGCCGGAGCGGACGGTGACGACGGGCGCGCCGCGCTGACGCGCGCCCCGGGAGCGGCCGGGGCCCGGCCACCGTCACCTGCCCGGCCGCGTCCGGCGTGCGTCCCGGGCCCGGGGCGCTTTGGCTGGCCCCTGAGGCAGCACGGCCGTTCCCGACCTTCGGCGGCGCCAGGGATGTACCGCCGACCGTGCCGCCGGAGGGCAGTCCACATGCGCAACTCATCGATGGTTCACCGCTCCGGCCTGACCGTGGCCGCCGCCGCGCTGCCCCTCGCCCTGGCGGCGGTGCCCGCGGCCGCGGGTCCGGGCATCTCCGTGAGCACCACGGGCTCCACGGTGTCGGTCACGACCAGCTCGTGCACCCAGATCAACGGCAGCTGGGGCACCGCCTCGCTGCTCACCAGCAGTCAAGGCAGCTTCGCCCAGGGGCGGCAGGTGACCCTGTCGGGCACGTCGACCGTCCAGTCCGCCGCCTGGTCGAACGTCACCGCGGGCACGTACACCGTCATCGTCATCTGCTCGGACGGCACCACCGCGGGCACGCAGTCCGTCGTCGTCTCCCCCGCCCCTTCCCCCACGCGGACCGCTTCCCCCTCGGTCTCACCGTCCCGCGGTGTGATGGGCGGGGTCGGCGGCTCGTCGACGGACTACGGGACCGTCACGCTCGTGGCGGGCGGGACGCTGGTCGCGTCCGGCATCGCCGGGGCGGCCTGGTACCTGCGCCGGCGCACCAGGTCGTACCGGCTCTGACCCGGTACGGAGGGCGGTCCGCCCGGTCGAAGCGCTCCGGCCGGGCGGACCGCCGTCACGTGGCCGGCCGGGCGGGACGGGCCGGCTCGGGGCCGGACAGGTCGGCGAAGTCCGCCAGGGCGCCCCTGAGCCACTGGGTCCAGAAGGTCTCCAGGTCGATCCCCGCGCGCAGCACCAGGTGCCGCAGCCGGTCCTCGGTGCCGTCCCGGCCGGGCGGGAAGTCGCGCTGCTCGATCTCCCGGTACTCGGCCAGCTGCCGCTCGTGGAGCTCCAGATGGCGGCGCAGGTCGGCTTCCAGGCCCGCGGTGCCGACCACGGCCGCCGCCCTCAGCCGCAGCAGCAGGGGGTCGCGGTGCGGCTTGGGGTCCTGGGAGGCGGCGGTCCAGCGGGCCAGTTCGGCGCGGCCCGCGGGCAGGACCTCGTAGCTCTTCTTCTGCCCCCGGGCCGGCTGCTCGGACGGCAGGGCCCGGATGAGGCCGTCGGCCTCCAGCTTCCCGAGTTCGCGATAGATCTGCTGGTGCGTCGCCGACCAGAAGTAGCCGATCGACCGGTCGAACCGGCGGGTCAGCTCCAGCCCGGACGACGGCTTCTCGAGCAGGGCGGTGAGGATCGCGTGCGGGAGTGACATGGCCTCATCCTAGGGACGCGTGCGTCCCCTACAGGGCGGCCGCCAGCTCGGTGCCCTGCTTGATGGCGCGCTTGGCGTCCAGTTCCGCGGCCACGTCGGCCCCGCCGATGAGGTGCGCGCTGTGCCCGGCCGCGACCAGCTCCTCGTACAGGCCGCGGCGCGGCTCCTGGCCGGTGCACAGCACGATCGTGTCGACCGGGAGCACCGTGCTCTCCTCGCCGACGGTGATGTGCAGTCCGGCGTCGTCGATCCGGTCGTAGCGGACGCCGGGGACCATGGTGACGCCGCGGTGCTTGAGTTCGGTGCGGTGGATCCAGCCGGTCGTCTTGCCGAGTCCGGCGCCGACCTTGGAGGTCTTGCGCTGGAGCAGGTGGACGGTGCGCGGCGGGGCGGGCCGCTCGGGTGCGGCGAGTCCGCCGGGGCCGCGGTAGTCCAGGTCGACGCCCCACTGCCGGAAGTAGGTCTGCGGGTTCTCGTGGGCCTTGTCGCCGGTGTCGGTGAGGTACTCGGCGACGTCGAAGCCGATGCCGCCCGCGCCGAGGATCGCGACCCGGTCGCCGACGGGGGCGCCGTCGCGCAGCACGTCGAGGTAGCCGAGGACACTCGGGTGGTCGACGCCGGGGATGTCGGGGGTGCGCGGGGTGACGCCGGTGGCGACGACGACCTCGTCGAAGCCGTCGACGTCGGCGGTCGTGACGAGGGTGTTCAGCCGGACGTCGACGCCGTGCCAGTCGAGCTGGGTGCGGAAGTAGCGCAGCGTCTCGTCGAACTCCTGCTTGCCCGGCACCTTGCGGGCGACGTTGAGCTGTCCGCCGATCTCGCCCGCCGCGTCGAACAGCGTCACCTCGTGCCCGCGCTCGGCGGCCGAGACCGCGCAGGCCAGTCCGGCCGGTCCGGCGCCGACGACCGCGACGCGCTTGCGCAGCCGGGTCGGGGAGAGCACGAGCTCGGTCTCGTGGCAGGCGCGCGGGTTGACCAGGCAGGAGGTGATCAGGCCGCTGAAGGTGTGGTCGAGGCAGGCCTGGTTGCAGCCGATGCAGGTGTTGATCGCCTCGGGTCGGCCGGCCTGGGCCTTGGTGACGAAGTCGGGGTCGGCGAGCATCGGGCGGGCCATCGACACCATGTCGGCCACGCCGTCGGCGAGCAACTCCTCGGCCAGATCGGGGGTGTTGATGCGGTTGGTGGTGACGAGCGGCACGGACACCTCGCCCATGAGCCGCTGGGTGACCCAGGTGTAGGCGCCGCGCGGCACGGAGGTGGCGATGGTGGGGATGCGGGCCTCGTGCCAGCCGATGCCGGTGTTGATGATCGTCGCCCCGGCGGCCTCGACCGCCTTGGCGAGGGTGATCACCTCGTCGAGCGTGGAGCCGCCCGGGACGAGGTCGAGCATGGAGAGCCGGTAGATGACGATGAAGTCCTCGCCGACCGCCTCGCGCACCCGGCGCACGATCTCCAGCGGGAAGCGCGTGCGGTTCTCGTACGAGCCGCCCCAGCGGTCGGTGCGCCGGTTGGTCTGCAGCGCGATGAACTCGTTGATGAGGTAGCCCTCGGAGCCCATGATCTCCACGCCGTCGTAGCCGGCCTGCCGGGCGAGACGGGCGGTGCGCGCGTAGTCGTCGATGGTCCGCTCGATGTCGGCGTCGGTGAGCTCGCGGGGCGGGAAGGGGCTGATGGGCGCCTGCAGCGGGCTGGGCGCGACCAGGTCGCGGTGGTAGGCGTAGCGGCCGAAGTGCAGGATCTGCAGTGCGATCCGCCCGCCCTCGCGGTGCACGGCGTCGGTGATGACCCGGTGCTGCTCGGCCTCCGCCTCGGTGGTGAGCTTGGCGCCGCCCTCGTAGGGCCGCCCCTCGTCGTTGGGGGCGATGCCGCCGGTGACGATCAGGCCCACTCCGCCGCGGGCGCGGGCGGCGTAGAAGGCGGCCATGCGCGCGAACCCGCCCTCGGCCTCCTCCAGGCCCACGTGCATGGAGCCCATGAGGACCCGGTTGGGCAGGGTGGTGAAGCCCAGGTCGAGGGGGCTCAGCAGGTGCGGGTAACGGCTCATCGGGCCCTCCGTGCGCGGTGTCGTGTCTGTAGTTGTAGAGGACTACCGACGGTTTATGCAACTAGTTGCACAAGGTGACGGAGGGCACAGCAGGTCGATGACCTGGCGGGATTGGCCTGGCGGGATTCCCGGCCGCGGCGGGCTTCGGGCCGCCGTACGAGGGGCTGCGCGGCGTGGACGGGGAGGTGCGGCCGGCGGACCCGCCCGTGGGCGTGCGCCGTCCCCGGCGCGCCGTCCTCTCGGCCCGCCGGGAGGCGCGAGCGGCGCTCAGCGGCTCTGCAGGCGCACGTGCAGTTCCCTCTCCTGGTCACCGGAGACGGTGCTCAGGTCGTGCACGTCGAACAGGGAGTCCAGCGTCGTGCGCAGCCGCTCGATCGCCCAGTACCCGCCGTGCAGGTCGGCTTCGACCGAGGACGACAGCCGGGCCTCGGGGTGCGCGCCCTCGTGTGTGTCGGCGACGTCGAAGGTGCCGAGCCAGACGGTCGGGCGGGTCTCGTGCAGCTCCTCCGGCACGTCGTCGGCGCACCGGTCGGACTCGAAGCAGGCGCACAGCGTGTCGAACACGATCCGGGCGTCGTGCTTGCTGCACCCGCTGATCTCCACCGAGACGGAGTGGGGGTGCGGTCGCTCGTGGTTCATCGCCATCGTGATCGCTCCTTACGTGGCCACGCTGCCGTTTCCGCCCCTCCCCCAGCAAAGCACCACCTCGGGTGGAGCACTAGCGGCGCGGACGCGCCGCCGGGGCGGCACGCGTCCCGGTGGGAGATGGTGGAAGGTGAGGCGAGGGGCCCCGGTCGGACGGCTCCGCGCGGTAGAACTGGGGTGTCGGCACCGTGACGGCGTGCCGCGAGGAACGGCGAAGGCGGGGCGTGGGATGAGTGCAGCCGGGGCTCCCGAGGCCGGGGGCGAGGAGCCGCTGCGCGGTTCGGCACGGCCGAGCGGCCTGCTCGACGTCCTGCGCGTGGCCTCGGTGGTCCTGGACGCCCGGGGGCGCATCGTGCTGTGGAGCCCGCAGGCGGAGGAGCTGTTCGGGTACGAGGCGCGGGAGGCGCTCGGGCAGTACGCCGCGCGGATCATGGTCCACGAGCAGCACGCCGACCTCGTGGTGAAGCTGTTCTCGGACGTCATGGGCACCGGCCAGAGCTGGGCCGGGGCGTTCCCCGTGCGCCGCAAGGACGGCACCACCCGGCTGGTGGAGTTCCGCAACATGCGCCTGCTGGACGACCAGGGCGACGTCTACGCGCTGGGGCTGTGCGCCGACCAGTCGACCGTGCACCGGCTGGAGCGGGAGGTGGCGCTGTCGACGCGGATGATCGCGCAGTCCCCGATCGGGCTGGCCGTACTGGACACGGAGCTGCGCTACGTCTCCGTCAACAAGGCGCTGGAGGAGATCAACGGGCTGCCGGCCGAGGAGCATCTGGGCCGCACCCCCCGGGAGGTGGTGCCCGGGATGGACGTCGACGCCCTGGAGACCGCCACACGCCGGGTGCTGGAGACGGGCACGCCCGTCGTCGACCAGTCCACGATCGGGCGCACCCCGGCCGACCCGCACCAGGACCACGCCTGGTCGGTCTCGCTGTACCGGCTGGAGAACGCCTTCCGGACCGTGCTGGGCGTGGCCGTCTCGATCGTCGACGTCACCGAGCAGTACCGGGCGGGGATCGAGGCCGAGGCGGCGCGGCGGCGGCTGGCGCTGATCGCCGACGCCTCGGGGCGGATCGGCACCACGCTGGACCTGGACCACACGGCCCACGAGCTCGCCGAGGTGGCCGTGCCGGAACTCGCCGACGTCGCGGCCGTGGACCTCCTGGACGCCGTGGTGCAGGGCCGGCAGTCCGCCCTCGGTCCCAGCGAGTCGGCGGTGATCCGGGCGCTCGCGGTGCAGGGATACGACTCCGCCGAGGCGCTGGAGGCGGCCGATCCGCCCGGGCAGGTCGCCCGGTACGCCGCCGACCGCCTCGTCACGCAGTGCGTGCGCACGGCGAGCCCGGTGATGCTGCCGGAGGTCAAGGACGAGGACCTGGCGCGCATCGCCCGCTCCCCGGAGGCCGCCGAGCTGCTGGGCCGGGCCGGGGTGCACTCGTACCTGGCGGTGCCGCTGATCGCCCGGGGCGAGGTGCTGGGTGCGCTGGACCTCAAACGCACCCGCAATCCGCTGCCGTTCACCGAGGACGACCTGCTGCTGGCGCGCGAGCTGGCCGCCCGGGCCGCCGTGCAGATCGACAACGCGCGCTGGTACCAGAGCGCCCGCGACACCGCGCTGACCCTGCAGCGCAGCCTGCTGCCCAGCATCCCCTCCGTGACGGGCGGACTGGAGGTGGCCTCCCGCTACCAGCCCGCCGGGGCCACGAGCGAGGTCGGCGGCGACTGGTTCGACGTGATCCCGCTGCAGGACGACAAGACCGCGCTGGTCGTGGGCGACGTGATGGGCAGCGGCATCCCGGCGGCGGCGGCCATGGGACGGCTGCGGACGGCGACCAACACCCTCGCCTCCCTCGACCTCGACCCGAACGTGCTCCTCGAACACCTCGACAGGATCACCGCCGGGCTCGACCAGGCCATCGCCACCTGTGTCTACGCCGTCCACGACCCGCGCCGCCGCGAGTGCCGGATCGCCAACGCCGGGCACCTGCCGCCCGTGCGCGTCCGGGCCGGCCGGCCTCCCGAGCTGCTCGACCTGCCGACCGGGGTGCCGCTCGGTGTCGGCGGGGTCGCCTTCTCCACGACCACCGTCGACCTGGAACCCGGCGACCGGCTGGTGTTCTACACCGACGGGCTGGTCGAGACCCGGCGCGACCCGCTCGACGACCGGCTCGGCACGCTGCTGTCCTTGCTGGACGGGCCGGACCGGCCGCTGGAGGAGGTGTGCGAGCTGCTGCTGCGCACCCTGCACGAGCCGGACAACTTCGACGACGTGGCGCTGCTGATCGCCCGGGCGACCACCCCGGGCTGAGGAGCCCCGCCTACGTCCGTACGCCGATCACCACATGGGCGTACAGCTCGTCCGAGACGGCCAGGTGGGCGGTCAGCCCCTCGCCCTCGAAGACGGCCACGGCGTCCGGTGCCTGGTGCCTGCTCGTCTCCGCCAGGACACAGCCGCCCGGGGCGAGCCAGCGGGGCGCCTCGGCCGCGACCCTGCGCAGCACGTCGAGCCCGTCCGAGCCGCCGTCGAGGGCGACCAGCGGTTCGTGGTCCCGGGCCTCCTGCGGCAGCAGGCCGATCTCGGCGCTGGGCACGTACGGCACGTTGGCCGCGAGGATGTCGACGCGGCCGCGCAGCCCGCCGGGCAGCGCCTCGAACAGGTCGCCCCGGTGGACGCGCCCGCCGGCGGCGGCGACGTTGGCCCGGGCGCAGCGCACGGCGGCCGGGTCGATGTCGGCGGCGTGCAGTTCGACGGGGCCGAGTCCGGCGGCCAGCGCTGCGCCGACGGCGCCGGAGCCACAGCACAGGTCCACGACGACACGCGCGCCGGGTGCCCGGTCGAGGGCCTGCTCCACGAGGAACTCGGTGCGGCGGCGCGGCACGAAGACGCCCGGGGCCACCTCGATGCGCAGCCCCCGGAACTCGGCCCAGCCGACGACGACTTCGAGGGGCAGCCCGGCGGCACGCCGCTCGGCCATGGCGGCGGCCTCGTCCGGGGTGGAGGCGGTGGCGAGGATCAGGTCGGCCTCGTCCTCGGCGAAGACGCAGCCCGCCGCGCGCAGAGCGGCGGCGAGGGCGTCACTGGACGACGGCGGGGTGGGCGGGACAGCGGAAACAGACGGCATGGAAGCCCAGAGCCTTTCGGGAACCGAAGGGCGCTCCGGCGGTCGCCTAGGGCCGGCGATCCGCGTCACGTCGAGGAGGGAGCACCCGAGCTGACACAGCGGTAATGGGTCTCACCTCCCCGGTCCGTCGACGGCTGGGTCCGTCCACAGCCGGACGGCAACACTACCCGACGGGCCGGACGCCCGGTACGGGCGTCGGCCGGTCCGGGGGGCCGGGCGCGTAGGTCGGTTCGCGGGGCCGGGCGCGTGGGCCGCTCCGCTGGGCCGGGCGCGTAGGTCGGTCCGCGCAGGTCGGTCCGTGCGCTCGGGGGCGTAGGTCGGTCCGCGCAGGTCCGTGCGCTCGGGCGCGCAGGCCGGTCCGCGGGGGGCGGTCCGCGTGGTTGGGGCACGCAACCGTCGTGCGACCATGGGAGACGCAGACAGCGCAGCCGTGAGGAGGTCCCCGTGCAGACAGCCGACGCCGTGGAGACCATCCAGCGGGAGATGACGGTCTTCGCCCGCCGGGCGCGCGCCGCGGCCGGGCGGATGCACCCCGAGCTGTCGCTGGTGTCGTACACGCTGCTGGGGCATCTGGAGGAGAGCGGCGGGTGCCGGGCCACCGACCTGGCCGCCCACTACGCCCTGGACAAGTCCACCGTCAGCCGCCAGGTGGCCGCGCTGGAACGCGCCGGGCTCGTCGAGCGCCGTCCCGACCCGCGGGACCACCGCGTCCAGGTGCTGGACCTGACCCGGGCAGGCCGGCGCGTGCTGGCCCGGGTCACCGAGAGCCGCCGGGCGGTCGTCCGGGAGCGGCTGGCGCACTGGCCGGAGGAGGACCTGACGCGGTTCGCCGACTACCTCGTGCGGTACAACGCGGGATCCGGCCCCGGGCCGCGGGAGTAGGGCGCACCGCGCGTACGGTTGAACATCCCACCACAGATCACGCCGGCCGGGCGGGGCACCGCGGGCCGGCCCGGAGGCACCACCCGATGCACATCACCCGAGGGTTCACCGGGCGCCCGCGCGGCGCCGACCCAGGTCTGCCACCCGGGCAGTACGACGCCCGCGACGACTGGCCCGTCCTGTCCGCCGAGGTCACCCCCGACCTCGCGCCCGCCGACTGGACCTTCCGTATCGACGGCCTGGTCGAGGCGCCCCGGACCTGGGACTGGGAGGAGGCGCACCGGCTGCCGCCGTCGGCGTACGAGGGCGCCATCCACTGCGTGACGAGCTGGTCGAAGTTCGGGGTGCGCTTCTCGGGCGTGTCCCTGGACGCCTTCCTGGATGTGGTCCGCCCCCATGGGTCGGCGACCCATGCCGTGGCCTACGCGCACACCGGTTACACCACGAACCTCCCGCTGGCCGACCTGACCGGCGGGCGCGCCTGGATCGCCTGGGAGTACGACGGCAAGCCCCTGCCGCCGGAGCACGGCGGCCCCGCCCGGCTGCTGGTGCCGCACCTGTACTTCTGGAAGAGCGCCAAGTGGATCGCGGGCCTGCGGATCCTGGACCACGACGAGCCGGGCTTCTGGGAGCGCAACGGCTACCACGAGCGGGGCAACCCGTGGGAGGAGCAGAGGTACGCCGGTGACTGAGACCTTCGTGCCGCCCACGCGGTTCGCCGTGCCCGGGCGCATCGCCGTGAGCGAGCAGGCCGCCTCCGTGTGGCAGACCGCCACGCTCACCGCGATCCGGCGCGAGACCCCGCGCACGGCCACCTTCCGGTTCGCCGTGCCCGGCTGGCCGGGGCATCTGCCCGGCCAGCACCTGATGGTGCGGCTGACCGCCGAGGACGGCTACGTGGCCCAGCGCCACTACTCGATCGCGTCCGCGCCGGACGACTCCGGGCACGTCGAGCTGACCCTGGACCACGTCGAGGGGGGCGAGGTCTCGGGCTGGTTCCACACCGTCGCCCGGGTCGGCGACCGGGTCGAGGTGCGGGGCCCGGTGAGCGGCTTCTTCGCGTGGCCGGGCGACCGGCCGGCCCTGCTGATCGGGGCGGGTTCCGGCGTCGTGCCGCTGATGTCGATGGTCCGGCACCACCGGGCGCGGAACCTGACGGTGCCGCTGCGCATGCTGGTGTCGGCGCGCAGTCCCGAGGAGCTCGTCTACGCCCGCGAGCTGGGCGCCGAGACGACGCCCGTGTTCACCCGGCACGCGCCGGAGGGTGTGCCGGTGGGACGTATGGCGGCGGCACATGTGGCTCCGCTCCTGGCCGAGGCGCCTCCCGGTGGGTGGGAGGCCTATGTGTGCGGCTCCAACTCCTTCGCCGAGCACGCCTCACGGCTGCTGGTGGCGGCGGGTCAGCCCGTGGACCGCATCCGGATCGAACGCTTCGGCTGACCACTCACCGGCCGCTCAGGGACCGGTGTTTCGCCCTGGACCGGCCGGGCACCCAGCCGGAGGGCCGCGGCACGCGATGCGGCGTGCCACCGGTCCGCCTCCGCGCACGCACCGGCGCCCGGGGAGCGGACCCGGGGCCCGGCTCGCCGTACGGCGCCGCCCTCCCGGTGCGGCCGCCACCGGCGCTCCGCAGGGGGTGGCGCGGCGGGCGACGACGGACGGTGGAGGGGTACCGGAAACCGTGGGGGCACGCGCGCCGGCGACTGGCCGAGTGGGAACGCGCGTGGGCGCGAACGGAACCTCTGTGGACGCACCGCGGCGCGTGACGGCCGAACTCCCCGCGCCGAACGGACCGATACGGGCCCTGGCCAGTCCTCCGGCCGCCACCTTAGGGTGATCATCCGCACTGTCTCGGCACCGGTCCTCACCCAAGGCGGTTCTGCATGCCCCTGTTCGACCTTCCCCTCGACGAACTCCGCGAGTACCGCAGCGCGTCCGCCGAGCCGGACGACTTCGACGCGTTCTGGTCCAAGACGCTCCAGGAGGCCCGCGAGCACGACCTGGACGCCCGTTTCGAACCGGTCGACACGGGCCTGACCACGGTGCGGGTCCTCGACGTGACGTTCGCCGGCTTCGGCGGGCATCCGGTCAAGGGCTGGCTGACCCTCCCGGCGGGAGCGGACGGCCCGCTCCCGCTGGTCGTGGAGTTCATCGGCTACGGCGGTGGGCGCGGACTGCCGCACGAGCACCTGCTGTGGGCCTCCACGGGCCGGGCGCACTTCGTGATGGACACCCGCGGCCAGGGCAGCGCCTGGGGCGGGGGCGGCGGCACCGCCGACCCGGTGGGCGGCGCGCCCGCCTACCCGGGGTTCATGACGCGCGGCATCGACGCGCCGGAGCACTACTACTACCGCCGCGTCTACACGGACGCGGTGCGCGCGATCGAGGCGGCCCGTTCCCACCCGCTGACCGACGCGGCGCGCACGGTGGCCGTGGGCTCGAGCCAGGGCGGCGGCATCACGATCGCGGTCGGCGGCCTGGTGCCGGACCTGGCGGGCATCGCACCGGACGTGCCGTTCCTGTGCGACTTCCCCCGCGCGGCGACCCTCACGGACCGGCACCCGTACCGGGAGATCGGCCTCTACCTCAAGACGCACCGCGGCCGGACGCAGGAGGCCCTGCGCACGCTCGCCTACTTCGACGGAGTCCACTTCGCCGCCCGCGGCCGGGCCCCCGCCCTCTTCTCGGCCGCACTGGAGGACCAGACCTGCCCGCCGTCGACCGTCTTCGCGGCGTTCAACGCGTGGGCGCACGAGGACAAGCTGATCGAGGTGTACGACTTCAACGACCACGAGGGCGGGGGCCCGTTCCAGGAGGCGGCCAAGCTGCGCTGGATGCGTTCGTACGCCTGATCCAGCCGATCCCCGCCGACGGTCTTCCCCCTTGGTCCGACCAGTCGGTACGTTCTTCCCGCCCGGGCCCGCGACGCGGCGGCCCGGGTCTGGACACGAGCGGTGGAGGGGTGGGGCCCATGTCCGTAAGCGAGGCGTCCGCGCAGGACGCGCCCGAGAGCCGGGTGCGGGTGCACGGTCACTGCGACCCGCGGTTCACGGCGGTGCGCGAGGCCTTCGAGGAGAACTTCCGCGAGCGCGGCGAACTGGGCGCCGCGGTGGCCGTCACCGTCGGCGGCAGGGTCGTGGTGGACCTGTGGGGCGGCTGGGCCGACAGGGCACGCAGCCGGCCGTGGGAGCGGGACACCGTGGTCAACGTCTGGTCCACGACCAAGGGCCCGGTGGCGCTCTGCGCGCACATCCTCGCCGACCGCGGGCTGCTGGACCTGGACGCTCCGGTGGCCGTGTACTGGCCCGAGTTCGCCGCGGCGGGCAAGGAGAAGGTCCTCGTGCGGCACCTGCTGTCCCACCGGGCCGGTCTGGCCGGGCTCCGGGAGCCGCACTCGCTGGAGCAGCTCTGCGACTGGGACCTGACCACGCAGCGGCTCGCGGCGACCGAGCCCTGGTGGGAGCCGGGCACCCGGTCCGGCTACCACGCACTGACCTACGGCCACCTGGTCGGTGAGGTCGTACGACGCGTGTCGGGACTGCGGCCGGGCGCATTCCTGGAGCGTGAGGTGACCGGGCCGCTCGGCGCCGACTTCCGCATCGGCCTGCCGGAGAAGGACGCGGGCCGGGCGGCGGAGCTGGTCCAGCCGCCGGCAGCGCCGGACGGCACACAGGCCGCCGTCTTCGCCAGGCTGGCACCCGCGGCGATCGCCGCGCTGACCAATCCCGCGGTGGACGCGGCCGCCGCCAACACGCCGGGATGGCGGGCCGCCGAGATCCCCGCGGCGAACGGGCACGGCACCGCGCGGGCGGTCGCCGAGCTGTACGGCGTCTTCGCGGGGCGCGGTGCGTACGGGGGGCACCGCGTGCTGTCCCCGGAGGCTGCCGAGCGGGTACGCGAGGGCCAGGGCAGCTGCCGGGACCTGGTCCTCGGCGCAGGGTTCCCCCACGAGACGGAGGTGGGACTCGGACTCTGGCTGAGCGGAGGCAACGGCTCGTACGGACCGAACCCGCGCGCTTTCGGACACGACGGCTTCGGCGGCTCCTGCGGACTGGCCGACCCGGAGGCGGACGTGTCCCTGGGCTACGTGATGAACCGGATGGGGCCTCATATCGCCGACGACCCGCGCAAGATGGCGCTGGTCGGGGCGGTGTACAGCGCGCTGTGAGGCCGTAGGGGAAGACCTGCGGGCGCCGCCGTCCCCGGCCGGCGCGGGGGCACCGCGCCCGCCGCCCGGACCGGGCGCCCGCCGGCTCCGTCGCGTCCCGCCCGGCGGCCCGACGACCCGCGGCCGGTGCGGTGCCCGCGCGGCAGCAGCAGGGTTTCGGCCGAACCGCCCGGCCACCCTTCCCAACTGGTTTAGACCAATGCTAGATCTGGTGGCGCACCGAGCCCGCACGGCTACCGCACGTCACCAACAGGAGGCGCGGCATGGCCCGCACCACCCCGTCCGACCACCCGGCGACCGGCCACCCGCCCACGGACCCCCCGCCCACGAACCCGTGGGCCACCGACCCCCGGGCGGCCGATCCCCCGGCAACCGATCCCCCGGCGGCTGATCACCCGGCGGCCGAAGGGGATCCGCTGTACCGGCGGATCGCGGCGGAACTGCTCGGCGAGCTGCGCGACGGCACGATCCCGCCCGGCGAACGGCTGCCCGGCGAACGGCGGCTGGCCGGGCACTTCGGGGTCAGCCGGGAGACCGTACGGCAGGCGCTGGAGCTGCTGCGCCGCGAGGGTCTCGTCGCCACGGACCGGCGCGGCAGCCACGCCACCCTGCCCGGCGGGCCGACGGAGGCCCCGGCGACGCTCACCTTCCCGGTCGGAGCCCGCAGCGCGACGCCGGGCACCGTCGCCCGCGCCACCGTCACCTGGGAGCCTCCCCCGCCGGAACACGCCGAGGCCCTGGGCCTGGCTCCGGGCCGCCCCACCCTCATCCACCGCTACCGGTACACCACCGCCGACGGGCGCGGACTGCGCACCGCCGTCACGTCGTTCTCCGCCGTGGCCCTCGCCGAGGTGGAGGAACTCGCCCGCTACCGCGACCGCGCCGACGGCACCGCCGCCGCGCAGCTGCGGCGGGCCTACGACTGGATGCGCCGGGCCGGCCTGACGCTGCACCACCGCGACGCCATCACCCCGCTCGCGAGCACGCCGTCGGTGCGGGTCACCCGGCGGGTGCACGACCAGTACGCGCGCCCGCTGGAGATCACCGACCTGGTCGTGGACGCCCAGCAGGACGCGCTGGTCTACGAGTTCACCGTGCCGGGCCGGGCGGCGCGGCACGCAGCCGGCGGGGCGTCACGCCGTACGCGGCCCTGAAGCGGCGCGTGAAGTGGCTGGGGTCGGTGAATCCCCAGGCGCGGGCCACGGAGGCCACGGTCCGGGCGCGCCCCGCCGGGGAGAGGAGCGTGGAGCGTGCGCCTTCCAGCCGCTGCTCGATGATCCACTGCTCCAGGCTCAGCCCGGCCTGGGCGCACAGGCGGTACAGCGCGCGCACGGAGATGTTGTGGGCGTGGGCGATCCGGGCGGGCGTGAGGTCCGGTTCCGTCAGATGGGTCCGGGCGTAGGCGAGGACCCGTGGGAGCAGGGACTCCGCCAGCGCCGGACGGGCGTGGGCGTCCACGCCGGAGGCCGAGGTGATCAGGGCCCGCACCAGCTCCAGGGTGGCCGTGCCCAGGGCGGCGGCGCCCGGGTCGCCGGCGAGCGTGTCGGCGTCGTGGTGGATCCGGGCGAGATGGGCGCGGACGAGTTCGTACAGCGGACTGGCCCGCAGCCGTTCCGCGCCCCGGCGGACGATGTCGGGCGGCACGGCCAGGACGTCGTAGGGCATCTGGAGGGCGCGAGCGGCGCCGCTGCCGGACCAGGCGAAGTCGTAGGGGATCGTCAGGTCGTTGAGCATCAGCTCGCCGGGCTCGACGCGGTCCCGGCGGCCCGACTGGCCGAAACGGCCGGTGCCGTGGGTCTGCAGGGACAGGGAGACCATGGGCGGGCCCTCGAGCCGCAGGAAGCGGGGGCTGCGGGTGACCGACCAGCCCGACGAGCGGCTGGTGAACAGCATGAGTTCGCCGAACTGCCAGCGCTCCATACGGGCGAAGACCCGTTCGCCGCTCTCCTCCATGCTGACCAGTGAGGGCACGGACGCGCTCACCAGGGCGGTCCGGAAGGCCTCCACCCGCTCCTGTGCGGGCAGCTCCCCGGTGTCCAGCAGCAGCATCCTCCGCCCCCTCGCCGTGGCACGGTCGGTCGAGGACCGGGCACCGTCAGCCGATCCGGCGACCCCGTCCGCTGCCAGTATCGGCCACGGGCGGACGCTCTGTGCGCGTGTACCGGAGCCCCGCGGACCTCGGCCATCCCAGGGGGGAACGACCGTATGACCACGCATGACGAGCAGTTGATCGAGCGCGCCAACGCCGCCGGCCGCACGCCCGTCGTCTTCGTCCACGGACTGTGGCTGCTGCCGAGCAGCTGGGACCGCTGGGCGGACCACTTCGAGCGGGCCGGGTACGCCCCGGTCTCGCTGTCCTGGCCCGACGACCCGGAAACCGTCGAGGAGGCCAACCGGCACCCGGAGGTGCTCGCCGGCAAGACGGTCGGGCAGGTCGCCGACCATCTCGCGGGCCTGATCGGCGAGCTGAAGCGGAAGCCGGCGATCATCGGTCACTCGTTCGGCGGACTGCTCACGCAGATTCTCGCCGGACGCGGTCTGTCGGCGGCGTCGGTGGCCATCGACCCCGCGCCGTTCCGGGGCGTGCTGCCGCTGCCGGTGTCGTCGCTGCGCGCGGCGGCCCCGGTGCTCACCAACCCGGCCAACCGCAACCGGGCCGTGCCGCTCACCTACGACCAGTTCCGGTACTCCTTCGCCAACGCGGTGAGCGAGGAGGAGGCACGCGAGCTCTACGGCACGTTCGCCGTGCCGGCGCCGGGCGCGCCGCTGTTCCAGGCGGCCACGGCGAACATCAACCCGTGGACCGAGGCGAAGGTCGACACCGGCAACCCCGAGCGCGGGCCGCTGCTGATCATCTCCGGCGAGAAGGACCACACCGTGCCGTGGGCGCTGTCGAACGCCTCCTACAAGCGCCAGCGGCGCAATCCCGGGATCACGGAGATCATCGAGATCAAGGACAGGGGCCACGCCCTGACCATCGACCACGGCTGGCAGGAGGTCGCGGACACCGCCCTGACGTTCGTGCGGCGTTTCGTCTGATCCCGCGCCACGATCCCGGAGAGGAACCCCGATGAGCACGTTCACCACGTCCGACGGAACCGAGATCTACTACAAGGACTGGGGTGCGGGGCGGCCCGTGGTGTTCAGCCACGGCTGGCCGCTCAACGCGGACGCGTGGGACCGCCAGGCGCGCCTGGTCGCCGAGCACGGCTTCCGCGCCATCGCCCACGACCGCCGCGGGCACGGCCGCTCGGGCCAGCCGTGGCAGGGCAACCACATGGACCGGTACGCCGACGACCTGGCCGAGCTGATCGAGTCGCTCGACCTCGGCGACGCGGTGCTGGTGGGCCATTCGACCGGCGGCGGCGAGGTGGCCCGCTACATCGGCCGGCACGGTACCGCCCGGGTCGCCAAGGCCGTGCTGCTGGGCGCGGTGCCGCCGCTGATGCTGCGCACCGACGGCAACCCCGCCGGCACGCCGAAGGAGGCCTTCGACGGCATCCGGGCGGCCGTGGAGTCGGACCGCTCGCAGTTCTACTGGGAGCTGAGCGAGAGCTTCTACGGCTTCAACCGGCCCGGCGCCGCCGTGTCGGAGGGCGTGCGGCGGGCCTTCTGGATGTGGAGCATGCAGGCGGGCCTGAAGGGCGCGTACGACTGCGTCGAGCAGTTCTCGGAGACCGACTTCACCGAGGACTTGGCGCGGATCGACGTCCCCACGCTGGTCGCGCACGGTGACGACGACCAGATCGTGCCGATCGCCGCCTCGGCGCAGCGGACCGCGCAGCTCGTGAAGGGCGCGACGCTGAAGGTCTACGAAGGTGCCCCGCACGGCCTGGTGGGCGACTTCGAGGAGGCGTTCAACGAGGACCTGCTCGCCTTCATCCGCGGCTGACCGGCCCGGAGAGGCCGGACGGACCGGACGGCCCCTCCGGCCCGTCCGGGATCCGGGCCACGACCAGCCGCACCCGCGGGCTGCCGTCGCGTCGCCGCCCGAACTCCGGCAGCGCGTACAGCTCCACCCGGAAGCCGGCCCGGGTGAGCTCGCGCCGTACGTCCCCGAGCCGGAACGCGCGGTAGTACATGACGAACGGCGGCCGCCACAGCGCGTTGCGCACCCGCATCACCGCGTCGAAGCCGAGCAGCGTCCAGTACCCGGGGGAGGCCGGGCGGGGCGGCGCGACGAGCGGGAACGCGAAGCGGCCGCCCGGCCGCAGCACGGAACGGACCTGCGTGAACAGGCCGGGCAGTTCAAGGGGCAGGAAGTGCCCGAAGGCCCCGAAGCTCACGACCAGGTCGAAGGCGGGCGCGAACGGCAGGGCACGGGCGTCGGCCCGGACCCAGGAGACACGGGGCCCGCCGGAGCGGATCCGCTCGCGCGCGACGCCGAGCATGCCCGCGCTGAAGTCGACTCCCGTGACGCGCTCGCGGCACAGCCGGGCCAGCACGCCGGTACCGGCACCGGTGCCGCAGCACAGGTCGAGCCCCGCGCCGAAGGGTCCCATCGGCCGCAGGGCCGACTCGACGGCGCCGAGCACCGCGTCCGGGGTCCGGAAGGGCGTGTGGTCGAACTTCGGCGCGAGCAGGTCGTAGCCGCGTTCGACGGACGACAGGGCCTGGACGGCGAGCTCGCGCAGACTTGGGCCTTCGGGGCTGAACACCGGTTCAGCCTAGGCGCTTCCCGGCGCGTACCGGAGCTCCGCGGTTCGCCCCGGGGCCGCCACGGGCCGCAGTGGCCGACGAGCGCACGCGCGCGGCGGGGCGCGCCGGGCCGCCCCGCGCGGAGGCTCCACGCGTCAGACACCGGCCTGTCGCGTGCCGTCCTGAGCCGCGGGACGCCGCCGTTCGTCGCGCGGGGCGCGCTGGTCCAGGACCGTCCGCACGCGCGCGCACCAGCGCAGGTTCTCCTCCTCGAGGGCGATCCCCGCCAGCAGGGTGAGGTACGGGCCCACCCGGTCGGTCTCCCTCAGGTACTCCTCCTCGCCGCGGCCGGCCAGCAGGCGTTCGCGGACGCGCCGGTAGCGCGCCAGCTTGCCGCTCGCCCACGCCGCGCGCTCCTCGACCAGGGCCCTGGTCGCCGCGGGGTCGGCGCCGTCCATGGCCTGGATCTTGATGAGCAGTTCGTCGCGGATGGCGGTGGGCCGCCGGGGCGGTGTCGCGGCGAACGTGTCGAGGTCCCGGCGGCCCGCCCCGGTCAGTGTGAACATGCGCTTGTCGGGCCGCCGTTCCTGCCGGACGACCCGGGCCTCGATCAGGCCCTCCCCGGCCAGGCGCTCCAGCTCCCGGTAGAGCTGCTGCGGGGTCGCCGCCCAGAAGTTGGCGAGCGACACGTCGAACAGTTTCGACAGCTCGTAGCCCGACGCCTCGCCCTCCAGGAGGGCGGCCAGGACGGCGTACTTGAGAGACATGTGGACACCGTACCAACGGATGACTAATCTACTCCGCACCTACTCAACTAGTTGACCAAGGCGGTTCCGATGCGCGCATTCCGAGAGGCGGTCGAGGCGCTCGACCTGGACGCCGCCGAGGCGCTGCTGGCGCCGGACGTCGTCTTCACCAGTCCGGTGGTGTTCAAGCCGTACACCGGCAAGGCGATCACGGGGGCGATCCTGCGCGCCGTCTCCGGTGTGTTCGAGGACTTCCGTTACGTACGCGAGATCGACGACGTGGGCGGCCGCGACCACGCCCTGGTCTTCACCGCGCGCGTCGGCGACCGGGAGATCAACGGCTGCGACTTCATCCATGTCGGCGACGACGGGCTCATCGACGAGTTCACGGTGATGGTGCGGCCCCTGTCGGCGGCCCAGGCGCTCGCGGCCGCCATGGGCGAGCAGTTCGAGCGGATCGCCGAGGAGGCCAGGGCCCGCACGGCGTGAGCGGGCGGCGGGCGGCGAGCCCGTTTCCGGTGTTCTTCCGCCGTCCGCGGCCCGTTCGCGGTTGGATGTCCTCATGACGTCCGCCGAGCACGACCGGCTGATGCGGGCCAACCAGGCGAACTGGGACGCCCGCACCCCCGTCCATCTCGCCAGCCGGTTCTACGGCCTGGACCAGGACCTCGATCCCGAGCGCTGGTTCGCCCCCTTCGAGTGGGAGGACCTCGGCGAGCTGACCGGACGAGACGTGCTCCATCTGCAGTGCCATCTGGGCACGGAGACGATCGCGTTCGCCCGGCGCGGGGCCCGGGCCGTCGGGCTCGACTTCTCCGAGGCGTCCGTGGCCGCGGCGGCCGGCATCGCGGCCGGGGCCGGCGCGGACGTGACGTACGTCCGGGCATGTGTACGACGCCGTCGAGGCGCTGGAGGGACGGCGGTTCGACGTCGTCTACACCGGCAAGGGCGCCCTGTGCTACCTGCCCGACCTGGACCGCTGGGCGCGGATCGCCGGCCGGCTGCTGCGTCCGGGCGGCCGGCTGTACGTCGTCGAGTTCCACCCGCTGCTCAACTCCCTCGGCCCGAAACCCGCTTCCGGTGAGGGACCCGAGCTGCTGCTGCGCCACGACTACCTGGGCGGCGGCGGTCCGGTGCACCGCGACGCGACCCATACCTACACGGACGGACCGGCCGTCGCGGGCGCCACGGACAGTTACGAGTGGATGCACGGAATGGGCGAGGTCGTCACCGCGTTGACGGATGCGGGACTCACCGTGCGCCGCCTGCGCGAGAGCGACGAACTGCCCTGGCCGCGCTGGCCGCGGATGGTGCGCACGGAGTCCGGTTGGTGGCGGCTCCCCGAACCCCGCATCCCGCTGCTGTACGGGCTGCTGGCCACGCGCTGAGGCTTCTTCTCGTTCTCCTGGCGCGACCGGCGTGGTAACCTGCGAGACAGCACGTGTGCTTGCCCCCTGTTGTGGGCGCCGGTGCCAGTTCTCCCTCGCAGTATCTCTTCGTTTCCCAGCACCACCCTTTCGGCACCACGGCGGTTCCGCCGTGTGCGAGGTGCTGTTCCCCGCCGCACGGAGGCGTGCCCCAGGCCCTCCCTTCGCGGCTTCTCCCCTCCCTTTCGCATGTCTCATGCCGTCCCGTCCCCGGAAGGACACACCATCATGACCACCACACTCGACAGCCCGCTCGCCCGGCAGCGGACCACTCCCCGGGCCGCCGCCGGCGTCCTCGACATCGACGCGCACGGCAACGGGCACCTGCGCGGCGAGCACCTCCTGCCCACGCCCGGCGACCCGGCCGTCTCCCCCGCGCTGATCCGCCGGCACGGCCTGCGCAAGGGCGACCTCGTGGAAGGCGTACGCGGCGGCCGGGGCGGCCTCACCGAGGTCGAACGGGTCGACGGCGCCGTCCCCGCGGTGCTGGCCGGGCGGCGCCGCTTCGGGGACCTGACACCGGTGCACCCGCACGAGCGGCTGCGCCTGGAACACCCGGCCGCCGGACCGGCCGGACGGGTCATGGACCTGATCGCCCCGGTCGGCAAGGGCCAGCGCGGGCTCCTCGTGGCCCCGCCCAAGACCGGCAAGACCGTCCTGCTCCAGCAGTTCGCGGCCGCCGTCGCCGGCAACCACCCCGAGTGCCGGCTGATGGTGCTGCTCCTGGACGAGCGGCCCGAGGAGGTCACGGACATGCGGCGCGGCGTGCGCGGCGAGGTGTACGCCTCCACCTTCGACCGCGGCGCCCGGCAGCACATCGCCCTCGCGGAACTCGTCATCGAGCGGGCCAAGCGGCGGGTCGAGGCCGGCGAGGACGTCGTCGTCCTGCTCGACTCGCTGACCCGGCTGTGCCGGGCGCACAACAACGCGGCGGGAGCCGGCGGCCGCACCCTCACGGGCGGCGTCGACGCGTCGGCGCTGACCGGGCCCAAGCGGTTCTTCGGCGCGGCCCGGGCGGCCGAGGAGGGCGGCTCCCTCACGATCCTCGCGACCGCCCTGGTGGAGACCGGCTCCCGGGCCGACGACTACTACTTCGAGGAGCTGAAGAGCACCGGCAACATGGAGCTGCGCCTGAACCGCGAGGCGGCGTCCCGCCGGGCCTTCCCGGCCGTCGACATCGTCCCGTCCGGCACACGCCGTGAGGAACTACTGGTCCCGCCGGGCGAGTTGACGGCCCGGCACGCACTGCGGCGGGTCCTGCAGAACCGCGACGGGCAGGGTGCGCTGGACACCCTCCTGGACCGCCTGCGCGAGACGCCGGACAACGCGACGTTCCTGCGGCGCGTCCGGCCGACCCTGCCGTCGGACTGACGCGCGTCCGTGCGGCATCCGGGTGCTCGCGGGGGGCCATCGGCCCCGCCGCCGCCGCACGGGACCCGGCCGTTTCTACGTTGATCGTATGATCATCGGACTCTCTTCCCGGGTGGCCGTGTCGGCCGGCGCGCTCTGCGCGGCGGGGCTCCTGGTTCTGACGCCCGCCGCCGTGGCCCGCCCCGGCGGCGCGGAGCCGGCCGCGCCGGCCGCGCCCACCGCGCCCGCCGGGCCGCGGGCGGCGGCCCCGCACCCCTCGCTGCTGCACCGGCCCGGCCTGCACGTCCGCCCGCGTGCCGGAACGCCCCGCGTCCCCCGGGTCTCCGCCCTGTCCTGGCTGGTGGCCGACGCCCGCACCGGCGAGGTGCTCGCCGCCCGCAACGCGCACCGCAGGCTCCCCCCGGCCAGCACCCTGAAGACGCTGTTCGCCCTCACGGTGCTGCCGTCCCTGCCCGCGGGCATCCGGCACACCGTCCGGCAGGAGGAACTGCGGGGCATCGGGTCCGGCAGCAGCCTCGTCGGGGTCGCCGAGGGACGCACGTACCGGGTCGCCGACCTGTGGCGCGGCGTCTTCCTCAACTCCGGGAACGACGCCGTGCGCGTGCTGGCCGAGCTGAACGGCGGCTGGCGGGTCACCGCCGAGCGGATGCAGGTCAAGGCCCGGTCCCTCGGCGCCTTCGACACGCGCGTGGTGTCCCCGGACGGCTATGACGCCCCGGGCCAGGTGTCGTCGGCGTTCGACCTGGCCGTGTTCGGCGCGGCGGGGCTGCGCAACCCGGACTTCGCGCGGTACTGCGCCACGGTCGAGGCGAGGTTCCCCGGCGGCGGCCGCTGGTCGTACCCGATCCGCAACACCAACCGGCTGCTGAGCGGCGCCGGCGGGGTGCAGCCGTACCGGGGGCTGATCGGTGTCAAGAACGGCTACACCAGCAAGGCGGGCAGCACGCTCGTCGCGGCGGCGCGGCGCGACGGCCGCACGCTCGTCGTGACGGTGATGAACCCGCAGAAGGGCGGCGGGGCTGCCGTCTACGAGGAGGCGCGCTCGCTGCTCGACTGGGGGTTCGCTTCGGCCCGGAGCGTCGAGCCGGTCGGGTCGCTCGTGGTGCCGCGCCCGGCCGCGCGGCCGGAGGTGACGGCCGTGCCGGCGGCCGCCGCGGCCGTGTCGAGGGAGCCCGCTTCCGTCTGGACGGAGGCGGGTCTGATCGTCGGAGCGGCCGGGCTCGGCGCCGCGGTCGTGGTCCTGGTGCTGCGGCTGCCGGTGCGCGGGCCGGGGCGGAACTGACCGGCCGGCAGCCACAGGAGCAGGCCGAGGGTGATCCAGGCGTACAGGTTGCCGCCGAGGAAGCCGTCGACGCCGGACGCGTCGTCGAACCACAGCCAGACGACGCTGGTGCACAGCACCGCGTACAGGGCTCCCGCGACGCGGACGTGCCCGGCGCGCACCAGGACGGCGAAGGAGGGCAGCAGCCACACGAGGTGGTGCACCCAGGTGATCGGGCTGACGAGGCAGGCGGCGAGACCGGTCAGGGCGAACCCGGCCGCCCAGTCGCCCGCCGCGACGGCCCGGCGCGCCCGCACCGCCCACACGCCGAGCACCAGCAGGACGGCCGCCGCCCACACGGCCCGGTCGTGCTCGCCGAGCCGGGCGAGGACGCCCTGCACGGACTGGTTCGAGACGTAGGCCTGACTGCCCACCCGGCCGGTGTCCCACAGGGCCTCGGTCCAGTAGAAGCGCGAGGCGTCCCGGTCCACACCGGCGGCGAGGGCCGTGGCCCCGAGGGCGACGCCCGTGGCCACCGCGGCGGCGCGCCACCGCCGGGTCACCAGCAGCAGCCCGATGAACAGCGCCGGCGTGAGCTTGATCGCGGCGGCCAGTCCGATGCCGGCGCCCGCCCATCGTCCCCGTCCGGTGGCCAGCAGCGCCGCGTCGGTGAGGACGAGGGCCAGGAGCAGGAGGTTCACCTGCCCGAAGCTGATGGTGTCGCGCAGCGGTTCGAACAGGGCGAGCAGGCACGCGAGCAGGGCCCAGCCGAACCAGCCGGGCCGTCGCCACGCAGGGGCCGCGAGCAGGCGCAGGATCAGGGCGAGGGCCGCCAGGTTCAGCAGCAGGGCGACGGCGATCGCGGTGCGCAGGTCCAGCAGGGCCATCGGCGCCATGGCGACCGCGGCGAACGGCGGATAGGTGAAGCCGTAGGCCGTTCCCGGCACGCGGTAGTCGTAGATCCGGCCGCCGTGGTGGACCCAGGTGCCGACGCTGCCGTGGTAGACGCGCAGGTCGAACCAGTCGCGCAGCAGGGGCACGGTCGCGGTGAAGACGGTGACCGCCGTGGCGAGCGCGAGCACCAGCAGCAGCCGGCCCCGGTCGGAGCGCGGCAGCGACGGGGTCATGCGGCGCGTCCCAGAGCCGGCGCGAGCTGGGCCTGCCGGGCCTGCCACAGCACGACGAGGGCGAGCGCCCCGCCGGAGACGGCCAGCAGGAGCTGCCCGGTGCCGGCCGGTCCGCCGCTGGGCAGGACGCACAGCGCGAGCACGCCGGTCACGGCGGCCGTACGGGGGCGTACGCAGCCGCCGGGCGCGGCGGCGGCGATGAGGAACAGGCCCCACAGGGCGTACCAGGGGCGGATCGCCGGGCCGAGCGCGGCCACGGCGGCCAGGCTCAGGCCCAGGGCGTACACGGGCCGCGGACGCAGCCGCAGCCAGATCACCGCGATCGCCACCACGGCGGCCACCATGCCCAGCGTGTGCCAGGCCGGGATCGCCAGGGGCGCGAGATCGCTGCCGAGGTGCTCAAGCAGCGCGCGGGTGGCGCGCCCCAGCAGGGTGGTCAGGGCCCAGTTCTGCGGCGAGGCGGGAGTGCCGAGCGCGCCGATCCAGCCGTATCCGGTGCCGGCGGCGGCCGTGGCGGCGACGGTCGTGCCGGCCGCGGCGCAGGCCGTGGCCGCGACGGCCTTCACCGGGGCGCGCCCCGCGCGCACCTGGAGGACGACGACGGCGGCCAGGCCGAGCACGGCCGGCGCCTTGACCAGCGCGGCGAGCGTCACCAGGACGGCGCCGAGGACGGGCCACCGGCCGAGCGCGGCGACCAGGCCCACGCCCAGCAGGCCCAGCATGACGGCGTCGTTGTGGGCACCGGCGACCAGGTGCAGCAGGACGAGCGGGTTGAGGGCGCCCAGCCACAGGGCGGCGGACGGGTCGGCGCCGCTGTGGCGGGCGAGGCGGGGCAGCGCGGCCGCCATCAGGGCCACGCCGGCGAGCGCGACCAGCCGCATCCCGAGGAGACCGGCGGGCAGTTCCCCGGCGGTCAGACCGGACAGGGCCGCGGCCACGGCGAGGAACACCGGGCCGTACGGGGCGCCGGTGTGGCGCCACAGCGGGGCCACCTCGTCGGCGAGCGGGCCGCCGAGCCGGGACGGCCCGTGCGCGTACACGTCCAGGTGCGCCTCCACCATGGCCCCTTGGGCGAGGTAGCTGTAGACGTCCCGGCTGAACAGCGGCGGGGCCAGCAGCAGCGGGGCCGCCCAGACGGCGAGGACGAGCAGCAGGGCCCGCGGGGCGGGCGGCCGCGGGCCCCGGACCAGGCGGCCCAGCAGGGCCCAGGCCGCGATCAGCAGGACGACACCGAAGTAGGCGCCGACGAGTCCCAGGGCGGCGTGTGCGGACGCCGGGTGGAGGAGGTCCCGTACCGGCAGGGCTCCGGCCGTCTCACCGCCCAGGGCGAGGCAGGCGGTGCCGGCCAGGCCGAGTACCTGGCAGCGGCGGAGATCGACGGGAGGAGCCATGGCCAACACCCGGGCAGCGTGGCAACGCGGGGTGGCGCTGCGGCGACCGCGGCCCCTCCGGCGGGCAGCGGACGTGTGACCGGACGGTGATCGCTCGCGGTGTTCAGAACACCGACAGACCCGTCAGCGTCGTGAACCTGTCCAGTGCCGCCACGCCCGCCACGGAGTTGCCCCGCTCGTCCAGGCCCGGGCTCCACACGCACAGCGCGCAGCGGCCCGGGACGACCGCGATGATGCCGCCGCCCACGCCGCTCTTGCCGGGCAGGCCCACGCGGTACGCGAAGTCCCCGGCCGCGTCGTAGGTGCCGCAGGTCAGCATGATCGCGTTGATCTGCTTGGCCTGGCTGCGGGTGAGCAGGCGGGTGCCGTCGGCGCGGACGCCGTGCCGGGCCAGGAAGGTGGTGGCGAGGGCGAGGTCGGCGCAGGACGCCGTGACGGAGCACTGGCGGAAGTACTGTTCCAGCAGGACCGGCACCGGGTTGTCGATGTTGCCGTACGACGCCATGAAGTGGCCGAGCGCGGCGTTGCGGTCGCCGTGGGCGGCCTCGGAGGCGGCGACCTCCTCGTCGAAGGTCAGCTCCGGGTTGGCGCTCTCGGCGCGCAGGAACGCCAGCAGTTCACCCGACGCGTCGCCGCTACGGGTGTGCAGCCGGTCGGTGACGACGAGCGCGCCCGCGTTGATGAACGGGTTGCGCGGGATGCCGTTCTCGTACTCCAGCTGCACCAGGGAGTTGAACGGGTTGCCGGAGGGTTCGCGGCCCACGTGCTCCCACAGGGCGTCGCCCTCCCGGGCGAGGTCGAGGGCGAGGGTGAAGACCTTGGTGATGGACTGCGCGGAGAACGGCTGCCGCCACTCCCCCACCCCGTACACGGTGCCGTCGGGTTCGGCGACGGCCATGCCGAAGCTGCGCGGGTCCCGGGACGCGAGCGCCGGGATGTAGTCGGCGGCCCGGCCGCGGC
Source organism: Streptomyces sp. NPDC015242 (assembly GCF_043079125.1). Lineage (NCBI taxonomy): Bacteria > Bacillati > Actinomycetota > Actinomycetes > Kitasatosporales > Streptomycetaceae > Streptomyces > Streptomyces sp. NPDC015242. The sequence goes on along the minus strand of NZ_JBIBUF010000001.1, from coordinate 502,811 downwards.
CCGGGGTCCGCCCGATCTCCTCGGCGATGCGCTCCAGAACCGGCTGGAAGGTGGTCGGCGACGTCATGATCGCCATTGTCCCTCCGGGCCGGTCCGCCCGCGCAGGGCACGGGCCTTCATGCGTTGTCGCGGTCCAGTGGCGGAGACTAGCGTGCGGGCAGCGAGTGATCCCGGAGGAGCTGAGCATGGTCGGTCGTCCGAGCGCGCGTTGACGTCATGGGCCGTAGGCCGGCCCGTCATCGCGTGCCGCCCTCGATCCGTGGCACAGCGAGCCCTCTTCCCGCCCGGCACCGCCGTCGCGCCCTGTCGCGCGCCGGGTGCCGGCTTCCTCCGCGCGACTCTTGGGGTCCCCGTGCCGTCCGACCGCCCTTCCGGTTTCCCTGCCGCGTCCGATCCGTCCGGCCCGTCGTCCGGTGCGCAGGGCGCGTCCGCCCGGCCCGGTCTGCGGCGGGACCCCGACTTCCGCCGTCTCTGGGCGGGCCAGACCGCCTCCCAACTGGGCGAGCACGCCTGCCTGGTGGCGCTGCCGCTGATCGCCGTGCTGACGCTGCACACCGACGCGGGCCGGCTGGGCGTCCTGCGCGCGGTGGGGCAGGCACCGGTGTTGCTGCTCTCGCTGTTCGTCGGCGCGTGGGTGGACCGGTGGCGGACCCGCACGGTGATGGTGCTGGCCGACGCCGGCCGGGCCGTGGCGCTGGGTGCTGCCGCCCTGGCGGGGCTCCTGGGCGTGCTGGGCCTGCCGGCCCTGCTCGTCGTCGCGTTCGCGGTCGGGGTCCTGTCCGTGTTCTTCGACGTGGCGTACCAGACGTCGCTGGTGCGGCTGGTGGCACGCGATCAGCTGGTGCGGGGCAACAGCGCGCTGGAGGGCAGCCGGTCCGCCGCCCAGACCGGCGGACCCGCGCTCGGCGGGACACTGGTGTCCCTGCTGTCGGCGCCGGCCGCCGCGGCGGGCGGCGCGCTGTTCTTCGTGGTGTCGTTCCTGTCGATCCGGCGGATCCGCCGGATCGAACCGGTCCCCGACCGCGCGGCCCGGCCCCCTCGGCTGCGGCGGCGGATCACGGCAGGTGTCCGCTTCGTCGCCCGGGACCCGGCCCTGCGGGCCGTGGGCCTCGCCTCGGCCGCCTTCCAGTTCTCCTTCGCGGCCACGATGACCGTCTACCTGCTCTACCTGCCGCGGGAACTGCATCTGCCGGGCAGCGCGGTGGGACTCGCGCTCGCCGCGACGGGGCCGGGCGCGCTGGTGGGGTCGCTGCTCGCCGCCCGGCTGCCGGGCCGGTTCGGGCACGGCGTGGTGCTGGTGTCCGCGGCGGCCCTCGGCGACGGGGTGCTGTTGTGCGTACCCTGGCTGCGCGGCCCCGCCGCCGTGACCGTGCCCGCGCTGGTGGCGGTCAACTTCCTGTTCGGCGCCTTCGGCCAGCTGGTCAACGTCACCACCATGTCCGTGCGGCAGGCCCTCGCCCCGGACCCGATGCAGGGCCGCGTGGCGGCGACGATCACCTGGGCGGGCATGGGTGTGGCCCCGCTGGGCTCCCTGCTCGGCGGCCTGGTCGCCGAGCAGTGGGGGTTGCGCACCGGCCTCGTGGTGACGGCCTCCGGGATGCTGCTGTCCCCCGCGGTGATGGCGCTGTCCCCGCTCGCCCGCCTGGGACGGACGTTGCCCCCGGGTGGGCCGGAGGCGACCGGTGAGCGCCGCCGGTGACCGGCTCAGCCGACGGCCGGGCGCTCCCGCGGCCCGCTGCCCGCCAGGACCTCCGGGCGCAGCAGGGCCGCGAGGGTCCCGGCGGGGAGCAGGCCCTTCTCCAGCACGAGTTCGGCCACGCCCCGGCCCGTGGCGAGGGCCTCCTTCGCGATGTCGGTGGCGGCCGTGTAGCCGATGTGCGGGTTGAGGGCGGTGACCAGGCCGATGGAGTTCTCGACCGTGGCCCGCAGGGCCTCGGTGTTCGCGGTGAGGCCCCGCACGCAGCGCTCCGCGAGGGTCAGGCAGGCGGCACGCAGATGCGTGATCGACTCCGACAGGGAGTGCAGGATGATCGGCTCGAACGCGTTGAGCTGGAGCTGCCCGGCCTCCGCGGCCATGGTGATGGTGACGTCGTTGCCGATCACCTCGAAGGCGACCTGGTTGACCACCTCGGGGATCACCGGGTTGACCTTGCCCGGCATGATCGACGAACCGGCCTGCACCGGCGGCAGGTTGATCTCGCCGAGGCCCGCACGCGGCCCCGACGACAGCAGCCGCAGGTCGTTGCAGCTCTTGGAGAGCTTGACCGCGATGCGCTTGAGCACGCCGGACATCTGCACGAAGGCACCGCAGTCCTGGGTCGCCTCGACCAGGTTGGCCGCGGTCACCAGGGGCAGGCCGGTGAGGGCCGCGAGGTGGCGGCGGGCCGACTCGGCGTATCCGGCGGGGGCGTTGAGGCCGGTGCCGATGGCCGTGGCACCCAGGTTGATCTCGTGGATCAGCTCGACGGCCTCGGCGAGCCGGGCCCGGTCCTCGTCCAGCATGACGGCGTACGCGGAGAACTCCTGGCCGAGCGTCATGGGCACCGCGTCCTGCAGCTGCGTACGGCCCATCTTCAGCACGTCGCGGAACTCGACGGCCTTGTGGGCGAACGCGTCCTGCAGCACGGCCATCGCGTCCAGCAGCCCGCGCACCGCGAACACCGTCGCGACCTTGACGGCGGTCGGGTAGACGTCGTTCGTGGACTGGCCGAGGTTGACGTCCTCGTTGGGGTGCAGGTGCTGATACTCGCCCTTGGCGTGGCCCAGCAGTTCCAGGGCCCGGTTCGCCACGACCTCGTTGGCGTTCATGTTCGTGGAGGTGCCGGCGCCGCCCTGGACGACGTCGACCACGAACTGGTCGTGCAGCTTGCCCTGGCGGATCTCCCGGCAGGCGGCGACGATGGCGGCGGCCTTGCGCGGATCGAGCAGGCCGAGTTCCTCGTTGGCGAGGGCCGCGGCCTCCTTGACGGCGGCCAGGGCGTCGATCAGGTGCGGGTAGGCGGAGATGGGCGTCCCCGTGATGGGGAAGTTCTCCGTGGCCCGCAGGGTGTGCACACCCCAGTAGGCGTCGGCGGGAACGTCACGGTCACCGAGCAGGTCGTGCTCGGAGCGGGTGGCGGCGGTCATGAGGGTGAGGGGTCCCTTTTCTAGAACTGAGAGGAGAGAGCGCCCCCTCAGGGGCGCGGGGAACTGCGCGAGCAACCACGGAAGCGCCGCAGCCGCCGGACGGGAGAACCCGGCACGCGCTCAGGCGCAGGCGGCACCGGCGAGCGGCTCCAGCGAGCGGACGGGCCGCACCCGCCCGACCTCCCGCCCGCCGCCGAGCAGCGGCTCGCCCGCGAACCGCGTGAGCAGCTCCGGGTCGACACCCGCCCGGGCCAGCGCGGCGGCGGTCACCGGCACCCGCGCCCGGTTCGCCCCGTCCGCGATCTTCACCGCGACGGCCCGCCCGTCGGGCAGCGCGGCGACCTGCACGCCCTCGAAGCCGTCCTTGGACAACAGCCCCGGCACCGCCCGCATCAGCGCGGCGACGTCCCGCCCGGAGCCGGAGGCCATCTCGGGGTGCGCGCGCATGGCGTCGGCGACCCGGGCCTCGGGCGTGCCCGGCGCGGCCGAGACGATCCGGGCGGTCGCGCGGGCCAGGCCGTGCAGGGAGAGAGCGAACAGGGGCGCTCCGCAGCCGTCGACGGTGACCTTGGCGATCCGCTGCCCGGTGAGGTCCTCGACGATCTCGGCGATGGCCTGCTGGAGCGGGTGGCCGGGGTCGAGGTAGTTCTCCAGCGGCCAGCCGTTGAGGGCGCAGGTGTAGAGCATGGCCGCGTGCTTGCCGGAGCAGTTCTGGGCGAGCCGGGAGGGCGATCGGCCCTCCCGGACCCAGGCGTCCCGGACGGCCGGGTCGAACGGCATGTCGGGGACGTTGCGCAGGTGGTCCCCGGTGAGCCCGGCGAGTTCGAGGATCCGCCGGGCACCGGCGAGGTGGCGTTCCTCGCCGGAGTGGCTGGCCGCGGCCAGCGACAGCAGTTCGCCGTGGAGCGGGAGTCCGGCCCGGGCCATGGCCACGGCCTGGACGGGCTTGATCGCGGAGCGGGGGTAGAAGGCGGCCTCGATGTCTCCGATCTGGAGCTGGACCTCCCCGTCGGCGCCGAGGACGACGACGGAGCCGTAGTGCATGCCTTCGACGATTCCGCCGCGTATGAGGTGGGCGACGGGGGCGTGGACGGGTTCACGGACCAGGGGTGCGGCCGCGAGGGAACTGCTGTGCATCACTGCCTGCTTCTCTGGGAGGGGCGCGTGGGTCACGCGCCGGCTCCGGTGGTGGACGTGCGCGAGATTCGGCCGCGGATGCCGAACCATCCGGCGACCAGGGCCCCGACGATCAGCGGCAGGCACAGCACGGTGGTGCGTCCCGCGCCGCCGTCGGCGTACATGAGGACCAGGACGGAGGCGAGGAACGCCAGCGTCACGATCTCGGTCCAGGGAGAGCCCGGCAGCCGGTAGCCGGGGCGGGTGAGCTCGCCCTTCCGGGTCTTCTGCCAGAAGAGGAGGTGACAGAGCATGATCATGCCCCAGGTGGCGAGGATGCCGATCGCGGCGAAGTTCAGCACGATCTCGAACGCCTCGGCGGGCACGACGAAGTTGAGGCCGACGCCGAGCACACAGACGCCGCTGGTGAGCAGGATGCCGCCGTAGGGGACCTGGCTGCGGCTCATCACCGAGGTGAATCTCGGCGCGGATCCGGCCATGGCCATGGAGCGCAGGATGCGCCCGGTGGAGTAGAGGCCGGAGTTGAGGGAGGACATCGCGGCGGTGAGGACGACCAGGTTCATCACGCCGCCGGCCGCGGGGACGCCGATGTTGGACAGCACGGTCACGAACGGGCTCTCTCCGGCGGTGTACTTGTTCCACGGCAGCAGCATCGACAGCAGGACGACCGAGCCGACGTAGAACAGGCCGACGCGCCACATGATCGAGTTGATCGCCTTGGGCATGATCTTCTCGGGGTTCTCGGTCTCGCCGGCCGCGACGCCGACCAGCTCGACGGAGGCGTAGGCGAAGACGACGCCCTGGATGATCAGCAGCATGGGCAGCAGGCCGTGCGGGAAGAGGCCGCCGTTGTCGCCGATCAGGGACGGGCCGGGGCTGTGGCCGTCGACCGGGTGCTGGGTGACCAGCAGGAAGATGCCGATGCACATGAAGCCGACCAGTGCGCCGACCTTGACGATGGCGAACCAGAACTCCAGCTCGCCGAAGATCTTCACGGAGATCAGGTTCACGGTGAGGACGACGGCCAGCGCGATCAGGGCGATCACCCACTGCGGGATGTCGGAGAACATGCCCCAGTAGTGGGTGTAGGTGGCCACGGCGGTGATGTCGGCGATGCCGGTGGTCGCCCAGTTGAGGAAGTACATCCAGCCGGCGGTGTAGGCGCCCTTCTCCCCCATGAACTCGCGGGCGTAGGAGACGAAGGCGCCGGAGGAGGGCCGGTAGAGCACCAGCTCGCCGAGGGCGCGGACGACGAGGAAGGCGAAGAGGCCGCAGACCGCGTAGGCGAGGAAGAGGGACGGGCCCGCGTCGGCGAGGCGGCCGCCGGCGCCGAGGAACAGGCCGGTGCCGATGGCACCGCCGATGGCGATCATGTTGACGTGCCGGGACTTCAGGGACTTGCTGTAGCCCGCGTCTCCGGCGTCGACATGGCCGGAACGTTTCTGCACTCCGTCGTGCAGGGACTGCTCGCTCACGCCTCGGGTCCGCCTTCCGTGGGGGTTTCCGTGCCGGTGGCCGTGCGCGGGGAGCGCACGATGTCGGTGAGGGTCGTCTCGACGCGGTCGAGGTGGTGGGTCATGGCCTCCACCGCGTCGTTCTCGGAACCGTCGATCAGCGCCTCGACGATGGCCCGGTGCTCGCGGTTGGACTGCTCGCGGCGGCCGCCGAGCTCGTTGAGGAAGGCCGACTGCCGGGCCAGCGCGTCCCGGATCTCCTCGATGACGCGGCGGAAGACCGGATTCTGGGCGGCCTCGGCCACGGCGAGGTGGAACAGCGAGTCCATGGCGACCCAGGCGGTGGTGTCGGTCTCCCGCTCCATCCTGTCCAGCAGGTGCGCCAGGTGGTCGAGGTTCTCCGGCGTGCGGCGCAGGGCCGCGTACCCGGCGACCGGGATCTCCACGTGGCGGCGGACCTCCAGCAGGTCGCTGGCCGCGTAGTCGCCGAAGGTGGGGTCCTCGACGGTGCTGGCGACGACGAAGGTGCCCTTGCCGGTCCGGGACACGGTCAGGCCCATGGTCTGCAGCGCGCGCAGCGCCTCGCGCAGCACGGGACGGGAGACCTCCAGGGTGCGGCAGAGCTCCGCCTCGGAGGGGAGCTTGTCGCCGATGGCGTACTCCCCCCGCTCGATGGCGCCGCGCAGATGCGCCAGCACCGCTTCCATGGCACTGACGCGGCGCACAGGCTGTCCGGCTGTCCGGCTGTCTGACAGGTTCACGGGAGAGATACTCCGGCCGGCGGCTCACGCTGTCAAGAGGCGCCCCGGGGGGCTGCGGGAAAACCGCGCGACGAGCCACGACGGCACCGCGGACGGACGACGCCACCACGGACGGCGTCGTCTTCCCCCAGGACACTCAGCCGTGCAGCACACCCGCCCCGAGCAGCCCGAACAGCAGCACACCCACCACGACCCGGTAGATGACGAACGCGCTGAACGAGTGCTTGGCGACGAACTTCAGCAGCCACGCGACGGCGGCGTACGCCACGACGAAGGAGACGACCGTCCCGGCGGCGAGCGGCGCCGCGCCCACCCCGGTGCCCAGGGCGTCCTTCAGCTCGTACACGCCGGCACCGGTGAGCGCGGGGATGCCGAGGAAGAAGGAGAGCCGGGTGGCGGCGACGCGGTCCAGGCCGAGGACCAGGGCGGTCGACATGGTGGCGCCGGAGCGCGAGAAGCCCGGGAAGAGCAGGGCGAGGATCTGCGAGGCGCCGACCAGCATGGCGTCCCTGAAGGAGGCGGCGTCCTCGCCGCGCGTGTGCCGGCCCGCCCGGTCCGCCGCCCACATCACCCCACTGCCGGCGACCAGCGAGCCGGCCACCACCCACAGCGAGGCGAGCGGGCCCTCGATGAACGGCTCGGCGGCGAGCCCCACGGCGACGACCGGGACGGTGGCCCAGACGACCCACCAGGCGAACCGGTAGTCGTGGCGGTCCCGCTCCTCACGGTGGCGCAGACCGCGCCCCCAGGCCGAGGCGATCCGCACGATGTCCCGGGAGAAGTACACGAGCACGGCCGCGATCGCGCCGACCTGGACGACGGCCGAGAACCCGACCACGGCACGGTCGTCCACGGGGATGCCCATGAGCCCTTCGGCGATCTTCAGATGGCCGGTGGAGGAGACGGGCAGGAACTCGGTCACCCCCTCGACGGCTCCGAGGACGACGGCCTGACCGACGGTGATGACGCTCATGGGATCCAGTTCTGTTCGACAGGGGCGGGAGCGGAGGCGTCAGTGGTACCGCACGCGGGCGAGAACGGCTCTCACCTGCGCGCGCACGCCAACCCCTTCGGGCAGTTCCCCTCCCCCGCTTCCTCCCGTCGTGCAGCGCCGGGCACGGCCGCACCGCCCCGGCGGTTCACACCGACTCCTTACGCGCGGAGCGGCCTACCAGCCCTTCTCGAACATGCGGGCGACCTCGGCGATCCGTATGTCGTCGCGGCGGTAGCACAGCCGCCCGCCGGACCGGGTGCTGCGCAGCATGCCGGCGGCCTCCAGCAGCCGCAGGTGGGTGGTGGCGACCGGGCGCGGCAGCGCGAAGTGCTCGGCGACGGCGTCCGCGGTGACCCCGCCCGCGGCGGGGCCGGGTTCCCTCAGCCAGGCCAGGATGCGCAGCCGCGTCTCGTCCGTGGGAGTGCTCAGCATGGCGTGCCCCTGCCTCGCGGCGTCGTCCTCTGCACCGCGTCTTCCCACTGTCCCGCACACCATGCGGTCACGTCCGGGACTCCGAGTCCTTGACCGATACCGAACTGCCCTGTGCCGTCCATGAGTTCGGCTCCGTCCGGTCCGGCGCGACGGGAGGGGACGGCGGAGCGGGCCACGTCCCCTCCCCCACGCACTCAGCGGTGGCGGAACCAGGACATCGACGTGAGCGCCCGGTCGTCGTAGCCGAACAGCGCCTGGTTCTCCCAGCCGTTGCCCGAGGAGGCGTCGGTCGGGTCCCAGCCGTTGCCGGACACCGCCGTCCAGGTCGCCTCCCAGTAGAAGACGCCCAGGCCGCGGCCGTTCGGGACGGCCTCCACGATGCTCGCCACGTCGTTCATCCACCGGGTCTGGCCGGCCACGCTCGCGGGATAGCCCGGGACCAGCTCGGCCTCGGTGTCGATGATGTTCTCGTGGGCGTCCTCGCTGTCCAGGCGGAACGGGTAGGCCGTCTCGGCGACGAACACGGGCTTGCCGTAGCGGGTGGCGGCGTCGTCCAGGGTCGTCTGGAAGTCGGCCAGGGTGCCGTGCCAGTAGCCGTAGTACGACAGGCCGATCGCGTCGAACCGCACGCCGTGGGAGCGGGCGCTGTCGAACCACCAGCGGGTGCCCTCCAGGTCACCTCCCTCGGCGAGGTGCAGGGCCACGGTGGTGCCGGAACTGACCGCCTTGACCGCGTCGTAGCCGGAGTTGAGCAGGCCGGCGAGCTGCGGCCAGTTGGAGGTGGAGCCCTCGGTCCACAGCATGCCGCCGTTGATCTCGTTGCCGACCTGGACCATGTCGGCGGTGGTGCCCTGCGCCTTCAGGGCGTTCAGCACGTCGTAGGTGTGCTGGTACACGTCCGTCTTCAGCCGGCTGTAGGAGTGCCCCGCCCAGGCGGCGGGCTTGTCCTGGCGGCCCGGGTCGGCCCAGAAGTCGGAGTAGTGGAAGTCGACCAGCAGCTTCATGCCCTGGGCCTTGACGCGCTTGGCCGTGGCCAGGACGCGGGCCTTGTTGTTGAAGCCGTCGGCCGGGTCGACCCACACCTTGAGGCGGGCGTAGTTCATGCCGTTCGACCTGAGGATCGACAGGGCGTCGCCGGCGGTGCCGGAGGCGTTGCGGTAGACGCCGCCCCTGGCCTCGCTCTTGGCGAGGGACGAGATGTCGGCGCCCTTGACCGACGTCCCGGAGGTGCCCCGGGCGAAGGTCAGGTCGTCGACGTTGATCCAGTTGCCCGCGTTCGCGTCGCTGTTGACGCTGATCGTGCACTGGTTGTTGGTCACGTCGACCGGCACGACGATCCGGATCCAGCCACTGGCCGAGACGGGCAGGTCGGTGCGCTGCTCGGCGCCGCCGCAGTTCTTCAGCGCTATGTAGGCGGACTTCTGCCCGCCGCCCGAGCGCACCCAGGCGGTGAGCCTGTAGGCGCCGTTGGTGAGTCCGGACAGGTACTGGTAGGTCTCCACCTTGTAGGCGCCGGCGGCCCAGTGGCTCAGGCGGTAACTGCCGCCGTGGCCGCCGGACTCGGTGAACGAGGCGCCGGTGTCGCCGTACTCGGACCAGCCGGCCGGTGCTGCAGCACCCGCGCCGTCGGCTTCGAAGCCGCCGTTGGCCAGCGTGCTCGCGGCGTGGGCGGAGGGGGCGGGCAGGGCGGTGAGGGCGAGCCCGGCGGCGAGCGGCAGCAGCAGGGCCCTGAGGGTGCGTCTGGGATGGAACATCGTCGTCCGTCGTCCCTTCGACGTGGGGTTGGGGAGTGTCTCCCGTCCGCGGCCGGGCGGGAGAGCCCCTCCGCCCGCGGCTCGTGGCACACGCGGGCGGAGGGAGTCGGTTCAGCCGTCGAGCCGGACGACCCGGACGGCTCCGGCGGGGACGGGCAGGCGGCCGGCGGCCCGCTCACCGGTGAGCAGCTCGGTGCCCGGGACCTCCAGAGGCACCTTGACGTCCGCTCCGGTGTGGTTGACGGCGAAGAGGTAGGTGCCGGACTCGCCGGTGCGGCGGACCACTTCGACGTCGCGGGGCAGGTCGGCGCGCGGGGCGAGCCGGGCGTCCTCGGCGGCCATGCCGAGCAGCGTGTCGAGGCCGTCGGCGCCGAGCCGGGTGGAGACGTACCAGGCGGTGCCCTCGCCGAGGCGGTGCCGGGTGACGGCGGGCAGCCCGGAGGCCAGGCCGTCGGCGTAGGTGAGGACCGTGTCGGCGCCGCGGGGCACGACGAACTCGGTCCAGACGTCCGCGTTCAGCTCGGTCCCGTCGGGGCCGGTGAGCCGCACGCGTTCGCCGGCCAGCAGCGGTGAGAACTCCTCGACGGTGAGGCCCAGGACGTCCCGCAGCGGGCCCGGGTAGGCGCCCTCGTGGACGGCGTCGTGCTCGTCGACGATGCCGGAGAAGTACGACACGACCAGGGTGCCGCCTCCTTCGACGTATGCGGTCAGGTTGCGCCCGGCCGCCTCCGTCATCAGGTACAGGGCCGGTACGACGACAAGGGGATACCTCGACAAGTCGGCTTCCGGGTGGGCGAAGTCGACGGTGAGGTGGCGGTCGTAGAGGGCCTCGTAGAAGGCGTCGGCGCGCTCGCGGGCGTCGTGGTCGACGCTGGGGCGCCAGTCGAGGGTCTGCGCCCACCAGGAGTGCCAGTCCCACAGCACGGCCACGTCGGCCTCGGTGCGCGTGCCGCGGATCTCGGCCAACGCGTGCACGAAGGAGCCGAGTTCGACGACCTCGCGCCACACGCGGGTGTCGGTGCCGCCGTGCGGGACCATCGCCGAGTGGAACTTCTCGGCGCCGCGCCGGGACTGGCGCCACTGGAAGAACATGGCGCCCTCGGAGCCGCGCGCCACGTGCGCCAGGGAGTTGCGGGCCATCTGCCCGGGGGCCTTGGCGGGGTTGCGGGGCTGCCAGTTGACACCCGAGGTGGAGTGTTCGAGCAGCAGCCAGGGGGCACCGCCCGCGACGGATCGGGTGAGGTCGGCGGCCATCGCGAGGTTCACGTGGGTGCGCCGGCCGTCGGTGATCAGGTAATGGTCGTTGGTGACGAGGTCGGCCTCGCGGCCCCAGGCCCAGTAGTCGACGGAGTCGCACTGGCTGAGCGCGGTCATGAAGTTGGTGGTGACCGGGACGCCCGGGGACAGGCGGTGCAGGATGTCCCGCTCCGCGACGAAGTTCTCGCGCATGGTGGCGTCGGCGAACCTCTTGTAGTCCAGCGCCTGGGCCGGGTTGACGGCGGCCGGGGTGACCCGGGGCGGGTTGATCTGCTCGAAGCCGGTGTAGCGCTGGCCCCAGAAGGCCGTGCCCCATGCTTCGTTGACGGCGTCGACGGTGCCGTAGGCGGCGGCCAGCCAGCGGCGGAAGTGGGCGGCGCAGGAGTCGCAGTAGCAGGCGGAGACGGGGACGCCGTACTCGTTGTGGACGTGCCACAGCGCCAGCGCCGGGTGGTTTCCGTACCGTTCGGCGAGCGCGGTGGTGATGCTCGCGGCGGCGGCGCGGTAGTCGGCGTTGCTGTGGCAGATGGCCGCGCGGGAGCCGAACTCGTAGCGCACGCCCTCGGCGGTGACGGGCAGCGCCTCGGGGTGGGCCCGGTAGAACCAGACGGGCGGGACGACCGTGGGGGTGCCGAGGTCGACCCGGACGCCGTGCTCGTGCAGCAGGTCCAGGAGCCGGTCGAGCCAGCCGAAGTCGTAAGTGCCGGGCGAGGGTTCCAGCAGGGCCCAGGAGAAGATCCCGACGCTCACCATGGTGACGCCGGCCTCGCGCATCAGCCGGACGTCCTCCTGCCAGACGCTTTCCGGCCACTGCTCGGGGTTGTAGTCCCCACCGAAGGCGAGCCTGGTGAGGCCCCTGGGGGTGGTGTCCGGCATGGATGGTCTCCCGCTGATCGATCAATTGGGAACGTGCACACACAGCAGCGCGGTGCGGAGCCCAACATAACCGCACAGCAACAACCATTGACAAGTGTCCGGGATGTTTCTCTACTGTGAACGCTCACAGAAGCATGGCAGGTCCTCGCAGCAGGCGAGGACCCCAGGTCAGGGGAGAGATCCATGCCGCACACGAAGCGCCGCCGCCTCGTGACATCCGCCGTCGCTCTCGCGCTCGGCGCCACCACGCTCGCCGCCTGTGGCTCGGATTCCGGGGACGGCGGGACCGGGTCGGGGCCGGTCTCGCTGACGTACTGGACCTGGACGCCCGGCATGGACAAGGTCGTGGACCTGTGGAACAAGGGGCCGGGCAAGAAGGAGCAGATCACCGTCACGGTGAAGAAGCAGGCCTCCGGTGACACGCTCGTCACCAAGATCCTCACCGCGCACAAGGCGGGCAAGGCCCCCGACCTGGTGCAGGCCGAGTACCAGGCCCTGCCCACGCTGGTCAGCAACGACGCCCTCGCGGACATAGCGGAGGACGTGGCGGGGGCGAAGGACCGGTTCGCCGACGGCGTCTGGCAGCAGACGACCCTGGGCACGGACGCGGTCTACGCGGTGCCGCAGGACATCGGCCCGATGATGTTCTACTACCGCGAGGACCTGTTCGAGAAGTACGGCCTGACCGTGCCGACGACCTGGGACGAGTTCGCCGAGACGGCCCGCGAGCTCAAGAAGGCCGCCCCCGACAAGGACCTCACGACCTTCTCCGCCAACGACTCCGGCCTCTTCGCGGGTCTCGCCCAGCAGGCGGGCGCGAAGTGGTGGACGACCTCGGGCGACCGCTGGAAGGTCTCCATCAACGACGCGGCGACGCAGAAGGTCGCGAAGTTCTGGGGCGGCCTCGTGAAGGAGGGCGCCATCGACAACCAGCCGATGTACACCCCGGCGTGGAACAAGGCGCTCAACACCGGCAAGCAGATCGCCTGGGTCAGCGCGGTGTGGGCCCCGGGCACCCTCACCACCGCCGCCCCCGACACCAAGGGCAAGTGGGCCATGGCCCCGCTCCCCCAGTGGTCGGCGAGCGAGAACCGCACCGGCAGCTGGGGCGGTTCCTCCACCGCCGTCACCACGGACTCCGACCACCGGGAGGCCGCCGCGAAGTTCGCCACCTGGCTGAACACCGACCGGGCCGCCCTGAACGCGCTGGCCAAGGAGAGCGGCATCTACCCGGCCGCCACCAACGCCCAGACCAGCGGCGCCTTCCTCAAGCCGCCGGCCTACTTCGCCAACCAGGCCGACTTCTACACCAAGGCCGCCGAGATCGCCGAGACCACCGCGCCCTCGGCCTGGGGCCCGAACGTGAACGTCGCCTACACCACCTTCAAGGACGCCTTCGGCGCCGCCGCCAAGAACAAGGCGGACTTCGGCGCCGCGCTGGACGAGATGCAGGCCGACACCGTCGCCGACATGAAGAAGCAGGGCTTCGAGGTCGCGGAGTGAGCAGCACGGCACGCCGGCGGTCGTACGGGGTCAAGGGGGCCCCGTACGCCTTCCTCCTTCCCGCGACGGTCCTGTTCGCGCTGTTCTTCGCCCTGCCGATCGGCTACGCGCTCTGGCTCAGCCTCCGCAAGGTGAAGGTCTCCGGCCTCGGGCTGGGTTCCGGCGCCCGCAGCGAGGTCTGGGCCGGACTGGAGAACTACACCGACGCCCTCTCCGACAGCGAACTGCTCGGCGGCGCCCTGCGCGTGCTGGGCTACGGCTGCATCGTCGTCCCGGTGATGCTGGGGCTCGCCCTGCTCTTCGCGCTGATGCTCGACTCGGAGAGGGTGCGGCTCGCGCCCTTCACCCGGCTCGCGATCTTCCTGCCGTACGCCATCCCGGGCGTGGTGGCGGCGCTGCTGTGGGGCTTCCTGTACCTGCCGGACGTCAGCCCGTTCTACTTCGTGCTGGACAGGCTCGGCCTGCCGCAGCCGGACCTGCTGGACGGCGGGCCGCTGTACCTGGCGCTGTCGAACATCGCGGTGTGGGGCGGCACCGGCTTCAACATGATCGTCATCTACACGTCGCTGAAGGCGATCCCCGCGGAGGTGCACGAGGCCGCGAAGCTGGACGGCGCCACACCGCTGCAGATCGCCCTGCGCATCAAGATCCCGATGGTGGCCCCGTCGCTGGTGCTGACGTTCTTCTTCTCGATCATCGCCACGCTCCAGATGTTCAACGAGCCCACCACCCTCAAGCCGCTCACCAACTCCGTGTCGACGACGTGGAGTCCGCTGATGAAGGTGTACCGGGACGCCTTCGGCGAGAACGACATCCACGGAGCCGCCGCGCAGGCCGTGATCATCGCCCTCGCCACGCTGCTGCTGTCCTTCGGCTTCCTGCGCGCCGCGAACCGCCGTCAGAAGCAGGAGGCCGCCCGATGAGTTCCCTCGCCGTCCCCCAGGCCGAGCCGGTGGCGGGCAGCACGCCCGGCACCGACCGGGACCGGCCGCCGCTGCGCCGCCGGATCGCCCTCGTCCCGACGGTCACGCTCCTGCTCGGCGCGCTCTACTGCCTGCTCCCGGTCGCCTGGGTGGTGATCGCGGCCACCAAGTCGGGCCGTGAGCTGTTCTCCACGTTCACCTTCCTGCCGGGCACGGGCTTCGCGGACAACGTGAGGGACCTGCACGCCTACCGCGACGGCGTCTACTGGCAGTGGATGGGCAACTCCGCCCTGTACGCCGGTCTCGGCGCCCTGCTGTCCACGTGCGTCTCGGCCGTCAGCGGCTACGCCCTGGCGGTCTACCGCTTCCGGGGCCGCGAGGCGCTCTTCAACGTGCTGCTCGCGGGCGTGCTGATGCCGCCGGTGATCCTCGCCGTCCCGCAGTACCTGCTGCTGGCGCAGGCCGACCTCACGGACTCGTACGTGTCGGTGCTGCTGCCGCAGATCCTCTCGCCGTACGGCGTCTACCTGGCGCGGATCTACGCCGCGGCGGCGGTGCCGGCCGATGTGGTGGAGGCCGGGCGGATGGACGGGGCGGGCGAGTGGCGGATCTTCACACGGGTCGCGCTGCCGATGATGATCCCCGGCATGGTGACGGTGTTCCTCTTCCAGTTCGTGGCGATCTGGAACAACTTCCTGCTGCCGTACATCATGCTCAGCGACGACGAGAAGTTCCCGATCACCCTGGGGCTGTACACGTTGCTGGAGCAGGGCGCCAACTCCCCGGCGCTCTACACGCTGGTGATCACGGGCGCGTTCCTCGCGGTGCTGCCGCTGGTCGCCCTCTTCCTGGTCGTCCAGCGGTTCTGGAGCCTGGATCTGCTGTCCGGAGCCGTAAAGTCATGACCATGAACGCTGCGGGGGGCAGGCGCAGGCCGCCCACGATTCACGACGTGGCGCGCGAGGCGGGGGTCTCGCGCGGGACCGTCTCACGTGTGCTCAACGGCGGCCACTACGTCAGCCCGGCCGCCCAGGAGGCGGTCAACGCGGCGATCCGCAAGACCGGTTACGTCGTCAACCGGCACGCCCGCTCCCTGATCACCGGCCGGTCCGACTCGGTCGGCTTCCTGCTCACCGAGCCGCAGGAGCGGTTCTTCGAGGACCCCAACTTCAACGTCCTGCTGCGCGGCTGCACCCAGGCGCTGGCCGCGCACGACGTCCCGCTGCTGCTGATGCTGGCGGGCACCGAGGACGAACGGCGCCGCATCACCCGGTACATCACCGCCGGGCACGTGGACGGGGTGCTGCTGGTCTCCAGCCACTCCGGGGATCCGGTCGCCGAGCAGCTGCGCGGCGCGGGGGTGCCGCTGGTCGCCTGCGGGAAGCCGATCGGGCTGGGTTCGAAGGTGAGTTACGTGGCCGCCGACGACCGGGACGGGGCCCGGGACATGGTGCGCCATCTGCTGTCGCTGGGCCGGCGCCGGGTGGGCACGGTGACCGGCCCGCTGGACACGCCCGGCGGCGTCGAGCGCCTCGCCGGGTACCAGGAGGTGCTCGCCGAGGCGGGCCTGGACGTCGACGAGCGGCTCGTCGTCTCCGGCGACTACAGCCGGGCCAGCGGCGAGGCGGCAGGTGAGCGGCTGCTGGCACAGGCCCCGGACATGGACGCGGTGTTCGTCGCCTCGGACCTCATGGCGCAGGGCGTGCTGGCGGCGCTGCGCCGGGCGGGGCGGCGGGTGCCGCAGGACGTCGCGGTCGGCGGCTTCGACGACTCCCCCGCCGCGCTCGCCGCCAGCCCCGGGCTGACGACCATCCGGCAGCCGTGGGACCGGATCAGCGCCGAGATGGTCCGGGTGCTGCTGGCACAGATCGGCGGTGAGGATCCGGCGGCGGTGATCCTGCCGACGGAGCTGGTGAAGCGGGAGTCGGCTTAGGCGAGCCGCGCCCGGCGCGGAGCCTGCTTCATGCACGCTCATAGAACGGCGCGCCGGTGTTACCGTTCCCGTATGGCGGCGAAAACGGCTGGTACGCGGCTCGAGGAACGATGGCGGGACATCCTGTCGGCGCACGCGCGCACGATGTGCGAGATCGACCGGGCGCTGCATCCGCACGGTCTCGGCGCGTCCGACTTCGAGGTGCTGGACATGCTCGCGACGGCCACGTCCGAGGAGGGCGAGCAGTGCCGCGTGCAGAACCTGGTGGGGCGGGTGCACCTCAGCCAGAGCGCGCTATCGCGGCTGATCGCCCGGCTGGAGAAGGACGGCCTGGTGACGCGCTCGGTGTGCGAGGAGGACCGGCGCGGCGTCTGGGTCGCCCTCACCGCCAAGGGCCGTGACCTGCACGCCGAGGTGCTGCCCCTGCAGCGGGCCGCGCTGGCCCGGACCCTGGGCGAGCAGGAGCGCCAGGACCCGGGTGCGGGCCGGTCGTCCTAGGGACGTGCCAGCAGCGTGCGGACTCCCTCCGAAGTGAGTGTCAGGCGGTGGTCGGAGCTGCCGTCGATGGTGAGCGACAGGTCGTCGGCCGGCCACTGCGCGGCGAGGGCGCCGAGGGGCACCAGACGGTAGCGGGAGACGAACGGCAGCAGTCCGGCCATCTCCACCTCCGAGGTGAACACGGGCACCACCGGCTCGCCGCCCGGCTGCTCCAGGACGGGCAGCGCCACCGCCGACGGGTTGGTGGCGTCGCCGTCGCCGGCGTCGTCGGGCACGGGGATGAGCACGTCGCTGTTGGCGAGCGCGTCCAGTGCCGCCGCGTCCTCCGTGTTCTCGGCGAGGACGTCCAGAGCCCGCTGGGCGGGCGTGGGCGTGGGGTCGTTTGCGGGTGTCTCCATGGCAGATTCCCTGATAGCGGCGGTCGTGCGGCCCACCCGGGGCATGATCCGCCCCGGGTGCGGTCCTGCTCGCGTACCCGAACCGACCCGGGGCAACCCTTGTCACGCCCGGAGGTTCTCAGAAGGGTCCGCGGGCCGCTCAGGGAGCACGCTTCCACTTGTGGAGCACAATTCACTCCTGCAGGACGGCGAGCAGCCCTCGCACCCGCGTGCCGTCCGGCAGCGTCCAGGCTCCGGTGACATGGCCGGTCACTCCCTCGCCCGGGGCGGGCGCGCCGTCCGGGGCGGGTTCCAGGACCCGGTGCAGGCGCAGCACCGGCCCGGCCGGTGAGGTCAGGCGGGTGCCGTCCGCCTCGTCCGTGGCGGTGAAGCCGGTGGGGAGGGGGCGGTCGCCGGTGCGGACGACGGTGACCTCGTCGTCGGGGACGTCGCTGACGTTCTGGTCCTGGGCCCGCACCCGTCCCTCGATCAGGGCCGGCAGCTGGGCGAGGAACACCGGGTCGTGGCAGCCGTCGTAGGCCCAGCGCGGCCCGAGCACGCCGTGCTCCATGGTGCCCACCAGGGCGTGCTCCGCGTCGTCGAGCGGGGCGCCGCGGTAGGTGAGGGGGGCCAGGTACGCCGTGGGGCGGGGTCCGGCGGTGTCGGTGACGACGAGGAACTCGATCCCCACCTCGCCCCGCGGGTCGTCCAGCCGGAATCCACCCGCCTTGGCGAGCCGGGGCGCACTCGCCCCGCCTCGGTACCAGGGCCGGGAGGGCAGCCAGGAGGTGAGCAGTTCCAGCTTGGTGGGCTTGAGCGTGGTCCGGTGGATGACGGCCATGCCGCGGTTTCCCTCCGTCGGGTCGTCGGAAGCCCCGAGATTACGCCTGCCCGGCCGCCGTCCGGGCGCCGAGGACCTCGTCCCGGCGCCCGGCGCACCGGTGGAAGGGTCAGCCCCGGCCCTCCGCGGCGGCCCGCTGCCAGGCGCTCTCCCGCAGCAGCCGCAGGCCGTTCAGCCCGACGAGGACGGTGGAGCCCTCGTGGCCCGCGACGCCCAGCGGCAGCGGCAGTTCGCCGGCCAGGTCCCAGGCGACGAGACCCGCGATGAACACCCCGGCGATCACGAGGTTCTGCACGACCAGCCTGCGGGCGCGGCGGGACAGGGCCACCGTGGCGGGCACCGCGGCGAGTTCGTCGCGGACGACGACGGCGTCGGCGGTCTCCAGGGCGAGGTCGGAGCCCGCCCGGCCCATGGCGACGCCGGTGTGGGCGGCGGCCAGGGCGGGGGCGTCGTTGACGCCGTCCCCGACGACCAGCACCTTGCGGCCCGCGCCCGCCCACTCCTGGACGGCCGCCAGTTTGTCCTGGGGCAGCAGCCCGGCGCGCACGTCGTCGATGCCGGCCTCGGCGGCCAGCCGCGCCGCGGCCCGCGGGTTGTCACCGGTGAGCAGCACGGGAGCCGCGCCGGTGAGCCGGGCAAGGGAGGCGACCGTCCCGGCCGCGTCCGGGCGCAGCCGGTCGGCGAGGCCGAGGAGCCCGGCGGGGACCCCGTCGACGACGACCAGGACGGCGGTGCGGCCGGACCCCTCCAGGTCCGCGGCCGGGCCTGCCACGTCGTCCGACAGCCGGGCCGGTGCGCCGACCGCGACCGCGCGGCCCGCGACCACCGCCGTCACGCCGACGCCGGGCGCGGACGTGAAGTCCACCGCGCCGGGCAGGTCGAGGCCGCGCTCGCGGGCCGCGCCCACCACGGCCCGGGCCAGCGGATGCTCACTGGGCCGCTCGGCGGCCGCGGCCAGGGTGAGCAGTTCGTCCTCGGACAGGCCGGATCCGGGCAGCGGCCGGACGTCGGTGACGCGGGGGCTGCCCTCGGTGAGCGTGCCGGTCTTGTCCAGCGCGACCGCGTCCACCTGGCCGATCCGCTCCATCACCACGGCCGACTTGACCAGCACGCCGTGCCGGCCCGCGTTGGCGATGGCGGAGAGCAGCGGCGGCATGGTGGCCAGTACGACCGCGCAGGGCGAGGCGACGATCATGAACGTCATGGCCCGCAGCAGCGCGTCGGTGAGCTGTGCCCCGAAGGCGAGCGGCACCAGGAAGACGGCCAGGGTCGCGGCCACCATGCCCAGCGAGTAGCGCTGTTCGACCTTCTCGATGAACAGCTGGGTGGGCGCCTTGGTCTCGGACGCCTCCTGCACCATGCGGACGATCCGGGCGATCACCGAGTCGGCGGCGTCGCGCTCGACCCGGACGTGCAGGGCGCCGGTGCCGTTGAGGGTGCCGGCGAAGACCTCGTCGCCGCGCTGCTTGGGTACGGGGAGCGGTTCGCCGGTGATGGTGGCCTGGTCGACTTCGCTCGTCCCTTCGAGGACCCGGCCGTCCGCGCCGAGCCGCTCCCCGGGGCGGACGAGGACGGTGTCGCCGACCCTCAGCTCCTCCACGGGCACGGTCTGTTCACCGCCGTCCGGGGTCAGCCGAGTGGCCGTGGCGGGGGCCAGGTCGAGCAGGCCGCGGACGGAGTCGGCGGTGCGGGCCGTGGCCAGGGCCTCCAGCGCGCCGGAGGTGGCGAAGATGACGATGAGGAGCGCGCCGTCCATCACCTGCCCGATCGCGGCTGCGCCGAGGGCGGCGACGACCATCAGCAGGTCGACGTCGAGGGTGCGTTCCCGCAGCGCCTTCAGCCCTTCCCAGCCCGGCTCCCAGCCGCCCGTGACGTACGCCAGCGCGTACAGCGGGCCCCACGTCCAGGCGGGGGCGCCGGTCAGCTGGAGGGGCAGCGCGAGCAGGAAGAAGGCCGTGGCGGCGGCGGCCCAGCGTGCCTCGGGGAGCGCCAGGACACGGGTGCGCCGCCGGGGTACGGGCCCGGGACCGGCGGTCTTGGCCCGGGCGGCCGGTGGCGGCGTGAGGGTGGAGGTCATCGGGATCCTTCAGGCGGGGGCGCGGCAGCGCCCCTCACCATACAGGAACACATGAAGACTCATTCATGCCTTCATATGGAGCCGCCGGGGTCCGGGTCCCCGGACGGCCCGGCTCAGGTGTCGAAATCCACCGTCAGCGTCTCGGAGACCGGGAACGTCTGGCACGTGAGGACGTAGCCCGCGTCCACCTCGGACGGTTCGAGGGCGAAGTTGCGGCGCATGTCGGCCTTGCCGTCGGTGACCAGGGCCCGGCACGTGCCGCACACGCCGCCCTTGCAGGCGAAGGGCAGGTCGGGGCGGGTCTGCTGGGCGCCTTCGAGGAGGGAGCGGTCGCGGGGCAGGGCGGAGGTGGTGGAGCGGCCGTCGAGGGTGACGGTGACCTGGCTGACGGGTCCGGAGGGGCCAGCCTCCGTGTGCCTGACCTCGCGCACCGGTTCGTCGTCTGCGTAGAAGAGCTCCTGGTGGACGCGCTCGGCGGGGACGCCGAGGCCGGACAGCACCTGCTGGGCGGAGCGGACCATGCCGTGCGGGCCGCACAGCCACCAGTGGTCGGCGGACTCCACGTCGACCAGCGCGTCGACCAGGGCCGCGAGCCGCTCGGCGTCGAGGCGGCCGGAGAGCACCTCGGCCTCGCGGGGTTCGCGGGAGAGCACGTGGGCGAGCTGGAAGCGCGTCGGGTACAGGTCCTTGAGGTCGGCCAGCTCGTCGGCGAACATCACCGTGCCGGTGCGGCGGTTGCCGTACAGCAGGGTGACGCGGGAGCGGGAGTCGGCGGCCAGGACGGACTCGGCGATGGAGACCATGGGCGTGATCCCGGAACCGGCCGCGACGAGGACGTGGTGCCCGGGCGTGGTGAGGTCGGGGGTGAAGGCGCCGGTGGGGGCCATGACCTCGACGGTGTCGCCGGGGCGGAGCTCGCGCACCAGCCAGGAGGAGAACAGACCGCCCGGGACGACCCGGACGCCGATGCGCGGGGCCGCGCCGGCCGGTGAGCAGATGGAGTAGGAGCGGCGCTCGTCGCGGCCGTCGATCTCGCGCCGCAGGGTGAGCGACTGGCCAGGCGCGAAGGCGAACTCCTCGGCCAGCTCGGCCGGGACGTCGAAGCTGACGGCTGCCGCGTCCTCGCACAGCGGCTGCACGGCGGCGACCCGCAGGGGGTGGAAGACCGGGCGTCGGCGGGCGCGCGGGCGGGCCGCCGGGGCGGGGGCCGGCTCCATCAGGTCCTCCATCAGATCTCCTTGAGGTACTCGAACGGCTCGCGGCAGGCGAGGCAGCGCCACAGGGCCTTGCATGACGTGGCGGCGAAGCGGGAGGTCTCCTCGGTGTCCGCGCTGCCGCAGCGCGGGCAGGGCACCGAGCGGCGGGTCGGCGACAGCACCAGCGGCACCGGTCCGGCGGCGCGCGCGGGCGCGGCCCCGGGCGGGGCGATGCCGTGCTCGGCGAGCTTGCGGCGGCCCTCGGCGGTGATCCAGTCGCTGGTCCACGGCGGGTCGAGGACGGTGCGGATCTGCACGCGCGCGTACCCGGCGTCCCGCAGCCGGGCGGCCACACCGGCGCGCATCTCCGCCATGGCGGGGCAGCCCGAGTAGGTCGGGGTCAGGCTCGCGACCACCGTCCCGTCCTGCGTCAGGGAGACGTCGCGCAGCACCCCGAGGTCGGCCAGGGTGAGCATGGGCAGTTCGGGGTCGGGCACCTGCTCGGCGACCCGCCGGGCCCGCCGGGCGTCCAGGAGCGTGGTCACCATGCCGCCTCCGGGTGCGCCCGGGCCACGCCCTGCAACTCGGCCAGCAGCGGGGCCAGATGCTCGGTGTGCTCCCCGGCGCGGCCGGAGCCGGGCAGCGGGCGGTACACCGGCATGGGCAGCCCGGCCGCCTCGGTGACCTGGCGCAGCACCGCGACGACCTCGTCGCGCACGTCGAACGCCGTGAACAGCTCACCCAGGTAGGGGGCGACCTGCTCCTGCGCCTTGCGCATCCGCCGGTGCGACTCCTCTGTGCCGTCGCCGAGCCGGACAGCCCACTCGGCCGCGTACTGGCGGTGGTAGGCCAGTTCCTTGACGCCCTTGGCGGCGATCGCCGCGAGCACCGGGTCGCGGTGCGCGGTGAGCCGTTCGAAGTGCGCGAGGCGCCAGCTGGAGAACACCAGCAGCCGGACGACGGAGAACGCGAAGTCCCCGTTGGGCAGTTCGGCCAGGCGCACGTTGCGGAAGTCGCCGGCGTCGCGGAAGTAGGCGTAGGCGTCCTCGTCGCGGCCGGTGCCGTCGACCTGGCCCGCGCGGGAGTAGAGCAGGCGGGCCTGGCCGAGCAGGTCGAGCCCGATGTTGGCGAGGGCCACCTCCTCCTCCAGTTCGGGGGCGCGGGTGGTCCACTCGGCGAGCCGCTGGGCGGAGACCAGGGCGTCGTCGGCCAACGTGACGCAGAGGTCCGCCAGTTCGCGGACGTCGACGCCGTCCGGGACGCTCGTGTCGACGCCGTGCAGGGGGTCCTCGAAGCCGGTGCCGTAGGCCCAGCGGGTGTCGTCCTCGTGTCCCTCGGCGAGGGTCAGGTAGACGTGGTCGTCGCTCATGCCCTCTCCTTCAGATGTGCGGGACGTCGTCGGGGATGTCGTAGAAGGTCGGGTGGCGGTAGACCTTGTCGGCGCTGGGCTCGAAGAAGGGGTCCTTCTCGTCGCGGGTGGAGGCGGCGATGTGCTCGGAGCGCACGACCCAGATGGACACGCCCTCGTTGCGGCGGGTGTAGAGGTCGCGGGCGTGGGTGAGCGCCATGCGGTCGTCGGCCGCGTGCAGCGAGCCCACGTGGACGTGGTTCAGGCCGCGCTTGCCGCGCACGAACACCTCGTACAGCGGCCAGTCCTGCTTGCCGGCGGTCATGCCACCGCTCCCTTCCGTTCGCGGCGCGCCTGCTTGGCGGCGTGGGCGGTGGCCGCCTCGCGCACCCAGGCGCCCTCCTCGTGGGCCGTGCGGCGCCGGGTCATGCGCTGGTCGTTGCACGGTCCGTCGCCCTTGATGACCCGCATCAGCTCGTCCCAGTCGGGCGTGCCGAAGTCGTGGTGGCCCCGCTCCTCGTTCCAGCGCAGCTCCGGGTCGGGGAGCGTGACGCCGAGCTTCTCGGCCTGCGGGACGGTCATGTCGACGAAGCGCTGGCGCAGTTCGTCGTTGCTGTGCCGCTTGATCTTCCAGGCCATGGACTGCGCGGAGTTGGGCGAGGCGTCGTCGGGCGGGCCGAACATCATCAGCGACGGCCACCACCAGCGGTTCACCGCGTCCTGGACCATCTCGCGCTGCTCGGGGGTGCCGC
Organism: Streptomyces sp. NPDC015242; assembly: GCF_043079125.1. NCBI lineage: Bacteria > Bacillati > Actinomycetota > Actinomycetes > Kitasatosporales > Streptomycetaceae > Streptomyces > Streptomyces sp. NPDC015242. The sequence continues at coordinate 479,572 of NZ_JBIBUF010000001.1, read as the reverse complement.
GCATCATCGTCATCAGCAGCTCGTAGCCCTGCCGCTGGTGGAACGACTCCTCCTTGCAGATGCGCACCATGGCGCGCGCGTACGGCCCGTAGGAGGAGCGGCACAGCGGCACCTGGTTGCAGATCGCGGCCCCGTCCACGAACCAGCCGATCACGCCGACGTCCGCGAAGCTGAGCGTCGGGTAGTTGAAGATCGAGGAGTACTTCTGGCGGCCCTCGATGAGCCGCTCCGTCAGGTCCGCGCGGTCGGCGCCGAGCGTCTCAGCCGCCGAGTACAGGTACAGCCCGTGCCCGGCCTCGTCCTGGACCTTCGCGAAGAGGATGGCCTTGCGGCGCAGCGACGGGGCGCGGGTGATCCACTCGCCCTCCGGCTGCATGCCGATGATCTCCGAGTGCGCGTGCTGCGCGATCTGGCGGATCAGGGTCTTCCGGTAGCCCTCGGGCATCCAGTCGCGCGGCTCGATCCGCTGGTCCCGCGCGATCGTCGCGTCGAAGTGCCGCTGGAGAACCGGCTCGGTGCCGTCCGCCCCCGGGGGGCTGGAGTGTGTCGTGTCCATCCGTCCCACTTCCCAACCGACCATTCGTTCGGTCCATGGTATGACAAGGCGCCGCGCCTTGGTAAGACCCTGACCCTTGACAGGCGCCGAGGCGAGTTGATTACTTGGCGGCACCGAAGCTAACCGAATGTTCGGTCGGGCTACAAGGTGGTGCGAGAAGTGAGTCATACCGCTGACGCGACACCGGCCGCGGAGGCCATGTTCGCCGCGGACGAGGCCTCCCGCGGCCTCGGCATCGAGCTGCTGGAGCGGGGCGAGGGGACGGCCGTGCTGCGCATGACCGTGACCCGGTCGATGGTGAACGGGCACGGCATCGCCCACGGCGGGTACGTCTTCCTGCTCGCCGACAGCGCCTTCGCGTGCGCCTGCAACAGCCACGGACCGACGACGGTCGCGGCCGGCGCCGACATCACCTTCGTGGCCCCGGCACACGAGGGCGACGTCCTCGTGGCGCGAGCCGAGGAACGCACCCGGTACGGCCGCAGCGGCCTCTACGACGTCACCGTCCGGCGGGGCGACGAGGTGATAGCGGAATTCCGGGGCCGCAGCCGCAGCATCAAAAGCACGACGCCGAAGGAGCCGGCATGACCAGCGAGACGGGGACCGGGACGGACATCGTGGCCGGGACCGGCCGGCGGCGGGGCGAGCCCCTCCCCCACGACCTGCTGGACGACGCCGAGCGCCTGACCCGTGAGCAGCTGCGCGAGCTGCGGCTCGACCGTCTGCGCCGGAGCCTGCGGCACGCCTACGCCAATGTGGAGACGTACCGGAAGAAGTTCGACGCTGCCGGGGTCACTCCCGACGACTGCCACTCCCTGGAGGACCTGGCCCGCTTCCCCTTCACCACCAAGGCAGACCTGCGGGACACCTATCCCTTCGGTATGTTCGCCGTTCCCATGGACCAGGTGCGCCGCGTCCACGCCTCCAGCGGCACCACCGGGCGCCCCACGGTGGTCGGCTACACGGAGAACGACCTGTCGATGTGGTCGGACCTGGTGGCCCGTTCGATCCGGGCGGCCGGCGGGCGCCCGGGCCACAAGGTGCACATCTCCTACGGCTACGGCCTGTTCACCGGCGGCCTCGGGGCGCACTACGGCGCCGAGCGGGCCGGGTGCACGGTGATCCCCGCCTCGGGCGGCATGACCGCCCGGCAGGTGCAGATCATCCAGGACTTCCGGCCCGAGATCATCATGGTCACCCCGTCCTACATGCTCACCCTGCTCGACGAGTTCGAGCGGCAGGGCGTCGACCCGCGCACGAGCAGCCTGCGGGTGGGCATCTTCGGCGCCGAGCCGTGGACGGAGGAGATGCGCCGCGAGATCGAGGAGCGGACGGACCTCCACGCGGTCGACATATACGGCCTGTCGGAGGTGATCGGCCCGGGCGTCGCGCAGGAGTGCGTGGAGACCAAGGACGGGCTGCACGTGTGGGAGGACCACTTCTACCCCGAGGTCGTCGACCCGATCACGGGCGAGGTGCTGCCCGAGGGCGAGGAGGGCGAACTGGTCTTCACGTCCCTGACCAAGGAAGCGCTGCCGGTGGTGCGCTACCGCACCCGCGATCTGACCCGGCTGCTGCCCGGCACGGCCCGGCCCGCGTTCCGCCGCATCGAGAAGATCACCGGACGCTGCGACGACATGATCATCCTGCGCGGGGTGAACGTCTTCCCGAGCCAGATCGAGGAGATCGTGCTGCGCACCCCCGGAGTGGCCCCGCACTTCCAGATCCAGCTGACCCGGCGCGGCCGGCTGGACCACATGACCGTGCGGGTGGAGACCCGGCCCGGCACCGGCCCCGGCGAACGGGAGGCCGCGGCCCGCGCGATCGAGCAGGCCGTCAAGGACGGGGTGGGCGTCTCCGCGGAGGTGACGATCGTCGAGCCGGAGACCCTGGAGCGCTCCCTGGGCAAGCTCCGCCGGCTCAAGGACCTGCGCGCGGACTGACCGCGCACGCTCACGAACAGGAGCGCGCCGGATCGGCGGGAGCGGATGCGGCGGGGGCCGGGGGACGCGCGGTGACCGCGGGCGTCAGGGAGGACCCGGACGCGGCCGGCTTGCGGATCAGCAGCAGGGCGGCGTCGTCGTGCAGCCGGCCGCCCACGTGGGCCAGCAGCTCCTCGTGGAGCGCGTCGAGCGTGCGGGACGGTTCGTGGGTGACGTGCCGCTCCAGCCCTTCGGCCAGGGGGTAGAAGGCGCGGCCGCCGTCGCGGGCCTCGGTGACGCCGTCGGTGTAGAGCAGCAGCTGGTCGCCGTCGGCGAAGGGCAGCGTGTGCAGGCCCGGCGTGTGCCGGGTGAGGGCGCGCAGGCCCAGGGGCGGGGCCGGCTGGTCGGGTTCCACGGCCGTCACGCTCCCGGCGGCGCTCACCAGCAGCGGCGGGGTGTGGCCGCAGTTCACCACCTCCAGGTGCCCGGCGCGCGGGTAGCCGGCGACCACGGCGGTGACGAAGTCGTCGTGGCCGAGGTTGCGGGCCAGGCTGCGCTCGATCCGGTCGACCACCGCGAGCAGATCGGGTTCGTCGTGGGCGGCCTCGCGGAAGACGCCGAGCACCAGGGCGGCCGTCCCCACGGCGGGCAGGCCCTTGCCGCGCACGTCCCCGACGATCAGCCGCACCCCGTGCGGGGTGGAGATCAGGGCGTAGAGGTCCCCGCCGATGCGGGCCTCGGCCGCCGCGGCGCTGTAGCGGACGGCGACCTGGAACGGGCCGACGACGGTGGGCACGGGCCGCAGCAGGGCGTGCTGGGCGGTCTCGGCGACCGAACGGACGGCCGCGAGCACCCGCTCCCGGCGTCCGCGCAACACGCTGGCCAGGACGCTCGCGAGGGTGACGGCCGCCAGGGGCGCCAGGAGGGCGGCCAGTTGCCGGACGGTCAGCGCGTCCACACGGCCGAGGGTCGCGCCCAGCGCCACGGCGAGGGAGCCGACGCACAGCACTCCGCGCGGCCCGTTGGTGGTGGCCGCCAGGGCCGGCCCGGCCGCGAGCAGCGGCAGCCAGCTCGTCCCCGCCCCGTCCGCGAGGTCGGCGCAGACGACGACGGAGACCAGGGCGACGGGCAGGACGGGCGCCCCGGCGGCCAGGTGCGCGACGGCACGTCGGCGGGCCGGACTCCCGGCCCCGGCCACTCGGTCGAGGAACGGCCGTACCGGCCGGTGGTCGCCACCATGGTGTCGCGCTTGGCTCATGTCTGGATCCGCGGTCCTCACCTGTGCGCCGGGCACATCACTGAAATGTCCGTTTCCTCCAGAGAACGGGGTGGGTCCGGGCATCCGCAAGGATCGGATTTTCAGATAGTGAGCGAGAGCCCTCGCGTCACCCGGTTCGCGGTGGGGAGCAGCCGGGTGCGGATCTCCGGCAGGCGGGAGTACCGGTGGGCGGGCAGGGAGACGCCGAGGGAGCCGACGGTGTCGCCGCTGTACACGGGCACGGCGACACAGACCGTGCCGAGCGCGTACTCCTCCAGGTCGGTGACGGCCGGGGCCAGGGGCGCGGCGTCCAGCCGGCGCAGCAGTTCCGGCGGGCTGGTGACGGTCCGCGGGGTGAGGTCGGCGAGGTGGTGCCGGGAGAGGTAGTCCCTGCGGGCCTCGTCGTCCAGCTCGCGCAGCACGGACTTGCCGAGCGCGGTCGCGTGCCCCGCGTCCTCGAAGCCGACCCAGAGATCGACCCGGGGCGTCCCGGGACCGTCGACGATCTCGGCGACGCGGATCTCGCCCTCCTCGAAGAAGGTGAGGTAGGCGGGGGCCGCCAGTTCGTCGCGCAGCGCGGCGAGGGCGGGCCGGACCCGGCTGAGCAGGGCCTGCGCACGGCCCGTGGTCCGCAGGGCCTGCAGCTTTTCGCCCAGGACGAACCCGCCGTCGTCGAGTTTGCGCACGTATCCGTCGTGCACCAGGGTCCGCAGCAGGTGGTACGCCGTGGCCAGGGGCAGGCCGGTCTCGCGCGCCAGCTGCTTCGCCGGTGCGCCGTTCTCGTGCGCGCCGACCGCCTCCAGCAGGCGCATGGCCCGCTGCACGGAGGTGATGAGCGTGGGGCCGTCTCGCGCACCCATGGCACCAGCGTGCGCCGACGGTGCCGCGGGGGCAAGGCGGAGGCCGTGCGGAGCGAGACCGGGGCGTCCGTATGCGCTCGCCGCGCCCCGTGCGCCCGTGCGCGTGCCCCGCACGTCGGTAACGCTTTACCGGCCGTAAGCGGACAAGAGGGGCGAAACGCCGCATCGGTCCTTCGTGGCCCTCCCCCGAGCCGCGAGCATGCCGTGTCATGGACATCTTGCTCGTCGCCAGCGCGTTCAACAGCCTCTCCCAGCGTGTGTACGCCGAACTGTCGGACCAGGGGCACCGGGTGGACGCCGTTCTCGCCTCGCACGGGGCCGACGCGGTCCGGGCCGCCGTGCGCGAGGTGCGTCCGGAACTGATCGTCGCGCCGATGCTGACATCGGCCCTGCCCGAGGACGTGTGGCGGGAGCACACCTGTCTGATCGTGCGTCCCGGGCCGCCCGGCGACCGTGGCCCGTCCTCCCTGGACTGGGCGATCACCGAGGGCGCGTCCGAGTGGGGTGTGACGGTGTTCCAGGCCGAGGCGGCGCTGGACGCGGGTGACGTGTGGGCGGACGGATCCTTCCCGGTGCCGCCCGCCGGCAAGGGCGACGTGTACCGCAACGAGCTGTCCGACGCCGCCACGGCCGCGGTGCTGCTGGCGGTACGGCGCTTCACGGAGGGGTCGTTCAAGCCCCGGCCGCAGAGCGATCCCGGGATCCGCGTGGTGTGGCGCGACGCCCTCCACCAGGAGGAGCGGCGGATCGACTGGGGACACGACGACACCCAGACGGTGCTGCGCAAGCTGCGCGCGGCCGACTCGCGGCCGGGCGTCCCGGACGAGCTCTGCGGCCGGGAGGTGTTCCTGCACGGGGGGCACCCGGAGGACCGGCTGCGCGGCGAGCCCGGGGAGTTGCTGGCGACCCGGTCCGGTGCGCTGTGCCGGGCCACCCGGGACGGCGCGGTGTGGATCCCGGAGCTGCGCCCCGGCAAGGGTTCGGGCGACCCGGCGCCGTTCCGCCGTCCCGCGGCCTCGGTGCTCTCCGGCTTTCCCGCGCCGCCCGGCAGCGGCCCCGGCATGCCGGGGTCCAACGACCGCCCGTACTGGCTGCCGGAGATCGCCGTCCCGCTCGAACTGCCGCCCGGCCGCACCACCTGGGCCGACATCCGCTACCGGCAGCGGGGGGCCGTGGGCTTCCTGTCGTTCTCGTTCCCCGGCGGGGCGATGAGCACCACGCACTGCCGCAGGCTGCTCGCCGCCTACCGTTACGCGCTCACCCGCCGCACCTCGGTGCTGGTCCTCGGCGGTGCCCGCGACGTCTTCTCCACCGGCCTCCATCCGCACGTCATCGAGGCTTCGAGCGACCCGGCGGGCGAGTCCTGGTCCAACCTCCTCGCCATGAACGACCTGGTCGAAGCCGTGCTGCGCACCACCGACCGGGTGGTGGTCGCGGCTCTCGGCGGCAACGCGGCGGCGGGTGGGGTCATGCTCGCCCTGGCCGCCGACGAGGTCTGGTGCCGCACGGGCGCCGTCCTCAACCCGCACTACCGGAACCTGGGCCTGTACGGCTCGGAGTTCTGGACGTACTCGCTGCCGCGCCGGGTGGGTGCCGAGACGGCCGAGCGGCTGACGGGCGAGGGACTGCCGGTGAGCGCGGCGGCCGCGGAGCGCATGGGGCTGGTGGACCGTCTGGTGCCGGTCCCGCCCGGGGAGTTCACCGCGGAGGTCGAGCGCCTCGCCGCCGAGGTGGCCGCCGACCCGGACCTGCCGCGCCGGATCACCACCAAGACCACGGCACGCCACGCGGACGAGCTCCAGCAGCCCCTGGCCGAGTACCGGCGGACCGAACTCGCCCGCATGCGGGACGTGTTCTCCGACCCGCAGGCTCCGTACCACGCGCTGCGGTCCGCCCTGGTCCGCGGGCTGCCGAGCGGCTCGGCCCGGCCGCTGGCCGCACGCGGCACGGCATGAGCGCACCTCAGCGCGCGGCGTCCGCCGGTGCCGTGCCGGGCCCGGCACGCCCGTCCCCCGGCCACCGCGCGGACGCCCCGGCATGACGACGGCCCGTCGGCGGTGCGGCGCGACGGGCCGGTGTCGGGGCGGTGGCGGATCGGGGGCCGGGGAGGTCACCGCCCGGGCCGGATCGAGGGCCTGGCAGGTCATCGCCCGGGCCGGATCGGAGGCCTGGCGGGTCACCGCCCGGGCCGGATCGGAGGCCGGGCAGGTCACCGCCCGGTGCCGGAGAGCCGGTGGGCGAGCAGCGGGATGATCACCGCCGCGGCCACCAGGTGGGACACGGCCAGGACGATTTGGGTCGACACGGCCGTGTGCGGCGCGACGGCGGGACCGGCGAGGGACAGGACGGTGAGCGCGACGGTGGTCACCGTGAAGGTGCGGGCGGGCCTGCGGGCCCAGCGGGCCAGTGCCACCGCGAGGACGATCCCGGCGGCGGACCAGAATACCACCCCGCCGAAGAAGCCCCCGGCCGGGATCTCCGCGGCCTCGGCGGCCCCGGGGCTCGCCGCGTCCATGGGGACGCCCGCCGCCCGCGCGAGGAGCGCGAAGGCCTCCGTGACGACGGCGCCGGCCAGGGTCGCCAGGACCCCGGCCAGCCACACGGGACGTGCGGAGAGGAAGCCGGTGACGCTCCGGGAGGCGGTCCGGGCGGTCCGGGTCTGCGGGGTGGTCACACTCATGTCACTGTCTCCTGACGGCAGTCGGGGCGCGCGGTGCGCCCTTCGGAGAGGTGGACGGCGCGGCGCCACGGAACTCATCGGTGGCCCGCGGACTTTCCCGCGCGGCGGTTCGCCCGGATGGCACACGTCACCCGCACGAACCAGCGCACCGCGGGAAGGCGTCACAGCATGGACCAGCCGATGAACCACCCCCGCCCCACCACCAGCCCCGCCGTCACGACGCTGGCCGACCCGCTGGTCAACAAGGGCACCGCCTTCACCCGCGGCGAGCGCGCGGCACTCGGTCTCGACGGACTGCTCCCGCCCGCCGTGGAGACCTTGGACGAACAGGTCGCCCGCGCCTACGAGGCGTTCCGCTCCTACGACAAGCCCCTCAACCGGCACATCTATCTGCGGCAGTTGCAGGACACCAACGAGGTGCTCTTCTACCGCCTGGTCACCGAGCACCTGGAGGAGCTGCTGCCGGTCGTCTACACGCCGACGGTGGGTGAGGCCTGCCGGCGGTTCAGCGAGATCTACCGGCGGCCGCGCGGGCTGTTCCTGTCCTGGGAGGACCGGCACCGCTTCCGCGACATCCTGCGCAACCGCCCGCACGGCAACCAGGACGTGGACGTCGTCGTCGTCACCGACGGGCAGCGCATCCTCGGGCTGGGCGACCAGGGCGTCGGCGGCATGGGCATCCCGATCGGCAAGCTCAGCCTCTACACGGCGATCGGCGGCATCCACCCCGCCCGCACCCTGCCGATCCTGCTGGACGTCGGCACGGACAACGAGGACCTGCTCGGCAATCCCCGCTACCTGGGCCGCCGGGCCCGCCGGCTGACGGGTGCCGAGTACGACGAGATGATCGAGGCGTTCGTCTCGGCGGTCGAGGCGGAGCTGCCCGGGACGCTGCTGCAGTGGGAGGACTTCGCCACCGCCCACGCGTACCCGATCCTGGAGCGTTACCGGGACCGGCTGCTGACGTTCAACGACGACATCCAGGGCACCGCCGCCGTCACGCTCGGCGCCCTGTCCACCGCCGCCGACGTGGCCGGCACGCCCCTGCCCGAGCAGCGGCTGGTGATCCTCGGGGCGGGGTCGGCCGCCATCGGGGTGGCGGAGATGATCCGGACGGCCATGGTCGACGAAGGGCTGACCGAGGACGAGGCCACGGCGCGGTTCTGGATCCTCGACGTCGACGGCCTGCTGGTGTCCTCCCGGTCCGGACTGTCGCCGCAGCAGCGGGTGTTCGCCCGGGACGACGCGGAGGTGGCCGACTGGGACGGCACCGGTCTCGCCGAGGTGGTGCGCCGTGTCGCGCCGACCGCGCTGATCGGCCTGTCGACGGCGCACGGCGCCTTCAGCGAGGAGATCGTGCGGCAGATGGCCGGCAGCTGTGAACGGCCGGTGATCTTCCCGCTGTCCAACCCCACGTCCCACTCCGAGGCGGAGCCCGCCGACCTCACCCGCTGGACGGACGGCCGTGCCCTGATCGCCACGGGGTCGCCCTTCCCGCCGCTGACGGTGGACGGGCACGAGGTGCCGGTGGCGCAGTCGAACAACGTGTACGTCTTCCCGGCCATGGGGCTCGCGGTGACGGCGAGCCGGGCCACGCGTGTCACCGACCGGATGCTCGTGGCCGCCGCCCGGGCCGTCGCACGGTGCGCGGTGCGGGCGGCCGACGGTGTGGAGGGGCCCGTGCCGCTGCTGCCGCCGCTGGCCGGGATGCGGGACTCCGCCCGGGAGATCGCCCTGGCGGCGGCCCTCGCCGCCGTGGAGGACGGGGTGGCCCCGCGGGCGACGGAGGAGGACCTGCGCGAGGCGATCGCGCGGGCGCAGTGGATCCCCCGCTACGCCGGCTGACCACCGTCCCGCGCGCCCGCTCAGGGGAACGACGCGCCATGCGACCCCTTTTGCCGCGTTTGTCGCTATCCGGAACGGTCAACGATGTCCGGGACCGGAGGACAGCGAGCGCACCGGGAGGCGGGCGCGGGATGACCGTCACGAGACCGTCGTGGACGACGGGCACCCGTGCGGGCCGGCCACCGGCCCCGGCCGTCCCGCGGGCGCGCGCCGCCGGCCTGCCGTGAAGCGCGCGGGCCGCGGGGTGCACCGCGGATGGCAGCGGCTGGGGGCAGGCGGCCTGCTGAGGCGCGGCCGTGACGTGGAGCTGATGCACCGGGCCATGGGCTTCGCCACGCTCGCGCTGGTCACCCTGGCACCGCTGCTGATCGTGGTGGCCGCAGCCGACCCGCTGGGGCGCGGCGGCTTCGCCTCGTGGCTGGCCGACGGCATGGGGCTGTCCGGGCGGTCCGAGCGGGTGCTGACGGACATCATCAGCCCTCCGCGCGAGGTCATCGGCACCACCAGCGTGCTCGGCGGCGTCGCGCTCGCCGTCTTCGGCGTGGCCTTCGCCGGCAGTGTGCAGAACGGCTACGAGCGCATCTGGAGCCTGCCGGCCGGCCCGTGGCACCGCGTCTGGCGGCAGGCGGTGTGGCTGATCGCCATGACGGTGTACCTGTACCAGGAGGTGCAGACGCGCACCCTCGTGGCCGGGCCGGAGCGGATCGTGCTGAGCGCGGCGTCCGGTGTGCTGTTCTTCTGGTGGGGGCAGCGCTTCCTGCTGGGCGGGCAGGTCCACTGGAGGGCACTGCTGCCCGGGGCGGTGGCCACCATGGCGGGCCTGGTCGGCCTGCGCACGTTCTCCTACTTCGTCTTCACGCCGCTCATCGTCACCAACGCGATCAGCTACGGAGCGGTCGGCGTCGTCCTCGTCGTCGAGTCCTGGCTCATCGGCGTGGGCTACGTGGTCTACGGCGGAGCCCTGCTGGGCCGCTGGCTCCTCGAACACCACGGGCCGGGACGTACCGCCGAGCCGTGACGCGCGGCGGGCGGGGCCCGATCGCCTATCTTGGCGCCCATGCAGTCCTACACGATCGGCCAGGCCGCACGGCTCCTCGGCGTGAGCCCCGACACCGCGCGGCGCTGGGCGGACGCCGGGCGGGTGGCGACCCACCGGGACGAGGGCGGGCGGCGCCTGATCGACGGCCGGGACCTGGCCGCCTTCTCCGTGGAGCTGGCCCGGAGCGGGGGCGCCGAGGAGGACGCCGCCCCCTACACCTCCGCCCGCAACGCGTTCCCCGGCATCGTCACCGCCGTGAAACTCGGGGATGTCGCCGCCCAGGTGGAGATCCAGGCCGGACCGCACCGGCTGGTGTCGCTGCTGACCCGGGAGGCCGTGGAGGAACTGGGTCTTGAGGTCGGCATGGAGGCCACGGCCCGGGTCAAGTCGACGAACGTGCACATCGACCGGACGTGAGGCGGGGCCCGTAGGAACGCACATGCCAGCTTCACCGGGCCTCTCCCCCGCTCATGCGAACACACAGCAGACGTACTCCTCGCATCTGCGGCACTATCATCGACGTATGCACGCCCGCCGCACCGGGGGTGCGGCCGCGTCGCCGAAGCCTCGCCGAGGGAGTGCACCCGTGATGACCCGAACCGCGCGCCGGAGCCGCCGCACCCTGCGGGCGGCCGCGCCCGGAGCAGCCGCCGCCCTGCTGGCCCTGAGCGCCTGCTCGTCCTCCGGGGCGTCCGGGGCGGACCCCTCCGGCTCCGCACCGGGCCGGGTCACCGGTGAGGTGACCGTCTTCGCCGCCGCCTCGCTGCAGGACGGCTTCACGGCCCTCGGCAGGCGCTTCGAGCAGGAACACCCCGGCACGAAGGTCACCTTCAGCTTCGGCGGCAGCGACTCCCTCGCCGCGAGCATCACCGGCGGCGCCCCCGCGGACGTGTTCGCCGCGGCCAGCACCAGGACGATGAAGATCGTCACGGACGCCGGTGACGCCTCCGGCACGCCCGTGACCTTCGTCCGCAACGAGCTGGAGATCGCCACCCTGCCGGGCAACCCCGACCGGATCTCCTCGCTGAAGGACCTCACCGCGAAGGACCTGAAGGTGGTGCTCTGCGCCGAGGAGGTGCCCTGCGGCGCCGCCGCCCGCAAGGCCCTCGACGCAGCCGGTCTGAAGCTCACCCCGGTCTCCTACGAGCAGGACGTGAAGGCCGCGCTGACGAAGGTGGAACTGAAGGAGGCCGACGCGGCCGTCGTCTACAAGACGGATGTGCGCGCGGCGGGTGACAAGGTGGAGGGCGTGGAGTTCCCCGAGTCCGCCGACGCCGTCAACGACTATCCGATCGCCCTGCTGAAGGAGGCGCCGAACGCCGAGGCCGCCAAGGCGTTCATCGCCCTGGTGCGCTCGGTCGAGGGCGAGCGGGTGCTGAGCCGGGCCGGATTCCGCACGCCGTGAACGCCCCGACCGACCGGACCGGCGCGGGCGGCACCCTCCGGGGCGGGCCGCGGCCCCGGCGGGTGCGCGGCGGTGTGCCGCTGCCGCTGCTGCTGCCCGCACTGCTCGGGGTGGCGTTCCTGACCGTCCCCCTGATCGCGCTGCTCGTCCGCACGCCGTGGCAGAGCCTGCCCGAGCAGCTGACCAGCGCCGAGGTGTGGCAGGCCCTGCGGCTGTCCCTGGTCTGCGCGACGGCGGCGACCGCCGTGAGCCTGGTGATCGGTGTGCCGCTGGCGTGGCTGCTGGCCCGGGTCGACTTCCCCGGCCGCGGTGCCGTGCGGGCCCTCGTCACGCTGCCCCTCGTCCTGCCGCCGGTCGTCGGGGGTGTGGCCCTGCTGATGGCCCTCGGGCGCAACGGGATCGTCGGGCGGTGGCTGGACGCGTGGTTCGGGATCACCCTGCCCTTCACGACGGCGGGAGTCGTCGTCGCGGAGGCGTTCGTGGCGATGCCGTTCCTCGTCATCAGCGTGGAGGGCACGCTGCGGGCCGCCGACCCGCGCTTCGAGGAGGCGGCCGCGACGCTGGGCGCTTCCCGCTTCACCGCCTTCCGGCGGGTCACGCTGCCGCTGATCGCGCCGGGCATCGCGGCGGGCGCCGTGCTGGCCTGGGCCCGGGCCCTGGGCGAGTTCGGCGCGACCATCACCTTCGCCGGCAACTTCCCCGGCCGCACGCAGACCATGCCGCTGGCCGTCTACCTGGCCCTGCAGAACGACCCGCAGGCCGCGATCGCCCTCAGTCTCGTACTGCTGGCGGTGTCGATCGCGGTGCTGGCCGGGTTGCGGGACCGCTGGATGAGCGCGAGGTGACCGGCGTGAACGCGAGCGGGCAGGAGCAGCCGGGACACGCGGCGGCAGGGGGCCGGGGTGCCAGGACGCACACCTCGACGCGGGGCTCCGGCGGCCGCGCCGGTTCCGTCACGGACGGGCTCGACGCCCGTCTCGTCGTGGACCGCGGCGGCTTCCGCCTCGACGTGGCACTCACCGTGGCCCCCGGCGAGGTGGTCGCCCTGCTCGGACCGAACGGCGCCGGCAAGACCACCGCCTTGCGCGCCCTGGCCGGGCTGACCCCGCTCTCCGGCGGTCATCTGCGCCTGGACGGCACGGAGCTGGACCGTACGCCGCCGGAGTCCCGGCCCGTGGGCGTCGTCTTCCAGGACTACCTGCTCTTCCCCCACCTGACGGCCCTCGACAACGTGGCCTTCGGACCCCGCTGCCAGGGCGCGTCGAAGGCACAGGCCCGCGCGCAGGCCGCCGCGTGGCTGGACCGGCTGGGCCTCGCCGACCACGCCGGCGCCAGACCCCGCAGGCTCTCCGGCGGCCAGGCCCAGCGGGTGGCCCTGGCCCGCGCCCTCGCCACGCGTCCCCGCCTGCTCCTCCTCGACGAGCCCCTGGCCGCCCTGGACGCCCGTACGCGTCTGGAGGTACGGGCCGGGCTCCGGCGCCACCTGGCGGACTTCGAGGCCGTCGCCGTTCTGGTCACGCACGACCCGCTGGACGCCATGGTGCTGGCCGACCGTCTGGTCGTCGTCGAGCGGGGCCGGGTGGTGCAGGAGGGCACCCCGTCCGACATCGCCCGGCATCCGCGCACGGACTACATCGCGCAGCTGGTCGGCCTCAACCTCTACCGTGGCGAGGCCGAGGGGCACACGGTCCGGCTCGCCGACGGCCCGTCGCTCACCACCACGGAACGGCTGTCCGGCCCGGTCTTCGTGGCGTTCCCGCCCGGCGCCGTCACCCTCCACCGGGGCCGCCCCACCGGCTCCAGCGCCCGCAACCTCTGGCGCTGCCGGGTCGCCGGCATGGAGACGCACGGCGACCAGATCCGCGCCGACCTCACCGGCGAACTCCCCCTCGCGGCCGACCTCACCACGATCGCCGCCGCCGAACTCGGCCTGCACCCGGGCGCGGAGGTGTGGGCGACGGTCAAGGCGGCGCAGACCCACGCCTACCCCGTCTGAGGAGGCGCACGAGACCGCGGCGGTCGCCTTCGCCGCCGCGGCGCTTTACCCCCCTCCATGGTGGCCGCACGCACTCCCACGTCCAGAACTATGGTGTCCCACCACATACGCCGGTGACCTGCGCGTTCCTACGGTGTGGCGACAACGCAACCGTCCCCGTCGAAACGCCAGGAAGTGGTGCCGATGTCGTCGCCCGCAACCGCTCCACCAGCTCCGAACAACCTCAAGCGCATCGTCGCCGCCTCCCTCATCGGCACCACCATCGAGTGGTACGACTTCTTCCTCTACGGCTCCGCCGCCGCGCTCGTCTTCAACAAGCTGTTCTTCCCCGACTCCGACCCGCTCGTCGGCACGCTGCTGTCCTTCCTGACGTACGCCGTCGGATTCGCCGCCCGGCCCCTGGGCGCCCTGGTGTTCGGGCACTACGGCGACCGGCTGGGGCGGAAGAAGCTCCTGGTGCTGAGCCTGCTGCTGATGGGCGGGGCGACCTTCGCGATCGGCCTGCTGCCGACGCACGCGACCATCGGCACGGCCGCGCCGGTGCTGCTCACCGTGCTCCGGCTGGTGCAGGGGTTCGCGCTGGGCGGCGAGTGGGGCGGCGCGGTGCTGCTCGTGTCGGAGCACGGAGACGCGCGGCGGCGCGGCTTCTGGGCTTCCTGGCCGCAGACCGGCGCCCCGGCGGGGCAGCTCCTCGCCACCGGTGTGCTGTCCCTGCTCACCGCCGTGCTGTCGGATGCCGCGTTCACGAGCTGGGGCTGGCGGATCCCGTTCCTGCTCTCCGGGGTCCTCGTGATCGTCGGCCTGTGGATCCGTCTGTCCGTCGACGAGTCGCCCGTGTTCAAGCAGGCCCTGGCCCAGGCCGAGGCGCGCAGCGCGGCCCAGGGCGCGCAGGCGGAGAAGCTGCCGCTCGTCGCCGTGCTGCGCCACCACTGGCGTGACGTCCTGGTCGCGATGGGCGCGCGCATGGCGGAGAACATCAGCTACTACGTGATCACCGCGTTCATCCTCGTCTACGCCACCACCTCGGCCGGCGTCTCCAAGCAGACCGCGCTCAACGCGGTGCTGATCGCCTCGGCGGTCCACTTCGCGGTCATCCCGGCCTGGGGCGCGCTCTCCGACCGGATCGGCCGCCGGCCCGTGTACCTGATGGGCGCGGTCGGGGTCGGGCTGTGGATGTTCCCCTTCTTCGCCCTGATCGACACCGGCGGCTTCGGCAGCCTGCTCCTCGCCGTGACCGTGGGGCTGGTGCTGCACGGGGCGATGTACGCGCCGCAGGCGGCGTTCTTCTCGGAGATGTTCGCGACGCGGATGCGCTACTCCGGGGCGTCCATCGGCGCGCAGTTCGCATCCGTCGCGGCGGGCGCGCCGGCCCCGCTGATCGCCACCGCGCTGCTGTCCGACTACGGCAGCTCCACACCGATCGCGCTGTACGTCATCGCCGCCGCCGTGCTCACGGTCGTCGCGGTGGCCGCGGCCAAGGAGACCCGCCACCGGGACCTGGCCGACGTCGTCCCGCCCGCCGACGCCGAGCCGGCGGCCACCGCACGGGGGAACGCCCGGGCCCTGTGACCCGCCACCGATCGCACGGCACCGGCCCCTGTACGCCCAGGCGTGCGGGGGCCGGTGCCATGCGCGGTCAGGGCCGGTCCGGGGCGGACAGGCGGTGCAGGCGCAGGGCCAGCTGGATCTCCAGGGCGCGGGCCGGCGTCTGCCAGTCGTCGCCCAGGAGGCGTCCGACGCGCTCCAGCCGCTGGGCGACCGTGTTCACATGGACGTGCAGCTCGTCCTTGGTGCGCGCGGGACTCATGCCGCAGGCGAAGTAGGCGTCCAGGGTGCGCAGCAGATCGGTGCCGCGGCGCCGGTCGTACGCCACGACCTGGCCGACGGTGCGCTCCACAAAGCCCGGGATGTCCCGGTCGCCGGCCAGCAGCAGCCCGAGGAAGCCGAAGTCCTCGGCGGCGGCACCGTCCCCGCAGCGCCCGAGCAGGCGCAGGGCGTCGAGGCAGCGCCGCGCCTCCCCGTAGGCCGTGGCGATCGCGTCGGGGCGGTCGGCGAGAGCGGCGGCGGGCGCGGACGCGCCGACGGTGACCGGGGCGTGGACCGCTGTGCCCAGCTGCCGGGCGGCGGCGCGGGCCAGCTCGGTGGCGGTGGTGCCGGGACGCAGCGGCAGCAGCAGGACCGTGCCCCCGTCCCGGGCGGCGGCCAGGCCGTGCCGTGTCGCGGCGAGGTGGGACGCCGCGGCCGCCAGGCGTCTGCGGGCGTCGGCCTCCTGGTCGGCGTCGGCGGCTCCGCCCTCCAGCCGTGCGGCCAGCACCACGTGGACGGCGTCGAGGTCGGCGTGCAGGCGGGCCGCGCGCTCGCGCAGCAGGCGCGGATCGTGGTCGCGCGCGTCCAGCAGGTCGTCCAGCAGCTCCCCGCGCACCCGCTGCTCGGCCTCGGCGGCCGACCGGCGGGCCAGCAACAGCAGCGAGGTGACCATGGCGGCCCGCTCCAGCGTGCGCTGGTCGACGGGGTCGAGGCCCGGGTGGCCGCGCAGCACCAACGCGCCGAGCAGTTCCCCGCCGGCGGCGACCGCGGCGATCCAGTCGTCCTCGTGGCGCACCGCGTGCCCCTCGGCGCGCGACGCCTCCAGGGCCTCGGCCGGTGCCGCGGCGGCCTCGGCGAACTCGACCGTGCCGTCGAGGACCCGGGAGACCGCCGCCGCCACGTCGTGCACCCCGCCACCGCGCAGGACCAGTTCGGCGAGGCGGTCGTGCACCTCGGAGGCGCGCTCGATGACGCCGCTGCGGTCCCGGATGATCTCGTTGGCCCGCTCCAGGCCGGCCAGCGCGGACCGGGTCTCGGCGAGCAGGTTCGCGGTGTCGATGGCGGCAGCGGCCAGGGCGGCGAAGGAGCCGAGCAGGGCGATCTGCTCCCGCTCGAAGACCCGGGCCCGGCGGTCCGCGGCGAAGAGCACGCCGATGACGTGGTGCCCCAGCGTCAGGGGCACGCCCAGGATCGCCACGAGCCCCTCGTCGCGCACGCCCGCGTCGATGGTGAGGGTGTGCTGGAAGCGGTCGTCCTTGAAGTAGTCGTCGGTGACGTAGGGGCGTGCGGTCTGGGCGACCAGGCCGCCGAGGCCCTCGCCCATGCCGAGCCGCAGCTGCTGGAAGCGGGCCGAGACCGAGCCCTCCGTGACGCGCATGTAGGTGTCGCCCCGCGCCGGGTCGTTCAGGCTGAGGTAGGCGATGTCCGTGCCCAGCAGGGAGCGGGCGCGCTGGACGATCGCCTGCAGCACGGCGTCGAGGTCGCGCAGCCCGGCGAGGTCGTGGGCGGTCTCGAACAG
This sequence comes from Streptomyces sp. NPDC015242, assembly GCF_043079125.1. Lineage (NCBI taxonomy): Bacteria > Bacillati > Actinomycetota > Actinomycetes > Kitasatosporales > Streptomycetaceae > Streptomyces > Streptomyces sp. NPDC015242. The sequence goes on along the minus strand of NZ_JBIBUF010000001.1, from coordinate 462,686 downwards.
CGCGGACAGCTCGGCCTCGCGGCGGCGGCGCCCCTCCAGCTCCGCGCGGACGCGCAGGGCGAGCGGCTTGGCGTGCTGGAGCGCCGCGATCCACTCCGCGGGCCGCCCTTCGGCGCGCGCGAGCAGCACCGGCTGCTCGTAGGCGTCGGCGGACGCGCCCCGGGCCAGGAGCTCCAGGTACGGAGTCTCGGCACTCGCCGGGCGTCCCCCGGCGGCGGCGGTGCGCTCGGCTTGCTGCACGTGATCGCTGGACATGCTCACAGGATTCACCATGACCCGGCCGTCCCGTCAGGCCTGTGGACAACTCCCGGGCGGCCCGGCCCTCAGTGGGCGGTCCAGCCGCCGTCGAGCACGAGCGAGGTGCCGGTCACGAAGGACGCGTGCGGCGCGCACAGGTACGCCACGGCCTCCGCCACCTCCTCCGGTTCGATGAGCCGCTTGACGGCGCTGTCCTGGAGCAGCACCTCGGACACGACCCGGTCCTCCGGGACGCCGTGGGCCCGCGCCTGGTCGGCGATCTGCGTCTCGACCAGGGGTGTGCGCACATAGGCGGGGTTCACACAGTTCGAGGTGACGCCGTGGGGTGCGCCTTCGAGAGCGGTGGTCTTGGACAGCCCCTCCAGCCCGTGTTTGGCGGCCACATAGGCCGACTTGTAGGCCGAGGCGCGCAGCCCGTGCACGGAGGACACGTTCACGATGCGGCCCCACCCCTGCCCGTACATGTGGGGCAGTGCGCCGCGGATGAGCCGGAACGGCGCCTCCAGCATGACGGTGAGCACGGTGTGGAAGACGTCGGGCGGGAACTGCTCGATGGGGCGCACGAGCTGCAGTCCGGCGTTGTTGACCAGGACGTCGGTGCCCGCGGCGGCGAGCTCGGCGGCGTCCAGGTCGGTGAGGTCCAGGACGTGCGGTTCCACGGTGCCCGCCAGGCCGGTGCCCCGTGCGGCGAGCTCCTCCAGGCCCGCGGCGTCCCGGTCGACGGCTCTGACCTTGGCGCCGGCGGCGGCGAGCCGCAGCGCGCAGGCGCGGCCGATGCCGCCGGCGGCACCGGTGACGAGCGCGGTGCGGCCGCCGAGGTCGAGCGGGGTGGCGTGGGGAGCCGGGAGGGCACGAGGCGCGGTCATGCCCCGACCCTAGGCACGGCCCCCACCCCGCCCCATGTGGTCACACCCCACAGTTCAGCGGGAACCAGTGGGGTCGAACCATGTGGGGGCGTCCGACAGCGCCTGCTTGATCCGCAACAGGCCGAACTCGTTCAGCTCGGGCAGGGCATCGACGTCGAACCAGGCGACGTCCAGGGACTCGTCGTCGTTGACCCGTGCCTCACCGCCCACGGCCCGGCAGCGGAAGGTGATGTCCATGTACTGGCAGACGTCGCCGTTCCCGTACGTCACGGGGTCCAAGGCCTGGACGAGGACGACCCGTTCGGCGACGCAGCGCACGGCCGTCTCCTCGTAGACCTCGCGCACGGCGCAGGCCGCCGGCTGCTCCCCCGGATCCGGGATGCCGCCGAGCACGGACCACCTGCGCGTGTCGGCCCGGCGGTTCAGCAGCACTCTGCCCTCGTCGTCGAAGACGAGGGCGGTGACCCCGGGGAGCCAGAGCAGCTGGTGTCCCGCGGAGGCGCGGAGCGTGCGGATGAAGTCAGGAGTAGCCATGGTCACGACCCTAAGGGGCCGGTCCCGGCGCCCCGGCCGGATCCGGGCGGCGTACGGCTACACGTCACCGGCGCGTCGCCCGCGCAGACCGGCGCCGGCCGCCCAGCCCAGTCCGCCGGCCGCGACGAGGACGAGGCCGATCTCCGGCAGCACGCCGAGCCGGGTGGCGGGGGTCTGCGAGGAGCGCAGCGGCACCTTCTGCACCAGTGAGTCGGCCACGAACATGCCGGTCCGCTGCGTGATCCTGCCGTCCGGCAGGATGAAGGCGCTCACCCCGCTGGTGACCGGCACGGCGACGGTCCGGCTGTGCTCGACCGCGCGGACCCGGGACATGGCGAGCTGCTGGTACGTCATCTCGCTGCGGTCGAAGGTGGCGTTGTTGCTCGGCACGGAGATCATCTGGGCGCCGTCGGTGACCTCGGAGCGCACGGCCCAGTCGAAGGCGGCCTCGTAGCAGGTGACGAGGCCGACTTCGGCGCCGTCCATGGTGAACACGCCCGGCTCGGTGCCCCGGCTGAAGTCCTGGCGGACCATGGCCGTCCAGGCCGGGTTGATCGCGCCGATGAGCGAGCGCAGCGGCAGGTACTCGCCGAACGGCTGGATCTGGCGCTTGTCGTAGGTGTCGACGGGACCCTTGGCGGGGTCCCAGAGGATCTGCTCGTTGTAGAGCTTGCCGTCGCGCTCCACGACGCCGCCCACGGAGATGGGCACGCCGACGGCCCGGGCCGCCGCGTCGATCACCGCGCGGGCGTCGGGGTTGGCGAAGGGGTCGATGTCGGAGGAGTTCTCCGGCCACAGCACGAAGTCCGGCCGGGCGGTCTTGCCGGCCCTCACCTCGGCGGCGAGGCGCCGGGTCTCGCGCGCGTGGTAGTCGAGCACGGCCCGCCGCTGGGCGTTGAAGCCGAGACCCGCGCGCGGGACGTTGCCCTGGATCACCGCGACGGTGACGCTGCCGTCCTCGGCCCGGTCGCTGACCAGCGGACGGGCGGCGAACGCCCCGAGGAGCGGGACCGCCACGCTCAGCACGGCGACGGCGGCCGCCGCGGGCCGCACGATCCCGGTGGCCCGCCGGTCGAGGAGCAGCCGCACGCCTTCGAAGAGGCCGAAGCCGCACAGGACGACGGCGAAGCCGAGCACCGGGGTGCCGCCGACCGCGGCGAGCGGCAGGAACACGCCGTCCGCCTGCCCGAACGCGATCTTCCCCCAGGGGAAGCCGCTGAACGGCGCACGCGCGCGTGCCGCCTCGCCGGCGATCCACACGGCGGCCGCCCACACGGGCGCGCCGGGCAGCTTCGACACCGCCGCGATCCCGGCCCCCACCAGTGCGACGAAGATCGCCTCGATGGCCACCAGGGCGAGCCAGGGCCCCGGCCCCACCTCCACTCCGGTCCACACCAGCAGCGGCAGCAGGAAGCCCAGACCGAAGAGGTAACCGAGGCCGAACCCCGCCTTGGGGCCGCGGCCGCGCAGCGCCCAGCCGAAGACGGCGAAGGCCGGCACGGCCAGCCACCACAGGGTGCGCGGCGGGAAGCTGACGTAGAGGAGCAGGCCGGAGAGCGCGGCTGCGGCGGCCGGGACGAGCCGCCGGACGCGGACCCGCGCCGAGGGCGTGGCCCGCGACTGGAGCTGGTCCGACTCGCCGACGGAGGTTGCGGTGACGGTCACTCCCGGAGTCTAAGTCGACTGACCCCGGCGCCGACAGCGCGGTCCGCCGGACCGGTACGGCCGCTCCACCCCGCCCCGGCGCCCGGGACCGGCTCCCACGTCCCACACCGTTCCTCCTCACTTCGTCACGACACATCCCCAAAACGTCCACCAGCCGTTACGGTGTGCCGAAGCCTCAGTCGCACGGCCGGTGCCGGCCCGGCGACCGGGGTCTTCACAGGTCGGGGGCGAGGGGTGCGGTGGGGGGCGGGCGGGGTGGGTCGAGGACGGATGGCGTCTGCGTCCGGGCCGGACGCGGACGCGGACAGAAGAATCGTTTCCGACGCGACGGGCGTCGTGGTGCTGGGAGCCTGTGCCGGCTGGTCCCTGATCACGGCGGCGGCGCAGGACGGGCGCCCGGAGGGTGTGCTCCTCGCCGTGCTGGCCGTGGCGGCCGGATACGCGACGGGCCGGATCGGCGGTGCCCTGCTGCCGGTCGGTGCGCCCTGCGCCGGCGCGCTGGCCGGTGTCGCCCTGACCCTGTCCGTGCCGCACCTGGCGCCGGGGCCGCAGATCTCCACGCCCCTGGGACACGCGGGGGCCACCGCTGCGGTGCTCACGCTGTCGGCGGGTGCCGCGTGCTGCGCGGCCTGGGCCGCGTCCCGGCCGGCCGTGCGCCTCGGACTGCGGCTGCTGGCCGCCGGAACCGTCCTGCTGGCGGGTTGGCTCGGCTCCGTCACCGGCTGTGTCACCTGTCTGGCGGTGCTGCTGTGCTCCCTGGCCGCCGGACGCGTCCGGCACCGGGGCGCGGCCCTCGCCGCGCTGGCCGGGGTGGCGGCGGTGGTGACGGCTCTGACCTGGGCGATCGCGTCGGGGGCCGTGCCGGGCGGGTTCACCGCCGCCCTGGAGGGACGGCTGACGCCGCACCGGGTGCAGCTGTGGCGGGACGCCTGGCACCTGGTGCGCGAGAACAGCGTCCTGGGGGCGGGTCCGGGCCGCTTCGGGGAGCTGAGCCCGGCGTCCGCCCCGTTCCCGCTGTCCGACGGCAAACCCCACTCGGCGCCCTTGCAGCAGGCGGCCGAGCAGGGCCTGGTCGGGCTGGTCCTGCTGGTGTCGGCGTTCGGCTGGATGCTGTACGCGCTCTGGCGCGGTCCGCGTCCGGCCCCGGTGGCGCTGACCGCGGGCGCGGCACTGACGGCGCTCGCCGCCATCGCCGCGATCGGCAACGCGCTGAGCTTCACGGCGGTGTCGGTGGGGGCCGGGCTGCTGGCGGGCCTGGCCACGGCCCGCCCGCTCACCGAGGAACCGAGCCGTCTCCCGGATCGGCACACGCGGGACACGGGACGCGCCCCGGCGTGGTGAGCGGGCCGGAGACCGCGCCGCCGGGCGGCGACCGGCGGGGAACCCGACGGGAGCAGCCGGGACCCCCGCGGAGTCGCTCAGTGGGCGGGTGCCCCGGGCTTCCTGGGCCGCAGCCGGGCCTTGATCACCTGGACGGCCGCCTCCGCGTCGTCCACCGTGATCGTGAAGGTGTGCCCGTCCCACAGCTCGAGCACCACGCCCTCGCCCCGGCGCACGACCACCGCGGTGCCCTTCTCGGGCCGCCACCGGTATCCCCAGCCGCCCCAGTGGCGGGGCGTGACGTGAGAGGTGTAGGTGGCGCCCGCCACATGGGACAGGGGGATGCGGCGGCGGGGTACGCCGATGTGGCCGCAGCGCACTTCCAGGTGGTCCTCGTCGACCCGGAGGGCGACATGGACGAAGGCGAGCGTTCCGAACAGGACCAGCAGCCCGGCGGCGATGCAGCCGACGACGGCCATGACGAGGGGTGCCGCGCCGGAGGTCCACGCCGAGTCGACGGCCAGCTCGATGCCGAGCGCCATGCAGGCGGCGCCCACGAGCGCCAGCAGCCACTGGATCCGGTTGGTGGCCCGGCCGGTCCAGACGTCGTCGGGAGGCACGTGGGGCGTGTTCGCGCCGTGGTGGTGGTCCCTCATGCCTTTGAGAGTACTCAGCTTTCGCTCCGCGGGTACCTCGTGGCGGAGCGTGACTGGGCCGGGTGGGCGGGCCCCGGGCCGTACCGGGCGGAGCGGCGCAGTGCGGTCCCGCTCGGCCGGCCGCCGCGTGGGGTGGGCCGGTCAGCCCGCGGGGGTGACCGCCTGCAGCAGCCGCCCTTCCTCGTATGCCAGGGCGGGTGCGGGGAGCGCGCCCTCGCGTCCGCTGAGCAGCACGGTCAGCGTCCCCGGGGGCGTGTCCCCCGGCGCGGGCTGCGCGCCGAGCCGCCGCAGGGCCTGGGCGGCCACGGCACCGGCGGAGCCGTGCAGCACGAGGGGCGGACGGCCGGGGCGCTGCACGGCGGTCCGGATGCGCTCGGCGACCAGTTCGTAGTGGGTGCAGCCGAGGACGACGGTGGTCACGTCCTCGGGGGTGAGCGCCGCGGCCGCCGCCACGGCGGCGTCGATCGCCGTCTCGTCGGCGTGCTCCACGGCCTCGGCCAGCCCCCAGCAGGGCACTTCGGTGACGGGCACGCCACCGGCGAAGTCACGGATCAGGGCCCGCTGGTACGGGCTGCCGGTGGTGGCCGGGGTGGCCCAGATGGCGAGGTGGCCGCCTCCGGCCGCCGCGGGTTTGATCGCCGGGACGGTGCCGATGACCGGGAGCCCCGGTTCGAGGCGGGCCCGCAGGGCGGTGAGGGCGTGCACGGTCGCGGTGTTGCAGCCGACGATCAGGGCGTCGGGACGGCGCGCGGCGGCCGCCTCGGCGACGGCCAGGGCGCGCTCGGTCAGGTCCTGCGGAGTGCGCGGGCCCCAGGGCATGCCGTCCGGGTCCAGGGAGAGCACGAGATCGGCGTCGGGGCGCAGCCGCCGTACCGCGGCGGTGGCCGCCAGCAGACCGATACCGGAGTCCATGAGCGCGATCTTCACCCGATCACGATAGACGATGAGCGGTCACCGGCCGCTGCCGTGGGGCAGACTGCGCGCGTGAGCGCCCTTGTCTGGACTGCCGCTGGATCGCTTCTCGCCTGGCTGTGGCTGCTGCTCTGCCAGGGCTTCTTCTGGCGCACGGACGTGCGGCTGCCCCCGCGCCGGGAGCCGGACGCCTGGCCGCCGGTGTGCGTGGTCGTGCCGGCCCGCGACGAGGCGGCGGTGCTGCCCGCCGCGCTGCCGTCCCTGCTGCTGCAGGACTATCCCGGGCGGGCGGAGGTCGTCCTCGTCGACGACGGCAGTACGGACGGCACCGGTGACCTCGCCCGGGAACTGGCGGTGCGGCACGGAGGGCTGCCGCTGACCGTCTCCTCCCCGGGCGAGCCGCCGGCCGGCTGGACCGGCAAGCTGTGGGCGGTGCGCCACGGCATCGGCCTGGCACGCGCGCGTGGCCCGGAGTACCTGCTGCTGACGGACGCCGACATCGCGCACGCGCCGGACAGCCTGCGCGAGCTGGTGGCGGCGGCCCGCACGGGCGGCTTCGACGTCGTGTCGCAGATGGCCCGGCTGCGGGTGGAGAGCGTGTGGGAGCGGTTCGTGGTGCCGGCCTTCGTCTACTTCTTCGCGCAGCTCTACCCGTTCCGAAGGATCGGCGGGGCCGGGACCCGGACGGCGGCCGCGGCCGGGGGCTGTGTGCTGCTGCGCGCGGAGACGGCCGAGCGGGCCCGCGTCCCGGACGCCATCCGGCACGCCGTGATCGACGACGTGGCCCTCGCGCGGGCCGTGAAGCGCGCCGGCGGCCGCGTCTGGCTGGGGCTCGCCGACCGGGTCGACAGCATGCGGCCGTATCCGCGGCTGGCGGATCTGTGGCGGATGGTCTCGCGCAGCGCCTACGCCCAGCTGCGGCACAGCCCGCTGCTGCTGGCCGGGACGGTGGCCGGGCTGGTGCTCGTGTACCTGGTTCCGCCCGCGGCCGTGGCCGCCGGCCTCGCCGCGGGCGATGGGGCGGCGGCGGTGACCGGCGGGCTCGCCTGGCTCGTCATGGCGGGCACGTACCTGCCGATGCTGCGCTACTACCGGCAGCCGCCGTGGCTCGCTCCGCTGCTGCCGTTCACCGCGTTCCTGTACCTGCTGATGACGGTCGATTCGGCCGTGCAGCACCGCCGGGGGCGCGGCGCGGCCTGGAAGGGCCGCACCTACGCGCGCCCGGAGGCCGTGCCCGACGAGGGCTGACGGCCGCCCGGGTCACTTCCTGCCGGGGGTCCAGTTCATGCCCCACCCGTAGGCGTGGTCGACGGTGCGCTGGGGGCTGACGCCGCGCTCGGGCACCAGGTACCGCGCCTCACGCTGGACGACCAGGTCCCCGCCCGTACTGGTGATCAGGGCCAGGGCGCACACGAGCGAGGGGACCGTGCACTCGTCGAGGGAGAACTCGATGGGCGCCCCGTGCTGCGGCCGGAGGGTGACCGTCGCGTTGAGGTCCGCGAAGGAACGGGCGCCTTCGTAGATGGTGACGAAGACGAGGATGCGCCGGAAGACGTGCTTGTGGTCGAGGTTGACGGTGAGGTTCTCACCGGACGCCACGGCCCCGGTCCGGTCGTCGCCGTCGAGGTGGATGTACGGGGGCCGGTGCAGCGCTCCGAAGCTGTTGCCGAGCGCCTGGACGACGCCCTTGCTGCCGTCGGTGAGTTCGTACAGCGCGCACAGGTCGAGGTCGAGGTCGGAGTGCATCGCGGCCGGGCGCCCGAACTTGCTGCTCCAGCCCGAGAACTGCTTGCGCACCTCCCAGTTGAGGTTCACGTGCAGGGCGCCGGAGGTGCCGCCCTGCTTGGTGAGCGAGACGGTGGGGGCCGATTTGGTGAGCGTCACCTTCGTGAGGCGGACGGGCGCGGCGGGCGGCGCGGGCGGCGGCGGAGCGACGGGCCGCGTCACCGGCGGCGGTGTGTGCGCCGTCGTGACGGGCGGGGCCGGGGCGGGCGGGGCCGGGGCGGGCGGGGCCGGGGCGGGGGCCGCCCGCTGCGGTTCGTCGACCGTGATGCCGTAGTCCGTCGCCAGCCCTTCGAGGCCGCTGCTGTAGCCCTGGCCGACGGCACGGAACTTCCAGGCGCCCTGGCGACGGTAGAACTCGCCCAGCACGAAGGCGGTTTCGGTGGTGGCGCCCGGGTTGTCGAAGCGGGCCACCGGTGTGCCCGGGGTGGTGTCCCTGACCTCGATGTACAGGTCGGGGACCTGCCCGAACGTGCCGCCGTCGGCGGAGGCGGCGAGGACGACGGTCTCGACCGCCGGCTCGACGCGCGCGAGGTCGACCAGGAGCGTGTCGGTCACCCGGCCACCGGCGTCGCGCTTGCCCTCGTGGCGGATCGCGCCCGAGGCGTGGGCGGGCTGGTTGTAGAAGACGAAGTCCGCGTCGGAGCGGACCTTTCCGGCGACCAGCAGCAGGGCGGAGGCGTCGGCGTCGGGGACGCCCGGTCCGGTGCGCCAGCCCACCTCCACGCGCAGCGCCGCGGTGGGCACCGGAGTGTTCGACCCTTTCAGCATGTGCATGTCCGCCCCCATCACGTGACACCGCGCCGGGCCCGCCCCGGCCGTCCGTCGAGTCCGTCGAGATCCTTCGGGTCCCGTCGGGTTCCTTCGGGTCCCGTCGGGTTCCGTCGGGTTCCGTCGGCACAACCTATTCCTCGCGGCCCCGTACGCCCATGCACCGGGCACCGGGAGTCCGCCGGCCAACCGCCGGTAACCCGCCCGGAACTCGGCCTTTACACGATCAGAACCCGGCTGGGTGCCCCTTTTTGCCAAGTTCGCTCGCATTGGGGATCCCAGGTCACGGCGGACACGGAAAACAACCCTCTTATCGGTCTCCCCAACCAGCACATCGTGGGCTTAACTTATGTGCCATGACCTCCCCCCGCTCCACCTATGGCGGCGGCTACTACTCCGCCTCCTTCCCGGACACCCCGATCTACGACAGGCTCGTCGCCGAGCGGGGCACCCCGCAGATCGCCCCGATCCGGGTCCCCGCGCAGTACGACATGCCGGGCAGCCACCTGCCCGCCCTCCCGTCGGCGCTGCCCGCGCTGCCGGCGGCTCCCGCACAGCACGCCTACGGCTACCCGCAGGCCCAGCAGCCGGCCCCGCTCCAGCAGGCGCCCGCCGCGTACATCCCGCAGCAGGCGACCGCTCCGCGCGGCTACCCCGGCCCCCAGCCGCAGCAGCCCCGCCCGGCGGCACCCGCTGGCTACGAGGCGATGCGCCCCGCGGCTCCCCGGCCGGCCCCGGCGGCTCCTTACCAGGATCCGTACAACAACCAGCAGTACCGCGGGTACTGAGCCGCCCCCTGGGGGCCGTCCGGGCCGGCTGGCACGATGGCCCCATGGGGAACGCACACCTGCACGCGATTCACGTCCATCCGGTCAAGGCGGTCCGGGGCCTCGCGCCCCGGGAGGCCGCCGTGGAGCCCTGGGGGCTGGCCGGAGACCGGCGCTGGCTGCTCGTCGACGACGGGGGAAAGGTCGTCACGCAGCGCCAGCAGCCGCGCCTCGCACTGGCCGCCGCCGGGCTCCTGCCCGACGGCGGCGTCCGGCTGTCCGCGCCCGGCATGGCACCACTGACGGTGCCCGTCCCCCGGCCGATCGGCACGGTGCCGGTGCAGATCTTCCGCGACAAGGTCGACGCGGTCCCGGCGGAGGACGAGGCGGCGCACGCCTGGTGGAGCCGCTATCTGGGCATCGGCGCGCGCATGGCCTACCTGGACGACCCCGCCACGCGCCGGCCCGTCGACCCGCAGTACGGGCGGCCCGGCGAGACGGTCTCCTTCGCCGACGGCTTCCCCCTGCTGCTCACCACGACGGCCTCGCTCGACGCCCTCAACGCCCTGATCGCACAAGGGGATCACGCCCAGGAGGGGCCGCTGCCCATGGACCGCTTCCGGCCCAACGTGGTCGTGGCGGGCACCGGCGCCTGGGCCGAGGACCACTGGTCGCTCATCGCCGTCGGGGAGGTGACCTTCCGCGTCGTCAAGCCCTGCGGGCGGTGCGTGGTGACCACCACCGACCAGGGCACGAGCGAGCGCGGCCGGGAACCTCTCCTCAGCCTGGGACGGCACCGGCGGCTGGACGGGAAGCTGGTCTTCGGCCAGAACCTGGTACCGCAGTCCCGGGGCACGATCCGGCTCGGGGACCCCGTCACGGTCCTCGCGTAGCGCCCGGGCAGCGCCGCCGCCCCGGCGGGAACCGCGCCGCCGGACCGGGCGTTGGGGTGGTGTGAGACGTTCATGAGAGCCCCGGGGAGAGGTGATCTCGCTCTCTCCCGACGGGTTCGGCTCGTGGACGGCTCCGCCGGGGGTTATGACGGAGCGGGAAGGGGGTGCGGGTGGTGCGAGCGATCAGCGGGCTCTGGCGCTGGCGGCACAATCCGCTGTGCCGCGCGACCGATCTGGCCGAGGCCTGGGTGGCGCTGGCCGCGCTGCTGCTCGTCCTCCTGGCCGCCCCGCTGGCCGGTGCCCTCGCCGGGAGCGCCGCGCAGCAGGCCCTGCAGCGCTCCGTCCGCGAGCAGCACGAGGCGCGGCATGCGGTGACGGCCACCGTGGTGCGCGAGCTGGACCGCTCCCCGCTGGACGTCGACCCCGAGACGTCGACGGGCCGGGACCTGCGCACCCGCGTCCTCGCCGGCTGGACCGCCCCGGACGGCACGCCCCGGCAGGGCCCGGTCCTGGCGGGCCTGAAGGACCCGCGGCAGGGCGACGCGTTCCGCATATGGACCGACCGGCACGGCCGGCTGGTGGCCCGCCCGCTGGACCCCGCGACGGCGTCGACGCACGCGGTCCTCGCCGGCTTCGGCGCGGCCCTGGTGGCGGGCGGTCTCGTCGAGGGCGGCAGACGGCTGGTCGTCTGGCGCATGGTCCGCCGCCGCTACGCCCGTTGGGACCAGGCATGGGACAGGGCGGGCCCGGACTGGGGCAGGACGGGCACCGGCAGCTGACCGCCTTCCGGCTCTGGTCAACCCACCACCCGCGCGCACGCTACGGTGGTCCGGCCGAACCCGTTCGGCACAACCCGCGTGCGAGCGAGCAGGAGGGGCGCGCCGGGTGTCGGCGCCGCGTGCGCGGCCGGGCCCGCCGGGCCGGGCACCGCCACGGCCAGGGCACCGTACGGCACGCCCCGAGGGCGAACGAGCCATCAGTACGACCGAGGTGGGGGCACAGCTACACCATGGCACAGGGCACGGTCCAGGTGACGCACACCGGCACGTCGCGGTGGCGGCGCCGCACGGGTGAGTACGCATCGCTCGCCGCCGCCCTGGAGGCCGCGGCCGACGGCGACGTCCTCACCGTCGCCCCCGGCACCTACCGGGAGAACCTCGTGGTGCAGCGGGCGGTGACCCTGCGCGGCCCGGAGAACGCGCCGGGCTCGGTGCGGATCGCGCCCGTGGACGGCGTGCCGCTGACCGTGCGGGCCTCGGCGGTGGTCCAGGACCTGCACGTGGAGGGCCAGGACGCGGCCTCCCCCGCCGTGCTGGTGGAGGAGGGCACCCCGGAGCTGCGGGACGTGCGGGTGGTGACGCGGTCGGCGGCGGGGATCGAGGTGCGCGGCAGCGCCCGGCCCACCGTGCGGCGCTGCGCGGTCGACAATCCGGCGGGCGTCGGCATCGCCGTACTGGACGGCGCGGGCGGGGTGTTCGAGGAGTGCGAGGTGGTCGCGGCCGGCCAGGCGGGCGTGGCGGTGCGCGGCGGCGCCCACCCCCGGCTGGAGCGCTGCACGGTCCATCACGCCTCGGGCTCCGGCCTGTCGGCGACCGGGGAGAACACGGCCCTGGAGGCGGTGGGCTGCGAGATCTACGAGGTGCGGGGCAGCGGCGTGCACATCACCGGCCGGGCCACCGCGCACCTCACGGACTGCGACGTGCACCGCACGACGGCCGACGGGGTCACCCTCGACACGGACGCGGTGCTGACGCTCGCCGACTGCCGCATCCACGACATCCCGGAGAACGCGGTCGACCTGCGCTCCCGCTCGGTCCTCACACTGACGCGCACGACCGTGCGGCAGTTCGGGCGCAACGGTCTGTCGGTGTGGGACCCGGGCACGCGGGTGGACGCCAACCAGTGCGAGATCTTCGACAGCACGGGTGACTACCCGGCGGTGTGGGTCAGCGACGGCGCCACCGCCGTCCTGGACTCCTGCCGGGTGCACGACGTGCCGGACGCCCTGTTCGTGCTCGACCGGGGCTCGCGGGCGGACGTCGTGGACAGCGACCTGTCGCAGATGCGCAACACGGCCGTGTCGGTGAGCGACGGCGCCACCGCACAGCTCGACGACTGCCGCATCCGGGACGCGGCGACCGGCGCCTGGTTCCGCGACCACGGCAGCGGCGGCACGCTCAGCAACTGCACGATCGACGGCACCCAGACCGGCGTGATCGTCACCAAGGGCGCCGACCCGGCCGTCGAGCGCTGCACGGTCGACTCCCCGGCGGAGGCGGGCGTCTACGTCTCGGCCGGGGGCCGCGGCAGCTTCGAGAACTGCCGCGTGACGGGCAGCGGCGGCTACGGCTTCCACGTGATTGACGGCAGCCGCACGACCCTGCGCAAGTGCCGTACGGAGCGGTGCGCGCGCGGAGGCTACGAGTTCGCGGACGGCGGCGCGGACGCGGCGTCGGGGGCGGGCCCCGTCGTCGAGGACTGCACCAGCGACGAGAGCGCGGGGCTGCGGGCGCCCGCGGCGGTGCCTGAGCCGGCCGTGCAGACGGTGAGCCACTCCGCCGGGCTGCTGGGCGCGGTCCCGGGCCGGCGCGCCGAGCCGGAGCCCCCGGCCCCGGTCGCGGAACCCGCGCCGCCGGCCCGCAGTTCCCAGGACGTCCTCGGTGAACTGGACGCGCTGGTGGGCCTGGAGAGCGTCAAGCGGGAGGTGCGCGCGCTCACGGACATGATCGAGGTGGGCCGGCGGCGCCGGCAGGCCGGCCTGAAGGCGGCGTCGGTCAAGCGGCACCTGGTCTTCACCGGCTCCCCCGGCACCGGCAAGACGACGGTGGCGCGGCTGTACGGGGAGATCCTCGCCTCCCTCGGGGTGCTGGAGAAGGGCCACCTGGTCGAGGTGTCCCGGGTCGACCTGGTCGGCGAGCACATCGGCTCGACCGCGATCCGCACGCAGGAGGCGTTCGAGAGGGCGCGCGGCGGTGTGCTGTTCATCGACGAGGCGTACGCGCTGTCCCCGGAGGATGCGGGCCGCGACTTCGGCAAGGAGGCCATCGACACGCTGGTGAAGCTGATGGAGGACCACCGCGACGCGGTCGTGGTGATCGTCGCGGGCTACACGGCGGAGATGGAGCGCTTCCTGTCGGTCAACCCCGGTGTGGCGTCCCGCTTCTCACGGACCATCACCTTCAGCGACTACGGCCCCGAGGACCTGCTGCGGATCGTCGAGCAGCAGGCCGAGGAGCACGAGTACCGGCTGGCGCCGGGCGCGGCCGAGGCGTTGCGCGCGTACTTCACGCGGCTTCCGAAGGGCCCGGCGTTCGGCAACGGCCGTACGGCACGCCAGACGTTCGAGGCCATGGTGGAGCGGCACGCGAGCCGGGTCGCCCAGCTCGCGGAGCCGAGCACGGACGACCTGACGCTGCTGTACGCCGAGGACCTGCCCGGACCGCTCTGACGCCCGCCTAGGCGGCGGGCGGCTCGGGGGTGTCGCGGGGTGCGGGGACCCCGGGCCGCAGCCGGGCCAGCAGCATGCGGCGTTCCTCGGCGAACACCGGGTCCGCCTGGTAGTCGGAGTGACCGAGGATCGGCGCGGGCAGCGGCAGCAGATCGGTGCGGCCGTAGGCGAGGGGGTCCTTCAGGGGCGGGTGGTCGACCTGGTCGCCGGGCAGGCGCACGGGGCCGCCGATGGGGTCGGTGAGCCGGTACAGGTTGCGCCAGCAGTCGACGTCCCGGTGCAGGGAGCTGAGCGCGGCGGGCCCGAAGTGCGCGGGGAACCAGCGGCCGTAGAGGCGTTCCAGCGGGGAGCCGTAGGTGAGCAGGGCGACGCGTCTGCGGGCCGACGGGGCGAGTTGCCAGGCCGCGGCGGCGGCCAGGACGCTGCCCTGCGAGTGCCCGGAGATGACCAGCCGTCCTCCGGTGGCGCGGGTCCAGGTCGCCATCCGCCAGGTCAGGTCCGGCACGGCGCGCTCGGCGTAGCAGGGCGGTGCGAAGGGGTGGGCGGCGCGCGGCCAGAAGGTGCCGACGTCCCACAGGATGCCGATGGTGCGGCGGGCGGCGGCGTCCTTGTAGGCGCGGCGGCCCCAGGTGACGAAGAGTATGAAGCCGAGCCCGATCAGCCAGGAGCCGAGGGCCTGAGCGGTCTCGGCGGCGCCGTGGACGAGGGGCGTGGTGCCCTCGGCGGCCTCGCCCGGGGTCTCGTCGGTGGCCAGGGCACCCAGCAGGGCCGCCGCGCCGAGCAGCAGGGTGACGCCGGAGGTGACGGCGACGATCCGGGGACCGCGGTCGGTGAGGGAGGCCATGGCGCGGGTGGAGGCGATGCGGCGGGTGCGGGCGCGGTCCAGGTTCTCGTCCGGGTAGTCGCGGGCCACCGCGTCGCGCTCGGCGCGGGCGAGGGTCCAGGCCCGGTGCGCCAGCCAGCCGAAGAGCCCCAGCAGCACCAGCAGCAGGGGCGGGATCACGGAGGCCTGCCAGGTCAGCAGGACCGGAGGGCCGTCGATCGACGCCCCGGTGCCGTCCAGCCAGTCGGAGACCCGCTGCGAGACGCCGCCGGACATCACCCCGCCGAGGGCGCAGGCCAGCATGGCGACGGCCGGTCCGCCCAGGCCCCGCAGCACGGCCCGCCGGTCGGGGCCGGTGCGGTGCAGGGTGTGCGCGACGACCGCGAGGAGCACCACCAGCAGGCCCTGGACCAGGGTGATCGCGCCGAAGGCGGTGTCGCCCGGCAGCCGGCCGGCCGACTCCCACCCGGGGCGGTCCCACCCGGCGTACAGCAGGGTGAGGGCGAGCAGGGCGAGCGCGGCCAGTGGCAGGCGCCGGACGAAGCGCCCGTCGAGTTCCCGGTCGAGGCGGTTCTCGGTGCGGCCCCTGCGGCACACGACCCAGACGACGGCGACCGCGCAGGCTGTGAGGGCGGCTTCCAGGACCAGGCCCAGGGCGTCCAGCAGGGCTGGTCCGCCGGGTGCGCGGTCCTCGCGGGCGGCGGCGGTGCCGACGGCGGCGGCGACCGTGAGCAGTCCGGCGGCGGTGTGCGCGGCACGCAGCCGGGCCACCAGCCGGCGCCCGTACCAGAACCCGGGGCGGCCGAGGGCGGTCGGCCCGGGGTCCTCGTCGGGCTCGGGCTCGCGGGCGATCGGCTGCTGGGACTCGTAGTCGCTCCAGGTGCGCCGGGACAGGTACCACAGGAGGCCGGTCAGGGCGGCCGGCACGAGCGCGGCGAGGCCGAGCCTGCGGCCCGGGGCGCTCCACCAGCCGCCGTTCGAGACGGTGGGCGAGAGGAAGCCCAGCCAGGAGTGGCGGTCGGCGCAGGCGGGCCGGCCCGCGCACTGCCAGGCCGTCAGGTCCAGGGCGACCTCGCAGGCGGCGGCGACGAGCAGCACGGTCAGGGTGAGCCCGGCGAGCCGCACCAGCAGGCCGTACAGGCGCACGGTGCGGCGGCGGCCGTGGGCGCTGGGGCGCATCCAGTGGGCGAGGTTGACGACCATGAACGGCAGCAGCAGCAGCCACAGGGCCCGGGTGCCGTTGCCCGAGGTGAGGTTGCACCAGACGTAGGCCTCGGGCACCGGCTCGGCACGGCGCCCGGCGTCGGGGCGCTGCTCGGCGTCGACGTCGTCGGCGCGCCGGAAGACGGCCGCGGTGTCGTCGCCGGTGATCCGCACGGTGCGCGGGTCGTTGAGCATCTCCTGCGGCGTGGTGCCGCCCACGCCGTGGACGAGGAGTTCCAGGGCGGTCCCGTCCGCCCGCGCGGCGGGACCGTCCGGCCCGCCGGCCGGCACCTGTTCCTGCGTACGTTCCACTGTTCGCACTTCCCCCGTGACACGCCGTCGGCTCCGTCTGTGCGGGGACAAGGATCTCCGCTTCCGGGGCGGCGCGCACCTGCTGTCACGGAATCTCCCCGATCCGTGACGAAGCCGAGTCGCACAGATGAGCTCCTGGTGACATGAGCGCGACGAGCAGGCGGTGGCGCCGCGCGTGGCACGCCGTGCGAGGATGAGACGTCCGCGCACCGGAGCCCGGGAAGAATGTCCCGGTCGGGGAGGGTGCGCCGGGCGTGTCGGACGGCATTGAGGCGAAAGGACCGGAGCGTACGTGAGCGAGAATCAGAACCTCCTCGCGGAGCAGCGGCGATCCCTGATCCTCGACGAGGTCCGCCGCCGGGGCGGGGTGCGGGTCAACGAGCTGACGCGCAAGCTCGGCGTGTCGGACATGACGGTCCGCCGCGACCTCGACGCGCTCGCCCGCCAGGGCGTGCTGGAGAAGGTGCACGGCGGCGCGGTCCCGGTGGTCGAGGCGAGTACGCACGAGCCGGGCTTCGAGGCCAAGTCGGGTCTTGAGCTGACAGCCAAGGAGGACATCGCCCGGGCCGCGGCCAAGCTCGTCGCGCCGGGCGCGGCGATCGCCCTGTCCGGTGGCACGACGACCTACGCGCTGGCGCACCAGCTGCTGGACGTGCCCGACCTCACGGTGGTCACCAACTCGGTGCGGGTCGCCGACGTCTTCCACGCCGCCCAGCGGTCCACGGGCCCCCGGCAGGGCGCCGCCACGGTCGTGCTGACCGGCGGGGTGCGCACGCCCTCGGACTCACTGGTGGGGCCGGTGGCCGACCAGGCGATCGCGGCGCTCCACTTCGATCTGCTCTTCCTCGGGGTGCACGGCATATCGGTCGAGGCCGGGCTGTCGACGCCGAACCTCGCGGAGGCCGAGACGAACCGGCGGCTGGTGCAGTCGGCGCGGCGGGTCGTGGTCGTCGCCGACCACACCAAGTGGGGAAAGGTCGGCCTGAGTTCGTTCGCCTCGCTGGAGCGGATCGACACCCTCGTGACCGACGCCGGCCTGCCGGACGAGGCGCGCGGGGTGATCGCGGAGCACCTGCGGCGCCTGGTGGTGGCCGGGGAGCCGGAGAGCGACGAGGGCGCGGCCATCTGACGGGGCGTCAGCCGGGGTGACCGCCCGGTCGCTCACCGCTCGGCCGCGCGAGAAGGGCCGGGCCAGACGCCCGTGGCCAGGAGCGAGTCGATCGCCACGGTGTAGGGCTTGATGTCCAGGCCCTGTTCGGCGAGCCAGGCGTCCGAGTAGTACTTGTCGAGGTACCGGTCCCCGGGGTCGCACAGCAGGGTCACGACACTGCCCTGCCTGCCCTCGGCCACCATCTCCGCGACGATCTTCAGCGCGCTCCACAGGCCCGTGCCCGTGGAGCCGCCCGCCTTGCGGCCGATGGCGCGCTCCAGGGCCCGGACGGCGGCGACACTGGCCGCGTCGGGCACCTTCATCATCCGGTCGATCGCGCCGGGCACGAAGCTCGGTTCCATCCGGGGACGGCCGATGCCCTCGATGCGGGAGCCGCAGTCGCACGTGACGTCCGGATCGCCGGTGGTCCAGCCCTCGAAGAAGCACGAGTTCTCCGGGTCGGCCACGCAGACGCGGGTGTCGTACTGCATGTAGTGCACGTAGCGCGCGAGGGTCGCGGAGGTGCCGCCGGTGCCCGCCGTGGCGACGATCCACGCCGGCTCGGGGAACCGTTCCAGGCGCAGCTGGCGGAAGATGGATTCGGCGATGTTGTTGTTGCCGCGCCAGTCCGTGGCGCGCTCGGCGTAGGTGAACTGGTCCATGTAGTGGCCGCCGGTCTCTGCCGCGAGGCGGGCGGACTCCTCGTACATGGTGCGGGGGTCGTCCACGAAGTGGCAGCGGCCGGAGTGGAACTCGATGAGGCGGATCTTCTCGGCGCTCGTCGTGCGCGGCATGACGGCGATGAAGGGCACCCCGATCAGCTTCGCGAAGTACGCCTCGGAGACTGCCGTCGAGCCGCTGGAGGCCTCGATCACGGGTCTGCCCGGCCGGATCCAGCCATTGCACAGTCCGTACAGGAACAGGGAGCGGGCGAGCCGGTGCTTGAGGCTGCCGGTGGGGTGGGTGGACTCGTCCTTGAGGTACAGGTCGATGCCCCAGCGCTCCGGCAGGGGGAACTGGAGCAGGTGCGTGTCGGCCGAGCGGTTGGCGTCGGCCTGGACCCTGCGGACGGCCTCTTTCAGCCACGCGCGATATCCGGTGTCACTGTGGTCGACGTCGAGTGTCACGCCGGTGCGGGTCTGCTGGGGAGTGCTCACGAGGGGGCTCCTAACGCTGCGCGCCGACGACGGATCGCGCGGCCGGCCCCTCGATCATAAGCACCCGGCGCACGCTTCTCACCTGCATAAACGCACCTTTGAGCCCCCCAAAGCGCCCCCTGGGGCAGAGGCCGGTGCAAGGGGGCGCGCGGTCCCGGGGGCGCATTCGCGGGTGTGCTGCGGGCGCCCCCGCAGAGGGTCCCGCATCCACTGGTGCTCGGCGCCGCGTGGGGGCAGACTGCACCGCGGGACCCAGGCTCCGGCCGGTGCCGGACCGGGGTCCCGGCAGGGCACGACGCAGCACCGGAGCTGCGGGCCGGCACGGCACAGCGCACGGCCGGGCCGAGGTTCCGGAGGAGACACCGGGCACCGGACACCCGTCCGGAGCCCCGTCCCGGCAGGGGCAGCGCGGGCCCGTCGGCCGGCTGCCCACCGGGCACCGGGCACGGCGCGCCGCGACGGGGGGCGCCGCACCGGGAGGAGCAGGTCCCGGACCGGGAAGCCGGATCCGGGCCGGGGCACGCCGGGCACGGACCGGGAAACCGGATCCGGACCGGGGCGCGCCGGGTACGAGTGGAGCAGACCGATCAGGGCGCGAGCCCGTACCGGGCACCGCGGGGAGCGGACCGGTACACCGAGACGCACAAGGGGGCGGGTGGCATGGCGGAGCCGGAGTTCAAGGCCACGGGTGTGCGGATCGGCAAACGCCTGCGTTCACTCACCCGGGCCGGACAGGTGCGGATCAGCGGCGGCCGGCTCGAGCTGCTGACGAGCTACGGCAGTGAGATCGACAGCGCTCCGGTGCAGGCCGTGCGGGCCTCCAGGCCCTGGTTCGGCCCTGAGGACCGCGCCACGGCCGATCTCAACGGCAAGCGGTACCTGCTCACCCTGGGCGAGCACGATCCCGCCCCGGGACAGCCGGGCCCGCCGGCCGCGCGGCGCTTCATCGAGGCCGTGCGCCGGGCGGCGGGGCGCGGCGACTGAGATGCCGGCGAGTTGCGCTCCCCCACCCCCTGCGTCACTCTGGTCTCACGTCACTCTGGGTTTACCGGCGATAACGCTGCGAACCAGCCCGCCGGCCACGACAGCGGGCGGCAGTGCCACGAAGGCGCCCTGCTGGATCCGAACTCCGTGTTCTTCCGGACCTCACGTCGGGGAGTCGCAGCCGTGATCAGCTACCCAATCAGACACTGCACGGTGGAGCTCCAAGCCCTGCCGTCGCGGATCGGCCAGGTCCGCAGAATCGTATCTGCGCAATTGCGCTACTGGCATATGGACGCTCTGATCGACCGGGCATCGCTCGGTGTGACGGAGTTGCTGTCCAACGTCCACCGCCACGCCCAGCCCGACAAGACATGCACCGTGGAGATCGAGCTGCTGCTCGACCGGCTCACGGTGTCCGTACGCGACGGCGATCCGCGGATGCCCGTGGTCGACGACGCCGAGCCGCTGGCGACCTGCGGTCGCGGGCTCGCGATGGTGGCCGCCATGAGCGAGAGCTGGGGCGTCCGCCCGGACGGCGAGTCGGGCAAGGTCGTGTGGTTCACCCTGCCGGCGTCCGCTCCGGCGGTGACGGCGCCGACGCGCCGGCGGCGCCCGGTCAAGGAGAAACCCGCGCGCCGGTTCGCCGAGGTCGGGCACTCCGTGGACGTGCTCCGGCCCGAACATGCTCCCGCCCGGTCCGCCGTTGCCGGTTGACCGGGCGGTGACCACCGTCCCCGGGGGGACGTACGCCGCCGGGCGCGAGCCCGGGGCGTGCGTCACCACGCGGCGGCGCGCGGCACGTGCGCGTCTGCCGCGCGCCGATCCCTGGCCGGGCCGCGGCTCCCGCGCGCACCCGGGCCGGAGTCGCGTCCCGGGCGCCCGGCCACCGGCACAGGGGCGCGGGAGCGTCCTGCGAGAAGACCTGCGAGGCCTGCGAACGCTGTGAGTCCGGCCGGGCGCCCGTCATGCCGTGCGGCCGAACTCCTCGTTCAGCACGGACAGGCGGCGCCAGTACTCGTCCTCGTCGATCTCACCGGAGGCGAAGCGGCGGCCGAGCACCGCGAGGGGTGAGTGGTCGTCGCCCGTGGACCGCCACGGCCCGCCGCGACGGCCGCGTCCGGCGGTGCGGCGCAGCAGCGCGATGCCGCCGCCGATCACCAGCGCCCAGATCACCGGGAAGAACAGGATCCACGGGCCGGGCCCGCCGTCGCCGAAGTGCGCCAGGGTCTGCATGCCGCCCATCTCCTCTTTCACCGTGCCGCGTTCCGTGTCGCCTTCGAGGGTCCTCCCCACCGGGGCCCGGGGTCGTCGTACGGCCGGGGGCACCTCGCGTACCCCGGCGGGAGTACGGGGACCGGGACCGCGGCCGGTTGCTCCCGAACGTCTCGACGACTGTAACTACTGGTATGTACAGTGGACCCATGAGCACCTCGGAACGGCTGATCGAGTCCACGCGCGCCCTGCTCTGGGAACGCGGCTACGTGGGCACCAGCCCCAAGGCGATCCTGGAGCGTTCGGGCGCCGGCCAGGGCAGCATGTACCACCACTTCAAGGGCAAGCCCGATCTCGCCCTGGCGGCGATCCGGCGGACCGCCGAGGAGATGCGCGCGACCGCCGCGGCCGTGCTGGACGGCCCGGGCACGCCGTACGAGCGCATCGAGGCGTATCTGCGGCGGGAGCGGGACGTGCTGCGGGGCTGCCCGGTCGGCCGGCTGACCATGGATCCGGACGTGATCGCGAGCGACGAACTGCGGGCGCCGGTGGACGAGACCCTCGACTGGCTCCGCGGGCGGATCGCCGCCCTCGTCGAAGAGGGCCAGGAACACGGGCAGTTCGGCCCCGCGCTGGACAGCGGGGAGATCGCCGCGGCGGTCGTCGCGACCGTGCAGGGCGGCTACGTCCTGGCCCGCGCCTCCGGCTCCCCCGCCGCCTTCGACGCGGGCGTGCGAGGACTGCTCTCCCTGCTGGCACCCCGGACCCCCTGAGGAGACTCCCGATGCACGCCCTGCAGTACGAGATCACCCTGCCCGCCGACTACGACATGGGCGTGATCCGCGACCGGGTGGCCCGCCGTGGTCATCTGCTCGACGACTGGGACGGGCTCGGCCTGAAGGCCTATCTCGTGCGCGAGCGCGGACTGCGCGGCTCGCCGGTCAACGCGTACGCGCCGTTCTACCTCTGGAACACCGTCGAGGGCATGAACGCCTTCCTGTGGGGTGGCGGCTTCCAGGGCGTCGCCGACGACTTCGGGCGGCCCTCCGTGCGGCAGTGGACGGGCCTGGCGTACGCGGAAGGCGAGGGGGGCCAGCCGGGGTTCGCGGTACGGCAACGCCAACCCGTGCCCGCGCGTGGGTTGTTGGCAGACGCCGTGGAGGACGCGGCCGCCGGGGCCGGGCGGTTGACGGCGCGGGAGGGGGCCGTACTCGCCGCGGTCGCCGTCGACACGAGCCGCTGGGAGGTGGTGACGTTCTCCCTCTGGGACCGTGCCCCGGCCGGGGCCGAAGGGGACGTCTTCGAG
Organism: Streptomyces sp. NPDC015242; assembly: GCF_043079125.1. Taxonomy (NCBI): domain Bacteria; kingdom Bacillati; phylum Actinomycetota; class Actinomycetes; order Kitasatosporales; family Streptomycetaceae; genus Streptomyces; species Streptomyces sp. NPDC015242. Next base: position 440,667 of record NZ_JBIBUF010000001.1, on the reverse strand, counting down.
GTGCTGCACCTGTCGGCGCCGGGCCGGGACCGGATACGCCGGGGACGCCGGTGGTGAACGCGGTCCGCACGGTGCTCGGGGACGTCCGTCCCGAAGACCTCGGTGTGTGCGACGCCCACGACCACCTGTTCTTCGGCAGTCCCCGGCTGCCCGGTCAGGAGCTGCGCAGCGCGGCGGCGGCGCGCGCCGAGCTGGCCGCGTTCCGCGAGCAGGGCGGCGGGGCCGTGGTGCAGTGGACTCCGTACGGGCTCGGGCGGCGGGCCGCGGATCTGCCGCCGCTGTCCCGGGAAACGGGCGTGCACGTGGTGGCGGCCACCGGGTTGCACCAGGCCGCCCACTACGACGAGGACACCCTCGCCCGGCTGCGCGGCCGGCTCGCCGGCGTCTTCGTCCGTGAACTCACCGCCGGCATCGGGACCTCGGGCGTGCGGGCGGGGCTGATCAAGGTCGCGGGCGGCTTCCACGCCCTGGACGCGCACGCGCGGTGGACGCTGGCGGCGGCCGCCGAGGCGCACCACGCCACGGACGCGCCGATCGCCGTGCACCTCGAACTGGGCACCGGCGCGCTCGACGTGCTGGAGGTGCTGTGCGGGGAGTCGGGGGTGCCACCGCACCGGGTGGTGCTCGGGCACCTGAACCGCTCCCCCGACCTCGTGGCGCACCGGCAGGCCGCCGCGTCCGGCTGCTACCTGGCGTTCGACGGCCCTTCACGTGCGCACCACGCCACGGACTGGCAGATGCCGGACGCCGTACGGGCCCTGGCCGACGCCGGGTTCGGCGACCGGCTGCTGCTGGGCGCGGACACCACCACGGCCGCCGCCCGCTCGGTGGACGGCGGCCCCGGGATGCCGCATCTGCTGCGCCGGGTGCGGCCCCGGCTCGTCCACGCCGTGGGCGAGGACCTGGTGCGGCGGATCCTCACCGAGAACCCGGGCCGGGCGTTCGCGGCCGCGTGGCGGCGCTGACTCAGGTGGAGGCCTGGTCGCTGTCCTTCATCGCGCCCCAGCCGTGCCAGCGGTCCACCTCGACCCAGGCGCTGACCCGGGGGCGGTCACGCTCCGGGTAGGGCTCGCCGGTGTAGTGCCGGGCGAGCAGGTCGATGTCGGCCAGGCCCTCGTCGTCGTACATCTCGGTGACCCGGCCGATGAGGGTGACGTGGGTGTACCAGTCGTCGCCGGCCAGGACGGTCAGGGTCACGCGGGGGTCGCGGCGCAGGTGCTTCAGGCGGACGCGGCCCGCGTCGAGGTTGATCAGCAACCGGCCGTCCTTCCACGCGTACCAGGTGGCGGTGGAGACCGGGGCCCCGTCGGAGCGCAGCGTGGCCATGACGCACGGGTTCGGGCGGCTCAGCAGGACCTCGGCCTCGGGCGGCAGCGGCGGCTTGGACATGGTGGAACCTCCTGGATCTCGGGTGTCGGGTGCCGGTGGTCAGGCGGACGGCTCGTCGTCGAAGCTGGCGAAGTACGCGGCGGCCATGTCCTCGTCGCCGCGGCCCAGGGCGGCGGCGCGCTCCATGCGGGCGGCGGCGGCCTCGGCCACGTCCAGGCGGACTCCGTGCTCCGCGCCCGCACGGACGATCAGCCGGGCGTCCTTGGCGGCGGTGTGCACCGCGAACTGCGGCGGGGTGAGCCGGCCGTCGAGGACCAGGTCGCTCTTGGCGCGCAGGTAGCCCATGTCGAGCGGGCCGCCCGCGACGACGTCGAAGAAGCCGCGCGGGTCCACGTCGAGGGCCTTCGCCAGGGCGAGTGTCTCCCCGGCGGCGGCCGTGACGGCGAGGACCCAGCTGTTGGCGACCAGCTTCAGCCGGGTGGCGGCGGCCGCGGCCCCGTCCTCTCCGGTCCACACGGTGCGCGCGCCGACGGCGTCGAAGACGGGCGTCACGAGGTCCCTGCCCTCGGTGGGCCCGGCGGCGAGCACGGTCAGCTTCCCGGCCTCGGCGGGCTGCCGGGTGCCGAGCACGGGGGCGTCGTAGAAGACCAGGTCGTGCGCGCGGGCGAAGGCGGCCAGCTCGGCGATGTCGTCGAGGCCGGCCGTGGTGGACTGCGCCCACGCGGTTCCGGGGCGCAGGCCGGGGGCGGCCTCGCGCAGGGTGGCCAGGGCGGCCGGGCCGTCGTGGAGCACGGTCAGGACGACGTCGGCGTCCCGGACCGCCTCGGCGGGTGTGCCGGCGATGTGGACGCCCTCGCCGGCCAGCGGTTCGGCCTTGGCCCGGGTGCGGTTCCAGGCGCGGACGGCGTGCCCGGCCCGGGACAGGTTCCGGGCCATCGCGGCGCCCATGATGCCGGTGCCCAGGACGCTCACGGTGAGCTTGTCGGTCATTGCGTCAACTTCCTCGGTGGTGCGGTGCGGGCGGGCTCTGTGCCCACCAGCCTGCCCGCTCGGCGGCTCGCCTTCCCGGAAGCGGCGGCGCCACGCCTGATACCAGTGGGGTCGGGTTGCCGTCGCCCGCGGAAGTCCGCGGACGGGTGACGCCGGGTCAGGGGCGGCCGGTGAGGGCGCCCAGCGGATCGTCCAGCACCGGCTGCCAGGCCAGTTCCGCCGCGCCGACCAGGCTGTTGTGGTCCAGGGTGCACGCCAGGATGGGGACGCCGCCGCTCTGGCCCCACAGGCTGCGGTCGGCGACGACCGCGCGCAGGCGGCCCGGGTCGGCGTCCAGGAGGGTGCGGTGCAGGCCGCCGAGGATGATCCGGTCCGGGTTGAGGATGTTGACCAGGCCGGCGAGGCCGAGGCCGAGCCGGTCGATGAGAGCCTCGGCCGCGGTGCGCACGGCCGGGTCGTCGTAGTGGTGGCGGACCAGGTCGATGGACTGCTGGAGCAGGGACACCTCGGGACCCGGTTCGCGGCCCGCTTCCATGAGGAAGGCCAGCGGGTCGGTCTCCACGTCGAGGCAGCCGCGGCTGCCGCAGTGGCAGGGGCGGCCCTCGGGGTGCACGGTGAGGTGGCCGACCTCCAGCGCGAGACCCGAACTGCCGCGGTGCAGGCGGCCGTCGAGCACGAGCGCGCCGCCGACTCCGCGGTGCCCGGTGGCCACGCACAGCAGGTCGCGGGAGCCGCGCCCGGCGCCGTGCCGGTGCTCGGCGAGCGCGGCGAGGTTGACGTCGTTGGCGGCGAAGGCGGGCCCGTCGAGGCCGGCCGCGCGCACCTGCTCGGCGAAGATGTCCCGCACGGGCGCGCCCGCGGGCCAGGCCAGGTGCAGCGGGTTGAGGGCCAGTCCCTCGGGTTCGGCGACGGCGGAGGGCACGGCGAGGCCCGCTCCGACGCAGCGGCGTCCGGTCTCGCGGAGCAGTTCGGCGCCCGCCGCGACGACGGAGGCGAGCACCTTCGCGGGGTCGGCGTCGACGGTCTCGCATCCCGGCGCGGTGGCGACGATCCGGCCGCCCAGCCCGACCAGCGCCGCCCGGAACCCGTCGGCGTGGACCTGCGCGGCGAGAGCGACGGGGCCGTCCTCGGCGACGGACAGCTTGTGCGAGGGCCGGCCCTGCGAGCCGGCCGCCGCGCCGGGCCGGGCGTCGACCCGGATCAGGCCGAGCGCCTCCAGTTCGGCGGCGACCGCGCCGGCCGTCGCCCGGGTCACGCCGAGCTCGGCGGTCAGGACGGCCCGGGTGGGCGCGCGTCCGGTGTGGACGAGCTCCAGTGCGGGTCCGAGGGCTCCACGCCCCCGGTCCAGCCGCGTCCTCGTGGTGCTCCCGTCCCCCGGCCGGGGGTCCGCCTTCCCGCTCATGAGGGCGAGTCTGTCATGATCCGCGGGAGCGGCGGCCTACAGGCCGCTGACCCGCAGCGTGATGTTGAGCCGTCCGTCCAGGCCGAGCCCGGGCGGCGCCGTGCCCGCGTGCACCCGGGGCACCCCGTGGTGGGCGAGCCGGGAGGGGCCGCCGAAGACGAACAGGTCGCCGCTGCGCAACTCGACGTCGGTCCAGGGCCGGGTACGCGTCTCGGGGTTGCCGAAGCGGAAGACGCAGGTGTCGCCCAGGCTCAGTGACACCACGGGCGCGCCGGACTTCTCGTCGCTGTCGCGGTGCATGCCCATACGGGCGTCGCCGCCGTAGAAGTTGATGAGCGCGATGTCGTAGGCGGGCGCCGGGTCCCCGAGGGTGTCGCGCACCGCCCGGCGGCCCAGGTCGCCGAGCCAGTCCGGGAAGGGCTTGACCGGGGCGCCGTCGCCGTCGGTGACCGTGCGGGCGTAGCCGTAGGGGTACCAGTGCCAGCCCAGGCAGACCTGCCGGGCGGTCATGGTGCCGCCGCCGGGGGTGCGGACCGTGCGCAGCCCGGCGGGCGGCCGGGCCCAGGCACGGCAGGCGTCGAGCAGGTCCCGCTGCTCCTCGGAGTCCAGCCAGTCCGGCACGTGCACCGCGCCCGGCGCGACCTGGGCACGGGTCCTGGGGAACAGTTCGCCGTCCATGCCCTCCATCCTGCCCGACCGGGGCTGAGCTGCGGCTCGGCTAGCCTGGTCGCACGATGAACGACCGTATGACGACGCCGTGGGGCGCGCTCGCGCTGACCCGTTTCCCCGAGGACCCGCGCGAGACGCTGCGCGCCTGGGACGCCTCCGACGAGTACCTGCTGCGGCACCTGGCCGCGCGGGAAGTGCCGCTGTCGGGCACGGTCGTGGTGGCCGGGGACCGCTGGGGCGCGCTGGTCACGGCGCTCGCGGCGCACCGGCCGGTGCAGATCACCGACTCGTACCTGACGCAGCAGGCGACGCGCGCGAACCTGGCGCGGGCCGGGGTGGAGCCGGACGCGGTCCGGCTGCTCACCACCCAGGACCCGCCGCCCGAGCGGGTCGACGTGCTGCTGGTGCGGGTGCCCAAGAGCCTGGCGCTGCTGGAGGACCAGTTGCTGCGGCTGGCCCCGGCCGTGCACGCGGGCACGGTGGTCGTGGGCACGGGGATGGTGAAGGAGATCCACACCTCGACGCTCCGGCTGTTCGAGCGGATCCTCGGCCCGACCCGCACCTCGCTGGCCGAGAAGAAGGCGCGGCTGATCTTCTGCACTCCGGATCCGGCTGTGGAGCGGCCGGCCGGTCCGTGGCCGTACGTCTACACGCTGCCGGACGGTATCGGTGCCGTCTCCGGGCGCACCGTGGTCAACCACGCGGGCGTCTTCTGCGCGGACCGGCTCGACATCGGCACGCGGTTCTTCCTGCGGCACCTGCCGGCGGCCGGGGGCGGCCGGGTGGTGGACCTGGGGTGCGGCAACGGGGTCGTGGGGACGGCGGTGGCGCTGGCCGACCCGGGCGCCGAGGTGCTGTTCGTGGACGAGTCGTTCCAGGCCGTGGCCTCCGCAGAGGCCACGTACACGGCGAACGGGGCGCCGGGGAAGGCCGAGTTCCGGGTGGGCGACGGGCTGGCGGGGGTGCCGTCCGGCAGTGCCGACCTGGTCCTGAACAACCCGCCGTTCCATTCCCACCAGGCGACGACCGACGCCACGGCCCGGCGGATGTTCAGCGGGGCCCGGCGGGTGCTGCGGCCCGGCGGGGAGCTGTGGGTGGTCGGCAACCGGCACCTGGGCTACCACGTGACGCTGCGGAGGCTGTTCGGCAACAGCCGGGTCGTGGCGAGCGATCCGAAGTTCGTGGTGCTGAAGGCGGTCAAGCGGTAGGCGCGCCGAGCGTCCTGAGGGTCCGGGCCACCGCCCGGGTCATGGCCTCGCGGGCGACGGCGAGGTAGCCGCGCGGGTCGACCGCTTCCGGGCGGTCGGTGAGGAAGTCGCGGAGGGCGCCGGTCAGCGCGATGTTCAGGGCCGTGCCGATGTTGACCTTGGTGATGCCGCCCGCGATCGCGGCCGTGAGTTCGCCGTCGGGGACGCCGGAGGAGCCGTGCAGCACCAGCGGGACGTCCAGGGCGGCCGACAGGCGCTTGAGGAGCGCGTGGTCGAGGGCCGCGGTCCGGGTGGTCATGGCGTGGGCGCTGCCGACGGCGACGGCCAGGGCGTCCACGCCCGAGTCAGCGACGAACGCGCGGGCCTCCTCGGGGTCGGTGCGGGCGCCCGGGGCGTGGGCGTCCAGCGGGGGTCTGCCGTTCTTGCCGCCGATCTGGCCCAGCTCGGCCTCGATCCACAGGCCGTGGGCGTGCGCCCAGTCGGCCGCCGCCCGGGTGGCGGCGAGGTTCTCCTCGTAGGGCAGGCGGGCCGCGTCGTACATCACGGAGCTGAACCCGGCGTCCGCCGCCTGGTACAGCAGGGCGTCGCTCTGCACGTGGTCGAGGTGGAGGGCAACGGGTACGGCGGCGTGTTCGGCGGCCGCGGCGGCGGCCCGGGCGAGCGGCAGCAGCCGTCCGCCGCGGAACCGGACCGCGTTCTCGCTGACCTGGAGGACGACGGGGGCGTGCGCGGACTCGGCGCCGGCGACGACGGCCTCGACGTGCTCCAGCGTGATGATGTTGAACGAGGCGACGGCGGAGCGGGCCGCGGCGGCGCGGGCGACGAGGTCGCCGGTGGTGGTGAGGGGCACGGGGTCTCCAGGGTCAGGGCGCGAGGATCACCGAGCGCGTGAGGTGGCGGGGGCGGTCGGGATCCAGTCCACGGGACGCGGCGACGGCGACCGCGAGGCGCTGGGCGCGGACGAGTCCGGCGAGCGGGTCCAGGTCGCCGGCGATCCACGACGCCCCGGTGGCACGGACCTGTTCGGCGAGGCCGTCCGGGGCCTCCCCGAACATCCAGGTCGCCGTGCCCGTGGTGCTGACGCTGATGGGGCCGTGCCGGTACTCCATCGCCGGGTACGCCTCCGCCCAGGCGAGGGCGGCCTCGCGCATCTTCAGCCCGGCCTCGTTCGCCAGGCCGACGGTCCAGCCGCGGCCGAGGAACGTGAACTGCCCGCATTCGACGAGCCCTTCGGGCAGGGGTTCCGCCAGGGCGGTGCGGGCGTCGGCGACGGCTGCGTCGGGGTGGAGGCCGAGGTGGGCGCGCAGAAGGGTGAGGGCGGTGGTGGCGAACCGGGTCTGGACGACGGAGCGTTCGTCGGCCCAGGCGAGGACGGCGAGGTCGTCGGCGGCCGCTCGCACGGGGGTGTCCGGGTCGGCGGTGATCGCCGTGGTGCGGGTGCGGCCCTTCAGCCGGCCGAGCAGGTCGAGGACTTCGGTCGTGGTGCCGGAGCGGGTGAGGGCGACGACCCGGTCGTAGGCGCGGCCGTGCGGGAACTCCGAGGCGGCGAACGCGTCGGTCTCGCCGTGGCCCGCGCCCTCGCGCAGGGCCGCGGCGGCCTGTGCCATGAAGTACGAGGTGCCGCAGCCGACGATCGCGACGCGCTCGCCCGGTTCCGGCAGCACGGGCGCGTGGTCCGCCGCCTCGGAGGCGGCCCTGGTCCAGCACTCGGGCTGGCTGGTCAGCTCGTCCTCGACATGCGTCATGGCGCGCCCTCCGGGCCGTTGGGTCGGGCGCGCCCTGGCAGCCGCGCCCGGCGTGCTTGTTGATGCAAGATATCGCCGATTTCCGAGCATCATCAAGCATCCGGCGGGGTCTATCGGCTGCGTTAGGGTCACCGGGAGACCGAGACGTGGAGGTGGGGATGTCACGCGACGCCCGCTGGCAGGCGCTGCTGGAACTGCTCGTGGAGCGCGGCCGGCTGGACGTCGAGGACGCGGCCGGGGAGCTGGGTGTGTCGGCGGCGACGATCCGCCGGGACTTCGACCGGCTCGCCGAGCAGCAGATGCTGGTGCGCACCCGGGGCGGGGCCGTCGTGCACGGCGTCTCCTACGAGCTGCCGCTGCGCTACAAGACGGCCCGGCACGCCTCGGAGAAGCAGCGCATCGCCCAGGCCGTCGCGGACCTGGTGGCGCCCGGGGAGGCGGTCGGGCTGACCGGCGGCACGACCACGACGGAGGTGGCCCGGGCCCTGGCCGTGCGCGGGGATCTGGCATCCGGCTCCCCCGCGCTGACCGTGGTGACGAACGCGCTGAACATCGCGAGCGAGCTGGCCGTGCGGCCCCAGTTCAAGATCGTGCTGACCGGCGGCGTCGCGCGGGCCCAGTCGTACGAGCTGGTCGGGCCGCTCGCGGACGGGGTGCTCGGGCAGATCACCGTCGACGTGGCGGTGCTGGGCGTCGTCGCCTTCGACGTGGCGCACGGCGCCGCGGCGCACGACGAGGCGGAGGCAGCGGTCAACCGGCTGCTGTGCGAGCGGGCGGAGCGGGTGGTCGTGGCCGCCGACTCCAGCAAGCTGGGGCAGCGGGCGTTCGCCCGGATCTGCGCGGCGGAGGCGGTGGACACGCTGGTCACGGACACGGCGGCCGCCCCGGCGACGGTACGGGCCTTCGAGGAGGCCGGCCTGCGGGTCCTCACGGTGTGACGGCGCGCCGGAGAGCCGGCCGTCCTAGGCTGGGGCTGAGACGCACCCGCCGGGGAGGCTGTCATGGGCGCAACGGCGCAGGACCGGGACGTGCCGGGCGGCCGGCGGTACGTGCCGATCGCGGACCACGGGCTGATCGGTGATCTGCGCAGTGTGGCCCTGGTGGGCACCGACGGCACGATCGACTGGTACTGCTGCCCGGCCTTCGACGCGCCGAGTGTCTTCGCCGCGATCCTGGACGCCGAACGCGGCGGCTGCTTCGAGCTGGCGGCGGCCGTGCCGGCCCGCACGAAGCAGTTCTACTTCCCCGACACCAACGTGCTGATCACCCGGTTCTTCACCGAGGACGGCGTCGGCGAGGTGCAGGACTTCATGCCGGTCGACGGCGAACCGGCCGAGGCCGAGCGGCACCGGCTGATCCGGCGGGTGGTGTGCGTGCGCGGCTCGATCCCGTTCCGTACCCGCGTCGCGCCGCGGTTCGACTACGGCGCCCGGCCGCACACCGTCCGGCTGACCGGCGAGACGGCGGTCTTCGAGGCCGAGGGGATGGCGCTCGCGCTGACCGCGACCGTGCCGCTGGAGGACGACGGCGTGGACGTCCACGGGGACTTCAAGCTCTCCGAGGGCGAGTCGGCGGTGTTCGCGCTGGACAAGGTCGGCGGCGACGTGACGCCCCGCCGGTGTGCGCACACGGAGGCCGAGGAGCAGTTCGCGGCGACCGTGGCGTACTGGCGGCGCTGGCTGCCCGCGTCCCGGTACAAGGGCCGCTGGCGGGAGATGGTGCACCGCTCGGCCCTGACGCTGAAGCTGCTCACCTACGCGCCGACCGGCGCGATCGTCGCCGCGCCCACGACGAGCCTGCCGGAACGGCTCGGCGGCGAACGCAACTGGGACTACCGCTACGTGTGGGTGCGGGACGCGGCCTTCTGCGTCTACGCCCTGCTCAGGCTGGGCTTCACCGGCGAGGCCGAGGCATTCATGGGGTTCGTCACCCGGCACATCAGCCCCGGAGACGGCCGGCACTCCGGTCCGCTGCAGATCATGTACGGCATCGACGGGCGCACGGAGCTGCCCGAGCGGGAGCTGGACCACCTGGAGGGCCACCACGGCTCGGCCCCGGTCCGGGTCGGCAACGCGGCGGCCGACCAGCTCCAGCTGGACATCTACGGCGCCCTGATCGACTCCATCTACCTCTACGACAAGTGGGCCCAGCCCGTCTCCAGCGGCCAGTGGGACGACGTGTGCGCCCTGGTGGACTGGGTGTGCGCGCACTGGGACCAGCCCGACGAGGGGATCTGGGAGACCCGGGGCGGGCGCAGGAACTTCCTGTACTCACGGCTGATGTGCTGGGTGGCGATCGAGCGGGCCGTGCGGATGGCCAACCGGCGCGGACTGCCCGCCGACCTGCCCCGCTGGCGGGAGTGCCGCGACACGATCTACCGGCGGATCATGAGCCGGGGCTGGTCCGAGCGGCGCCGGGCCTTCGTGCAGCACGAGGACGGCGACGTGCTGGACGCGGCCGTGCTGATGATGCCGCTGACGAAGTTCATCGCCCCGACCGACCCGAAGTGGCTGTCGACGCTGGACGCGCTGACCGAGGAGCTGGTGTCCGACTCGCTCGTCTACCGCTACGACCCGCGCTCCAGCCCCGACGGGCTGCGCGGCGACGAGGGCACGTTCTCCATCTGCTCGTTCTGGTACGTCGAGGCGATGGTGCACGCCGGCCGGATCGACGAGGCGCGCCTGGCCTTCGAGAAGATGCTGACCTACGCCAACCATCTCGGCCTGTACGCCGAGGAGATCAGCCACACCGGGGAGCAGCAGGGCAACTTCCCGCAGGCGTTCACGCATCTCGCGCTCATCAGCGCGGCCTTCCATCTGGACCGGGCCCTCGGCTGAGGCTCAGTGCCCGTGACCGTCGTCCGCGTGGTCCTCGGGGGTGGCGGGGGCGGCCGCCGCCGCACCGGCGCGGACGGTGAACGCCGCCGTGTGGACCTTTCCCTCGTGCTTGAAGTCGAGGAACAGGCGGTAGGAGCCGGTGCTGGGTGCCGTGGCCGTGAACGAGATGCCGGGGCCGGGCCGGGTGGTGCCGTCGCCGGGTTCGCCGTTCGGGTGGACGTGCAGGTAGGCGAGGTCGCCGGAGCGCAGGGCGACCAGGTGGCCGTAGGCGCCGAGGTAGGGCTGGAGGTCGGTGACGGGCTTGCCGTCGCGGGAGACCTTCAGTTTCAGTTCGCTCGCCTTGCCGGGGTGCAGGGCGCCGGCCAGTTCGATGTCGTAGCCGTTGGTCTCGGCCCTGGTGCTCGGGGCGGGCAGTTCCTTCGGCCGGTAGGGGCCCGAGGCGGCCAGGTCGGCGCCGAGGGTGAGGTTCTTCGCGCCCCGGCGCGCCGGGGTGAAGTCGGCGAAGACGCGGTAGCCGCCCGCGTGGGGCAGGTCGACGGGGATGCTCCAGGTGCCGTCGGCGGCGCGGGCGGGGTGCAGGTGCCGGTACGTGAGCAGGTCGCGTGAGGCCACGACGAGGTGCAGTTCCTTGTCGTGCTCGCGCCGGTAGGCGGTGACGGGGCGGCCCTGGGTGTCCCGGACCGTGAACCGCAGTTCGGTGCGCTGCCCCGCGGTGACGCGCGGCGTGGCGAGGTCGAGGGTGTAGCCGCCCTCGGAGACCTGCAGCCCGCCCGCCGGGGGCGTGCCGTGTCCCGCGTGCCCGCCGGGCTGCGCCGGCCGGGGCCCGGGCCGGGTGTGCCCGTCCCGGTGCTGCGGCGGGTCGTCGGCGACGACCGGGCCGATGCCCTGGCCGACGCCGTAGGCCGTGCCGAACGTGGCGGCCAGGGCGGCGGCGAAGGTGGTGATCTTCAGTCCGGTGTTCATGGCCTTCGGCTCCTTCAGATACCGGGCCTCCCGCTCGGATGCGGGGCCTTCTTGCACTTCACCATACCCCTGGGGGGTACCAAGTCAAGCCGTGCTCACGCTTGCATCCTATACCCCTCGGGGGTATACAGGAAAGCGACGGGGCATACCCCCGCCCCGTATTTGATGGATTCACTCAGAGGAGGCACCGATGCCCGCCACCACCTACGCCGTCGCCGGGATGTCCTGCGGTCACTGCAAGGCCACGCTCACCGGGGTCATCGGCGAGCTGGACGGCGTCAGCGGCGTCGAGGTCGACCTCGACGCCGGGCACGTCACGGTCACCAGCGCCGGCGAGCCCGACGACGCCGTGATCGCCGAGGCCGTCGACGAGGCCGGCTACGAGCTCACGGGGAGGGTCTGAGCCATGATCACCGGCACGACCGGCACCGCCGCCGAGGTGGAGCTCGCCATCGGCGGCATGACCTGCGCCTCCTGCGCGGCGCGCATCGAGAAGAAGCTCAACCGCATGGAGGGGGTCACCGCCACCGTCAACTACGCCACCGAGAAGGCGAAGGTCAGCTACTCCGGCGACGTGTCCGTCGGCGACCTGATCGCCACGGTGGAGGCGACCGGGTACACGGCCCAGGAGCCCGCGCCCGCCGAGGCGCCCGGCGAACCGGCCGCCGTACCCGACGAACTGCGGCCGCTGCGCGAGCGGTTGATCACGGCCGTGGTCCTGGCGGTGCCCGTCGTGGCCATGGCCATGATTCCGGCCCTGCAGTTCGAGTACTGGCAGTGGCTGTCGCTCACCCTGGCCGCCCCCGTCGTCACGTACGCGGCGTGGCCCTTCCACAAGGCGGCCTTCGTCAACGCCCGCCACGGCGCGGCCACCATGGACACGCTGATCTCGGTGGGCACGTCGGCCGCGTTCCTGTGGTCGCTGTGGGCGCTGTTCTTCGGCACGGCGGGGACCCCGGGCATGACCCACCCCTTCGAGCTGACCATCGAGCGCACGGACGGGGCGGGCAACATCTACCTGGAGGCCGCCGCGGGCGTCACCGCCTTCATCCTGGCGGGGCGGTACTTCGAGGCCCGGGCCAAGCGCAAGGCGGGGGCGGCGCTGCGGGCGCTGCTGGAGCTGGGCGCGAAGGACGTCACCGTGCTGCGCGACGACGGCCGTGAACGGACGGTCCCGGTGGACGAGTTGCGGGTCGGGGACCGGTTCCTGGTCCGGCCCGGGGAGAAGATCGCCACCGACGGGACGGTCGTCGAGGGGTCGTCGGCGGTGGACGCGTCGATGCTCACCGGCGAGTCCGTGCCGGTGGAGGTGGGCGCCGGGGACCCGGTCACGGGTGCCACGATCAATGCCGGCGGGCGGCTCGTCGTGCGGGCCACGCGTGTCGGGTCCGACACCCGACTGGCCCGGATGGCCCGGCTGGTGGAGGACGCGCAGAACGGCAAGGCCGCCGCGCAGCGGCTCGCGGACCGGATCTCGGCCGTCTTCGTGCCGGTCGTGATCGCCCTGGCGCTGGGCACGCTGGGCTTCTGGCTCGGCAACGGCGCCGGGCTGACGGCCGCTTTCACCGCCGCGGTCGCCGTCCTGGTCATCGCCTGCCCGTGCGCCCTGGGACTCGCCACCCCGACCGCGCTGATGGTCGGCACCGGGCGGGGCGCCCAACTGGGCATCCTCATCAAGGGCCCGGAGGTGCTGGAGTCCACCCGCCGCGTCGACACCGTCGTCCTCGACAAGACCGGCACCGTCACCACCGGCCGGATGACGCTGCTGGCCGTGCACACCGCCGAGGGCACCGACGAGGCCGAGGTGCTGCGGCTGGCCGGGGCGCTGGAGCACTCCTCCGAGCACCCGGTCGCCCGGGCGGTCGCCGACGGGGCGCTGCAGAAGCTGGGCACCCTGCCCGGGCCTGAGGACTTCGCCAACGTGCCCGGACTGGGCGTCCAGGGTGTCGTCGAGGGCCACGCGGTGCTCGTGGGCCGGGAGCGGCTGCTGGCCGACTGGGCGATCGAGCTGCCGGACGGCCTGGCGCGGGCCCGGGCGGCGGCCGAGGACGCCGGGCGCACGGCGGTCACCGTCGCCTGGGACGGTGCGGCACGGGCGGTGCTGGAGGTCGCCGACGCGGTGAAGGAGACGAGCGCGGAGGCCGTCCGGCGGCTGCGCGCACTGGGGCTCACGCCCCTGCTGCTGACCGGTGACAACCGGGCCGTCGCCGAGTCCGTCGCCCGCGAGGTGGGCATCGAGGAGGTCATCGCCGAGGTGCTCCCCGAGGACAAGGTGGAGGTCGTCAGGAAGCTGCAGGAGCAGGGCCGTTCGGTCGCCATGGTCGGCGACGGCGTCAACGACGCGGCGGCCCTCGCCCGGGCCGATCTGGGGCTCGCGATGGGCACGGGCACGGACGCCGCGATCGAGGCCGGCGACCTGACCCTCGTCCGGGGCGACCTGCGGGCCGCGGCGGACGCCATCCGGCTCGCCCGCCGCACCCTCGGCACCATCCGCTCGAACCTCTTCTGGGCCTTCGCCTACAACGTGGCGGCCCTGCCGCTGGCCGCCGCGGGCCTGCTCACCCCGATGATCGCCGGAGCGGCCATGGCCTTCTCCTCGGTCTTCGTGGTCGGCAACTCCCTGCGGCTGCGGGCCTTCCGCGCCGCGGACTGACGCCGGAGCCGGTCAGCGGCGGTGCCACACCAGCGTGTAGCGCCAGAACAGACGGCGGCGCAGGCGCGCGCCCGGCAGCACGGCGCGCGCCACGCGGGCGATCTCGGGAAAGGCCGTCCGCGCCGGCCTGGCCGGGGCGGACAGCGAGACCGGGGGCGGCGCCCCGCGGCCCCGGTTCCTCAGCAGCGCGAGGGCGATGTTGAGCGGCACCGAGGCGAGGCTCAGCAGGTGGTCGACGGGCGTGCGGGCCCGGTGCAGACCGACGACCACCAGGACGCCACCGGGGGCCAGCCGGTCACGGAAGGCCACCAGGGCCTCGGTGAGCGGCAGGTGGTGGAGCACGGCGACGCAGGTGACGACGTCGAAGGTCCGGCCGGGAAGCCCGGCCGGCGCCTCGGCCACCGCGTACGTCACCGGGACCGCCGCGGGGGTCAGCTCCCGGGCCCGGGCCGTGATCACCGGGTCGGCGTCCACCGCGTGCACGTGCCGGGCCCGGCCGGCCAGCAGCCGGGCGAGGTCACCGCTGCCGCACCCCACGTCCAGGGCGCTGTCCACCCGGGCGGGGAGGCGGCGCAGGATCCAGGGGTGGAAGCGGGCGTTGTGGTCCCACGGGCGGTCCGCGTGGAAGCGGTCGAGCGCGCGCAGGACCCGGTGGACCGGTGAGGTCATGTCCCCGGCCCTGCGGAGGGGCGCGGGGTCCCGCCGCGCCGGTCCAGCAGGGAGCGGTGGATCTCGCCGGCGCGGATCGCGGTCGTCGACAGCAGCGTCGAGGTGAGGCCGTGGGTGTGTTCCGTGCCGCCCTGGAGGTAGATGCCGGCCGTCACGTCCGGCGCGGTCTCGGCGCGGTGGTCCCGGCGGACGCGCAGGGCGTCCTCGTCGTCGCGCAGGCAGACCTTGGCCGCCTCGCCGAGCAGGGTGGTGAGGTCCCGGGGCCGGTAGCCGGTCGCGTGCACGAGCACGTCGGCCTCCAGCACCCGCTGCTCCCCGGTCGGCAGGAACTCCACGACGACGTCGAGACAGCCGTCGGGGCGCGTGCGGACGTCCCGGATGCGGGAGACGTTGAGGAAGCGCAGCCGCTCCCGGCCGGCGACCTTCTCCTGGTAGGAGGTCGCGTACAGGGCCTCGATGAGGTCCGTGTCGACGACGGAGTAGTTGGTGGAGCGGTGGTAGTCGAACAGGGACCGCTTGACCTCGGAGGGCGAGCCGAAGTACACGTCCACCGCCTCCGGGTCGAAGATGCGGTTGGCGAACGGGCTGTCGTCGGCCGGGGTGTAGCCGTACTTGGCGAAGACCGAGCAGACCTCGGCCTCGGGGAAGGAGCGGTGCAGGTAGTCGACCGTCTCGGCGGCGCTCTGGCCCGCGCCCAGGACGACGGCCCGGCGCACCGGCGTGCCGCGGTCCCGTAGTTCGGCGACCCGGGGCAGTAACTGGCTGGTGTGCCAGACCCGTTCGGACAGCTCGACGCCGGGCGGCACGTGCGGTTCCAGGCCGACGGCGACGCTGAGGTCGGCGGCGCGGTACGTCACCCCCGGGCCGGCGCAGACCACGTCGAAGCCGGTCACGGTGCCCGACGCGTCGCGCACCGGGTCGACGGCCGTCACCTCGCGGTCGTAGGCCACCAGGTGCCGGACGCGGGCGGCGGCCCACTCGAAATACGCGTGGAACTCCACCCGCAGCGGGAAGAGCGTCTTCTGGTTGAGGAAGTCGACGAGCCGGCCGCGCTCGCGCAGGAAGCACAGGAAGCTGTAGTCGCTGGCCGGATCGCGCAGGGTGACGAGGTCCTTGAGGAACGACACCTGCATCGTGGCGTCGTCGATGAGCATGCCCCGGTGCCAGCCGAAGCGGGGCTGGCGTTCCAGGAAGAGGGCGTTGAGCCGGCGCTCCGGCGGGACCCCCGCGTTGTGTTCCTCGATCGCTATGGCGAGGGCGAGGTTCGACGGCCCGAAGCCAATTCCGAGGACGTCGTAGGTGGTGTCCGTGGTGTCCGATCCCGTGAGCGGTGAGTTCACCGTGGCATCGCCTCCCTCAGGCAGCCACATGTTAGATAAGGTTAGCCTTACCTTGCAATGGAGCCGCCGGAGAGGGAGAACCGCATGCGCGTCGCCATGTTCGGCTATCAGACCTGGGGTCACCGCACGCTCCAAGCCCTGCTGGACACCGACCACGAGGTCGTCCTCGTCGTCACCCATCCCAAGAGCGACCACGCCTACGAGAGGATCTGGGACGACTCCGTCGCCGAACTCGCCGCGAAGCACGACGTCCCGGTCCTCCTGCGCAACCGGCCCGACGACCCCGAACTCCTCGACGCGCTGCGCGCGGCCCGCCCGGACCTGATCGTCGCCAACAACTGGCGCACCTGGCTGCCCCCGGAGGTGTTCGGCCTCCCACCGCACGGCACCCTCAACATCCACGACTCGCTGCTGCCGTCGTACGCCGGCTTCTCGCCGATCATCTGGGCGCTCCTCAACGGCGAGGAGCGCGTCGGCGTGACCGCGCACCGCATGAACGGCGAACTCGACGCCGGAGACATCCTGGTGCAGCGCGCGGTGCCCGTCGGCCCGGCCGACACCGCGACCGACCTGTTCCACCGCACCGTCGGTCTCATCGCCCCGATTGTGCGCGAGTCGCTCGACCTGATCGCGAGCGGACGGGACGCCGGGCAGTGGGTGCCGCAGGACCGCAGCCGGGCGAGCTTCTTCCACAAGCGCTCCGACGAGGACAGCCGCATCGACTGGACCTGGCCCGCCGAGCGGCTCGAACGGCTCGTGCGCGCCCAGTCGGACCCCTATCCCAACGCGTACACGTTCCACCGCGGGCGGCGGCTGCGGATCACCTCGGCCGCCGTGTCGCAAGGGCGTTACGGCGGCACGCCCGGGCGCATCTTCATCCGCGAGGGCGACGGCGTGGTCGTCGTGGCCGGACCGGAGGCGCACACCGGCCGCTGCCCGGGGCTCGTCATCCGGCGGCTGCGCACGGAGGACGGCACGGAGTGCGCGGCGACCGACTACTTCCGCACGATGGGCGGCTACCTGACGGCGCGTGAGTAACTGACGCTCCCTCACATCAGCTCAGGGGAACGGAGATGGGCCGGAATCCATTGCTGAGGTAAGCCTTACCTTGCTTTACTGACGGCCGAATGACTCCTGCCTGTACCCGGCGACAAGGGACGCACATGCCGAGAAAGCTCCTCACCACCCTTCTCACCGTCACCCTGGCCGCCGGGTTGGCAGCCTGCGGCTCCGTCGAGGACGACTCCGCCCCCTCCTCCGGTGACGCCGGGACGGACTCCTCGTCCGCCTTCCCGGTCACCATCACGCACAAGTTCGGCAGCACGAAGATCACCAAGGAACCCGAGCGGATCGTGGTGATCGGCGACGGCGGCACCGACGACGTCGACGCCCTGTACGCCCTCGGGGTCACCCCGGTCGCCGTCTCCAAGGACGCCTTCGCCGCCGACGGGGTCCACCCCTGGCTGAAGGACCGGGTCGACACCAAGAAGACCAAGCTCCTGAACACCATGAACGGCGTGGACTTCGAGGAGGTCGCGGCGCTGCGGCCCGACCTGATCCTCGCCACCTCGGACTTCACCCTGGAGAAGAACTACAAGAAGCTCTCCGCGGTGGCCCCGACCATCGGCTACGAGACGGCATGGGGCAAGCAGACCTGGCAGGAACACGTCCAGGTGGTGGCCAAGGCCGTCGGCAGGGAGGAAGAGGCAGCCAAGGCCATCGAGGACACCGAGGGCAGCATCGCCGAGGTGAAGGCGAAGCACCCCGGGCTGGCGGGCAGGACCTACAGCCTGTCCATCGGCAACACCCCGGCCAAGATCTACACCATCGCCTCGGAGGACGACTTCGCGGCGAAGCTGATGAGCGAGATCGGCCTCGGCCTCACCCCGTCGGTGAAGAACATCAAGACCGTCAGCGGCAGCCCCACCGGCGAACTGTCCTTCGAGCAGCTCGACAAGCTCGACGCGGACCTGGTCGTCATCGCGTTCACCACACCGGAGCTGAAGAAGGCCTTCGAGTCCAGCGCGCTGGTGAAGAACATGTCCGCGGTCGAGGAGGACCGCTACGTCGTGACCGACGTGGCGACCATCAGCCAGCTCCGCAGCCCGTCCGTGCTGGGCATCCCGTGGGCGCTGGACAACCTGGAACCCGGGTTCGCCAAGCTGGACAAGTGATCCGGCCGGACCTCACGGAGGGGGCCGCGGGGGGGGGGGGGGGGGGGGGCCCCCCCCCCCCCCCCGCGGGCCCCCGGGCGGGCCGGGGCGGCCGGCCCCCCCCCCCGCCCCAGCCCCCCCCACAAGCGGTCGCGCCCGCGCGC
>NZ_JBIBUF010000001.1:0-422535 GCF_043079125.1 Streptomyces sp. NPDC015242 | reverse complement strand
GCGCCCCGGCGTTGGTGGGCAGCCGGGGGGGGTTGTACACCGTGCACCGGGGGGGCGCCACGGTGCGGGGGGGGGCGGGGGGGGGGGCCGGGGGGGGGGGGGGGGGGGGGGGGGGGCGCCCCCCCCCGCCGCAGCGGCGTCCGTCAGGAGTCGCGCAGTGCCGCGTCGACCTCCTCGGCCGACATGCCCTCGATCTCCAGGTGCAGCGCGGCGACCTGTTCGAGTCGCCCGGGCGTCTGCTCCTCGGCCGCCAGACGCTTGGCCATGCCGCCCGGCGTGAGCGTCGCGAACAGGGTGCGCACCGACACCTCGGAGGTGTCCAGGGCCTCCCGCAGCCGGCTCACGATCACGGTGGCGAGCACCGAGTCGCCGCCGAGCGCGAAGAACCCGTCGTCGAGGCCGACCCGTTCGGCGCCGAGGACGTCGGACCAGACGCGGGCGACGACCGTCTCCAGTGCGCTGCCGGGCGCCTGGTGCTCCTCCTCCCCCGTCTCCCGGGACTCCCACAGCGCCCGGACGGCGCGGCGGTCGAGTTTTCCGTTGGCGGTGAGCGGCAGTGCCGCGGCGACGGCGATCCGGGAGGGGACCATGTGCGGCGGCAGGACCGTGCGGGCCCACCGCCGCAGTTCCTCCTCCGTCGTGCCGGGAGCGGCGGCCACCGCGGCCGCCAGCTGGACACCTGGCCCGCCCGTCAGACCGGCGACGGCACGCCGCACCGCGGGGTGCCCGGCGAGCGACGCCTCCACCTCGCCGAGCTCGACGCGGAAACCGCGCAGCTTCACCTGGTGGTCGCGGCGGCCGAGGAACTCCAGCGTGCCGTCCGGCCAGTAGCGGGCGAGGTCGCCGGTGCGGTACCAGCGCACACCGCCGGCCTCGGTGAACTTCCCGGCCGTGCGCTCCGCGTCACCCCGGTAGCCGAGCGCCACGCCGTCCCCGCCGATCCACAGCTCCCCCGGCACCCAGTCGGGGCAGTCCCGGCCGCGCTGATCCACCACCCGGCAGCGGACGTTGCGCAGCGGCGTGCCGTAGGGCACGGCCCGCCAGTGCTGGGGCACCTGGGCGTCCACGACCTCGCAGACGGTGGAGTGGATGGCCGTCTCGGTGGTGCCGCCGAGGCCGGTGAACCGGCAGCCGGGAGCCCGCTCGGCGAGCCGCCCCGGCAGGTCGGTGCCGACCCGGTCCCCGCCGAGCAGCACCGCCCGCAGTCCCGTCAGTTCACCGGGTCCGGTGGCGAGCAGCAGCATGTCCAGCAGGGGCGGCACGCAGTTGAGGAGCGTCACCCGGTGCCCGCGCACCAACTCGGCCCACGGCCGGGCCTCGCGGCGGTCGGCCTCGTCGATCAGCACCACCGCGCCGCCCGCGCCCAGCAGCCCGAACACGTCGTAGACGGAGAGGTCGAAGTCGAGCGCGGACAGGGCGAGGCAGCGGTCCTCCGGGCCCACGGCGAAGCGCTCGTTCAGGTCGTCGACGGTGTTCACGGCGGCCCGGTGCGGCACCTCGACGCCCTTGGGCTCGCCGGTGGAGCCGGAGGTGAACAGGACATAGGCGACCTGCTCCTCGTCCACCGTGACGGGCGCGGGCAGCGGGTCGTGACGGAGCGCGTCCCGGACGGCCAGAAGGTCACCGGCCGCGGGGGCGTGGGCGGTTGCGCCGGCGGCGTCGGTGGTGCCGTCGGTGGTGCCGTCGGTCAGGGTCAGGCGGTAGCCCGCGGTGGCGCGGATGCGGTCGCGCCGGGCGGGCGGCTGCTCGACGCCGACGGGTACGTACGCGGCGCCGGCCGCCAGCACGCCGAGGACGGCGGTGATCTGGTCGGGCCCCTTGGGAAGACTGACCGCGACCGGGTCGCCCGGCCGTACCCCCCGGTCCACGAGGGCGGCGGCGCAGCGCAGGGCCCGGTCCGCCAACTGCCCGTAGTCCAGGACCCCTTCCGTCCCCCACAGCAGGGCTGGTGCCCCGGGCCGCTCGGCGGCGCGGGCGAAGAAGCCCTCGTGCAGCAGGCGGTGGCTGCGCGGGGCGGCGGTGGCGTTGACCGCGGCACGGACGGCCGACTGCTCCGCGGGCAGCAGGGCGCCGACCGGCCGGTCCCAGACGTCGTCCTCGGTGCCGAGCCGGGTGACCAGCCCGTGGAACGCGGCGAACATCGCGTCGACGAGCCCGGCGGGGAAGGCGTCCTCGCGTACGTCCCAGTTGACGAGGAGTCCGCCGTCGACCTCGGTGACCTGGGCGTCCAGCAGCACCTGCGGGCCCTGCGAGATGATCCACACCGGCTGCCCGAAGCAGGCGCGCACGTCCGCGTCGAAGAGCTCCCCGAGGTTGAGGGCACTGGTGAACACCACGGGCGCGAGGACCTGTTCCCCGCGCTGCCGGGTCAGGTCGCGCAGCACCTCCACGCCGGAATAGTCGGCGTGGGAGGCGTCGGTGTGCATCCGGTCCTGGAGCCGCCGGGCGTGCTCGGTGAACGGGGCCGGCTCGGCGAGGTCGACGTCGAGCAGGACCGAGCTGGTGAAGTCGCCGACGAGCAGGTCGGTGTCGGGGTGGGAGCCGCGGCGGTCGAACATGGGGACGTTCAGCAGGAAGCGCGGCTGACCGCTGTAGGCCGCCAGCACCTCCGCGAAGGCGGTCGCCACGGCCATGGCGGGGGTCAGCCCGTGCTGGTGGGCGCGGGCGGCCAGCCGCCGCTTCTCCTCCGGCGGCAGCCAGTGGTGCCGGCGCGTCACCCGGGTCGGGTCGGCCCGCTCCGCCTCGGGCACGAGCGGCAGGCCGGGCGCGCTGGGCAGCTCGGGCACCCGCCGCCGCCACCACTGCTGCGCCTGCTCCCGGCTCAGCCGCCGCACCTCGGCGCGCTCCGCCAGATACGCCGGGTAGCTGGTGCGGATCGGCGGCAGCGCGACGCCGGGGTCGTGGTAGAGCCGGGCCAGGTCGGAGAGCAGGACGCGGTAGCTGAGGGCGTCAGCGGCGAGCATGTCGACGTCCACGTGCAGCCGGCTGCGGCCCCCGGGCAGCAGGGAGAGCTGCACGGAGAACACCTCCCCTGCGGCCACGTCCAGCCGGGCGTGCGAGGAGGAGTGCCGGAGCTCCTCCAGCTTGGCCGAGGCCGTCCCGGGGTCCAGGGCCCGCAGGTCGTTCACGGCCGTCGCCGGTCGGCCGAGTTCGGGCAGGATCTGCTGGCGGCCGTCGTCGGTGAAGCGGGCCCGGAGCATGCCGTGCCGCCGGACCAGGGCCCGTACGGCGGTGTCGAGCCGTTCGGGATCGGTACCGGAGCCGTCGAACTCGACGTACAGGTGGGCGGCGACGGAGCCGAGGGTGGTGTCGTCGCCGCGGCCGATCCAGTAGGCGTGCTGCATCACGGCGAGCGGGAAGAGCTCGCCGGCTTCCGGCAGGGGGGCCTCCACGGCCGGCTCGGCGGGGGCCGGGGACCGGGACGCGAGCAGGGTCCGCCAGGCGCGCAGGGTGGGTTCCCGCGCGAGTTCGGCGAAGCCGACCTTGACGCCCTGCTTGCGCCAGGAGCCGGCGATCCTCATCAGGGTGATGGAGTCCAGGCCCCACGCGATGAGGCTGTCGTCGTCGCCCGGCGGGGTGTCCGGGCCCAGTGTGTCGGTGACCGTACGGAGCAGCTCGTCCGCGGTCGGGGGGTGCTGCGTCACCGGTTCCTCCGCTGTTCTCAGAAGCCGTCGTTGTCGTCGGAGTCGTCGCTGCCGTGCTCGAAGGCGGTCTCGAAGTCGTCGATGTCCTCCTGGGTCAGGTCCACCAGGGGCAGGTCCGACGGGGTGAGTCCGCCCGCCGGGGCATCCTCGGCCCGCCGCACGAGTCCGCGCAGCGCCCGCTCCCACAGCGCCAGCAGGGCGCGGATCCCGGCCGGGGGGAGGAACGCCCGCGGCGCGGCGGCGGAGACGTGCAGCCGGACCCCGTCGGACCGGTCCACGGCGACGGCGTTGATCTCCAGCCCGGACACGGCGGGCCGCTCGCCGCCCGGCGGCACGCGGAGCATGGGCGCCTCCGGGGCGAGCCGCCAGGGTTCGGCGGCGGAGCCGGACGCGGTGAACCGGCCGAGGTAGTTGAAGACGACCTGCGGGTGCGGGCGCCCGTCGAACGCGGCGGCCGTGCCGGGGTTGAGGTGGCGCAGCAGGCCGTAGCCGAGGCCGTGGCCCGGTACGGCGCGCAGCTGTTCCTTGATCCGCTTCAGGACCGTGGTCGCGGCCGGGCCGCCGGAGAGGGCCTCGTCCAGGTCGGCCGGGCCCGGGTCGAGGGCGACGGGGTGGACCGTGGTGAACCAGCCCACCGTGGCCGACAGGTCGACGCCCTCGGCGACTTCCTCCCGGCGCCCGTGGCCTTCGAGCCCGACCAGCAGCGAGCGGCCGGCGAGGTCCCCGCGCTCCTCGCGCCAGGCGGCCGCCGCCACCGCGAAGGCGCTCAGCAGCACGTCCGGGACGGTGGCCCGGCACGCGGCGGGCACCGTCGTCAGGAGCCGGCCGGACAGGTCCCCGGGCAGTACGCGCTTCTCCTCGCGGACGGTCGCCGCGGTGTCCCGGGCCGGATCGAGGCCCTGGTGGAGCAGCGGGCGTCCCCGGTCCAGCGTCCCGGTCCACCAGGGCAGTTCGCGTGCCCGTTCCGGTGTGCGCGCCTGCTCGGCCAGCAGGCCGCTCCAGCGGCGGAAGGAGGTACCGGTCCGTCGCGGGCGCGGGGACCTCCCGCTCCGCACCGCCTGCCAGGCGTCGGCCAGTTCCGCGGTGATGATCTGCCAGGACACCCCGTCGACGACGAGGTGGTGGGCGACCAGGAGCAGCCGGTCCGTGCCGAGCAGCACGGCCCGGAGCATGTGCCCGGCCCGTGGGTCGAGGCGGGCCGCGGCGTCCCGCACCTGCCGTTCCAGGTCGGTGTCCCGGGCCCGGGTCAGCAGGTCGGCCGCCCGCAGGGTGCCCGCCGCGGGGACGGTCAGGTGGCTGCCGTCGGGCGCCAGCCGGGCGCGGAGCATGTCGTGCCGGTCCACGAGGGCCTGCAGGACGGCGGCGGCGTCATCGTCGGTGAGGCCGGCGGGGGTCACCAGGAGGACGGCCTGGGCGAGGCCGTCGCAGGAGCCGCCGGGCCCGGCCGCCCACCGCATGACGGGGGTGAGGCCGGCCTCGCCCAGCGGATCGTCGGGGGCCGCGGTCGCGCCCGGGTGCCCGGTGTCCGCGGCGGCCGCGGCCGCGGCGAGTCCGGCCGGGGTCGGGGACCGGAAAACCTGACGGGGGCTGAGGGTCAGGCCGGCCTTGCGGGCGAGGGTCACCAGCCGGATGGAGACGATGCTGTCGCCGCCCAGCTCGAAGAAGTTGTCGTCCACGCCGACCTCTTCGAGGCCGAGGACGGTGGCGAAGAGCGCGCACAGCCGCCGTTCGCGTTCGGTCGCGGGTTCCCGGGAGGTGCCGGTGCCGGCCACGGGCCCGGGGGCGGGCAGGCCGGCCCGGTTCACCTTGCCCGACGGCAGCAGCGGGAAGGTGTCCAGGACGGTGAGGGTGCGCGGCACCATGTGCTCGGGCAGCCGCTCGAGGAGCCAGTCGCGCAGTGCGGGCAGGACACCGGGGGCGGCCAGGCAGTATCCGGCGAGCTGCTTGACGCCCGGTGCGTCCTCGCGGACGGCCACCACTGCGCGCCGGACCCCGGGGTGCTGTTCCAGGACCGCCTCGATCTCCTCCAGCTCGACCCGCATGCCGCGGATCTTCACCTGGTTGTCGGCTCGGCCCAGGAACTCCAGGGTGCCGTCGCGCCGCCAGCGGACCAGGTCGCCGGTGCGGTACAGGCGCGCCCCGGGCGGGCCGAACGGGTCGGCGACGAAGTGGGCGGCGGTGCGGCGCGGGTCGTTGACGTAGCCCCGGCCGAGGTAGACGCCGCCCGCGTACAACTCCCCGGGTACGCCGACCGGGACGGGCCGGAGCCGGTCGTCCAGGACGTACAGGCGGGTGTTGGAGTTGGGGCGGCCGATGGAGACGGCACTGCGGATCGCGCCGGTGCGGTACACGACGTGGCTGACGCCGATGGTGGCCTCGGCCGGACCGTAGCCGTGGTACATCACGGCCCCGCTGGCGGCCCGGAAGCGGGCGAACAGTTCGGGCGTGAGCACCTCGCCGCCGCACCACACGTGCTTCAGCGAGGCGGCGCGGCGGGCGAAGCCGTCGAGTTCGAGGAGCAGGTCCAGCATCGAGGAGACCAGGTAGGTGAAGGTCACCCGGTGCCGTTCGACGGTGCCGAGGAGGTAGTCCACGTCCCGTTCGCCGCCGGGTTCCGCGATCACCACGCGGCCGCCGTTGACCAGCGGCAGGAAGATCTCGTTGATGGAGATGTCGAAGCCGAGCGGTGCCTTGAACAGGGCCGCGTCGCCGGTCCCGAACCCCAGCAGGCCGCGCTGCCACAGCAGCCGGTGCGCGATGGCCCGGTGCCGGATCATGGCGCCCTTGGGGACGCCGGTCGAGCCGGAGGTGTGGATGACGTAGGCGAGGCCCTCGGGGTCGACGGGGACCGACGGGTGGTCGGCCGTGGGTCCGTCGAGGGTGACCTCGACGACGGGCGGCGCGTCCGGCCCGAGGACGTCCCGGCCGGGGAGGCCGCCGTCACCGGACCGGGCCAGGACGGCGGTCAGGGCCGCGCCCCGGCACACCTCGGCGATGCGGCGGGCCGGCCAGGACGGTTCCAGCGGGACGAAGGCGCCGCCCGCCTTCAGCACGGCGAGCAGGGCGACGACCATCTCCACGGACCGTTCCAGATGGATGCCGACCCGGCACTCGGGGCCCACGCCCAGGGAGACGAGGCGCCGTGCCAGGCCGCCCGCCAGGGCGTCGAGTTCCGCGTAGGTGAGGGCGGGGCCGCCGGGGACGCCGTACTCGACGGCCACGAGATGCGGGGTCCTGGCCGCCTGCTCCTCCACCAGCGCGGTGAGCGTGGTGGCCGGCATGGGCCGCGCGGTGTCGTTCCACTCCGCCAGCACCAGGTGCCGCTCGCGCGGGGTGAGGACGTCGGCGGCGCCCACCGGGCGGTCCGGGTGCCGGGCCAGTTCGCCGGCGAGACGGACGAAGCGCTCGGTCAGCTCCCGGGCGCTGTCCCAGTCGTAGAGGTCCTCGCTGTAGACCAGGGAGCCGTCGATGCCGCCGCCGTCCGCCCGTTCGAAGACGTGGAAGGCCAGGTCGGTCTTGGCCGTGTAGAAGGGCACGCGCCGCTCGGTCAGGACGAGTCCGGCGAAGTCCCGGACGGCGGGCGGGGCCTGCTGGTGGGCGAGCATCACCTGGAACAGGGGGTGGCGGCCCGTCGAGCGGGCCGGTGCGAGGGCGTCCACCAGCCGCTCGAAGGGCAGGTCCTGGTGGGCGTAGGCGTCCAGGTCGGCCTCCCGCACCCGGCTGAGCAGGGCGCGGAAGGGCGGGTCGCCGGAGACGTCGGTGCGCAGCACGAGCGTGTTGACGAAGAGGCCCACCAGGTCGTCCAGGACGGGGTCGCCGCGGCCCGCGACCGGGGTGCCGAGGGGGATGTCGTCCCCGGCGCCGAGCCGGGCGAGCAGGACGGCGAGAGCGGCCTGGAGGGCCATGAACACGGTGCCGCCGGTGCCGGCGGACAGGTCGCGCAGGGCGCGGTGGGTCGCGGCGTCGAGGCGGAAGCCGACGGCGCCGGCCCGGTGGCCGGGCACGGCGGGGCGTGGCCGGTCGACGGGCAGCTGCAGTTCCTCGGGGAGCCCTTCGAGGCGCCGGGCCCAGTGGTCCACCTCGCGCGCGGTGAACGCCTCGTCGAGCAGCTCGCGTTGCCACAGGGTGTGGTCGGCGTACTGCACGGTGAGCGGCGGCCAGGCGGGGGGTGCGCCGTCACGGCGTGCGGCGTACGCGGTCTCCAGGTCGCGCAGCAGCGGTTCGGCCGACCAGCCGTCGGTGGCGATGTGGTGGACGAGCAGGAGCAGTACGTGGTCGTCGGGGGCCACGGCGACGAGGGTGGCGCGGACGGGGAGTTCGCGGTCGAGGGCGAAGGGGTGGGCGGCGGCGCGGGCGAGCAGTGCGTCGGCCTCGCCGTCGGGCGCGGACAGCACGTCGAAGGGCACGGTGGCGTCCGCGCGGATCTCCTGCCGGGGCACGCCGTCCTCGTCGGGGAAGACCGTGCGCAGTGCCTCGTGGCGGTCCACGACGTCCTGGAGCGCCGCCCGCAGGGCCGCCGGGTCGAGCGGGCCGCGGAGCCGGACGGCGGTGGGGATGTTGTAGGTGGGGGCAGGTCCCTCCAGCCGGTGCAGGAACCACAGCCGGGACTGCGCGAAGGACAGCGGCACGGGATCCGGGCGGCGGGCCGGGAGCAGGGCGGGCCGCCGCTCGGCGGGCGTGTCCAGCAGGGGCGCGAGGGCGGCGGCGGTGGGGGTGTCGAAGACGGCGCGCAGCGGCAGGGTGACACCCCGCTCGGCCCGCAGGCGGGCGACGAGACGGGTGGCGAGCAGGGAGTGGCCGCCGAGGGCGAAGAACGCGTCGTGGACGCCGACCGAGGGCAGCCCGAGCAGGTCCGCGAAGAGGCGGCACAGCATCGCCTCGGCCTCGGTGCGGGGCGCGGTGCCGGTGGTGAGCGCCGACAGGTCGGGGGCGGGCAGGGCGGCGCGGTCGAGCTTGCCGTTGGGGGTCAGCGGCAGGGCGTCCAGCACGACGACCGCGGACGGGACCTGGTGGTCCGGCAGGGTCCCGGCGAGCGCGCGCCGGAGTTCCAGCGGTTCGGGCCGGGTGCCGGGGCGGGGGACGGCGTAGGCGATCAGGCAGGGTTCGCCGTGGGCGTCGGGGCCCGCGGTGACGGCGGCCTGGGACACGTCGGGCAGGGCGGCCAGGGCGGCCTCCGTCTCGCCCGGCTCGACCCGGAAGCCCCGGATCTTCACCTGGTCGTCGGCCCGGCCGAGGAACTCCAGCACGCCGTGGGCGGTCCAGCGGACCACGTCGCCGGTGCGGTAGAGGCGGCTGCCGGGCGGGCCGTAGGGGTCGGCGACGAAGCGTGCGGCGGTCAGGGCGGGGCGGCCGAGGTAGCCCCGGGCGAGCTGGGTCCCGGCGAGGTACAGCTCCCCCGCGGCTCCGGGCGGCACCGGGCGCAGGGCGGCGTCCAGCACGAGGGTGCGGGTGTTCCACACCGGGCGCCCGATGGGGACGGTGCCTGAGGCGGAGCGCGTGCCGTCGGCGCAGGGCCAGGCGGTGACGTCGACGGCCGCCTCGGTGGGGCCGTACAGGTTGTGCAGGGCGGTGCCGGGCAGCAGGCGGGCGCAGCGTTCGGCGAGGTCCGCAGGCAGGGCCTCGCCGCTGCACACGACGCGGCGCAGCACGCCCCGGGCCCGGGTGGCGGCGGGGTCGTCGAGGAAGACCCGGAGCATCGACGGGACGAAGTGGGCCGTGGTGACGCGCTGTTCGCGGATGAGCGCGGCGAGGTGGGCGGGGTCGCGGTGGCCGCCGGGGCGGACGAGGACCAGCGCCGCTCCGGTGATCAGCGGCAAGAAGAACTCCCAGACGGACACGTCGAAGCCCGCCGGTGTCTTCTGCAGCACCCGGTCGCCGGGTCCCGGGCGGTAGGTGTCCCGCATCCACAGCAGCCGGTTGACGATCGCGGCGTGCGGCACGACGACGCCCTTGGGGCGGCCCGTGGAGCCGGACGTGAAGATGACGTACGCGGGGTGGCCGGGCCGCAGCGGCGCGATCCGGTCCGCGTCCGTGACGGGGTCCGGGGCCTGGGCGGCCAGGCGTTCGCGCAGGCCGGGGTCGTCGAGCAGGAGGAGGGGTGCCGTGCGGGCGGGGACCCGTCCGGCGGCGCCGCTCGACGTCAGGACGAGCGCCGGGGCGGCGTCCTCGGCCAGCACGGCGAGGCGTGCCGCGGGGTAGCCGGTGTCCAGGGGCACGTAGGCGGCGCCCGCCTGGAGCGTCGCGAGGAGCGCCACGACGAGGTCGGGTCCCCGGTCGAGGGCCACGGCGACGCGGTGTTCTGGGCCGACGCCGTGGCTGATCAGCAGGCGGGCCAGGCGGTTGGCGCGGGCGTGGAGCGCGGCGTAGCCGAGGCTGCCGTCCTCGTGGGTGAGTGCCGGTGCGCCGGGGGTGCGGGCGGCCTGCTCGGCGAGCAGCGCGGCCAGGGTGGTGCCGGGGACGGGCCGGGTGGTGGCGTTCCACCCGCCGAGCACCTGCTCCTCCTCGGCCGCGGACATCAACGGCAGCCGGGAGACGGGCCGTTCCGGATCGGCCAGTCCGGCGGCCAGCAGCGTCTCCAGCCGGATCAGCAGCCGGTCGACGGTCTCCGGGGTGAACAGGGCGCTGCGGTAGGTGGCCTCGATGCGCAGCCGTCCGCCGGTGAGGAACGCCTCCAGGGACAGGTCGAACTGGGTGGTGTCGTTGTGGACGGTCTCCCAGTCGGCGCTCACCCCGGGCAGCTCGGGACCCTGGAGCCCCTGGGTGAGGAAGAGCAGCATGACGTCGAACCAGACGGCCCGGCCCGGGTGGCGTTCCGGCCGCAGCCGCTCCACCAGCACGTCGAACGGCATGTCCTGGTGGGCGTACGCCTCGGTGCACAACCGGCGGACCCGCTCGACGAGTTCGCCGGTCCCGGGGTCGCCTTCGAGGTCGGCGCGCAGGGGCAGGGTGTTGCCGAAGTTGCCGATCAGCCGGTCGAGTCCGGGCAGGTCGCGGTTCATGACGGCCGAGCCGACGGGTATGTCGGTGGCGCCCGTGAGGCGGTGGAGCAGGGCGGCCAGGCCCGCGAGCAGCACCATGAACGGGGTGGCGCCGGCGGTGCGGGCGAAGGCGGTGAGCCGCTCGGTGACCTCGGGCGCGAAGGTGTGGAAGCGGCGGTCTCCGTGCGCGGTGGGCCGGGGCGTGCGGGGTGCGTCGACGGGCAGGTCGAGGGGGCGGGGCGGCGGGACCAGGGCGGTGCGCCAGTGGTCGAGGTGTCCGGCCAGCCGTTCACCGGTGAAGGTGGTGCGCTGCCAGAGCGCGAAGTCGGCGTACTGGAGCGGGAGTGCGCCGAGCGGGTCGGCCTCGTCACCGAGGGCGGCCCGGTAGAGGGCGCTCAGGTCGTGGGAGAGGGCGTTGAAGGTGCCGCCGTCCCAGGCGATGTGATGCACCGTCAGGACAAGGGTGTGGTCCCGGTCGTCGCGCCGGAGCAGCAGGGCCCGCAGGGGGTGGTCGGTGGCGAGGTCGAACGGGGTCGCTGAGGCGGTCCGGGCCCGTGCCGCCGCGCGCCGGTCGCGCTCGTCCGCGGGCAGGGGGTGCAGGTCGACCGCCTCGAAGGCCACCTCGGCCTTCTCGTCGACGACCTGGTGGGGTGTTCCGTCGTCGGCCGCGGGATACCGGGTGCGGAGCACCTCGTGCCGGGCGAGCAGGCCGGTCAGGGCGGTGCGCAGCGCGTGGGCGTCGAGGGGGCCGCGCAGCCGGATGGCCAGGCAGACGTTGTAGGCGGGGCTGGCCGGGTCGAGCTGCTGGAGCAGCCACATCCGGGACTGCGCGTAGGACAGGGGCAGGGGGCCCGTGCCCGCGGGCCGGGGCGGGATCCGTTCGGCCCGGGCCGGGGCGTCGGCCAGGCCGGCGTTCTCCAGTCTGCGGCGCAGCAGTTCCCGCTTGCGGGCCGCGAGGTCGCCGGGCGGGGGCGCCTGGGTGTCGGTCACTGGTTGCCGCCTTTCAGGAGCCGTTCCAGGGAAGCGGTCCACAGCCCGCCGAGCCGCTCGGTCTGTGCCCGGGTGAAGAGCCGTTCCGGCCAGTGCCAGCGGGCCGTCAGCACCGGACCGCCGGCGTCCGCCCTCTCGTCGATCGCCGCGTCGAGGACCAGCGGGTACCGGACCGGTGTCGCCGGGTCGGCCCAGCCGCCCACGGCGCCCGTCTCGGGTGCGCCGGTGAACGCGGCGTCTCCGGGCTGCTCGCCGGCGGTCATCCGGCCCAGGTAGTCGACCAGGATCGCGGGCTGGGGCAGCGCGGCGAGGAGGGGCGCGGTGTCCGGGTTGAGGTGGCGCAGCAGGCCGTGCCCGATGCCCTGGTCGGGCGGGGCGGCCACCTGGTCGCGCACGCGCCGCAGCTGCTCGGCGGGGGGCCCGTCACCGGGGTCGAGACGGACGGGGAAGACGGTGGTGAACCGGCCCAGGGTGCCGGACAGGTCGGCGCCCGGCAGGAGCTGCTCCTCGCGGCCGTGCCCCTCCAGGGCGACCAGGACGGAGCCGTCCGGCGCGGGACGGCCCAGTTCGCGCCGCCAGGCCGGGACGGCGAGGGCGAGCGCGGTGAGCAGGGTGTCCCGCACCGGGTGGGTGAGGAGGCGTGCGGTGAGGTCCGGTCCGAGGGTCGTCTCGTGGCGGCGCAGGGTGGCCAGGGTGTCCCGGGCGGGGTCGAGCGGCGCGGCGCCGGGTTCCGGTTCGCGGTGCCCCGACACGGCGGTCCAGTGGGCGAGTTCGGCCGTGCGGCGTGGTGCGACCGCCTCGGCCCGCAGGGCCCGGGCCCACTCCCGGAAGGACGTGCCCGGGGGCGGCAGCGGCGTGCCGTGCCAGGCGGCGGCGAGGTCGGCGGTGAGGACGCCCCAGGAGGCCGCGTCGGCCGTCACCTGGTGCAGGACGGCCAGCAGTCGTCCCTCGCGGTGCGGCCCGGTGTCGAACCACAGGAACCGGGCCATTTGCCCGGCGGCCGGGTCGAGTTGAGCGGCCAGCTCCGCCAGGGCGCCGGGTACGTGCTCGCCGATCGTGGCGTGGTCCAGCCCCGCGGCGTCGGTGCGCCGTACCCGGTCGGCGGCGCGGACGGTGCCCGGCGGTGCGGTGCGCAGGTGCCAGGTGCCCCGCTCGTCGGGCCCGAACGTGGCGCGCAGCAGGTCGTGCCGGTCCAGGACGGTCTGCACCGTGCGGAGCAGGCCGTCGAGGTCCATGCCGGGCGGGGTGCGCAGGAGGCGGGCCTGGCCGAGCGCGTCGAAGGGGACGTCCTGCTCGGTCAGCGAGGCGAGCGCCGGGGTCGGCGGGATGTCGCCGACGCCCGTGTCCGGGTCGCCGCCCGGGCGGGGTGCGGTACCGGCGGCCGCCGCGAGCCCTGCCACGGTCGGGTGCTCGAACACGTCACGGGGTGAGAGCGCGAGCCCGGCGGCGCGGGCCCGGCCGACCAGCCGCATGGAGACGATGCTGTCGCCGCCGAGCGCGAAGAAGCTGTCGTGCACGCCCACCGAGTCCAGCCCGAGGACCTGTGCGAAGAGATCGGCGAGCTGCTTCTCGGCCGCGGTGCGCGGCGGTTGCGCGGCGGGCCCGGCGGCCCGGGACGGGGCCGGCAGCGCGGCGGTGTCGAGCTTGCCGTTGAGGGTGAGGGGGAACGCGCCGACCGGGACGAACGCCGACGGCACCATGTGGTCGGGCAGGACGGCGGCGGCCGCGCGGCGCAGCAGCCGGGCCGTGTCCTCGGCGGGCGGGGCGGCCGGGGCGGTGACGACGTAGGCGACGAGGCGGCGCACGCCCGGGGTGTCCTCGCGGACGACGACCGCGGCGCGTTCGACGAGTGCGTGATCCAGCAGGACCGCCTCGATCTCGCCGGGTTCGACGCGGTAGCCCCTGATCTTGACCTGGTCGTCGACGCGGCCGAGGCACTCCACGAGGCCGCGCGGGGTCCACCGGGCGATGTCCCCGGTGCGGTACATGCGGGTGCCGGGCCGGGGTGAGAACGGGTCGGCGACGAAGCGGCTCGCGGTGGTTCCCGGGCGGCCCAGGTAGCCGCGCGCCAGTCCCTCGCCGGCGATGTACAGCTCGCCCTCGACGCCCGTGGGCACCGGGTTGAGGTGCCCGTCGAGGATGTACAGGGTGGCGCCCGCCACGGGCCGGCCGATGGCGGGCCGGTCGCTGAGCGCGAGGTCGCAGTCGGCCGAGTCGACGGTGCACTCGGTGGGCCCGTACAGGTTGTGGGCGGCCAGTCCCGCGGTCTCCCGCAGGACGCGCCACAGGTCGGGCGGCACGGCCTCGCCGCCGACGCCCAGCACCTTCAGCTCGCCGCGCCAGCCGCCGCCGCGCGCGACCACCTCGGCGAGCAGGGAGGGGGACAGTTCGATGAACTCGATGCGGTTCCCGGCGAGGAAGGCGCGCAGCGCGTCGGGGTCGCGGCGGACGTCCTCGGGCACCAGGTGCAGTTCGTGCCCGGCGAACATCCACAGCATGGGCTGCCAGGAGGCGTCGAAGGCCGTCGGCCAGGCGTGGCCGACGCGCAGCGGCCGGCCGCCGGCCGCCGCCGCGGCCGGTGCGTGCAGGGCGGCGTGGTGGGCGGCGTACAGGTTGACGATCGCCCGGTGCGGCACGACGACGGCCTTGGGGCGGCCGGTGGAGCCGGAGGTGTAGATGACGTAGGCGGGGTGTTCGGGCAGCAGCGGTCCGCCGCGTTCGGCGTCCGTGAGAGCGGTGCCGTCCGCGTCCGCGAGGCGCCGCCGGGTGGCGGGGTCGTCGAGCAGGAGCACGGGGACGTCACCGAGGGCGGCCGGGCCGGGGGCGGTGGCGGCGGTGGCGACGAGGGCGACGGGCCGGGCGTCGGCGAGCATCCCGGCGATGCGCTCCTCGGGCCAGGCGGGGTCCAGCGGCAGGTAGGCGGCGCCCGCCTTCTGGACGGCGAGCAGCGCGGTGATCGTCTCGGGTGCGGGCGGCAGGGCCAGGGCGACGATCCGCTCCGGCCCGGCACCGGAGCCGGCCAGGATCCGGGCCAGCCGGTTGGCCGCGGCGTCGGCCTCGGCGAAGGTGAGCCGCCGTCCGTCACCGGCGACGGCCACGGCGTGCGGGGTCCGGGCGGCCCGGTCCTGGAAGATGTCCGGCAGGGTGGCGTGCGGGGCGGGCAGCGGCCGTGTCCTGCCGCGGGCCAGCAGCGCGGCCCGCTCCTGCGGCGCGAGGACGTCCAGGGCCGCCAGGGGCGAGTCCGGCGCCGCCACGACCGCGCCGGCGAGCTGCTCGAAGCGCCCGGCCAGCCGCTCCACGGCCGGGCGGTCGTAGCAGTCGGGCCGGAACTCGAAGACGACGCCGAGGCGTTGCCCGGTGAGGACGGCCAGGGTCAGCGGGTAGTGGGTGGCGCCGGAGCCCTCGACGCCGAGGATCCGCAGCCCGGCCTCCGCCTCCGCGCGGGCGACCGCCTCCCGGTCGATCGGGTAGTTCTCGAAGACCAGCAGGGTGTCGAAGAGGTCCCCGGCCCCGGCGAGGCGCTGGATCTCGGTGAGTCCGAGGTACTGGTGGTCCATCAGCCGGGACTGCTCGTCCTGCAGCCGGCGCAGGAAGGCCGCGGCGGGCTCGCCCGGCGGTGCGGACACCCGCACGGGCACGGTGTTGATGAACAGGCCGATCATCGACTCGGCGCCGGCGAGTTGGGCGGGCCGCCCCGCCACCGTCGCGCCGAAGACCACGTCCTGCCTGCCGGTCAGCCGCGCCAGCAGCAGGGCCCACAGGCCCTGGACGACGGAGTTGACGGTGACGCCCCGGGCGCGGGCGAGCCGCTGGACGCCGGCGGTGAGGTCCGCGGACAGCCGCAGGGTGTGCAGTTCGGGCGGGACGGGGACGAGACCTGCCGCCGCGGGGGCCAGCAGGGTCGGTGCCGCCCCGGCGAGCGCCCGGCGCCAGGCCCGGCCGGATGCCTCCCGGTCGCGGGTCGCCAGCCAGGCGAGGAAGTCCCGGTACGGCCGCACGGCGGGCGGCGGGGCGCAGCGGCCGGGGGCGAGCCGGTGGGCGTACAGCCGGAGCAGTTCCCGGACGAGCAGCGGGATCGACCAGCCGTCCAGGAGCAGGTGGTGGTTGGTGAGGACGAGCAGCCACCGGTCCCCGCCCCGGTCGATCAGGGTCAGGCGCAGCAGCGGCGGGTCCGTCGGGTCGAAGCGGGTGGCGGCGGCGTCGGCGACGAGCCGCTCCACGTCGGCCTCGCCCGCGGCGGTGGCCTCCCGCCAGTCGACGGGAACCTCCTTGAGGACGACCTGCACCGGCTCGTCCATGTCGTCCTCGTGCAGGAAGGCGCTGCGCAGCACGGCGTGCCGGGCGACGAGTTCCTCGGCTGCGGCGCGCAACGGCCCCGGCCGCAGCGGGCCTTCGAGCTCCACGAGGGACTGCATGGTGTAGACGTCCCGGGCGGCCTCGTCGAACAGGGCGTGGAACAGCAGGCCCTGTTGCAGCGGGGACAGCGGCAGGACGTCCTCGACCAGGGACCCGTCGTCCGCCGCCCCGGCGGGCTCTGTGCTCATCGGCTCCTCCACCTCGCCTTGACGTTGTCGAGCTGCGACGGACTGAGCGACACCAGGGGGGCCGCCGTCGCGGTGAACTCCTCCTGTGGTGCGGCGCCGTCCGGCAGCGCGCGGGCGAGACCGGCCGGGGTGCGGTGGGTGAACACGTCCCGCGGGGAGAGTCCGAGTCCGGCCCTGCGGGCCCGGTCGGCGAGCCGGACGGAGACGATGCTGTCGCCGCCGAGGGCGAAGAAGTCGTCGTGGACGCCGACGCGTTCGACACCGAGGACCTCGGCGAACAGGCCGCACAGCGCCTTCTCCGGTTCGGTGCGCGGCGGTGCGAAGGTGCTCGCCCCGGCGGTGAAGTCGGGGGCGGGCAGCGCACGGCGGTCGAGTTTGCCGCTGGGGGTCAGCGGCAGCGCCGGGAGGACCACCACGGCGGCCGGGACGAGCGGCGCCGGGAGCCGCTCGGCGAGCGCGAGCCGCAGGGCGGCCGGGTCCGGTACGCCGTCACCGTCCGGCTCGGGTTCGGCGTACGCCACGAGCCGCCGGGGCGCCGTCCCGTCCTGGCGGGCCACGACGGCGGCCCGGCGCACGCCCGGCAGGGCACGGACCGCCGCCTCGACCTCACCGGGCTCGACCCGGAAACCCCGGATCTTCACCTGCTGGTCGGCCCGGCCCAGGAACTCGACCATGCCGTCGGACCGGAGCCGGGCGAGGTCGCCGGTGCGGTAGAGGCGGCCGCCGGGTGGTCCGAAGGGATCGGCGACGAACCGCTCGGCGGTGCGGCCGGGCTGATCGAGGTACCCCCGGGCGAGCCCGTCCCCGGCGAGGTACAACTCCCCTGCCGCACCGGCCGGGGCGGGCCGCAGGAAGGGGTCCAGCACGTACACCCGGGTACCGTCGATCGGCCGCCCGAGCGGAACGGCTGCACCGTCCGGCCGACCCGGCGGGACGCGGCCGGGTCCCGGCCCGACCAGCGGGGCGGAGCCGTCGCCGGCCGGGGCGGAACCGGTGGCCCGGCGGCCCGGCGGGACCCCCTCCGGGCCCGGCACGCCCAACAGGGCTGAGCCATCGCCGACCGCGCCGGTGGCCGGGGCGGAGCCGGTGGCCCGGCGGCCCGGCGGGACCCCCTCCGGGCCCGGCACGCCCAACAGGGCTGAGCCGTCGCCGACCGCGCCGGTGGCCGGGGCGGAACCGGTGGCCCGACGGCCCGGCGGGACCCCCTCCGGGCCCGGCGCGCCCAACGGGGCGGAGGCAGCGGCCGGATGGGCCGGCACGGCGCCGGCCGGCGAGTCCGGGCCGAGGGCCGGGTGCACCGGCGGGACACTCCCCGCGCCCGATCCGCCCCACAGGGCGGAGCTCGCACCGGCCGAGTGGGGTGAAGGGGCGGCGTCGGCGCTGGGCCCGTTCCATGGGGCCCTGCCGGCGTCCGGGCCGCCCGGTTCCGGGGAGGGCCGGTCCTGGTCCTCCGCCGTGCCGTCGTCGGCGGCGTACACGTGGGCCAGGCTGTCGCCCGCCGCTTCCGAGCAGCCGTAGAGGTTGACGAGGCGGGAGCCGGGCCAGCGGGCGGTGATGCGGCGGGCCAGGTCGGTGGTCAGGGGCTCGCCGCTGGAGATCCAGGTGCGCACCGAGGTGAAGCCGCCCGGCGGGGTGGACTCGACCAGGGTGGTGTGGAGGCTGGGCACCGCGGTGAGCATCGTGGCGCCGTGCCGGCCGGCCAGCGCCGCCAGCGCGGCCGGGTCGCCGGCCGACTCGTCGTCGGCGAGGGCCACCGCCTCGCCCGCGACCAGCGCGCCGAGCAGTTCGGTCAGGCCGTCGATGAAGCTGATCGGGCTCTTGGCGACGCGGACGCCGCCCGGGCCGTCCGTCAGGCTCCTGCCCCAGGCGAGCCGGTTGGCCAGGGCGCGCTGGGTGCCGAGCACGCCCTTGGGGCGGCCGGTGGATCCGGAGGTGAACACGACGTACGCGGGGTGGTCGGGTGACAGGGGCGGGCGCGCCGCGGCGGTGGCCCTCTCACCGGGGTCGCAGACCGCCTCCGGGTCGAGGGCGAGACGCCGGGCCGTCTCCCGGTCGCCGACCACGAGCGGGGGCCGGGCGTCCCGGAGCATGAGGGCGATGCGCTCGGGCGGGTAGGCCGGGTCGAGGGGCATGCAGGCCGCCCCCGCCTTGAGGACGGCGAGCAGGGCGACGACGAGGCCGGGTCCGCGCGGCAGGGCGACGGCCACGATCGTCTCCGGCCCGGCGCCACGGGCGAGCAGGGCGGCGGCCAGTCCGTCCGCGGCCGCGTCGAGTTCCGCGAAGGTGAGGGTGGTGTCCCCGTGGTGGACCGCGGGAGCGTGCGGCGTGCGGGCGGCCTGCTGCACGAAGAGGTCGCGGACGGTGGCCCACGGCCGCTCCGGCGGATCGGCATCCCGGTCCGCACCGCCGGGGGCCGTGTCCAGCCGTCCCACCGGCCGGCCGGGATCCTCGGTGAACGCCCGTACGAGCCGGTGCAGACCCGTCGCGATGTCCGTCACCGTCGCCTCGTCGAGCGCCGAGGGCCGGTGACTGAAGGTCAGGGTGAGGCGGTCGCCCGGCAGGGCGGTGAGGGTCAGCGGGTAGTGCGTGGCGTCGCGGACCGACACCCCGGTCATGCGGGGGCCGCCGGGGCCCAGGGCGTCGGCGATGCCCTCGTCGTCGATGGGGTAGCTCTCGAACACCAGCAGCGTGTCGAAGAGCAGGTCGTGCCCGGCGGCCCGCTGGATGCCGGCGAGGCCGAGGTGTTCGTGGCCGAGCAGGGCCGAGCGTTCGGACTGCATCCGCCGGAGCAGGTCGGCGAGCGGCTCGGCGGGGCGTAACCGCACGCGCACGGGCAGGGTGGTGATGAACAGCCCGACCATCGACTCGATGCCGGGCACGTCGGCGTCCCGGCCGGACACCGTGCCGCCGAGGACCACGTCGAGCCGGCCGGTGTACCGGGCGAGCAGCACCGCCCACAGTCCCTGGAGCACGGTGCTGACGGTCACGCCACAGGCGCGGGCCGCCGCGGTGAGGGCCGTGGTCTCCCGCCCGGTCAGTTCCACGACGTGCCGCCCGGGCCGTTCGGCGGGCAGGTCCCGCGCCCCGGGGGCGAGGAGGCACGGCTCGTCGAGGTCGTGGAGGGCGTCCCGCCACGCCTGTTCGGCGGCCGACCGGTCCTGGCGGGACAGCCACGCCAGGTAGTCGCGGTAGGGCCGCACCGGGGGCAGGGCGGCCGGGTCGCCGCCCGAGGTGTGGAGCCGGAAGAGCTCGCGGACCAGCACGGGCGCGGACCAGCCGTCCCACAGCAGGTGGTGGGAGGAGATCAGCAGCCGGTGGTCCCGGTCCCCGAACGCCACGAGCCGGACCCGCAGCAGCGGCGGGCGGGTGAGGTCGAAGCGCACCTCGCGGTCGCGGGCGAGCAGTTCCTCGAACGCGCGCTGCCGTTCGGCCGGCGGCAGTCCGGACAGGTCCGTCTCGCGCCAGGGCGTGCGGATCCCGCCGGCGATCACCTGGACCCGCCGGCCCGACCGCTGGGTGCGGAAGGCGGCCCGGAGGTTGGCGTGCCGGGTCAGCAGCGCGTCGGCCGCCGTGCGCAGCCGGCCCGCGTCCAGGGGCCCTTCGAGGCGGAGGACGAGCTGTCCGGTGTAGACGTCCGGGGCGTGCTCGTCGTAGAGGGCGTGGAAGACCATGCCCTCCTGCGTCGGGGACAGGGGCAGGACGTCCTCCACGACCGGGCGGGGCGCCATCAGGCGCCGGCTCCGCCCATGGCCTCGGCCAGACTGCGCGGGCGCATGTCCGTCCAGTGCCGCTCGATGTGCTCCAGGCACGCGGCGCGGGTGTCCGGTCCGTGCACGCTCTCCCAGCCGGCCGGGACGGGCGCGAAGTCGGGCCACAGCGAGTACTGGCCCTCGTCGTTCACCAGGACGCGGAAGACGCCGTTGTCGTCGTCGAACGGGTTGGCCATGGCTCAGTTCCCCTTCTGCTGGGTGACGGCTCCGGAGTGCTGGTCCGGCGCCCCGGGCACGGGTTCGGCCGGGTCGGCGCCGAGCGCGAGGATCCGGTTGGCCCGGTCGACGTGGACGATCCGGGGCCGGTGGGTGGCGCGTTCGGTCTCGTCGAGCACGGCGAACGACATGACGATCACGAGGTGGCCGGGGTGGACGAGGTGGGCGGCGGCCCCGTTGACGCCGATGACGCCGGTGCCGCGTGCGCCGGTGATGGCGTAGGTGGTGAGCCGGGCGCCGTTGTCGATGTCGACCACGTGGACCTGCTCGCCCTCGGTGATGCCGGCGGCGTCCATGAGGTCCTGATCGATCGTCAGGGACCCTACGTAGTGCAGATCGGCCTGGGTGACGGTGGCTCGGTGGATCTTGCCGTTGAGCAAGGTGCGCTGCACCATGACCCCCTGAGGAGTAGCACTTAGGTGAGGCTAACCTAAATGAACATCGCCGTGTCCGGAAGGACGGCTACGCGGAACAGGTGCGGAAGGACACCGGCAGCACCCGGTTCACCTCGTGGGGGAACGGTCGCACCGGGCACGGTCCTCCTCGCGGGCGCACGGTCAGTCGGCGGCCGGTGACGCCTCGGCGGCGGGCGCCGTACGCCCCTGGCCGGCGGGCGGCCCCTGGAGGGTCGCCCTGCGCAGCCCCGGCAGGGCGACGGCGACCGCCGCCACACCGGCCAGGCAGACCACTCCGCCGACGGCGACGGCACCGGCGGCTGAACCGAGGCCCCGCGCGACCAGACCGGCCTCCACGTTGCCCACCGAGGGGCCTGCGGTGGCCTGCGCCAGCCACAGGCTGCCCACCCGGCCCTGGAGGCGGTCGGGCGTGTAGTGCTGGAGCAACGCCCGGCGCAGGATCTCGGAGACGGTGTCGCCGAGGCCGGCCAGGGCCAGGAAGGCCAGCGCGGTCCACAGCCCGGGGCTCAGGCCGAAGCAGGTGATCGCCACACCCCACAGCGCGACCGCGCCGATCAGGGCCCGGCCGGTGTGGTGGATGCGGCCGGTCCAGCCACTGGTCAGCGCCCCGAAGAAGGAGCCGACGGCGGGGGCGGTGTAGAGCAGGCCG
This sequence comes from Streptomyces sp. NPDC015242, assembly GCF_043079125.1. Lineage (NCBI taxonomy): Bacteria > Bacillati > Actinomycetota > Actinomycetes > Kitasatosporales > Streptomycetaceae > Streptomyces > Streptomyces sp. NPDC015242. Next base: position 401,329 of record NZ_JBIBUF010000001.1, on the reverse strand, counting down.
ACGGTGGAGGGCCCGCCGCCGAAGTGCTCGGTGCCGAGCTCGGGGAAGAGCGCGTACGGCATGGCGAAGACCACGGCGCACACGTCGATGAGCAGCAGCCCGGCCACGACCTGGTTGCCGCGCAGGAACCGCAGCCCCTCCCCCATGGCCTTGAGGGGGTGCTGCGGCTCCCCGCCCCCTTCGGGCGCGAGGCGGGGCAGCGGGGCCAGCAGGGCGAGACCGACGACGTAGACGAGCGCGTCGATCGCGAAGCACAGCGCGACGCCCGGGCCGGCCGCGATCACGCCCGCCAGGGAGGGCCCGGCCATGGCGCCGAGCTGGGCGGTGAGGGTCATCAGCGCCCCGGCGGCGGCCAGTTGGCCCGGCGCCACCAGGGCCGGTGCCGCGGCCATCAGGGCCGGTCCGCCCAGTCCGCCGACGCCGCCCGCGAGGACGGCGGCCACGAACACGAACCACACCCGCGGGTCGGGCAGCGCCGCGTTCACGGCCAGGCCGGCGATCACCACGGCGGTCGCGGCCCGGGTGACGAGGACGATCCGGCGCCGGTCCACCCGGTCGGCGAGCACGCCGCCCGCGACCAGGCCGACCAGCAGCGACAGCCCCAGCGACAGGCTCATCAGGCCCACCTGGACCGAGGATCCGGTCAGCGCGTAGACCTGGAGGCCGGCCGCGACCGAGGTGAGGTGCGTGCCCAGCATGGAGATCGCCTGGGTGGCGAAGAGCAGCCGGAAGCCTCTGCTGGTCCGCAGGGGCGCGACGTCGACGACGACTTCTCCCAGTCGCACCTTCGCACCTAACTCCTCAGGGACGGCGCGGCGAGCGGCGCCGGCTGCGCGGGGACGACGTAGGGGGCGACGCTGCGGAGCTTCTCGCAGGTCTCCTCCAGCTCCCGGGCGGGCGTCGACCCGGCGAGGATACCGGCGCCGGCCCGCAGCCAGGTGCGGCCGTCCTCCTCGAAGAGGCTGCGCAGGACGAGGGCGGCGTCGAGCGAGCCGTCGCTGCCGGCCATGAGGGCGGCGCCGCTGTAGATGCCGCGCGGCTCCTCCTCCAGCCGGGCGATGCAGTCGTACGCCGGTGCCTTGGGGATGCCGGAGGCGGTCACGGCCGGGAAGACGGCGCGCAGCACGTCCCAGGCGGTGGCGTCCTCGGCGAGCAGTCCGTGCACGCTGGACCCGAGGTGCTGGACGGAGCCCCGCCGGCGCACGCTCAGCAGGTCGCGCACGGACACCGTGCCCGGGCGGCACACCGTGGCCATCTCCTCCTCCGCCAGCTTCACGGAAAGCACGTGCTCGCTGATCTCCTTGGGATCGGCGAGGAGTTCGGCGCGCAGCCGCTCGTCCTCCTGCGCGCCGAAACCCCGGGCGCGGGTCCCGGCGAGCGGCTGGGTGAGGGCCTGACCGTCCGCGCCGACCTCGGCGACGGTCTCGGGGCTGAAGCCGACGACGCGGCGTCCGCCGAGGTGCATCAGGTAGGAGCGGGCCGGGGTGTTGTGGGACCGGCCGTGCACGTAGGTGGCGGCGAAGTCGACCGGGAAGGGCACCGGGACGGTGCGGGAGAGGATGACCTTCTGCAGGTCGCCCGCCCGGATCTCCTCGATCGCGCGGGCCACGAGCCCGGGGTAGGCGCCGTCGGTGTCGGCCACGTCGACCGGTCGCGCCTCGACGGTGGCGCGGGTGACGGGTTCGGCCAGCAGCCGGAGTAACGCCTCCAGGGTCTCCGGGTCGGTGCTGCGCACCTCCGCGTCCGTCTGACGGAGTCTCACCTCGCTGTGCGGCACCACGAGGTGCAGCAGCCGTCCGGCTCCGGCACGGTCGGGGCGATCGGTGTGCAGATGAGCGAACTCGTAGGCCATCCAGCCGTAGGCGTGCCAGTCCTCGACGGCCATCCGTGCGAGGTTCTCCTGGACTTGACGCAGGGGGTGCGGCCCGACGGGGTCCGTGTGCTCCTCGGTGAGCCAGCGGCCGCGGACGGCGGAGCGGTCGGCCACGACCTCACCGAGCGCGCCTCCGGCGAACCACCACTCGCCGTCCCTCTCGTAGACCATGTACTGATCGAACAGTCCCGACTCGGCCAGCCTGGCGGCCAGCAGGACGGGGTCTCCCGGCAGTTCCGTCCGCGCGCTCCGGTACCGCAGCAACGACTACCTCCCGAGCTAGCTTAGGTTAACCTAACCTAAGACAGGACCCTAGCCTCCGCAGCGAAGACTCGTCCAGGCTTGACCCCGATCTCCCGTTAGGCAAGCCTTTCCTAAACTGCAGGCGGGAGTTGAGGATGCTCGACGGTTGCGTGCCCTGGCCGGAAGAGGTCGCACGGAGGTACCGGGCCGAGGGATTCTGGGAGGGCCGGCCGCTGGACCGGCTGCTGCGGGACCGGGCCGGACGCGACCCGCGGCGGGTCGCGTTGGTGGACGCCGCGGGCGCCCGGTGGACCTACGCCGAACTCGACGCCCGCGCCGACCGGCAGGCCGCCGGACTGCGGCGGCTCGGCATCGGCCCCGGGGACCGGGTGGTGGTCCAGCTCCCCAACACCGGCGCCTTCGTGGTGCTGTTCTTCGCCCTGCTGCGGGCGGGCGCCGTGCCGGTGCTCACCCTCCCCGCGCACCGGGAGAGCGAGATCGTCCACGTGGCCGAGACCGCCGGCGCCCGCGCCTATGCGATCCCCGACGTCCACGACCACTTCGACCACCGGAGCCTCGCCCGGGCCGTCCGCAAGGCCGTCCCGTCCGTCGAACACGTCCTGGTGGCCGGTGACGCCGCCGAGTTCACCGCCCTGGACGAGGTCGACGCCGGCCCCGTCCCGCTGCCGGAGCCCGACCCCTCGGACGTGGCGGTGCTGCTGCTGTCCGGCGGCACCACCGGCAAGCCGAAGCTCATCCCCCGCACCCACGACGACTACGCCTACAACGTCCGGGCCAGCGCCGCGATCTGCGGCTTCGACCGCTCCACCGTCTACCTCGTGGTCCTGCCCACCGCGCACAACTTCGCGCTGGCCTGCCCGGGACTGCTCGGCACGCTGCTGGTCGGCGGCACCGTCGTGCTCGCGCCGACACCCAGCCCGGAGGACGCCTTCGCGCTGATCGAGCGCGAGCGGGTCACCGTCACCGCCGTGGTCCCGCCGATCGCCCTGCTGTGGCTGGACGCCGTGGAGTGGGAGGAGGCCGACCTGTCGTCGCTGCGGCTGCTCCAGGTCGGCGGTTCCAAGCTCGGCGCCGAGCCCGCGGCCCGCGTCACACCCGCCCTGGGCTGCGCCCTTCAGCAGGTGTTCGGCATGGCCGAGGGCCTGCTCAACTACACGCGCCTGGACGACCCGCCGGAGCTGGTCGCCCACACCCAGGGCCGCCCGATGTCCCCGGCCGACGAGATCCGGGTCGTCGACGAGGACGGGCACGACGTACCGCCCGGCGCCACCGGCGAACTGCTCACCCGCGGCCCCTACACCCTGCGCGGCTACTACAACGCGCCCGCGCACAACGCCCGTTCCTTCACCGGCGACGGCTACTACCGCACCGGCGACCTGGTGCGGGTGCTGCCCTCCGGGCACCTGGTCGTCGAGGGCCGGGCCAAGGACCAGATCAACCGCGGCGGCGACAAGATCTCCGCCGAGGAGCTGGAGAACCACCTCCTCGCCCACCCGGCCGTGCACGACGCCGCCGTCGTCGGCATGCCCGACCCGGCCATGGGCGAGCGCACCTGCGCCTACCTCGTGCCGCGCGGCGGCCGGGCGGCCCCCACCCAGCGGGAACTCGCCGCGTTCCTCACCGAGCGGGGCGTCGCCGCGTACAAGCTGCCCGACCGGGTGGAGGTGACCGACGCCTTCCCGCGCACCTCCGTCGGCAAGGTCGACAAGAAGGAACTGGGCCGCAGGATCGCCGCCCTGCTGCGTACGGAGGACAGCGGTGCCGGCTGAGACCACCGTCGCGGCACCGCCGGGGAAGCCGTCCGCCGCGACGCCCCGCCGCCGTGCCTCCGTCCGCGCCCTGGCCGTGCTCGGCGCCCTGCTGCTGCTCCTCGCCGCCGTCCTGCTCAGCCTGGCCGTCGGATCGCGGTCGCTGCCGCTGTCCGTCGTCGTGGACGCGCTGCGGCACGACGACGGCTCGACCGCCGCCTTCGTCGTCTGGGACGTGCGGGTGCCGCGCACCCTGGCGGGCCTCGCCGCGGGCGCCGCGCTCGGCGTGGCCGGCGCCCTCATCCAGGCGCTCACCCGCAATCCGCTGGCCGACCCCGGGCTGCTCGGCGTCAACGCCGGCGCCGCCACCGGCGTCGTGCTCTCCCTCACCGCGCTGGGCGTGACGAGCCTGTGGGCCTCCGTGTGGTTCGCGATGGCCGGCGCGGTGGTGGCGGGCCTGCTGGTGTACTCCCTGGCCTCGGGCGGACGCGGCGGCGCCACGCCCGAACGCCTCGCGCTCGGCGGCGCGGTCGTCGCCGCGGTCTTCACCGGCGTCAGCCAGACGCTGATGCTGCTCGACGCCCAGGCCCTGGACCAGCTGCGGTTCTGGAGCGTGGGTTCACTCGCCCGGGCCGGCGGCGACACGCTGACGACCATCACACCGTTCGTCGTCGTGGGTCTGGTGCTGGCCCTCGCCCTGGTCCGGCCGCTCAACGCGCTGGCCCTCGGCGACGACGCCGCGCGCTCGCTCGGCGCCCACCTGCACCGCACCCGGTTCCTCGGCCTGCTCGCCGTGACCCTGCTGTGCGGGGCGGCGACCTCGGCGGTCGGCCCGCTGGTGTTCGTCGGGCTCGCCGTCCCGCACATCGCCCGCATGCTCGTCGGTGCCGACCAGCGCTGGACCCTGCCGATGTCCCTGCTGCTGGCCCCCGCCCTGCTGCTGTTCGCGGACGTCCTCGGCCGGGTGGCCGTACGCCCCGACGAGCTCGACGCGGGCGTGGTCACGGCGGTCGTCGGGGCGCCGGTGTTCATCGCGCTGGTCCGGCACCGCAGGGTGGTGGCGTCATGAGCACACGTGCTCCCGCGCCCGCGGGACTCCCGCCCCGGACCCACGTCGTGCGCAGCGCCTCGCAGCACGTGTCGCTGCGCCTGGACGTCCGGGCCCTGACGGTGTGCCTGCTGGTGCTGGCCGCCACGGCGGCAGCCGGCGTCCTCGCCCTGGGCACCGGGGAGTACCCGATCTCCCCCGCCGACGTCGTGCGCACCCTGCTGGGCAACGGCAGCCCCCGCACCGACTTCGTGGTCAACGAACTGCGGCTGCCGCGGCTGCTGACGGGCGTCCTGGCCGGGGCCGCCCTCGGGGTGAGCGGCGCGCTGTTCCAGAGCCTGTCCCGCAACCCGCTGGGCAGCCCCGACATCGTCGGTTTCACCTACGGTTCGGCCACCGGGGGCCTGCTGGTGGTGCTGGTCGTGGGCGGCACCGGCGGCCAGGTCGCCCTCGGCGCGGTGGGCGGCGGACTCGCAACCGCCGTCCTGGTCTACGTCCTGGCCTGGCGGCAGGGCATCCACGGCTTCCGGCTCGTCCTCGTCGGCATCGGCGTCAGCGCCCTGCTCCAGGGCGTGAACGCCTACCTGCTGGCCAAGGCGCGTTTCACCGAGGCCGCCCAGGCCATGGTGTGGCTCAACGGCAGCCTCAACGGCCGGGGCTGGGCCGACGTGCGGCCCGCCGCGCTGGGCCTGCTGGTGGTGCTGCCGCTCATCGCGGCCGTCGCCGGGCGGCTGAAGATCCTGGAGATGGGCGACGACGTCGCGGGCGGCCTCGGGGTGCCGGTGCAGCGCACCCGGCTGGTGATGCTCGTCCTCGCCACGGCGGCCTGCGCGGTCGCCACCGCCGCGGCCGGCCCGATTCCCTTCGTCGCCCTGATCGCCCCTCAGCTGGCCCGGCGCCTCACCCGTCAGCCCGGTCCGAACCTCCTCGCCGCCACCTGCACCGGCGCCCTCCTCGTCGTCGTCGCGGACTTCGGCTCGCAGCACCTGCACGAGTCGGCCCAGCTGCCGGTCGGCGTGGTCACCGCGGTGGCCGGCGGTCTGTATCTGGCCCTGCTGCTGCGCCGTCAGCGGCGGGCCGGGCGGATCTGAGGGGAGTCCTGGCCCGGGGCCTGGCGGCGCCCCCCGGATGACCCGCCGCCGCCCGGGCACCCGGGAGGTACCGGCGCGCGGGGGTGCCGAGCGGGTGCCCGGCGTGAGCCGGTACCGTGCCGGTAAGGCCACTGCGGGGAGAACGACACATGACCGATCCGACGACCACAGACGCGGACGCCCTCCGTCCGCTTGCCGGGGACGAGAAGTCCGCGGGCGGCCCCGTCCGGCTCCTGGGCGCCGTCATGGGCGATCTCAGGGCCGTGGACGGCGCCCTGTACGCGGCGGTGGCCGCCACTCCGACCCCCACCCTCGACCGGACGCTGCGCCATCTGTCCCACGCGGCCGACCACTCGAAGATCTCGTTCGCCATCGCCGCCGCGCTGGCCCTCGCCGGGAAGCGGCCGCGCAAGGCCGCGCTCGCGGGGGTCGGGGCGATCGCCGTGGCGTCGGCCTCGGCCAATCTGCTGGGCAAGCGCCTGGTGCGCAGGGCCCGCCCGGACCGGGAGGCGGCCCGGGTGACGGTGGACCGGCACGTCCCGATGCCGACGTCGGCCTCGTTCCCGTCCGGGCACACCGCGTCGGCGGTCGCGTTCGCCACCGCGGTCGGCGTGGTGCTGCCCCCGGCGGCGGTGCCGCTCGGGGCGCTGGCGAGCGCCGTGGGCTACTCCCGCGTCCACACGGGCGTGCACTATCCGGGTGACGTGGCGGCAGGTGCCGTCCTCGGCATCGCGAGCGCCGCCGCGGCCCTTGCGGCGGCAGCGGCGACGCCGTCGGCCCGCACCCAGGCCCTGCTCGCGGCGGCCCGCTCGTGGCCGCGCGTCCGCGTCGCCGGCCTGGTGCGCGGCTGAGCGGCACGGCGTACCGGGCGCGGGGCAGCGGCCCCGCGCCCGCAGGGCGTCAGCCGAAGGCGCGCACGGCCTGGTAGTAGGTCCAGGCGGTGCCGTTGCACGACGTCTTGGTGGCTCCGCTGTACCCGTTGCACACCCTCTTGAGGTCCTCGTAGAAGGCGCTGTCCACACGGGACTTGTTGGCGTCGAAGGTGCCCGCGGCCTTGTAGTTGCGGTAGCCGAAGTCGTGCCGGGCACAGGACATGGAGAACGGGAAGCCGAAGGGGTTGTCCGGCGAGGAGGAGCAGTAGTCGGTCGACCAGTCGAAGGCGTACGCGGACCAGGCGGCCTGGTTCGCGCGGGCGGCGGCCCACGCGCTGTAGCTCGACGCACTGGTCTGGGTCCAGCTCGCGAGCACTTGAGGCTTGTCGGCGGGAGCGGCACTTGCGGTCGTGGCGGTGGTGGCGACGGTGACGAGGGCCAGAGTCGAGGCGGCGAGACCCGTGGCGATCTTTCGGTGCATTCCACACCTCCATGAGGCTGCGGTCCGCCCATCGGACCGCAGGTACATGACAAGAGGATGACGTCTCGCGCGGGCGCTCACACCGAATGTGCCCCAAGAGCCCCTGAATTTCTGCCTCTTCGAGGAGAACGGCAGCGGACGGGCAGACGTCGGCGCACGGTCGTCCCGCCGGCTGAGCCCTCGTCAGGTCCGGAGTCCCCGGTTCCCCCGCGCGGCTACGGAGCCGGGAAGGGCGGCGTGGTGCCGGGCAGCGCGTACTCGTCGCGGCGGCCGCACATGCCGTAGCCGCCGAGCCGCGCCGGCGCGGCCTGGTGGGCGGTGGCCTCGGCGAGGTGGGCGGGGTCGCCGTCGGCCAGCGCGTCGAGCTGCGCGCCGGTGCGTTCGGCCGCGGCCAGGGCGCCCGCCCGCCACAGGGCGCGCCAGGTGGGCACCTTGTCCCGCACGAGCCGGGCGGCGGCCCGCTGGAACTCCCGGTACGGGCCGGCGTCCCCGGCGGCCAGGGCCTCGCGCAGGCCGAGGTAGCCCTCGACGGCGAGGTCACGGCGGCGCCTGGCCGCCGCCTCGGTCTCCGGCCCCGTGCCGGGTGGCAGGCCGGCGGCGGCCGCGTACGCACCGGGGTCGGCGAGCACCTCGGGCGGGAAGGTGAAGACCGCGTCCCCGGCCTCGGGCAGGCCGCTGTTCTGCATCAGCACGGTGACGCGCAGATCGCCGCCCTGGACCATGCGGTGCACGGTGCCCGGGGTGAACCAGGCGACCGAGCCGGCCTGAAGGGGGATGTCCCGGAAGCCGTCGCGGCTCAGCGTCTGCACCGCGCCCCGGCCGCCGGTGACGACGTACGCCTCCGTGCACACCAGGTGCAGGTGCGGGCTGCCGCCGCAGACGCCGTCGGCGGCCTCCCAGTCGTAGGCGGTGAGGTGGGACAGGCCGATCGCACCGGGCAGCGGGTGCGCCGGGCCCGCCGGTTCCGGTCCGCTCACCACGGCAGGCCCTTCAGGTGGGCGGCGACCCGGTCGCGGTCCCAGGCGCCGTCGGCGACCACCAGCCGGTAGCGGTAGGCGAACGTCTCGCCCGGCGGCAGCTCGAACTCCTCGAAGAACGCCCAGGAGAAGGCGACCGTCGGGAAGGGCTCGGAGCGGACGAACCAGTGCGACTCGTGGATCGCGGACGCGCGGTCGAGGTTCTCGGGCGCGTGCGCGAAGACCAGGGTGGAGTGGCCGTCGACGTCGTCGTGCTCGGCGGTGAAGGCGAGCCAGGGACCCTGGCTGCCCATCAGTTCGTCCGCGCCGGCGTCGGTGTCCGGGGCGAAGACCGTGCCGCCGGTGAAGTCGCGCGGGCCACGCCACTGGAGTCCGGTGTAGCCGGCCATCTCGCGGCCCGCGGTGGTCGGAGAGCCGAAGGCCAGGGGTGTGGAGCGGGTGTTGGTGAGGCGGATCGACCAGTCGAGGGCCCAGGCACCGGCCTCCTCGTCCACCGAGTGCACGGTCAGGCCGCGCGCCTCGCGGGCCCATTCCTCGCCGCCGTGCTCGATCCAGGTGAGGTCCTCGGCGAGGGTGAACCGGTCGTCCTCGGCCGTGAACTCGGGGAAACCGTCGTGCCGCATGGATCCGACCCGCTCGGGCAGACGCCGGTATCCCTCGCCGTGGACGTAGCAGTTGCCGCCCCAGAAGTTCTGGCCGGACAGGTGGCTCGCGGTCATCTGCAGGCCCTTGTGCCAGCGGTGGTCGTTCGGGCGGTAGCCGGTCACCGTGCGCCCGGACAGGGTGCGCACGGGGTGGGCGTACGGCTTGCGGGACTCGAAGGGGTCGGGGTCGGGGCGGTAGACGTAGCGGAGGATCTCCGTGCCGTTCGCCGCCGTGACGGCGACGTCCTCGCCGTGCGTGTGGGTGACGCGGAGGGTCATGCGCGCTCCTCGGGGGCCCAGTCGGGGCAGTCGCCGTGCATGGCCGCGTAGAACGGGTCGCCGGGGCCGATCTCCCCCGCGTGCACGGACCGGCCGGTGAACGCCGCCTTGTACAGGGCGGCGGCGAACTCGAGGGTGGCGCGGGCGTCCCGGCCGCTGCCCGGCGGCCGGGTGCCGGTGTCGTAGGCGTCGAGGAGGGCGCCCAGCTGCGCGGTGTGCGAGCTGGGCACGTCGTGCGCGGGGGTGCGCCAGGCGGCGGCGCGTGCGGAGTCGACGTGCGGGGCGGGGGTGTAGACCCAGCTGTCGTTGGTGTGGCCGTACAGATGGGTGAGCTCGACCGTGGCCTCCGCGCAGTCGACGCGGAGACGGCTCACCTCGTCGGGGGACAGCACGCTGTTGACGACGGTGGCGAGGGCGCCGCCGCGGAACCGCACCAGGGCGGTGGAGACGTCCTCGCTCTCGGTGTCGTGGACCAGGCGCGCGGCCATGGCCCGGATCTCCTCCCACTCACCGATCAGGTGCAGCATCAGGTCGAACTGGTGGATGCCGTGGCCCATGGTCGGTCCCCCGCCCTCACTGGCCCACTTCCCGCGCCAGGGCACCGCGTAGTAGGCGGCGTCGCGGTGCCAGGTCGTCTGGCAGTGCGCGACCAGCGGGGCGCCCAGCTCACCGCTCGTGATCAGCTCCCGGGCGTGCACGGCGCCGGAGCCGTAGCGGTGCTGGAAGACGACCGCAGCGTACGCGCCGGACGCCTCCTCGGCGGCGGCGATGTCGTCGTACTCGGCCAGCGACAGGGTGAGCGGCTTCTCGCACAGCACCCAGGCGCCGGCCTTGAGCGCGGCCACCGCCTGGTCCCGGTGCAGGGCGGGCGGGGTGCCGATCAGGACGAGGTCGGGGCGTTCGGCGTCCAGCATCGCGTCGATCGAGGCGTATCCGGAGACCTGCTCGCCGGCCAGCTCGCGGAACGCGTCGAGGCGCTCCGGGTCCACGTCCACGGCGGCCACGAGGTCCACCCGGTCGGCGTGGGCCCGCACCGCGGGCAGATGGCTGCCGGAGACGATGGCTCCGGTGCCGACGACGGCCACGCGGCGGCGGGTGGGTGACCCTGGGGACACGGTCATGCGGCGCTCCTCGGACGGCCGGCGGACTCACGCTTGGAAAGCGCTTGCACTCTGGAGGGACCCTAGGCGCGGGAGATTGTCTGGACAACCCCCCTGAAGCGACCCGGGCATCGTCGGGCTGCGCCTTTTCCCAGCTTGGGGCGGAGTTTCCGGTTGATGCCCGGGCCATGGAACGGGGCTCCCCCGTCTCGGGCGCCAGGGGCCACGAACCGGCTGTCCGCCTCAGCGGCCGAGGGGCGGCCCGTCCCTGGCCCGCCGGCGCCCCGCGCCCCTGCCGGCATGCCTCCCCACCCGGACGGCCCTGCCCGCGCCGGCGGCGCGAGCCCACGTTCCGGCCCGCTCGCCCGCCACCACCGGCGGCGCGTCGGCGGGAGACGCCGTGTGCCGGGCCCGGCTCGCCGAACGCCGCCGGATCCGCGCCGGCGACTTGCCGCCCGTGCCACCACCCGCGACGCGGGGCGTGACATGGGCGCCGTGCGGGCCGCGCCCGGGGGTCGCTGCGGCGCCGGACACGCCGGCGCCGGGCGAGCACGGCGCCGGCGTGTCCGGTCGACGGGACGCCGGGTGTCCGGAGGGCTCGGCGGTGCCGCGTCATCGCGCGGACTCGGCCGTCGGCGCTCCAGGGATGCAGGGGCCGGAAGGCGAACGGCCGCCGCAGACTGGGTCGGCAGCCGCCCGATCGCCTGTACTTCGCCCCGGGCCATGTGCCAGCATTCCGGCCTGCCGCCCGCACGGACGGCCCGGGCCGGTCGGCCGGGGACGGGGGCCTACCAACGGATCCTGCGGGTGCGGGCGGACCCGTGCGCGGGGCCGGCCCGGGTTCGAGTGGCGGTGCGGAGCCCCGCCTCGGGGGCTGCGCACGCGGACGTCGTAGTGGCGTGCCGTTCAGGCGGCGCACGGGACGGCCGGCCCCGGGGGGCCGTGCCGGTACGAGGAGAACACCCGCCTGCGCCGCCGTGCCGGTCCACCGCCGCGGCAGCGGAGCCGTCCGCCCACCGCTCCGCCGGAACGGCCCGGGCAGGACCGGCACGACGCCGGTCGACGACGCACCACGCACACGACGGGGAGTGGGGAACATGACGACACGGACGAGGCCGAGAGCCCGCCTGGCCGGACTGGCGGCCGTCCTGATCGCGGCCACGGCTCTGACGGGCACCGCCCGGGCCGCCCAGGACACAAGGGTCCCGGCCGCCGGACACGAGAAGACCCGGCAGGCCATCGAGGCGGCCGTCGAGGCCGGGGTCCCCGGTGTCACGGCCGAGGCGCGGGACGCCGACGGGCGCTGGCGGACGGCAGCGGGCGTGGGCGACCTGCGCACGGGTGCGGCGCGCGGCCTCCACGACCGGTTCCGCGTCGGCGGCGTCACCAGCACCTTCGTGGCGACCGTCCTGCTGCAGATGACGGCGGAGAAGAAGCTGTCGCTGGACGACACCGTCGAGCACCACCTGCCCGGCGTGGTGACGGGCAACGGCAACGACGGGCGCGCCGTGACCGTACGTCAGCTCCTCAACCACACCAGCGGCCTGTTCGACTACCTGGCCGAACCCGCCTATTACGAGAAGTACATCCTGGGCGACGGCTTCCTGCAGCACCGCTACGACCACCTGACGGCCGGGCAGCGCCTCCGGGTGGCGCTGGCCCACCCGCCGCAGTTCGCCCCCGGAGCCCGGCACGCCTTCTCCCACACCAACGACCTCCTGGCCGCGCTGATTCTCGAGAAGGTCGCGGGCACCTCCTACGAGAACGAGGTGCGCCGGCGCGTCATCGAGCCACTGGGACTGAAGGCGACCTCCCACCCCGGCCCGAGCACCGGCCTGCCCCGGCCGAGCGGACGCGGCTATTCCAAGCTGTTCTCCGGCACACAGCCGGACCGGATTGACGACGTCACCGAGTTCCACGGCTCACAGGTGTGGGGCGACGGGGACATCATCTCCAGCGCCGCCGACCTGAACCGCTTCTTCCGTGCGCTGATGCGCGGCAAGGTGCTCCCGCCGCGGCAGCTCGCGGAGTTCAAGACGACCGTCGTCAACCCCGATCTGCCGATCTCGTCCCACGGGCTCGGCATCGAGCGGCTCGAACTGGGCTGCGGCGAGACCCTCTGGTACCGCGACGGGGGCACGGTCGGCTCCCTCACGTTCGTCGCCACCACCGAGGACGGGCGCCACCAGCTGACGTTCAACTACAACAGCGACTGGGAGGTCTCCCAGATCCTGCCCACCCTGACCGCCGAGTTCTGCGGGCCCACCTCCGGCTGACGCCGTGACGCCACCGGCGATCGTTCAGGCCCGGGTGTAGCCGCCGTCGGCGAAGAGTTCGGCGCCGGTGACGAACGACGAGGCGTCCGACGCCAGGAAGAGGGCGGCCTCGGCGATCTCCCCGGCGTCGGCCAGCCGCCCGAGGGGCACGACGGCCTCGGCGAACCGGTCGGCGTCGGATCCGACGGCGCGCAGCAGGGCCGGGGTCCGCGTGGGTCCCGGACTGAGGACGTTGACCCGGAACCGGCGCTCCCGCGACTGCCGGGCCCAGTTGTGCACGAGGTTGCTCAGCGCCGCCTTGGAGGCGCTGTAGACCTCGAGGTGCTCGTTGGGGCGCACGCTGTTGCTGGAGCCGATGACGAGGACGGAGGCGTTCTCCGCCAGGAGCGGGAGCGCCTTCTGCACGGTGAAGAGCGGGCCCTTGACGTTGACGGCGAGCGTCAGGTCGACGTTCGCCTCGGTGTGGGCGCCGAGCGCGGCGTCCGCGACGACGCCCGCGTTGGCCACCAGCACGTCGATGCGGCCGGCCTCCTCGCGGACGCGCGCGTAGAGCCCGTCCAGGTCGGCCAGGACCGTGACGTCGGCGCGTACGCCGGTGGCCGAGGGGCCCATGGCCGTGACGGCCGCTTCGAGGCGGTCGGTGTCCCGGCCGGTCACGAAGACCCGTGCGCCCTCCCGGACGAAGCGGTGGGCGATGGCCAGCCCGATCCCGCTGGTCCCGCCGGTGATCACGGCCACCTTCTCGTGCAGCACGCCTGGCATGCCGAACCCCTTCAGTTGTGGAATGGTTCGTCCACAACGTAGGCAGTAATGGACGATCGAGTCAAGAACGCTTATGCTTCCGGCCATGCCGAGACCACGCGCATTCGACGAACGCCACGTACTGGAGCGGGCCCGGGAGCAGTTCTGGGCGACCGGCTACGCGGGCACCCGGATGGACGACATCGCCCGGGTGACCGGCCTGGGCAAGGGCAGCCTGTACGGCGCGTTCGGCGACAAGGGCAAGCTGTTCCACCGCGTGTTCGGCGACTGGTGCACCGCCGTCGTCGAGGTGGCCCGGGAACGGCTCGCGGGCGGCCCGGACGCGGAGGCCCTGGCCCGGCTGTCCGGATACGTGCACCTGATGGCGGAGAACGCCGCCGCCGACACCGAGCGCCGCGGCTGCCTGCTGGCCAAGGGCGTGGCGGAACTGGCCCAGCAGGACGCGACGGTCGCCGAACGGTCGGCCGAGACCATGACGGCACTGCTGACCCTGCTGCGGACGGAGATCGCCGCCGCGCAGCGCCACGGCGACATCGACGGCTCCGCCGACCCGGAGCGGCTGGCGGCACTGCTGCTGACGGTGGTCCGCGGCATCGAAGCCGTGGGCAAGGCCGGCCTGACCCCGGAGACGCTGCGGAACATCGCGGACACCGCGATGGCGGTCCTGCCCGTGCCCGAGGGCCGTGGACACCTCGCGACCTGGCGCGGTACGGCCCGCGAGACCTGACGCGGGGCCGTCACGATCCCGCCGTGCCGCCGCGGGCGGCCCGGACCGCCGTCCGGATCACGCCGCACACGCGGGAGCCCGGACCGTTGCCGGTCCGGGCTCCCGGGGTGGTGGGGACGCGGGTCCCTCAGGACTCGACGATCTTGCGCACGTTGTCCACGGAACCGCAGCCGGCCTTCAGCTGCCGCTCGCGCTCCTGCCAGAACGCACGGCCGAGCTCCTCGCGCCGCTCCATCGCCACGTTCTCGCGCGCGCCGTTGAGGATGGTGCGCTCCTCCTCGTCGGCGTGGTGGGTGACGGCCTGCACCAGCTCCTCGAGCTTCTCGTCCCACTCGTCGGAGCCGACCTCCTCCACCTGGAGGAGGTCCAGGAGGGCCTGGTTGCCCTCGTCGTGCTCGTGCTCGCCGTGCTCGACCTCTTCGTCGTCGATGTTCTTGTACCTCTTGAGCGCCGGGTAGACCTTCGACTCCTCGGCCAGCGCGTGCGCGATCAGCAGGTCCGAGAACTCCCGCAGGGCGGCCTCACGGTCGGCTTCGACGCTCCGCATGTCGCGGAAGAGGTCCTCCATGCGCCGGTGGTCCCTGAGGATGAGCTCGACGACGTCTTGTGTATCGGCCATGGAACCGGAACGCCTTTCATGCGGAGGAACAGGGCCTCATTCCTTTACCCCGTTCCGGAGTTTCCGTTCTTCTACCACCGGTACCAGCGGCCCTTGCGGCCACCGGTGTCCGCGCTGCGCAGCACGAAGCCGAGCAGCCACACCACCAGCACGATCACCGCTATCCACCACAGGGCCTTCAGGGCGAAGCCCGCGCCGAAAAGGATCAGGGCCAGCAGCAGAACGAGAAGCAAGGGAACCATTTTTATCTACCTCCAGAACTCCTGATGCCCGGGCTTTCGCTGAACACGCAGGCGAATTCCTTTGTTTTTCCAGGCGGATGGCGGGCAGACGGTCCCATTCGGCCGGGGCGTGCGTCAGTCCCTGCCGACGACCACCACTTCGTCCCCGGCAGCCCAGCGGCGCCGCTCGGCCTTGGGCGGGTTGATGCGCACGCCCTGGCCGGGACCCGCCGGCGCCTCGCCGTGGCTGCGGTAGCCGATGGCGCACTCGCCCCGCTGCCGAGCCGCCGCCACGACGGTGGCGAACGCCGTCTCACACCCGGGCAGGACGTAGTCGCCCGCGGGCCGCAGACGGATGCCGGCGCCGTCGGCGGAGAACAGTTCCTCGAAGACCGCTGCCAGGTGGCGGTTCTGGGAGATCTGCGCCATGAGCAGGCCGATGAGCTTGCCGCTGATGATCACGTCGGCGCCGGGGCTGATGGGGGCCAGGGCCCGGTTGCGGTCGTCGACCAGCTCGGTCACGACCGGCAGTTCCCGTCCGGTGGCCTCCTCCAGCTGGCGCAGCAGCAGGAGCGTGACGAGCGTGCGGTTGTCGGGGTGGTCGCCCGTCTGCCCCGGGGCGGGGTCCCGGCCGAGGACGATGACACTGTCGTAGGAGTGCACGTCCAGACGCCGCAGGGTCTCGGGGCGGGTGACGTCCCCCTGGTGGAGGGTCAGGGCCAGGCCGGTGCCGTGGTGGGTGCCGGACTCGTGCACCTGCCGGACCGTGTCCTCGCCGCAGTCGGCCACCACGTCGGCCACCGACCCGGGCAGGGCGCGACGGCGCAGCTGGTCGACCATGAGCGGCGCCCTGCGGTTCCAGCCGAGCAGCAGGACCCGCTCCGGCCGCGCCGGCGTGGGCGGGCCGGACGCCGTCACCTCCTTGTCGACCCACTGCCCGCACTCGCCCGGCCAGGCGGTGTCGTCGTCCCGGGAGACGACGACGAGCAGGTCGTCCGGGGCGATGGCCGTCTGCGGCGGCGGAGCGAGCAGCGGGGTGCCGCCGCGCACCAGGCCCACCACACTGGACGTCGGGTAGGACAGCAGCGCCTCGCCGAACGTGCGGCCGGTCAGGGACGCCTCGCCGACCAGGTAGAACTCGTCACCGGCGAAGTCGAGGAGCTCCTGGTGGACCAGGGACAGGCCGGGACGGCGGGTGGCCTGGACGATGAGCCGGGCCGTGATGGTGTCGCTCTCCAGGACGACCCCGCCCGGCCCGGCGGCGAGGCAGGCGGCCAGCCGGTAGCGGTCGTCCCGGACGGCGGCGACGACGGGCGGCCGGCTCCGCGCACCGGCCAGGGCCGCCCGGAGCGCCAGCAGCGTCTTGACGACCTCGGCGTCGGCGTCGGGCTCGTCGCGGGGCAGCACCAGTACGACACCGGCCGTCGCCGGACTGGTCAGGGTCAGTACGGCCGGGTCGGTGGTGGGGCCGCTGCGGCAGATCAGCCGCGTACGGCCCAGGGGCCCGACCTTCGTGCCCAGGGCCTCCTCCATCGCGGTCTTGTCGCGGTCGGCCAGCACCGCCACGGCGGCGCGCCGCTGGTTGGCGTTGGCGGCGACCAGCTCGCCGACCACCGTGAACACCTGCTCCGACCAGCCCAGGACCACGACGTGCCCCTGTTCGAGCACGGTCGAGCGGCCCCGCCGCAGCGCGGTGAGCCGTTCCGTGAGAGCGGTGGTGATCAAACCGACCAGCGTCGAGACGTACAGCAGCGCGACCAGGGCGAGCAGCACCGACATCGTGACCCGCAGCGGCGTGCCGGTCGCACCGCCGAGCCGCAGGGTCTCCCCCGTGAGGTGCCACACCTGCGCCAGCCGGCCCGGCAGGGACCGCGGCGCGTCCGGGTCGGTCCACACCACCACCGCGCTGGCCGGGACCACGACGGCCAAGCACAGCAGCGCCATCCACCCGACCAGGGCGGACGCCCCGCGGGTCAGGGTGCTGTCGAACCAGTAGCGAATCCGGTCACCGAACGAAGTGCGCCGCTGCGCCACCCTTCCCCCCTCCGTCGCCCCCGTCACTCCCGTGCGCCGGTCGGCGCCGCGTGCGCGTGCGGCGCGCTGGCGGGCGATGGGCGCGGGTGTGATTCCGCATGTCGCAGTGTGGGGGCTCGTCGCGGGCCGTGGGCGGGGTTCGCCGCGCATTCATTCCTTAGGGTCCCCCGCGTACGCCGGGCATGGAAATCTCGTGTGACGTGCGGGTTTCACACCGAATTCGCTCCTTGGGGGCAATGCCCGGGCAAGGGGCGGCGCCCCGTCGCGGCGGTCGCTACAAAGATCGCCATGACTGATGATCACGCGGTGGTGCGCCCGGACGGCGGTTTCTCCCGGCGGAGTTTCGCGGCGGTGGCCGGCACGGCCACCGTGGCGACGGCCCTGACCGGCGCCACCGCCACAGCACTTCCCGCGCCGGCCGCACCGGCCGCGCCGCCCGCCCCCGGCGGCACCCGCGGCGCCGACCGCGAACGGTGCCTCGCCGTCGCCCGTGCCCTGCTCGTCCTCGACTCCGACGACCGCCCTCTCGTCCCGCGCTACCAGCGCGTCCTGCGCGACGGGCTGCCGTCGCGCAGGACGCGCCCCAAAGAGGTCCTCGTCATCGGCGCCGGCCCGGCCGGACTCGTGGCCGCCTGGCTGCTGAAACGGGCGGGACACCGGGTGACGGTCCTGGAGGCCAACGGCAACCGGGCGGGCGGCCGCGTCAAGACCTTCCGCAAGGGCGGGCACGAGGGCGCAGCGCAGCCGTTCGCCGACCCCCGCCAGTACGCCGAGGCGGGCGCGATGCGCCTGCCCGGCAGCCACCCGCTGGTGATGCAGCTCATCGACCAGCTCGACCTGAAGAAGCGGCGCTTCCACTACGTCGACGTCGACGAGGAGGGACGTCCCGCCGCGCGCACCTGGATCCACGTCAACGGCATCCGGGTGCGGCGCGCCGACTACGCCCGCTCGCCCCGGCGCGTGAACCGCTCCTTCGGCGTTCCGAAGGAGCACTGGGACACCCCGGCGGCCGCGATCCTGCGCGCCGCCCTCGACCCGGTGCGCGACGAGTTCAGCCGGGTCGGCCCGGACGGCAAGCGCGTCGACAAGCCGCTCCCCGAGCGGCTGCGGGGCTGGGCCCGCGTGGTGCAGCGGTTCGGCGACTGGTCGATGTTCCGCTTCCTCACCGAGCACGCCGGCCTCGACGAGCGCACCGTCGACCTGATCGGCACCCTGGAGAACCTCACCTCACGCCTGCCGCTGTCGTTCATCCACAGCTTCATCGGCTCCTCCCTCATCAGCCCCGACACGCCCTTCTACGAACTGGAGGGCGGCACGGCCGTCCTGCCGGACGCGCTGCTGGAACGGGTCCGCGAGGAGGTGCGGTTCGACCGCCGGGTGACCCGTATCCAGTACCACCATCCTGATCGTCCGTCGCCGGAGGACGGGCACGTGCGGGGCAAGGGGCCGCACGTGTGGGTGGACACCGTGTCCGAGGGGCGCGACGGCCCGGTCGTCCGCGAGCAGTTCACCGCCGACGTCGCGGTGGTCACGGTGCCGTTCTCCGGGCTGCGCCACGTGCAGATCGACCCGCCCCTGTCGTACCGCAAGCGCCGCGCGGTGTGCGAACTGCACTACGACAGCGCGACCAAGGTGCTGCTCGAATTCAGCCGCCGCTGGTGGGAGTTCGAGGAGGACGACTGGAAGCGCGAGCTGAACGCGGTGAAGCCGGGCCTGTACGAGGCGTACCGCACGGGCCGGGCCCCGGCGGACGGCAGCCTGCTCGGCGCACATCCCTCCGTGCCCGGCGGGCACATCACGGCGGGCCAGCGCACCCACTACGCGGCCAACCGCGCGATCGGCCGCGACCAGCCGGAGGCGGCCGGCGTGGTGGGCGGCGGCTCGGTGTCGGACAACGCCAACCGTTTCATGTTCCACCCGTCCCACCCCGTCCCGGGCAGCGCCGGAGGTGTGGTCCTGGCCTCCTACAGCTGGGCGGACGACGCCCTGCGCTGGGACTCCCTGGACGACGAGGCGCGCTACCCGCACGCGCTGTGCGGTCTGCAGCAGGTCTACGGCCGCCGCATCGAGGTCTTCTACACGGGTGCGGGCCGCACCCAGAGCTGGCTGCGCGACCCGTACGCCTACGGGGAGGCGTCCGTGCTGCTGCCCGGCCAGCACACGGAACTGCTGCCCGCCATCCCGGCGGCCGAGGGGCCGTTGCACTTCGCCGGGGACCACACGTCGGTCAAGCCGGCGTGGATCGAGGGGGCCCTGGAGTCCGCCGTGCGGGCCGTCCTGGAGGTCCACGCGGACTGACCGGCACCCGGTGACGGAGCCCCGGCGCGCACGCGCCGGGGCTCCGTCGTCCTCCGGCGCAGGGAACGGCGGCGCCCACCCCTGCGTGACCACAACGACTCCGTGACCACAACGACCACAACCTCCGTTGCTTGCGCAAGCGAGACACCTCGCCGGCGGCCGGGCACCATGTGGCCCACCTCACCCTCCCCCACAGGGCCTCGACCTACCCGCAACGACGTACCGACAGGTGGTGGCACTCGTGCGCCTGCGCACTCCCCTCGCCCTGCTCGGGGCCGCCGTGCTCGTGCTCCTCGGACCGCCGCTGCTGACCACCGGCAGCGGCTCCGAGACCGGCACACAGATCCCGGGCCTGCGTTTCATGGTCCCCAACACGCCCGGCGGTGGCTACGACATCACGGCCCGCACGGCCGCGAAGAACGCCGAGGACGCCGGACTGACCCACAACATCGAGGTGTTCAACCTGCCCGGCGCCGGCGGCACCGTGGGCCTCAGCCGGCTCGTGAGCGAGCACGGCAACGGCAAGCTCGCCATGTCCATGGGTCTCGGAGTGGTGGGCGCCGTACGCTCCAACGACGCCCCCAGGACACTCGGCGACACCACGCCCATCGCCCGGCTCACCGAGGAGCAGGACGTGGTCGTGGTCGCCAAGGACTCCCCGTACAAGACGATCGACGACCTGATCGGCGCCTGGAAGGAGAACCCGGGCAAGCTGCCGGTGGGCGGCGGTTCCTCGCCCGGCGGGCCCGACCACCTCGCGCCGATGCTGATGGCGCGGGCGGCGGGGATCCCCCCGAAGCAGGTCAACTACATCCCCTTCGACGGCGGCGGCGAGCTGCTCGCCTCCATCCTCGGCAACAAGGTCGCCTTCGGCGTCTCCGGCGTCGGTGAGTACCTCGACCAGATCAAGGCGGGCGAGTTGCGTCTCCTCGCGGTCACCGGCCCCGAGCGCGTGGACGGGCTGGACGCGCCCACGCTGAAGGAGGCGGGGTACGACGTGAACTTCACCAACTGGCGCGGCATCGTCGCCCCGCCCGGTCTGACGGACGGCGAGCGCGCCAAGCTCGTGCGGCTGATCGAGGAGCTGCACGACTCGGCGGAGTGGCGTACGTCCCTGCGGCAGAACGGCTGGGACGACGCCTTCCTCACGGGTGAGGAGTTCGGCGCGTTCCTCGACGCCGAGGACCGGCGCGTGGTTTCGGTGCTGAAGGAGCTGGGACTGTGACGACGCAGACCACCGACATCCCCCCGGCGCGGGAGAACGGCCGGCGATCGTGGCTCAGGGAACACTCCGAACTCGGGGTCTGCGCCCTGCTGCTGGCGCTCGGCGTGCTCGTCCTGACGGACGCGCTCACCATGGACGTCGACATCGCCCAGCGCGGCCCGGTCGGCCCGACGACCGTGCCGATCGTGGTCGGGGCGGGGCTGCTGCTGATCGCGGCGCTGCTCGCCGTGGACGTGCTGCGCGGCGGCCGGGGCGAGGCCGAGGGCGGCGAGGACATCGACCTGTCCGAGCCCGCCGACTGGCGCACCGTGCTCCTGCTGGCCGGGGTGTTCCTCGGCTCGGCCGTGCTGATCGAGCCGCTCGGCTTCCCCGTCGCGGGCGCCCTGCTGTTCTGGGGCGCGGCGTTCGCGCTGGGCAGCCGCCGGACCGACCGCGACCCGCTCATCGCGGCCGGGATCTCCCTCGTCACCTACACCGTCTTCAACAACCTCCTCGGAGTGCCCCTGCCCGGCGGTCCGCTGATGGGAGTGCTGTGACATGAACGCCCCCAACTCCCTGCTGGACGGCTTCGGTACGGCCCTCACGCCGGTCAATCTGCTCTGGGCCGCGGTCGGCGTCCTGCTCGGCACGGCGATCGGCGTGCTGCCGGGCATCGGCCCGGCGATGGCGGTCGCGCTGCTGCTGCCGGTGACCTACGGGCTCGACCCGACCGGCGCGTTCATCATGTTCGCCGGCATCTACTACGGCGCGATGTTCGGCGGCTCCACCACCTCCATCCTGCTCAACACCCCCGGCGAGAGCGCGGCGGTGGTGGCGGCGATGGAGGGCAACCCCATGGCCAAGTCCGGGCGCGGCGCCCAGGCCCTCGCGGCCGCCGCGATCGGGCACTTCGCGGGCGGCATGGTCGGCACGCTGCTGCTGGTGGCGCTCGCGCCGACGGTCGCCGAACTGGCCGTGGACATCGGCGCGCCGGACTACTTCGCCATCATGGTGCTGGCGTTCATCGCCGTGACGTCGGTGCTGGGCTCGTCCCGGGTCCGCGGCATGGCCTCCCTGTTCATCGGCCTCACGCTGGGCCTGGTGGGCCTGGACCAGATGACCGGCCAGCAGCGCCTCACCTTCGGCTCGCTGCAACTCGCCGACGGCATCGACGTGGTGATCGTCGCGGTGGGGCTCTTCGCGATCGGCGAGGCGCTGTGGGTCGCGGCGCACCTGCGGCGCCGGCCGCCGGAGCCGATCCCGGTGGGCCGGCCGTGGCTGGGGCGCGGCGATGTGCGACGCACCTGGAAGTCCTGGCTGCGCGGCCCGTTCATCGGATTCCCGTTCGGCGCGATCCCGGCGGGCGGCGCGGAGATCCCGACCTTCCTGTCGTACGTGACGGAGAAGCGCCTGTCGAAGCACAAGGACGAGTGGGGCAAGGGCGCCATCGAGGGCGTCGCCGGGCCGGAGTCGGCGGCGTCGGCCTCGGCGGCGGGCACGCTGGTGTCGATGCTGACCCTGGGCCTGCCGACCACGGCGGTCGCGGCCGTGATGCTGGCCGCGTTCCAGCAGTACGGCATCCAGCCGGGTCCGCTCCTCTTCGAGCGCGAACCCGACCTGGTGTGGGGCCTGATCGCCTCGCTCTTCGTGGGCATGGTCCTGCTGCTCGCCCTGAACCTGCCGCTGGCGCCGGTGTGGGCGAAGCTGCTGCGCATCCCGCGGCCGTACCTGTACGCCGGGATCCTGTTCTTCGCGGCGGTCGGCGCGTACGCGGTCGGCGGCGAGGTGACCGACCTGGTGATCCTGCTGGTCATCGGCCTGATCGGCTTCGGCATGCGGCGCTACGGGCTGCCGGTGCTGCCCGCCGTCATCGGCGTGATCCTCGGCCCGAGCGCCGAACAGCAGCTGCGCCGCGCGCTGCAGATCAGCGACGGCAGCGTCACGGGGCTCGTCGACACGCCGTTCGCGGTGACCGTGTACGCGGTGATCGCGGTGCTGCTGGCGTGGCCCCTGCTGCGCAGGGCGGTGACCCGCGGCCGCACCGCGGCCTGACCGGTCACCACGGCCGGCCGGCCGGCCGGACGACCCGTACGCACGGACCTGAACACCGCGCGTACGGGTCGCCGTCCGTCACCGGGCCGGCCGGCGGGAGGTGGCTGCCCGCGCCGCACCACCTCTTGACGCGTCACGGACAACGGTGGCTTGATGTCATGGGAGCGCTCCCACATCCTCCAGGGAAGGGACCACCATGCGCAGCAACCCCCGCACGCATCGCCCCCCACGGCTCATCCCGCTCCTCGCTCTCCTGGCACTCCTGCTCCTGCCCCTCGGCCTGACCCCGGCACCGCCCGCCTCGGCCGCCCCCGCGGCGGAACCGGTGCGCGTCATGCCGCTCGGCGACTCGATCACCGGCTCGCCCGGCTGCTGGCGCGCGGTGCTGTGGAACCGGCTGGTGAGCAGCGGCCGCACGGGCATCGACTTCGTCGGCACGCTCCCGCCCCAGGCGTGCGGGCAGGCCCACGACGGTGACAACGAGGGCCACGGCGGTGAACTGGCGACCCAGGCGGCCGACCGGAACCTGCTGCCCGGCCGGCTCGCGGCCACCGACCCGGACATCGTTGTCATGCACTACGGCACGAACGACGTGTGGAGCGGCATCGCCCCCGACCGCATCCTCGCCGCCTACACCAAGCTCGTCGGGCAGATGCGGGCCTCCAACCCGGACATGCGGATCCTCGTCGCCCAGCTCATCCCGATGAACCCGGGCAGTTGCGCGGCCTGTGCGCAGCGCGTCGTCGACCTCAACGCGCGGATCCCGGCGTGGGCGCGGGCCACGGGCACCGACCGTTCCCCGGTCACCGTGGTCGACCAGTGGACGGGCTTCAGCACGGCCGGCGACACCTACGACGGTGTGCATCCCAACGCCTCCGGCGACGCGAAGATCGCCGCTCGCTGGTTCCCGGCCCTGGCGGCGGCGCTCGACGCCGGCGTCCCGCAGGACCCGGGCGATCCCGGCACCCCCGGGGCCTGCGCCGCCCGCTTCCGGGCCGTCTCCTCCTGGCAGGGCGGCTATCAGGGCGAGGTGACGGTGACCAACACCTCCGCCTCCGCCCTCGCGGGCTGGACCGCGACCGTCGCGCCTGCGGACGGGGCGCGCCTGACCCAGGTCTGGAACGGCACGCTCCGCACGGCGGCGGACGGTACGGCCGCCGTCTCGGACGCGGGCTGGAACGGGGCCCTGGCTCCGGGCGCGAGCGCCACGTTCGGGTTCGTCGCCACCACCCCGGCAACCGCGGGCGCCCCGGCGGCGACCGTCACGTGCACCGGGCGGACGACGACCTCCTGAAGCCCGGCCGAAACCGGCCCCGCCCGCATCCGGCCCACCACGCACTACGCCCCACCACGCACTACGCCCCACCACGCACTTCGCACCATCCCGCGCGCTCGCCCCACCCCCGCACTGAGCCCCGCCGCGCACGCGCGGGGCCGCATCCCGCACACCCCAGGCGCCATCCCACCCCACACCCGGAGCCGCCATGAGATCCCCGCTCTCCTCCCCGGCACAGCGGCCGGTCACCGTCGCCGCCGTGCTGCTCGGACTGGTCCTGTCCCTCCTCACGCTCTCCGCCCCGGCCCACGCCGCCCCCACCGGCTTCCGTGTCGAGAACGGCCGGCTCCTGGAAGCCTCCGGGAACGACTTCGTGATGCGCGGGGTCAACCACGCGCACACCTGGTATCCCGACCGCATCAGCTCCCTGGCCCACATCAAGGCCAAGGGCGCCAACACCGTCCGCGTGGTCCTCTCCAGCGGTGACCGCTGGACCCGCAACGACACCGCCGACGTGGCGAACGTCGTCGCGCAGTGCAAGCGGAACAAGCTGATCTGCGTCCTGGAGGTGCACGACACCACCGGCTACGGCGAACAGAGCGGAGCCGTCACGCTCTCCCGCGCCGCCGACTACTGGATCAGCGTGCAGAGCGCGCTGACCGGCCAGGAGGACTACGTCATCGTCAACATCGGCAACGAGCCGCACGGCAACACCGGTTACACGGCGTGGACGGCCGACACCAAGGCGGCGATCCAGAAGCTGCGCGCCGCCGGCCTCGATCACACGATCATGGTCGACGCGCCCAACTGGGGCCAGGACTGGGCGTTCACCATGCGCGACAACGCCGCCTCGGTCTTCGCCGCCGACCCGGACGCCAACACCGTCTTCTCGATCCACATGTACGGCGTCTTCGACACGGCCGCCGAGATCACGGACTACCTGAACCGCTTCGTCACCGCGAAACTGCCCATCGTGGTGGGCGAGTTCGGCCACGACCACTCGGACGGCAACCCGGACGAGGACACCATCCTGGCGGTCACCCGGCAACTCCGCCTGGGCTATCTCGGCTGGTCCTGGAGCGGCAACGGCGGCGGCGTCGAGTATCTGGACATGGTCACGAACTTCGACCCGGACCAGCTCACCAGCTGGGGCCGGCGGCTCTTCGACGGCGCTGACGGCATCGCCGCCACGGCCAAGGAGGCCGCGATCTACTCCTCGGGCGCAGGCGACACCACTCCCCCGACGGCGCCCGGCACCCCCGCCGCCTCCGGGGTGACGTCCTCCTCGGTGACCCTGACGTGGGGTGCCGCCACCGACGCGACGGGCGTCACCGGCTACGACGTCGTCCGGATCGCCGCCGGCGCCGAGACGATCGTGACCAGCACGACCGGCACCAGCGCGACCCTCACCGGCCTGGCTCCCGCGACCGCGCACACCTTCGCCGTGTACGCCCGTGACGCCGCCGGCAACCGCTCGCCCCGCTCGGGCACGGTGTCGGTGACGACCCCGCCCGGCGGCACGGCCCCGGGGTGCGGGGTCGGCTACCGGGTGACGGGCAGCTGGCCCGGCGGCTTCCAGGGCGAGATCACCCTGCGCAACACCGGGTCGTCGGCGATCGACGGCTGGACGCTGCGCTGGACCTTCCCCGACAGCAGCCAGCGGATCACCAGCCTCTGGGGCGGCACGGCGACGCAGAGCGGATCCGACGTCGCTGTCGCGGCGGCCCCGTACACGGCGGCGATCCCCGCCGCGGGCTCGGTCACCCTCGGCTTCACGGCCACCCGGGGTGCCGCGAACCCGAGCCCGGCGGTGTTCACCCTGAACGGCGCGGCCTGCTCCGTGAGCTGACCGCGCGCGTGCGGCGGTGCCGCCGCGGCCTTCGTCGTCCGGGCCCGGCGGCACCGTCCCGACCTGCGTGATCCGCGCCACATCGGCAAGGGCGGCGGTTTGCGCGGTCGCGGGGTGGTCAGGCGGCGGGGATGTCACACCGGTACGCCCGGGCCGCAGCCCCGGCACGACGCACATGCGCCCGGCCGGGCTCACCGCACGCCCTGGGGGAGGCCCGGTGAGCGAGGACACCCTGCGCATCCGCGCCGTCCCGGCCGTCGGCACCGAACGCCGGGAACGTCCGGCGGCCCGGCCGGCCGGTGCCCGGGACCCGTTCTTCGACAACGCCAAGTACCTGGCCATCGTGCTGGTGGCGGTGGGGCACGCCTGGGAGCCGCTGCGCGACGGCAGCCGGACGGTCAGCGCGCTCTACATGGTCGTGTACGCCTTTCACATGCCGGCGTTCATCGTGGTCTCCGGTCACTTCTCGCGCTCCTTCGACGGCGGCCCGGGCCGGATCAGGCGGCTGGTCACCGGGCTTGCGGTGCCGTACGTCGTGTTCGAGACGGCGTACACCCTGTTCACGCGGTGGACCGACCAGGAGCCGGACCGGCCGGTCAGCCTGCTGGACCCCCTGTACCTGACCTGGTTCCTGGCGGCCCTGTTCGTCTGGCGGCTGACCACGCCGCTGTGGCAGCGGGTGCGGTGGCCGTTGCCGCTCGCCCTGGCCGTCGCGATGCTGGCGACGCTCTCGCCGTCGATCGGCGACGACCTCGATCTGCAGCGCACCCTGCAGTTCCTGCCGTACTTCGTCCTCGGCCTGCTCCTGAGGCCCGAGCACTTCCAGTGGGTTCGCCGCCGCGCGGTGCGGATCCTCGCGGTGCCGGTGTCCGTCTGCGCGGCCGCCGTGGCGTACTGGGCGGTCCCGCGGATGAGCGGCGCCTGGTTCTACCACCGGGACAGCGCGGCGGAACTGGCCGCGCCCGCCTGGTACGGCCCGGTCATGACGCTGCTGACCTTCGGCTGCTCACTGGTCCTGGTGGCCTGCTTCCTGGCGTGGGTGCCGGGACGCCGCGCCTGGTTCACCGCCTTGGGCGCGGGCACGCTGTACGGCTATCTGCTGCACGGCTTCGTGGCCCAGGGATCGAAGTTCTGGGGCTGGTACGAGCCGGCGTGGGTGCACCGGCCGCTGGGCGCGGTCCTCGTGACGGCCGCCGCCGCGGTACTCGTGACGGCGCTGTGCACCCCGCCGGTGCGGCGGGTGTTCCGCTGGGTGGTGGAGCCCGGGATGACGTGGGCGTTCCGCCCGGACGCGCGCGGGCGCGGGCAGAACGGCTACACTTCTACACGCTTGTAGAAGTCAGTACACGCATCTGAAGGAGTGGACGCCATCATGGTGTTCAAACGACTGCTCGGCGCGCTCGGTGTGGGCGGCCCCACGGTGGACACGGTCCTCGACCCGGCACCCGTCCGTCCCGGCGGCACACTCACCGGCCGGGTCCTGCTCAAGGGCGGCAGCGCCGACTTCGAGATCGAGCAGATCATCCTGGAGCTGGTGGCCCGCGTCGAGGCCGAGCACGAGGGCGGAGAGAGCGAGGGCGTCGTCGCCTTCGACCGCTTCACCGTCGGTGGCGGCTTCCGGCTGGCCGAGGGCGAGGAGCGCGGGGTGCCGTTCGGCGTGACGGTGCCGTGGGAGACGCCGGTCACCGAACTGCACGGCCAGAACCTGGGCGTCGTCCTGGGCGTGCGCACCGAGCTGTCGGTGGCGGGCGCGAAGGACAAGGGCGACCTGGACCCGCTGAACGTCGCGCCACTGCCCGCGCAGGAGGCGGTCCTGGAGGCCCTCGGCGGGCTCGGGTTCGGCTTCCGCTCGGCCGACCTGGAGTACGGCCGCATCGGCGGCACGGGCCAGCGGCTGCCCTTCTACCAGGAGATCGAACTCGTCCCCTCGACCCGGTACGCGCACCGGGTCGACGAGATCGAGCTGACCTTCCTGGCCGGTCCCGCCGGCATGGAGGTGGTGCTGGAGGCGGACAAGCGCGGCGGCCTCCTGTCCCGCGGCCACGACGCGCTGACCCGCTTCACCGTCTCCCACGACCAGGTCGCGCACCAGGACTGGCCCGCGCTCGTGGACGGCTGGATCCGGCAGCTGGTCGAACAGCGGGCGTCGTACGGCTCCCCCGCCGCGTTCGGCCCGGGCGGCCACGGCTTCGAGGAGCACCACCACGACGGCCGCCGCTCGGGCCCGGGCATGGGCACCGCCGTCGCCGCGGGCGCGGCCGGTCTCGCGGTCGGGGTCGCCGGCGGCATGGTGGCGGGCGAAGTCGTCGACGAGATCGGGGACTTCTTCGAAGGCGAGGAGGAGGAAGAGGAGGGCTGATCCCGGGGCGCGCTCAGAGCGGCGTCGCCGCGTGCAGGATGAACACCATCGTCACCGCCGAGTTCGCGGACGACATGGCGGACACCGCCGTCCCGGCCGCCGCGCCCCACGCCGCCAGCCCGACCGAGGTGAAGGCCGGGGGCCAGTTGCGCGCCGCCGGTGCCGGGCCGAGGAGCGCGGCCACCCGGCGCGGCACCGGACCGGGCGCGGCGAGCCCCGCGAGCGTGGGTGCCGGTGTGCCCCGGGAGACGAGCGCGGCGGTGCCGATGGCGCGGGCCACCGTGCGGCGGCTGCCGATCACCCGGGCCGCCTCCTCGTCGGCCCACCGCTCCGCCGTGTACGCCACGGCGGTGCCCAACGGCCGCAGGAAGGGGTTGGCCCGGGCGGCGAGCCGCACGGCGAGCAGGAAGCGGTCGTGCCGGCCGGCCAGATGGGCCCGCTCGTGCGCGAACAGGGCCCGGCGCTCGCCCGGCGCCAGCCGGTCCAGCAGGGCCGTGGTCACCACGACGCGGCCGGCCCGCGCCCCGCGGGCCCGGCGGCCGGGCAGCGCGTACGCGTAGGGGGCGGCGTCGGGCAGGACGGCCACCTCCGTGTCCGGCAGCCCGGCCAGCGCGCGGTGGGCCCGGCGGCGCACCCGGGCGTGCAGCCCCAGCGTCCGGGCACAGGCCACCAGGACGGCGCACAGCGCGGGAATGGCGGCCTTGCCGGCGATCTCGTCGTACGGCACCGCCGCCCGCACCTCGGGGTCGGACCAGCCGTCGGGCAGCGGGTTGCCGGGCAGCTGGGCGGTGCCCACCACCATCACCAGCCCGAGGCACACCGTGCTGCACAGGGCCAGCACCACGGCCAGCGCGGTCAGCAGCCGGGTCGCGGTGCGCGGATGCAGATGCTGTTCGGCGAGGCGCGCGACCGGCCAGGCCGTGAGCGGCAGGACCAGCGGCAGAAAGACGAAGACCCCCATGAGGCTTCAGTCTTCCCCCTCGCCGTGGGCCTGCTCCAGCAGCTCGCGCAGCAGGCGCTCGTCGTCCGGTCCGAGGCCGGTGAGGAAGCTGGCCAGCACGGCCTCGCGGTCGCTCTCGGCGTCCAGGACCTTGCGCATCTTCCGCGCGGCCAGACCCGCCTGGTCGGCGGCGGGCGTCCAGGCGAAGGACCGGCCCACCCTCTCCCGGGTGACCGCGCCCTTGCCCAGCAGCCGGGTCAGGATGGTGATCACCGTCGTGTACGCGAGGTCGCCGCCGAGGCGTTCCTGCACCCAGCCGGCCGTCGCCGGACCGTCCGCCTCCCGCAGCGCCGACAGCACCAGCGCCTCCAGCTCGCCCTGCCCCCGCCGGGGACGCTGCCGGGGATCCGTCACCGCCCTGCCTCCCTTCCGCCGCCCTGCGTTGCCCGTGCGGACATCGTATAGATCCGCCGGACCGGCCCCGCCGACTTCTACAGTGCTGTAGATTCTATGCGTATGCCGCCGCACGGGCCGCAGCGTCTCCCTCAGCGAGGAGCCGTCCGCACGCACTCACGCCGACGGCTCGCCTCGTCTCCCGAGGCGGCGATCACACCGCGCTCCCCGGCCGATACGCTCACGCCGTGCCCGGCCCGGGCGAGAAAGGACAGCACACCATGTTCGGACTGAGCGAGCTCGCGATCATCCTCATCGTGGTCATAGCCGTCATCGGGATCAAGAAGCTCCCCGAGCTGACGCGCTCGGCCGGCAAGGCGGCCCGCATCCTCAAGGCCGAGGCCCGGGCCGCGAAGGACGAGGAGGCCGGGACGGCGCCCGCGCCGCGGGTGGTCCGGGGCGAGGTCGTCCCGCCGGGCACCGGCACGCCGCCGCCCGGCGCGCGGGCGGCGGACGCCCCGGACCACCACTGATCCGGGGCCCGCCGGCGTGACCGCTACAGCGTGCGCTCCAGGCGGTCCGCCACCAGCTTCACGAACTTCGCCGGGTCCTTCGGCTGGCCGCCCTCGGCGAGCACCGCGAGGGTGTGGAGCAGTTCCGCGGACTCGGCCAGCTCCGTGCGGTCCGCGCTCTCCCGGTAGGCCTGGTTCAGGCCCTTCACCAGCGGGTGGCCGGGGTTGAGTTCCAGGATCCGCTTGGTGCGCGGCACCTCCTGGCCCATGGCCCGGTACATGTTCTCCAGGGCCGGGGTCAGGTCGTGCGCGTCGGAGACCACACAGGCCGGGGAGACGGTCAGCCGCGTCGACAGGCGCACCTCCTTGATGTCCTCGTCGAGCTGCTCGCGCATCCAGCCGAGCAGTCCGGCGTACTCCTCGGCCTGCTTCTCCCGCTCCTCGCCGGCCTTCTCCGCCTCCTCGGCGTCGAGGTCGATCTCGCCCTTGGCCACGGACCGCAGCTTCTTGCCCTCGTACTCGCCGACGGTGTCGACCCACACCTCGTCGACGGCGTCGGTGAGCAGCAGCACCTCGATGCCCTTGGCGCGGAACGCCTCCATGTGCGGGGAGTTCTCGATGCTCTGCCGGGACTCGCCGGTGAGGTAGTAGATGTCCTCCTGGCTGTCCTTCATGCGCTCGACGTACTGGGCGAGCGTGGTCGGCTCGTCCCCGTGGGTGGTCGCGAACGACGCGACGGCGAGCAGGGCGTCCCGGTTCTCGGAGTCCGTGACCAGGCCCTCCTTGAGGACCGTGCCGAACTCGCGCCACAGGGTGGCGTAGCGGTCGGCGTCCTTGGTCATGATCTCCTTGACCGTGGACAGCACCTTCTTCGTGAGCCGGCGCTGCATCATCCGGATGTGGCGGTCCTGCTGGAGGATCTCGCGCGAGACGTTCAGCGAGAGGTCCTGCGCGTCCACGACGCCCTTGACGAAGCGGAGGTAGGGCGGCAGCAGCGCCTCGCAGTCGTCCATGATGAAGACGCGCTTCACGTACAGCTGGACGCCGCGCTTGAAGTCCCGGGTGAACAGGTCGTGCGGCGCGTGCGAGGGGACGAAGAGCAGCGCCTGGTACTCGAAGGTGCCCTCCGCCTGGAGGCGGATCGTCTCCAGCGGCTCGCGCCAGTCGTGGCTGATGTGCTTGTACAGCTCGTGGTACTCGTCGTCGGACACCTCCTCGCGCGAGCGGGCCCACAGGGCCTTCATCGAGTTCAGCGTCTCGGGCTCGGGCGTTTCGTCCTTGTCGCCGGCCGCCGGGACCATCCGGATGGGCCAGGTGATGAAGTCCGAGTAGCGCTTGACGATCTCCCGGATCTTCCACTCGGAGGTGTAGTCGTGCAGCTGGTTCTCGGGGTCGGCGGGCTTGAGGTGGAGGGTGACGGACGTGCCCTGCGGGGCGTCGTCGACGCGCTCCAGGGTGTAGGTGGCCTCGCCGCGCGAGCTCCACCGGGTGCCCTGTTCCTCGCCGGCCCGGCGGGTGACCAGCGTGACCTCGTCCGCCACCATGAATCCGGAGTAGAAGCCGACGCCGAACTGCCCGATCAGGCCCTCGGCACCGGCCGCGTCCTGGGCCTCGCGCAGCTCCTTCAGCAGGGTCGCCGTACCCGACTTGGCGATGGTGCCGATGAGCTGCCCGACCTCGTCGTACGACATGCCGATGCCGTTGTCCCGCACCGTGAGGGTGCGGGCCTCCTTGTCGGCGTCGATCTCGATGTGCAGATCCGACACGTCCGCGTCGAGCGCGTCGTCCCGCAGCTTCTCCAGACGCAGCTTGTCGAGCGCGTCGGAGGCGTTGGAGACGAGTTCGCGCAGGAAGACATCCTTGTTCGAGTAGACCGAGTGGATCATCAGCTGCAGCAGCTGACGCGCCTCTACCTGGAACTCAAACGTTTCGGTCGTCATGGTTCGCCCATACCTCACAGGTCGCACAGTCGCCTGAACTGGTGGCAGTCACTCTAAAACACCAAGTCAGGCCGCAGGACCGGATGTCAGACGAGGTGGGCGAAGACCACGAGGTTCTCGGTGTAGTCCCGGGCGCGCCGGTCGTAGGCCCCGGCGCAGGTGATGAGGCGGACCTGGGCGTCGGGGGTGTCGCCGTAGACGCGTTCGCTGGGGAAGGCGTCCTTGCGGAACGACTCCTTGTGGTCGACGACGAAGGTCGCCCTGCTGCCGTCGGCCCGCGTCACGTGGAACCGGTCGCCCTTCTTCAGCTCGCCGAGCCGGGCGAACACCGCCGGTGAGGTGGTGGTGTCGACGTGCCCGGCGATGATCGCGGTGCCGGGCTCCCCGGGCGAGTGGCCCTTGGCGTACCAGCCGACGAGGTTGGTGTCGTCGGGCGGCGGCGGGTCCAGCTGGCCCGACCGCCCGATGGCGAGGTCGGTGAAGGGCGCGTCGACCGCGATCTTGGGGATGAGCAGACGGACCGGCTTCGAGCGCGGCAGGCGCGGGGCGTCCGCGGCGGACGGCCGCGCCGCTGGGGCGGCAGCCGCGTCGGGGACGGCGGAAGCGGTGGACGACACGGCCGGCGGGGCGTGCGGCGGGCCGCCGGCGTCGGACGGCCCACCACGGCCGCCGACCAGGTACGCGGTGGCGGCGAGCGCGGCCGCGATCCAGATCAGCGTCACGGCGGTGCGCCACCGCCGTCGCCCCGGAGCGGGGGCGGGCTCGGCCGCGGAGGGAGATGTGGCTGCCATCGGGGACCACCTCATTCGGGCACGGCGGCGGGTCGGGCACGGCAGCGGGCGCGACCCGCGGGCGGACGGGCCGGGCCGCCGCGACGCGCGAGAGGCGTGCGGCGGCCACGGCGGCTTGACGCGTCAGGCCTGCGTCACGCGGCACCCTGCGACGCCCGGCGGCGCAGCGCGTACAGGCCGGTCCCGGCCACCGCCAGCACCGCGAGACCGCCGGCGGTCACACCCGGCGCGTCGGCCAGCCCGCCGCCACCGGTGTGCATGCCACCGTGCGGCTTGTCGTGCTTGTCGTGCCAGGCACCCTTGTCGTGCTCGTCGTGCCGGCCGTCCTCCTCGTGCTGGCCCTCCTCGTGCTTGCCGTTCTCCTCGTGCTTGCCGTTCTCCTCGTGGCCGCCGTTCTCCTCGTGCTTGCCGTTCTCGTCCGGCTTCTCGCCGTAGGCGTCCTCTTCCTGCTCCTCGGCCCAGGGGTCCTCGCCGTCCTTGTAGCCGTCCTGGTCGTCCTTGGCGTCCTTGGCCTCCTTGGGGGCGTCCGCGTCGTCCGCGTTCACCGCGGCCAGCGCTCCGCCGCCCGTGTGCACGCCACCGCGCGGCTTGTCGTGCTTGCCGTGCTCGTCGTGCTTGCCGTGCTCGTGGTCCCGGTCGTGCTTGCCGTTCCAGGAGTCCTCGTCGTGGCGGCCGTCCTTGCCGTGGTCCTCGTGCTTGCCCTCCTCGTCGCGGTGGTCGCCGTAGCCGTTTTCGTCGTGGCTGCCGTCGTCGTCCGCGGTCAGGCCGGTCAGGGCTCCGCCGCCCGTGTGCATCCCGCCACGCGGCTCGTGGTGGGTGCCGTCCTTGTGGTGCTCCTTGCTGTACGAAGTGGTGTCGTGGTCCCGGTCACCCATCGCCTCGGCGCAGGCGGTGGGTGCGGCGATCGCGAGGGCGGCCGTGGCCGTGGCCGTCGCGAGCAGCATGCGGGCAGAGCGCATCGGTGAGTCCTTCCGTCGCCGACCGGGCAGCTGACGCCGCGCCAGCTCACGAGACCCGGTCTCGACGTGAACCACCGTCAGTCATGCCGGGCCGTCCCACCATCCGGGGCGTTCACACGGGTTACGACCCCACCCTGACGGCCCCATGCCCGGCCCCCGGCGGACCCGATGACCAAGATCCGCAACCGCCCGCTCCCGCGCACCGTCTCCTACGGCGACACGGGGGCGGATCAGCGGGCCCCGGAACCGGAAGCGGGGAGGCGCTCATGGCCATGGTCGGCCTGTTCTGGATCGGCGAGGACGCGGTGCACGTGGGGGCCGAGCCCACGGGAGCCGCCTCCGGGGTGCGGCTGACCGAGGACGGCGTCGCGGTGCTCGGCGCCGGCGGGGACAGGTCCTGGACCTGGGACGAGGTGGTCCGCATCGAGACGCACGACGTGCCGGTGCGCTCGGGCGTGCGCAGGCTGGCGTCGATGGCGTTCGACGCCGCGCTCGTCGCGGTCACGGGCGACGGTGAGCTGCCGCCGGCCTTCACCGTGGAGGTGGCGACGGCCGGGGAGACCGTCCTGGCTGACGCGCACGCCGCCGTCACCGGGGGCATCTACCTGCCCGCCGAGTACGAGCTGTCCGCCCTCCTCCTGCGGCGGCTGGCCGAGGGCGGCGCCGACATCGCCGATCTGCTGGCGTGGGGCCGCGACCACGCGGCGGAGGGCACTCCGCCGCGCGAGGAGCGCGAGGCGCTGCTGCGGAAGTGGGCCGGGGCCTGAGCCGGCCCGCTACCCGGCTCCCCGGTGGCCCGGGCGGGCCGGGTCCGGGTCGGCCAGCTGGGCCGCGAGACCCACGAGGACCAGCCCGCACGCGATGAGCAGGCCCTGGGGCAGGGCGATGCCCAGGCCCAGGACGGCCACGCCCAGGGCGAGGCCCCACCAGGCGCCGGTACGCCGGTACTCACGCGGCCGGACCGGTCGGCCGGACCGCAGGGCACGGGCGAATCTGGGGTCCTCGCGCTCCAGTCGCGCTGCGAGGGCGACCAGACGTTCGTCTTCGGACGGGGGCACGGCGTCTCCTTCCGGAACCCGGCAGCGCTGGGGGCGGGGCACGGCCGGGGCCGTGACACGTCCTGGGGTGCCGGGCCCTGGGTGCGGTGCGGCGGGATCCGGCCTGCCGCCGCCGTCTCCCCCGGGCTGCAGCGTCTCCCGCCTCCAGAGGCGTCCGCCATCGGGCCCTGACCTCATCCTGCCCGGTGACCGTACCCCGCGAACGCCGGGCGCCGGGGCGGCTGTTCGGCCGGGAATGGGTCGCGCCACGGATGGCGGAGCCGCCGGCCGCGGGCGTCCGGGCGGGAGACGGGACCGGCGCGCTCGTTCGGGCAGCCTCGCCTGCCCTCGCGCACGGGAGTCTCTCCTGCCGTCGCCGCCCACGCCGTCGCGCCCTCGCCGTCCTCAACTGCGGGTCCGGCAGGCACGGCGGCCCATGGGCGACGTGGGCGGGCCGTTCCCGCGTCCCGGTGCCGTGGGGCGCTGATCCGCAACACCTCGACCATGCCGGACGGCGGGGCGAGCCCTCCCGGGCCTCGTCACCGCGCTGAACGCGCCGCGGTGACGGGACCCCGGGCGGGTCTCTAGCGTTCGGCCTCGGCGGGCTGCGGCACGGAGGGCGTGCCGTCCGCAGCGGCGACCGCACTACTGTCCGCAGTACCGTCACCCGGGCCGTCGCAGGGGCCGTCACCCGCGCCGTCCGACGGGTCCGGACTGCTCCGGTCGGACGTGCGGGCCGTGCGGCCGGGCAGCAGGTCCTGGCCGGTCCGGAGCGCGCGGGCCAGCAGGTGGGCGCGTCCGGCGGCGATGGGTCCGAGGACCGCGAGGACGAGGACGTACCCGGCGATGAACGGGGCGAGCCGGGCGTCCAGTCCGGCGGTGGCGGCCATGGCGGCCAGGATCAGCGCGAACTCGCCGCGGGCGACCAGGGTGGTGGCGATCTCGGCGGCGGGTTCGGCGCCGTAGCGGTAGACCCGGGCGACGAGGAGGCCCGCGGCGATGTTCATGGCGACGGTCAGTGCGGCCGCAGCGGCGACCGGGCCGGCGACGGACAGGATGTCACCGGGGTCGATGGACAGGCCGAAGGCGAAGAAGAAGATGGCCGCGAACGCGTCGCGCAGCGGGTGCACCAGGTCCCGGATGCGGGGGCCGGACGGTGTGCCGGCGAGGATCAGGCCGACCATGAACGCGCCGATGGCGTCGGCGACGCCCAGGACCTCGGCCACTCCGGCCACCAGGACGGCGGCGCCGAGGAAGCTGATGACGAGCAGTTCGTTGTCGCGGGTGGCGATCAGCCGGCCGACCAGGCGGGTGCCGTAACGGGCCGCGGCGGCCAGCGCCAGCAGGAAACCGAAGGCATTGGCGCCCTGGAGGACCATGTCGCCGACGCCCTGGGCGCCGCTGATGACGGGCTGGAGCGCGGCGAGGTACAGGGCGAGGAAGATGTCCTCCACGACGATGACGCCGAGGATGAGGCGCGTCTCGGGACGGCCGATGCGCCCCAGGTCGATGAGGATCTTGGTGACGATGGCGGACGAGGATATGCCGAGGACTCCCGCGAGGACGAGGGCCTCGCGGACCCCCCAGCCCAGGGCGAAGCCGAAGGCCAGGCCCGCGCCGACGTTGAGCAGCAGGTAGATGCCGCCCGCGGTCAGCAGGCGCCGGCCGCCGCTCCTGAGGTCGTCGAGGTGGAACTCCAGGCCCAGGTAGAACAGCAGCAGCACCAGTCCGAGCGCGGAGAGCATCTCGAAGTCGTGCGCGTCCTCGACGATGACCAGGCCCGGGGTGTGCGGTCCGAGCAGGATGCCGGCGAGCATGAACAGCGGGATCGTCGGCAGGCCGATTCTGCCGCCGAGGCGGGCGAGGAGGGCGGCGGCGAGGAAGGCACCGCCCATGGCGAGCAGGCTGTCAGCGTGTCCCACGGGTCACCGCCTCCGTGGGTGTGCGTCGGGCGGATCGTTTCATCGTGCGGGGACGGATAAGGGCTCCTCCTCGGTGGGGCGGTCCGGCGGGTGGCGTGGTGCGCCGCGGCCGGCCGTCGGCTCGTACGCGATCGGCCCGGGCGCGGCGGCCCCGGGTGCGATCGACTCGGTGCGATCGTCTCGGGCACAGTCGCCTCGGGCACGGTCGCGTCCGGGACGCGAACGGCCCGGGCACGATCGGCCCGGGCGCCAACGGCTCGGGCACGGTCGGCCCGGGCGAGAACGGCCCGGGCACGGTGCCCTTGAGCACGGTGGGCTGGAGCCCGCTCGGCTCGGGCGCGGTCGGCCCCGGCGGCGCTGCCAGCCTCAC
Source organism: Streptomyces sp. NPDC015242 (assembly GCF_043079125.1). NCBI lineage: Bacteria > Bacillati > Actinomycetota > Actinomycetes > Kitasatosporales > Streptomycetaceae > Streptomyces > Streptomyces sp. NPDC015242. The sequence goes on along the minus strand of NZ_JBIBUF010000001.1, from coordinate 364,411 downwards.
ATGGGCGCCGCCGGCGTCGCCATCGGTGCCCGCACCCATATCCGGGCGGGGCGGACACCCATCAGCCGCCCCGCCAACCCAACGCTCCACCGCCCCGCCGTTCCGCCGTCCCGCGCCGTCCCGCCAACCCGCCGTTCCGTCGCCCCGCGCCGTCAGACGTGCCGGTGCCCGATGCCCAGCAGGCTCGCCGCCGCCTCGAAGTCCGCGGCGTGGTGGCCGGCCGCGAGGGACCAGTGGTGGCCCACGCCGGTGGCGCTCCACGCGTCGACCCACTCGCCGGGATCGCGGCCGAGGTCGACCCTGCTGGTGGTGTTGCCGATCTCCAGCAGCGGCCCGGGGACGACCGTGCCCTCGGAGGTGACGAAGGAGAGGCCGCCGTCGGCGTGCTGGCCGAGTCCGAGCAGGGTGACCGGCCCGTGCCGGACGTCCAGCTCGACACTCACGCCCCACCCGCGTTTGCCGTGGTAGACGCCGAGGCCGCGCAGCAGCGGGTCGCGGGAGCCGGCCGCGAGGTGGGCGGGGCCGTCGTGGCCCATCTCCACCACGCCGTCCTCGAAGTTCAGAGCCTGGATCTCCGTGAAGGATCCCCCGGCTCCGATGCTCTGGGAGGCCAGCTGAGCGACGGACGTGCGCAGTTCGTACTCGCCGGCGGCGGGCACGCCCCGGGCGGTGAGCAGGGAGGCACCGAGGATCATGCCGGCGCCGAGCCGCTCGTGCAGTTCGCCGTCGAGGCCGCGGTGGTAGTAGGCGAGGCTGTCGAGGGCGAAGTCCTCCACCAGCCGGTCGAGGGCGACCGAGACGGTCGCGCCCCAGGCGAAGTCCTCCTCGTCCACGCTGTCGTCGAGGGTGAAGACCTGCCGGGCGAGTGCCATGCGCTCACGCGTCTCGGTCTCGGTCACCCGCTCCACGCGGTGCCGCAGGTCGTCGAACTCCAGCACCTCCACGTGCGAGCCGAACGTCGCCGGCAGCAGGGTCGGATCGGTCTGCACGTCGAGCATGCCGGGGTACACGTGCCCCATGAGGCCGTGCCGGGCGTGCCGGAGGGCGGCGCGGACCCGCGCGGCCCGGATCCACCGCTCGATGCGCCGCCAGGCAGACTCCTGCCGCAGCCAGCCCGACACCGACCGGAAGGGGATACCCGCGCGCCGGAAGACGTTGCCGACCTCGGGGACGGGGCACTGCCCGCAGTAGGCAAGCCAGGCGCCGGTGTCGAAGGTGGCGTGGTCCATCCGCTCGGTCGGCTGGAGGTCGATGACGAGGACGGGCGTGTGCGAACGCTGGGCGATCGGCAGCACCATCGACGAGGTGAGGTACGTCGTCAGGAACAGCACGATCAGGTCGCAGTCCGCGCGGCGCAACTGCTCGGCGGCGCGCGCCCCTTCCTGCGCGTCGGAGACGAACCCGGCGTCGGTCACCTCCGCGTCCATGGCCCGGAACCGCTCGGCGACATGGGCGGCGGACTCCTTCAGCTGCGGGAGCAGGCCGGGGAACTGGGGCCAGTAGGTGCCGAGTCCGCCGGCGACCAGGCCGATGCGGGTGGGGCGCCGGGTGACCGGCGGGAGCAGTCGGTGCAGGGCGGCGGCGCGTACGGCCGTGCGGTCCGCGGTCGTTGCCATGGTCGGGGCTCCTCGTTCGGATCGGTCGGCTGCGGCTCAGGGGCTGGGGACGCGCAGGTCCGCCCGGCCGGGCACCGCACCGGGGGCGCGCGGAACCAGGACGCGGATGATGAACACGCCCGCGAACGCCGCGGCCGTCATGCAGGCGGTGATGGTCCACAGCAGGACGGCCGGGCTGTGGTCGGCGAGGGCGGGGGTGAAGAACGCGGCGACCGCGAACACCCCCCGGGACAGGGCGTAGGTGAGGCCCTGCGTGGTGCCGCGGGTGTCGGCGGGCAGCGTCAGCTGCGACCACACCTTGTAGTTGGCCTCGCCAGCGAAGGGGTTGGAGAGCTGGTAGAGCACGAAGAAGACGAGCATGCCGGCGAGGGCGCCCGCGGTGAGGGAGGCGATGACGAAGGCGAGGATCTGCACGACGGCGGCCACGTGGAAGAGCCGGTCGCGCCAAGGGGTGTCGGCGACCCGGACGAAGGCGAGGGTCAGCAGCACGCCGATGGGGATGAAGGCCAGGTTGATGCCGGTGGCGAGGCTCTGGGAGGCGTCGCTGACGGTGACGAGGAGATAGGTGCCGAACTGGCCGAAGGTGTTGGCGCCCAGACCCCAGGTGACGTAGAAGACGAAGGTCGCGGTCATCGGCAGCAGGGCGGAGCGGGTCCACACGTTCTTCAGCGACACGCGTTCCGGGGCGTCCTGGGCCATGCCCTCCGGGGCGTCCTGCGGCTCCGCACCGTCCGGCTCGTGCGCTGCGGGCAGTCTCAGCCGGGAGCGCAGGGCCCAGGTGACGAGCGCGGCGACGGCCAGCTGCCCGGTGATCAGCCGGGCCCCGGTCATGCCCGTGGTGGACAGGACGAAACCGAGGAAGATGGCGACGGTGATGCCGAGCATCCACATGACCTGGGTGAACGCCACGAGCCTGCCCCGGGCCCAGGAGGGCGCGGCGTCCGAGACCACGGCCAGGGACGTCGGCAGGTCGGCGCCCGCCGCGAGCCCCGCGACGAGGACGCCGATCAGCAGGGTGATGTCGTCCGGGGCCAGGGTGATGACGAGCGCGCCGAACGCGAAGCAGAAGATGTCCCAGTTGTAGACGCGGCGGCGGCCGAAGAGGTCGGCCAGCCGTCCGCCGACGAGGGACCCGACGGCGATGCAGCCGGTGACGACGGCGCTGATCGCCCCGGCCATCCACACGCCCATGTCGTAACTGTCGCGGTAGACGGCCAGGTTGACGGAGATGCTCACGATCAGCCCGGCGTCCAGATAGGAGGCCATGCCCGACAGGGCGGCGGCCTTCCACAGCGGTGCGGGGATGGGGCGGGTACCGGCCATGATGCGACTCCGTCGTCCGGTGACATCGGGCGGTTCCGAGGGCCTGGTCGCAGCGAATATAGGGCGCCGAAAACGTTGCAACAAGGTGTCGCGCGGACATGCGCGGCGTGGCGCCGGATCGCGCCCTCCGGCTCCCGGCCCTGGCGCGGCCACTCCAGCTCGCCTACCGTGAAGGCGGTCCGAAAAACGTTTCAGGGGAAGGACCGCGCCCGTGCTCTCCCCCACGCTCCGGCGGCTGTTCGACGACCCGCCCCGTGCGTTCGGCCCCACCCCGCTGTGGTGGTGGTCCGGCGCGAAGGTCACCCGTGACCGACTCGCCTGGCAGCTCCGGGCGTTCGCGCGCGGCGGGGTGCACAACCTGGTCGTCATCAACTTGGCACCGGCCGGCCCGGCCTTCGGTGCCCGGGCCGACGACCCGGCCTGGTTCGGCGAGGAGTGGTGGGCCCGCTTCACCGACGCCTGCGAGATCGCCGCCGAACTGGGCACGCGGCTGTGGTTCTACGACCAGATCGGTTTCTCGGGCGCCAACGTGCAGGGGCAGGTGACGCGGCGTCGCCCCGGGGCGGCCGGGCTCTCGCTGCGCTGCCGCGCGGTGCGGGTCTCGCGCGGCGCGGTCGCCCTGCGGGAGGCGGAGACACCCCTGGCCGTCCACGACGAAGGGGGCCGGCGCCTCGGCCTCGGCGCACACGGGGAGGTCGAGGCCGCCGAGGGGACGCGGGTGCGGCTGGTCACCGCCGTCCCCACCGCGTTCGACTACCTGGACCCGTACGCCGCCGGCCTGTTGCTGGACGCGGTGCACCACGAGTACGACCGCCGTGTCCCCGAGTACCTGGGCACGGTCGTCGCGGGCAGTTTCCAGGACGAACTGCCCGGCACGAACGCCTGGAGCCACCGCTTCGCCGCGGAGTTCCGCACCCGGCGCGGCTACGACCTGCTCGACCACCTGCCCGCGCTGTTCGGCACGGACGCCGGTGCGGCGGCGGGGAAGGTCCGCGCCGACTACTACGCGGTCCGGGCGGAACTCACCGAGGAGGCCTTCTTCCGGCCGCTCGCCGCGTGGCACGCGGAGCGGGGCATGCTGCTGGGCAGCGACCAGAGCCACCCGGCCCGCGCGGGCCACCCGGCCCAGTCGACGCAGATCTACACCGACTACTTCCGCACCCACCGCTGGTACGGCGCGGCGGGCAGCGACCACCACGGCGACGCCAAGGTGCACTCCTCCATGGCGCACCTCTACGGCCACGAGCGGGTGTGGATCGAGGCGTTCCACTCCTCCGGCTGGGGCGGCACGCTGGAGGAGACCTACGCGTGGCTGCTGCCGTTCCTGCGCAGCGGCGCCAACCTGTACAACCCGCACGCGAGTTACTTCGGCACCGAGGGAGGCTGGTTCGAGTGGGCGCCGCCGTCCACCGACTGGCGCCAGCCGTACTGGCAGCAGTATCCGGCGTTCTCCCGGGCGGTGGCGCGGATCTGCTCGATCATGTCGTGGGGCGGCTACGCGGCGGACGTGGCGGTGCTGTACCCCACCGCGACCATGCAGGCGCTCCTCCCGCTGGACGCGCCCGTGCGGCACTTCGGCGACGGGCTGCTGGGCGAGGGGCACGCCGACGCCGACGAGACGCAGCGGCACTACCTGGACCTGTGCGGCACGAACAACTGGCTGACTCCGCACGCCGGTTGCCTGGACCGGCACGGCATCTCCTTCGACGTGATCGACGACGACTCGGTGCAGCGCGCCGACGTGACCGACGGTGCCCTGCGGATCCGGGACCTGGCCTACCGGGCGGTGCTGCTGCCGTCGGCGAGCGTGCTGGAGGAGGAGACGGCGCGCCGGCTGGCCGAACTGCTCGACGGGGGCGGCCGGGTGGTGGTCGTGGGGCGTCCGCCCGTGACGGCGGCGGGCCGGTCCGGGGACGACGCGGTCGTGACCGCGCTGGCCGCCCATCCCCGGCTGGAGCGGGTGGCCGGCCCGGAGGCGGGGGCGGCGGCGGTGGCCTCCCTCGCCGGGTACGCGACGGGCGAGGTGCCGCTGCTCGTCCGGAGGCAGGGCGGATCCGGGGTGGCCCTGGTCACGGCGGCCTTCCCGGAGATCGGCCCGCACCCGCTGCGGCCCGGCCGTGCTCCGGTCGCCGCGCGCACGTCGGCCGTGACGGTGCGGGCGCGTGTCGCCGAGGCCGAGATCTGGAACCCGGCGACAGGCTCCCGCCGCACGGCGCGTGTCACCGTCTCCGGCGACGGCGACGGCGACGGCGACATCTCGTCGGTCGAGGTACCGCTGGAGGGCGCGCCCGCGGTCCTGGTCGTCTGGCGCGAGGAGCCGGAGGCGGCCGGGCCGTTCGCGGGCGAGGAGGCGGCAGCGCCGTCGGTGCGCACGGAACCGGCCGGGCCGTCCGCGCGGTCGGATGCGGGCGAGCCGGCCGGCCCGCTCCCTCCGGAGGAGCCGCGGGCGGTCGGCCGGGGCGTCGGCCTCTCGGACGGCTGGCTCGGCCGGCTCGTCCCCACCCTGGACAACACCTGGGGCGACCTCGCCCTGCCGGCGGGTGCGCCGGTGGACGAGCCGCAGATCTGGACCATGGAGTGGAGCGAGGGCGGCGCGTGGGCTCCGGCCCGGGTCACCTACGGCAACCGCGTCCGTGTCCTGCCCCCGGTTCCGGCCGGTGAGCTTCCCGCACCGCTGGACGCCGTCGAGGCCGAGCGGATCCTGGCCGGTGAACTGCCGCTCGCACCGGCGGAGTCGGGCTGGGACGTGGTCGTGTACTCGTCGAGCAGGGGCCTGCCGGAGCAGGGCGGGCTGCTGGGCACCAAGGGGCTGGTGAACGAGGAGTTCGTGCGGGTTCCCGTGCCGGAGCGCGGAACGGCCGCCCGGGTCCGGGCGATCGTGGAGACCGGCCGGCGGGGCCCCGCCGAGCTGCAGGTCGGCGCGGAGGCGGTCAAACGCGTGTGGTGGAACGGTGAGCCGCTGGCCGCCGAGGGCGGCGGGTACGTGGCTTCCGCCCCTGTCACCGTCCTCCGTGATCGGAACGTCCTGGAGTACGAACTGTCCGGCGCGGACAGCCGGCCGACCACCGTCTCCGCCACCGAGGGCACCCCGCTCGGCAGCTTCTTCTGCCTGTCCGAGCCGGGCGGGGCCGGTCCGCGGCCGCGGTTCATGTGCCTGCCCGGCACAGTGCGGCAGGACGGCCCGGTGACCTACCGGGCGCGTCTTCGGGTCCCGGCCGGTGGCGCCCCGGCCGTCCTCGTCGTGGGGTCCGCCTGCTCGGTCACCGTGCTGATCGACAAGGACGTGGTGGCGCGGCAGGAGAAGGTCGAGTACTACGAGGCGGAGTGGGGCGCCGTACCCATGTTCTTCCGCCACACGCCGGCGCTGGGTGCGGGTGAGCACACGCTGGAGGTCGTCACCGCCTCCCGGGACGCGGTGTTCGTCGACCTGGTGGTGCGCTCGGGCGACGAGGTGACGGCCCTGGTCAGCGGGGCCGGCTGGGAGGTGGAGACGGGGGCCTGGCGGGGCCGGGCCGTCGAGGACCAGCGCCGGCGCGGGGAGTTGCGGCACTGCCACGCCGCCGTACGGCCGCATCCGCTGCCGGAGACCGCGTGGCTCACCGGCCGGCCGGTGCCGGGCGGAGCCGTCCGGCCGTCGCGGGCCACCGACGACGTCCGTGCGAAGCCCCAGCGTTTCCGGTTCACCGTGCCGCCGGGCACGGTGTCGCTGTGTCTGCCGTCGGCGCTGCCCGCGCGCGTTCGGGTCGGGGACGGGCAGGAGGCCGCCCTGGCGGACGGCGGCCGTCTGACGCTTCGGGAGCCCCTGCCGGCGCCCGCCCGGGTCGAGGTCGTCACGGAGCCGACGGCGTTCCTGCGCGGCGGCTCCGCCTGGCGGGGTCCGGTGCGGGTGCGGACCGCCCCGGCGCCGCTGCCGCTGGGCGACTGGCGGGAGCTGGGGCTGGGCGGCTGGAGCGGGGGCGTGCTGTACGCCCGAGAGCTCCGGGTGCCGCCGGGCCCTGATCCGGTGCTCGACCTCGGGCGGGTGCGGGGCAGCGTGGAGGTGTCGCTGGACGGGGAGCCGGCCGGGGAGGCGTTCTGCGCGCCGTACCGGTTCCCGCTGCGCGGCGTCGCCGGGCGGACGGTACGGCTGGAGGTGACCGTGCGGGGGACGCTGGCGCCCTATCTCGCGGAGGCCACCCCGACGGAGTGGGCCTTCCCCTCCCAGCTGCCGTCGGGTCTGTTCGGGCCCGTGACCCTGCGGTTCCCTTCCTAGGGCCTGTCTCCGGGCCGGCGGGTCGAGTCGCGCAGGACCAGGTCCGGTGCGAAGACGCGGGTCTCGTGGACGTGGTCGGCGCGGGCCTCGATCTCGTCGAGCAGCATCTCCACGGCCGCCCTGCCGAGGTCCTCGACCGGCTGGCGGACGGTGGTCAGGGTCGTCGCCCCGAAGCCGGCGATGTCGAGGTCGCCGTAGCCGACCACCTGCATGTCCTCGGGGACGCGCACACCCCGTTCGGCCAGCCCCCGGCACAGGCCGGCGGCCAGGAAGTCGTTGGTGCAGAACACCCCGTCCGGCAGTTCCTTCAGTCCGCGGGCGATCTCCGTGCCGTACGCGACGGTCATCCGCTCGGCGACGACCTGGTCCAGCCGCGCCTCGCGCCTGCTGCGCACGGCCTGCCGGGCGCCCTGGTAGCGGTCGGCGCACTGGCGTATCGAGCGCTCGCCGTTGACGACGAGGATGTCGCGGGCCCCGCTGTCGAGGAGGTGCTGGACGGCGATGCGCCCGCCGGCGATGTCGTCGACGGAGGCCGAGCAGCCGTCCCGGTCGGGCATGGCGCGGTCGGCGAGGACGAGCGGGATGCCCCGTTCGCGCAGCCGGGCCAGCCGGCCCGGGTCGGCGCTGAGCGGCACGACCACCACGCCGACGGCCCGTTGCCCGACGAGCATGCCGAAGTAGCCCTGCTCGCGGTCCGGGTCGTCGCCGCTGTGGCACAGGACGAGGGAGTAGCCGTGGTCGTAGGCGGCGTCGGCCGCGCCGCGGGCGATGCGCGCGTAGAAGGAGTTGGTGACGTCGGGGAGCACCAGCCCGATCGCGCTGGCGCGTCCGGTGCGCAGTCCGGCGGCTCCGGGGTGCGGGACGTAGTCGAGTTCGGCGACGGCGACGCGGACCCGCTCGGCGGTCCGCGCGTTGACCCGCTCGGGCCGGTTGAGCACGTTGGACACCGTGGATACCGAGACACCCGCGGCGGCCGCGACGTCCTGGATGCGGGCGGGGCGTGCCGGAATGGCGTCCACCCCCTCGCTCGTGCGGCCGTGCGACAGGCACGGCGGTGGCCTTCCTGGGCGGCGCAAGTATAACGTGGAACGTTTTTCGCCGGATGGCCCCGGGTGGTCCGTCAGCGGCCGGGGACGTGCCGTCCGGGTGCCGTCGCCTCGTCGAGCAGGCGGCGGAAGGTAGGGCATTCCAGGTGGCTGGGTGCCGGGCAGGCGGCGGCGTGCCGCAGGGAGTCGCGCAGCGCGGCCAGTTCGCGGATCCTGCGGTCGAGTTCCTCCGCCTTGTCGTGGAGCATCCGCCGGTCGATGCGCGGCCGTCCGTCCGGCGCGAACATGCGGGCGATCTCGTCGAGCGTGAACCCGGCCGTGCGGCCCAGCGCTATCAGCGCCAGCCGTTCCAGCACGCCGCGGTCGTACTGGCGGCGCAGGCCGCGCCGGCCGGTGGAGGCGATCAGCCCCTTCTCCTCGTAGTAGCGCAGGGTCGAGGCGGGCACTCCGGCGCGCCGTGCCACCTCGGCGATGTCCAGTTCCGTCATTGTCTTGACCTCAAGTCGGCTTGAAGTAGAACGCTGTCATCCCCGCCGGACGAGGACAAGCAGGAGGAGAGACGACCATGAACGCCCCCCGCAGGAGCGACGACGAACAGGCGGCCCGCTGGAACGGGCCGGCCGGCCACGCCTGGGTGGACCTCCACGAGGTGCTGGACGGCATGTTCCGGCCCTTCGAGGACCTGCTCGCCGAGGCCGTGTCGCAGCAGCACGTGGGCAGCGTGCTCGACGTCGGGTGCGGCACGGGCGGCGTCACCCGGGCCGTCGCCCGGCGGGTCGGCCACTGCGTCGGCATCGACATCTCCGAGCCGATGATCGGCACCGCGCGGGACATCGCGGAACGCGAGGGCGTCCCGGCGTCCTTCGTCCTGGGCGACGCGCAGGAGTACGCGTTCGAGCCGGCCGGATTCGACGCCGTCGTCTCACGGTTCGGTGTCATGTTCTTCGGCGACCCCGTGCGCGCCTTCACCAACCTGCGCGGTGCCGTGAAGGACGGTGGCGGGCTGCGGCTGGTGGTGTGGCGCGGCCCCGAGGAGAACCCGTTCATGACGACGGCGGAGCGGGCCGCGGCGCCCTTCGTGCCGGAGCTTCCGCCGCGCCGGCCGGACCAGCCGGGGCAGTTCGCCTTCGCCGACCCGCGGCGGGTGAACCGGATCCTGGCGGAGAGCGGCTGGGCGGGGGTCGAGCTCCGGCCGGTCGACGTGGTGTGCACGCTGCCCGAGCGCGAACTGGTCCGCTACTTCACACGGCTCGGGCCGCTCGGCATGCTGCTGCCGGGCGCGGACGAGCGGACCCGCGCGCGGATCGTCGAGGCGGTCCGCCCCGCGTTCGAGCCCTTCGTGCGGGGTGAGGAGGTCCGCTTCACGGCGGCCTGCTGGGTGGTTTCCGCGCGGGCCGTGCCCGCGAAACTTTCGTGATGCTCTGCCCTCTTTTCCGAGCGCGTCCGCCCTGCGCATAGTGAGATCACGATGACGCAGAAGAGAGCGCTGGTTGTCCGGGGCGGGTGGGAGGGCCACGAGCCGGTCAAGGCGACGGAGCTGTTCCTGCCCTTCCTCCGGGACAACGGATACGCCGTCCGGGTCGAGGAATCGACCGATGTCTACGCCGACACCGCCGAGATGGCCGCCACCGACCTCGTCGTGCAGTGCGTGACGATGTCGCAGATCACGCCGGAGCAGTTGGCGGGGCTGCGGGCGGCGGTCGTCGCCGGCACCGGTTTCACCGGCTGGCACGGTGGCATCGCCGACTCGTTCCGTGCCTCGTCGGACTATCTCCACCTGGTGGGCGGCCAGTTCGCCACCCACCCCGGCAAGGAACCGTGCGAGCGGCGGGGTGAGGCGTCGGACAACTTCCTGCCGCACACCATCACCCTCACCGACGCCGGTCGGGCGCACCCGGTCACGGCCGGGATCGAGGACTTCGAGCTGCGCACGGAGCAGTACTGGGTGCTGCACGACGACCTGATCGACGTGCTGGCGACCACCACCCATCCGGTGCGGCCGTGGGAACCCTGGCACCGGCCCGTCACCTCACCCGCGGTGTGGACGCGTCGCTGGGGTGCCGGGCGGATCGTGGTGACGACCCCCGGGCACAGCCTCGACGTGCTGGAGCACCCCGACGTCCGCACCATCATCGAGAGGGGCATGCTGTGGGCGACGCGCACCGCGTCGGCGTCGTAGGGCTCGGGGTCATCTCCGGGGCCTATCTGGACACGCTCGCCGGCCATCCCGCCGTGCGCGTCACCGCGGTCGCCGACCTCGACGCCTCCCGGTCGGCCGCGGTCGCCGGCGACCTGCCCGGCGCCGAGGCGCTAACCGTCGAGGAGCTGCTGAGCAGCCCGGACGTCGACACGGTGCTGAACCTGACCACGCCGGCGGCCCACGCAGAGATCGCCCTCGGGGCGATCGGCCGGGGCAAGCACGTCTACGGGGAGAAGCCCCTCGCAGCCACCCCGGAGGAGGCCCGGGCCGTCCTGAAGGCCGCCGCGCGCGCGGGTGTGCGGGTGGGTTGCGCGCCGGACACCGTGCTGGGCACGGGGGTGCAGACCGCCCGGGCCGCCGTGGAGGCGGGCAGCGTCGGCCGTCCCCAGTTCGCCTCGGCCGTGATGGTCACCCCCGGCCACGAACGCTGGCATCCCCAGCCCGACTTCTACTACACGGCCGGCGGCGGCCCGCTGCTGGACATGGGCCCGTACTACCTCTCGTCCCTGGTCCATCTGCTGGGCCCGGTGCGCGCGGTGACCGGGGCGGCGGGCCGGCTGCGCGCCGAGCGGGTCATCGGCTCCGGGCCACGGGCGGGTGAGCGCATACCGGTCGAGGTGGACAGCCATGTCTCGGGTGTCCTGGAGCACGTGAACGGGGCGCTGACGACCCTGACGACGAGCTTCGACGGGGTCGCGACCACGGCCGCACCGATCGAGGTGCACGGCGACCGGGCGAGCCTCGCCGTCCCCGACCCGAACCGCTTCGACGGAGAGGTGCGCCTCCACGCGCTCGGCGACACCCAGTGGCGCGCCCTCCCCGTTTCGGCGGGCTACGAGGACGGGGCTCGCGGCGTCGGCCTGCTGGACTTCCTCGCCGCGGACGGGGGGCGTGCGAACGGCGACGTCGCCCTGCACGTCCTGGAGACCATGGACGCCCTGCTCCGCTCCGCGGCCGAGGGGCGGCGCGTCGAGCTGACGACGACCGTGACGGTGCCCGCGCCCGTGCCGCTGACGCCGGCCGCGCACTGGAGGGGCCAGTCCGCGCCCAGCCCCGCGTGAATCCGTCAGTCCACGGGCCAGGTGTGCGCCGGGGCGTTCATGTGCATGTAGTCCATGTACGTCCGGGTCATCTGCCGCAGGGCCTCACGCCGGTCGGACAGGCCGGCCTTCTCCAGGTGGTGCACCGTCTCCGCCTGCCACAGCGCGCCGTTGCGGGCGGTGACGCAGCGCTGCTCGATGATGCCCAGCAGCGGTTCGCGCCACTCGGCGTCCATGCCCGCCAGCTCCAGGCCCCGGTGGGCGAGGGGCAGCAGGCGCCGCAACACCAGTTCCGTGACGGGCACTTCGCCCACGCCGGGCCAGTACAGGCGGGCGTCGATGCCGTCGCGGGCGGCGGTGTGCAGGTTCTCCTCGGCGACCGAGAAGGACATCCGCGTCCACACCGGGCGGTCCTCGTCGACCAGGGCGCGGGTCAGGCCGTAGTAGAAGGCGCCGTTGGCGATGATGTCGGCCACCGTGGGGCCGGCGGGCAGGACGCGGTTCTCGATGCGCAGGTGGGGGCCGCTGTCGGTGACCGCGTAGATGGGGCGGTTCCAGCGGTAGATCGTGCCGTTGTGCAGGGTGAGTTCGCCGAGCTGGGGGACGCGGCCGTTGTCGAGCTCGTGCTGCGGGTCCTCGTCCTCGCACAGCGGCAGCAGGGCGGGGAAGTAGCGGACGTTCTCCTCGAACAGGTCGAAGACGCTGGTGATCCAGCGTTCCCCGAACCACACGCGGGGCCGCACCCCTTGGGCCTTGATCTCCTCGGGCCGGGTATCGGTGGCCTGCTCGAAGAGGGGGATGCGGGTCTCGCGCCACAGCTCCTTGCCGAACAGGAAGGGCGAGTTGGCCGCGAGGGCGATCTGCACGCCCGCGATGGCCTGGGCGGCGTTCCAGTACTGCGGGAACTCCTTGGGGGCGACCTGGAGATGGAACTGCGTGCTGGTGCAGGCCGCCTCGGGGGTGATGGTGTCGGCGTACGTCGACAGGCGCTCCACGCCGTCGACCCTGATCCGCAGGTCCTCTCCCCGCGCGGCGAAGATCTGCTCGTTGAGCAGCCGGTAGCGCGGGTCCCCGGAGAGGGCGGCCCCGCTCACGTCCGGCTCCCCCAGGGTCGGCAGGATGCCCACCATGATCAGGTGGGCGCCGACGGCGGAGGCGCGGTCCTCGGCGTGGTTGAGGGCGTCGCGGATCGCCTGCTCCCAGTCGCCGGGCCCGCCGGTGGTCAGCTCCCGGGGCGGGATGTTGATCTCCAGGTTGAAGCGGCCCAGCTCGCTGGACCAGGCCGGGTCGGCGATCGCCCGGAGCACGTCGGTGTTGCGCATCGCCGGGAGCCCGTGGTCGTCGACGAGGTTGAGCTCGATCTCCAGCCCGACCCGGGGGCGCTCGCTCTCGAAGCCGGACTCGCGCAGCATGTGCGCCAGCACTTCCAGGTCGGTGTGCATCTTCTCCCGGTAGCGGCGGCGGTCCTCGCGCGTGAACACCAGGGCCGGCACATCGCGTCCCATCGTGCCCTCCGGAGCTCCCTCGGCGGATGCGTACCGTCCAAGCCTCGCACCTTGTCCCCGGCCCCGCACCCACCTAGCCTGACTTTGTGCCGCAAATAAACAAATCCCGAACGCACAGCGCCGTGCCGGGTGACGGCGACTCCCTCGCCCGGCTCCGCGCCGCCCTGACCGTCTTCTTCGCCCTCGACGGCTTCGTCTTCGCCGGCTGGGTCGTCCGGATCCCCGCCATCAAGGAGCAGACGAACGCCTCCGCCAGCACCCTCGGGCTCGCCCTGCTGGGCGTCTCGGCGGGCGCCGTCGTCACCATGACCCTCACCGGACGGCTGTGCCGCCGCTACGGCAACCACCGGGTCACCGTCGTCTGCGCGGTCCTGCTCTCGCTCAGCGTCGCCCTGCCGCCGCTCGCCCACTCGGCGCTCGCGCTCGGCCTCGTCCTGCTGCTCTTCGGTGCCGCGTACGGCGGGATCAACGTGGCCTTCAACAGCGCCGCCGTCGAGCTGGTGGCCGCCCTGCGCCGGCCGGTCATGCCGAGCTTCCACGCCGCCTTCAGCCTGGGCGGCATGGTCGGCGCGGGCCTGGGCGGCCTGGTCGCCGGCTCTCTCTCCCCCACCCGCCACCTGCTGCTGCTCACGGTCGCCGGGCTGGTCGTGACGGCCGCCGCGGGTCCCGCACTGCTGCGGCACGAACCGCCGGCGCCCCCCGAGCAGGAGCGCCGGCGGGACGCCCCGCGCCGCCTCGACGGCCGCACACGGGGCCTGGTGCTCGTCTTCGGCCTGATCGCCGGTTGCACCGCGTACGGCGAGGGGGCGCTGGCCGACTGGGGCGCCCTGCACCTGGAACAGGACCTGGACGCCTCCGCGGGTGCCGCCGCCGCGGGCTACTCCTGCTTCGCGCTCGCGATGACGGTGGGCCGGCTGACCGGCACGACCCTCCTGGAACGCCTGGGGCGGACGCGGACCGTCGTGGCCGGCGGGGCCACCGCGGCGGCCGGCATGGTCCTCGGCTCCCTCGCGCCCTCCCTGTGGGCGGCCCTGCTCGGCTACGCGGTCACGGGCCTCGGCCTCGCGAACCTCTTCCCGGTGGCCGTGGAACGCGCGGGCGCCCTGGCCGGCCCGAGCGGCGTGGCCACCGCCTCCACCCTCGGCTACGGCGGCATGCTGCTCGGCCCGCCCGCGATCGGGTTCATGGCGGACTGGTTCACCCTGCCGTCCGCGCTGACCAGCGTGGCGCTGCTGGCGGGGATGGCGGCGGTGGTCGGGGCGCTGGCCGGCCCGGCCGCCCGCCGGACCTCGGGATGACGCCGATGCCGCCGATGCCGCCGTCCGGGTGAACGGCGGTCCGGCGCGCGGTCTCCCCGCGCAAACGAGATCGGCACCCTCGTGATCCTGGGTACCCGTGGCCACGCCCGATGCGATCACCGGGCCGGACGTCATGACCCAGGAGGAAGACCCGTGACCGAACAGCAGCACCCCGGCGAGCAGCAGCCCACCCCGGAGTTTCCCTCCCAGGACCAGCCGCACCCGGGCTGGACGGGCCCCATGGACCCGCCCCCGGACCACGGTGAGGAGTCCTACCGCGGCAGCGGCCGGCTGGAGGGCCGCAAGGCCGTGATCACCGGCGGGGACTCCGGCATCGGCCGCGCGGTCGCCCTGGCGTTCGCCCGCGAGGGCGCCGACGTGCTCTTCACCCACCTCGACGACGAGAAGGACGACGCCGCCGAGACCGTCCGGCTGGTCGAGGACGCCGGCCGGCGTGCGGTGCCCGTCTCCTGCGACATCCGCGAGGAGGACAACTGCCGTGCGCTGATCGAGCGCGCCGTGGACGAGTTCGGCCGGATCGACGTCCTGGTGAACAACGCGGCGTACCAGATGTCGCAGCCCGACGGCATCGAGGCGATCACCACCGAGCAGTTCGACCGCGTGATGCGCACGAACCTGTACGGCATGTTCTGGCTGTGCAAGCTCGCCCTGCCGCACATCCCGGAGGGCGGCAGCATCATCAACTCCACGTCCGTGCAGGCCTACAAGCCCAGCCCGCACCTGCTGGACTACGCGACGACGAAGGGCGCGATCGTCACGTTCACCCAGGGCCTAGCGCAGATGGTGATCGACCGGGGCGTACGCGTCAACGCCGTGGCCCCGGGCCCGGTGTGGACGCCGCTGATCCCGGCGACGATGCCGGACACGCAGGAGTTCGGCAAGCAGGCGCCGATCGGACGGCCCGCGCAGCCGGCCGAGATGGCCCCGGCGTACGTCTTCCTGGCCTCGCAGGAGGCGTCGTACATCACCGCCGAGATCGTCAACGCCACGGGCGGCACCCCGCTGCCGTAAATCCGGGGGCGTGCCGCCCGCCGCGTACGGCAGACTCGGCGCCATGGAGACCGCCGAATTCCTGCGCGCGCTGGAGACCGAGGGCAGGCTGCTGGCCGAGGCCGCCGAGAAGGCCGGTACGGACGCCGAGGTGCCGACCTGCCCGGGGTGGCACGTGCGCGATCTGCTGCGGCACACGGGGGCGGTGCACCGCTGGGCCGCTTCGTATGTCACGGAGCGGCACACCGGGCGCCGCCCCCTGACCGAACCCTCCGATCTCGACGGGGCGGAGCTGGTGGCCTGGTACCGCGACAGCCACCGCCGCCTCGTCGGCGCTCTGGCCGCCGCCCCGCCCGGCCTGCAGTGCTGGGCCTTCCTGCCCGCGCCGTCCCCGCTGGCCTTCTGGACCCGCCGCCAGGCGCACGAGACGGCCGTGCACCGCTTCGACGCGGAGTCGGCACGCGGTGGCGAACCGACGGCGGTGACACCGGAGTTCGCGACCGACGGCATCGACGAGCTGCTGCGCGGCTTCCACGCCCGTGAGCGCAGCCGGGTGCGCACCCCCGGGCCGCGCGTGCTGCGCGTGCGCGCGGACGACACCGGCGCGGTGTGGACCGTACGGCTGTCCCCGGAGCCGCCCGTCACCGAGCGGGGCGCGTCCGGGGAGGCCGAGTGCGAACTGTCGGGCCCCGCCGGGCAGTTGTATCTGGCCTTGTGGAACCGGGCTCCCCTGCCGTCGGTCAGGGGCGACCGGGCGCTGGCCGAGCTGTGGCGGGAGACGTCGGCGATCTGAGTCCGAGCGTCCCGGCCCGGGGTGCCACCGCCGTCAGGCGCCCCGGCCGGGGTCAGCCGTCGGCCAGCATCCGCGCCAGGACCGCGCGCTGTACCGGCAGGACCTCGCCGTGCAGTGCGCGCCCCTCGGCCGTGAGCAGCACCCGGACGCCCCGCCGGTCCTCGGGGCACACGCAGCGCTCGACGAGCCCTTCCTTCTCCAGCCGGGCGATCAGGCGCGAGAGGGCGCTCTGGCTCAGATGGACCCGTTCGGAGATCTCCTGCACGCGGTAGGCCGCGGCGCCCTTCGCCGCCCGGCCCCGGGCGAGGACGTCGAGCACCTCGAAGTCGCTGGCGCACAGGCCGTGACCGTGCAGCGCGCGGTCCAGCTCGCACTGGGTCCGCGCGTGCAGCGCCAGGATGCCGCGCCACCGTTCTGCGAGCGCCTGTTCGGCCTGCTCCGCCGCCATGCGCGGCACCGTAACAGAGAACCGGGATTGTTGCACCTGAATTAAATGCACTTGCATTTCATGCACGCGCATGTAGCGTGTCGGGCATGACCTCTCCGCTCACCACCCCGACGTCCGGCGTGCGTTGGACTCCCCGCCTGTGGGGCACCCTGCTGGTGCTCTGCGCCGCGATGTTCCTGGACGCCCTGGACGTGTCGATGGTCGGCGTCGCGCTGCCGTCCATCGGCGCGGACCTGGGCCTGTCGACCTCCTCGCTGCAGTGGATCGTCAGCGGCTACATCCTCGGCTACGGTGGCCTGCTGCTCCTCGGCGGACGCACCGCCGATCTGCTGGGCCGGCGCCAGGTCTTCCTGGTGGCCCTGGGCGTCTTCGCGCTGGCCTCGCTGCTCGGCGGTCTCGTCGACTCCGGCCCGCTGCTCATCGCCAGCCGCTTCATCAAGGGCCTGAGCGCGGCCTTCACGGCCCCCGCCGGCCTGTCGATCATCACCACGACGTTCCCCGAGGGCCCGTTGCGCAACCGTGCGCTGGCCATCTACACCACCTGCGCGGCCACCGGCTTCTCCATGGGCCTGGTGCTGTCCGGACTGCTCACCGAGGCCAGTTGGCGCCTCACCATGCTGCTGCCCGCGCCCATCGCCCTGATCGCGCTCCTCGCCGGCTGGAAGCTGCTGCCGCGCAGCGAACGGGAGAAGGACCACAACGGCTACGACATCCCCGGCGCCGTCCTCGGCACCGCGTCCATGCTGCTGCTGGTCTTCACCGTCGTCCAGGCACCGGAGACCGGCTGGGCGTCGGCCCGCACGCTGCTGTCCTTCCTCGCCGTGGCCGTGCTGCTGACCGTGTTCGTCCTGGTCGAGCGGCGCTCGCCGGGACCGCTGATCCGGCTCGGCGTGCTGCGCTCCGGCAGCCAGGTCCGCGCCCAGCTCGGCGCCATGACCTTCTTCGGCTCCTACGTCGGCTTCCAGTTCCTCGCCACGCTCTACATGCAGTCCCTGCTCGGCTGGTCGGCGCTGCACACCGCGCTCGCCTTCCTGCCGGCGGGCGCGCTGGTGGCGGCGTCCTCGACGAAGGTCGGCGCGATCGTGGACCGCTTCGGCACCCAGCGCCTGATCGCGGTCGGCTTCGCACTCATGGTCCTCGGTTACGCGCTGTTCCTGCGCGTCGACCTGGACCCGGTGTACGCCGCGGTGATCCTGCCGAGCATGCTGCTGATCGGCGCGGCCTGCGCCCTGGTCTTCCCCTCGCTCAACATCCAGGCCACCAACGGCGTCGACGACCACGAGCAGGGCATGGTCTCCGGGCTGCTCAACACCTCGGTGCAGGTGGGCGGCGCGATCTTCCTGGCCGTCGTGACGGCGGTGGTGACGGCCAACTCCCCCGAGGGCGAAGGCGCCTCCCCGCAGGCCGTCCTCGACAGTTACCGGCCCGGCCTGGTGGTCGTCACGCTCATCGCCCTCGCCGGCCTGCTGGTCACCCTCACCGGCCTGCGGACCCGCCGGAAGCGGCCGTCCGTCGTGGTCGCCGTGTCCACCCCGAAGGAGGCGGAGCGCGTCGCCGTGCGCGACTAGCGCGACCAGGGGGACCGCCTCGTCCCGTGTGCCCGGCGGGCTGCCTTGCCCGCCGGGCACACGCCGTGGCCGCGGCGGCCGTCCCGTGGCTGTGACCGGGCCCGCGTCCGGGCGGCGGATCAGCCCAGCCAGCCCGGCCGCACGAGCCCCGACTCGTAGGCGAGCACGACGAGTTGGGCGCGGTCGCGGGCGCCGAGCTTCACCATCGTGCGGCTGACGTGGGTCTTGGCGGTGAGCGGGCTGACGACGAGGCGGCGGGCGATCTCCTCGTTGGACAGGCCGATCCCGACCAGGGCCATCACCTCGCGCTCCCGCTCGGTGAGCCGGCTCAGGGCCCCGGCCGCCGCGGGTTCCTTGGAACGGGCCGCGAACTCGGCGATCAGGCGGCGCGTCACCCCCGGCGAGAGCAGGGCGTCGCCCGCGACCACCGCCCGCACCGCCCGCAGGAGTTCGTCCGGCTCGGTGTCCTTGACCAGGAACCCCGAGGCGCCCGAACGGATCGCCTCGAAGACGTACTCGTCGAGCTCGAAGGTGGTGAGCATGACCACCTTCACGTCCCGCAGGACCGGGTCCTGCGTCACCCGACGGGTCGCGGCCAGGCCGTCGAGCGCGGGCATCCGGATGTCCATGAGGACGACGTCCGGCCGCAGTTCACGGATCCCCCGCACGGCCTCCTCGCCGTCGGCCGCCTCCGCGGCCACCTCGATGTCGGGCTGCGCGTCGAGCAGCGCCCGGAACCCGGCCCGGACCAATGACTGGTCGTCGGCGAGCAGTACGCGGATCACGGTGGACCTCCTGACGTCGTCCGGGATGCGGCCCGGCGGTCCGCGTGAGGGCTGAGCGGCAGGACGGCACGCACCCGGAAGCCGCCGTCCGGGCGGGGCCCGGCCTCGATGGTGCCCCCCAGTGCGGCCGCCCGCTCCCGCATGCCGACCAGCCCGTTGCCGCTGCCGCCCGCCTCGGCGCCGGTCGGGGGCCCGTCGTCGTCCACCCGCAGGCGCAGCACCTCCGCGTCGTGCGCGAGGTGCACGCGCGCGTGCCGCGAACCCGAGTGCCGGACGACGTTCGTCAGGGCCTCCTGGACGATCCGGAAGGCGGCCAGGTCGGTGCCGGGCGGGAGGTGCGGCGGCTCCCCCACGACCCGGACGGTCAGCCCCGCGCCCGCCGCCTGCTCCACCAGTTCGGGCAGCCGGTCGAGGCCGGGCGCCGGAGCGCGCGGCGCGGCACCGGGCGCGCGCAGCGTGTCGAGCACCTGGCGGACCTCGCCGAGCGCCTCCTTGCTCTTGTCCTTGATGGTGGTGAGCGCCGTACGGGCCTGCTCGGGGTCGGTGTCCAGGAGCGCGAGACCGACGCCCGCCTGCACGTTGATGACGGAGATGCTGTGCGCCAGTACGTCGTGCAGTTCCCGGGCGATCCGCAGCCGCTCCTCGTCGGCCCGCCGCCGCGCGGCCTCGGCACGCTGGGCCCGCTCGCGCGCCCACTGCTCCCGCCGCACCCGGAACAGCTCCGCCACGGCCGTGACCGCCACGACCCAGGTCGCGACCACGGCCTCCGCACCCCAGGAGGCGGCGGCGTCCCCCGGCGGCGGCAGCCATCGGAAGAGCCAGTGCGCCACCAGCACGTGCCCGGCCCACAGCGTCCCCATCGCCGCCCAGGCCGCCCGGCGGTGCCCGGCGACGATGGCGCTGAAGCACGCGACGGCGACGGTCAGGAGCACCGGCCCGTACGGATACCCGGCCCCCAGATACACCATGACGGCACCGGCCGTGCCGAACACCACGGCCACGGGATGCCGCTTCCGCCACAGCAGCAGACCCGCTGCCACCAGCAGCAGCACGCGCGCGAAGGGATCCAGGGCCGCCCGCTCGCCCTCCTGTCCGTGCGCCGCGAAGTTCGAGCCGGCCTGCACGAAGACCGTGAGGAAGGCGGTGGACCGCCAGGGCCACCGGGGCGCACGCTCCCCGTCGGCCCACCGGTCCCACCAGGGAGGACCGTGCCGCCACCACTGCGGCGGACCGCCCCGCGCACGCTGCTCGTCCATACCGGCCACGCTAGACGCCGTCACCCCGGGGCGGCGTCACCCGCGCGTGGTGGTGACGCGTACTCCCCGGGAAGTACGGGCCGGTAGGGAAAGCGGAGGTCGGGTCTACTTCAGCGCCGTCGGCCTCGGCTCCCCCGGGTCGAGCCGCGCCGTGTCGCCCCGGACCACCCCGTCCTCGGGATCACTCCGGCGCGCCGGCCTCGCCGCCCGCCGCCGGGCGGCGGTCCATCGCGGTCAGGGCCCGCTGGGCCAGCGGATGCGTGCGGACGATCTCGCCCAGCGTCGTCGAACCCTGGGTGATCTCCTTGAACGCCTTCCAGGCCGGGCGGAATCCGGTCAGGACCGCGTGGAACAGCCCGGGGCGGCGCTCGAACACCGTCAGCAGCCGCCTGCCGACGCTCATCTCGACCCCGAGCCCGGCCTTGACCGCGAAGGCGTAGTTCAGGGCCTGCCGGCGCGTGTCCACGGCGTCGTGCGCCTCGGCGATGCGCACCGCCCACTCGCCGGCGAGCCGGCCGGAGCGCAGCGCGAAGGAGATGCCCTCACGGGTCCACGGCTCCAGCAGCCCCGCCGCGTCACCGCACACCAGCACCCGGCCGCGCGACAGCGGCGAATCGTCCGCCCGGCAGCGGGTCAGGTGCCCGGAGGAGATGCTCGGTTCGAAACCGGCGAGGCCGAGCCGCCCGATGAACTCCTCCAGGTACCGCTTGGTCGCGGCTCCCTCACCGCGCGCCGAGATCACCCCGACCGTGAGGGTGTCGCCCTTGGGGAAGACCCAGCCGTAACTGCCGGGCATCGGCCCCCAGTCGATCAGCACCCGCCCCTTCCAGTCCTCGGCGACCGTCTCCGGCACCGGGATCTCCGCCTCCAGGCCGAGATCCACCTGGTCGACCTTGACCCCGACGTGGGCCCCTATGCGGCTGGCGCTGCCGTCCGCCCCGACCACGGCGCGCGCCAGCACGACCTCGCCGCCCTGGAGGACGACCGCGACCGTGCGCCGGTCCGGCACCGCCGAGCCGTGCTGCTCGACCCGCTGGACCGTGACACCCGTACGCAGCTCGGCGCCGGCCTTCTGCGCGTGCTCCACGAGCTGCTGGTCGAACTCGGGGCGGTTGATCAGCCCGAACAGCATCTGCCGGGACCGCCGGGTGCGCGTGAAGCGGCCGTTGTTCGAGAAGGTCACCGCGTGCACGCGGTCCTTCAGGGGCAGCTCGAAGCCGGGCGGCAGCGCGTCGCGCGAGGGGCCGATGATGCCGCCGCCGCACGTCTTGTACCGCGGCAGCTCGGCCTTCTCCAGCAACAGCACGCGTCTTCCGGCGACCGCCGCCGCGTACGCGGCCGATGCGCCCGCGGGTCCCGCGCCCACCACGACGACGTCCCACACCTGCCGCACGTCGTCCGCCGAAGAGTTCTCGCTGCTCACGATGGTCTACTGCTCCCGATCAAGCCGCCCGCTGCTGCTGTCTCCCGCATCCTACGGCCGACCTGGTCACCGACCGCTGTGGGAGGATCTACAGCACTCACCGCTACAACGTCGCACCCACAAGGAGCGTGCCCATGTCGTCGCATCCGGTCGCCGGGACCGTCGCCTCGCTGATGCCCCGGGCGAAGGAGGAGCTCGCCGAGCTGGTGGCCTTCCGGTCGGTCGCGGACTTCGAGCAGTTCCCGAGGAGCGAGAGCGAGGGCGCCGCACGCTGGATCGCGGGCGCGCTCACCGCCGAGGGCTTCCAGGACGTGGCGCTGCTCGACACCCCCGACGGCACGCAGTCCGTCTACGGCTACCTGCCCGGCCCGGCCGGAGCGAAGACCGTGCTGCTCTACGCGCACTACGACGTGCAGCCGCCGCTGGACGAGGCCGGCTGGACGACCCCGCCGTTCGAGCTGACCGAGCGGGACGGCCGCTGGTACGGGCGGGGGGCCGCCGACTGCAAGGGCGGCGTGATCATGCACCTGCTGGCGCTGCGCGCGCTGAAGGCGAACGGCGGCGTGCCGGTGCACGTGAAGGTGATCGCCGAAGGCTCGGAGGAGATGGGCACGGGCGGCCTGGAGCGGTACGCCGAGGAGCACCCGGAGCTGCTGGAGGCGGACACGATCGTCATCGGCGACGCGGGCAACTTCCGGGTCGGCCTGCCGACCGTCACCTCCACCCTGCGCGGCATGACGCTGGTGCGGGTGAGCGTCGACACGCTCGCCGGCAATCTGCACTCGGGCCAGTTCGGCGGTGCCGCGCCCGACGCGCTGGCCGCGCTGATCCGCGCGCTGGACTCACTGCGCGCCGAGGACGGCTCGACGACCGTCGACGGACTGACCTCGGACGCCTCCTGGGACGGGCTGCAGTACGACGAGGAGCAGTTCCGGCAGGACGCCAAGGTGCTGGACGGCGTGGAGCTGATCGGTTCCGGGACGGTCGCCGACCGCATCTGGGCGCGCCCGGCCGTGACGGTGCTCGGCATCGACTGCCCGCCCGTCGTCGGCGCGACCCCGTCCGTGCAGGCGGGCGCCCGCGCGCTGATCAGCCTGCGGGTGCCGCCGGGCGTGGACGCGGCCGAGGCGACCAAGCTGCTCCAGGCGCACCTGGAGACGCACACGCCGTGGGGCGCGCGCGTGAGCACCGAGCAGATCGGCCAGGGCCAGGCCTTCCGCGCCGACACCGCCAGCCCGGCGTACCAGGCGATGGCGGACGCGATGACCGTGGCCTACCCGGGCCAGGAGATGCAGTACGCGGGTCAGGGCGGCTCCATCCCGCTGTGCAACACGCTCGCCGCCCTCTACCCGCGGGCGGAGATCCTGCTCATCGGGCTGAGCGAGCCGGAGGCGCAGATCCACGCGGTCAACGAGAGCGTGTCGCCCGAGGAGCTGGAGCGGCTGTCGGTGGCGGAGGCGCTGTTCCTGCGCAACTACGCGGCGGGCTGACCGCGCCGCTGCCCTCGGCAGAAGGCCCTCGTCCACGGACGGGGGCCTTCTCCACGGTCGCCCCATGGACGACGTCATCGAGCTGTTGCCTCGTCTGCGCCTGCTGCGCTTCCCCGTCGGGCAGGCCTGTCTCCGGCGTGACGCCGCCTGCGGGCGGCTGGCGGAGCCGGACCCGGGCATGGCGTGCTTCGGCCACGGGGATCCGGTGACGGCACACGCGTCCCGAGCGCTGCGGGACGCGGCCCGGGGACAACCGGGCTGCCAGGGCCTGTCGTTCGCTTCACGCCGCACTCGCGCCGTTTCCCCGGGGATCGCTCAGGCATCACTCCGGCGGCGTTTTCTCTCGCTTCCCCTCAAGGAACCCCCGGGCCGGGTGAAGGCGCGGAACACGGGAGTCAGCCGACCGGGACTCCCGCTTCCAGGTAGAACGCCGCGCCGCGTTCGCGTGCCCGCAGGGCCCAGCGCAGCCGTTCGTAGCGCACGGGGGGCAGCAGTTCGGCGGCCTCGTCCTCGGTGACGAACCGCCATTCGCGCAGTTCCGGCCCGGGCAGCAGCATCGTCGCGGCCTCGGCGGAGTCGAGCCGGCCGCCGTCGAAGAGCAGGCGCAGTCCGCCGAAGCCGGGGGGCACGGGCCGCTCCCAGTCGACGACGAGCAGACCGGGCACCTCGTCGAGGTGGATGCCGGTCTCCTCGGCGACCTCGCGCATCCCGGCGCGGGCGGGCGCCTCACCGGGCTCGACGACCCCACCGGGGAACTCCCAGCCGGCCTTGTAGGTGGGGTCGACGAGCAGCACGCGGTCCTGCTCGTCGAAGAGGAGCACTCCGGCGGCGAGCGTCTCGGCGGTGGGCTCGGGCGTCTGGACGATGTCGCAGACGGGCACGGAGCCGCTGTTCAGGGCCTCGGCGATGCGGACGGCGGCCTGGTATGCGGTGAGCTCGCTGGTGTCGACGGGGTGGGCGTCGGCGGTGAGCCAGGAGCCGAGGGCGGCGCGGTAGGGCTCGATGTGGTCGAAGGACCACTGCCGTACGCGTATCTCGCCGTCGGGCAGCTCGGGCGGTACCTCGCGGCCGGCTATTCGCTCCCGCAGTATCGTTTCGGCCGGGGCGAGCAGGATGTGGCTGACGGCGATGCGGCGCGCGGCCAGTCCGCCGAAGATCTCGTCCCGGTACTCCTGGCGCAGCAGGGTCATGGGGACCACGAGGGTCCCGCCGAGCTCGGCGAGCATCGCGGCGGCCGTGTCGATCACGAGCCGGCGCCAGATCGGCAGGTCCTGGAAGTCGCCGACCTCCGCGAGGTGTTTCGGTGGCAGCAGGTACCGGAGCGCTCCGCCGATGACCTCGGGGTCGAAGAGCGTGCTGTTCGGGATCAGTTCGATCAGTTCCTGTGCGGTCGTGGTCTTCCCCGCACCGAACGCGCCGTTGATCCAGACGACGGTCACAGGTCCCCCTCTTCTGTTGGCCCCCTGAGGCTTGCCCGCTCCACCCTGCCACGGAAACCAGCCGCAGTTGAGGGCGCATGACGACGGCGCCGGCGCCCCCGCGAGAGGGAGCGCCGGCGCCGTGGTCCGGACCGGGCGGCGCGTCAGCCCTTGTCCTTGTCCTTCTCCTGGCTGCCGTCCTCCCGGTCCAGGGACAGGCTGTCGTTGGCGACGACGGTCCCGTCGAGCGTCTTGAGGGTGTCGTCCACGCTGAGGGAGCCGAGGTTCTCCGTGAGGGCGTGGGACGGGGTGACCGCCGCGACGACGAAGCCGGTGGCGAGGGAGGCGATGGCGAGCATGCTGCGCTTCTTCATGCCCCGCACAACGGCCGGACCCACCCCGGGGTCACGCGGGCGCCTCCGGCCGGGCGAGGAACGCGTTCACGCGAGATCGTCCTCGGAGCCGTCGCCCCAGCTGTCCGGGCCGCCGCCGCGCCATTCGATCAGGCCCGACGCCGTCACGTACGCCTCGTCCGCGTCCTCGATCCCCGCGCGCCGCAGGAACTCGGCGACGTCCAGCAGTCCGTAGGCGATGCCGAGGAACTGGTCGTCCACACGGACCCGCCGGCCGCCGTCCGCGGCGGGCGGGTAGACCACGACGGGTTTCACGGACGCCATGGCACCAGCCTGCGCGGGGACGCGGCCGTGCGCCCCCTGGAGGGGTCCGTTCGGCCGACCCGGCCGGACCCGCCAAGACGGGCCACTGCTCGCGAACTCCCCGCTTCCGGGCACGGACGCGGCCCGCGCCGCGAAGGAGCCGGCGGGGTTGCCGTGCGCGGCCGGACCCTGAGCGGCGAGCAGGGCTCGTCCATCCCGGCCGGACGACACAGGCCAGGTGCCCAGACCCTGACCACCGCCTCGCCCGGGCGGGCGGGCCGGACGAGCCAGGCGGCCTTCCGGGCGGGGGGGGCTGACAGGCCGGGGGTAGGCCGGCCAGGCCCGCCGGGCGGGTGGCGGACGGGCTTGCCCTCCGAGCCGGGCCGCGGACCGGGCGGTCCGGGCAGGCCGAGCGCGCGGGCGTACCAGCCCGGTGGGCCGACCGGGCGGGACGGCCGTCGGGCCGGGCGTGCCAGCCGGGCGGGCGACGGGCGGGCGGGACCTCCGAACCGGGCCGCAGACCGGGCGGTCCGGAGCTGCCCGGAGCCGGCCAGGGCCGGCCGGAGCCGGTCGCCGGGTGTGGCACCGGCCCCGGGCGGGTCCGTCAGGCGCCCACGTACGCCGCCAGATGCTCTCCCGTCAGCGTGGAGCGGTCCGCGACCAGGTCCGCCGGTGTGCCCTCGAAGACGATCCGGCCGCCGTCGTGACCGGCCCCGGGCCCGAGGTCGATGATCCAGTCGGCGTGCGCCATCACCGCTTGGTGGTGTTCGATCACGATCACCGACTTTCCGGAGTCGACGAGCCGGTCGAGCAGGCCCAGCAGTTGCTCCACGTCCGCGAGGTGGAGGCCGGTGGTCGGCTCGTCGAGGACGTAGACGCCGCCCTTGTCGGCCATGTGCGTGGCCAGCTTCAGCCGCTGCCGCTCGCCGCCGGAGAGCGTGGTGAGCGGCTGGCCGAGGGTGAGGTAGCCCAGCCCGACGTCGGCGAGCCGCTCCAGGATCCGGTGCGCCGCCAGAGTACGGGCCTCCCCGGCGCCGAAGAACTCCTCCGCCTCGGCCACCGGCATCGCGAGCACCTCGCTGATGTCCCGGCCGCCGAGACGGTACTCCAGCACCGAGGCCTGGAACCGCTTGCCCTCGCAGTCCTCGCAAGGGGTGTCGACGCCGGCCATCATGCCGAGGTCGACGTAGATGACACCGGCGCCGTTGCAGGTGGGGCAGGCACCCTCGGAGTTCGCGCTGAACAGGGCCGGCTTCACGCCGTTGGCCTTGGCGAACGCCTTGCGGATCGGGTCGGCGAGCCCGGTGTACGTCGCCGGGTTGCTGCGGCGCGAGCCCTTGATCGGGCTCTGGTCCACCGAGACCACGCCCGCGTCCGACGGGATCGAGCCGTGCAGCAGCGAGCTCTTGCCGGAGCCGGCCACGCCGGTCACCACGGTGAGCACCCCGAGGGGGATGTCGACGTCGACGTCGCGCAGGTTGTTGGCCGAGGCGCCCCGGATCTCCAGCGCGCCGGTGGGCTCGCGGACCGTCTCCTTGAGCCTCGCCCGGTCGTCGAGGTGCCGGCCGGTGACGGTGCCGGCCGCCCGCAGCCCCTCGACCGTGCCCTCGAAGCAGACCGTGCCGCCGGCCGTCCCGGCGCCGGGGCCCAGGTCGACGACGTGGTCTGCGATCGCGATCGTCTCCGGCTTGTGCTCCACGACGAGGACCGTGTTGCCCTTGTCCCGCAGCCGCAGCAGCAGGTCGTTCATCCGCTGGATGTCGTGCGGGTGCAGGCCGATGGTGGGCTCGTCGAAGACGTAGGTGACGTCCGTGAGGGAGGAGCCGAGGTGGCGGATCATCTTCACGCGCTGCGCCTCGCCACCGGAGAGCGTGCCCGCCGGGCGGTCGAGCGAGAGGTAGCCGAGGCCGATCTCCACGAAGGAGTCGAGGGTGCCCTGCAGCGCGGTCAGCAGCGGCGTCACCGACGGCTCGTCCAGGCTGCGCACCCACTCGGCCAGGTCCCTGATCTCCATGGCGCAGGCGTCGGCGATGCTGACCTCGCCGATCCGGGACGAGCGGGCCGCCTCGGTCAGCCGGGTGCCGTCGCACTCGGGGCACGTGGTGAAGGTGACCGCCCGCTCCACGAACGCCCGGATGTGCGGCTGCATCGCCTCCTTGTCCTTGGACAGGAACGACTTCTGGATCTTCGGGATCAGGCCCTCGTAGGTGAGGTTGACGCCGTTGACCTTGACCTTGGTCGGTTCGCCGTAGAGGAAGTCCCGCATCTCCTTCTTGGTGAACCGGCGGATCGGCTTGTTCGGGTCGAGGAAGCCGGACTGGGCGTACAGGCCGACGGTCCAGACGTTGTCGGACTTCCAGCCGGGGATGGTGAACGCGCCCTCGGCGATCGACTTGGAGTCGTCGTAGAGCTGGGTGAGGTCGATGTCGGAGACCTTGCCGCGGCCCTCGCAGCGGGTGCACATGCCGCCGGTGCGGGAGAAGGTCGCCTTGACCGTCTTGGTCTTCTCGGCTCCGCGGTCGACCCGGATGCCGCCGGACGCGCTGACGGAAGCGGTGTTGAAGGAGTACGCGCTGGGCGGGCCGATGTGCGGCTCGGCGAGGCGGCTGAAGAGGATGCGCAGCATGGCGTTGGCGTCGGTGGCGGTGCCGACCGTGGAGCGGGGGTCGCCGCCCATGCGCTGCTGGTCGACGGCGATCGCCGTGGTGAGGCCGTCGAGCACGTCGACCTCGGGCCGGGCCCGGTTGGGCATGAAGCCCTGGAGGAAGGCGCTGTAGGTCTCGTTGATCAGGCGCTGCGACTCCGCCGCGATCGTGTCGGACACCAGTGAGCTCTTGCCCGAGCCGGAGACACCGGTGAAGACGGTGAGCCGGCGCTTCGGGATCTCGATGCTGACGTCCTTGAGGTTGTTCTCGCGCGCGCCGTGCACGCGGATCACGTCATGGCTGTCGGCGAGGTGGGGCCCGGGCGACCGTCTGTCCGTCGTCGTGGCCTTGCTCATGGTGGCTCCATCTGTCGGGCGGGGCTGCCGCGCTCGGACGATCTCGTCCCCGCGCCGGACCCTCCCGGGTGCGGCGCGGGGGTCGGAACTGGTGGGCCGCTACTGGCCCTTGACCTGCTGGATGCGGACCATGTTGCCCGCGGGGTCGCGGAAGGCGCAGTCACGGACGCCGTAGGGCTGGTCGACCGGCTCCTGCACCACCTCGGCGTCGCCCGCCTGGAGCCGCTCGAAGACACCGTCGACGTCGGGGGTGGACAGCACGATGCCGGCGTAGGTGCCCTTGGCCATCATCTCGGTGACGGTGCGGCGCTCGTCGTCGGTGATGCCCGGGTCGGCGGCCGGCGGGTGCAGCACGATGCTGGTCCCGGGCTGGCCCACGGGCCCGACCGTGATCCAGCGCATGCCCTCGTAGCCGACGTCGTTCCGGACTTCGAAGCCGAGGGTGTCGCGGTAGAACGCCAGGGCGGCGTCCGGGTCGTCGTGCGGGAGGAAGCTGGCGTGAATGGTGAGGTCCATGGCCTTCACGCTAGTTTCGGCCCGCGGCGGGCGCTTCTCGATTCCTGATCGGTCTGGTGACCTGCTTGGCGACGCACGACGGGATCCCGGCGGTCGCGCGCGCCGCCTCCCGCCGGTAGGCGCTGGGGGGCATCCCGACCAGCTCGGTGAAGCGGGTACTGAAGGTGCCCAGCGAGGAGCAGCCGACCTCGAAGCACACCTCGGTGACGCTGAGGTCGCCGCGGCGCAGCAGCGCCATCGCACGCTCGATGCGCCGGGTCATGAGGTAGCTGTACGGCGACTCGCCGTACGCCTGACGGAACGCGCGGCTGAGATGCCCGGCCGACATGTGCACCCCCCGTGCCAGCGCCTCCACGTCCAGCGGCTGCGCGTACTCCCGGTCGATCCGGTCCTTGACCCGGCGCAACCGGGCGAGATCGCTCAGCCGCTGCGCCGCGGCGGGTCTGCTGCTGCTCACATGCGCGATCGTGCCACATCGGACGGACACACGGTCGATTTCCAGGACAGAGCCCGCGTCCGCCGGACACCGCCCCGCCACTGCTGCCCGAACGTGCCCGCCACCGCCGCCCGAACGTGCCCGCCACCGCTGCTTGAACGTTCCTGCCGGGTCTCAGACCCCCGCGGCCGCCGGGTCCGTCCGCCGGGTCAGGGCTGCCGCCGCCGCGCCCACGAGACCCGCGTCCGTGCCCATCTGGGCCGGCGCCACCGTGAGGTGCTGGACGAAGGAGAGGGTCGCGTAGGAGCGCAGAGCCGTGCGCAGGGGCGTGAAGAGGATGTCGCCCGCCTTGCCCACTCCCCCGCCGATGACGACGATGTCGATCTCCACGAGGGTCGCGGTGGCGGCGATCCCGGCGGCCAGGGCCTGGGCGGCGCGCTCGAAGGAGGCGACGGCGACCGGGTCGCCGGACCGGGCCGCCGCGGCCACCGCGGCGGCACTGGTGTCACCGTCCGGGCCGGGCCGCCAGCCGTTCTCCAGGGCGCGCCGGGCGATGTTGGGGCCGCTGGCGATGCGCTCCACACAGCCGTGCGAGCCGCACGGGCACAGGTCGCCGTCGAGGTCGACGCTGATGTGGCCGATGTGCCCGGCGTTGCCGGTGGGCCCCGGGTGCAGCCGTCCGCCGAGCACCAGGCCGCCGCCGACCCCCGTGGAGACCACCATGCACAGCGCGTTGTCGTGGCCGCGGGCGGCGCCCTGCCAGTGTTCGGCCGCCGTGATCGCCACACCGTCGCCGATCAGCTCCACGGGCAGGTCCCCGGCCGCGGCCCGGACCCGGGCGACCAGCGGGTAGTCCCGCCAGCCGGGCACGTTCACCGGGCTGACGGTGCCCGCCGAGGCGTCCACCGGCCCGGCGCTGCCGATCCCGACGGCCGTGGCCCGCTGCCACAGCGGTGACGCGGTGAGTTCCCCGAGCACCTGCTCGACCGCCCGCATCACGGTGTCGCCGTCCTCCCGGGCGGGCGTCGGCCGCTGGGCGCGTGCCAGGATCCGGCCGTGGCCGTCCACCAGGGCGCCGGCGATCTTGGTGCCGCCGATGTCGAGCGCGGCCACGAGGTCGGTGTGCATCAGTGTCGGATCTCCCCGTCAACCATGAGAAAAAACGCCGTGAAAAGCCATCGGGCTGGGCAAACCGCGGACCGGTCCCGCGGCGGTGCGTGGGACCGGAGATTGCGGTGGACAGTCTCTCCCGAGCCTGACAACGTTGTCCAGGCTCTATGCTCGACGCCACATCCTCATACAAACCCAGGACCGACGCATCCCCGTGGACGACAGGACAGGACACCGCACCGTGCCCCAGACCCACCTCCGATCCGCAACGCGCTACGGCAACCGTCCCACGATGAAGGACGTGGCCGCCCGTGCCGGGGTCGGCCTCAAGACGGTCTCGCGGGTCGTGAACGGGGAGCCGGGGGTCACGCCGGAGACGGAGCGGCGGGTCCAGGAGGCGATCGACGCCCTCGGTTTCCGCCGCAACGACAGCGCGCGGGTGCTGCGCAAGGGACGCACGGCGAGCATCGGCCTGGTCCTGGAGGACCTCGCGGACCCGTTCTACGGACCGCTGAGCCGGTCGGTCGAGGAGGTGGCCCGCGCGCACGGCGCCCTGCTGATCAACGGCTCCAGCGCGGAGGACCCGGAGCGTGAGCAGGAGCTGGTGCTGGCCCTGTGCGCGCGCCGGGTGGACGGTCTGGTGGTGATCCCGGCCGGGGACGACCACCGGTACCTGGAGCCGGAGCTGAAGGCGGGCGTGGCGACGGTGTTCGTGGACCGGCCGGCCGGGCACATCGACGCCGACGTGGTGCTGTCGGACAACTTCGGCGGCGCCCGCGACGGCGTGGCCCACCTGATCGCGCACGGGCACCGCCGGATCGGCTTCATCGGCGACATGCCCCGCATCCACACGGCCGCCGAGCGGCTGCGCGGCTACCGGGCCGCGATGGAGGACGCGGGGATACCGGTGGCGGACTCCTGGATGTCCCTCGGTGTCACCGGCCCCGAGCGGGTGCGCAGGGCCGCCGAGGAGATGCTGACGGGTCCGGACCCGGTCACCGCGATCTTCACGGGCAACAACCGGGTGACGGTCACCGTGATCCGGGTGCTCGCCGAGCAGACCCGGCGGGTCGCCCTCGTCGGCTTCGACGACATCGAGCTGGCCGACCTGCTGCAGCCGGGCGTCACCGTCGTCGCGCAGGACGCGGCGGACCTCGGGCGCACCGCGGCGGAACGTCTCTTCCGGCAGCTGGACGGCGGTCCGGCCACCCCCGAGCGCATCGAGCTGCCGACCCGGCTGATCACCCGCGGCTCGGGCGAGATCCCTCCGGCGGACTGAGCGGCCCATGACACACCCCGCGGAACGGACGCTGCGAGCCCTGGGCCTGGCCGAGGCGCCGCGCGAACACCCCCTGCTGTATCCGGGCGCCTGGCCCGCCGACTCGGGGATCCTCCACGGGGACCTCTTCCTGCCGCCCGGGCGCCTGGTGCACGCCGACCGCACGCCGGTCCTCGCCATCGGCTCCAACGCCTCCCCCGGCCAGTTGCGGCACAAGATGCGGGAGTTCGGGATCGGCACGCCCCTGCCGATGGTGAAGGCCCGGGTGACCGGCGTCGACGCCGGTGTCTCCGCGCACGTGAGCCGCATGGGGTACGTGTCGGCCTCCCCGATCGGCGCCCCGGACACCGTGCGGGAGTTGTTCGTGCTCTGGCTCGACGCCGAGCAGCTCGCGGTGATCGACGCGAGCGAGGGCGCGCCGGTGCCGGGCGGCAACTTCGACCGGGCCTGGCTGCCCGCACCCGACGTGCGGATCGACCTGGCGGACGGCACTCGGCTGCCCGGGGCGTACGCGTACGTCAACCGCCACGGCGTCCTGCACGACGGCACCGGCGCGCCGCGCACCCACCCCGGCCAGCGGGAACTGCTCACCGAACTGCTTGTCGCGCTGCCCCGGCTGCGGGAGCTGTTCGGTGTCGTCCCCGAGGAGTTCTGCTCGCGGGCCCGCGCCGACCGGCGGCTGTGCGAGCGGGGCACGCGGCTGTTCGCCGAGGAGAAGCTGGTCACGGCCTCCGGTCTGGAGCGGTACGTGGCAGGGCCGGCGTGCCGTCAGCAGAGCGGGAGCCCGGGGACGGGCCCGTCGTTGTCACCGCCCTTGACGTAGACGTCGCTGACCCAGACGTCCGTGTTGCCGCTGTCGTCGTCGGTCTTCGCCCACCAGACGTTGGTCCACTCTCCGTAGGTCTCGCGGCGGCCCAGGTTCTGCTGGCAGTAGAAGTAGTTGGTGCCGGCGTTGAGGATGCCGACCTTGGTGCCGGAGGCGGTGTAGGAGTCGGCGGTCTTCCAGACCTGGCAGTTGTACTTGCCGCCGCCGATCGCGTGGCAGGCCGGGGCGGGGGTGCTCGTGCCGCCGCCGCTCGTGCCGCCGCTGGTCGTGCCGCCTTCGGTGCCGCCGCCCGAGGTGCCCGTGGACGTGCCGCCGCTCGTGCCGCCCCCGGAGGACTTGGCGGGGGCCGAGGTGGAGGGCCGGGCGGACGGCTCGGCATCCTTCCCGTCCGCGGGCTTCGCGGACGGGTCCGCGTCCTTGTCCTTGTCCTTGTCCTTGCGCTGTTCGTCGCCCTGCTGGGTGGGCCTCGGCGCGTTCGATCCGTCGTCGGTGCGGCCGGGCTCGGAGGCCGCGGCGCCCGCGGCACCGGTCCGTGCGTCCGGCGCGGTGCCGTCGCCGTCCCCGAGCAGGGCGACGGTGGTGCCGGCGGCGGCGAGGACGACGGTGACGGCCGCGGCGGCGAGGAGAGCCCGTGTCTTCGCGCGGCGGGGGCCCTGCGGTCCGGTGTGCTGCGGGCCGGTCGGGGCGCCGCCGCCCGCGTCGGCCGGGCCGAAGCCCTGCGGGCCGGGGACCGAGCCGTGCGGCTCCGTGCCGTGCGCCCCGGGCGCCTGCGCGCCGGGCCCCGCGGCGGCCGGGAGGCCGGCGCTCGCGGCCCGCGCTCCGGTGCCCGGGTCGGCGGCGTTCGCGCCCTGCGGTCCGCTTCCCGGCCCGCCCTGGCCCGTGTCACCCGCCCCGGCCGCCCCGAAGGCCGCGGCCGGGCCGAAGCCGGGCGTGACCTCCCGCGGTCCGGCGGCCTCCTGCGCCCGCGGGAACTGCTGCGGCGGTCCGAAGCCCGGGGGCACTGACGGCACACTGCGTTCCGTCTCCGGGCGCGGCAGCGGGGCCGCCGGGCCGCGCAGAGCCGAGGTCGGCGTGTCGGTGCCGCTCGAATCCGCCACCGCCTGGAGCAGGTCCCGGGCCTGGCCGGCCTCGGGGCGGGCCTCGGGACGCTTGTCCATCAGGCGCTGCAGGACCGGGGCGAGCGGACCGGCGCGGCGGGGCTCCGGCAGTGGCTCGGTGACGATCGCGGTGAGCGTGGAGAACGTGGAGGTGCGGCGGAAGGGCGAGGCGCCCTCGACGGCCGCGTACAGCGTGGCGCCCAGGGCCCAGATGTCGGAGGCGGGGCCCGGATCGGCGCCCTGGGCCCGCTCGGGGGCCAGGTAGTCGAGGGAGCCGACGAGTTCGCCGCTGCGGGTGAGGTGCGTGGCCGAGCCGTCGCCCGGGTCGTCCATGGTGGCGATGCCGAAGTCCGTCAGGACGACCCGGCCCGAGCGGTCGAGCAGGATGTTGCCTGGCTTCACGTCCCGGTGCAGGACGCCCACCCGGTGCGCCGCGGCCAGCGCCTCCATGACCTTGGCGCCGATCCCGGCGGCCTCCCGCGGGTCCAGCGTGCCGCGGTCGCGCAGGACGTCGTCCAGCGACGGCCCGTCGACCAGCTCCATCACGATGAGCGGGCGTCCGTCGACCTCGGTGATGTCGTGCACGGCGATGACGCCTGGGTGGCGGACCCGGGCCGCCGCGCGCGCCTCGCGCTGCATCCGCAGCTGGAGACCGGCCAGTTCGGGACCGGCGGCGTCGGTGTAGGTGCGCAGTTCCTTGACGGCGACCTCACGTCCCAGGACCTCGTCGACCGCCTTCCAGACGACGCCCATGCCGCCGCGCCCCAGCTGGGCCGTGACGCGGTACCTGCCCGCCAGCAGCCGGCCGGTCCCGTCCGCCTGCCCGTACTCCCCCGTCGACACCGCTGCCCCGTTCCCGTGACCCCACCGGATCCGCTCACCCGCCTGTACGTGGCGTACAGACTACGGGGCGGCGGTGACGGCGGCAGCCCCTGGTGAGCGCTGTGACAGGGCCGGTACGTGCCGCCGGGCGCGTCCTCAGGCGGACGCCGTCAGATCACCGCGCCGGGGCGAGGCGAAGCTCTCCAGGTCGGCTCGCGTCAGGCCGGTGAGCCGGGCGACCTCGCCGATGTCGAGGGCGCCGCAGTCCAGGCCGCGCAGCAGGTAGCCGGCGAGGGCCTTGGCGGTGGCGGGTTCGTCCATGACGTCGCCGGCGGTGCGGTTGGCGTAGCGGGCGAGGCGGCCGGCCGCCTGCTCGAAACCCTCGCGGTAGAAGGCGAAGACGGCCGCGTACCGGGTCGGGATGTGGCCGGGGTGCATGTCCCAGCCCTGGTAGTAGGCGCGGGCCAGGGCGCGGCGGGTGAGGCCGTAGTGCAGGCGCCAGGCGGCGTGGACCTTCTCGGTGGGGCCGACGGGCAGGACGTTGGTGGAGCCGTCCGAGACGCGGACGCCGGTGCCGGCCGCGGCGACCTGCATGACGGCCTTGGCGTGGTCGGCCGCGGGGTGGTCGCTCGCCTGGTGGGCGGCGGAGACGCCGAGGCAGGCGCTGTAGTCGAAGGTGCCGTAGTGCAGGCCGGTGGCGCGGCCCTCGGCGGCCTGGATCATGCGGGCGACGGTGGCGGTGCCGTCGGCGGCGAGGATGGACTGGCTGGTCTCGATCTGGATCTCGAAGCCGATCCGGCCGGGCTCCAGGCCGTGTGCCTTCTCGAAGGCGTCCAGCAGGCGTGCCATGGCGGTGACCTGCTCGGCGTAGGTCACCTTCGGCAGCGTGAGGACCAGTCCGGCGGGCAGGCCGCCGGCCTCCATCAGGCCGGTGAGGAAGATGTCGAGGGTGCGGATACCCCGGGCGCGGACGGGCGCTTCCATGCACTTCATGCGGATGCCCATGTAAGGGGCCGCGGTGCCCTCGGCGTACGCCTCGGCGATGATCCGGGCGGCACGGGCAGCGGCCTCGTCCTCCTCGGTGTCGGGCCGGTTGCCGTAGCCGTCCTCGAAGTCGACGCGCAGGTCCTCGACGGGCTCGCGCTCCAGCTTGGCGCGCACCCGGGCGTGGACGGGCCCGGCGAGCTCCTCGGGCAGGCCGAGGACGGCGGCGAAGGAGGCGGCGTCCGGGGCGTGTTCGTCCAGGACGGCGAGGGCCCGGTCGCCCCAGGAGCGGACGGTGTCGGCGGCGAAGACGTCGCCGGGCACGTAGACGGTGTGGACGGGCTGGCGGGTGCCGGGATCTCCGGGGTAGCGGCGCTCCAGTTCGGCGTCGACCGGGGCGAGGGAGGCGCTGATCTCCTCGCTGACGGCGCCCGCGAGGCTCGTCGCCACCTTCTCCTGCTGGCCGTGACCCATTCCGACACCCTCCTGTTTTTCCGCTTTACGGAATCAACAATCCGTAGAGCGAAGTTATCGGCCGACCTTCGGCCTGGTCAACACCGTCTTGACGTCGGATCGCCCATCCTTCCCCCTCGATCGCCGCGGACCCGCCCTCATCTTCCGTATGCACGAGGCAAGCTTCATCCTGACGTGCAAGGGGAGGGAGATCAGGTGCCCAACGAGGCCGCAGTGACGCGCCGCCACGGGATCAAGGCGGCGGCGGCCGCCGCCGTCGCGGGACCGCTGCTCACCACCGCGGGGCCCACCCGGTCCGCCGCCACCGCGGGCGAGCAGGCGGGCGCCCTGAACGTGATGACGTTCAACGTGCGCTTCGGGACCGTCGTCGACGACACACCGCCCTGGTCCGTGCGCCGGCCGGTGATGCGGGAGCTGCTGCGCCGCGAGCGACCGCACGTCATCGGCACCCAGGAAGGGCTCTACCGGCAGGTGCGCGCGATCCGGTCGGACCTGGGCGAGCACTACGACTGGATCGGCGTCGGACGAGGGGGCGGCAGCAAGGACGAGTTCATGGCGGTCTTCTTCGACACACGCCGGCTCGAACCGGTCGCGTTCGACCACTTCTGGCTGTCCGGCACCCCGTACACGATCGCCTCGAACACCTGGGGCGCGGACTGGCTGCGCATGGTCACCTGGGTCCGCTTCGCCGATCTCGCCGACGGGGGACGGGAGTTCCACGTGCTCAACACCCACCTGGACAGCGTCAGCCAGTACGCCCGGGAACGGTCCGCCGAACTCATCGGCGAGACGATCGCCGGGTGGGACCGGTCGTTGCCGGTCGTCGTCACCGGCGACTTCAACGCGGCCGCCCACGACAACCGCGTGTACGACCTCATGCTGAACATCGGGCTGGTGGACACCTGGGACACGGCGGCCTCGCGGGGTCCGGCGTACGGGACGCATCACGGCTACCGGCAGCCCAGGCCCGGCGGACGGCGCATCGACTGGATCCTCACCAGCCCCGGAGTGACCACGCACTGGGCCCGGATGAACACCTTCAGCAGGGACGGGACGTACCCGAGCGACCATCTGCCGGTGCAGGCCTCGATGACCCTGGGATGACGCGAGGCCCCCGTGACCGCGCTCGGTCACGGGGGCCTCGGTGCGGCCGGTCCCGATCAGCCCTTGCGGGCCTTGATCTCCTCGGTCAGGGCGGGGACGACGTCGAAGAGGTCGCCGACGACGCCGTAGTCGACGAGGTCGAAGATCGGGGCCTCGGCGTCCTTGTTGATCGCCACGATCGTCTTCGAGGTCTGCATGCCGGCGCGGTGCTGGATCGCGCCGGAGATGCCGGAGGCGATGTACAGCTGCGGCGACACGCTCTTGCCGGTCTGTCCGACCTGGTTGGTGTGCGGGTACCAGCCGGCGTCCACCGCGGCGCGCGAGGCACCGACGGCCGCGCCGAGGGAGTCGGCGAGGGCCTCGATGATCGCGAAGTTCTCCGCGCCGTTGACGCCACGGCCGCCGGAGACCACGATCGCGGCCTCGGTCAGCTCCGGGCGGCCCGTGGACTCACGCGGGGTGCGGCCGGTGACCTTGGTGCCGGTGGCCTGCGCGGAGAAGGACACGTTCAGCGCCTCGACCGTGCCGGCGGCCGGGGCGGCCTCCACGGCGGCGCTGTTGGGCTTGACCGTGATGACCGGGGTGCCCTTGGAGACACGGGACTTGGTGGTGAAGGACGCGGCGAACACCGACTGGGTGGCCACCGGGCCCTCGTCGCCGGCCTCCAGGTCGACGGCGTCGGTGATGATGCCGGAGCCGAGGCGCAGCGCCAGGCGGGCGGCGATCTCCTTGCCCTCGGCGGAGGACGGGACCAGCACGGCGGCCGGGGAGACGGCCTCGTGCGCGGCCTGGAGGGCGTCGACCTTCGGTACGACCAGGTAGTCGGCGTACTCGGCGGCCTCGTGGGTGAGGACCTTGACCGCGCCGTGCTCGGCGAGGGCGGCGGCGGTGTCGGCGGCGCCGTTGCCCAGGGCGACGGCGACGGGCTCGCCGATGCGGCGGGCGAGGGTCAGCAGCTCCAGCGTGGGCTTGCGGACGGCACCGTCCACGTGGTCGACGTAGACGAGAACTTCAGCCATGGGACTTCTTCTCTCCTGCTTGCGAAAGATGAGGGGCGGTCAGCGGATGCGGGGCTCAGATGAACTTCTGGCCCGCGAGGAACTCAGCGAGCTGCTTGCCGCCCTCGCCCTCGTCCTTGACGATCGTGCCCGCGGTACGGGCCGGACGCTCGGCCGCGCCGTCGACGACCGTGTAGGCGCCCTCCAGGCCGACCTCCTCGGCCTCGATGTCGAGGTCGGACAGGTCCCAGGACTCCACCGGCTTCTTCTTGGCCGCCATGATGCCCTTGAAGGACGGGTAGCGCGCTTCGCCCGACTGGTCGGTCACGGAGACGACCGCCGGCAGGGAGGCCTCCAGGCTCTCGGAGGCGGCGTCGCCGTCGCGGCGGCCCTTGACCGTGCCGTCCTCGACCGAGACCTCGGAGAGCAGGGTGACCTGCGGGACGCCCAGGCGCTCGGCGAGCAGTGCCGGGACGACGCCCATGGTGCCGTCGGTGGAGGCCATGCCGGAGATGACCAGGTCGTAGCCGGCCTTCTCGATCGCCTTGGCCAGGATCAGGGAGGTGCCGATGGCGTCGGTGCCGTGGATGTCGTCGTCCTCGACGTGGATGGCCTTGTCGGCGCCCATGGACAGCGCCTTGCGCAGGGCGTCCTTGGCGTCCTCGGGACCCACCGTCAGGACGGTGATCTCCACGTCGTCGTCGGAGTTCTCGGAGATCTGCAGCGCCTGCTCGACCGCGTACTCGTCGAGCTCGGAGAGCAGACCGTCCACGTCGTCCCGGTCGACGGTCAGGTCATCGGCGAAGTGCCGGTCGCCAGTGGCGTCGGGCACGTACTTCACAGTGACAACGATCCTCAAGCTCACGCCGGCTCTCCTACTGCATCGTCATTTCTCGGCTGCCTCTTGCAGGCAGCATAGGCGCCTCAAGCGGCCGATCCCGGTCGGGGCCACCCACGCTCCGAGCGAAATATTACTCGCCAGTACACAGAGTTCGTTCCCGCTAAGCAAGCGCTTTGAACTGTGACCTTCGCAACGCAGCGTAACCGGAACTGGACCGTCACGCAGCCCGGGGCCGGAGCCGGTTCAGTCGCCCAGGCGCTGGAAACGTCCCTGGTGGTAGAGGAGGGGACGGCCGGTGCCGGTGGAGTCGCCGTGGACGACCTCGGCGATGACGATGCGGTGGTCGCCGGCCGGGACGCGCGCCACCACGCGGCCCACCAGCCAGGCCAGGACGCCGTCCAGCACGGGCACCCCCTCGGGCCCCTCCCGCCACGCGGTGGGCCCGCCGAAGCGGTCGGCTCCGCTGCGCGCGAAGGTGGCGGCGAGTTCCTGCTGGTGCTCGCCGAGGACATGGACGCCGACGTGATCGGCCTCGGCTATCGCCGGCCAGCTGGACGCGCCGGTGCCGACGCCGAAGGAGAGCAGCGGCGGCTCGGCGGAGACGGAGGTGAGGGAGGTGGCGGTGAAGCCCACCGGACCGTCTTCGCCACGGGCGGTGATGACGGCGACGCCCGCGGCGTGCCGCCGGAAGACCGAGCGCAGGAGGTCGCTCGTGGTGATCAGGTCCGCAGGCATGGGGTCAGGCTGACGATAAATGGTCGGCGCAGTCAAGTCGGTTCCCTGATGTGGGAGGTGGCTCACGGACGGGGTCGACTCCCTCACACGGCCTCCCCCAGCGCGGCGATCACGTCCGCCTTACGCGGCTGCCCCGTGGCCCGCCGCACCACCCGGCCGCCGGCGTCCAGGACGAGCACGGTCGGCGTCTTGAGGATGTCCAGCCGCCGCACCAGGTCCAGGTGCGCCTCCGCGTCGATCTCGACGTGGGTCACGCCCGGGACCAGTTCCGCGACCTCGCCGAGGACCCGCCGGGTCGCCCGGCAGGGCGCGCAGAACGCGCTGGAGAACTGCACGAGCGTGGCCCGCTCGCCGAGCTCCGCGCCCAGGTCCGCCGCGCCCAGCCGTACGCCCTCGTCCCGCCCGCGCACCCGCACTCTCCCGCTCCGCCGCTTGTGCAGCACTCCGAAGGCGCTCGCCGCCGCGAGCACCACCACGCACACCACCAGTCCGGTCATCACCTGCTGCAAGCGTTCACGAGACCGCAAAGATTCCCGGCCCCGCGACGGCGCAGCGCTGCGGAATGCTTGGTTCCCATGGACATCGATGCGAGAGGGCCGCGCTTCGGCGCGGCCGTGACGACCGTCGTGCTGGCGGTCGTGCTGGTCACCGGGAGCGGGTGGCTGCTGGCGTGGCAGACGCTGGCGTTCCTGCTGGGTGCGGCGGGCGGGGTGCGCCGGTCGCCGTACGGGCTGCTGTTCGCCCACGCCGTACGACCGCGACTCGGGCCGCCGACGGCGTTCGAGGCGCCCGAGCCGCCGCGCTTCGCCCAAGCGGTCGGGCTGCTCTTCGCCGGGCTCGGGCTCGTGGGCTACACCCTGGGTCCGGACTGGCTCGGGCTCGCGGCGACCGGCGCGGCCCTCGCCGCGGCGTTCCTGAATGCGGCGTTCGGGTACTGCCTGGGTTGCGAGTTGTACCTGCTCGCGCGCCGCGCGACGGTGCGCGTGGAGTAATGCGGACGTAAAAGCACGAGGTGGGGGTGCGATGGCGACGTGACGAGAATCTCTCCGCCCACGGGCACGAGGACTGGCTACCCGGCCGTTCTTGGGGCACCATCTGCGACAAGCCGTAAACCTACGGCTGCGTAACTTGTCCGCTGGGAATCCCTTCCCAGGCTGAGCAGGAAGGGTCCGAACCGCCCATGGCAGAGCTCGTCTACCGTCCCGTCGTCGGTTTCGCCCGCACGCTGTTCAAGGTGTGGGACCTCAAGATCGACTGTCAGGGTTCGGAGAACATCCCGCGCTCGGGCGGCGCCGTACTGGTGAGCAACCACATCAGCTACCTGGACTTCGTCTTCAACGGGCTGGCGGCGCTGCCGCAGAAGCGTCTCGTGCGCTTCATGGCGAAGGAGTCCGTCTTCCGGCACCGGATCTCGGGCCCGCTGATGCGCGGGATGAAGCACATCCCCGTGGACCGCGCCCAGGGCGAGGCCGCCTACGCGCACGCCCTGGACTCGCTGCGGTCCGGCGAGATCGTCGGGGTCTTCCCGGAGGCGACGATCTCGCAGTCGTTCACGCTGAAGAGCTTCAAGTCGGGCGCCGCGCGTCTGGCGCAGGAGGCCGGCGTCCCGCTGATCCCGATGGCGGTGTGGGGTACGCAGCGGCTGTGGACCAAGGGCCACCCGCGCAACTTCAAGCGCAGCCACACCCCCATCACCATCCGGGTGGGCGAGGCGATCGAGGCCTCCCGCGACAAGTACGCGGGGGCGATCACGCGTCAGCTGCGCGAGCGCGTCCAGGAACTGCTGGAGGCCGCCCAGCGCGCCTACCCCGTACGCCCCAAGGGCCCGGACGACACCTGGTGGATGCCGGCCCACCTCGGCGGCACCGCCCCGACGCCGGAGCAGGTGCGGGCGGCCGAGGCGCTCTGACGCCCGGGTCTGCGCCGCTCAGGCGGCGGACCATGGAGCGTGTACGTCGACCTCGGCGCCGGGGCTGAACTTCTCCAGCAGCCCGGCGAGCTCGGCCGCCGCCGCCTCGACCTCGGCCACCGGCATCGGCGCCATGCTCTCCAGCAGGAAGATGCCGGAAGCGGTCCGCTCGGTGAGCCGGGTGCGCGGCCCCTGCCGCCAGTTCCAGCGGCGGCAGGTCACGCCCGCGTCGTCGCGCCACACCACCTCGCCCGCGTCGGGGTGCTCGACGGTCTCCTCTCCCCCGGCGACGGTGACGAAGTCCTCCTCGCCCGTGGCCCGCACCAGCCGCATGCCGCCCTGGACGCGGTCGAGGTCCTCGCCGCCGACGGGGATCAGATGGGCGACGCTGACGGCGTTGTAGAGGTCGACGAGCAGGTTGCTGCGGGGCAGTCCGGCGTCCGTCAGGGCCCGCCTGGCCAGGGCCTCCGCGGAGTTGCGGGTGCGGGACGGCTTCGAGCCGAAGGCGGTGTAGACCTCGCGCCAGGCCGCCATGTGCGGGTCCTCGTGCGGGGCGCGGCCGTCCAGCCGGGCCGCGAGCCGGCGGGCGGCATCGTCCAGCAGCTCCGCACTGGCGTCGGTGCTCGGCCCGTTGACCAGGCCGTGGGCCTCGATCGCTACATGGGTGAAACCGGGCGCGAGCGCGCGGACGTCGTCGGACACGGTGAGTGTGAGCGTCATGGTCGGGCCTCAGAGTGCGGTGGGGAGCGTCTGCCAGAGGTGCGGCCGGTCGGGTGCCGCGCGCAGGGCGTCCAGCACGACCGGGTGCGGTGCAGCATACAGGACTGGGTAGTCCAGTTCATTGGACGCAGGGTCGGGTACGAAGGCCAGCCGCTCGCCGTCGAGGGAGAACTGCGCGTCGACGCCCGGCTTGTTTCCGCGGGGGTCCTGCCGGTGCCAGGCTCCGTTGAACCGCACGGCGACCAGTCCGTGCACCACGTCGAACCTCTGGTAGCACAGCGCGGTCGGGATGTCCTCGGCCCGCAGCAGCGCGGCCAGGGCGTGCGCCTTGGCGTAGCAGATGCCGGTGCGCTGCTCCAGTACGTCGGAGGCCCGCCACGTGACGCGGAGGTCGCCGGAGTCCTGGGAATGCGCGATGGCGTCCCGCACGAACTCGAAGGCCACCCTCGCATACTCATACGAGTCCGCCACTCCCTCGGCGAGCCGCGCCGCCGTGTCGCGCACGCGCGGGTGGCGGTGGTCGATCACCTCGTCGGCGGCCAAGTAGGCGGAGAGGTCCGGGTTTTCCTGGATCAGCTGCATGCGGGCAGAGCGTAGGGAGTGAGACGAGGCACGTCAATCAATTTACACTCATTTGCATATCTATGCGGTGACCGCGAGAACGGCTCACCACTGCCGCAAGCCTCGCCGGTCTGGTCTCGGGTCCACGGAACGGTGAGAAGGAGGGGAAACATGAGGTGGCGTCCGTGAGCGCGGGGGCTTCCGTGGCCACCGTGCGGTTCCGGGCGCCCGAGGGCACCACGGTCGGCGCCCTGCCGGAGGGCCGGTGCCGGACGGCGGAGGACGACGGCACGTCCCCCGCCACCCCCTACTACTGCCGGACGCCGATCCACCTGCACGACAAGGCGTCCTGCACCTTCGAGATACCGCTGCGGATCGACCGGGTGGTGCGCGGGGCGCACACCTCCGGAGAGGGCCTCAGCGGGCCATCTCCTCCTTCAGCGCCGCGAGGAACGCGTCCACGTCCTCCTCGGTGGTGTCGAAGGCGCACATCCAGCGGACGTCGCCCGCGGCCTCGTCCCAGAAGTAGAAGCGGAAGCGCTTCTGGAGACGCTCGCTCACGTCGTGGGGCAGGCGGGCGAAGACCGCGTTGGCCTGCACGGGGTAGAGGATCTCCACCCCGTGCACGGACCGCACGCCCTCGGCGAGACGCTGGGCCATCTCGTTGGCGTGCCGGGCGTTGCGCAGCCACAGGTCCCGGGCGAGCAGGGCCTCCAGCTGCACCGACACGAACCGCATCTTCGAGGCGAGCTGCATGGACAGCTTGCGCAGGTGCTTCATGTGGCTGACGGCGTCCTGGTTGAGGACGACGACGGCCTCGCCGAAGAGGGCGCCGTTCTTCGTGCCGCCCAGGGAGAGGATGTCGACGCCGGCGACCTCCGTGAGCGTCCGCATCGGGACGTTCAGGGTGGCGGCGGCGTTCGCCAGCCGGGACCCGTCCAGGTGCACCTTCATGCCGTGCGCGTGGGCGTGCTCGCACAGCGCCCGTATCTCGTCCGGCGTGTAGACCGTGCCCAGTTCGGTGGCCTGGGTGATCGACACGACCTGCGGCATCGCCCGGTGCTCGTCGTCCCAGCCGTAGGCCTGCCGGTCGATCAGCTCCGGCGTGAGCTTGCCGTCGGGTGTCGGGACGGTGAGCAGCTTGAGCCCGCCGACCCGCTCGGGCGCGCCGCACTCGTCGACGTTGATGTGCGCGCTCTCGGCGCAGATCACCGCGCCCCAGCGGTCGGTGACCGCCTGGAGCGCGACGACGTTGGCGCCGGTGCCGTTGAAGACCGGGAACGCCTCGGCCGTGGCCCCGAAGTGGCTGCGGACGACGCGCTGCAGGTTCTCGGTGTAGTCGTCCTCTCCGTAGGCGACCTGGTGCCCGCCGTTGGCCAGGGCCAGGGCGGCGAGCACCTCCGGGTGGGCGCCGGCGTAGTTGTCGCTGGCGAAACCGCGGACGTCGGGGTCGTGGTGGCGGCGGGCGTCGGTCTTCGGCGGGTTCACGGCTTCTCGGTGAGCCACAGACGTTTTCCGTTCACTTCGGCGGCGGGCTTGTCCCAGACCTCGGTGATGGCCTCGGCCAGATCCTTGACGTCGGTGAAGCCCGCGAACTTCGCGTTGGGGCGGTCGGCGCGCATCGCGTCGTGCACCAGTGCCTTCACCACCAGGATCGCAGCCGCCGAGGTCGGGCCCTCGGGGCCCCCGGCCTTGCGGAAGTAGTCGGCCATGGCGAGCGTCCACGCCTCCGCTGCCGCCTTGCCCGCGGCGTAGGCGGCGTTGCCCGCGGTGGGCTTGGTCGCGCCGGCGGCGCTGATCAGCACGTACCGGCCGCGGTCGCTGCGCTGCAGCGCCTCGTGGAAGGCGAGCGAGGTGTGCTGCACGGTGCGCACCAGCAGCATCTCCAGGAAGTCCCAGTCGTCCAGGCTGGTCCTGGTGAAGGTCTCGCTGCCGCGCCAGCCGCCGACGAGGTGGACCAGGCCGTCGACCCGGCCGAAGTCCTTCTCGATGCGGCCGGCCCAGTCGCGGGTGGCCTGCAGGTCGAGCAGGTCGACCGTGTCGCCGGTGACGGTGGCGCCGCCGGTCGCGTAGCTCGCCGCGTCCACCGCCTCCGCCAGCCGCTCCGGGTCGTTGTCCG
Source organism: Streptomyces sp. NPDC015242 (assembly GCF_043079125.1). NCBI lineage: Bacteria > Bacillati > Actinomycetota > Actinomycetes > Kitasatosporales > Streptomycetaceae > Streptomyces > Streptomyces sp. NPDC015242. The sequence goes on along the minus strand of NZ_JBIBUF010000001.1, from coordinate 319,751 downwards.
AGCCGATGACGGTCGCTCCCGCCTCGGCCAGCCTGAGCAGCGCCGCCCGGCCCGCCGGCCCGCCCGCACCGGCCACCGCGATCACCGCACCGCTGAGCGCCCCGTTCCCCGCCATCCTCTTCGCCTCCTGAGCAGTGTTCTCGGTACGCCGATCGCTCATGCGGCGATCCGCTCGGCGCCGTCCGCCGTGATGCCCTTGGTGGAGGCGATCACGTTCTTCAGCTTCTTGGACAGTGCCTCATAGAACATGCTCAGCGGAAACTCGTCCGGAAGCACGTCATCGACGAGCTTGCGCGGCGGCTGCGTCAGGTCCAGGGCGTCCGGACCCTTGGCCCACTTGGAGCCCGGGTGCGGGGAGAGGTACGTGGAGACGAGCTCGTACCCGGCGAACCAGTGGACCAGCTTGGGCCGGTCGATGCCGTCGCGGTACAGCTGCTCGATCTCGCCGCACAGCTGGTTGGTGACCTGCGGGGCGCGCTCCCAGTCGAGGGAGAGCTTGTTGTCGGTCCAGCGGACGACGTCGTGCTTGTGCAGGTACGCGAAGAGGAGCTGGCCGCCGAGACCGTCGTAGTTGCGCACGCGCTCGCCGGTGACCGGGAAGCGGAACATGCGGTCGAACAGGACCGCGACCTGGACGTCACGGGCCTGCGGTACGCCCTCGCCGGCCAGCTTGACCGCCTCCTTGAAGGCGGTGAGGTCGCAGCGCAGCTCCTCCAGGCCGTACATCCAGAACGGCTGGCGTTGCTTGATCATGAACGGGTCGAACGGCAGGTCGCCGTGGCTGTGGGTGCGGTCGTGGACCATGTCCCACAGGACGAACGCCTCCTCGCAGCGCTTCTGGTCGTGGACCATCGCGGCGACGTCCTCGGGCAGTTCCAGGCCCAGGATGTCGACGGCGGCGTCCGTGACGCGGCGGAAGCGGGCGGCCTCACGGTCGCAGAAGATGCCGCCCCAGGTGAACCGCTCCGGCGCCTCGCGCACGGCGATGGTCTCCGGGAACAGCACGGCCGAGTTGGTGTCGTAGCCGGACGTGAAGTCCTCGAACTTGATGCCGCAGAACAGCGGGTTGTCGTAGCGGGTGCGCTCCAGTTCGGCCAGCCAGTCCGGCCAGACCATGCGCAGCACGACCGCTTCGAGGTTGCGGTCGGGGTTGCCGTTCTGCGTGTACATCGGGAAGACGACCAGGTGCTGCAGACCGTCCCGGCGGTCGCGCGCCGGCTGGAAGGCGAGCAGCGAGTCGAGGAAGTCGGGCACCTGGAAGCCGCTGTCGGCCCAGCGGGTCAGGTCCTTGGCCAGGGCCTCGTGGTACGCACGGTCGTGCGGGAGCAGCGGGGAGAGCTCCAGGACGGCGTCGGCGACCTGCCGGACCGCGAGCTCGGCGTCGGCCGGGTCGGGCGCGCCCTCGGCGTCGAAGTCGATCGACCCGTCCTTGGACTGCCATGGCCGGATCCGCTCCACGGCATCCTTGAGCACGGGCCATGCCGGGTGCTCCACCACCCTGGCCACGGGAGGAACCCCGCCCTCCGAACCCACCTGCACAAGAATTTCCGTCATGTCCCATCCTCCACGGGAGAATCTCACGTGCGCCGACCGTATACACACGAGGTTCCTCCCAGCAAGGGCCACCTCAGGAAATTATCCTGCCTCACCCGGGCCTTCACCGCACTTTTTCCTGCCGGTCACGCTTATGCCCAGCTGTGCGCCGGCCATGCCCTCGCCCTGCGCAGGGGGCGGGCCCGGGCGATACGGTCGGGTGGGCCCTCGAGGCCCTCACTGCCGCCTGTCGACGGAAGAGAGTAGTGTCGTGAACTTCCTCACCATCGGTCACCGCGGAGTCATGGGTGTGGAACCCGAGAACACCCTCAGGTCCTTCGTCGCCGCCCAGGAGGCCGGGCTCGACGCCATCGAGCTGGACCTGCACCTGAGCAAGGACGGCGCGCTGGTCGTCATGCACGACACGGACGTGGACCGCACGACCGACGGCAGCGGGCCGATCGCCGGGAAGACCCTCGCCGAGCTGCGGGCGCTGGACGCGGGGCGGGGTGAGCGGGTGCCGGTCTTCGAGGAGGTCCTGGAGGCCGTCCAGGCGCCGCTGCAGGCCGAGATCAAGGACGTGCAGGCGGCGCGGGCCCTGGCGCGGGTGATGAACGAGCGGGGGCTGGCGGGGCGGGTCGAGGTCTCCTCGTTCCACGACGCGGCGATCACCGAGATCAAGCCACTGGTGCCGGGGGTGCGCACCGCGCTGATCGCCAGCCGTTACGGCACGGACGTCGTCGACCGCGCCGTCGCGGCCGGCGCCGAGACCGTCTGCCTGAACATCCGCCGGCTCACCCTGGAGATCGTGGAGCGCGCCCGTGAGGCCGACCTGAGGATCATCGGCTGGGTGGTGAACACGCAGGACCATCTGCGTCTGGTCCGGGCGTTCGGGCTGGACGGCGCGACCACCGACCACCCGGACATCAAGCGCACGGGCCGCTTCACGGCCTGACGGCTAGCCGAGCTCCTTGACCAGCAGCTCGAACCGCAGGTCGTCGCGGAGCGGGATGCCGAAGCGCTCGTCGCCGTACGGGAAGGGGGTCATCCGGCCCGTGCGGCGGTAGCCGCGGCGCTCGTACCAGGCGATGAGGTCGTCCCGGACGGAGATCACGGTCATGTGCATCTCCGTCACGCCCCAGTCCGCGCGGGCCTGCCGCTCCGCCTCCGCGATGACGACCTTGCCGAGGCCCGCGCCCTGGAGTGCGGGGCTGACCGAGAACATCCCGAAGTAGGCGTGGTCGCCCCGGTGCTCCAGCTGGCAGCAGGCGACGATGCGCCCCTCCCGCTCCACGGTCAGCAGCCGGCTGTCCGGCGCCTTGATGACGGCCCGCACCCCCTCCGGGTCGGTCCGCTGCCCCTCCAGGATGTCCGCCTCGGTGGTCCACCCGGCCCGGCTGGCCTCGCCCCGGTACGCCGACTCGATCAGCGTGACCAGGTCGTCCACGTCAGCGTCGGTGGCGTCGCGGAAGGTCAGTCCGGTGGCGAGGGTGTCCATGGGCGTACGTCTCCGTGTCTGGGCGCGGCTCGGGCAGGGACGAGCGTAACCCTGCGACTAGGCTCCGGTGCATGGTGCATGTACTGAGCAGCCGGATCCTGCTCCGCCCCACCGACCCGGAGAAGTCGCGGGCCTTTTACGGGGAACAGCTCGGGCTCGCCGTCTACCGGGAGTTCGGCACGGGGCCCGAGCGCGGCACGGTCTACTTCCTGGGCGGCGGCTTCCTTGAGCTCTCGGGACGGTCCGGGACTCCACCGGCGCCCGCCGTGCGGCTGTGGCTCCAGGTGGACGACGTGACGGCGGCGCACGACGAGCTGCTGGCGAAGGGCGTGGAGATCGTGCGGCCGCCGGTGAAGGAGCCCTGGGGGCTGGTCGAGATGTGGATCGCGGACCCGGACGGCACGCCGATCGTGCTGGTGGAGGTCCCGGCCGACCACCCGATCCGCTACCGGCCCGGCATCTGAGGCCGCCCGGGGCGGGGCGGCCGGGGCCGCCGCCCCGGATGGCGCACCCGGCCCCGGCCGGTGCGGGCCGCTTTCGCTGAAGCCCGCGCCGGTGGGCAGGGTCCCACGGCGGGCGGTGTCTCAGGCCCGTGCCGGCCTCGGCGGGGTCGAGGACCTGGCCGCCGACGTCGGCGAGGCGAGACGAGACGGGGCGATCAGGACGATCCCGGTGTCCGACGTGCCGGAAGCCCCCCGTTCGCACAGGCCAGGGTGTCCGGCCGGTCGCGGGGAGCCGGAGGCCGCCTGGTGGTGGGGGCGGTCGGGGGGCCGCGCGGCACACCGGTGGGTTTTCCCGGATGGCCGGGGGCACCGGCGGCGGCTTAGCGTGCTGCGGGGGGTTCCCTGCGGAAGGAACGCCATGAAGCTCGACGCACCGGTGACGGGCGGGCCCTGCTGGACGGAGCTGGGCACCAGCGACCTGGAGGCCGCGCGGCGGTTCTACACGCGGCTGTTCGGCTGGCGGCCCGGGACGGACCCGCGTCAGGAGGCGGGCGGTCACACCGTCGCGCACCTCGGCGAGGACGCGGTGGCCGGGCTGGCCCCGCTGTACGAGCCCGCGCAGCCGGTCGGCTGGAACGTGTCGTTCGCGGTGTCCGACGCGGACGCCGCGGCCCGTGCGGTGGCGGACGCGGGCGGGGAGGTGCTGCTCGGCCCCACGGACGTGTCCGGCACGGGCCGTTCCGTGGTGGCCGCCGATCCGGGCGGTGCCGTGTTCCGGCTGTGGCAGGCGGGGACCTTCCCGGGCGCCGGGCTGTTCAACGCCCCGGGCGCGCTCGGCTGAGTCGAGCTGTTCACACGGGATCCCGAGCAGGCCGTGGCCTTCTACACGCGGGTGTTCGGGTGGACCGTCGCCGCCGGGGAGCGCTACACGCAGTGGGGCGTCGGCGGGGCCGACTTCGGCGGCATGGTGACGATGGACGAGAAGTTCCCGCCGGAGGTGCCGGCGCACTGGCTGCCGTACTTCGCCGTGGCGGACGTGGACGCCACGACCGCCGTCGTACAGCGGCACGGCACCGTCCTGATGGTGCCGACGTCGGTGCCCGACGGGCCGCGCATCGCGGTGCTGCGGGATCCGCAGGGGGCGATGTTCGGCGTGTACCGGGCCGGCGACGGGTTCTGATCCGGCGGTGCGGGCGAGCCTCCGGGGGCCCGTCGTCTCACCTGCTCAGCGCGCCCAGCCTGCCCTCCAGCTGGGCGAGCAACTCCCCCAGGAGCGCCGACAGTTCCCCCTGCTCGGGGCCGTCCAGACCGGACAGGACGGCGGTCTCGTAGGCGAGCTGGGCCGGCAGGATGCCGTCGACGAGGTCCCGGCCGGCGTCGGTGAGGCGCAGATGGGCGACCCGGCGGTCCCGCGTGTCGCCGCGGCGTTCCACCAGGCCGCGCTCGGTGAGCTGCTTGAGGCGCTTGGTGACGGCGGCACCCGAGGAGAAGGTCTCCCGTGCCAGCTCCCCGGGCGTCAGCTCGTGCCCGGTGCGGCGGAGCGCGCCGAGGAGGTCGAACTCGGGACGGCTGAGCCCGGCCCGGCGCAGCGGGGCGTCCTCGGCCTGCTGGAGCAGGGCGGCGCAGCGGTTGATGCGCCCGATGATCTCCATCGGGCCCGTGTCCAGGCCGGGGTGCACGGCTTTCCACTGCCGCACGACGGAGGCGACGGTGTCGGCCCGCCGCGCACCGGACACCCCGGCTTCGAGGCCCGGCGTCCCGCTGTCCGGGCCGTCCCCGTCACCGCGGCCGGGATGCACGTCGGCCGCGTCCCCGCCGTCCCGGGGGGAGCCGTCGCCCCCCGATCCTGGCCGGGGCCGGGAGCCCTCACCGGCGTGCCCGCGCGCTACGGGGCCTTCGCCGGCGTCGCCTCCCACCGCGAAGGTCCCGCCCGCACCCATGCCCGAGCCCGTATCCGTACCCGTGTCCCCCATGGACGCCCCCGCCGTTCCCTCCGCGGGGCCGGTCCCGCCGGACGCCCGTTCGTCCGTGCGGTCGCCCGCAGTCGTCCCCGCCTGCCGGTGCTCCCGGGACCGCGCTCCCCCGGTCACCGGTGGCTGGGCCGGGCCGGGACCCGTGGGGGATGGTCCTTCCGTCGGCGTCATGGCCGTGCGTCCTCCGTCTCCGTGTCGGGACCGCGGTCCGGGAGCAGCCCCTGGCGTCGTGCCGTAGCGGCGAGCGTACGGTGTCCGGACTGCTCGGCGAGCACGACCCGCTCCTGGGGCAGGGCCCGCTGCCACCATTCCCCGGCCGCGGCGTCGGCGGTGGCCCGGAGATCGGCCAGGGCGACGGCGAGCCGGCGGCGGGCGGATTCCAGGGCGGCCGCCTCGGGGTGCGGCTCCGCCAGCAGCCGCGCCGCGTGCTCGCGGGCCCGGTCCGCGGCCGTCAGCGCGTGCTCCACCCGGTCACCCGCCCGCCGGTCGGTGACGGCCACCGCGGCGACGAAGCCGACCAGCGCCCCGACGACGGTGTCCACGACCCGCTCGGTCATCAGCTCGCCGGGATTCTGCCGTCCGGCGAACTCCGTGATGAGCAGGGCCATGGGCGTCACACACACGCTGCCGAGCCAGTAGTTCCGGCTGATCAGCGCCTCCGCGCCGAAGCTGAACGCGACGCAGCACAGGACGAGGGCCGCCTTGCCGAGGTGGGCGAGCGGCACGACGGCCGCGAAGACGAGCACGCCGACGACGTTGCCCACGACCCGCTGGACGGCCCGGCTCCAGGTCAGGGCGATGTTCGCCTGGTAGAGCGAGGCGGCCGTGACCACCGCCCAGTACGGGCGGCCGATGCCGAGCGCGAGGGAGGCGTAGCCGGCGAGTGCGCAGCCCAGCGCGGTGCGGGCGGCGAGCGGGGTCAGCGGGCCGAGCCGGGCCCACAGCGAGCGGGCCGGTTCCACGCCGAGCAGTTCGTCCGCGGCCGCCGGCGGCAGAGCGGCCCGCGGGACGGGCCCGGTGGAGCGCAGCGAACGCGCCCACCCGCGCAGCAGGGTGCCGTCGGCGTCCGCCGGAGCGGCGAGGGCGACCTCGGCCCGCACCACGAGCCGTTCCAACGCGCGTCGGGTCCGGGACGGCGCGCGGGTGGACAGCAGTGACTGCCAGGCGGCCTGTACGGCGGCGTACCCGGCGGCACGGGCCCGCACGTGCCCCTCTCCCTCGCCCCCGGTGTCGGCGTACGTGGCGGCGGCCCGCAGGGCGCTCGCGGTGGCGCGGCGCTCCGGGCCGTGCGGGCGCAGGAGCGCGGGTGCCATGCAGACCAGCCAGGCCCAGGCACCGGTGGCGGCCGCGAGGGCCAGGTGGCCGGGAACGCGGTCGAGGGTCTGCGGCACGAACAGCGAGGCCGAGCTGACGAAGGTCAGGACGACGTTGCCGGGCGGACCCACCCGGGTCGCGTCGCACAGCACCTTCTGCGCGGCGGCGAGCAGCGCCCCGACGGTGACCAGGACGACGGCGCTGCCGGTCAGGGAGGCCGTGACCAGGGCGGCAGCGAGGCCGCCGAGCATGCCGAGCACCACCCACAGCAGGGCCACGGCCCGGGCGGCGTAGGGCCGGTTGTGGGTGTACAGCGCGCACAGCGACCCGGCCATGGCGTACATCGCGAGGTCCAGCCGGCCGAGCGCGAGCAGGGTGAGGCTGGGCGGGGCGATGGCCGCGACGACGCTCAGCGCGGGCTTGAACCAGATGTCCGAGGGCCGGCCGAGGCGCAGCACGCCGGCCAGCGGGAGGCGCCGGGCCGGCGGGGTGGAGGCGGGAGTGGGGGGCGCACTGCTCATGGAACACAAGGTTAGCAGGTGTTTTACTCGTAAATTACAGCCTCTGATCTGCGGTGCTCCTCCCCACGCTCCCCGTGTACTCCCTTGCGCTCGCGTGCGCGCCGCGTCGCCCGGGCATCGAATGACCGACTGTCGAGCGGGGAGGTGCGCGTGCACGGACCGGCTTCGTCCGGCTGGCTGCTGGTGGCGCTCTGCGCGGTGACCGGCGCCTACTGCCTGGTGCGGATGCGCAGCGGCACCGGGGAGCAGCGGCGCGCCGCGGGCGGCGAGGCGCTGATGGGTTTCGGGATGGCCGCGATGGCGGTGCCCGCGGCGGTGTTCACGCCTCCGCCGTGGGCCTGGCCGGTGTACGCGGCCGTGTTCGGCGCGGCGGGCGTGCACGCGCTGTGGGCGGCGCGGTCCGGCGCCCACCACCTCCACCACCTGGTGGGGGCCGGCGCGATGGTCTACATGTCCGTCGTCATGGCGGCCTCCCCCGCTCATGGGCACGGCCGGGACGGATCGGACGTCCCGCTGCTGACGGGGGCGCTGCTGCTGTACTTCGCCGGGTACGTGCTGCTGGGCGGCGTCCGGCTGGTGCCGGTGGCGGCGCTGGCCGGAAGCGGGACCGGGGGCGGTGACGCCGGCGGCTGGGGCGACCGCCCCGAACTGGCACGGGCCTGCCGGCTGGCCATGGGGATCGCGATGGTGGCGATGCTGCTGACCCTGTGAGGCCGGAGCACCGACACGACGACGTCCCGGACGCGGTCGCCGAGGGTGCGGTGGTGCGGCACGTCCCACGGGGACCGTTGTGTGCGTCACTTGCCGCCCGGGGGCGTACCCCTGGGCGAGCCGCGCTCATAGGCTGCGTCCCATGATGCTCCCCGCCGTGCTGTTGCTGCTCGGCGCCCTGACGGCCGTGGCCGGCCCCCGGCTGCTCGCCCGGGCGGACTGGCCGGACCGGGAGCCGGTCGTGGCGCTGTGGATGTGGCAGTGCGTGGTGGCGGCCGTCCTGGTGTGCTGTGCCCTGTCGATGACGTTCAGCGCGGCGGCGGCGTGGCACGCGGTCGGCTGGCACGTCTTCGCCACGGCCCCGAGCGGGGTCGTCGAGGCGTACGCCCTCGGCACGGCGGGCCCCTGGGCGGCCACCACCGCCGTCACGCTGGCCTGCGGGGCGCTGTGGAGCGCGGCGATGCTGGTGCGCGAGATCGGCCGGACCCGGGCCCGGCGGCGCCGCCGTCGCGCGGACCTCTTGGTGCGGGCGCCCCTGCTGCCGGGGGAGGTGGCCGTCTCGGGCCGTCTCACGGTCCTGGAGAGCGAGCGCCCCGACGCCTGGTGGCTGCCCGGCAGCCCGCCCCGACTGGTCGTCACGACGGCCGCGCTGCGCCGTCTGAAGGGCCGGCAACTGGACGCCGTACTGGCTCACGAGCAGGGCCACGCCCGCGCCCGTCACGACTGGCTGCTGAACTGTTCTTCCGCTCTCGCGGGCGGTTTTCCGCAGGTTCCGGTGTTCGCCGCCTTCCGCGACGAGATGCACCGGCTGGTGGAACTCGCCGCGGACGACACGGCGTCGCGCCGTTTCGGCCGGCTGACCACGGCCCTGGCACTGGTGGAACTCAACGAGCACCGGGGCGTGTTCGGGCCGTGCCCCACGCCGCGGGCCCATGTCCCGGCGCGGGTGCACCGGTTGCTCACTCCCCCGGACCGGCTCACCGCGGCCCGCCGCCTGCGGCTCACGGCGGCGGCCGCGGTGGTCCCCGTGGTGCCGGTGCTGGTGGCGTTCGCCCCGGGGCTGCGGGCCCTGGGCTGACGGGGCGGACCCGCCCGTCCCGGGAAAGAGTGGTTCCGCCGGTGCCCGGGAGGGGCGCGGATGAGCCACTCCCGGGCCGAGGACCGCCCACGTAGTGGATCCGGACCCCCCGGTTCGGCGAGGATCGCAGCATGCACTCCCCCACCGTCGATTCCCCGCCCCGTCCGGAGCATCGTGCCGCCGCCGGTCTCGCCGGCGCCCTGGCCGCGTGCTCGATCCTGCTGCTGACCCTCGTCGCGGCCAGATGGAGCCCGTTGATCGAGGCGGACGGGGACGTCTCCCGGACCACCCACCGCTGGGCGGTCGGTGAACCCGGCCTCACCCAGGCCTGCCGCATCCTCACGGACTGGGTGTGGGACCCCTGGACGATGCGGCTGCTCTGCGCGGCCGTCGTGGTCTGGCTGGTGGTCCGGCAGGCGGCGCGCCGGACGGCACTGTGGCTGGCGGTGGCCGTCGCCCTGGGCTCGCTGCTGCAGCAGGGCCTCAAGGCGGCGGTGGACCGCCCTCGCCCGGTGTTTCCCGACCCCGTGGACTCCGCCCACTACGCGGCGTTCCCTTCAGGGCATGCCATGACCGCCACGGTCGTGTGCGGCCTGCTGCTGTGGCTCCTGCACCGGCACGGCGTCAGCCCCGCCGTGTGGCGCACAGCCCTGGCCGTGGCGGTCGTCTCCGTGGTCGGCGTCGGGCTGACCCGCGTCTGGCTCGGCGTGCACTGGCCGTCGGACGTGGTGGGCGGCTGGCTGCTGGGCGCTCTGGTGGTGACCCTGGCCGTGTGGGTGTACGAGCGCCGGGTGCCGGGCGGCCGGAAGGGTTCCGACGCCTCGTAGGGCTCGTCGAGACCGAGTGCGCAGCGGCGGCGCGGGTTTTCGTGAGCTGCACCGCCCCTAGAAGTGGGGCGCGTGCGCGGCCCGCGCGGGAAGTAGCCCGAGGCGACTACATGACCGGATGCTCGTCCGCCTCGGACGATCCCCCGCGTCGCCCGAGGTGGACGGCATCGTCCGGCAGCGGCCACAGCGGGCCGGACCGGACGCCCTGAGTATAGTTGGCTGGCAGCCAGTCAACGCAGGAGTTCCAGCATGTGCCCGCGCAGCGCCTCGGTCAATGAAGAGTTGCGGCGGCGTTCCAAGGAGCGGCTCCTGCAAGCGGCGGTCGAACTCGTCGGGGAGCGCGGCTTCGAGGCGACGACGCTCGGCGACATCGCCGACCGGGCGGGCTCGGCGCGGGGCCTCGTGTCCTATTACTTCCCGGGCAAGCGCCAGCTCGTGCAGTCCGCGGTGCACCGGCTGATGCACCGCACCCTGGAAGAGGCGCTGGAGCGTGCGCCGCGCGCCGAGGACGGCCGGGAGCGGATGGCCCGGGCCATCGACGCGATCCTGGGCCTGGCCCGGGACCGGCCCGTGCTGATGCGGCAGCACATGGCCGGGCTGTTGCAGGCCGAGGGTTTCGTCCCCTGCCCCGAGCAGCGCCGCCTGGCCGAACTGCTCCGGGACACCGTCGCCCGGCACGGGTCGCGGGACGTCGACAGCGACTATCCGATGCTGCGCGCCCTGCTGATGGGCGCGGTGTACGCCGCTCTGGTGCCGGGGGTTCCGATGCCGGTGCCGGTCCTGCGGGCCGAGTTGTTCAAGCGCTACCGGCTGGACTGGGAGCTGGGCACGCCGCCGGAGACCACGCCACCGGGCGGGACGGCCGACTCGGACCTGTCACGGTTCTTCGCGACGGGGGCGGGGGCCGCGCCGGCGGCGGGAACGGGCGTCACGCCTGAGGCGGCGGACGGCGCCGCGGCCACGGCAGCCGCCGACGAGCCCGAGCCCCGGCCGTAACGCCCCGACGTCACGCCCGGAGACACAGCTCAGTCCCCCATCGGCCGGCAGGTCCGCAGCAGGCAGGACAGGACCGCAGGGGCAGCACGGGCGCGGCCGGCCGACGCGGCGCCCGCGGGCCGGCTCACCGCCGGTCCCTGCGGGAGGTCAGGAGGCCGGCGTCGCGGGCCTGCCCGATCAGCCGCAGGGACGTGCGGCGGCTGTGCCCGGTCGCGGACATCACCGCGAGGACCGGGTCGACGCCGTCCCGCTGGGCCGCGCGGTACTCCTGCGCCACCCGCCACCGCCCCTCCGCACCGCGCGGCCAGGCCGGCCGGGCCCGCCGACCCTGCGCTGCGCACCCTCCGGGCGCCGGCCCGGCACCGCACGCGTCGGCCAGCGCCTCCTCGATCCAGTCGGCGAGCACGGTCAGGTCGTCGAGGGAGAGCGCGGGCTGAGCGCGCACCTCCTCCACGCCGACGCGTCCGCCGGCCAGGACGGCCAGCGCGTCGACGCGGGCGCCGTCCGGGAAGGCGACCCGGAACTCGAACCACCGCGTGGCGTCCTCGTTCTCCCGCACTTCCCACGCGGGCCGCACGGACACCGCACCGTCCGCCGGAGAGCGATCAGAAAGATGAAGAAAGGATGCTTCCAGCACATACGGAACGAAACCGCATGATCACATTCCCTACAGATCGGACACGCGCCCCGGCCGGGGCACAGCACCCTGTCAGCGGAGCGCGGCTGGACCGCCGGCCCGTTCAGCCACCCACGCGAACGGCCTGCCGCCCCGCCGCGTCGAGCAGCACGTCCAGCAACCCCGGGAAGAGCTCGTCCAGGTCCTCCCGCCGCAGCCCGTTCATCTTGGCGGTCCCGCGGTACACCTGCCGGATCACCCCACTCTCCCGCAGCACCCGGAAATGGTGCGTGGTGGTCGACTTGGTGACGGGCAGCTCGAAGTCCGAGCAGGACAACTCACCGCTGACGGAGGCGAGTTCCCGCACGATCCGCAGCCGCATCGGATCGGAGAGCGCGTGCAGCACGCCCTCCAGGCGGATCTCGTCCCGCACCGGATGCGGCAGGTCACGACTACTGACGGCGGGGGACGTCACGGCGGGCTCCACTTCCTTCGGGGCTCCCATAGTACGAGACCCATCGTAGTTTGACATCTCCCGTACTACGATGCCTATCGTACGAGTCGACCTGGCCCCGCGACGAATGGAGTCCGCCGTGACCGCGCTCTTCGAGCCCTTCACCCTGCGCGATGTGACGATCCCGAACCGCGTGTGGATGCCCCCGATGTGCCAGTACTCGGCGGCACCTGAGGGCGCGGCGGCCGGTGCCCCCACGGACTGGCACTTCGCGCACTACGCCGCCCGGGCGACCGGCGGCACGGGCCTGATCATCGTCGAGGCCACCGCGGTGTCCCCCGAGGGCCGCATCTCCCCCTACGACCTGGGCATCTGGAACGACACCCAGGTGGAGGCGTTCCGCCGGATCACCCGCTTCCTCACGGAGCAGGGCACCGTCCCGGCCGTCCAGCTGGCCCACGCAGGCCGCAAGGCGTCGACCGACCGCCCCTGGAAGGGCGGAAAGCCGGTCGGCCCGGAGGCCCACGGCTGGAGCTCCGTCGCGCCCAGCCCGATCCCGTTCGACGCCGAGCACCCGGCGCCGGCCGAGCTGACCGTCGCGCAGATCCGCGACGTCGTCGGGCAGTTCGCGGCCGCGGCCCGCCGCGCCCTGGCCGCCGGGTTCGAGATCGCCGAGATCCACGGCGCCCACGGCTACCTGATCAACGAGTTCCTCTCCCCGCACTCCAACCACCGCACCGACGCCTACGGCGGCTCGTACGAGAACCGCACCCGGTTCGCACTCGAGGTCGTCGACGCCGTCCGGGAGGTCTGGCCGGACGACAAGCCGCTGTTCTTCCGCATCTCGGCGACCGACTGGCTCGACGAGGCCGGCTGGACCCCCGACGACACCGTCCGCTTCGCCGCCGAGCTGCGCGCCCACGGCGTCGACCTGCTGGACGTCTCCACCGGCGGCAACGCCTCCGGCGTCCGCATCCCGACCGGCCCGGGCTACCAGGTGCCCTTCGCCGCCCGGGTGAAGAACGAGACGGACCTCGCGGTCGCCGCGGTGGGACTCATCACCGAGGTCGGGCAGGCCGAGAAGATCCTGTCCAACGGCGAGGCGGACGCGGTCCTGCTGGGGCGCGAGCTGCTGCGCAACCCCTCGTGGGCGCGGCACGCGGCGCGTGAACTGGGCGCCGAGGTGCGGGTGCCGGACCAGTACCACCGTTCGGTCTGATCCGGCCCCCCGGCAGGCCGTGTCAACCGGCCGCGCACGCCGTCCCGTTGAGCGTGAACGCGGCCGGTCCGGCGCTGTTGCCGGTGTGGGCGGCCTGGTAGCCGATGCTCACGCTCGCGCCCGGTGCGACGGTGCCGTTGTAGGACGCGTTCACCGCGGTCACCGTGCCGGACGACGGCGTGTACGTGGCGCCCCAGCCGCCCGTGACGGTCTGGCCCGCGGGCAGCGTGAAGCCCAGTCTCCAGCCGTCGATCGCGGTCGTACCGGTGTTGGTGAGGGTCAGGGCAGCGGTCAGGCCGGTGCTCCAGGCGTTCACCGACGCCGTCACCTTGCAGGCGCCCGGCTGTGGTTGCGGGGCCGGGCCCGCGGCGTCCAGACCGAAGAAGGTCAGCACGCGGGACGCCATGCCGTGGGCGTAGAGGTTGTGGCCGACGCCCTGGAGGCTGACGGCCTCCACGGGGGCGCGGTCGCCCGTGCCGCCGTAGCGGGTGCGGGTCCAGCCGGACTGGGGCGTGTCGGTCGCGGCCGGCGTCTGGCTCACCCCGTGCACGTTCGTCCACTGCTTGATCTGCTCGCCGAAGTTGGGGTAGCGCAGGACGTCGTCCTCGGTGCCGTGCCAGATTTGCATGCGCGGGCGGGGGCCGCTGTAGCCGGGGTACGCGCCCCGCACCAGGTCGCCCCACTCCTTCGGCGAGCGGGTGAGCGTGCCCCCCGAACAGGCGCTGTTCCACTCGGAGCCGTCGGCGGTGGCGAAGCAGCCGAAGGGGACGCCCGAGAAGGCGGCACCCGCGGCGAACACGTCCGGGTAGACGCCGAGCAGGACGTTCGTCATCATCGCGCCGGAGGAGATGCCCGTCGCGAACACCCGGGTCCGGTCGGCGTCGTGCGTGCGCAGCACCCAGTCGACCATCGACCTGATGCCGACGGGGTCGCTGCCGCCGTCGCGCCGCAGGGCCTGGGGCGAGGACACGTCGAAACACTTGCTGCTGCGCGTGACCGACGGGTAGAGCACGATGAACCCGTAGCGGTCGGCCAGCGTGTCGTACTCGGTGCCCTGGTACATGTCCGGGCCCGAGCCGGTGCACCAGTGCACGGCGACCACCACCGCCGGGTTCGGCCGCACGCTCTCCGGCACGTACAGGTACATGCGCAGGCTGCTGGGATTGGCGCCGAAGTCCGTGACCTCGGTGAGCGCCGCGGCGGGTACGGCCCTGTCGCGCGCGGCGGCCGCGGGAGCCGTGAGCGCGGCGGCGGCCAGCAGCGGCAGCAGCGCGGCCACGAGCACGAGGAGCAGCGGCCTCGGGGGGCTCTTCGCCGTGGTGCGGGGGGTGGCAGGCACGTCCGGGTCCCTTCGGTGGCGAGCGCGGCGCTTGCGGACGTCGTCCGGCGGTTCGCGGAGGAACGCTCGCATGGTGACATGAACACGCCTGCCATGGAAGCGCTCCCACCTCGCCATCCCGCCGCGGCCGGACCGGCCGAATGTGTTCTGCGCGAGGCGTTGACTAGAAAGCGCTTACCCCCTACGTTCCGTTCAGCAGTGTGACCCGACAGCGGCGTCTCCCCTGCACGAGGAGGTGCCAGCACGCACCACAGCACAACACGAGGAACAGCGTTCATATGTATGACCGGTGCGGCACTGGAACGGTCCGTCACCCCCCCCACCGCACGAAACGGACAGAAGGATTCGGGACATGACTTCTGCGACACGTCCGCGCGCCCGCAGGCGCGCGCTGACCGGCACCCTGGCCACCCTCGGCCTGTCGGTTGGCATGATCATGACTACCCAGGCGCCCGCGGCGAGCGCCGCCACCTGGCCGACGCCGAACGGCAGCCAGGGAACGTCGTCGACCATCTCGGTGTCCGGCACCAAGGACTACGGGATGAAGCGGTACTACGGCACCGGGAACCTGGCCGGTGACGGCCAGGAGGAGGGCCAGGACCCGATCTTCCGGCTCTCGGACGGCGCGGTGCTGAAGAACGTCATCCTCGGCGCCCCGGCGGCCGACGGCATCCACTGTGAGGGCAGCTGCACGCTGCAGAACGTCTGGTGGGAGGACGTCGGCGAGGACGCCGCGACCTTCCGCGGCGGCACCGGCGCCACGTACCACGTGATCGGCGGCGGCGCGAAGAAGGCGGCGGACAAGGTCTTCCAGCACAACGGCGGCGGCACGCTCAACATCTCGAACTTCGCGGTGCAGGAGTTCAAGACGCTCTACCGCTCCTGCGGCGACTGCTCCACGCAGTACACCCGCAAGGTCAACCTCAACACCATCGACGTGACCGGCACGGGCACCACCGCGCGGCTCGTCGGCATCAACGTCAACCGCAACGACGTGGCGACGCTGCGCGGCATCACCATCCGCAACGACGCCGGCCGCAAGGTCGTCCCCTGCCAGAAGTACAACAACAACACCGCTGTCGGCACCGGCCCCGACAGCACCAACTGCCTGTACTCCACCTCGGACATCACCTACAGGTAGTCCGGACGTTCCCCCCACGGTGAAGGCGGCCGTGCGCGGTGTCCCGGCGGGCACCACGCACGGCCGTCCCCGTCATGCGCCGCGCACGCGCGCGTGCACCTCCCCGACCAGCTCCTCCTGGTAGGCGGCGTAGGCGGCGCGCAGGTCCGCGCCGGGCCAGCCGGCGGGCAGCAGCGCCGGGGGCAGGACGGGATCGGCCAGCAGGTGCCGTACGACGGCCGCGTAGGCGGTGAGCCGGTCGGCGGGGCGGGGGGCGGTCGCGATGTGGGCGAGGAGCGCCCGGGCCGTGGCGGACCAGGAGTCCAGTGGCCACAGGGAGGCTGCCAGTTCGGGCGCCGGTGGGCCGGGGCGGGCCGTGTACCGCTGGGCCACCGGGTCCAGGTCGCCGGGGAGGGCGCGCATGAGGTTGGCCGGCCGGAGCCAGACGCCCTCGCGGAGTTCGGCGAGCCGCAGGCCGGCCAGCCGGGTCCGCAGCTCGGCGCGTTCGGCGGGGCCGCGCCCGCTCGCGGTGATCACCACCATCTCCCAGTCGCCGTCCCAGGCGCGCGTACGCGGGCGCACGGCGTCGTCCTGGCGCCGCTGGCGGTGCAGCAGCCGGTCGCTGAGGCGGTAGCCGGCGTCCGTGCGCCGCAGGTCACCGGCGGCGACCATCCGGCTGAGCGCCGCCCGCAGGGTGGACCCGCCCACGCCGAAGCCCTCCACGAGCCGCACCAGCTCCCGCGCCGGCAGCTCGGGGGGATGCGTGCCCAGCAGCAGGCTGAGCACCACCGACCGCGCGGACAGCGGACGCAGGTCGAGCGGGCCGGACCGTGCCGGGTCGTTCGTCGGCATGGTCACGTACTGTACGCGGCCCCGCCCCGATGTTGCACTCTTGCTGCGATCGCAGAGCAGATGCAACACTCGGCGCATGGTCGCGACACCGGACGGACAGCGGGCGCACGACGGACCCGCCACGCACGACGTCACCAACCAGGCCCCGCCCCTCGCCCCCTACGACGCCTCCGACGACCCGGTCCTGCTGGAGGGCCTGCGGCGGGAGGGCGCCGGCTGGGCCGAGGCGGACCTGCGGCGCCTCGGGCGGCGGGCGGGCAGCGTCCAGGCCCATGAGTGGGCCGACCTGGCCAACCGGCACGAGCCGGAGCTGCGCACCCACGACCGGTACGGCAACCGCGTCGACGAGGTCGAGTTCCATCCCGGCTGGCACCACCTGATGCGCGCGGCGATCGCCGAAGGGCTGGCCGGGGCGCCCTGGGCCGACGAGCGGCCCGGCGCCCACGTCGCCCGGACCGCCGGCGGACTGGTGTGGGGTCACACCGAGGCCGGGCACGGCTGCCCGACGTCGATGACGTACGCGGCCGTCCCCGCCCTGCGCCGCCAGCCGGACCTGGCGAAGGTCTACGAACCACTCCTGACGAGCCGGGAGTACGACCCGGAGCTCCGGGTGCCCACCGAGAAGCCGGGCCTGCTGGCCGGCATGGGGATGACCGAGAAGCAGGGTGGCTCCGACGTCCGCACCAACACCACCGCGGCCACGCCCACGGCCGAGCCGGGCGTCTACACGCTGCGCGGGCACAAGTGGTTCACGTCGGCGCCGATGTGCGACGTGTTCCTCGTGCTCGCACAGGCCCCGGGCGGGCTGTCCTGCTTCCTGGTGCCGCGCGTGCTGCCCGACGGGACCCGCAACACGTTCCGCATCCAGCGGCTGAAGGACAAGCTGGGCAACCGGTCCAACGCCTCGTCCGAGCCGGAGTTCGACGGCACCGTCGCCTGGCTGGTCGGCCCCGAGGGGCAGGGCGTGAAGACCATCATCGAGATGGTCAACTGCACGCGTCTCGACTGCGTGATGATGTCGGCCGCGCTGATGCGCAAGACGCTCGTGGAGGCGGGGCACCACGCCCGGCACCGCAGCGCGTTCGGCGCACGGCTCGTGGACCAGCCGCTGATGCGCAATGTTCTGGCCGATCTCGCGCTGGAGTCCGAGGCCGCCACGACGCTCACGCTGCGGCTGGCCGGAGCGGCCGACCGGGCGGTCCGCGGGGACGAGGGCGAGGCCGCGTTCCGCCGGATCGCCACGGCCGTCGGCAAGTACTGGGTGACCAAGCGGGGTCCGGCCTTCACCGCGGAGGCCCTGGAGTGCCTCGGCGGCAACGGCTACGTCGAGGACTCGGGCATGCCCCGGCACTACCGCGAGGCTCCCCTGCTGTCGATCTGGGAGGGCTCCGGGAACGTCAACGCCCTCGACGTGCTGCGGGCCCTCAGCCGCGAACCGGGCACGGCCGAGGCCCTGTTCAGCGAGTTCGCGCTCGCCCGGGGCGCGGACGCGCGGCTGGACGCGGCCGTGGCGCGGCTGAAGGACCGGCTGTCCGCGGCGTCGCCGACGACGGCACGGCGTCTCGTGGAGGAGATGGCGCTGACGCTCCAGGCCTCCCTCCTGGTCCGGCACGCGCCGCCCGCGGTCGCCGACGCGTTCTGCGCGACCCGGCTGGGGGGCGACTGGGGGCACTCCTTCGGGACGCTGCCGGACGCGGCGGACCTCGACGCCCTCGTGGAGCGGGCGCTGCCCGGCCGGGACCGGGTGCCCGTCGGCCAACCCGCACGCGGTTCGCGCACCGTCATCGCCTGATTCCGCTCCGTTGCCGGTGCCGTGGTGCAGACTCCCCCTCAGTTGGCGTCTCGTCCGGGGAGGACACCGTGTTCAGGGGGATCGACGAGGTCGACTGGGCCTCGCTGCGCCATGCGGACGGCAGCGCGGAGGACGTGCCCGGACTCCTGCGGGGACTGGCCTCCGCCGACCCGGCCGAGCGGCAGACCGCGCTGGACGGGATGTACGGCGCCGTGCACCACCGGGGAGACGTCTACGACGCGACCCTCGCCTGTGTTCCGTTCCTCCTGGCGCTCGCCGTCCGCGAGGAGCTGAGGGACCGGGCGGGACTGGTGGAACTGCTGGTCAGCATCGGCGCCGCGGAGGGAGCCACCGCCGATCGCGCGGCCCGGGCCCGGGCCGCGCTGCGGGCGGGGGGCGAGGCGTTCGCGCGGCTGGCCGGCGACCCGGACGCGGGGGTGCGCCGGGCGGTCCTGCCCGCACTCGTGCCGTACGTGGCCCCGCCGGCCCGGGTGCTCTCCTTGCTGCGGCAGCGGATCACCGTGGAGCGGGACGACCGGGTGCTGCCGGGCCTGGCCGAGTCCGTCGGCCTGTTCGCGCGGCGCCATGGGGCCGCCGGCGGTCCCCTGGCGGCGGAGGCGGTGCGCCTGCTGGCCGAGCTGAGCGGACCCCCGTACGGCCCCGGGCTGCGGCTCGCCGCCATCGGCCAGCTCGCCTCCTGTGCACCGGAGAGACTCCCCGCGGACCTCGTGCCGATCGTCGTCCGGCTGCTCAGGGACAGGTCCGGGCAGCGCGCTCGCCCCGGCCGCCCGTACGGCAGCCCTCACGGGGATTCGCTCGCCGTGCGGCTGCGGCGGTTGCGGCCCTCGGACGAGGAGGGCTCCCGGCTCCTGCGGACGGTGCACCACGCCCTCGGGGACCGCGTGGCCGACCGGGTCGCGCTGCTGTGCGGGCAGCTGACCAGCCCGGACCCGCTCGACCGCTGCAACGGCGTGTGGATGACGGCCGGGCTGTTCCGCGAGTGGCGCGGCGCCCACCCGGATCCGGTCGTCCTCGTCGGCACCCAGGTGGGCACGGAGGAGGGACGGTTGCACGACGCGGCGGTGGCCGTCCTGCGGGAGCTCGGCGAGCTGGCCGCGCCCGCCGCCGGCCCGCTGCACGCGCTGCTGTCCCACCGGCCCGAGCTGCGCGTCCGGTACGGGCCGCGGGGCGCCCCGGCCCTGGGCGGCGCCCTGCGGGTGCTGGCCGGAACCGGGGACGCGCGGGCCGTCCCGGTGCTCGCCGAGGTGCTGGCGGGGCCGGTGGTGCCGGACGATCTGGGGTTGGCGATACCGCGTCTGGGCCGGGCCGCCGCCCCGCTCGCCCCGGCGTTACGGCGCCGCCTCGCGCGCGTGCCGCTCGACGGCCCCGGCGCACGCCGGCGGGCCGAGCCCCTGCTGGCCGCGCTCGCGGCCCTGCGGGACACCGCGTCCGTGCCGTCGGTGGTGCGTCTGCTGCGGGGCGTGCCGGACCGGCCGGGGAATCCCGGGGCGGTCGTGGAGGCGGCGGTCCGTGCCCTGGCCGCCTTCGGCGCCGCCGCGCGCGAGGCAGAACCGGAACTGCGCGGACTGCTGGACACCGCCTGCGGCGTCGCCGCAGCGGAGGCGCTGTGGTCCGTCACGGGCGAGCCGGAGGCCGTGGTGCCGGTGCTGCTGCGGGCACTGACGGACACCGGAAGCGGTGGGCACCGGCGCGCGGCGGCCGCGGACGTCCTGGGGCGGATGGGACCGGCGGCCGCTCCGGCCGTACCCGGGCTGCTCCGCCTGACCGGCTCCGAGGACACGGCGGAGCGCGTGGCCGCCGCGTGCGCGGTGTGGCGGACGGGCGGCGAGGCGGAGCGGGTCCTTCCCGTCCTGCGTTCGGCGTGGACGCGGCAGCCGGGCACACGGACGGCGATCGCCGGGTGCGTCGCCGCCCTGGGACCGGCGGGCGCGCCCCTGCACGATCTGCTCCGCGCCGAACTTGCCTCCCCACGGCGGCACTTGGGCGATCGCGCCGGGACCGGCATCCAGGCGGACCTGGTGCTGACACGGGTGTGCCGGGAGGCCCTGGCCGCGTGAGAATCCCGGCGTCGGGTGAGGGGGCGAACGGGACGGTCGGGCGGTCGGTCGGTCGGGCGGGCGGTCGGTCGGGTGGGTGGCCAGATGTGATGCCCCGTCACCCCATGCGTTCTACAGTGCAGGCACACCATCGGGGCACGTTCGGGGGGACCGGGCATGGGGAGCGTCGGGAGGGCCGTTCGCGGGATCGGCGCCCGCGCCCGCGCGTCGGCCGCGGGCGGCGGGAAGGCGGCCGTCCGTCTCGCGGTGGCGGCGACGCTCCTCGCGCTGTGCTCGGGGTGCACGGAGGAGGAGACCGCGTCGGGGATGGAGAAGGCCGCGCTCGTCGAGTGGGGCGGGAAGCGGATCGATTGCTCCGTGCCCGGGCTGGGGGTGGAGCTGCCGCTCACCCCGGTGCGCGCCGACGTCACCGGCGACGGCACGCGCGACCTCATCGCGTCCTTCGAATGCGTGACGGGGAACGCGAGTTCCTTCAGTCACGTCGTCGTCCTGGACGGGGCGTCCCCGGCCGCCGCACCCGAGACGGTCGGGGTCCTGCTGCGCATGCCCGCGTCGAAGGACTACGAGCAGGCGCTCAGGACAGGGGCGAAGATCCGGAAGGTCTCGGTGAAGGGGTCGCGCATCACCATCGTGGCCGACAAGTGGCGCCCCATGGACGCCAAGGCCTGCCCCAGCCTGACGTACGTGCAGGTCTTCACCGTCGGGGAGGCCCGCCTCTCGGCGCGGAAGGCATCGGTGCTGGAGGTGCCGAGATGTCAGTGAGAAACGGGGGCGGCCCATGTCCGTAGCGGGGAACGACAGCACGCGGTCGGAGCCGTCCTCCGGACAGGACGGACGCCCGGGCGGCGAACGCCCCGTACCGTCCCCCGGTGAGGGCACCCCGGAGGCTCCCGGCCCGGGCACGTTCTGGGAGCGGGTGCAGGCGTCGTTCGAGGGCCATCGCCTGGGCGTCCTCGTCGTCGGTGCGACAGCCGTGGTCGGGCTGCTGGGCGCCGGCGCCGCCCTGGTCTTCACCTTCTTCCCCGACCTGCAGCCCAAGCCCGGGAAAGCACCCGACGTGCGGATCGAGAACGTGGCGGTCGGCAGGTCCGAGGAACTGCACGGCCAGGTCGAAGTGGTGCCCGGCGCCCGGCCCGAGAAGCAGGACTTCCCGGCACCCGTCCTGGACGTCCTCCTGGTCAACTCCGGTGAGGACACCGCCTATGTGAAGTCGGCGGAGTTCACCTTCTTCGCCGCTCTCGACATGAACCGGTGCTCGCGCACGGGCGGGGGGAACATCGACCACGTGACGTTCCCGGTGGAGGTCCCGGTCGACGTGAAGCCGGGCGACCGGCTGAAGAGACCCGTGTTCTTCAAGGTGGATCCGCACAAGGGGGAATCGCTGGCCTTCACCCTGGGGCCGGCCGGAGAGGTGGCCTCCGGGTCCTGGCTGTACGGCTTCTCCCTCACGCTAAAGGTGGGGTCCGCGTCCGTGACCGTCCCGAAGTCCGCCGTGTCGAACGTGCCGTTGTGGAAGGACGTGGTGCTGCGGGGGGCCGCCACGCTGGCCGGGAGCGGCTTGCCCGAGGAGGAGCGGGAACGCGACCGGAAGTGTTACGCCGCCACACTGCGCACGGTGCAGCAGGTGCTCGACGACGCGGCCCACGTGCCGGCGGGACTGGAGGAGTTCGCCCTCCAGCTGGAAGCGCTGCTGCAGGCCTGACACGGCATGCCTGGTCCCGGCAGCCCGCGGGACCGGGCCGGCGCCCCCGTACCGGCCGTACGCCCCGTGCTCCGGCGCGGTGCGCCGGTGTCTCAGCCCGCCGTCCGGCCCCACATCGGACCGAAGCGGGACCACTCGACGTCCCACTGGTCGATGCGGCGCCGCTCCAGGCGGTCGCGGACGGCGCGGCCGGCGACGAACGGTACGGCGGCGGCGCCGAGGCCGGCCGCCGTACCGACGAGGCCGGCCCGTACCCGGGCCTGGGCGGCCGTGACGGGCCGGGTCACCTGACGCCCTTCGCGGTCCGTCCACACGGTGACCGGGGTCCCGGCGGCGCTGCCCGCCGGGACCCGGAGCTGCCCCGAGTGGGCGGACCCGTCCGCCGCGGTCCAGTTCGCCCTCGCCCACACCCGGTCGGCGCGGGTCGCGCCGCCGGTCCCGGCGGGCGTGCCGGGTGCCCGTTCGGCGAGCCGTCCCAGGACGGGGCGCCATTCGGCGCGCTCGCGGGCCAGCCCGGCCTCGACCGACCGGCTCACCGTCGTGCCCGCCAGCGTGCCGGTGAGCAGGGTGAGCGTCCACACGCCCAGGACGACCCACGCCTCGATCCTGTCGGCGCGGCGCTTGAGCGGGTTGCGCCGCCAGCGCCACAGCCACACCTGCGGACCACGTAACGCCATCGAAGGCATCCTCCTCACGAGCGCGGGACCATCCGCCGCCCTCCCCATACGCAGAAGGCTCCCTGGATGCTCACCGCACGTACCTCGCGAGGACCGCCCGTGCCCTCCCCCGGCCCCGGGTGACGCCCGCCGACACTGCTGTGACCTGGGCCGACGCGCATGAGGGGGTGAGTGTCAGTGGTGGGGTGCAGACTGGCCGGTGTCCGAGGAGAAGGCGTCGAAGGCGACGCCGCGGAGGTGATCGGCATGACCGAGGTACTGCTCGCCGTGGGCACGCGCAAAGGCCTGTTCATCGGGCGCCGGCGAGGCGGCGGCGCCTGGGAGTTCGACGAGAGTCCCTACTTCAACGCGCAGGCCGTGTACTCGGTCGCCATCGACACCCGCGGCGCGACCCCGCGGCTGCTGGCGGGCGGCGACAGCTCCCACTGGGGCCCGTCGGTGTTCCACTCCGACGACCTCGGCCGGACCTGGACCGAACCGGCCAGCCCGGCCGTCAGGTTCCCCAAGGACACGGGAGCGTCCCTGGAGCGCGTGTGGCAGCTGCACCCGGCCGCCGCCGAGCCGGACGTGGTGTACGCGGGCACGGAACCGGCCGCGCTGTACCGCTCGGCGGACCGCGGGGAGACCTTCGAGCTCGTCCGCCCGCTGTGGGAGCACCCGACGCGGTCGAAGTGGGTGCCGGGCGGCGGCGGTGAGGGACTGCACACGGTGCTCACCGACGCCCGGGACCCGCGGGCGGTGACGGTCGCCGTCTCCACGGCCGGGGTGTTCCGGACCCTGGACGGCGGAGCCAGCTGGACGCCCTCCAACGCGGGCGTCTCCGCGGTGTTCCTGCCCGACCCGAACCCGGAGTTCGGCCAGTGCGTGCACAAGGTCGCCCGGGACGCGGCCGACCCGGACCGGCTCTACCTGCAGAACCACTGGGGCGTGTACCGCAGCGACGACGCGGGCGCGCACTGGACGGACATCGGCGAGGGGCTGCCCTCCACGTTCGGTTTCGCCGCGGCCGCGCACCCGCACCGGGGCGACACGGCGTACGTGTTCCCGATCAACGCCGACGCCGACCGGGTCCCGGCCGACCACCGCTGCCGGGTCTACCGCACTCCGGACGCGGGCAAGAGCTGGGAGCCGCTCTCCGCGGGCCTTCCGCAGGAGGACCACTACGGCACGGTGCTGCGCGACGCGATGTGCACGGACGACGCGGACCCGGCGGGCGTCTACTTCGGCAACCGCAACGGCGAGGTGTTCGCCTCGGCGGACGACGGCGACAGCTGGCGGCAGCTCGCCTCGCACCTGCCGGACGTCCTGTGCGTGCGGGCCGCGGTCGTCGGGTGAGGCGCGGATGAGGCGCGGGGGCGGCGGCGCGGTGGTGCGGTGACGCGGTGGTGCGAGGGTCTCGGCCACCGGTTGATCTCCGCTGCCGTTACGGCAGTAGGGTGACGCCGTGGCACCACGACCCTTGCATGAGATCGTCGAAGCGGGCTGGGCGAAGGCCCTGGAACCGGTGGCCGAACGCGTCGCCGCGATGGGGGACTTCCTGCGCGCGGAGATCGCCGCGGGACGTACGTACCTCCCGGCCGGGCCGAACGTCCTGCGGGCCTTCCAGCAGCCCTTCGACGACGTACGGGTCCTGATCGTCGGTCAGGACCCCTATCCCACCCCGGGGCACGCGGTGGGGCTGTCCTTCTCGGTGGCCCCCGAGGTGCGGCCGCTGCCGGGCAGCCTCATCAACATCTTCCGGGAGCTGCAGGCCGACCTGGGCGTGCCCCAGCCGTCGAGCGGTGACCTGACGCCGTGGACGCGGCAGGGCGTGCTGCTGCTGAACAGGGCGCTCACCACCGCCCCGCGCAAGCCCGGCGCCCACCGGGGCAAGGGCTGGGAGGAGGTCACCGAGCAGGCGATCCGGGCCCTGGCCGGGCGCGGCAAGCCCCTGGTGTCCGTTCTGTGGGGGCGGGACGCCCGCAATCTGCGCCCGCTCCTCGGCGACCTGCCCTCGGTGGAGTCCGCGCACCCCTCCCCCATGTCCGCCGACCGGGGCTTCTTCGGCTCCCGTCCGTTCAGCCGGGCCAACGACCTGCTGATGCGGCAGGGCGGCCAACCGGTGGACTGGCGCCTGCCGTGACGATGGCGCCGGAGGGCCCCGGTTTCCTCGCGGTCGACTCCGGCGGGTCCGGGCTCCGGGTGGTCGTCGGGACCGCCGGGCGCGGCCCGCTGGCCCGGTGCGCCTCCGGGGAGCCGGTCCGCACGGGTGAGCGGGGCATCGACCCCGGCCACTTCATGGCGCAACTGCTGCCGCTGGTACGGGCGCTGACCGCCGAGACCGGACCGGTGCGGCTGACGGCCGCCGCCGTCGGCGCGGCCGGGCTCGCCTCCCTCGGGGAGGCGTTGCGCGCCGAACTGCCGGGCGTCCTGGCCCGGGAGCTGGGCGTGCGGACCGTCGCCCTGGCGGCCGACGCCGTGACCGCGTACGTGGGCGCCCTCGGGCCGCGGCCCGGCGCGGTGGTCGCCGGCGGTACGGGCCTGATCGCCATCGGCACGGACCTCACGGGCTGGCGCCGCGCGGACGGCTGGGGGCACCTGCTGGGCGACTGCGGGGGCGGCGCCTGGATCGGGCGGGCCGGCCTGGAGGCCGCGCTGCGGGCCCACGACGGGCGCGACGGCGGCTCGGACCGGCTGTTCGACGACGCCGAGGAGATGTTCGGTCCCGTCACGGGGCTGCCGGCGGCGCTGTACCCGCGGCCCGACCGGCCCGCCGTCCTCGCGTCGTTCGCCCCGCGGGTCGCCGCGGCCTGCGCGGACGGGGACCCGGTCGCGGCGGGCATCCTGCGCGCGGCCGCGCGGCACATCGCCGAGTCGGCCGCCGCCGTGTGTCCCGCCGGCGGCGTGGCGCGGGTCGCCGTCACGGGCGGCCTGTTCAGGATGGGCGACCCGCTCCTCGGCCCGCTGGACGAGGAGCTGGCGCGGCGGCTCCCGGGGACCCGGCGGGTACCGGCCGCGGGTGATCCGCTGGACGGCGCCGTGCGCATGGCGGCCGAGTTGAGCGCCGGTCCGCTCACCCTGCCGGGTGATGCGGCGATGCTGACCGTGACAACCCTGTCGGGTGATGGATCGGGTGATTGAGCCGATCCCGTCCGAACCGTGCGGAACTCATCAGACAAAACAGGACGGATACCGCTCACCTGCACCCTCCCCGAACAGGGGAGCCCAGGAAACCAGTAACATGCGGCGCCATGAGTTCCCCCACTGGGCCCGCGGATGGCCTGCCCGTACGAATGCCGCGCCCCCGCCAGCCCGGACGGCACCGCCGTCCCGAGCCGCTGGTCGCTCCCGAGGGCGCGCCGGCGCTCGTCCTCGCCGTGCCGGGGACGCCCAGTAGCGCCACGCGCAGCCTCGCCGAGGAGGTCGTGAGCATCGCCCGCTCCGAGCTGCCCGGCCTCGACGCCCGGATCGGGTACCTCGACGGCGACAACGCCGAGTTCCCTACGCTGCAGACCGTGCTGGTGCACACCGCCGAGGAGCGCACGGCCCGTTACGAGCAGGCCCGCGCCGCCGGCATGGACGTCAAGCAGCCCGACGGCCCCGTCGCCGTCGTCGTGCCGCTGCTCGCCGGCCCGGACAGCGCGCTGCTGCGCCAGGTCCGCCAGGCCCTCATGGAGAGCCGGGTGGCCGCCGAGCTGACCGACGTGCTCGGTCCGCACCCGCTGCTCGCCGAGGCGCTGCACGTGCGGCTCTCCGAGGCGGGGCTCGCTCGCGCCGACCGTGCGCGGCTGTTCACGGTGGCGACCGCAGCGGACGGCATCATCCTGGCCTCCGTGGGCGGTGACGAGGCCGTGCAGGCGGCCGGCATCACCGGCATGCTGCTCGCCGCGCGCCTGGCCGTGCCGGTCATGGCGGCGGCCCTGGACCAGGAGGGCTCCATCGCGTCCGTGGCGGAGCAGCTGCGCTCCTCGGGCTCGCAGCAGCTGGCCCTGGCGCCGTACCTGATCGGCCCGGAGATCGAGCCGGGGCTGGTCGAGGAGGCGGCGAAGGAGGCGGAGTGCTCCGCCGCGGAGTCGCTCGGGCCGTACCCGGCGATCGGGAAGCTGGCTCTCGCCAAGTACACGACGGCGCTGGGCATCTCGCCGCAGCAGCCGCTGGGCGCGCCGGTTCGCTGACACCGCACGGCACGCCGCTTCGGCACGACCGAAAGGCCCGCTCCGGTTCGGAGCGGGCCTTCGTCGTGGTGAGCCGGGAGCGGGTGAGCCCGAGCGGCGTGCCGGTGCCCGGCCCGGATCCGTCAGCCGAGGACGACGCAGGAGGCGGCCGGCACCGCGATCGAGCCGCCCCGCCGCGGAATCCCGGTGTGCGGGTCCACGGCGAACCAGGTGACGTCGCCCGAGCGTTCGTTCGCCACGTACAGGAGCCCGCCGGACGCGGTGAGGGCGCGGGGCCAGTGGCCGCCGCAGGGCACGGTGGCGACGAGCCGCAGGCCGTCGCCCTCGACCGCGAGGACGGACAGCACGTCCTCACCGCGGGTGGCGGTCCACACGAAGCGGCCGTCGTCCGAGACGGCGATGCCCGACGGGTAGGCGTCGCCCGCCGGGGCGCCGGGCAGGACCGGGGTCTCGGTCAGCGGCGTCACGACGCCGGCCGCCGCGTCCCAGCGGCAGACGGTGACGGAAGGGCTGAGTTCGTTGACGACGTACGCGTGGGTGCCGTCCGGGCCGAAGGCGAGGTGGCGGGGGCCCGAGCCGGGGCGCAGGGCGGTCTCGCGGTGCAGGACGGGGGTTCCGTCCGCGAGGGCGCAGACCCGTACCGAGTCGGTGCCCAGGTCGACGCTGACGGCCCAGCGGCCGCTCGGGTCGGACTGCACCTGGTGGGCGTGCGGTCCCTGCTGGCGGGGGGTGTGGGGGCCCGCGCCGGCGTGCCGGAGCACGCCGGAGGCGGTCCGGGCGAGGGTGCCGTCGGGGCGCAGGGGCACCGCGGTGACGCTGCCGGAGCCGTAGTTGGCGGTGAGGACGTGCCCGTCGAAGAGGCCGAGGTGCGTGGGCCCGCTGCCGTCGACCGGCACGGGCGGACCGGCCGGTTCGGGCCGGTCCCCGCTCACGTCGTACGCGGCGACCGCGCCCTGGGCCGTCTCGCTGACCGCGTACAGCGTCCGCCCGTCGGGCGAGAGTGCCAGGTACGAGGGGTCGGGGACGCCGTCGAAGCCGCTCGGCTCGGTGAGCGCGCCGTCGGCCGGGTCGACCCGCGCGGTCACGATGCCGGGGCCTCCGGCCGCCGTGAACGATCCGATGAACGCCCGCTGCCGACCGCCGTCCGCCACGCTGACCCCTCTCGCCGTGTGCCGTCCGGGTGGACCGCGCAGCCGATCATGCGCGGTCTAGACCAAGGGGTCAAGGGCGACGGGGCCGACTCGGTTCGCCGGCCGACGGGCGACTCGGTCCGACCAGACGCGGGAGGGGGCGGCCGCACCCCCCTGCGGCCGCGGGAACGCGGTGCGGGCCGACGGAAAGCGGTGCGGGTTACCGGGACGCCGTGCGGGCCACCGGGACGCCGTGCGCGCAGTGGTGCCACTCGGGGCGGCACGGCCATGAGGGAGTCCCCGGGTGACCTTCGTCCCCTGGGGACTCGCCCCCACCGCACCGACGACAGGGCGCCGCCCGGCTCATGCCCCCACGAGCGGCGACCCCGGCGGCGTACGCAGGGGGCGGGCGAGTTCGGCCAGGGCCCGTTCCAGTCCGTGCAGGTGTGCCAGCGCGGGTTCCGTGACCGACGGTCCGTCGGCGTGAACGGCGATGTCCCGGCCCTCGGTGAGGGCCTCGACCGCGGCCTCCACCCGCCGGCAGGCGGTGGCCAGGCGGGCGTCGTGCGAGGCCTCCGGGTCGGCCGCGACGGCGACCAGGCCGCGGATCTCGCGGGCGCAGTCGTCGAGGAGGTCCAGGACGTGCCGGGCGCGGCGCTTGCGGCCGAGCATCGGGTTCAGGGGGTGCACCAGCGGGGCGACGGAGAGCCGCACCCGGGCGAGGAGCTGTTCCAGCTCGGCCACCCGGGGGGCCGGATCGGCGTCCGGCGCGCCCGCGAGCCGCCGGGCGGTCTCCACGGCGCAGGCGTGCACGCAGTGCAGGGCCCGCCGGATCCAGGCGTCGGTGACGCTGTGCGTGGTGACGGGCAGGACGAGGACGACGGCCAGCGCCGCTCCGAGCGCCCCGACGCCGGTCTCGGCGAGCCGCAGCGCGAGCAGGCCGGGACCGAGCACCCCGAGCAGGCCGTAGAGCAGCCCGGCCAGCAGGGTCACCCAGAGCATCATCCAGGTGTAGGACACGGCGGCCGTGTAGAAGATGCCGAAGACGCAGAGGGCGGCGAGGGCTGCCGTCACGGCCGGGTCGCCCTGCACCGGCAGGGCGACGACCAGGCCGAGCCCGATGCCGATGACCGTGCCGAGCACCCTGCGGAAGCCGCGGACCAGGGTCTCGCCCCTTGAGGTCGTGTTGACGAAGATCCACCAGGTGGCGCCGACGGCCCAGTACCAGCGCTGTCCGGACAGCAGCTGCCCGACGACCAGGGCGAAGCCCGCCCCGGCGGTCGCCTGGATCGCCTGGCGGGTCGTCACCCGGGCCAGGCCGGTGCCGCCCGGCGGGGCGGGCACGGCGGGCGGGGGCAGGCGGCGCTCGTAGCACCACAGGCCGAACCGGACCGCGGCGGCGGCCAGGACGGACAGCAGGACCGCGGCGTACAGCTCGGGCAGCTGGCCGGTGGTGGCGTGCAGGAACTGCGCCACGAAGAAGGTCATGAACGCGAACACGCCGAGGCTGTGCCCGCGCGGGCCCCAGCGCCGGGCGTAGACGCCCGCACCGACCACGGCGAGGAAGGTGAGGTCGCGGGCCACCAGGTGGTCGTGGAGCTGGGCCGCGGCGGTGAGCACGGGCAGGCCGACGGCGGGCAGCAGCGCGGTGGTGACCGCCTGGCCGCGGACCGTGGCGTCGGTGACGGTGAACAGGGCGAGCAGGGCGGCGAGACCGCCGGTGACGGCCCCGGTGAGGGAATGCCCGGCGAGGCCGCACGCGACGACCGCGAGCGTGATGCCGAGCACGGCGCGCGCGGCGAACCGCAACCGCGTCCGCCCCGGATCCGGAGCCGTGAACACCCTCTTCAGCACCGCTTACCGCCCCCTTCGCGCATGGACAGGAATGAGCATGAAAAAGGCGCCGCGGGGTCCGCAGCGCCATCGACCCCTCCATATCAGCACCTCGGGCACCACTGGCTCAACAGGCCTCGTCTAGACTGGGCCATTGGTACAGGACGGGCGGCCGAGAGGCGGCCGTCGCAGAGCCAACGGACGAGGAGGGCGCGGCATGCCCGTGGACGACCTCGACACCCGCATCCTGCGCCTGCTGCTGGAGCAGCCGCGCACGAGCGTGCGCGAGTACGCCCGGATCCTCGGTGTCGCCCGGGGCACGCTGCAGGCACGGCTCGACCGGCTGGAACGCGAGGGCGTGATCACCGGCACCGCACCGGCCCTCTCCCCCGCCGCGCTCGGGCACCCGGTGCTCGCGTTCGTGCACATCGAGGTCACGCAGGGCCATCTCGACGAGGTGGGTGACGCGCTGGCCGCGGTGCCCGAGATCGTCGAGGCGTTCTCCATCACGGGCGGCGGCGACCTGCTGGCCCGCGTCGTGGCGCGGGACAACGCACACCTGGAGGACGTCGTCCAGAAGCTGATCAGCATGCCCGGGGTCGTACGCACCCGCACCGAGGTGGCGCTGCGCGAGCGGGTGCCCCACCGGCTGCTGCCGCTGGTGGAGTCGATCGGCCGGTCCACCCGCCGATGATCTTTTGAGAGCATGGCGGCATGAGCACGCTCCGCGGAACTTCGGTCATCTTCGATCTCGACGGAACGCTCGTGGACAGCGAGCCGCATTACTTCGAGGCGGGCCGGCAGACCCTCGCCGCGTACGGCGTCACGGACTTCACCTGGGCGGACCACGAGCGGTACGTCGGCATCAGCACCCAGGAGACCGTCGCGGACTGGAAGGACCGCTACGGGCTGCCCGCGTCCGTGGACGAACTGCTGGCCGCGAAGAACCGCCGTTACCTGGAACTGGCCCGCGGCTCGGCGCGCGCCTACCCGCAGATGCGGGCGTTCGTCGAACTGCTGGCGGCCGAGGGCGTCCCCATGGCCGTGGCCTCCGGCTCGTCCCCTGAGGCCATCGCCGCGGTGCTGACCGGCACCGGACTGGACGCGCACCTGCGCACCGTGGTCTCCGCCGACGAGGTGCCGCACGGCAAGCCGGCCCCCGACGTCTTCCTGGAGGCGGCCCGCCGGCTCGGTGCCTCCCCGGCCGACTGCGTGGTGCTGGAGGACGCCGCCCCGGGCGCCGCCGCGGCGCACGCGGCGGGCATGCGGTGCATCGCGATCCCGTACGTCCCGGCGCAGGCGGACGCACCGGAGTTCGCCACCGCGGCCCTTCTCCTGCGCGGCGGGCAGCGGGAGTTCACGGCTCGGTCCGCCTACGAGTGGCTCGCGGACTCGGCACGCCCCGTGTGAAGGACGCCTCTCCCGACCCGTGCACCGGCGCGCGGTACCCGGTGCCGTCGCGCCGGCGCCACCGGGTACCGCACGTCACACCAAGTTTTTCGCGGCAGGAGTGATTGTTTCGCTCCCGGCGTCCGTACCTCTGGGTGTTGGGCCGTTCATATCCCAGGAGGCACGATGCGCATCTCGCGCAGCACGGCAGGAACCGCGTTCGTGGGCGGTGCGTTGATCCTTACGCTCTCCGCGCTCGCCTACCCCAGCATGCTGGGCGTGCAGAACGCGGCTTCCGGGCAGGACCGCATCATCGCCAACACCCAGTGGGGTCCGCTGACCGAGGCCGACCGCGACTTCGTGGTGCGGGTGCGCGCGGCCGGGCTGTGGGAGTACCCGCTCGGGCAGATGGCGATGGCGAAGGGCACGACACCGGCGATGAAGGAAGTCGCCAAGCACCTCCTGGTGGGACACGGCCGCCTCGACGCGACGTGCCGCAAGCTCGGCACGGACCTGGGCATCACCCTGCCGAACGAGCCGTCCCCGCAGCAGCAGCAGTTCGTGGCGACGGCGGAGGGCGCGACCGGCAAGGAGTTCGACTCGACGGCGGTGACCATCATGCGCGTCGCGCACGGCAGCATCTTCCCGACCGTCGCCAAGATCCGGGCCACCACCCGCAACAGCCTCGTGCGGGAACTCGCCGACCAGACCAACGACACCGTGCTGGACCACATCTCGATCCTGGAGAAGACCGGCCTGGTCAATCACGAGCAGGTCGCGTTCCAGATCACCGCCCCGGCGAAGCTGCCGCAGGACCAGACGACGCCGCCGCCCCCGCAGGCGGGTGCGCCGGTCCGGGTGCTGCCGGTCCCCGAGGACCTGAAGGACTTCCAGACGGTCGCGCCCAACCCGTCGTTCGCGCAGCCGCAGCCGTCTCCCACGGCGGGCTGAGCGGGGACTACGACCGGCGGCGGGGCCTGCCCCGCTTGCCGCCGCCCCCGGTGGCTCCGCCGGACGTGCCGCCGCGCCGGTTCGCGGCCGGCTTCCCGGCGCCCGCCGGCTTCCGGCGGGTCCCGTCCCGGTCCCCGCGCCCGGACTTCCCCTGCGCCGCGGGCGGGGTACGGCCCCGGGTGCTGTTGACCGTGCGGCCGCGGACGACGCCGATGAAGTCCTCCACCTCGTCGGTCGTCGCGTCCTCGGGCCAGGACAGGGCGACGCTCGACTCGGGGGCGCCGGTGAGGGGCCGGTGGGTGAGGTCCTTGCGGTGGTGGAGGCGGGCGAGCGACAGCGGGAGGATCAGGACGCCGATGCCCGCCGCGACCAGCTCGACGGCGTCTGCCGTGGTGGCGGGGCGTTCGAGGGCGGGCCGTCCGGGCAGCCCCCGTTCCCAGTCGAGGACGTCGTCGAGGGGGTGCAGCACGATGTCGTCGGCCAGGTCCTCGGGCGTCACCTCGTCGGCCGCCGTGACGAGGTGGTCCTTCGGGACGACGACGACCGTCTGCTCGGTGTAGAGGGGGATCGCGCTGAAGACCGCGCGGTCCACGGGCAGCCGGACGAGACCCGCGTCGGCCTCCCCGTCCCGCAGCCGCCCGGCCGCGTCCGCGGCGGGCACCTGCGTGAGGGTCAGCGGGACGCCGGGATGCCGCTCGTTCCAGACGCGCACCCACTTGTCGGGCATCACCCCGGGGACGTACACGAGCCGGAACGAGGGGGGAACTTCCGAGCCTGTCACCTGGCCAGGTTACCGGCCGTGGTCAGGGCTCGCGCACACGCTCGATACGCTGGGTGCCATGACGTCGCACCAGAGCACCCAGACGATGAAGCCCGCCACCGCGGCGAAGAAACTGGGTGTGTACCTCGAGGCCACCCCCGCCGAGTTCCGGGAGGGTGTCGTCTCACGCGCCGAGCTGAACGAGCTCCAGGCGAACCCGCCGCAGTGGCTGCAGGACCTGCGGCGCGACGGCCCGCACCCCCGGCCCGTGGTCGCGGCGAAGCTCGGTGTCTCCATCGCCGGCCTGGCCCGCGGGGGTGTCACCGAGGCTCTCACCACCGAGCAGATCGAGGCCCTGAAGCAGGAGAGCCCCGAGTGGCTGGTGCGGGAGCGCGCCACCCAGGCCGAGGTCCGCAAGGAGGCGGCCCGCATCAAGAAGAAGCAGGCCGAACGCAACGGCTGACCTCCCGCCGGGGCAGGACGCGCCCGGAGTTGACCGGGGGCTTTCGGGCCGGCACCTTCGCGTGCCCCCTTTCGACCGGGACGTGGACCTGCGCAAACGCCACGTCGCGCCACCCCTTCCAGCCCGTAGAAATATCTACGACCATGGAGGCGACCGGGCGGCACGCGGAATCCCGCGCGTCACCGGCCCGTGTCCCGCGTCCCGCGCGCGCCACCGCGGCGCCGCCGACTGTGCCTGGGGTGGCCATGCAGAGCGTCATGTGGAAGCAAGCCGTCGAGTGGCTCGCCGCGGCCGCCACGGACCCCCAGGAGTGCAAGCGCGAGTGGGACTACGGCACGGGCACGGCCCTCGTGGAGGCCGGGCGGTACTGGGACGTGCTCAGCGTGCCCGACCGGCTGGGCCTGCTCGCGCTGGACCTGCTGTGGCGCGACCCGTTGCGGGTGCCGGGCCCCACGCTGGTGGACTCCGCCGCGCGCAGAGTGGGGTTCTTCCTGCCACCGGATCCGGTCAGCGAGTGGGTGGGGTCCGGTGTCCGGCACCTCGGCCGCGGCTCCTGGGTCGCGGTGCCGCCCCCCTACCGTCCGGCCGGCCGGCTGGAGTGGCTCGCCCCGCCGGACGGCACCGGCGCGCTGCACGCGCCCGGCACCCTGGAGTCGGCCCTGCGCGAGGCCACCGGCACGCTCGCCGTGCTGGCGCCGGTCAGCGCGGAGCCGGTGGTGCCGGACGGGTGGTGAGACGGGCGGCACCCGGGCTCACGGGCCGGTCGGGCCCCGGCCTGAGTCCGCTCACGGCACCCCCCGACGCGGCGACCGGACCCATGTGCGGACCGGCCGGCCAGGAGGGCACGGCGGTCCACGTCTCGCTGTCGGCCGGCGCGGCGAAGGAGACCCACTGGCCGTCGCGGTGCTCCGGCACCGCGTTGCCTCTGGCCTCCCACTCGGCGACCAGGGCCGCGTAGATCGGCGGATGGCCCGCGTAGGCGGTGGTGATCTCGGCGTACGGACGGGGCGCGGCGTCGTTCCGTGGAAGGCGCCGCGCCGTGTCAGTGCTGTCCATGCCAGGGCAACGTGGCGCCGTGCGCCGGTGGTACGCGGGTAGGACGGCGTCCGTCGGGTCGAGTGAACCCGTCACCCGTACGGCGGCACCCGGGCACCGGACAAACATCCCGTCAGGCGGTCGCCCGTTCAGACCGGCGTCGATTCCCGGCCGTTCGGTCACTTTCGAGCCATCAGTCGTACGAAGAGGCACATTCCGCCGCGTCCGGGTTCTCGACCGGGCCGGGAGTGTCCGGTCACACTGACCCCACGCCGAGAACCGGTTCGACGGCAGGGAGAGGCCATGTCACAGCGCCCTGACCTCCGCCGGCGCAGGGCCGTGCTGGAGCACGAGTGGTCCCGGTGGGTGCCGCGGCTGAGCGTCCCGGGGACGCGGCCGGGCGGCACCACCGCGCTGCGCCACGAGGTGACCGAGTCCTGGGCGCGTTCGCTCGGCAGTGTGGACCCCGGCCGGGACAGCGCCCCGGTCACCGACGGCGTCCCGGTCCACCAGCGCTGGACGTCCTCACCGCTGTACCGGCCGGTGTCCGCGCTCGCCGGCGAGCTGCGCAGCATCGCCGAGGACGCCGGGTTCGTCACGGCTGTCACGGACGAGTCCGGCACCATCCTGTGGACCTGCGGCGGGGCGACCATGCGCCGCCGGGCCGAGCGCGTCAACTTCGCCCCGGGCGGCCGCTGGGACGAGCAGGCCATGGGCACCAACGCCCTGTCCCTCGCCCTGCGCACCGGCCGGCCGAGCTCGGTCTTCGCGGCCGAGCACCTGGTGTCGGCCCTGCACGGCTGGGTCTGCTACTGCGCTCCCGTGCACAGCCCGGACGGCCGGGTCCTCGGCGTCCTGGACCTGTCCACCACCTGGGACCGGTCGCACCCGCTGGCCATGTCGACCGTGCGGACGCTGGTGTCCACGATCGAGGCCCGCCTCGGCACCGAGGCGGCGTCCCGTCCGGGCCAGGTGCGGCTGACCTGCCTGGGCGCCGCGCGTGTCGTGCGTGAGGGCCGTCGTCTGGCCCTGCGGCCGCGCCAGGTGGAGATCCTCACCCTGCTCGCGCTCGAACCGGACGGCTTCTCTCCGGAGCGGCTGCACGCCGCCCTGTACGGGGACCGGCCGGTCACCGCGTCCACCTTCAAGGCGGAGGTCTCCCACCTGCGCCGCGCGCTCGGCGGGGGCGTCTCGCCCCGCCGCTACGCCCTCACCGCCCCGGTGTCCTGCGACGCGGCCGACGTGCTGCACGCGCTGGAGCAGGGCGACACGGACACCGCCCTGCGTCTGTACGGCGGCCCGCTGCTGCCACGCTCGCAGGCGCCCGGCGTCGAGGAGTGGCGCACCCGCCTCGAGGTGGCCGTGCGGGAGGCCGTGCTGGGGAGCACGCGCCCGGAGCACGCCCTGCGCTTCGGCGAACGGGCGCCGTACGACGCGGAGATCCACGAGCACGCGCTGCGGCTGCTGGAACCGCGGGACACCCGCCGGGCGATCGCCGCGGGACGGCTGTCGGCGGCGCTGCGCGACTGACGGCGGGGGGCGAGCGACGGCCGGACGCGGCGCCAACCTTGCGCCAACCCGCCGCGAGCACAGTGAGGGCGTCACGACGGCGTGGCCGTCACCCGCCCTGCCCCCGGAGGAGAGCCGCCATGGTGTACGCGCAGCCAGGAACGGACGGAAGCATCGTCAGCTTCGCCCGGCGCTACGACAACTTCATCGACGGCGACTGGGTGGCCCCCGTCGAGGGCCGCTACTTCGAGAACCCGACCCCCGTCACCGGCAAGGTCTTCTGCGAGGTGGCCCGCTCCTCCGCGGCCGACGTCGACCTCGCCCTGGACGCGGCCCACCGGGCGGCCGACCGATGGGGCCGGACGTCGACCACCGAGCGCGCCAACGTCCTGAACCGCATCGCGGACCGCATCGAGCAGCACCTGGAGAAGATCGCGGTCGCCGAGACCTGGGAGAACGGCAAGCCGGTGCGCGAGACCCTGGCGGCGGACATCCCGCTGGCCGTGGACCACTTCCGGTACTTCGCCGGCGTGGTCCGGGCGCAGGAGGGCAGCATCGCGGAGATCGACGCCGACACCGTCGCCTACCACTTCCACGAGCCGCTGGGCGTGGTCGGCCAGATCATCCCGTGGAACTTCCCCATCCTGATGGCCGCCTGGAAGCTGGCCCCCGCGCTGGCCGCCGGCAACTGCGTGGTCATCAAGCCGGCCGAGCAGACCCCGGCCAGCCTGCTCTACGTCGTCGGCCTGATCGCCGACCTGCTCCCGCCCGGCGTGCTGAACGTGGTCAACGGCTTCGGCGTGGAGGCGGGCAAGCCGCTGGCGTCCAGCCCGCGCGTGGCGAAGGTGGCGTTCACCGGCGAGACCACGACCGGCCGCCTGATCATGCAGTACGCGAGCGAGAACATCATCCCCGTCACGCTGGAACTGGGCGGCAAGAGCCCGAACATCTTCCTGCCCGACGTGATGGCCGCCGACGACGACTTCCTGGACAAGGCCGTCGAGGGCTTCGTGATGTTCGCGCTGAACCAGGGCGAGGTGTGCACCTGCCCGTCCCGGGCCCTGGTCCCGTCGTCGATCTACGACGCGTTCATGGCCCGCTGCGTCGAACGCACGAAGGCCATCGTCGCCGGCGACCCGCTGGACCCGGCCACGATGATCGGCGCGCAGGCGAGCAACGACCAGTACGAGAAGATCCTCTCCTACCTCGACATCGGCAGGAAGGAGGGCGCCGAGGTCGTCACGGGCGGCAGTTCCCGGACGGTTCCCGGTCTTGAGGGCGGCTACTACATCGAGCCGACCATCTTCCGCGGCACCAACGACATGCGGATCTTCCAGGAGGAGATCTTCGGCCCGGTCGTCTCGGTCACCACCTACGACTCGGTCGACGAGGCCCTGAAGATCGCCAACGACACGCTGTACGGCCTGGGCGCGGGCGTCTGGACCCGCGACGGCAACACGGCCTACCGGCTGGGCCGGGAGATCAAGGCGGGCCGTGTGTGGACCAACTGCTACCACGCCTACCCGGCCCACGCGGCCTTCGGCGGCTACAAGAAGTCGGGCATCGGCCGCGAGACGCACAAGATGATGCTGGACCACTACCAGCAGACGAAGAACATTCTTGTTTCATACAGTCCGAAGAAACTTGGGTTCTTCTAGAGACGCAAGTTGGGTGCCTGGGAGGGCTTTACCCTTTCAGGCACCCTTCGAACTGCAGCCACCATCCATGACCGTTCATGCAACCTTCTAACTCGTTCACCGCGAATCGCCGCCGGTTCCGGACCAGCCACGGACCGGCTGAGGTGCTACCTTGCGTCGCCCTCGGCGGATGCGAAGCATGCGAAGAGGTACGGACGGGGGCGGGGGCGCCGGACCTGGTCACACGGCAGCATGCTCGCGGATTGTTTCAAGGTCGGTCATCGTCGCGGACGATCACCCCCAGTGCTCCTCCCGGTACCGCAGGAGATCCTCACCATGCAGCTGCTTGGTGGCGTTACCGACCCGAACCCAGAAGTCGGTGGCCGCGTTACCGCCCTTGGCTGGCCTGGCGAACACGGCCTTGCCGGCTGCGGCCACGCTGACCTGGCAGACAATACGCTTGGCCACCTCGGGAAAGCTGATCCGCACGGTGCTCGCGGTCGGGGCCGACAGGTTGTCATCGAGGACCTGGCGTACGAACAGTTCGTACCCATCCGGGTCAGCCTGCTTCGGCAGGGTGGACAGGTCGTCCTCGATCCCCAGTACCGTCCCGTCGTCACGGACGCCGACGAACAGGTTGCCGCCCTCCCCGTTGAGGAAGCCGCAGACCGTCTTGACGAGATTGTTCTGCAGTGACTTGTCGTACTCCCGGGTGTGCACGTTCCAGCGGGCACTCGCCTTGAACTCGGTGCTCTGGGACTCACCGGCGGCGATCAGATCAGCCGCTGCGGTAGGCACATACGCGGGTCGGTCCTCACTCAGCGTCTCAAACGCCTCCCGTACCACTTGGGCGATCAGCTGACGGCGTCTTCCCAGGAAGGCCGCGTATTCGAGCTGCTCCCAGCCGACCGGCAACGCGTGCCATCGGGCCTGCCGCCTGACCACCTCCGGGTCCATCGCCTCGATGATCCTCGGCCAGTAGACGCGAGGTTCGTCGGTGTTGCCCTTCTCGCTTGCCGGCCACGTCACATATGCCATGTTGGCGATGGCGTTCACCTGGCGTTTGTCGGTAATACCAAGACTCTCGAGGGTCTCGGAGTTGAACAGACGGTCCCGAGGAACCTTCCGGGCGGGCTTGGCCGCCGGATCCATCAGGTCGCGGATGTGCTGGTCGCCGCAGAGCAACTCGGCGTCCAAGATGTTCAACGCAGCCTGGTAGGCGAACACCACTGGGGAGTACGACGATGAACTGTCGAGCCTGTTCGGCAGGGAGATGCCCCAGTAGTCACCGGTGAAGTGCGCGGAGATGATCCGGGCGATTTCTGCGGCGAACGCCTGACCGTCACCCTGCGGCAGGCCGCCGACCCGGCCTAGGTCAAACTCCATTTGTGACTCGGGCGAGTTGGAGTAACGGCCGGTGGTGTGCACCATGAAGAACCAGCGCGCGATGACCGGACGGAGTTCTTCGGCCGACAGTCCGAAGTCGTGCAATCCGATCAGCCACAGCGCGTAGCTGTACAGCAGGGCGGTGTCAGAGGTGATCATCTTGCGGCTACGAAAGCCGGCCGCGGTGACGCATTGGAAGAACTCGTGCCAGCTGGTCAGATCGAGGACCTGCATCTGCGCCTGCGCCAGCCGTTCGAACTGTTCCTGGCGCCGTTCGGCAGAGACCTTCCCGGTCTCGAAGTCCTTGCCTCGCAACACGTTGTAGACGTGCTGCAGCCGGGCACGCCGGAAGGCCACGGCGACAGCGACGCGCAGGAGTTGGTCCGGGCTAGGGTCCAGGAACGGATTACGCGGGTTCGGTCCGGGAAGTCCCGCGACCACCGCGGCCCTGCAGAAGTCCTCCAGTTGACGTCGGCCCTTCTCCCAGTGCACCGACATCAAGGTGAGGATGAAGTCGGACTGGTTGAGCTTCACTCCCTGGAAGTTGATGCGGACGAAGATCTCCGCGACCTGTTCCTCGTCGGCCGCGGCGTCCAACTCCACCACCTGGAAACGAAAGTCGTGCAGGCCCCGGACCCGGTCAATCCGCTCCTCCAGCTCGTCCCTCGTCGCGGTTGGCAGGGGCTCGCCTGCGGCCTGTTCGAGCCGGTGGAAAAACTCCCGGACGGTGCCACGGTGGCCGCCCGGGGCCCAAAGCTTGGTGATGTCCGGGATGTAGGCGGTGTCCCGCTCGATTGCCGCGTCCGTGACCTCGAACGTCTGATCCTGCGGGTGGAAGGCGATCCGCAGCGTGACCTCATCGAAGGACTTGTTGACGACCTTGCGCCCGGTCAGTACGGCGAACAATGCGGTGAGCCGCTGCTGCCCGTCCACGACCAGCCGTTGGGGCGCCCGGTCACCCGTTCCCGTCCCGATCTGCCGGGTCCCCACCTCGGCTCCGGTCTCCCAGAACATCAGGGTGCCGATCGGGTAGCCGCGGTACATCGAGTCGAAGAGATCGCGGGTCTTCGTCGCGGACCAGACGAACGGCCGCTGGATGTCGGGAAGCCCGATCCTTCCACCCTCGATGTCCTCTATCAGGTGCCGAAGGGTGTAACCCGTGTCTCGGTAGAGGGTGGGTGGCACGGTGCGGGCTCCTCACGTCAGCGGGTCAGTCAGGGCCGGATGCTTCGGTCGCTTCAGCGACTGAGACAAACAGAGAAAGAGAACGACATCAAAGACTTACCACGTGAGTTGTTCTTGTTGCAGCGAAGTTGAGGTTCCGATGACTGACCGCCGGCCGTCGGCCAAGCAGAGCGAGGTCGTCTTCGATGGTCATCAGGCTGATTCCCGCGGTCGTGCAAGCCACGACGCTACGCCGGGCCGGTGGATCATCGGCAGCAGCCCTGCCGCATAGTGGGACTGGCCCCGGATGCGCACTCATCTGCTGGCGGCGACTGCGCTCCGTGTTGAACGGCGCCGTGGGCTAGTCACCAGCGGCCAGTCGGTTGAGAACTTCCATCGGGGTGAAGCTCCATCCGACGAGGCGCGGTCCGCTCCAGTTGATGCCGATCATGTATCCCTCTCGGGCGGCTTCAGGCAGATCGCGATCGCGCCAGGCATCCAGGGACATGGATTCAACACGTAGCCCATGCCCCCAGATCGTCGCTGCCCGCTGGGCCCGGGCTGAGGTCGACCAGTAGGGAAGACTTCGCGTGCCATCCGCAGAGAGGGGGGCCGGGCTTCCCTCGTCATCCCGAACAAACCAGACCACTCCGCGTTGACGGGCATCTCGGAAGAATGCTGCCGCCTGCGAACCGCTCTGACTCATGCCACTGAGCCTAGCGTTCCCCGTCACTCATTTCGTTAGCGGTTCTTAGGCAGCAGTCACGCTCTTTGCCAGTCATGCCGCTCGCCTAAATCGGCTCGGGCGGGAGCGCGCGGGTAATCCGAGGAGCTCGTGCAGAGCGGCACCGCCCTCGGCCCAGCGCCGTAGCTTCGTCCGATCGATCCAGTGGACGCGGTACCGGTCGCCCCACGCCATGGCGTCGCGGGTCAAGGCTCCGTTGGTGACAACGACAGCGTGATCGGCTGCGTGGACCGGCCCAGCCGTCCCCTTCACCGCGTACATCACAGCTGAGCCCACTTCCCCGCCGACGCGGGTGTGCTTGGCCTGCACCACGATGCGGCCGCGCTGCGGATGGTCACCGATGACGTCGGCGGCCTGGTCACCGCCACCACCCACTCTGCGGGCCGGCCAGCCGTCGCGGACCAGCAGATCCCGTAGGGCGTACTCGAAGCGACGGTCGTCCATGGAGTCGAACTCCGCGAGCGTGATCCGCAGAGTGGCCAGCCGCTCCTTCTCCCGACGCCGCATCGTGCTGGTCTGCCTGATTCGCCACGCCGCGCAGGCTCCCGTGAGCAGGGCGAGAGCCAATAGGCCGGGCCAGGCCGCCTTCAGGGTGCTACCCGCCGAGGCCGCCGTCCGCGCCACCAGGACGAGCACAGCCAGGGCGACTACAGCCGCTGCGACCAGTTCCGCGGCGCCGCGAGGGCGCCGCAGATGTATCCGTCCCATCAGCGGCCCGCCGTCGCGCTGGTCGCCGGCTTCGGATCCGTCGGCGGTGTCGTGGCGGCGGACTCACTGAACCCGAACACCTGCCCCCACAGCCACACGCCGGCCAGTAAGCCGGCAATCATCCAGCCGCTCATGCGCTTGGCGCTCCTGGGCTTCGGATTGCGACGGATGTGACCGCGTACCCGGTGGAACCCGTCCGGCACCTTCGACATGTTTCCCCCTTTCGTCGGTGGGCCGCGGAGCGCGGCTCATCCCAACAAAAGGGTGTAGCAGTGGGCACTGACAGCGGCTGATGGGTCATCACGGCGCTGCACCCCGGTCGAGTCGCCATCAGGCCAGGAGGGCCCACACCGTCAGGACAATTCGCGGGGCAGCGAGCCTGAGGCAGCTCAGCTGGACGAATGTCCTTCTCAGCTCCCAAGCGGTTCACCATGGCCCTTTCCGCCAGCCCTCACGCGGCGCGTGACCGTCCGTCTCTCACCTGTGGAAACAGCCCCGGTCACGCCAAGCGGAGTTCTGCCGACGAATGGCGAAAAGCAGCGGAAGCGCACTCACAGCCATAGTGCGCCGGCGCCGCCCCTTCAAGCCGTGGTTCTGCGACCATGACCCGGGGGCGTCACAGGATCGTTAGGCACTGGTAGGCACTGATCAACCCGCCGCCGCGACGCCGCGGCCAACCTAGCCCCCACGGGACGAATTCTCAACGCGGTGTCGTCGCGGTCCTGCGAGGACAGCCACGGTTGTAGGGCCGGGCCGAAGAAACCGCCGCCGGCCTCCGCCAGCGCCGGATCCAGCCTTGGTGCAGCCCGGTCAGGACAGTCTTCTGCGGCCCGTCGTCGCCGCTCGAAGCAGCGCCGAGGCGGTCATCGTCGTACAAGCGCAACATGCGAGCAGCGCTCATCACCAGATATCTTCGAACCAAGATCCGGGCCATACCCGGACCAACCGTCCGCAGCTTGTGGCGATCGAAGTTGTTTTCGCTGGTCAACTGCATCTGAGCCGTGTACCACCAGCAGACGAAGAACCTGCTGGTGTCGTACTCGGCGAAGAAGCTGGGCTTCTTCTAGGGGTCCGGACAGCCGTCCACGGAGGGGGGCCGGGGGTGATCCCGGCTCCCCTCCGTGGTGCGGGGAGGATGTCACTGGAACTGTGCGAAGAACCTCCAGATCTCTGCCTTGGTCCAGGTCGTCACGCCGCTCTCGCCGGAGGAGCCGTCGACCGGGCCGGGGATGTGGCCGCCGTCGAACGCGGCCCACTGGACCGGGTATCCGGCACGGCAGCCGGCGTAGGCGGTGGTGATGTGCGTGCGGCTGCCCGCCGCGGGCTCACGCGGGTTCTGCGGGGTGCAGCCGTTGTTCGCGACGAACTTGTCGCGCAGGGACCGTCCTTGCGCGATGCCGAGGACGGAGTCGCTGATGCCGTGGATCCCGAAGTAGGCGATGGGCTGGGTGCCACCGCTGCATCCGCTGATCTGGGCGCCGGCGATGACCGCGACGGCCCGGAAGACGTGCGCCCGGCTGCAGGCGAGGGCGTAGCTCATGCCGCCGCCCCAGCTGAAGCCCGTGGCGAACCGCTGGGCCGGGTTGACGCACAGTCCGCTCTCGATGCGCCGGATCATGTCGTCGACGAACGTGACGTCCTCACCGCCCGTGTTGGCCCAGCCGTTGCCGAGGCCCTGGGGGGCGACGAGGATGGCGCTGTTGCCCGACTGTTCCTGCTGGCCGTAGTAGGACCAGGCGCTGCCGCTGGTGCCGCCGGAGGCGACGTCGCCCGCGGTGCCGCCCCGCCAGTGGAAGGCGAAGATCAGCCGGTAGGGACGGTTGCTGTCGTAGTTGGCCGGGACCCTGAGGATGAAGCTGCGGCTCTTGCCGCCGCTCTGGATGGTGTGCGTGCCGCTCGTCAGGGCCGGGGCGCTGCCGCAGCCGCTCGCGCCCCCGGCCGACAGCTTGACCATCTGCCACTGCTGGTTGGCGCCGCCCCAGTCGGTGTACTGCACGACGTTGCCGCCGTCGGCGGTGGAGGCGCCCTGCACCTCCACCGCCTTGCCGCTGGTGCGGTTGATCAGCCGGACGTGGCCCGCGTCGGAGTCGGCCAGCCGGAACTGCTGGTTGGCACCGTTGTGGTCGGCCCACTGCTGGATCACGGCGCCGTCCGCGGTGGAGGCGCCGGACACGTCGAGCACCTTGCCCGAGTGCCGGGCCTTGAGGCGGTAGTAGCCGCCGCCGGAGTCCACGAACTGCCACTGCTGGTGGGCCCCGTCGCCGCGCGTCCACTGGCCGAGCCGCGCGCCGTCGGCGGTGGAGCCGCCGGAGACCTCCAGCG
The DNA here is from genome assembly GCF_043079125.1 of Streptomyces sp. NPDC015242. Classification (NCBI taxonomy): domain Bacteria; kingdom Bacillati; phylum Actinomycetota; class Actinomycetes; order Kitasatosporales; family Streptomycetaceae; genus Streptomyces; species Streptomyces sp. NPDC015242. Next base: position 275,822 of record NZ_JBIBUF010000001.1, on the reverse strand, counting down.
CCTTGCCGCTGTTGCGATTGACCAGGGCGTACCAGGCGCTGGTGTCCACCGTCGCCGCCTCGGCGGGCGCCGGGTTCACCGCGGTGAGCGTACCGATCGCGAGGGTCGCCGCCACCACGGCGGCGATCCGGGACCACCAGGACATCGATGCTCCTTCCGTGGGTGGACCGGCCGTGTCAGGCGCGGGTCCAGCGCTGGTTGCTGCCGTTCGAGCAGGTGTAGAGCTGGATCTGCGTGCCGTTGGCGGTGCCGCTGCCGACGGCGTCGAGGCAGAGGCCGGACTGGACGCCGACGATGGTTCCGTCGGAGTTCAGGCGCCACTTCTGGTTGTCGCCGCCCCAGCAGCTGTAGATCTGCACCCTGCTGCCGTTGCCGGTGCCGGCGGCGTCCAGGCACTTGTTGCCGTAGACCCTGAGTTCGCCGGCGGTGGTGAGGGCCCACTGCTGGTTGGTGCCGCCGTGGCAGTCCCACAGCTGGAGCTGGGTGCCGTCGGCGGTGGCGGAGTTGGGCACGTCGAGGCAGCGGCCCGAGCCGACGCCCTTGATGGTGCCGCCGTCGGTGGGAGGCGTGGTGGTGCCGCCGTTGAGGGCGTTGAGGACGGCGGTGTAGGCGGGCTTCTTGCTGCCGTCGTTGTTGAACAGCAGCGGCGTGTCCCCCGACCGCCAGGAGTCCATGTCACGCACGCCCCAGACGGTGATGCCGAGGCAGCGCGGGACGGCCAGGCAGTCGTTGGTCACGGCGGCGTAGGTCGAGGCCGGGGCGCCCTGGATGTCGAGCTCGGTGACGGCCACGTCGACGCCGAGGGCGGCGAAGTTCCGCAGGGTGGTGCGGAAGTTGCTGTTGTAGGGGCTGCCGCTGTTGAAGTGCGCCTGGAAACCGACGCAGTCGATCGGCACGCCGCGCTGCTTGAAGTCGCGGACCATGTTGTACATGGCCTGGGTCTTGGCCCAGGTCCAGTTCTCGACGTTGTAGTCGTTGTAGCAGAGCTTGGCCGCCGGGTCGGCGGCACGCGCGGTGCGGAAGGCGACCTCGATCCAGTCGTTGCCGGTGCGCTGGAGGTTGGAGTCGCGCCGGGCGCCCGAACTGCCGTCGGCGAACGCCTCGTTCACCACGTCCCACTGGGCGATCTTGCCCTTGTAGTGGGCCATGACGCCGTTGATGTGGTCGATCATCGCCTGGCGCAGTGCGCTGCCGCTGAGGCTCTGCATCCAGCCCGGCTGCTGGGAGTGCCAGGCCAGGGTGTGGCCGCGCACCTGCTTGCCGTTCTGCACCGCCCAGTTGAAGACGCGGTCGGCGGCGGCGAAGTTGAACTGGCCCCGCTGGGGTTCGGTGGCGTCGATCTTCATCTCGTTCTCGGCCGTCACCGAGTTGAACTCACGGTTCGCGATCGACGTGTACGCCGAGTCGCCCAGCCGGCCCGAGGCGATGGCGGTGCCGAAGTAGCGGCCGCTCTGGGCGGCCGCGGCGCCGAGCGTGCTCTCGGCGGCGTGCGCGGGAGGCGGCGCGGCCAGTGCGGCCACCGTGCCGAGGACGGCGGCGACCAGCATCAGCAGCAGGCCGCGGATCTTCCGCCGGACGAACGGTCTGGCAAGGGCGTACGAGCCCATGACGGTGCCTCCAGGGTGGAAGTCGGGGAGGAGAAGGGCTGAAGCGCGGGGAACCGGTGCCTCATCTGGATCTGTCGATATCTCGAACAACACCCGGTTTCTCAGACACGGATGATTGAGCTGTTCATGACGGGTCGTCAATACTTCTCGCAGAAGAAGTTTCGATTCATCGAGCGAAACATTCGAAGCACCCTCTCCGTCGGCGGCGTGGCTGACGAGCAGGGAAGGCACTGTTTGTAGCCAGTTCTGCGGCAGGCCTTGACCGATAGCAAGCGCATTCCTAGCTTGTGGCGTCGAACCGTCGGGGAATTCCTCGAAATGTTTCGAGTCGCGCTCTCCCCCGGCCCCTAGGAGGCCCTCTGATGTGGTTCCGCCCACCGTCCATGATCCGTCCGGGACGGCTGCTCGCCGCCCTAGCACCCTTGTTGCTGGTGGCCACCTTCCTCGGCGCCCAGCCCGCCGAGGCGGCGACCGTCGACCCCAACGCCTCGTACGTGCTGGTCAACCGCAACAGCGGCAAGGCCCTGGACGTCTACAACATGGCGACCGGCGACGGCGCCCGCATCACCCAGTGGTCCAGGAACGACCAGGCCCAGCAGCAGTGGCAGTTCGTCGCCTCCGGGGACGGCTACTACCGCATCAAGTCCCGCCACTCGGGCAAGGTGCTGGACGTCCACAACTGGTCCACGGCGAACGGCGGCTCCATCGTCCAGTGGACCGACCTGAACGCCACCAACCAGCAGTGGCGGCTCGCCGACAGTCCGGACGGCTACGTGCGGCTGATCGCACGCCACAGCAACAAGGCCCTCGAGGTGCAGGGAGCTTCCACCGCCGACGGCGCGAACGTCGTCCAGTACGACGACTGGGGCGGCACCAACCAGCAGTGGCAGCTCGTCAAGGCCGGCTCCGGCACCCCCGGCACGTGTGAACTGCCCTCGACGTACCGCTGGTCGTCGACCGGCGCGCTCGCGCAGCCCAAGGCAGGGTGGGCCTCGCTCAAGGACTTCACCGTCGCTCCGCACAACGGCAAGCAGGTCGTCTACGCGACGACCCACGGGGCCGCGGGGACTGGCAGGGCGTGGGGTTCGATGGCCTTCACCCCGTTCACCAACTGGCCGGAGATGGCCAGCGCCGGCCAGAACGCGACACCGTTCAACGCCGTCGCCCCCACGCTCTTCTACTTCCAGCCGAAGAACATCTGGGTGCTCGCCTACCAGTGGGGCAGTGCCAAGTTCACGTACCGGACATCGAGCGATCCCACCAACCCCAACGGCTGGTCCGCGGAGCAGCCGCTCTTCACCGGCAACATCTCCGACTCCGGAACCGGCCCCATCGACCAGACGCTGATCGCCGACGGAACGAACATGTACCTGTTCTTCGCCGGTGACAACGGCAAGATCTACCGGGCGAGCATGCCGATCGGGAACTTCCCGGGCAACTTCGGTTCCTCGTACACGACCGTCATGAGCGACACGGTGAAGAACCTGTTCGAGGCACCGCAGGTCTACAAGATCAAGGACCGCAACCAGTACCTGATGATCGTCGAGGCCCGGGGCGCGAACGAGCAGCGCTTCTTCCGCTCCTTCACCGCCACCAGCCTGAACGGCTCATGGACCCCGCAGGCCGCCACGGAGAGCAACCCCTTCGCCGGCAAGGCCAACAGCGGGGCCACCTGGACCGACGACATCAGCCACGGCGAGCTGCTCCGCACCAGCGCCGATCAGACCATGACCGTCGACCCGTGCAATCTGCAGCTGCTCTACCAGGGCCGCAGCCCCAACTCCGGGGGCGACTACGGCCTGCTGCCCTACCGTCCGGGGCTGCTGACCCTGCAGCGGTGACGGGGCGGACCGCGTCCGGCTGAGCCGGAGAGCGGGGCGGCGGGCCCATGCTCAGAGTTGATGGGCGCCGCTGCCCCGCAGCCTGCCCCGGGTGTCGAGGAGCAGGCGCGCGTGCCGGGCGAGCCGGTCCAGCGGGAGCGTGTCGTGGTCCTGGAGCAGGATCGTGAGGGCCGCGTCCGCGGCGGCGCTCAGGGCGTCGGGGGCCCGGTCGACCGGTTCGCCGTCCGGGGCCCAGGCCTCGGCGAACGGGTCGTGATAGGCGAGCCGGGCACCGCGCCGGCGCAGCAGCCGGGCGACCGGTGCGGCCGGGGTGGCCCGCAGGTCGGCGCTGTTGGGCTTGTAGGTCACGCCCAGCAGCAGCACCCGGGCGCCGCTCAGGTCCGTGCCGCGGTCCCGCAGCAGGTGGCCGGCCCGCCGTACGACGTGGGCCGGCATCGCGGCGTTGATCTCGTGCGCGAGTTCGGCGAGCCGCAGCGGGGTCCCCGCGGCGCGCGCCCAGTGGGTGAGGTAGACCGGGTCGACGGGGATGCAGTGCCCGCCGACCCCCGGTCCGGGCCGGAACTCCTGGAAGCCGAAGGGTTTCGTGCGCGCGCACGCGAGGGCGTCCCAGACGTCGATCCCCCAGGCCCGGGCGGCGACGGCGAGTTCGTTGACCAGGGCGATGTTCACACTGCGGTAGGTGTTCTCCAGGAGCTTCGCCAGTTCGGCCTCGCGTGCGGAGCTCGCCTCCACGACCCGGTCGCACAGACGGCGGAAGAAACCGGCCGCGGCCGCCGTGCAGCCCGGGGTGCATCCGCCCACGACCCGCGGGGTGTTGCGCACGCCGTAGGTGTCGTTGCCCGGGTCGATGCGCTCCGGTGCGAAGGCGAGGGCGAAGTCCGTGCCGGCCCTGAGCCCGGACGCCCGCTCCACGATCGAGCGGACGACGTCGTCCGTGGTACCGGGGAAGGAGGTGGACTCCAGCACCACGAGGGTGCCGGGCTTGAGACGGTCCCCGACGCCGGAAGCCGCGCGCCGCACGTGGGTCAGGTCGGGCCCGCCGGTGGCGTCCAGGGGCGTGGGCACGCAGATCACGGCCACCGAGGCCTCCGCCAGGGGGCTCTCGTCGGTGGTCGCCCGGAAGCCGGCGCGCAGCATGGCGGCCAGGTCGGGGGCGGTGACGTCGGGCACGTGGGAGCGGCCCGCGTTCAGGGCGGCGGTGACGGCCGGGTTCTCGTCGATCCCCGTGACCCTCATCCCGGCACGGCACGCCTCGCGGGCCAGCGGGAGACCGGTGTAGCCGAGTCCGATGACAGCAACGCTGGTCATGTCGCTCCTGGATGCGAGGTCGGTTGCGGAGGAACGGTGGCGCGCCGCGGGTGGTCAGCGCGGCACGCAGATCTCGCGGGCGGCCCGCTGCGCCAGGGTCCTGCGGCAGATCTTTCCCGTGGGGCCGAGCGGCATCTGCTCGACGGGCAACAGCAGTTCGGGCAGCTTCCGGCGTTCGAGGCCGCGCCGGTCCTCCAGGAACGCCGTGAGTTCGCGCAGGTCCGGCGGCGGGAAGCCCGGCCGGGGGCGGACGCACGCGCACAGGCGCTCCCCCAGTTCCGGGTCGGGCACGCCGACGCAGGCGACCTCGGCCACGGCCGCGTGCGCGCCGAGTTCGCGCTCCACCTCGGCCGGGCTGATGTTGTAGCCGCCGCGTACGACGATCTGCTTGATGCGGCCCAGCACGTGGAGCCGCCCGCGCGCGTCCAGGAGCCCGCGGTCTCCGGTGCGGACCCAGCCGTCCGGGGTGCGGTAGCGGGCGTCCAGCTCGGGGCCCGCCACGTAGCACAGGGGCGTCATCGGGCCTCTGGCCCAGATCTCGCCGGGCTGTCCGGCCGGCAACGGGGCGCCGGAATGGCCGACGATGCGGATGCGTGCCACGGCGGGGTCGGGAAGCCCGGTGCCCGTCTCGGGGCGAAGTCCGGTGACGGCGGTGTGGCAGTTGACGCCGTCGGACGATCCGTACACGGTGACGACGGGGCGGCCGAAGCGCTCGCGGCACGCGTCGGCGGTGGCCTCCGGCAGCGCCGCGCCGCTGGACACGAGGGCCCGCAAGCCGGTGAAGTCCTCCCGGGGCAGGCGCCGTTGCTCGGCGATGCGGTGCAGCATCGTGGGCACGCCGAAGACGTGCGTGGGCCGGTGTTCGACGATCATGCGCAGGGCCGTCGCGGGGTCGAAGGTCTCCTGGACCAGCAGCGTGCCGCCGAGGGCGGCCAGCGTCACGGACGTACCGCAGGATCCGAAGGAGGAGGCCAGCGGGACGAGGACGAGGTTGCGCAGGGGGCCGTGGCCGTCGTGCAGGGCGCGGACGTAGGCGGCCCGCCCGCCGGCCATCGCGTTGTGCGAATAGGCGACCATCTTGGGTTCGGCCTCGGTGCCGGAGGAGACCAGGATCCGGGCGGGCGCCTCAGGGTCGACGGGCCGGGGGAAGAAGGGCCGCCGCGCGGGCGCCGCCAGGGACTGTGCCGCACCCTGGCCGGGTCCGAGGGTGAACACCGCTTCCAGACAGGGCAGACGGGCGCGCGGCAGCGCGCCGGAGTGGTCGTCCACGATGATCGCGCGGGCACGGGAGCGGGCGAGCAGGCTGACCGGGCCCAGGCTGCCGTGTCCGGGCGGATAGGGCAGCGCGACCGCGCCGACGGCCGCGATCGCGAGTTCCGCGGCCACCGCGTCGCGCCCGTTGCGCGCCCGCACGGCGATGATGTCCCGCTCCCCGAGGCCGTGTTCGGCGAGCCGGGCGGCGATGTGCCGCACCCGGGCGTCGAGCCCGGCGTAGTCCACCGCGCCGGCCGGGTCGACGACCGCCGTGCGGCCGGGGTGACGCCGTACGTGTGCGGCGAAGAGCGTGTAGAGGTCCCGGTCGGGGCAGTGGCCCCGCGCCACCCAGGCGCGGCGCAGCGGGGCGGGCACCAGGTCGCGGATCTCGACACCGGCGTTCGACGTCCATCGGGCCCTCATGAGAACTCCCAGGGTGCGAGAGGGGCGGCGTACTCCCCCACGGTCAGGGACGGGGCGAAGCGCGGGTCGCGGGCCAGGCCGGCGAGGCCGGTGCACACCGGCGTGGCGGGCACGCCGGCCGCGGCCAGCCCGGGCAGCCAGGCCGCGGTGGGCAGGGTCCGGGCCCGGCGGGCGATCGCCTCCGCGTCGGCGCCGGCGGGGAGGCCGAAGGCCGGGGCGAGGCGGTGCGGCCGCGCGCGGTCCCACGGGCCCGGCCAGAGGTAGCCGTCGCGGGTGCGCAGGGGACGGCCCGTCGCCCCGGGCCGCCGGCGCGCGCGGGGGACGAGGCAGGCGGCGGAGTACAGGGAGGAGTCCACCCGGCTGCCCCGCCCGGTGCGGAGCCGGGCCAGCAGCGCGGCCAGGACCCCTTGCGCGCAGACCAGCCCGCCGAGCACGTCGGTGAGGGTCATCAGCGAAGGCGCCGGCGGTTCGTGCGCGGGCCGCAGGGCGGCGGCGAGACCGCTGTGCGCCTGGACCAGGTAGTCGGTCCCCACCGGCGGTTCCGGCCCCAGGGCGCCTCCCCAGCCGGACGCCCACGCGTACACCAGCCCGGGCCGGGCCGCGCACAGGTCCCCGGCGTCCAGTCCGAGCCGGGCCGCCTTGCCCGGCGCCCAGTTGTGCAGGAAGACGTCGGCCCCGGACACGAGGTCGCGGACCGCCCTCCGGCCCGCCGGCGAGGTGAAGTCGATCTCCCTGACGGCCTTTCCGGCGTTGAGGGCGCTGAAGCGGGCCGAGCAGGTGCCCGCGACGGGCGGGACGCCGCGCATCGGGTCGCCACCCGGCGGTTCGATCCGTACCACGTCGGCGCCGAGGAGCCGCAGGACGTGCCCGGCCATGGGCCCCTGGACGCGCCGCGCCGACTCGACGACCCGCAGGCCGGCCAGGGGCGCCGCGGCCGTGCGGGGGGCGTGGCCGGTAGGGGTCCGGCCGTCCGGGACGCCGTCCGGTCCGGGCACGGGCGTGAGCGTCCACGGCCGGGTCGCCGCCGGCGGCAGGGGGTCGTCCCGTACGGGCAGTACGGCGGCTCCCGAGTGGTCCGCCGCCGCCCGGACGGCCGCGAAGGAGGCGCGCCGCGCGGTCGCCGCCAGGCCGGGGGGCAGCGGGCAGACGGCGGTGGCGAACCGCTGCTGGAACGACCGCCAGCCGCGGCCGGTCTCCCCCCGGTCCGCGCCGAGCCGCTGCCAGAAGTCCAGCCACCGCCCGGCGTCGAGGGCCTCGATCTCGAAGCGCACGCCGTCGGCGGTGACGAACGGGGGGCCGGTGGGCGCGGGGCGCTTTCCCGGGCCGGTGGGGCGCGCGGACCCGTCGTCCTCCGGGTCGTCGCCGACGGCGGTCGCGGCCGCGAGGTACTGGGCGAGGGCCAGCAGCGCCGCCTGGCCGACCGAGGTCCGCACCTGCCCGATGTCCGCTCCCGCCGCCCGTGCGAGGAGGGCCGCGCAGACGCCCTGGGCCGCGAGGACGCCCGCCACCGTGGAGGCGTAGTCGACGGCGAGCGGGACGGGACGGCCGGCCGCGCGTCCGTGCACATGCATGATCCCGCAGGCCGCCTGGACGGCGTGCTCGTCGGCCAGGGGGAGGTGCAGCGGGCCCTGCCAGCCGACGGACAGGTCGACGGTGGCGGTGGCGGGCTCGTCCACCAGGTCGAGCAGGTGGGCCGCGACCCGGGTGGCCACCGTGGTGGCCGGGACGCCGGCGCGTGGGGCGCTGAGCGTCATCGGGTGCCGTCCCGCTCCGCGGGCCACGGGCGCCGCCCCTGCACCGAGTAGACGACGCTGGACGCGGCGCAGAACGACGGGTCCCTCATCAGCGCCCGGACGGCGGCCAGTTGCGCCTCGGTCAGACCGGCGGCGAGAAGTCCGTCCCGCAGGTGGTAGGTGTGGTTGAGCTGCATCCGCAGGCCCGGCGACCCGGCGGTGCGCAGTTCGATGCGGGGCCGCGGGTCGATGTCGACGAGCCCGGCGTCCCGCATGGCGGCCGGTGCCTTGCGGGCCCAGTGGGGGTCTCCCCCGCCGGCCTTCAGGACGGCGCACTTGGCGTCGAGGAAGGCCGTGTAGAGGCGCGCCGACTCCTCGTCGGGGGTGAGCAGGGGCGGTTCGTAGGAGGCGTCGAACTCCTCGATGTGCAGCAGGCCCCCGGGTTTGAGGGCGCGGACGAGCTTGCCGAGGACGGCGAGCCGTTCGGGCAGGTGCTGCAGGACGAGGCGGGCGACGACGAGGTCGAAGGCCGCCTCGGGGAGCGGATCGGTCACCACGTCGTGCCGGAGGGCGGTCAGGCACGGCCCGTCGGGGAGGTGCCGGGTGCTGACGTCGGTGGCGACGACTTCGCCGGTGGGGGCGACGCGGTCGGCGAGCCACCGGGCCACGGTCCCGCTGCCCGAGCCGATGTCCAGGCAGCGCCAGCCGGTGGTGACGCCGGTCCCGGCGAGCCGGTCGAAGGTCATGGTGTCGTAGGCGTCGGTGAGGCAGCGGTGCAGTTCGTCGCTGTGCACGCTGTCGTTGTCGAAGGCGTATCCCGGGGCCGGGCCCAGGCTCTCGCGCATGTCGTCGTCCCCTCGTGCCGGTTCAGGTCCAGCGGCCGGAGCCGGAGGTGGCGCTGCGGCCGGTGAGGCGGCGCAACAGCTCCCCGCGCCGCACCTTGCCGGTGCCGGTGCGGGGCACTTCGTCCCAGATGAGGACGGCCGGTTCCCGCAGGGGCGGCAGGTCCCGTACCGCTTCCTTCCAGCGGGCCCGGTCGAGTACGCCGTCGGCGGTGACCACGACCGGCAGCGGGTCGTGGCCGGGCTCGGCGAGGACGACGCACTCCAGTGCCCGGGGCAGCCGGGTCTGCAGGAGGTCCTCGGTGCGCAGGCAGCTGAGCCGCGGGGTGTGGTCCACCTCGCGGTCGAGCAGGTCGAGGCTGCCGTCGCGGTTGCGGCGGCCGATGTCGCCGGTGTTCCACCAGGGGCCGTGCCGCTTGGCCGCCCAGCGGTCCTGCTCGCCGAGGTACCCCAAAGCGCAGGCGGCGGTCCTGGCCAGCACCAGGCCCGTCCGGCCGCGCGGCAGGGGCCGGAGGGTGTCCGGGTCGACCACCCGCAGCCGCGTCTTGACGGGCACCGGGCGTCCCAGGTTCCGGGTGCGCGATCCCCGTGTCGCCGCGTCGGCGGAGCGCCGGGTGTGGAAGCGGAAGGTCAGGGGTCCCGTCTCGGTCTGTCCCCAGCCCTCCACCCACAGGGGGCTGCGGTGCCGGCTCGCGGCGAGGTAGGCGCGGACGGTGGGGGGATGCATGGCGTCGTAGGTGCTGATGACCACGCGGACGCGCCGGAACGGGTTGTCGAGGCCTTCGGTCAGGGGCTGGAAGCGGACGAACGAGGCGGGCAGCGCCTCCAGGACGGTCGGCGGATGGGCTCGCAGCACGGGGTCGGCGAGGTTCGGGTCCTGCGTGGTGATGACGGAGATCGCGGCGGGGCCCATGGACAGGGCGCTCGCGGTCCAGCAGAACGTCCGTCCGTGGGCGAACGCGCTGGCGTTGACCAGGGTGTCGTCGCGCCGCACCCCGATCCGCGGCAGCCGTACGCTCTCGAAGCGGGCCAGTTCGCGGACGATGGTGCGGGTCGAGTGCACCACCAGTTTGGGCACTCCGGTGGTGCCCGAGGTGTGGTGCACGATCAGGGGTTCGTCGTCGTGCCGGCGGTGGGGTCCGGGGGCGGCGTGTCCGCGCACGTCGTCCAGGCGGAGCGTCCCGGGCACGGCGGCGTCCAGGACCAGGGTCGCCCGTGCGGCGGCGGCCGGGTCGGTGCCCTCCCGCCGCGCGCGTTCCAGCACCGGGGCCGTGGTGACCAGGAGGGCGGGGTCGAGGCGGGACAGCAGCGTGCCCAGCACCTCGCCGGACAGGTGCGCCGACAACTGCGCGGGCACGGCCCCGACGCGCACGGCGGCGCAGGCGAGCAGGTCGTAGTCCCAGTGGTTGTCCTTGACGATCGCCACCCGGTCCCCGGGGCCGGCCCCGGCGGCGCTCAGCCAGCCGGCGGCGTCCCGTACGAGGGCGGCGAGCCCGGGGAGCGTGTAGTGGGTCCGGGTGTCCGTGCCGAGGGTGAAGGGCCGGTCCAGGTGGACCTGTGTGCCCAGGCGCCGTTCGGCGCACTCGTCGAACAGGACGCCCATGTCGTGCGGTTTCACGAGACGGTCTCCTCGGTGGGGCGGGCGGCCGGGTGGGCCGGGCCGGTCGTCCTGGGCGGTCGCAGCCGGCTGAGGACCCGTGAGGCCGCGAGGGCGCCGGCGCGGACGGCGCCCTCACTGGCGGGCCGCAGCATCACCCAGTCGCCGGCGTACTCCACGGGCCGGGCGGGGCGTGCCATGAACCGTGCGCGCCGGCGCAGGGCGTCGGGGGTCGCCTCGGGCAGGCCGTGGGTGAAGGCGTGCACGAAGCGGTGCTTCGCGGCCGCTTCGAGCCCGGGGACGTACCGGCCGGCCGCGCGCACGAGCCGGTCGGCCGTCTGGTTCTCCGGTGCGGCCATCAGGTCGGGGATGCGGCGGGCGTCCGCCATGAGGGTCAGCAGTCCCCTGCCCGCCGGGGCCCGGCCGGGGTGCTTGGCGTGGTCGACGATGATCGCGGAGAGCACGTCGTCCTCCGCGTCCGGTGTCAGCAGCACGTACAGCGGTGTGCGGCACCGGGGTGCGAGCGGCCGGTCCAGCAGGCAGCTCACCTTGAGGGTGGGGGTGAAGGTGCAGGCGCGCAGGAACGGAAGCTCGTCGGCGGGGGCGTTGGCGTGCAGGCGGGCCGCGACCGGCGCGGGCACGCAGAGGACCGCCGAGCGGGCCGTGACCGTGTCGTCCCCGACGCGCAGCCGCACGGAGTCCGCCTCGGTGACGACCTCGTGCACGGTGCGCCCGGTGCGCACGTCGAGTTGTTCGGCCAGGCGCCGGGCGAGCAGGTCCATGCCGTCGCGGTACGTGCGCCATCCGGCGGCCGGTCCCACCGCCAGCAGCAGACACAGCATCGGCGCCACCGCCGAGCGGGCCGTGTCCCAGCCGAAGAAGCTGCCCGCGACGGGCTGGAGCAGGTAGTCGTGCACGTCGCGGTGGTACCGCCGGGCGAACTCCCGGACGGTCAGGGCCCCTGCCGGGGTGCGTTCCGGGTGGTCGGCGTCGAACGCGCCGCGGCGCGCGCCCGCCCAGGCCATGAGCCGGACGAGGTCGGCGCGGGCGCGGGGCGGGAGCCCGGCGCCGGTGAGCACCGCGGAGAGGTCCGCGACGCCGGGGTGGGCCCGTCCGCCGCGCCACACTCCGACGGACCTGCCGATGCGCGGCACGTCGTGGTCCGGCACGCCCAGCCGCGCGAGCAGTTCCCAGGTCGCGCGGTAGCCGTGCGCCGAGATCTGTTCGGCGCCCTCGTCGATGGTGTAGCCGTCCCGTCGGAAGCTGCGCATCCGGCCGCCGACGTGGTCCCGGGCCTCGAAGACCCGCACCTCCAGCCCGGCGCGCCGCAGTTCGTGCGCGGCGGTCAGCCCGGCCATGCCCGCGCCGACCACGGCCACGTCGAGACCGGGGCTCATCCGCCGGCTCCGGCGCCGACGGCCAGGTTGGCGGTGATCAGCAGCACCGTGCCGAGCCGGTGCGCCGGGAATCCCTGCCGGCGGGCGCGCATGATGTCGCCCCGGTGGAAGCCCGTGCGGTACTGCCGGACGCGCAGCACGGTGACCGGCAGCATCAGGAGGACGAACCACCAGGGGGCGATCCCGAGGGCGGAGGCGACGGCGCCGGTGAGGAACTCCGCGGCGGACAGCGCCCCGACGAAGACGGCGTTGCCCCGCGGCGACACCAGGCACGCCACGGTACGGCGTCCCACGGCCCGGTCCCCCGGGATGTCGTTGGTGTTGGAGTACACGCCGAACAGCAGCGGCCCGAACCCGAAGAGCACGCCCTGCACCAGCACGAACCCGGAGAAGTGGCCGGCCGCGAGGCCGTACGCGCCCAGTACCAGGGCCGCTCCCAGACCGGCCAGGAAGATCTCCTGGAAGCCGTGGTAGCTGATCTTCAGCCCGTACGAGTACTGGACGGAGAGCACGAAGAGCACCGCGATCAGGATCACGGCCCACAGCGGCCGGTGCGGTGCGGCGGCCACGGCGGCGGCCCAGAGCACGGCGCCGGCCGCGGCGGTGGACCAGCCGAAACGGAGTGCTTCGCGCAGAGTGAGGGTCCCCGCCACGAGCGGCTTGCGGAGTTTGTTGCGCAGCGGGTCGTCCGGGCCGTAGTTGGCGGCGTCGCTGCCGTCGCGGTAGCCGGTCACGTCGTCGAGGGCGACCATCGCCACGATCACGAAGACCGCGCCGAGGAGGAACAGGGCGAGCGTCACGACGGTCGCCGCTGACAGGCGGGAGACGGGCAGCAGCACCGCGGAGAACGCCACGGCGACGCTCGGGTAGTAGTCGTAGACGTCGAGTTTGCCCAGCCGGGCGTAGCTGCGCAGCTTGCTCTCGGGGCGTGCCGTTCCGGTGTCGAGCGGTCCGGCCTCGGTGCGGGTCGTCATCTGCTCCGCTCCTTCGGGTGTGTTCGGTCAGCGGCTGCCGCGCGCCCGGGCGTAGGCGCAGACCGTGTCCGCGATGTGTTCCACCTGGGCGTCGGTCAGGCGCGGGTGGACGGGCAGGGCCAGTTGGCGCCGGGCGGCGTTCTCCGCGTGCGGCCAGCGGCGGCCCTCGGGCGCGAACCGGGTGAAGGCGGACTGGTGCGGCAGCGGCAGGGGGTAGTAGACGTGGCTCTGGACGCCCCGGCCGGCGAGGTACCGCCGCAGTTCGTCCCGCTCCTCGGCGAGCAGCGAGTAGACGTAGAAGCAGCGGCCGTCGCGGCCGGGCGGCGGGGGCAGCACCCCGTGCTCGCGCAGCGGGGTGAAGCGCTCGGTGTAGTACGCGGCGATGCGGGCCCGGCGCTCCAGGCGGGCGGGGAGGCCGGGCAGGCGGTGCAGCTGGAAGGCCGCGAGGACCTCGTCGAACCGGCTGTTGTAGCCGATGCGCGGGTGGACGAACCGCTCGCTCTGCCCGTGGTTGCGCAACGACCGTACGGCGTGGCCGAGTTCGGGGTCCATGGCGACGACGGCACCGCCCTCGCCGGCCGTTCCGAAGGTCTTGACCTGGACGAAGGAGAACACTCCGGCCTCCCCCCAGGTGCCGGCGGGACGGCCGTCGAGGACTCCGCCCTGCGCGACCGCCGAGTCCTCGACCAGCCGGACTCCGTACCGCCGGGCGATCTGTCGCATGCGGGGCATGTCGGCCATCACCGAGAACATGTGCGCCGGCATGACGGCCCGGGTGCGGCCGGTGATCGCGCGTTCCACCTCGTCGGGGTCGGCGACCATCGTCCAGGGGTCGATGTCCGCGAACACGGGCGTCGCGCCCAGTCCCGCCACGGTGCTGGCGAGGGGTGCGCAGCCGTAGGCCGGTACGACGACCTCGTCGCCGGAACCGATCCCGAGGGCGTGCAGGACGAGGGTCAGCGCCGAGGTGCCGCTGGAGCAGGCCACGACGTCGGCGGCGCCGAGCGAGGTGCGCAGGGCTTCCTCGAACCGGGCGGTGTGCTCGCCGAGGAGGAACCTCTGCTCCGGCGCGGTGCCGAGGGCGTGGACGAGGTCCAGCAGGGTCTGCCGGTCGTCCTCGAAGAGGTCCGGGGGGAAGAAGGGGATCGTCACACCGTCCTCCCCGTCGCGAAGCGGCGGACGAGGTCACAGACCGTGTCGACGTCGTCGAGGCTCATGTCGGGGTACAGCGGCAGGGCGAGGGTGCGCTCGCAGGCCCGCTCGGCGTGCGGGAAGTCGCCCCGGCGGTGTCCCGCACCGGCGAAGCACTCCTGGAGGTGCAGCGGGACCGGGTAGTACGTCTCGGTGCCCACGCCGTGCCTGGCCAGGTACGCGGCCAGGTCGTCCCGCCGTTCCACCTCGACGAGGTAGACGTAGAAGACGGGATCGGTGCGGGCGCCGCGGGGCACCGGGGTGGGCAGGCGCAGGACGCCGGGCGTACCGGCCAGCCGTTCGGTGTAGGCGGCGGCGAGCCGGGCCCTGCGCGCGATGTCCTCGTGCAGGCGGGTGAGTTTGGCGAGCAGGACGGCCGCCTGGATGTCGTCCATCTTGCTGTTGACGCCGTTGACGGTGGTCTCGTTGCTGATGCCGGGGAAGTGGGCCAGCGTGCGGCCGTAGCGCCCGTGGTGGCGCAACGCCCCCGCCGTCTCGGCGAGCCGGGGGTCGTCGGTGAGGATCGCCCCGGCGTCCCCGAGGGCGCCGAGCGTCTTGGTGGGGAAGAAGGAGAGCACTCCCCCGGCCCCCAGCAGCCCGGCGTGCACGCCGTCCCACCGCATGCCGATGGCCTCCGCGCTGTCCTCCACCACGGTCAGCCCGTGCCGGCGTCCGAGCCCGAGCAGCGCGTCCATGTCGGCCATCTGGCAGAAGAGGTGGACGGGCATGATCATGCGGGTGCGGGCAGTGATCGCGTCGGCCGCCGACGCGGGGTCGAGCGTGTAGGTGACGGGGTCGATGTCGGCGAAGACCGGCCGGCCGCCGGCCAGTACGACGGAGGACGCCGACGCGATGAAGGTGAACGCGGGGACGACGACCTCGTCGCCGGGCCGGAGGCCGCAGGCCCGCAGCAGCAGCACCAGGGCGTCGGTGCCGCTGTTCACACCCACCGCGTAGCGTGCGCCGGTCCACCGGGCGAGTGCCTCCTCGAACCGGGCGACCTGCCGCCCGTGCGAGAACTTGCCGTCGTCGAAGACCTCGGTCAGCCGCGACCGGACGTCCGGCCAGAGGGTCTCGAAGGTCCGGGCCTGGGTGAAGAAGGGCACGGGCCCGGGGGTGGCGGCCGCCGTGCCGGCCGTGCCCGCGGCCGTCCCGCCGATCGTGCCGTTCCTGGGTCCGGAGAGTGCGTCGTGCATGGTTCCTCTCGTGGCGGTGGTGACGGAGGCGAGCGAGCCGAACGGCCGGCGGCAAGGGGGCCCGCGGCGGCGCTCCCCGACGGGGCCGGGGAGCGCCGGACACGGGAGAGGGTGACCGGACCGGTCACGGGCGCTCAGAGGAGGGAGAACTCCAACTCGCCCGAGTGGTACCGGTGGACGGCCGTGACGAGTTCCTCGACCGACAGCTGCCCGTCGCCGTCGGTGTCGATCCGCCCGAAGGCCGTGGCCGCGGTGGCGCTGTCGGTGCCGACGGCCTGCATCCAGCGCTGGAACTCCTGAGGGCTGACCTGGCCGTCGCCGTCGGTGTCGCACAGGTCCGCGATCGCGCTGATCGTGGGGCGCAGGACCTGGTCGAAGCCGGCCTCTCCACGCTCGAACAGCTGCTCCTCGACCACCTGCGAGAACCGGTCGAAGCCCAGTGCCCCGCCGGCGCCGACCCCGGCCTGCCTCGCGATGTGCTCCCACATGCCGAGGTACGCGTCGGTGAGGGCCCGGCCCTTCGGGGAATCCTCGCTTTCCCCGAACGAGTCCAGGATGCGCTGTGCCTCGTCGGCCCAGTCACTGCGGTCGATGGTGCCGTCGCCGTTCTTGTCCCACATCTCGAAACGGCGACGCAGCCGCTGTTCCTGCACGGAAGTCGTCATTCTTCTCCTTCTCCTTTTTCTATCGGATCCGCGATCCGGATCGTTTTCCGGAGCATTCGCGATCAACCCACTCGTACGAGTGAGAAAGGAATATCGAGCTGTTCACCGGTCGCGCCGGCACCACAGGAGCACCCACCCCGACACGGCAATCGGGGCCACTTGGGAGACGAGTTGCCCGGCCACGTGCGCGGCAGTGAAACGATCGAGATGGGCGACGTGGTAGATCAGATGCGGAACCGTGAAGCCGAGGCATCCGAGGGCCGCCGCGCGTGCCAGGTTCCTTTCGGGGACGACGGCGGCGGCCACCAGAACCGCCGTGAGACCGAGCGACAGGGCACCGAGATCACGCACCAGGTGTTCGTTGTACGGCGGAAATCTCGTCACCCACCCGAGGCCCGGGAAAGGGAACTCGCCGTAGAAGGAGCGGGGCGCGCACAGGGCCCACAGTCCGGGCAGTCCCTGCCCCAGGGCGAGCAGCACCAGCGCGGCCCGCACGGGAAGGGGACGGTGGTCCGGCGCCGGCAGCGGCGGCCTCGCCGTCCCGGCCGGCCGGGAGGCCGCCTGGGTCCCGGTGGCCCTGTCCGGCCGGGGGTGGCCCCGCAGGGCCGGCGGGCGGGGAGCCGCCCGGAGCGTCTCGCGCCCGGAGCGGCCCTGTCCGGCCCGCGGCTCAGACACCCAGGAGCGGGGCGTCGAGCTCGCCCGCGTGGTACCTGCCCACCGCGGCCACGAGCTCCTCGACGGACAGCTGCCCGCTTCCGTCGGTGTCGATGAGGCGGAACACCTCGTCCGCGTCGACCCGGTCGTTGCCGAGGGCGGCCAGCCACTTGCGGAACTCGGCCGGATCGACCTGCCCGTCCCCGTCGACGTCACACAGGTCGACCATCGCGCGGACGCTGGGCCGGAGCATGGCGCTGAAGCCGGCCGCACCCCGGCTGACCATCTGGGCGTCGGCGATGCCGACGAACTCCTCGACCGACAGGGACGCGCCGGGGTCGCGGCCGGCCTGTCCCATCATGTAGTCCCACATGTGCGGATAGGCGTGCAGCAGCGCCTGGGCCTTGGGGGAGCTCTCCTCTTCCCCGAAGGCCTCCACGATGCGCCGGGCCTCCGCCTCCAGGTCGCCGCGCTCCACCCGCCCGTCCCCGTTGGTGTCGTACAGCGCGAAGCGCTGCCGGAGACGCTCGGTCTGGGCCGTCTTGTTGGACATCTCACTCCTCGTCGTCGAAAAGCTGCGGCGAAAACCGGCAGTATCGCGCCCGATCCAAGGGAGCATGAAAAACCCGAGCACAGATCCGGGCGATCAACCGCCCCACGCGAGACCGAATTCGAGCGTCTCGCTGCAAGCTACATGAGTACTGGTCCCCGTCCGCGCCTGTCAATGGACGGAGGGATCATCGGAATACGCAGAAACATTTCTTCCGGAAGGCTGCGATCCGTTCCACGGCCGATTGTTTTCGGCTGCGGGTTCGGGCTCACCCACAGGAATCCCCTGCGACACGGAACCTGCAGGTCCGCCCGGATGCCACCGCCGCTTTCGACGTCCGTTTCAGCCATCTTGCCGTCGCCACCGAAAAGCCGCGACCAAAGACGAAGCGGGCCCCTGTCCGATACGATGCGTCGAGCCGGTCCGACGCAACCAGCGCCTCTTCCGCCGCACATTTCACGAGAACCGTCACACGCGTTTCCCGTCGCGAGGACATGGGTATGCAGATCGCTTTCCGCATACCCGAGCGTGCAATTCCGCTCGGGTATTACTTTCTGAAGAAATACACGCTAGGGGGGTCGAGGCGTGCTGTGCACGTTGATCGTCGGCTTGGGCCGCGCCGGCCTGGGACTGCATGTGCCCGTGCTGTCGCGTGCGCGTTCCCAGGCTCCCGGAGCATTCGCCGACCACCCGATCGTGGGCCTGGACCCCGGGTCCGGCCCTCCGGCCGGGCAGCCGGACCTGCTGATCGCCCGGTCCCTGCGTCACGCGGGTGAACTGCTGGACCCGGCACGGACGGTCGTCCATCTGTGCACCCCGCCCGCCGTGCGCGCCGAGGTGCTCCAGGAGGCCGCGGGGCTCGGCTTCTCCCGGTTCCTGGCGGAGAAACCGCTGGCCGGCGATCGGGAGGCGCTCCGGGAGGTGCTGCGCCTCGCGCGGGAGCACGAGCTGCGCCTGTCGGTGGTGGCGCCCTGGCTGCACAGTTCGCTGACCCGGCGTCTGGTCCGGCTGGTGGGCGACCGCGGGCTCGGCGGGGTGCGCTCCGTCCGCGTCACCCAGCACAAGCCACGGTTCCGGCGCTCCCTGGGCAGCAGCAGTCACACCTCCGCCTTCGACGTGGAGACCCCGCACGCGGTGGGCGTGCTGCTGCGCCTCCTGGGCGACGCGCGGGTGCACCGCGCCGTCGGCGCCGACCTGCGCGTCGGGCCGGTGACGGTGCCGCGCATGGGCGGCGCCCACCTGGAACTGCTGCATGCGGGAGGGGTCCGCAGCGAGGTGCTGTCCGACCTGTCCGCGCCTGTGCGCATGCGGCGGATCACGCTGGACATGGCGGGCGGCAGCGTCGTCGGGCACTACGCGGTCGGGCAGGACGACGACTTCGCCCAGCTGGAGATCACCCGTGACGGCCGCACGACCCGCGAGGTCTTCCCCGACGACTCCCTCCTGTCCTGCCTGACGGGGGCCTACCGGGCGTTCGCCGGGGGCGGGGACACGGCCGCCACCGGCGACCTCGGTCTGCACGTGCGCACGGTCGAACTGCTCGACGAGGCTAAGCGGCTGGCCACCGGCGGACGGGCGGCCGTACCACCCACCGAGGGCGGGAGCCGCCGCAAGGAGGCGATCACGCATGGGCGTTGACCACCCGTCCGGCACGGGCCCCCGGCGCGACGGGACTGTTGTGACCGGGCCTGCCGCGGCCGGAATTGGCATGGCCGGGACTGCCACGGCCGGATCCGCCCCGGCCGGGGACGATCGTGCCGGGTACGCGGCCGCCGGTATCCGTTTCGCCGGCATCGGGGACGAGGCCGCGGCGGACCTCGGCGGGCAGCTGGAGGCGTTCCGGCAACTCGGCTGGAGCGCAGTCGAGTTGCGCGACGTCGGCGGTGTCGCGGTCGCCGACCTGGACGACCGGGCCTTCGCGGACCTGGCCGACCGGATCGCGGCAGCCGGTCTCGACGTCGTGTGCGTCGACTCACGGATCGCGAACTGGGGCCGCCCGGTCACCGGACCCTTCGAGGACGACGTGGCGGAGCTGCGGGTGCTGGCCCGGCGGTGTGCCGCCCTGGGCACCCGGTACGTCCGGGTGATGTCGTACCCCAACTCCGGCCTCGGCGACGAGGAGTGGGGCAGGCGGGCGCTGACCAGGTTGACCCTGCTGGTGCAACAGGCCGAGCAGCACGGGCTGGTGCTGCTGCACGAGAACTGCAGCGGCTGGGCCGGCACCCGGGCCGACCGGATGCTGGAACTCCTGGACCGGGCCGGCGGCCCCGCCCTGCGGCTGCTGTTCGACATCGGCAACGGGGTGCCGTACGGCTACGACGCCCGCGCGCTGCTGGACGACATCATCGGCCACGTCGCCCACGTACACGTCAAGGACGCCCGGACCGGCCCGGACGGCCACGTCACGTACACGCTGCCGGGCGACGGCCAGGCAGGGGTGCGCTCCTGCCTCCGGGCCCTCCTGGAGCACGGCTACACCGGGGCCTGGTCGATCGAGCCGCACCTCCGTCTGCGACCGCACCAGGGCCACGACTCCACCGGCACCGGCGGCGTGGCCGCGTTCGTCCGCTACGGCCGGCACCTGGAACGGCTCGTGCGGCGGGACGTCCTGCCCACCCGCACCGCCGTCACCGGTGGGGGCCGGCATGGCTGACGTCCCCGCCTCGCACGCCTTCCCGGCCGACTCGGGTGCCCCGTCGCTTCCCGCCCGGCTGACACCGGCCGACCGGGCGCTGCTGCTCACGCTGCTCGACACCCCGACGGCCGGGCCGCTGGAGACCGGGGACGACGGTCCGGCCGTGCGTCTGTGGGAGGCCGGGCGGATCTACGCGACGGCGGCGTCCGCACTCGGCCTGAGGGTGCTGCGTCACGCCCCGGCCGATCCGGGTGTGCTGTGCCGGGACGACGTACCGCCGCCGGTCCGGGAGGCGGCGCGGGACGAGACGTTCCTGGCCCGTCAGCCCAGCCTGGTGCTGCGCCTCGGTCCCCGGCTCCCGCCGCGCGACACGGTCATGTTCAACGTCCACCTGGACACCGTGGCCGGATGGTGGCCGGCCCGCTTCGACGGGCGGCGCTTCACGGGCCGGGGAGCGATCGACGCCAAGGGACCCGCCGTCGCCCTGCTGGCCGGCATCCGGGCGGCACAGGCCGCGGAACCGGATGTGGGACGACGGGTCGGTGTACTCGTCCAGGCGGTCGCCGGCGAAGAGGGCGGCGCCATGGGCACGTTCGGCACCAGACCGCTGGTGGAGGCCGGGTTCACCGGCGGCCTGAACCTGTTCTGCGAGCCCACCGGGCACCGCTTGCTGCCCCGCTCGACGGCGTCGATGACGGCCGTCGTCCGCGTGGCGGGTGAGGACGCCGTGGACGACCGCCCCGAGGCCGGGCACAACGCGACCGTGCTGCTGGGGCACATCGCCGGCCACCTGGCCCGCGCCCTGCCCCCGCTGATCCGCGATGGCAGGGTGTGCGTCGCCGGCCTGCACACCGGCGAGCGGCACAACCGGGTCTACGGCGCGGGCCGGCTGCTGCTCAACATCTCCTACGGGTCCCGGGAGAGCGGCGCGGCCGCCGAAGCCGCGCTGCGGACGGCCCTGGACGAGGCGCTCGCCGCCTTCACCGCCGGGGCGGCCGGGACCCGCGACCTGGCCCGGACGGCCGCCGACGCGTCCCGGATCACCTCCCTGCACTGGCACAAACGCGGACTGCCCGCCCTGGACGGCCGGGGCCGGGTGCCGTGGGCCGAGGAACTGCTGCACACGCACGCGGGCCTGGCGCGCTGGCCGGACGAGGAACCGGCCTTCACCTGCGACGCGATCTGGCTGGCGGACGTCCCCGACTGCTACACGGCCGTCTTCGGACCCGGTGACCTGGACACCAACCGCGCCCACGCCGCGGGCGAGTACGCCGACCTGGCGGACCTGGACCGGTACGCCGGTGAGATCGCCCGCCTCCTCGTCGCCCGCGTCCGGCATCCGCCGCCCGGCGGTGCCGCCGAAGGATCCCCCGCTCACCGAGCCGCCGCGTCCGGCGCGGCGGCCGAGGACAGGAGCACCGCACGATGACCTCGACTGTCTCCGCCACCTCCCCCGCTTCTCCCCCCGTCCCCGCCCCAGCCGCCCTCTCCCCCACCGCGGCGCCCGCCGTGCCGGAGGCCGAGGGCCAGGACCCCGGTGACACCGGGGTGCGGGTGCCCTATCCGGAGCTCCTCGCCTTCGTGACGGGCGTCCTCGCCGGCAGAGGGCTGCCCGAGGGCCGCGCGGCCCTCGCCGCCGAGGCCCTGTGCCACGGCGACCTGACCGGCTTCACCAGCCACGGCGTCACCAACCTCACCCGGATCTACCTGCCACTGCTCGACTCGGGCCGCTGCGACCCGCGGGCTCAGCCGCGCATCCTCGCCGACCACGGGGCCTCCGTGCTTCTCGACGCCCGCAGGGCGCTCGGCCTGTGGGCCGCGGCCGAGGCCATGGACCTGGCGGTCGAGCGCGCCCGCCGGTACGGCGTCGGCATGGTCTCGGTCCGGGGCGCCACGCACTTCGGCTGCGCGGGCCATCACGCCCTGCGCGCGGTCCGGCACCACATGGTGGGCCTGGTCACCGCCAACTGCGGCCGGCAGCGGATCGTGCGCCCCGTCGGCGGGCTGTCCCCCATGCTCGGCACCAATCCGCTCGCGCTGGCCGCCCCGGCCGGAGACCGGCCGCCGTTCGTCCTGGACATGGCCACCACGGTCGCTCCCACCGGGAGGGTGCGGGCCGCGGCCCGCGCCGGACGGAGCGTGCCCGCGGGGTGGCTGCACGACGACAAGGGCGCCCCGGTGACCGACCCGGCCGCGTTCGACCGCGGGGAGGCGCATCTGAACTGGCTCGGCGGAGTGCCGGAGACCGGCGCCTTCAAGGGGTTCGGGCTGGGTCTGCTGGTGGAGGTGCTGTCCGCGCTCGTGCCCGGGGCCGGACTCGGCCCGCCGGGCGCGGCACCGGACGGCACTCCCCCGACGGCCGGGGCCGAACCGGCCGGACCCGACGACGACATCGGCTGCTTCCTGCTCGCCGTCGCCCCGGGGCGGCTCCGGCCCGAGGCGGAGTTCCTCACCGACGCGGACCGCCTGTTCGCCGCCCTGCTCGGCTGCCCGCCGGTGCGCGCGGACCGGCCGGTGCGCTACCCCGGCTGGCCGGAGGACGCCCGCTGCCGCGACCGGCGCGCCCACGGCGTGCCGCTTACGGCGGCCCTGCACCGGGAACTGCTCGGCCTGGCCCGGGGCAGCGGTCTCCGCTTTCCGGCACCGTGCGCGCCCGCCGAGCCCGGGAGCCCGGTATGACGGCGCCCCCCACCCCCGCTCCCCGTCCTGCGCGTATCGGCCTCATCGGCCTCGGTGTCATCTCCCGCTTCTACCTGGCCGCTCTCGAACGCGAGGCGTGCGCGCGGCTGGTGGCGGTGTGCGACCCGGACCCGGAGCGGCTCGCCGCCGCCCCGGCGGGGGTGTCGCGCCACCGCGACCACCGCGACCTGCTGCGGGCGGCGGACCTGGACGCCGTGGTGGTCAACGTGCCCAACGACCTGCACCATCCGGTGTGCCGGGACGCGTTGGCGGCGGGACGCGCGGTGTGCGTGGAGAAGCCGCTCGCCACGAGAACGGACGACGGCCACCACCTCGTGCGGCTCGCCCGGCAGCACGGCACCGTGCTGTTCACGTCCTTCCACCGCCGCTACAACAACGAGGTGCGCGCGCTGCGCCGACGGATCGCCTCCCGCGCGCCGGTCAGCTCACTGACGGTGCGTTACGAGGAGACCATCGAGGAACACGCCGGCCGGGACCGCTGGTACCTCGACCCGGAGCGCTGCGGGGGCGGCTGCGTCGCCGACAACGGCCCCAACGCGTTCGACCTGGTACGCCTGTTCCTCGGTGAGGTACGGGTGACCGAGGCCACCGTGCGCCGTGACCGGCGGGGCGTCGACCGGCAGGCACAGGTGGTGCTGCACGCCCCGTCCGGGGCCGAGGCCCGGGTGGTGCTCGACTGGTCCCACCCCGGCGAACGCAAGACGGTCGAGGTGCGGCTCGCCGACGGGACCGTCGACCGGGCCGACATGCTCGCGGGTCACCGCGAGTTCAAGGGGTCCCTGTGGCACGAGTACGTCGGGGTGCTGCGGGACTTCACCGACGTCCTGTCCGGGCGCCGCGCGAACGAACCCGACGGCCTGGCCGCCCTGGAACTCGTGGCCGCGTCCTACGCGAGCGCACGCGCCGGCCGGTCCCACATGCGTACGGAGGTGCCGCGGTCGTGAACCCGGGAGAGGACGGTGCCAAGCGCATCGTGCGCGGACGGCTGGTGAAGGTGCTGACGCACCGGCGTGACGACCGGGGCATGACCCTGGAGGGCTTCGCGAGCCGGTGCGTCCGCCGGGGGGAGGTGCATGAGCTGGTGACGACCGACCACACGGAGACGGCCGCCGGCGCCCGGGTCGACCGGGTGGGTTTCCTGGGCTTCGTGGAGATCGGCTGCGGCGGTGTCATCGACCGGGGCGACGAGGTCTGGGCGGGCGGGAGGCGCGTGGGGACGGTCCTGGGGTTCGACGCCTGCCACGTCCCGAACCACTACAACATCCTCGTCTCGGTGCCCGAGCCGCTCACCGGCCCCGGGCTCGGTCTGGCACCCGAGGCCGAGGTCCGGTTCGCCCAGGGCGAGCCGTCATGACCCCGCGCATCGACTTCGCCGCGCTCGAACCGGGGGCCTACCGGGCCATGCTGGGGCTGGAGCAGTACCTCGCGTCCAGCCCCCTGCCCGCGGGGCTGCGCGAGCTGGTCGCGCTGCGCGCCAGTCAGCTCAACGGCTGTGCGTTCTGCGTGGAGCTGCACCGTCGCCGGGCCGGGAACGGCGGCGAGTCCGGGGAACGGCTGGCCCTGCTCGCGAGCTGGCACACGTCCGCCTGCTTCAGCGACGCCGAACGGGCCGCGCTCGCCCTGACCGAGGCCACGACCCGCCTGGGCCCGGAGGGCGTGCCCGACGCCGTGTGGAAGGAGGCCGCCGCCCACTGGGACGACCGGCAGCTGGCGGCGCTCGTCATGACGGTCGCCACCGCCAACGCGTGGAACCGGATCGCCGTCGGCACAGGCTTGGGATGAAACCCGTGCCGGGGCGTACGGACGGCTGCGCGGCGAGGCAGCGAGGCTGCGAGGCTGCGCGGCTGCGAGATTCAGTATGTTGACATAGGTTTTTCTTCATAGCTATCTTGGGCACGTGACCGGAAGCAGTGGGGCTCAGCCGAGCCAGGGCGCCGACCAGGTGGCCGCGGGCCTCGTGGCGTGCCTGCCCGCGCTGAACCGGCAACTCAAGCTGCACATCGAGCGGCATCTGCCCTACCCGAAGCTCCCGGAGCGGCAGCTGGCCCTGCTGCAGTACGTCGCGGAGCACGACGGCGCCACGGTGCACAAGGCGGCCGACGCCCTGCGCATGATGCCGAACAACGTCAGCGCCCTGGTCACCCGCCTCACCGAGGCGGGCCTGCTGGAGCGGCGTCAGGACGACACCGACAAGCGCGTGGCGCACCTGCGCGTCACCGCGCTGGCGCGGCACCGCATCGGCGAGGTGGAGCACATCGCGGCGGCACGGCTCGCGTCCGCGCTGCGCACCCTCACCGACGGCGACCTCGACGCCCTCGGCTCGGCGCTCGGCGCCCTCGGCGCACTCACCCGGCGCCTGCGCGACCAGTCCGCCTGACCGGTCCGGCGCCCCGCTTCCCCACCGCCCCCGCCGCGTCCGCGGCGGGGCCGGGCGTGCTGCCCCGACGGGCCCGCCCCGCCTGCCCACGCGCGCCGAGCCGCGCGCCCCCACATATCCCGAGGAATGCCCACCCGTGTCTGTCACCGCTGTCCCCACAGCGTCCGCGCCCCTGCCCGGATCCCGTCCGCGCGGCCCGCGCGCCAACCCCTGGCTGACGCTGGTCGCCGTCGCGTTCGGCCTGTTCATGGTCGGCCTCGACGGCTCCGTCGTCTCCATCGCCAACGCGGCAATCGCCCGCGACCTGAACGCCACCACCGCCGAACTGCAGTGGGTCACCAACTCCTATCTGCTCGCCCTCGCCGCCACCCTGATCCTCGGCGGCAAGCTCGGCGACCGCTTCGGCCGCCGCACCCTCTACCTCGTCGGCGTCGCCGGGTTCACCCTGGCGTCCGTGGCGATCGGCCTCGCCGGGTCGGTCGAGGGCGTCATCGCCTTCCGCGCCGTACAGGGCGTCTTCGGCGCGATGCTCATGCCGAACACCCTCGCGCTGCTGCGTGCCGTCTTCCCGCCGCGGAAGTTCGGTATGGCGGTCGGCATCTGGGCGATGATCTCGTCCGTCTCCACCGCGCTCGGCCCGATCGTCGGCGGACTGCTCGTAGAGCACGTCGACTGGGAGTCCGTCTTCTACATCAACGCCCCCATCGGCGTCATCGCGCTCGTCTTCAGCCTCGCGGTCCTGCCGCAGTCGAAGAACGAGGCGGCCGCGAGCGAGAGGTTCGACGTACCCGGTGTGGTGCTGCTCGCCCTCGGCCTGCTCGCCGTCGTCTTCGGCGTCGTCAAGGGCGAGACCTGGGGCTGGACCTCGGCCGGCACGCTCGGGGCCATCGCCGCGGGCGTCGTCCTCCTGGTCCTCTTCGGCTGGTACGAGACCCGCGTCGCGCACCCGCTGCTGCCGATGCGCCTGTTCCGCAACCCGGCCCTGACCATCGGCGCGGTCGTCACCGCGCTGAACTTCTTCATCCTGCTCGGCGTGATCTTCTTCGTGATGCTGTACCTGCAGAACGTGCGCGGCTTCACCCCCGTCGAGTCCGGCGTGCGCACACTGCCGCTCAGCCTCGCCTCCATGGTGGCCTCGCCGCTCGGCGCGAAGCTCACCGAGCGGTTCGGCCCGCGCCTGACCATGCCGCTGGGCATGGTGCTCCAGGCCGGTGCCGCGTTCTCGATGCTCGCCTGGAGCGCCGACTCGTCGTACCACACCCTGTGGCCGCCCTTCGTCGCGCTCGGCCTCGGCGTCGGCATGGTGATGTCGGCGTCCTCCGACGCGATCGTCGGCAACGCCCCCGTCCGGGACGGCGGCATCGCGGGCGGCCTGCAGGCCACCTCCCTCCAGGTCGGCGGCGCGCTCGGCACGTCGGTGCTCGTCTCCCTCATCAGCAGCCGCGTCGGTTCCACGCTCGGCGGATCACTGACCGACGCGGGGGTTCCGCACACGGTCGCCGTCCGCCTGGAGGAGGCGAAGGACGCGGTCGCCATGGGCGTCGCCCCGGTCTCGGAGACGATGCCGGCGCAGCTCGGGGCCGCCGTGGCCGAGGGCAGCCACACCGCCTTCATGAACGGCGTCCACACCTCCGTCCTGGTCACCGGTGTCCTCGCCCTCGTGGGTGCGGCCCTCGCCGTCCTGGGCCTGCGCGGCCGGAAGGACGGACCCGACGGGACCGGTCAGGGCGACTGACACACGCAGGCCCGGACGCGCCGAGCGCGGCGGAGGTGCGGCCGGGCCCGGCTCAGTAGCATGCGGCGCATGGCCATCACACTCGAGAACGTCGGCATCGCCGTTCGTGATCTCGAAGCGGCGATCTCCTTCTTCACCGACCTCGGCCTCACGGTCGTCGGCCGTGACACGGTCAGCGGTGAGTGGACCGACACCGCCGTCGGTCTGGACGGCAACCACGCCCGGATCGCGATGCTGCAGACGCCCGACGGACACGGCCGCCTGGAGTTCTTCGAGTACATCCACCCCGAGGCGATCGAGTCCGAGCCGACTCTTCCGCACGAGATCGGCATGCACCGGGTCGCCTTCTCGGTCGACGACCTCGACGAGGCCCTCGCGACGGCCGCGCGGCACGGCTGCCGTCCGCTTCGCGGGGTGGCGACCTACCAGGACCTCTACAGACTCACCTACGTCCGCGGCCCCAGCGGCATCCTGGTGATGCTGGCCCAGGCACTGCGGGAGTGACCGCCTTTCGGCGGCAACGGGCCGCCGTAACAAAGGAGTTGAGCATATCGCCGTGCTTGCTAGGGTGGCCCGATGGCATCGATCAAGCAGTTCCAGGTGACCTTCGACTGCGCGGAGCCCGAGCGCGTCGCTCGCTTCTGGTGCGAGGTGCTGGGGTACGTCATGCCGCCGCAGGCGGAGCATCAGAAGTCCTGGTCCGCGTGTGCCGACCCCACGGGGGTGGGCCCGCGCCTGTACTTCCAGCGGGTCCCCGAGGGGAAGGTCGTCAAGAACCGGGTGCACCTGGACGTGCGGGTCGGCACCGGACTCGTGGGGGACGAGCGCGTGGCCGCGCTGGAGGCCGAATGCGCACGGCTGGTCGAGCTCGGCGCGACCCGGGTGCGGCTGCTGCTCGCCGACGAGGAGAACGAGTCGTGCCTGCTGATGCAGGACGTCGAGGGCAACGAGTTCTGCCTGGACTGAGCGTCCACGGCCGGCCCGCGAGACGTGCCTCATCCCCCGGACGAAATATTTCCGGGGGATGAGGCATGTTCCGCTCCGGGGTGGGAACCCGGCCCGGTTCGTGCTCCCCGGATGCGGAGGTGACCGTTCGGGGCAGGCTTTGTGAGGGACTCGAAACGTGGGTTAGCCTGCGGCGTATTTCTCATCGCGCAGATCCGTGACTACGGAAATGCAAGCACGACACCCGGGCCGCCGCCGCGGTCCGGAGGGGTTCCGAGTCCTCGGTTTCACGAGGGCTCTTGGGGAGCGGAACGAGGGTGCGCATGACCAGCGACAGCACCGGGGCGGTCGACGTGGTGCCGGGCGACCAGGAGCTTCGGCGACTGCTGGCCGGCCTGACCGCCGTACGGGACGGGGACTTCGGCACCCGGCTCCCGGACGACGCGGACGGCCTCATGGGCGACATCGCCAAGGTCTTCAACGGCATGGTCGACCAGCTGTCCGTGTTCACCTCCGAGGTCACCCGGGTGGCCCGAGAGGTCGGTACGGAGGGCACGCTCGGCGGGCAGGCGGAGGTGCCGGGCGTCTCCGGCACCTGGGCCGACCTGACCGACTCGGTCAACGCCATGGCGGGCAACCTGACGACTCAGGTCCGTGACATCGCCCAGGTGGCCACGGCGGTGGCCAAGGGCGACCTGTCGCAGAAGATCGACGTGCCCGCGCGCGGCGAGATCCTGCAGCTGAAGGAGACCGTCAACACGATGGTCGACCAGCTCTCCGCCTTCGCCGACGAGGTCACCCGCGTCGCCCGCGAGGTCGGCAGCGAAGGCCGCCTCGGCGGCCAGGCGCAGGTGCCCGGCGTGGCCGGTGTCTGGCGTGATCTGACCGACTCCGTGAACCACATGGCCGGCAACCTGACCAGCCAGGTCCGGTCCATCGCCCAGGTCACCACGGCGGTGGCCGAGGGCGACCTCTCACAGAAGATCACCGTCGACGCGCGCGGCGAGATCCTGGAGCTGAAGTCCACCATCAACACGATGGTCGACCAGCTCTCCGCCTTCGCCGACGAGGTCACACGTGTCGCCCGCGAGGTCGGCACCGAGGGCCGCCTCGGCGGCCAGGCGGACGTCAAGGGCGTCAAGGGCACCTGGCGCGATCTGACCGACTCCGTGAACTTCATGGCCGGCAACCTCACCGGCCAGGTCCGCAACATCGCGCTCGTCGCCACCGCCGTCGCCAAGGGCGACCTCTCACAGAAGATCACCGTCGACGCGCGCGGCGAGATCCTGGAGCTGAAGTCCACCATCAACACGATGGTCGACCAGCTCTCCGCCTTCGCCGACGAGGTCACCCGCGTCGCCCGCGAGGTCGGCACCGAGGGCCGCCTCGGCGGCCAGGCGCAGGTGCGCGGTGTGTCGGGCACCTGGAAGGACCTCACCGACAACGTCAACGTGATGGCGTCCAACCTGACCGGCCAGGTCCGCTCCATCGCCCAGGTCGCCACCGCCGTGGCGCGCGGCGACCTGTCGCAGCGGATCACGGTCGAGGCCAAGGGCGAGGTGGCCGCGCTCGCCGAGGTCATCAACACGATGGTCGACACGCTGTCGGCCTTCGCGGACGAGGTCACCCGCGTCGCCCGCGAGGTCGGCACGGAGGGGCGCCTCGGCGGCCAGGCGCACGTGCCGAACGTGGCCGGCACCTGGAAGGACCTCACCGACAACGTCAACTCGATGGCCAACAACCTCACCGGCCAGGTGCGCAACATCGCGCTGGTGACGACCGCGGTGGCCAAGGGCGACCTGTCGAAGAAGATCGACGTCGACGCCCGGGGCGAGATCCTCGAACTCAAGACGACGATCAACACCATGGTCGACCAGCTCTCCGCCTTCGCCGACGAGGTCACCCGCGTCGCCCGCGAGGTCGGCACCGAGGGCCGCCTCGGCGGCCAGGCCGAGGTCGAGGGCGTCTCGGGCACGTGGAAGCGCCTGACGGAGAACGTCAACGAGCTGGCGGGCAACCTGACCCGGCAGGTGCGGGCGATCGCCGAGGTGACCAGCGCGGTCGCCGAGGGCGATCTGACCCGCTCGATCAACGTGGAGGCCTCCGGCGAGGTCGCCGAGCTCAAGGACAACATCAACTCGATGGTGGAGTCCCTGCGCGAGACCACCCGGGCCAACCAGGAGCAGGACTGGCTCAAGACCAACCTCGCCCGGATCTCCGGCCTGATGCAGGGCCACCGCGACCTGCCCGTGGTCGCCGAGCTGATCATGGACGAACTGGTCCCGCTGGTGTCGGCCCAGTACGGCGCCTTCTACCTGGCCGAGGACGCGGACGACGGGCCCGAGCTGCGGCTCGTCGGCTCCTACGGCTACCCGGAGGACAGCACCCGGCCCACCCGGATCGCCTTCGGCCGCACCCTGGTCGGGCAGGCGGCCCGCAGCAAGCGCACCATCCTGGTGGACGAGGTGCCGCCCGGCTACGTCACCATCTCGTCCGGCCTCGGCGAGATGGTGCCGACGGCGCTGGTGCTGCTGCCCATCGTGGTCGAGGGCCAGGTCCTCGGCGTGATCGAGCTGGCGTCGGTGGCCCCCTTCACACAGATCCACCGCGACTTCCTCGCGCAGCTGATGGAGACCCTCGGCGTCAACCTCAACACCATCGTGGCCAACGCCCGCACCGACGAGCTGCTGGAGGAGTCGCAGCGGCTGACGGTCGAGCTCCAGGCCCGTTCCACCGAGCTGCAGGTGCAGCAGGAGGAGCTCCAGCGCTCCAACGCGGAGCTGGAGGAGAAGGCCTCGCTGCTCGTGGCGCAGAACCGGGACATCGAGGCGAAGAACCTGCAGATCGAGCAGGCCCGGCAGGAGCTGGAGACCCGCGCCCAGCAGCTGTCGCTGGCCTCCAAGTACAAGTCGGAGTTCCTGGCCAACATGAGCCACGAGCTGCGCACCCCGCTCAACAGCCTGCTGATCCTGGCCCAGCTGCTGGCGCAGAACCCGTCCCGCAACCTCACCCCCAAGCAGGTCGAGTACGCGCAGATCATCCACTCCGCCGGCTCCGACCTGCTTCAGCTGATCAACGACATCCTCGACCTGTCGAAGGTGGAGGCCGGGAAGATGGACGTGGCGCCCGAGCGGGTGGCGCTGCGTCAGCTCATCGAGTACGTCGAGGCCACCTTCCGGCCCATGACGACCCAGAAGAGCCTGGACTTCACCGTCACGACCGCGCCGGGCGCCCCCGCCGACCTGCTCACGGACGACTCCCGGCTGCGTCAGGTGCTGCGCAACCTCCTGTCGAACGCGGTGAAGTTCACCGAGCAGGGCGGCGTGGAGCTGAGCATCGAGCCCGCGACGGACGAGGAGGTGCCCGAGGGCGTGGTCCGGGGCGGTGCCGTGGTGGCCTTCCGGGTGAAGGACACCGGCATCGGCATCCCGGAGCAGAACCTGGAGACCATCTTCGGCGCCTTCCAGCAGGCGGACGGCACGACCAGCCGCAAGTACGGGGGCACCGGTCTGGGCCTGTCCATCACGCGGGAGATCGCCCAGCTGCTCGGCGGTGCCGTGACGGTGGACAGCACGCCGGGGCAGGGCAGCACCTTCACCCTGTTCCTGCCGGTGGCCCGCCCCGACTTCGAGGAACTGCTCAACCACGGCAGGGCCCCGGAGCGGCCTTCGGCCGAACCCCTGCCGGAGGGCTCCTCGCAGCCGGCGCCCGTGCCGCAGATCGGGCCCGGGCCGCGGCCGCGGCGCCTGCTCGTGGTGGAGGAGCGGCCGCGTGGGCTGCTCACGCTCGTCGCGGAGAGCGTGGTCGCCGACCTGACGCACGGCCGGGCCGACAGTGCGCAGCGGCCCGCCGTCGACGTCATCACGGCCGTCGGCGCGCAGGAGGCGGCCGGTGCGCTCGCGGCCGACCCGTGCCACTGCGTCGTCCTGGAGCTGGGCATGGGTGACGGCGAGGCGTCCCGGTTCCTCCAGGCCCTGGAGGGCGACTCGGCCCTGACGAGCGTCCCGGTGCTGGTGCACAGCAGCCACCCGACGGACGTCGCCCTGGACGAGACGCTGCGCGCCCGCTCGGCGGGCGGGGCGCTGGAGCTGCTGTCCAGCCTCGACGAACTGCGCGAGCGGATCGCCCTGCACCTGTCCGCCGAGGAGCCGGGGGACGTACTGTCCCTGGTGCGGCCCGAGGAGGCGCAGCCGATGACGCCGCCGGTGGTCGACGACGCGTCGGCGGGCCGGACCGTCCTGGTCGTCGACGACGACGCGCGCAACCTCTTCGCCCTCAGCGGCATCCTGGAGCTGCACGGCTTCCGGGTCCTGCACGCGGAGAACGGGCGGCGGGGCATCGAGACGCTGGTGAACAACCCGGACGTCGCGATCGTGCTGATGGATGTGATGATGCCGGAGATGGACGGCTACACCGCGACGGCGGAGATCCGCAAGATGCCGCAGTACGCGGAGTTGCCGATCATCGCCGTCACGGCGAAGGCGATGCCCGGGGACCGGGACAAGAGTCTCGCCTCGGGTGCGAGCGACTACGTCACCAAGCCGGTCGACACGCGCGATCTGATCGCGTGTGTCCGCCGCTGGCTGCCCTCGTGAGCACGTCGGCGCCCGATCCGCACACCGGCGGGCCGGGCGTCCCGCAGGGCCAGCCGTTCCGCGCCACCGGGCGCTGAAGCCGAGGAGCATCCACACCGTGAGCATGTCCGAGCAGCCGCGCGAACCGGGCCGGGCCGGTGAGCCGCAGCGCGACTCCGCCGACGCGGCGTCCTTCGCCCCCCAGGGGCCGGCGGGCGACGTCCGAGAGCCGTCGTACGAGCAGTGGATGATCTCCGACGGGGAGGTGGTCTCCCCCGAGAGACTGCTGGCGGAGCTTGGCGGTGTCTCGCCGGACTCCCCCGTGGGACGGCTGGCGGCCACCGTGGAGCGGCTCACCCGGGAGGTGCGGGCCGCCCAGGCGGAGGCCGAGGGGCGTGCGCTGATCGAGCTGGCCAAGGGCGTGCTGGTGGAGCGGCTGAAGTGCGGTCCGGCCCAGGCCGCGCGGCAGCTCTCCGAGCTGGCCGAGCAGGCCCAGGTCAGCCCCCTGGAGCTGGCCGTCGACGTCATCAACCAGGCCGCCCGGGACCGGATGTCCGAGGTGACCGACGCCTTCCTCGCCGCCACCAAGGCCGCCGACGAGGCGGCGGAGGCCGAGGCGGCCGCCGCCGTGCGCCTGCGCGCGGCCGAGAGCGGTGTGCTGGCCGCCGACGACACCCAGGCCGTCGCCGACGCCCTGCTGGAGCAGGCGCTGCGCCCCCTCGGCGCGGTGGCCGTGGCCATATGGGCGGCGGGCCCCGACGGTTCGCTGACCCTGGCGGGCAGTGCGGGCTTCTCCCCCGCCGAGGCCACGCGCTGGCGCTACGTCCCGCCGGAGGTGGTGACGGTGGCGCGCCGGGGCCTCGTGGAGCGCGACGGGCACTGGATCACCGCGCTCAAGGACACCGGGCTGCCCACCATCGGGCTGCACCACCATCCGGACGGCGGCCGGGCAGCCCTGCCCGCCGGCACCGGAGGGCGCGTCCACGGCGTGCTGGAGATCGCCTGGCCCGGTCCCCTGGAGCGGCAGCCCCCGCAGATCGTCCGCCAGGTGGAGGCGCTGGCCGAACTGTGCGCGCACACGCTGGAGATGTACACACCGCTGCCGGGCACGCAGGAGCCCCGTGTCGTGCCGGACGCCGCGGAGCTGATGGACCTGGCCGACGGGCTGCACGATCCCGCCCTGGTCCTGGTGCCGCACCTGGACGCCGACGGGCATCTGGTGGACTTCCGCATCCAGCACGTCAACGACCGCTTCCTCGACCCGGCCGGACGGCCCCGGGCCGTGGTCAGCGGCGCGCTGCTGCTGGAGGCCTATCCGATGGCCGCCGGGGAGAGCGAGCTGTTCCAGCGCGTCGAGCGCGTCTACGCCACCGGTGAGCCCTTCAGGGCCCGCCGGATGAACCTCACCGCCCTCGTCGACCAGGTGCCCCTGTCGGCGGTCGCGGACATCAGCGTCAGCCGGCACGGCACGTCGGTGCTCCTGATCTGGCGGATCGAGGACGAGACGGCCCGGCTGGCCAGTCTGCTGCAGCACGCCCAGCGCCTGGGCCGGATCGGCGGGTTCGAGGAGAACGTGCTGACCGGTGAGATCACCTGGAACGGGCAGCTGTTCGACCTCTTCGGGCGGCCGCAGTCGAGCACCCCGGTGCCGCTGGAGGAGCTGCCGGCCCACGCGCACCCGGACGACGGCGTCTCCATCCGCCGCTTCCTGCGCACGCTGCTGCACCACCGGCGCCCGGCGGCCGCGGCCTTCCGTTTGCAGCGTCCGGACGGGGTGACCCGCCACATCCGGATCGTCGCCGAGCCCGTGCTCGACACGGACGACCGGCTGCTGCTGCTGCGCGGCGCCTGTCAGGACATCTCGGCCCAGCACTGGACGGAGGTGGCGCTGGCCGCCACGCGCGACCAGCTGGCGCACACCGAGCAGCAGGCCACCGAGCGCAACCGGCTCACCCTGCAGCTGCAGCACGCCATCATGCCGCCGACGCAGGCGCCGTTGCAGGTGGCGGGTCTGCAGGTGGCGGTCCGCTACCGGCCGGCGGAGACCGAGCAGCTGGTGGGCGGTGACTGGTACGACGCCGTCGTGCTGCCGTCCGGGATGGTGCTGCTGTGCGTCGGGGACGTGGCCGGGCACGGCATCGAGGCGGCCACCAGCATGGTGGTCCTGCGCAACGCGCTGCGCGGTCTGGCGGTGACCGGTGCCGGGCCGGGCCAGTTGCTGTCGTGGCTCAACATCGTGGCGCACCACCTGAACGGCGCCGTCACGGCGACGGCGGTGTGCGGGCTGTACGACCCGGAGCGGCGGACGCTGCGCTGGGCCCGGGGCGGCCATCTGCCCCCGGTCCTGGTCCGGGACGCGGAGGCGGCTCCGCTGCCGCTGGGCAAGGGCCTGCTGCTCGGTGCCGTCCCCGAGGCGGTGTACGAGGAGAACGAGATGCAACTGGCCGCCGGTGACACGCTGCTGATGTACACGGACGGCCTGATCGAACGGCGTGACCGGCCCGTCGAGGAGTCGCTGACGCATCTGCTGACCACCGCGCGCACCGCTCCCAGCACCCTCGATCAGCAACTCGACCGCCTGCTGACCTACAGCAAGTCGGACACGGACGACGACACGTGCATCGTGGGCATCCGGGTGGGCTGACCCCGGGGCGGGGCGGGGCGCGCCGCGGCCGGTCAGCCGCGGGTGCGCACCGCCGCGTCGAGCAGCGGACCGAGTTCGCGTGCCACGGTCGTCAGGGGGCGCACGTCCCGCTCCGCCCGGGCCAGGAGGATCGCCCCTTCCAGGGAGCTGATCATCAGCGTGGCGAGCGGCCCCGCCCGTTCCCCGGGCACGCCCGTCTCCACCAGGGCCGCGGCGACCGCCGCCGTCCAGGCGGTGAACGCGGCGGAGGCGGCCTGCCGGGTCGAGGGGGCGGCCTCGGCGCAGTCGACGGTGGCCGCCGCCACGGGGCAGCCGCCCGAGAAGCCGGCGGTCTCGTACTCGTCGGTCCACTGACGCACCATCGCGGTGAACAGCCCGCTCGGGGTGGGCTCCGCCAGCGCGGCCAGGAACCGCGCGACACGGCCCGCCGCGTAGCGGCCCGCCCAGCCGACGGCCTCGTCGACCAGCTGGGTCTTGCCGCCGGGGAAGTAGTGCTGGAGTGATCCGCGCGGCGCGGCGGCCTCGGCGGCGACCTCACGCATGCCGGTGGAGGCGACCCCCTCGCGCCGGATCAGCTGGGCCGTGCTGAACACCATCCGCTCGCGTGGCCCCCGCTCGGTCGCCGCCATCGCCGGCCTCCCCTTCGTGCAGTCCGTTGCGACGCCACCCTATGACCGGTGTCATACCGCGGCTACTATGACCGCTGTCATAGCCGAGACGCGGCAGTGGCACGGCGGCCCGCGGGGCCCGGGGAGGCGGTGCGTGGTGGACGTCGGATTCATCGGCCTCGGGGTCATGGGACAGCCCATGGCGCTCAACCTCGCCCGAGCGGGCACACGGCTCGTGGTGTGGAACCGCACCCCTGAGCGCTGCGCACCGCTGCGGGCCGCCGGCGCGGAGGTCGCCGCGAGCGCGGGCGAGGTCCTGGAGCGGTCCGGCACGGTGTTCCTGATGCTGGCCGACGAGGCCGCCGTCGACGCGGTGCTGGGCCGGGGCGGGACGGATGCCGCCGCGCGCCTCGCCGGCCGCACCCTCGTCCACATGGGCACGACGTCCGCGGTGTACTCGCGCGCTCTCCAGGACGACGTGCGCGCCGCGGGCGGGCGGTACGTCGAGGCCCCGGTGTCGGGCTCGCGCGTCCCGGCGGAGCGGGGCGAACTGGTGGGGATGCTGGCCGGTGACGACGACGCCGTGGCGGCCGTCCGGCCGCTGCTCGCCCCGATGTGCCGGGAGACGTTCGCGTGCGGGGCGGTACCGGGCGCGCTGCTGATGAAGTTCTCGGTGAACCTGTTCCTGATCACCCAGGTCACAGGGCTCGCCGAGGCGTTCCACTTCGCGGACCGGCACGGGGTGGACCAGCGGTTGCTGCGGGACGTCCTGGACGCCGGGCCGATGGCCAGCGCCGTCTCCCGTGGCAAGGCGCCGAAGCTGCTGGAGCGCGACTTCACCGTCCAGGCGGCCGCCGCGGACGTCCTGAAGAACAACCGCCTGATCGCCGAGGCCGCCCGCGCGGCGGACCTGGCGTCCCCGCTGCTCGACGTCTGCCACACCCTCTACGAGGAGACCGTCGCGGGGGGCCACGGCGCCGAGGACATGGTGGCGGTCGTGCGCGCCCTGGAGGCCCGGACGGGCCGGGCCCCCGTCACACCACGCCCGCAGACCCTGACCTGAGCGGGGACGTCAGCGGGCCCTGGCCCGCGGTTTCAGCGGCATGTTCGGCAGGGCCGGTGCCGGGAGGGGATCGCCGTCGTAGCCCTGGACGACGCCGAACCGGGTGCCCCGCTCCCAGTCCTCGCGCGCCTGCACGATCTCCTCGTGCGAGCGGGCGATGAAGTTCCACCACATGATGATCTCCTCCTCGAAGGGAGGACCGCCGAGCAGGACCGTCCGGGCGGGGGCGGCGGAGCCGTTCGTGATCGTCAGGGTGTCGGTGCCGCAGGGGACGTACCCGAGGTCGGCGGGCTTCAGCGGGGTGCCGGCGAGTCGGACGTCCCCGCTGTCGACGAGGAGGCCGTGTTCGAAGGCGGTGTCCACGTCGAGGGTGAGCGTCGCCCCCGGTTCGAGGGTGATCTCGG
Organism: Streptomyces sp. NPDC015242; assembly: GCF_043079125.1. Lineage (NCBI taxonomy): Bacteria > Bacillati > Actinomycetota > Actinomycetes > Kitasatosporales > Streptomycetaceae > Streptomyces > Streptomyces sp. NPDC015242. Next base: position 238,905 of record NZ_JBIBUF010000001.1, on the reverse strand, counting down.
CGCCGAGCAGGGGCGTGAAGGTCCGCACCGGGGAGGTGCTGCCGGCGAGCGAGCCCAGGAAAACCCTGACGCCGGCGCCCCCGACGCGTACGGGTTCGGGCACGTGGTGCTGGAAGTCCCGCGCGGCGTCACGGTGTTCACCGGGCAGGGCCACCCACAGCTGGACGCCGTGCAGCACGGTCGTCGCGGGGGTGGAGACCTCCGAGTGGGCGATGCCGTGGCCGCCGGTCATGAGGTTCAGCTCGCCGGGGCGGATCAGGGCGTGGGTGCCGAGCGTGTCGCGGTGCTCGATCTCCCCGCTGAAGAGCCAGCTCACGGTCTGCAGGCCGGTGTGCGGGTGCGGCGGGACGACCATGCCCCTCTCGGTGGCGTCGACCGGGCCGTAGTGGTCGGCGAAGCACCAGGCGCCGATCAGGGACCGGGCCCGCTGGGGCAGAGTCCGGCGCACGGGCATGGCCCGCGGCCCGCCCAGGGGCACCTCGCGCGCGGACAGCACCTCCACGCGCGGTGTCCCGGCCGGTGCGCCGCCGTCCCCGGCCGCTCCGCAGCGCAGCGCCTGCGGCGCGGTTTCCACGTTGCTCACCGGGACCACCCCTCACCCGTTCTGGTTGTCACATCAACCACTATGGCACGCGGGCCGTCGGAAGGCCATGACGGACGGCACGGCGGATGATCACGGCGGCGGCCGTCAGGGCCGCTCGCCCTCGTCCAGCCTGGCGAGCACGCGCTCGGAGATCTCGGCCAGCACCCGCAGTTCGGCCGGCGTGACGTGGTCCATGAACAGCTCACGCACGGCGGCGACATGGCGCGGAGCGGCGGCCTCGATCGCCGCGCGCCCGGCGTCCGTGATCACCACGAACGCGCCGCGCCCGTCCTCGGGGCACTCCTCGCGCGCCACCGTGCCCCGTCGCGCCATCCGCGCGATGTGATGGGACATCCGGCTCTTCTCCCACTCCAGGGCGCGGGCCAGGTCCAGCTGGCGGCGGCGCCCGTCCGGGGCGTCCGTCAGGTGCACCAGGACCGCGAAGTCGGCGGGCGACACGTGGGACTCCGACTGGAGCAGCCGCCCGAGGCGCCCGACGAGCCGCTCCTGCAGACGGATGAAGCCCCGCCAGGCGCGCTGCTCCTCAGCGGTCAGCCACCGCGCTTCTTCTGCCATGCGCCGAGTGTACGCATGGTTGACACGTCACCTTGCGACTCAGCTCTGCCGGGCGTGCACCGGGCTGTGCGCGACGTCGTCGGGGCAGGCGCGGTGGGGCTGCCCGGCCCGGCTGTCGCGCCGCCAGTCGAACGCGGCGAGGGCCAGCGACGCCGCCATGCCCACGATCCCGGCGACCAGGGCGAGGAAGAGGGCGCCGCGGTAGTCGCCGTCACGGTGGCTGAGCACCAGGTAGAAGAGGCCGGGCAGGGCGGCGGTGCCGACGGCGGCGCCGAGCCGCTGCCCGGTCTGCAGGGCACCTCCCGCGGCTCCGGCCATGTGCACGGGGACGTCCCGCAGGGTCATGGTGATATTGGGGGAGATCACGCACCCGCCGCCGAGACCGCCGAGGAACAGGGCCGGAGCGGCCAGCCAGGGCGCGATGCCGAGGGGCGCGAAGCGCAGCAGCAGCGCGGTGCCGCCGAGCCCGAGGATCACCCCGGTGAGCCCGCCCACGGTCAGCAGCCGCCCGAGCCGGTCCACCAGCCGGCCCGAGACGGCTGCCGCGCAGGCCGAGCCGACCGCGAAGGGCGTCACGGCGAGCGCGGAGCGCAGCGGTGAGAACCCCAGCCCGTGCTGGTAGAAGAGGGCGAACACCAGCCAGATGCCGCTGAAACCGATGAAGTAGAGCGTGCCGACGCCGGCGCCGACGGCGTAGCCGCGCACCTCGGTGAACAGGCGCGGGTCGAGCAGCGGCTGGGTGCCGCGGGCCAGCAGGCGGCGCTGCCACAGGGCGAAGACCGCCAGCAGGGCGGCGCCGACGGGGAACAGCCACCACAGGCGGGTGAGCCCGCCGGCCTCCGCCTGCACCAGCGGGTACATGAGCGCGAGGACGCCGAGGCCGAGGAGGAGCACACCGGGCAGGTCCACGTGTTCCCGGCCGGAGCGCCGGGTGCGCGGCAGCAGACGGCGGCCGAGGAGAACGGCGAGGACGCCGATGGGGACGTTGATGTAGAAGATCCACCGCCAGCCCTGGGGGCCGTCGGCCAGCGCCAGGACGAGGCCGCCGGCCAGGGGGCCGACCGCGGAGGAGATGCCGACGGTGGCCCCGAAGAAGCCGAAGGCGCGGCCGCGTTCGGCGCCCCGGAACATCTGCTGGATCAGCGCGGAGTTCTGCGGCGCCATGAAACCGGCCGCCAGGCCCTGGGCGAGGCGGGCCGCCACCAGCAGGGCGATGCTGGGAGCCGCCCCGCAGGCCGCGCTGAACAGCACGAAGCCGCTCAGGGCGAGCAGGAAGATGCGGCGCCGGTCCAGGGCGTCGCCGAGCCGGCCGGCCGTGACGAGGGCGAGGCCGAAGCTGAGGGCGTACCCGGACACCACCCACTGCACCTGCGCGGCGGAGGCGTCCAGTTCCCGCTGGATGGTCGGCAGGGCCACGGCCACGATCGACACGTCCAGCAGACTCATGAAGCCCGCGACCAGGGTGACCCACAGGGCCCGCCACCGGCGCGGCTCCGGCTCGTGGTCGCCGTCCCGTCCGCCCGCGCCCGGGCCCTCGCCACTGTCCGGCGCCGATGCCGTCACATGAGCTCCCTTCGCCAGAGCGGACTCGCGCGGGAACAGGTTCCCCACCAGGCGACCAGCACACACGACCGGGCGCCCGTCCGCGACCGCGGGCTACGCCAGGGGCGCAGCTGCCGCGGGCGTCGTCGCCGTCCTCTGCGCGCGGAAGACCGCCCGCGGGCCGCCGGCCGGGGCGCCTCCTCCCCCGCGCATCCGGTGGCTACGGTGTGCGGTCCGTCGCCGAGGCGAAGCCGAGCCAGGTGTGGCGGTTGTTCCACCAGCACCAGCCGACCTTCGGGGCGTCACGGCGCTCGCGGCCGTCCCGCCCGGTGCCGTTGCTGATCCAGATCGCGGGCGTGCGGGCGTCCAGGGTGCCGTCGGGCTTGCGCAGCCGGGAGCCGATGGTCATGAAGCAGCGGTTGCGTTCCAGGGCCTCGGGCTGCTGGAGCAGCCAGTGGATGCCCTCGGTGAGGACGAGCGGGGTGCGGCCCTCGCCGGTGAGGGCCGGCAGGGCCTCACCGGGGCTCCAGCCGGCCATGCGGTCACCGCGGTCGACGCCGGTGACGAAGTAGAGCGGGGCGTCGGGCAGGTCGACGCCGCTGGGTGCGAACGCGTCGACGTCCGGCATGTCGACGACGACGAAGCCCGGCCTGTCCCCGCGGCGCAGCAGCGGCGCCAGGGCGGAGGCGTGGGCCCGGTCGGGGTGCACGGCCAGCAGCGCGCCGTCGGCCCGGGCCGCGGCGGCGAAGGCCCGGATCTCGCCGGCGGGCAGTCCGGCGATCTCGTGCACCCCCAGCTCGATGAGCCGTTCGGCCTGCGCGCTCGCGGACGGGAGCGCGGGGAGGACGGTGGCGGGCGGGTCGGGCGGGGTGCCGGGCACGATGCTCCCTCGGTCGGTGACGCGGGCGAACTCCTGGGCAACGTGCGGGCCTTGCGGTCCGTTCCCGTTCCTCACCCGGGCAGCGGCCGGTCGTCCACCACGTGCTTCATCACGAGGGTGGAGTTCAGGCGCTGCACGCCCGGCAGCCGGGCGAGCCGCTCGTCGTAGAGCTGCTGGAAGGCGGCCAGGTCGGCGGTGGCGACGCGCAGCAGGTAGTCGGGGTCGCCGAAGAGGCGCTGGGCCTGGAGCACGTGCGGGACGGCCGCCACGCCCTCCTCGAAGGCGGAGACGGTGTCGGCGTCCTCCCAGCGCAGGGTCACGAAGACGAGGGCTTCGAAGTGGAGGCCCACGGCGGCCGGGTCCACCACCGCGCGGTAGCCGCGGATCGCGCCCTCGCGTTCGAGGTCGCGCAGCCGGCGGTGGCACGGCGAGACGCTCAGCTGGACGCGGGCGGCCAGCTCGGTGACGGTGAGACGGCCGTCCCGCTGCAGCTCGGTGAGAATTTTCCGGTCGAGGGCATCCATGGCGAAGATTCTGCCCCAGAGGGCGCGATCATGGAGTAAATACGGGAACACCTTCGCACGGATCCGGCCTAGCCTTCCTCTCGCACCACGGCACGTGAGAGGGACGCTTCATGGACACGACGACGCTGGCGGCCTTCCTGGTCATGGATCTGCTGCTGGTGGCCACACCCGGCGCGGACTGGGCCTACGCGATCACCGCGGGGCTCCGGGACCGGTCGGTCGTGCCGGCGGTCGCCGGGCTGGTCGCCGGTTACGCGGGCTACACGCTGCTCGCCGTGGCGGGCCTGGTCGTGGTCGTGGCGAGTTCGGCGACCCTGCTCACGGCCCTGACCGTCGCGGGGGCCGGCTTTCTGGTGTGGCTGGGCTGGGACGCGCTGCGGCAGCCGGCCGTGCCGGCGGTCGCCGGACCGCAGGCGGACACCGACGGCTCCTCCCGGCTGCGGATCGTGCTCAAGGGCGCCGGCACCAGCGGGCTCAACCCCAAGGCCCTGCTGCTGTACTTCTCGCTCTTCCCGCAGTTCGTCGACCCGGCGGGCGGCTGGCCGGTCGCCACCCAGACCGGGTTGCTCGGCGCCCTGCACATGACCGCCTGTGCCGTCGTCTACCTGGCCGTCGGCGTCCTGGCCCGCACGGTGCTGAGGACCAGGCCCGCCGTGGCCCGGGCGGTCACCCGGGCCTCCGGCGTGCTGATGATGGTCATCGGCGGCTTCCTGCTGGCGGAGCGTCTGGCGGCCTGACGGCCGGGCGCGGGACGTGCCGCGCCGCCGCGGCCGTCACGGCACCCGCGGTGCGCGGAACTCGCCCATCGCGTCGATGAGCCACCGGGCCAGGTGGCCGGCGAACGAGGAGCGCGCCAGCAGCCGGTAGCCCGGGCGGTCGTCGGTCTGCCAGAGCAGCACGGCGACGGGGCCGACCGTGGTCGCCACCGCCCGGCCCGGTCCGAAGGCCCGGGGATGCAGGTCCAGCGGGCAGCCCTTCTCCAGCACCAGCCGGGCGGACGGGCCGTTCAGCTCCAGGGTCGTGCGGTGTGCGGAGACGTCGACGACCGATCCCGGGTCCGGTCCGAGGGCCGCCCGCAACCCGGCGGTCAGGGCCGCCCCGTCCGCCCCGGACACCACCAGCCACTCGTCGGGGCCGAGCCACAGGAGTGTGTGGCGCGCGGACGCGGTGGTGTCGCCGCAGTGGTCCGGGAGCGGCGCGCCCAGGGCCTTCGCCACGCGCTCGGCGGCTTCGGCGGCGGGGTCGACGCGCAGGTCGACCATGGTGAGGAAGGGCAGTTCGGACAGCGCGACGCCCCGGGGTCCGGTGACGGCGGCGGCGCGCATCCGCTCCGCGAGGTGCGCCAGGGGACTCACCCGCGCGCCGCTGGCGGGCTCAGCCATCACGCCTGGTCCCTTCCGGGTCGTAGAGGACGCAGCCGGTCACCTCGACGGGCACCGGCTTCCCGCCGACGAGGGCGAGCAGGGTCTGCCCGACGCGGGAGCGCCCGCCGGCGACGAGCGCCAGCGCGAAGGGGCGGCCGAGAGCCGGACTGTGGTAGCCGGAGGTGACGTGTCCGAGCATGGGCACGGGCACCGTCTCCAGGGAGACGTCCGGGGCGACGAGCTGGGTGCCCTCGGGCAGCCGGGTCGTGCGGTCGCGCGGCAGCAGGCCGACCAGGTGCTTGCGGTCCGGGCGGGCGGTGTCGGCGCGGGAGAAGGAGCGTTTGCCGATGAACTCCTTCTGCTTCGACACCACCCAGGACATGCCCGCGTCCTGCGGGGTGACCGTGCCGTCGGTGTCCTGCCCGACGATGATGTAGCCCTTCTCGGCACGCAGCACGTGCATGGCCTCGGTGCCGTAGGGGGTGATGCCGTACGGCTGCCCGGCCTCGTGCACCCGCTCCCACACGGCCCGGCCGTACCAGGCGGAGACGTTGATCTCGTAGGCGAGTTCGCCGGAGAAGGAGATGCGGCAGACGCGGGCCGGGACGCCGCAGGCGAGGGTGGTCTCACGGAAGGCCATGAAGGGGAACGCCTCGGCCGACAGGTCGAGGTCCGGCGCGAGCGGGGCGAGGACCTCACGCGACCGGGGTCCAACCACCGCGATGGTCGCCCACTGCTCGGTCACCGAGGTGCAGTACACGTCGAGGTGGGGCCACTCGGTCTGCAGCCACTCCTCCAGCCAGTCCAGGACCGCGGCGGCGTTGCCGGTCGTGGTGGTCGTGAAGTAGCCGGTGCCGTCGAGGCGCAGGGTCACGCCGTCGTCGAAGATCATGCCGTCGGGCCTGCACATGACGCCGTAGCGGGCCGTGCCGGGCTTGAGCTTCTTGAAGGCGTTGGTGTACACCCGGTCGAGGAACTCGCCCGCGTCCGCGCCCCGGATCTCGATCTTGCCGAGGGTGGAGGCGTCCATGAACGCCACGCCCTCGCGGGCCGCGCGGCACTCCCGGGCCACGGCAGTGTCCATGTCCTCGCCGGGCCGTGGGTAGTACCGGGGGCGTTTCCACTGCCCCACGTCCTCGAACACCGCCCCCCGCGCGGCGTGCCAGGCGTGCAGGGGGGTGGTCCGCTCCGGGTCGAACAGCTCGCCGCGCTCCCGCCCGGCCAGGGCCGCGAAGGCGACCGGCGTGTACGGCGCCCGGTAGGCCGTGGTGCCGATCTCGCCGGGGGAACCGCCGAGGATCGCGGCGATCACCCCGATGGCGTTGACGCCGGACGTCTTGCCCTGGTCGCCGGCCGTGCCGAGCGAGGTGTAGCGCTTGACGTGTTCGACGCCGCGCATGCCGGTGCCGGTGGACCGCCGCACGTCCGCGACCGTGACGTCGCGCTGGAGGTCGACGAAGTGCGTGTCCCAGGTGCCGTCGGCACCGGGGACGAGCCACAGGGGCCGCGTCGGGGCGGCGGGCGGGGCGGCGGGGAGCGGCGGTACGGGCACCGGGAAACCGGCCTCCGTCGCCGCCAGCGCTCCGGCCCGTGCCCCTTCGGCCAGACAGCCGTCCAGGTCGTACGTCCCGTTGGCCGCGCCCACGATCCGCTGGCCCCGCACGGCTGCGTCGGGGACGAAGGCGGCCCGGTCGTCGTCCCAGCGGAGCCGTCCCTGGCGCTGGCTGTGCAGGTGCACCACCGGGCTCCAGCCACCGGAGACGGCGAGCAGGTCGCAGTCGAAGGACTCGGCGGCACCGGTGAGTTCGCCGTCCGGCCCGATCCCGCGGACGGTGACGGAGGTGATCCGCCCTTCGCCGGCCGTGCCGGTGACCGCGCTCGCGGTGAGGATCCGTACGCCGGTCGCGGCGGCGACCTCGGCGGCCCGCGCGGACGGTTCGGGGCGCGCGTCCACGACCGCCGCCACGGCGACGCCCGCGGCGTGCAGGTCCGCGACCGTGCCGTAGGCGCTGTCGTTGGTCGTGCTCACCACAGCCCGTGAACCAGCCGCGACGCCGTAGCGGCCGAGGTAGGCGCGGACGGCACCGGCGAGCATCACCCCGGGCCGGTCGTTGCCGGCGAAGACCAGCGGCCGCTCGTGCGCGCCGGTGGCCAGCACCACCCGGCGGGCCCGGATGTGCCACAGCCGCTGGCGCGACACGCCCTCGGGGGCCGCCGGTCCCAGGTGGTCGGTGCGCCGCTGGAGGGCCAGCACGTAGTTGTCGTCGTACGAGCCGAAGGCCGTGGTGCGCGGCAGGACGACGGTCTCGCCGGCGGCGTCGAGCGCGGCGCGCAGCCCGGCGACCCGGCCGAGGCCGCCGGACAGCAGCGAGCCGCCGGGCTCCGGCTGCTCGTCCAGGAGCAGCACGCGGGCCCCGGAACCGGCGGCGGTGGCGGCCGCCGCCAGCCCGGCCGGTCCGGCTCCGACGACCAGGACGTCGGTGTGCGCGTACTTCTTGTCGTAGCGGGCCGGGTCGGGGCGCGGGTCGAGCCGGCCCCGGCCGGAGAGGGTGGTGGCGGACAGGCCGTCGTACAGCTCGGCCGTCGTCGCCGGGAGCATGCTCTCCGCGCACGGCCCGTCGAGCCGCAGCAGGGCGTTGGGTTCCTCGGCGCCCGCGGCGACGATGCCGCGCGGGCGCCCGCGGTAGAGGGAGGGGGCGACCTCGACGAGGCCGTGGGCCAGCAGGGCGGAGGCGACGGTGTCGCCGGGGTGGCCGGTCAGTTCCCGTCCGTCGACGGTGAACCGCAGCGAGGTGCGGCGGTCGACGCGCCCGCCCCGCGGGAGCCGGAAGCGCTGGTGGGTCATCGGGTCCCTCCGGGGTGGGGTTCGCCGGGCCGGCAGGAGGTCAGCACCTCGTGCGTGGCGGTGTCGCGCAGCACGTGGAACCAGCGGCGGCAGCCGGTGCCGTGCATCCACCGCTCGGCGAACTCGCCCTCGGGGTTGTCGCGGTAGAAGAGGTAGCCGGCCCACTCCTCGTCGGTCAGGCCGGCCGGATCCTCGGGGTAGGGGACGTGGGCCTGTCCGCCGTAGTGGAACTCGGTCTCGTCGCGCGGGCCGCACCACGGGCAGGGGATGAGCAGCACGGTGGGGTCCTCCTCAGTGGGCCACGGCCGCCGCGCCGTGCTCGTCGATCAGGGCGCCCGTGGTGAACCGTTCCAGGGTGAAGGGGGCGCTCAGCGGATGCGGCTCGCCCGTGGCGAGGGTGTGCGCGAAGGTCCAGCCGGCCGCCGGTGTGGCCTTGAAGCCGCCGGTGCCCCAGCCGCAGTTGACGTAGAGGTCCGGCACGGGCGTACGGCCGATGACCGGGGAGGCGTCCGGGGTGACGTCGACGATGCCGCCCCAGGTGCGCAGCACGTGGGCGCGGGCGAAGACCGGGAACAGTTCGACGGCGGCCGCCATCTGCCGTTCGATCACGTGGAACGAGCCGCGCTGCCCGTACCCGTTGTAGGCGTCGACCCCCGCGCCCATCACCAGTTCGCCCTTGTGGGCCTGGGAGACGTAGACGTGCACGTGGTTGGACATGACGACGGTCGGGTGCACGGGCTCGTGCAGTTCGGAGACCAGCGCCTGGAGCGGGTGGGACTGCACGGGCAGCCGGACGCCTGCCCGTTCGGCCAGCACGCTGCTGTGCCCGGCCGCCGCGAGGCCGACCCGCCCGGCGTGGATCCGGCCGCGGCCGGTCTCGACGCCGACGACCCGGTCGCCGTCCTTGAGGAAGCCGGTGACCTCGCAGCCCTGGATCAGGTCGACGCCCAGCGCGTCGGCGGCACGGGCCAGCGCCCAGGCGACGTGGTCGTGCCTGGCGATGCCGGCCCGCGGCTGGAAGGTGGCGCCGAGGACCGGGTAGCGGGTGCGGGGCGAGACGTTCAGGACGGGGCAGATCCCGGCGACCTGATCCGGCTCCAGCCACTCGGCGTCGACGCCGTTGAGCCGGTTGGCGCCGACGCGGCGCACGCCCTCGCGGACGTCCTGGAGGGTGTGGGCGAGGTTGAGGACGCCGCGCTGGCTGAACAGGAAGTCGTAGTCGAGTTCCCCGGGGAGCCGCTCCCACAGCTTCAGGGCGTGCTCGTAGAGGGCCGCGCTCTCGTCCCGGAGGTAGTTCGAGCGGATGATCGTGGTGTTGCGGGCCATGTTGCCGCCGGCCAGCCAGCCCTTCTCCAGCACGGCGACGTTCGTGATGCCGTGGTTCCTCGCCAGGTAGTAGGCGGTGGCCAGGCCGTGGCCGCCGCCGCCGACGATGACGACGTCGTAGGAGGAGCGGGGGTCGGGGTTGCGCCAGAGGAAGTCGGGGTGCTCTGGGGGCGGTCGGTCGGTCATACCGGGGCTCCGTCCTGGTGGCCGACTCGTGCACGACTGATATATCAGACCGTGCGGTACGGTATGGGAGCTCGCCGGACAGGTCAAGGGGGCCTCCATGCAGCAGCTGACGGCCGCGCCCGGGGGCGGAAAGCCCGCGGGCGAGGAGCTCTCCCTCGCGGAACGCGCCTACCGCGCCCTGCGCGACCGGCTCGTCATGCTGGAGATCCGCCCGGGGGCGCCGATCCACGAGGAGCAGCTGGCCCAGTCGCTCGGCGTCGGGCGTACGCCGGTGCGCGAGGCGCTCAAGCGCCTCCAGTACGAGCGGCTGATCATCACCTATCCCCGGCGCGGCACCTTCGCCACCGAGGTCAACATCACGGACCTGGCGCACATCTGCGAGGTGCGTCTGGAGCTGGAGCCGCTCGCCGCCGCCCGGGCCGCGCGCCGGGCGACCGCCGCGGACCGGGCGGCGCTGACCGCGCTGCGACGCGAGCTCGGCCGCACGGCTCCCGGCCGGCAGGACGCCGAGCTCATGCACCTCGACCTCCAGGTCCACCGCGCGATCTACGCCGCCGCGCACAACCCCTACCTGGAGGACACCCTCGTCCGCCACGACAACCTCGCCACCCGCATCTGGTGCCTGTTCCTCGACCGCCTCTCCGACATGGCCGGCCACGTCGAGGAGCACGGGCCGCTGATCGAGGCGGTCGTCGCGGGCGAGCCGGAACGGGCGGCACGGCTGGCCCGCGGGCACGTCGAGGGGTTCGAGCGGGCCATCCGCGCGGTCATCTGAGCGTCGCCCCTGGTCACCGGGGACCCTCCGGGCAGACGCGCCCCGCGCGGCCGGGAGCGGGACAATCGGGACAGGAACAGCGCAATCAGCCGAGGGCGTCATTTCCGGAGGCACTGTGCAGGGACGCGTACCGGAGGACCTGGCGGTGGTCGTCGACGCCGGCGGGGCGGTGCTGGTGTGGAGCGACGGCGCGCGCCGCCTGCTGGGACACACCTCCGCCGAGGTCGTCGGCCGGCCCGTCACCGAGCTGCTGGCCGCCGCCCTGCCCCCGTCGACCCGACGGCACGTGACCGACGGCCGGCGGTGGTCCGGCGAGGTCGCGCTGCGGCACCGGGACGGCGACCGCGTCGTGGTCCGCTTGCAGGGGACGCCGCTGCTCGACGCGGACGGCGGGCGGCTGTGGCTGGTGACCGGCAGCGCCCCGGCGCACCTGGCCGGACGGACCGGGCACCGGCCCGCCGAGCTGTGGGACCTGACGCTGTCCCAGCTGCCCGTGCCCGTGGCCGTCTACGACCGGCAGGCGCGGCTCGTCGCCGCCAACGCGATCATGGCGCAGGTGATGGGCCGGACCGAGGAGGAGATGCGCGGCCTCACCCTGTGGGAGATCCAGCCCACCCCGCCCTTCGACGAGTACGACCGGCTCCAGCGGCAGGTGCTGCGCACCGGCGAGACGATCTTCCACGAGGAGCACGGGCAGGCCCCGGGCGAGACCCGGCCGCACGCCTGGTCCATGTTCCTGTCGCCGCTGAAGGACGAGACCGGCGCCGTGCACGGCATGTGCGCGACCGTGTTCGACACCACGGAGCAGTACTGGGCGCGGCGGCGGCTGGCCGTGCTCAACGAGGCCAGCCTGCGCATCGGCAGCACCCTGGATGTCACCCGGACGGCCGAGGAGCTGGCCGAGGTGGCCGTCGGCGGGTTCGCGGACTTCGTCACCGTCGACCTGCTGGAGTCGGTGGCGCTGGGCGAGGAGCCCGGTCCGCTCCCGGCGGACGCGCCGGTCACCGTGCGGCGCACCGCGCAGCGCTCGGTGCTCCCGGGCTGTCCCGAGTCGGTGGTCGCCGCGGGCGAGGCGACCCGCTACCCGGTCGGGACGCTGCCGCTGCGGACGCTGGCCGCGGGCCGGGCCACCCGGCACCGCCCGGGGGACCCGGAGCTGCGCCGGTGGCTCAGGTCGTCCCCGGCCCGCGCGGAGTCCATGACCCGGCACATGATCCACTCGGTGATGATGGTGCCGCTGCGCGCCCGGGGCGTGACCCTGGGCCTGGTGCACTTCCTGCGGCACCGGACGCCCGAGCCGTTCAGCGACGACGACCTGCTCCTCGCGGAGGAGATCGTCGCCCGTGCGGCGGTGAGCGTGGACAACGCCCGGCGCTACACGCGTGAGCGCCGCACGGCTCTGGCGCTGCAGCGCAGCCTGCTGCCCGAGCGGCCCCCGCGGCTGGCGGCGATGGAGATCGCCTACCGCTATCTGCCGACCGGTTCCGGGCCCCCGCAGCCGGGCGCGGGGACCGACATCGGGGGTGACTGGTTCGACGTCATCCCGCTCTCCGGCGCCCGGGTCGCCCTGGTCGTGGGTGACGTGGTGGGTCACGGCATCCAGGCCTCTGCCACGATGGGCCGGCTGCGGACCGCCGTACGGACGCTCGCGGACGTCGACCTCGCTCCCGACGAGCTGCTCACCCAGCTGGACGACCTCGTCATCCGGCTGGACCGGGAGGAGGGCCCGGAGACACGCGGGGCCGCGGAGGCGTCGGGGCAGGTGGGTGCCACCTGCCTGTACGCCGTGTACGACCCGGTGACGCGGCGCTGCACCCTGGCCCGGGCGGGGCATCCGCCGCCCGCCCTCGTCACACCGGACGGCGACGTCCGCATCCTCGACCTGCCGGCCGGTCCGCCGCTCGGCCTGGGCGGGCTGCCGTTCGAGGCCGTCGAGCTGGTGCTGGAGGAGAACAGCCTGCTCGCCCTCTACACCGACGGCCTGATCGAGGCCGCCGACCACGACGTCGAGGCCGGGATCGGCCTGCTGCGGCGGGCGTTGAGCGGCCCGGCCTGCAGTCTGGAGGAGACCTGCGACCGGGTGCTGCGCGCGGTGCCGGCCGACCGGCCCGCCGACGACATCGTGCTGATGCTGGCCCGGGCGGCCGCGCTCGACGAGGGGCAGGTCCGGGCCTGGCGGCTGCCGCCCGAGCCCGCGGCGGTGGCCCGGGCCCGCAAGATGGCGGGCGAGCAGCTGGCCGAATGGGGTCTGCTGGAGGCGGAGTTCGCCACCGAGCTGATCGTCAGCGAGCTGGTCACCAACGCGCTGCGGTACGGCGGCGCCCCCATCGAGCTGCGGCTGATCCGCGACACGGCCCTCATCTGCGAGGTGTCCGACGGCAGCAACACCGCGCCCCACCTGCGCCGGGCCCGCGTCTTCGACGAGGGCGGACGCGGACTGCTGCTGGTCGCCCAGCTCGCCGAGCGCTGGGGCAGCCGCCAGACCGGCACGGGCAAGACCATCTGGGCCGAACTGCCGCTCTCCACCGGGGCCTGAGCGGCGGCGCCGGCGCGGACGCGTGCCGTGCCTGCATGCCGGTGGGCACATCGGGTACTCCGGCGATCTTGCACTTTCCGGCCTCCGGGCCGGCCGTCGGAAGGAGAGCCGTGCCGGACGAGACGGTGAAGAACGTCTTCGTGATCGGGCTCGACGAAGCCAACCTGCCGACCCTGCGGCAGCTACCGGGAGCCGAGCGGCTGCGTTTCCACCAGTTGCTCACCATCGAGGAACTCCAGGTCGGCGAGGTGAGCCTGCCCGCACTGCTCGACAAGGCCCAGGGGGTGCTGGACGCCTTCGACGGCAGCGTCGACGCGATCGTCGGCTACTGGGACTTCCCGGTCAGCACGCTCGTGCCGATGCTGAGCGAACGCTACGGCACCCGCAGCACCAGCCTGGAGTCGGTCGTCAAGTGCGAGCACAAGTACTGGAGCCGGCTGGAGCAGCAGAAGGCCACCGAGCGGCACCCGCGCTTCGGCCGGGTCGACCTGTCGGCCGACCCGCCGCGTCCGCCCGAGGGCGTGACGTTCCCGATGTGGGTCAAGCCGGCCCTGTCCTACTCCTCGGAACTCGCCTTCGGCGTGGCCGACGAGGAGGAGTTCCACAAAGCGGTCTCCGAGATACGCGCGGGCATCTCCCGGATCGGGCGGCCCTTCGAGCACGTGCTGGAACGCATCGACCTGCCACCGGAGATGGACGGCGTCGGCGGCCGGGTCTGCCTCGCCGAGGAGGCGATGTCCGGCGTGCAGGTCGCCGTCGAGGGCTACGTCCACCGGGGCGAGGTCACCGTCTACGGCGTGCTGGACTCCATCAACTACCCCGGTACCTCCTGCTTCCTGCGCCACCAGTACCCCTCGACACTGCCGCCGCCCGTCATCGCGCAGCTGCACGACGTCAGCGAGCGGGTGATCCGGCAGATCGGGATGGACTCGGCGACCTTCAGCATCGAGTACTTCTACGACCCGCACACCCGGCAGATCGACCTGCTGGAGATCAACCCCCGGCACTCGCAGTCGCACGCGGAGCTGTTCCAGTACGTCGACGGGGTGCCCAACCACCACTGCATGGTGAGCCTCGCCCTCGGCGACGACCCGCGCATGCCGCACCGCCAGGGCGAGTACGCGACGGCCGCGAAGTGGTACCACCGCTGGTTCACCGACGGGGTGGTGCGCCGGGTGCCGAGCCGCGAGGAGATCGACCGGATCGAGCGGGAGACGCCGGGCGTGCGCATCGAGGTGATCCCGCACGCCGGTGACCGGCTCTCGGAACTCCCCGGGCAGGACAGCTACAGCTACGAGCTGGCGCACATCTACACCGGCGGGGCGGACGAGAAGGAACTGCGGGAGAAGTTCGACCACTGCGTGGCCGCCCTGGGCCTCGCCTTCGAGGACGTCCCGCCCGAGACCGACGCCGCGCGAGAGTGAGGAGCACGTGGGTTCCATGCGTTACGTGACCGATCTGCCCTACGCGACCAAGGAGGAGGAGCACGTCACGATCCCGATGTCCGACGGGGTCCGGCTCTCCGCGCGCATCTGGCGTCCCACCGCCTCGGACACGGAGCCGGTGCCGGCGGTGCTGGAGTACATCCCGTACCGCAAGCGCGACCTGACGGCCGTACGGGACTCGGTCCACCACCCGTACCTCGCCGGGCACGGCTACGCCTGCGTCCGTGTCGACCTGCGCGGCACCGGCGACTCCGAGGGCGTGCTGCGCGACGAGTACCTGGAGCGCGAGCAGGCCGACGCCGAGGAGGTGCTGGCCTGGCTGGCGGAACAGCCGTGGTGCGACGGCGGCACGGGCATGATGGGCATCTCCTGGGGCGCGTTCGCGGCGCTGCAGGTGGCGGCCCGCCGTCCGCCGAGCCTGAAGGCCATCGCCATCGCCTCCTTCACCGACGACCGGCACGCCGACGACATGCACTACATGGGCGGCGCCCTGCTGTCGGACAACCTCGCCGAGGCGGGCACCATGTTCGCCTACGGCACCTGCCCGCCCGACCCGGCCGTGGTCGGCGAGCGCTGGCGCGCGATGTGGCACGAGCGGCTGGAGCAGACCGAGCCGTGGGTGCTGCAGTGGCTGCGCCACCAGCGCCGCGACGACTACTGGCGGCACGCGTCCGTGTGCGAGGACTACTCCGCCGTGGCCTGCCCGGTGCTGGCCTCCAGCGGATGGGCGGACGGCTACTCCAACGCCGTCACCCGGCTGCTGGGCAACCTGGACGTCCCGCGCAAAGGCCTGATCGGCCCGTGGTCGCACAAGTTCCCGCACCTCGGGGAGCCCGGCCCGGCGATCGGCTACCTCCAGGAACTCGTGCGGTGGTGGGACCACTGGCTCAAGGGCGTCGACAACGGCGTCATGGACGGCCCCATGCTGCGCACCTGGATGCAGGACAGCGTGCCGCCCTCGACCTCCTACGAGGAGCGCCCGGGCCGCTGGGTCGGTGAGCCGCACTGGCCGTCCCCGCACATCCGTCAGGTGACGCACCCGCTCACCCGGCACACCATCGGGCCGCCGCTGGACCCGGACGACGCGGGCCCGGACGGGGACACCGACGGGGAGGCGATGACCGTACGGTCGCCGCTGTCCGTCGGCCAGTTCGCGGGCAAGTGGGCCTCCTACAACGCTCCCCCGGACCTGCCGTACGACCAGCGGGAGGAGGACGGCGGTTCCCTCGTCTTCGACAGCGAGCCGCTGACCGAGCAGCTGGAGATCCTCGGCTCGCCGGCCGTGGAGCTGGAGCTGTCGGTGAGCGAGCCGGTCGCGATGGTGGCCGCGCGGCTGTCCGACGTGAGCCCCGACGGCGCCGCTACGCGCGTGTCGTACGGGATCCTCAACCTCACCCGCCGCGACAGCACGGAGTCCCCGGAGCCGCTGGAGCCCGGCCGCCGGTACCGGGCCACCATCCCGCTGAACGGCGTGGCCCAGGCGTTCCCGCCCGGGCACCGGGTCCGGCTCTCCCTGTCCACCTCCTACTGGCCGCTGGCCTGGCCCCCGCCGAGGCCGGCGCTGCTCAGCGTCCACGAAGGCACCAGCACCCTCACACTGCCGGTGCGGCCGGTCGACGAACCCGACGAGGTGCCGCCGTCCCCGTTCGGTGAGCCGGAGGGCACTCCCCCGCTCGCCACGCGGCAGCTGACACCGCCGGAGGAGCGCTGGGAGGTCAAGCGCGACCTGGTCGGCTACCACGCGGAGCTGGACATCGTGAAGGACCGGGGCACGGTCCGCTTCGAGGACACCGGCATCGAGGCGGGCCGCCGGGCCCACGAGCGGTACACGGCGGTCGCCGACGACTTCACCTCGGCCGCGGGCGAGACCGCCTGGACCATGTCGTTCCGGCGCGGCGACTGGGACGTGCGAGTGGTGACGCACACCCGCCTCAGCTGCGACGAGACGGACTTCTTCGTGGACGCGACGCTGGACGCGTACGAGGACGACCGCCGGGTGTTCTCCCGCACCTGGAACGAGAAGGTGCCGCGCGACCTGCTGTAGCGCGCCGCGAAGGGGTACGTTCGTGCGGGCAGGACACCGTCCGGCCCGGGAGGCGACGCATGACCACACGCACCGCACGTGTCGAACTGACCCCCACCGCTGAGGACTTGTTGCGGCGGCTCACCGAGGCGCACGGTCCGGTGATGTTCCACCAGTCCGGCGGCTGCTGCGACGGCAGCGCCCCGATGTGCTACCCGCGCGGCGAGTTCCGCGTCGGCGCCTCGGACGTGCTGCTGGGCCACGTCGCCGGGGACGTACCGTTCTGGATGAGCGCCGACCAGTACCGGTACTGGTCGCACACCCATCTCACCGTGGACGTGGTCCCCGGCCGTGGCAGCGGCTTCTCCCTGGAGGCTCCTGAGGGCGTCCGCTTCCTCCTGCGCTCCCGGCTCCTCACGGACGGGGAACTGCGGCGGATCGCGGCCGAACCTCCGCTGCCCACCGGGGCGGACGCGCCGGGCGGGGCATAGGCGCGTCGGGGCGCACTCGCGGCGGGGCAATTCCGGCAGGAACCGCACTGCGAAAAGCCGTGGGAAAGAATGAAGGTGCGGAAGTGACGGGAGCGTCCCGCCTGATGTGTGACGTGCTGCGGAAGTGATTCACCCAGCGCTTCTCCGTGCACCCGTGCGCCCCCCTGGAGAAAGGGTTCGCCAAGTCGGCGGCCTGCTTGAACTGGGCAGGACATGGTGCAAGTGCCATGCAGGTGTGACGGCACTGCTTTTTCTGGCCGACCGAAGCAGGTGGTATTCGATGAACGGCTGCGCTCCGCACCAGGAACAGGCATGGACGGTTGGTACTGCTCCAGGCATATTCCCAGTTATCGGCCACGGTATCGCCTTGTTCCGCCGGCCGCTGGAGTTTCTGAATTCTCTTCCCGCGCGCGGTGATCTGGTCGAGATACGCCTCGGACCGCAGCGCGCGTGGATGGTGTGCCATCCGGAACTGGTCCACCGGATGCTCCGGGACACCCGCACGTTCGACAAGGGCGGGCCGCAGTACGAGAGGCTGCGGGCCCTGATGGGCGACGGCGTCGTCACGTGCCCGCACGCGGAGCACCGCAGGCAGCGCCGGCTGCTGCAGCCCACCTTCCGCCCCGCGGCCGTCGCCGGATACACGGACCTGATGGCCGAGGAGACGGCGGCGGCGTGCCGCGACTGGCGCGACGGGCGGCGGGTCGACGTCAGCGCGGCCATGCTGGGGCTGACCACCCGGCTGATCAGCCGGGTCCTGCTGTCCGACGCGCTCGGCCCGGCCGCCGCCGACGAGGTGCGGCACTGTCTCGCCGCCATCGTCCGCGGTCTGTTCGTCCGCACGGTCGTACCGGTCGACGTCCTCTTCCGCCTGCCGACCCCGGCGAACCGGCGTTACCGGCACGCGGTGCGGCGGACCCATGAGCTCATCGACGCGGCCATGACGGAGCGCCGCCGGGGTGCTCCCCGCGACGACCTGCTGGGACTCCTGCTCGCGGCCGCGGACCGGGAGGGCGGCGAGGCGCCGGTCACCGACCGGGAGGTGCACGACCAGCTGGTGTCACTGCTGCTGACCGGGTCCGAGAGCCCCTCGATGTGCCTGGCCTCGACGTTCAGCCTGCTCGCCCGGCACCCGGAGGCCGAGCGGCGGCTGCACGAGGAGGTGGACTCCGTCCTCGCCGGGAAGCCACCGCGGGCCGGTGACCTGCCGCGGCTCGTCTACACCCGGGCCGTCCTCACCGAGACGCTGCGCCACTCGCCGCCCGGCTGGCTCTTCACGCGGGTCACGACCCGTGAGACGGAGCTCGCGGGGCGCCGTCTGCCGCGCGGGACCACCGTCCTGTACAGCCCCTATCTGCTGCATCACGACGCGGCGTCGTTCCCGGAGCCCGAGCGGTTCCTGCCCGAACGCTGGCTGGAGGGCGAAGAGGCGGCCGGTCCGCACGGGGCCCTCGTCCCGTTCGCCGCGGGCAGCCGCAAGTGCATCGGCGACCTGTTCTCCATGGCGGAGATGACGGTGGCGCTCGCCACCCTCGCCGGCCGCTGGCGACTGCGCCATCCACCGGGACCCGTCGCTCCCCCACGCCCCGGGGCGACACTGGGCCCGCGTTCGCTGACGATGGTCTGCGCGTCGCGGGCGGACGCACCGGCCGCCGCGGCACCGGCAGCGGGACGAGTCCGGAGGGACGGTGACCAGGATGTGCACCACGCATGAGGACATCGCGCCCGCCGCACAGGACGGCATACCGGCGGTCAGTCTGGTCGAGTTGATCGACGCCCAGCTTCACATGCCCTTCCCGTTCCGGCGCAACCCCCATGAGGCCGCGGCCGCCGCCGACGTCGACGACTGGCTCGACGCCACCGGCCTGACCGGCGAACCCGGGGTCGCGGCCATGATCCTGCACACCCGCCCGGCCGAACTCGCCTCGTACAACAGCCCGGACGTCGACGCGGGACTGCTCCAGCTCGTCGCCCGGCAGATCGCCTACCAGTTCGTCTACGACGACCGGGCGGAGGAGGTCGGGCGGCAGCAGCCGGGGCTGCTGCTGCCGATGCTCTGCGAGAGCGTCGGCATCCTGCGCGACGGCGCGGCTCCGAGCACCCCGCTGGGGGTGGCTCTGGCGGACCTGTACCGGCAGGTCCGCGAGCGCTGCACCCCCGCTCAGGCCGGCCGCTGGGCGGAGAAGAGCCGCGAGTACGTGCACGGCCTGCTCTACGAGGCCGTGGCCCAGTCCCATTCCGCGCCCGTGCGGTCGGGGATCTGCACCTCCGTCCGGTCGCTCACCGCGGGCGTGGAGCCCTTCCACCCGCTGTGCGAGGCGGCGCAGCCGTGCGAACTGACCGACCGGGAGCTGCACCACCCGCTGATGCGGCACCTGAGCCGGCTGTCGGCCGACGCGGCGGTCTGGATCCCCGACCTCTTCTCCGCCGTCAAGGAGCAGCGGGCGGGCGAGATGATCAATCTGGCCCTCGCCTACCAGCGGGCGCACCAGTGTCCCCTGCCGGTGGCCGTCACCCTGGCCCTGCGGCAGATCAACCGGACGATCAGGGAGTTCGAGCGGCTGTGCGAGGAGCTCGCACCGGAGTTGAGCCCTTCGGGCGTCGGCTACGTGGAAGGCATGGCCGGCTGGATCCGCGGGTGTTACTACTGGTCCCGCACCGTGCCCCGGTACGCGGACGCGGGGGCGGCCGCGGCCGCGGGGTGAGGCGCGGAGGCGGTCGCCGCCCTGGCGTGAGGAGGGCCGTCGCCGGCCCGGGCGGCAAGGGCCCATTCGGGCCACGGTACCCGCGCGAGCGGCACTCCATTCCGTGACAGCGGGTCATTCACCCTTCTTCGTCGTGCTCGTTCCGGAATCCGGTCAGGTGCCCTGCCGGGAGGCGTACGCTCTGCGCTGCCTCCCGATGGCCGACGACAGGAAGCGGTACGGCACATGGCGAATGAGCTGCGGCAACCCACGTCCGCGTCCCGGCCGTTGCTCGAGCGCCGCAAGGAGCTCCGGGCCCTCGACTCGGCGCTGACGGCCCTGCGGGACAGCGTCGACGGCGTCCCGCAGGCGCCGCGCGGCGGGCTGCTCGCGTTCACCGGCCCGGCCGGGATGGGCAAGACCGCCCTGCTGACGGAGGCCCGCGCCCGGGCCCGCGCCCAGGGCTTCACCGTGCTCTCGGGCCGGGGCGGTGAGAACGAGCAGGGGCTGGCGTTCCACGTGGTGCGCCAGCTCGTCCAGCCCGCGCTGGCGACGATGGACGAGGCGGAACTCCGATCCTTCCTGGGCAGCTGGCACGACATCGTCGCCGCCGCGCTCGGGCTGGTGGCGACGCCGGGCGGCCACGCGCCGGATCCGACCGGCGTCCGTGACGGCCTGGACTGGGTCATGACGCGTCTCGCCGTCAAGAAGGCCCCCGTGGTGCTCCTCCTGGACGACCTGCACTGGACCGACGTCGAGTCGCTGACCTGGCTGTGCTCGTTCGCTCCCCGCATCGTGGACCTGCCCCTGCTGATGGTCGTCGCCTACCGGCCCGACGAACTGCCGCCGGAGGCCGACTCCCTCGGCACCGCCGGGACGGGGCACCGTCCCTTCACCCTGGCACCGCTCAGCGCCGCGGCCGTGGCGAGGATCGTCCGCGACGAGGTGGGCGAGCAGGCCGAGGACGGCTTCTGCGAGGAGTGCTGGGAGGTCACCGGCGGGAGCCCGTTCGAGGCCGTCGAACTCGCCATCCGGCTCGGTGAGCACGATCTGCGGGGCACCGGTGAGGACCTGCCCGTCATGCGGGAGCTGGCCGCCGCGGTGACGGGGCCCGGGCTCATCGAACGCCTCCACGGGTTCGGCACCACGACCGTCCGGTTCGCCTACGCGGCCGCCGTGCTGGGCCAGGCCATCTCGCAGGAGCTGGCCGCCCGCATCGCGGCGATCGGCAGCACGGCGGCGGCCGAGGCGACGGACCGGCTGCGGGCCGCCCGCATCCTGGCCGACGGCGACGGGCCCGGGGACGGCCTGGAGTTCGTCCATCCGCTGATCGCCACCACGATCTACCGGGCCATCGGGACGAGCCTGCGGGAGGGCATGCACAACTCGGCCGCGGAGGCCCTCCGCGCGGCCGGGCTCGGCCCGGCGGCGGCGGCCCGGCACCTGCTGGAGGTGCCCTGCGAGGGCAGCGCCGAAGCCGTCGCCTGTCTGCGGGAGGCCGCGCGGGAGTACCTGCACTCGGGTGCCCCGGAGGCGGCCCGCAGGCTGCTGAACCGCGCGCTGCAGGAGCCGCCGCTGCCGGAGGAACGCGCCGCCCTGCTGCACGAACTGGCCTGCGCCACCTTCCTCATCAAGCCCACGGCCACCGTCGCCCACCTGCGGGAGGCACTCGCGGACGCGGGCGTCGACCCGGAACTGCGGGCCTCGATGGTGTACCGGCTGACCCAGGCGCTGGCTCACACGGACCGGATGGCGGAGGCCGCGACGGTCGCCGCCGACGAGGCGCAGCGGGCCGCCGCCCATCCCCGTATCCGGCTGCGGATGCAGGCCGACCACTTCGTCTGGAGCGCCTTCCGCACCGACGAGCAGGACTCGGCCGGCCGGTCACGCGCGCTCGCCCGGCTGGCGGACCGCCTGCCCGGCCGCGGGCTGGAGGAGCGCTACATCCTGGGGCTGCGGGCCTGGGACGCCATGATGTGCGGCGAGCCCCGGGAGAAGGCCCTCGGCTACGCCGAGGAGGCCCTGCACGGCGGCCTGAGCTGGACCCACGAGAACCGCGGGTTCGAGGTGCCCGTCTCGGTCGCCCTGGTGTTCATGTACTGCGACCAGCCGCGGCGGGCCGAGGAGCTGTTCGCCAAGGGGGTGGCCGAGTGCGAGTCCAAGGGCTGGCGCGGCTCCCACCTGGCCCTGGGCCAGACCCTGTCCGCGTACATCCGCTACCGGCGCGGCAGCCTGGCCGAGGCCGAGAACCTGGTCCGCGAGGGGCTGGACACCGCCGACCGGGTGGAGGGCGCGGTGCCCGCCCAGTGGTTCGCCGTCGGCATCCTCATCCAGACGCTGCTGGCCCGCGGCCGGCCGCTGGCGGCACGCCGGCTCGCCGACCGGTACCGCTACGGCGACGTCAGGCCGAACGCCGTCATCTATCCGGACCCGCGCACCGTCTACGCCGAGCTGCTGCTGGCCGAGGGCCGGCCCGACGAGGCCGCTGACCTGCTGACCGGCGTGGGCGAGTGGCTGGAGAGCCGGGAGTGGCGCAACCCCGCCTGGTGCCCGTGGCAGCTGGGCCTGGCGAAGGCCCTGTCCCGCAGCGCTCCCGACCGGGCCGTGCGCCACGCGCGGGACGCCGTGAAGCGGGCCCGGGACTTCGGCGCGGCCTCCGCGATCGGCCAGGCGCTGCGCGTGCAGGCGGAGGTGACGGGAGGCGCGGCGGGGCTCGATCTGCACGCGGAGGCCGTCGACCATCTGCAGCGCTCCCCCGCCGCGTACGAGCTGGCCCGGGCCCTGGTCGGCCACGGTGCCGCGCTGGCCCGCAACGGCCGGCTGCACGACGCCGCCGACCGGCTCTACCAGGGCCTGGAGGGGGCCGTGCACTGCGGCGCCGAAGGGCTGGCCGCACGCGCCAGACGGGAGCTCTCCGCGGCCGGGCTCCGTCCGCTCCCCCTGCGCTACGCCCAGACGGACATGCTGACCGCCCAGGAGCGCAGGGCGGCCGAGCTGACGGTCCGGGGCCACCCGGCCTCCGTGGTGGCGAAGGATTTGCGCATCACCGAACAGGGCGTGCGCCAGCGGCTGTCCGCCGTGTTCCGCAAGCTCGGCACGGACGCGACGGGCCTGGCCGACGCCCTGGCCGCCGGCCCGCGGACGGGCCGCTGACGCGCCGGGTCCGGCCTCCGCGGCTCAGCGCGGTCGCGCGTCGTGCTGGGCCCGGTGCCCCATCTGCTCCCAGAAGTCCCGCAGTTCGGCGAGGCTCGTGCGGCGTTGCCACGGGGCCTTCGGCCGCAGCCCCGAGCGGGAGCTGGACAGCAGGGTCGACTGGGCGCGGCAGAAGGCCTCGCCCAGTTCTGCCCGCTGCTCGTCGAGGCCCTTGGGCGGGTAGGGGCACAGTTCGAAGGCGCAGTCGTCGCGGCAGTTGGAGCCCGCCTGGGAGGACACGGTGCGGGCGACCGTGCGGCGCGGGTCGAGCGGGGCGCGGTCGGTGGTGAGGCAGGGCGGCAGGTCGGGCCGTGCGGTGTGCTGCAGGCGGCGGATGCGGTCGGCGGGCCAGTCGCCCCGCTCGGCGAGGTTCAGGAGCAGCAGCACGTCCGCGAGCAGCTGCTGTGCGCTGGGGTGCAGCGCGCTCCAGCCGGCGGAGGGCGGGATCCAGAGGTTGTGCTTGCGCGCCTCTCCCCCGGACGTCTGGGAGCCGACGTGGGCGGCGACGCCCGACTCGTCGATCCACAGGAACCGTTCGGGCCGCCGGGTCTCCAGCGCCCAGACGCACAGCTTCCCCGCCGCCGTCACGAAGGGGTGCTCCGGTTCGCCGTCCGGCCGGGCGAGCCACTGGCGGACCTGCTGCGCCGGGTCGGACCCGCGGCTTCGGGAGGCGGAGGGGGCCGTGGCCACGTCGGGCAGGTCCCACAGGGTCAGGGCGTGCAGCAGGGTGAGGCGGG
This sequence comes from Streptomyces sp. NPDC015242, assembly GCF_043079125.1. Lineage (NCBI taxonomy): Bacteria > Bacillati > Actinomycetota > Actinomycetes > Kitasatosporales > Streptomycetaceae > Streptomyces > Streptomyces sp. NPDC015242. The sequence continues at coordinate 215,196 of NZ_JBIBUF010000001.1, read as the reverse complement.
TGAACCAGAACCGGGTGCGTCTGAGCATGTCCCACGCCTGCTCGCTCAGGTACTCACGGGCCTCCGGCCGGGCGTGGGGGTGCCGGTGGCGGCGGTTGGCCGCGTACTTGAAGCCCTGGGCCAGGGCCACCTCGACGCTGAGGTCGAGCGCGGCGTGCGCGTCGGCGCTGTCCTCGGGGATCCCCACCCGACGCACCCAGCTCTCCAGGAAGGTGTAGGGCGTGTCCTGGTGACGGTGGGTGGTGACCGAGCCGACGAGCAGCGGAACCAGCCAGGCGCACAGGACGTTGTCCCGCCACTGCCGTTCCTCGGCCTCGCGGTCCTCGCGTTCCCGGCGGCGCTCCCGGCGCCGCTGCTCCTCACGCTCCTTCAGCTCCCGGCGCATGCGTGCGACCTGTCCCTCGCCGCGCCGGCGCAGCCTGGTCTCCCGTTCCCCCACCAGTTCCGGCTGCTGCCGGGCGTACAGCTCCAGTTCCACGTTCTCCCCCCGCTCGACCCGCAGGGCTTCCACGATCCGCGGCCCGCGGAGCCTGGGCTGGAGCGCCTCGAAGGCGAGGTCGCCGCCGGCGCCGATCTCCTGGGCGATGGCCAGGCGTACCGCGTACGAGGGCTCCAGGCACGCGATCTCGAAGAGTTCGAGGTAGGCGGGGCGCAGAGTCCGGCGTTGTGCGACGCCCCGCACGGCCTCGCCGAACCGGGAGACGAGCAGGGCCTTGGCGGTGCGCAGGGTGTGCGGGTCGCGGGCCCTCAGGTCCGGCCAGGACGTGCACAGGCGCATGGCGATCAGGTGCTGTTCGGGCTCGGCGTCGACGCTGTCGATCTCCAGTGCGGCGGCGTACAGCTCCAGTGCCTTGCTGTGCAGGGTGCGGCCGAGGAAGGGCCGTGCCTCCTCGTCGTGGCGGTGGGAGTCCAGGACCGTCTGCGCCTGGCAGGCGGCCTCGAGCAGCAGGTCCCGGGTCGCGCTCACCGGGCACCAGAGCGTCCCGTCGGGGTCCGCCGCGCCCGGTTCGTCGTGGACGCACGCGCCGTCGGGGAGCCGGGAGTGCAGCACCACGGCGATGAGCAGTTCGCGGCCGGGGCGGCGCAGCGCGGCCGGGAAGTAGAAGCCGTCGGTGGGCTGGGCGGGGACGTCCGGGTGGATGACCGCGTTCAGGAAGCGGGCTCCGAGCTGTGCCTGGATCACGCTGTGCTGGAAGCGGACGCGGTCCCCGCCGAGTTCGACCAGGTCCATGCGGGCGCCCCAGTGGGCGGCCAGTCTGAGGTCGATGCCGCTGTCGCCGACCCGGCGGGCCAGCTCCCGGACGATCTCCGGGAAGCGGGAGCGGGCCGGGTCCTGCTCGTCGACGACGTCGCTGAACCGCACCTCGGAGGTGTCGAGGGCGAGCCCCACGCAGGCCATCGCGGACAGGTAGTGGACGGTCGAGCGGCGCTCCTCCGGGCTGAGCGGCAGCTGCGGCTGGAACCGGCCGCTGACGAGCGCGCTCAGCCAGGTCTCGAACAGGTGGAAGCGCAGGGAGGCCCGGTCGCCGCCCCGGGTCTCCACGGCCTCCTCCTCCACGGGGCCGGCGACGAGGGCGCGTTCCAGCAGCCCCTGCTCGTGCAGTTCGGCGGCGATCTCCAGGTAGGTGGGCGCCTCGGCGATGCCGGCGCGCTCGACGATCCAGTCCAGCCGCTGCCGGTCCTCCCCGCTGCCCCCGGAGGAGATGTAGGTGAGGGCGGCCTCCTCGCTGAGCGGCTCCAGTTCGGTGAGGGAGGCCTCCATGCCGCGCAGCGAGTCGTGCGGCCGGGAGGTGATGATCAGCGGCAGGCCCTCCTCGTTGGCGCGGCGGATGGCCAGCCGGATGATGGTGTCGCGCTCCTCCGTCAGCTCGTCGGCGGTGAGCGCCTCGTCCAGGCCGTCGGCGAGCACCACGATCCGGCCCTGCTGGGACAGCCTGCGCCACACCTTCTCGGCCTCGGCCGCGGACCGGATGCTGCCCTGGACCTCACGGCAGAAGCGGTCGAAGGCCAGCCGGCGGAAGTCGAGGTCCTTCTCGGCGGCGCGCAGCCGCAGGGGCACGGGCACCGCCCCACGCTCCGCGAGCCGCTGGGTCAGCAGCACCACGAGGGCCGTCTTGCCGGTCCCGATGCCACCGACGACGACGTGGGTGCGCCGGAAGCGCCGGTCGCGCAGGTCCTCCATGAGGACCGCGCACAGCTGGTCGCGGCCCACGACCCGGCCGAAGATGCCGCCGGCCGTCTCGACCAGCTCGTGAGGTTCCCACCTCGCCTTGTTCAGGTAGGCCCGGCGCACGTGGCTGAAGCGGAAGAACAGGTAGGTGACGGTCGCCAGGGCGAGGGTGAGGAACGGCATGAACAGGGACTGCAGGACGGTGCAGCTGAAACCGTCCCGTCCGCTGCACTGATCGTCGATCCACCGTACGGGCGAATCGAAGCCCTTCTCCTGCGGCAGGGTGATGACGGCCGTGACGGCCAGGAACAGCAGGAGCAGCGCCCCGAGGAAGGTCAGCACGAGCAGGGCGAGGTAGCCGCCGCTCTTGCGGACCCGCCAGGTGCGGGTCGGGTCGTAGCCCTGGCGCATCAGCCGGCGCCGGTGCAGGGCGCGTCCGACGCCGAGTCCGTCGCGGACCGCGCGCCGCAGCAGCCGGGACGGTCCTGCTGCGGCGCGCGGCGGGGCGGGGGTCTGGGGGGCAGGCGTACCACCGTTCACCCTGTGAGGGTTCCGCGCTGGCGCGCCGGCGGGCGCCGGCGCGGCCGGTTTTCACCCGACGGAACCGCCCGGGGCACCCGCCACCCGGCCGTATGCCGGGCGGACCGGTCTCACATGGGGCCGGGTCCCGCCCCGCCCTTGAGGCGTTCGAGGTCGGACGGGCGGACCTGGATGACGACCAGGGCGATCAGCGCGGCGACGGCGGTGAAGATCGCGGCCATGACGAAGGCGGCCGAGACACCGGCGGTGAGGACCTCGTCCGACCAGGGTTTGGGCAGCTGCCCGGTGCGTTCGAAGCGCAGGCGCTCGGTGGGGGTGGCCTGCTGGAGGAAGGCCGGGACCTGTTCGTCGGCCTCATTGGTGCTGGCCGTGCCGAACATCGTCACCAGGATGGACAGACCGAGGGATCCGCCGACCTGCTGGGTGGCGTTCAGGAGGCCGGAGGCCGCGCCGGTCTCCGCGGTGGGTACGTTGGACAGCGCCATGAGGGTGAGCGACACGAACTCCATGCCCATGCCCAGGCTGAAGACGAGCATGGGGCCGAGGACGCTGCCCGCGTACGTGGAGTGCACGTCGGTCAGGGTGAGCCAGGCCAGACCGGCCGCAGCCAGGATCGCTCCGAGCACCATGAAGGGCTTGGGCCCGTAGACGGGCAGGAACCGTGAGGCCAGCCCGGCGCCGACGGCGATGACCGCGCTGACCGGCAGGAACGCGAGACCGGCCTGGAGGGGGCTGAACTCCAGCACGTTCTGCACGAAGAGCGTGAGGAAGAAGAACATGCCGAAGATCGCGGCGGCGAGGCACAGCATGATGCCGTAGGTGCCCGCGCGGTTGCGGTCGGCGAACATGTGCAGGGGCGTGATGGGCTGTCTGGAGCGCCGCTCGATCAGGATGAAGGCCACGAGCAGCACGACCGCCCCGGCGAACGAGGCCAGGGTGAGCGCGTCCCGCCAGCCGTCGTCCGCGGCCCGGATGAACCCGTAGACCAGCAGCACCATGCCCGCGGTGGAGGTGATCGCGCCGGTGATGTCGAAGCGTCCGGGGTGGCGTGCGGACTCGGGGATCCACTTGGGCGTCGCGAGCACGATGAGCAGGCCGATGGGCACGTTGACGAACAGCACCCAGCGCCAGTTCAGCCACTCCACGAGCATCCCGCCCGCGAGCAGGCCGATCGCGCCGCCGCCGGCCGAGACAGCGGCGAACACCCCGAAGGCCCGGTTGCGTTCCGGGCCTTCGCGGAAGGTGGTGCTGATCAGGGCGAGGGACGTCGGGGAGGCGATGGCGCCGCCGACGCCCTGCAGGGCCCGGGCGCCGAGGAGTTGGCCGGAGTTCTGGGCGAACCCGCCGAGCAGGGAGGCGAGTACGAAGAGCAGCACGCCGAAGATGAACACGCGCCGCCGGCCGAGGATGTCGCCGGCCCGGCCGCCGAGCAGCAGCAGTCCGCCGAAGGTGAGCGTGTAGGCGTTCACCACCCAGGACAGGCTCGTGGTCGAGAAGTCGAGCGAGCTCTGGATGTCCGGGAGCGCGATGTTCACGATGGTGATGTCGAGGACCACCATCAACTGGCACGAGGCGATGACGAACAGCGCCATCGCGCTGCCGCCGCCACCGGAGTTCCCGGTGGCGGTCGCCTGTGGTGAAGCCGGCTGCGGGCTGCTGCCTGCGGTGTCCACCGTTCGACGGTACGCCCGCCCCGCGGACCTCACCACTCGTGCCGTCCACCGGCGGTCGCGCTCGCGGCCCGGAGGGACATTCGCCGGGCGGGCGGCGATAATCCGATCGTGATCCGCGTTCTGCTCGTCGAGCACGCCCGTCTCGTGCGGGGAGCGTTCGCCGCTCTGCTGTCCCGCGAGGACGACATCGAGGTCGTCGCCGAGGCCGACGGCGACGGCGACGTGGTGGCGCGCGCCCTGGCGTGCCGGCCGGACGTGGCCGTGATCGACGTGGACTCCCGGGCGGGCGAGGAGGTCGCCGTCCGGGGGGAGCTGCGGGAACGGCTCCCGGAGTGCCGGATGCTGCTGGTGATGGCCTCCACGACACCCGAGCGGCTGCGCCGGATGCTGGATCTGCGCGCGGCCGGTGTCATCAGCACCAACGCCCCGCCGGACCGGCTGGTGCACGGGGTGCGCAAGCTGGTGCGCGGGCAGCGGTTCGTCGACCCCGAGTTCGCGCTGGCCGCGCTGGACGCGGGAGCCAACCCGCTCACGCCCCGCGAGGTGGAGGTGCTGCGGCTGACCGCCGACGGCACGCCCACGCGGGAGATCGCCGAGCGGCTGTGCCTGTCCGTGGCCACGGTCCGCAACCACCTGTCCGCGATCACCCGCAAGACCGGCGGGCGGAACCGCATCGACGCGATCAGGATCGCCGGCGAGTCCGGCTGGGTGTGACCCTCCGGCCGTCCCCCCGCCGCCGGGAGTCTCCCCGGCGGCAGAGGACGGCCGGGCAGGTCATCGAGGTCGAACCTGCCCGGCCTCCGCGGGCCCTCACGCCCTGAACCGTGATCCGACACGAGCATCGCAGAGCCCCCGGGCCGCGGACCAGCGCCGTTCGTCACGTGTACGGCGTGAGACCGTACCCCCGGAACCGGGAGGAACGTCGATGCGGGATGGGCGTTCGGCCCGGCTGTCCCGGTCAGCGGCCGCCGCGGATCAGGCCCGTCAGATAGCGCCAGAGCGAGGAGCGCTGCCGGGCGGACGGGTCGGGCAGGACCTCCTGCGCCGCCTCCGGGGCCGGGTCGTCCGCTGCCCCCGCCCGTCGCACGGGTGCCGCGGCGAGCTCGTAGCGAACCGGCAGTGAGCGCAGGCCGCGCATGAACGGCGAGGAGCGCCAGGGCAGTTGGTCGGCGGGCAGGGCCAGGTCGAGGTGGCCGAACCGTTCGAAGACACGGCCCGCCCCCACCGCCGCGACCGTCGAGGCGAGTTCGCGCGCCGGGCACTGGCGCGGGCCCGCTCCCCAGGACAGGTGCGCGCGGGTGCTGATGGTGGTGCCGGAGGCGACGTGGTCGGCGAAGAGCGGATCGGCGTGCGCGGCGGCCGAGGACACCCACACCGGGTCGCCGGCCCGGATGGTGTAGTCGCCGAGCGGGGTGTCCCGGGCCGCGAAGCGCGGCACGAAGTTCACCAGCGGCGGCTTGCGCATGACGACCCGGTTCATGGTCTCCCTGACCATCCCGGCGGACAGGCTGGCGCGCACGCTGCTCTCGCCCGAGACGACCTCCACGACGGTGTTGGAGATCAGGATGCCGACGTGGTCGGAGGTCATGCCGAGCAGCATGAACAGTTCGCGGGCCAGGTGATCGAGGGACAGGTCCGGGTGGGCGGCCAGCAGGTACGAGGGGAAGTCGTCGCCGGGCTCGCGCAGCTTCTGCGCGGCGAGTTCCGCGAGGGTCGCCAGCAGCCGCTCCAGCGCGGCCTCGGCGTCGGGGCCCGCGTCGAGCACCCGCCACATGTCCATCAGCGCGTCGTCGCCCTGGGAGCCGGGGAAGCCGAGCAGATGGCTGGCCACCATCAGCGGCAGCGGCCGGGAGAACTGTGCGGACAGGTCGGCGACGCCGGTCCTGCCGCCCTGCCCGATCAGGGTGATCAGTTCGTCGGCGTAGGCGGTGACGGCGGACTTCAGGCGCCTGGCCTGCGGGTGCCGGGGGTCCTGGAAGGGCTTGAGGGCGACGTCCCAGGCGGTGCGCAGCGGCGGGTAGCCCGCGCCGCCCTGGATGAGGATGTGATTGACCTCGAGGGACGGGCCCAGCGGCCAGTCGGCGGGCACCCGGCCCTCGGAACGGGCCCGCCAGTTCTCCAGCCCCTTGGGCCAGGCGTCGTCGTCCTGGAGCACCTGGAGCGCCTCGCGGTAGCCGAGGACGAGCCAGGCGGGCACGCCGAGCAGGTCGACGGGGGCGACCGGGCCGTGCCGCCGGCGCAGCCGCTCGTAGACCAGCGAGGGACGCGTCTCGTAGTCCCGGGTCAGCAGCGGTTCGGGGCTCAGTGTCTCCAGCCGCGCGTCGTCCAGGTCCACGGATCCGCCGTCACCCCACTGGGAGTCCATCGTCTTGCCACCCTCCGACACGCCCTGTACCGGCACACCATCAGTCGGTAGCCGGAAACGGTGGGGACCCTACCCCAGGGGCGACCCGCCGGTGACGACGGGGGTGTTCGGCGACGACGCGCTCCTGCGGCCGGGCCGGCACCGGCGCGGCCGCGCGTCACGGGACGGTGGGCCGGGCCGACGGCGCTCAGCCCAGGAAACTCAGCCGCACCTTGCGCTCCGGGTTGTCCCGGTTGGTGTCGACCAGGCACACCGACTGCCAGGTGCCGAGCTCCAGCCGCCCGTCGATGACCGGCAGGGTCGCGTGCGGCGGGACGAGGGCCGGCAGGACGTGGTCACGGCCGTGCCCGGGGCTGCCGTGCCGGTGCTGCCAGCGGTCGTCGGCGGGCAGCAGCGTGTGCAGCGCGGCCAGGAGGTCGTCGTCGCTGCCTGCGCCGGTCTCCAGGACGGCGATGCCGGCCGTCGCGTGCGGGACGAAGACGTTGAGCAGGCCGTCGCGGCCGGCGGCGGCCTCGCGCAGGAAGGACTCGCAGTCGCCGGTGAGGTCGACGACCCGCTCCGTGGAACCGGTGGTGACGTTCAGGACACGGGTGGTGAAGACATCTGACATGTTCTCCATCCTGACGCACACGGCGGGCTCCGGCCCGCCCCGCCCCGCCGGGCCCGGCCGTGTCCCGGCACCGGAGTCCACTGGACGAGACGCCCGTTGACCGTGCGCATGCCATCTGACTAGGTTCTGCGGCATGTTGCGTTCAGCCCTGCTCACCACGCGCGGTCACATCGACCTGCTGCGGGTGGCCTCCGCCGCGTGTCGCCGCGGCCGCTGACGCCCTTCCCCCCTTCCTCTTCGTCTTTCTTTCCCGGCCTTCGCAGCGCCCGCCCGCCGGCCGCCACTGATCCGTTGCCGTCGGCGTGCCGGGCGGGTGAGGCGTGCCCTCACCCCGGCCCCCCGCTCTCCTCCGTGGAGCCTCCATGAGCATCAGCCATGCCCCGCCCACACCCGCCACACCCGACATGTCGCCCACCGAGGGTTCCCCACTCGACCTGCAACCCCTGGTCCCCGCCTCCTCCCGCCGTGCCCGTGTCCCCCGCTGGCTGCGCCGCACCAGCGGCCCCGTCCTGCTGCTCGTCCTCTGGCAACTCCTCAGCTCCGGCGGCGTGTTGCCCTCGGACGTCCTGGCCTCACCGGGCCGGATCGCCCGGGTCGCCGCGGACCTGGTGGCCGACGGTTCGCTGCCCGCGGCCATGGGGACCTCGCTGCGGCGGGTCGCTGCCGGGCTGCTGCTCGGCCTCCTGGTGGGCACCGGACTCGCGCTGCTCTCCGGGCTGTTCCGGATCGGCGAGGACCTCGTGGACGCGCCCGTGCAGATGCTGCGGACCGTGCCGTTCGTGGGCCTGATCCCGCTGTTCATCATCTGGTTCGGCATCGGCGAGGCCCCGAAGGTCGCGATCATCACCCTCGGTGTGACCTTCCCGCTCTACCTCAACGTCTACGCCGGGATCCGGGGCGTGGACGCGCAGTTGATCGAGGCCGGGGAGTCACTGGGGCTGTCCCGCCGTGGGCTGGTGCGGCACGTCGTCCTGCCGGGCGCGCTGCCCGGCGCGATGACCGGGCTGCGCTACTCGCTCGGCATCGCCTGGCTCGCGCTGGTCTTCGCCGAGCAGGTCAACGCCGACTCCGGCATCGGGTTCCTCATGGTGCAGGCGCGGGACTTCCTGCGGACCGACGTGATCGTGGTCTGCCTCGTCGTCTACGCCTTCCTCGGCCTGCTCGCCGACTTCATCGTCCGCTCTCTCGAAAGGCTGCTGCTGCAATGGCGACCGACGTTCACCGGCCGGTGACCCCGCAGGCGGTCCATGTCGAAGGGCTCACCCGCTCCTTCGACGGACGCGCCGTCATCGACGAACTGCGGCTGGACGTCCGGCCGGGCGAGTTCGTGGCCCTGCTCGGCCGCAGTGGCTGCGGCAAGTCGACGCTGCTGCGCATCCTCGCCGGGCTCGACCGTGAGATCGAGGGCACCGTGCTGGTGCCGCGCCGCAGGGCCGTCGCCTTCCAGTCGCCGCGGCTGATGCCGTGGAAGAAGGTGTGGCGCAACGTCCTGCTCGGCCTGCCGGGCAAGCCCGGACGCGCCGTCGCCGAGCGGGCCCTGGACGAGGTCGGCCTCGGCCACCGCACGGACGCCTGGCCCAAGACCCTCTCCGGCGGTGAGGCACAACGCGCTTCCCTGGCACGGGCGTTGGTCCGCGAGCCCGATCTGCTGCTGCTCGACGAGCCGTTCGGCGCCCTCGACGCGCTCACCCGCATCAAGGCGCAGCGGCTGGTGGGCGAGTTGTGGCAGCGCCGGGGCTGCGCGGTGCTGCTCGTCACCCACGACGTCGAGGAGGCCGTGCTGCTCGCCGACCGGGTGCTGGTGATGGACGGCGGTGTCATCGCGCACGAGCAGCGCGTCGACCTCGACCGCCCCCGCGACATCACCGACCCGCGCTTCGCCGCACTGCGCGCCGGTCTCCTCGAACGCCTGGGCGTGGAGGCGACGGCCGCCGACGCCGCCTGAGCCACCCCGCGCACGCCCTCGCACACGACCCGCACCGCCGACCGGCCGTACGCCCCCGCCGTACGCCCCCGCCCGTACGCCACAGCCGTACGCCCACACGAACGGAACCGCCATGCCACGACGTCTCGCCCCCGCCGCCCTGCTCCTCCCCCTGGCCCTGCTGCTCACCGCCTGCGGCGGGAGCTCGGCCGCCGGCACCTCCGGCGGCGGCACCGACGGCCGGGGCTCGGTGACGATCAGCGTGGGCGACCAGAAGGGCGGCTCGGAGGCCATCCTGCGGGCCGCCGGGGAACTGGAGGACCTCGACTACCGGATCAAGTGGTCGACGTTCACCTCCGGCCCGCCCCTGCTGGAGGCCGTCAACGCGGGAGCCGTCGACATCGGCGGCGTGGGCAACACCCCGCCGGTCTTCGCGGCCGGGGCGAACTCGAAGATCAAGGTGGTGGCGGCCTGGCACGGCACCTCCAAGGGCGACACCATCCTGGTCCCGGACGGCTCGCCCCTGAAGCGTCCCGACCAGCTCGAGGGCCGCTCGGTCGCCGTCGCCCAGGGCTCCTCCGCGCACTTCCAGCTGGTGGCGTCCCTGAAGAAGGCCGGGCTGAGGCTGAGCGACGTGCGGGTCAAGTACCTCCAGCCGGCCGACGCGCTCGCCGCGTTCACCGCCGGCAAGGTCGACGCGTGGGCGGTGTGGGACCCGTACACCTCGCAGATCCTCAAGGGCGGGCAGGGCCGGGTGCTGACCGACGGCGACGGCGTGACCAACGGGCACACCTTCCAGGTCGCCGCACCGGCCGCGCTGAAGGACGGGAAGAAGGCGGCCGCCGTCAAGGACTACCTGGAGCGGCTGCGGCGCGCCTACACCTGGGTCCACGACCACGAGGAGGAGTGGGCGAGGGTCTGGGCGAAGGAGACCGGGCTCCCCGAGGACGTGGCGCTGGCGGCGGTGAAGCGGACGTACACCACCCGCATCGCGGTCGCGGTCGACAAGCCGCTGATCGCCTCCGAGCAGGAGATCGCCGACACGTTCACGGCGCTGAAGCTCCTCCCGCGCAAGGTGGACTTCGCCGCGTTCACCGACACCCGGTTCAACGGCGACCTGCCGCCGTCCACCTCGGCGGCCCGGCCCTCGCAAGGCTCGTAGGACGGGAAGATCCACGGCCCTCGCGCGGTTGGTAGAAACGTGAACAACACACGCGAGGTCGAGGTGGTCGTCATCGGCGGGGGTCAGGCCGGTCTGGCCGGCGCCTATCACCTGCGGCGGTCCGGATTCGAGCCGGAGCGCGACTTCGTCGTGCTGGACCACTCCCCCGGGCCCGGTGGTGCCTGGCAGTTCCGCTGGCCGTCGCTGACGTACGGCAAGGTGCACGGGATGCACGCGCTGCCGGGGATGGAGCTCACGGACGCGGACCCGGAGCGGCCGTCGGCCGAGGTGATCAGCGCGTACTTCGACCGGTACGAGCGGGCCTTCGATCTGCGGGTGCGGCGGCCGGTCGACGTCCTGGCGGTGCGCGAGGGCACCGGCGGGCTGCTGCGCGTGGAGACCTCGGACGGAGTGTGGTCGACGCGGGCGCTGATCAACGCGACCGGCACCTGGGACCGGCCGTTCTGGCCGCGCTATCCGGGCCAGGAGACCTTCCGGGGGCGGCAGGTGCACACCGCGCAGTACCCCGGGCCCGAGGCGTTCGCCGGGCAGCGGGTCGTCGTGGTGGGCGGTGGCGCCTCGGGCACGCAGCACCTGCTGGAGATCGCCCCGCACGCGGCGGCCACCACGTGGGTGACCCGGCGCCCGCCCGTCTTCCGCGAGGGACCCTTCGACGAGAACGCGGGCCGGGCGGCCGTCGCGCTGGTCGAGGAGCGGGTGCGGCAGGGGCTGCCGCCCCGGAGCGTGGTCTCCGTGACGGGGCTGCCGCTGAACGACGCGATCCGGCGGGGCATCGAGGACGGGGTGCTGGACCGGCAGCCGATGTTCGACCGGATCACCCCGGACGGGGTCGCGTGGAACGACGGGCGGCACGTGGAGGCCGACGTCATCCTGTGGGCCACCGGCTTCCGTGCCGCCATCGACCACCTCGCCCCGCTGCGGTTGCGCGGCCCGGGCGGCGGCATCCGCATGGAGGGGACGCACGCGGCGGCCGACCCCCGGGTCCACCTGGTCGGTTACGGCCCCTCGGCCAGCACGATCGGCGCGAACCGCGCGGGCCGCGCCGCGGTGCGTGACATCAGGCGGCTGCTGGAGCGGGAACCGGCCGCGGCGTAGGGCGCGCCGGCCGCGGCCGGCGCGGAGAGGTGCTTGCCGCTCTCACGGGCGCGCCTCGGCGCTCTTGGCCCGGTGGGCGTTGAACTCGGCCACGTTGCGGGTGTGCTGGCGGTAGTCCGCGGTGAAGCGGGTGTCTCCCGGGCGGACCGTGACGAAGTAGAGCCAGTCGCCCGGGGGCGGGTTGACGGCGGCGCGCACGGCGTCCTCGCCGGGGTTGTCGATCGGCGTGGGCGGCAGGCCCATGCGCTGGTAGGAGTTGTAGGGACTGTCGATCCGGGTGTCGCTCGCCGTGGTCCGCAGGGTGGAGCGGTTCAGGGCGTAGTTGAGGGTGGAGTCCATCTGCAGCGGCATGCCGCGCTCCAGGCGGTTGAAGATCACGCGGGCCACCTTGCCCATGTCGGCGCGGGTGGCGGCCTCCGCCTGGACGATGCTGGCGATGGTGACGGCCTGGTAGACGTTCATGGCGTTGCGCTGCGCCCCGGCGGCGATGGGGGCGCCGTTGAACCTCTGGTTGGCGGTGTCGACCATGAGCTCCAGGAGCTTCTGCGGCGTCGTCCGCTCCTGGAGCGGATAGGTCGCGGGGAAGAGGTAGCCCTCCGGGTTGCCCTCGGCGTCGTTGGGCAGTTTCAGCATCGCCTTCGGGAGGGACTTCTTCGTGCTGCCGGCGGGCAGGGCGAGGGCCTTGTCGACGGCGGCGTAGACCTGGCTCGCGCGCCAGCCCTCGGGGATCACCAGGCTCGTGGGGCGGCTGTCCTCCTCGGGCGCCAGGGTGAGCAGCGGCACCGCCACGGCGGTACCGACCACGACGGCCCCGGTCACGACGAGGGCGATACGGCCCCGGCGCGTCAGTCGAATCGTGCTCCGTGGCGGAGTGTTCTTCTGCATGCGGGCACGGTAACCCGCATATCGTCACAAACCCGGCATATTTTCATCTTGTCGGTTCCAGTTGGGCGTCCCGGCGTACGAGAGCCGCGTACCGGCCGCCCTGCCGCAGGAGTTCCTCGTGCGTGCCGCGCTCCACGGCCCGGCCCTGGTCCAGGACGACGATCTGGTCGGCGCCCCGGACGGTGGAGAGCCGGTGGGCGATGGTGATCGTGGTGCGGTTCGCCGACAGGGCGTCGATGGCGTCCTGGACGGCGGCCTCGGTGCGGGTGTCCAGTGCGCTGGTGGCCTCGTCGAGGATGAGGACCGGCGGGTCGCGCAGGATCGTGCGGGCGATGGCCAGGCGCTGCTTCTCCCCGCCGGAGAAGCGGTGGCCGCGTTCGCCGACGACGGTGTCGTACCCGTCGGGCAGGGCGGCGATGTGGTCGTGGATCTGTGCCGCCTTCGCCGCCCGGTGCAGCTCCTCGTCGGTGGCGTCGGGCTTGGCGAAGCGCAGGTTGTCGGCGACGGAGGCGTGGAAGAGGTACGTCTCCTGCGAGACGACGCCGACCGCGCGGGCCAGGGTGTCGAAGTCGAGGTCGCGGACGTCGACCCCGTCGAGCGTGACCCGGCCGCCGGTGACGTCGTAGAGGCGCGGCACCAGGTAGCCGAGCGTGGACTTGCCGGCGCCGGTCGGGCCGACGAGGGCGAGGCTGCCGCCGGCCGGGACGGTGAGGTCGATGCCGTCGAGGACGGGGCCGCCCTGGTCGCCGTAGCCGAAGGAGACCTGCTCGAAGCGGACCTCGCCCTTGATCCGGTCGAGACGGACCGGGTCCGGGCGTTCGGTGATGTCGATCGGCAGGTCGAGGTACTCGAAGATGCGCTGGAAGAGGGCGAGCGAGGTCTGGATCTGCACACCGGTCGACAGCAGGCTCACGGCGGGGCGGAACAGGCCCTGCTGGAGCGAGACGAACGCGACGATGGTGCCCAGGGAGACCTGGGGGCCGCCCAGCTGGAGGGCCATGCCGGCGGTCCAGTAGATGACGGCGGGCAGGGCGGCCATGACGATCGTGATGACGGCCATGCGCCAGCGGCCGGCCATGTTGGAGCGCACCTCCAGGTCGACGAGCCCCTCGGACTCGTCGGCGAAGGACTTCGTCAGCGAGTCGGAGCGGCCCATCGTGCGGCCGAGCAGGATGCCGCTGACGGAGAGCGACTCGGTGACGGTGGCGGCCATGGCGGCCATCTGCTTCTGGCGCCGGGTGGTGATCTTCCGCCGTTCGTCGCCCACGCGGCGGCTGATCCACACGAACACCGGGAGCAGCAGCAGCGAGACGACGGTCAGGCGCCAGTCGAGCACGATCATCGCGACGATCGTGGCGACGACGCTGGTGAGGTTCGAGACCAGGGACGTCGCGGTGGAGGTGACGGTGGCCTGCATGCCGCCGATGTCGTTGGCGATACGGGACTGCACCTCACCGGTGCGGGTGCGCGTGAAGAACGCGAGGGACATGCGCTGCAGGCGGCCGTAGACCGCGGTGCGCAGGTCGTGCATGACGCGCTGGCCGACGGTGGTGGAGATCAGGGTCTGGAGCACGCCGAAGACGCTGGTGAGGACGGCGCTGAGGATCATGCCGAGGGCGAGCAGGCTGAGCAGGCCGGTGCGCCCCTCGGGGATGGCGACGTCCAGGATCTCCTTCAGCAGGAAGGGCGTGGCGACCGAGACCAGGGACGCGGCGCCGACCAGCAGGCCGACGATCGCGAGCCGGCCCCGGTAGGGGCGGAAGAGCCTGAGGATGCGGCGGACCTGCCGGGGTTGTTCCTCGGCTCCGGCGGGTGGGGTCCAGGGCGCTTCGTGGTCGGGGTGCATGGGCTCCTTCGAGGGGTGCGGCGGGCCGGATCGCACTTCATTGTTACCTATACTCACAATGAACTGCATCCTGATATTGTTCCCGCATGACCACCCCCGATTCCGACGGCCTGCTCGCCGAGCAGTTGCTCCGGCTCACCCGCCGGGTGCACCGCATCCAGAAGCACCACCTGGAGCAGCGCGGCCTCGGCATCACCCCGGCCCAGTCCCGGCTGCTGCGCACCCTGGCGCACTGGGGCTCGCCGCCGCGCATGGCGGATCTGGCCGAGCGCCTGGAGGTGGTGCCCCGGGCCGTGACGACCCTGGTCGACGCCCTGGAGGCGGGCGGCAAGGTGCGGCGGGTCCCGGATCCGGCCAACCGGCGGGTGATCCGCATCGAGCTCACGGACGACGGGCGGGCCGCGCTGCGCGAGCTGCGCGCGGCGCGCCGGTCGGCAGCGGAGGAGATCCTCGCGCCCTTGACGGAGGATCAGCGCGAGGCGCTCGGCGGGCTGCTGGACACGCTGATCGACGGGACGCCGGTGCGCGCCTGCTGACGGCCCGGGGACCCTCGGACCGGCCGCGGCCGCCGCTCCTCGTGCCGGAGCGGCGGCCGCGTCCCGTTCCCGCCGGGGCCGGCCCTCCCGGACCGGGACACCCGGCGAAGGCGGCTTCCGGGACCGGTAGGCGCCGTCAGCAGCGGTCGCGGTCCTCCGTCAGCACCCCCTGCACCGCGGTCAGCGTGCGGTCGTGGCAGCCGTGCGAGCCGTACAGCCGGTGGCGCTCGCTCGTGGTGGCCACCGCGTGCCGCTGATCGCGGGGCACGTTCGCCGTGTAGGTCGCGTCTCCCGTGTAGGTGTCGTCGAGCCGCGACCAGGCGGTGCGCCCGGTGCCGCGCGTCTCGGCGGTCGTGGCGCGGTCACCGAGGGTCAGGACGGTGCGCAGCCGGTCGCCCGCGCCCAGGGTGGTCGTGCCGTCCATCGTGTAGGCGCGGTGCGTGCGCGTGGTGCGCCCGTCCACGGTCACGGTCTCGCTGTCGGTCCAGGTGGCGTCGAGGGCGTCGCTCGTCTCGCCGTCGGTCCAGCGGTGCGCGGAGGTGTGGGCCAGGGAGCGGGCGACCGTGGTGCGGACGCGGCCGTGCGAGGTGTCGACGTAACCGGAGACCATGAGGCGGTGGGCGGCCTCGGTGTCCACCCGGTGCTCCGGGCCGGGCGTGTGGACGGAGGAGCCGGTCGGGTCGCCCTCGCGGTGCGCGGTCAGCTCACCGGTGACCCGCGCGCGCCGTTCGTCCTGCCAGACCAGGACGTTCACGGGAGTGCTCCAGCCGGTCTGTCCCTCGGCCACGCCGACGACCGAGACCTCGACCCGGTGCGGGCGCCCGTCGTTGAGGACCCCGGCGAAGGGAGTGAGGTCGTAGGTGATCGGCTTGACGTCGAAGGCGCGCGGGCCCGGGATCACGTACCAGAGGAACGGGTTGGACCAGCCGCCGGTCCACACGGTCGGGAAGGGCGTGGCGATGCCCGCGAGCCGGCCGTCCACGCGGATCTGCACCTCGCGGTAGGGACCGCTCGCGTTCCTGCACGAGTACGGCGCCGGGTCGGGCACCGTCAGGTACCAGTACTCCTCGCAGCCGCCGCCGGATCCGGTCGCGTACACCTCGGCGACGAGGCGTTCGCTGTTGCGCGGGGTGGTCAGGTGCGTGCCGCCGTCGAGGGTGAGGACCCGGTCGGGGCTCGCCGGGCCGGGGCGGCCCGGGTAGAAGGTGAGCGTCACCTCGACGTCGAGCACGCCGGTGTAGGTGTCGTCGACGACGTTCCCGATCAGCATCTCGACGTCCTGGCTCCGGCGGAAGGTGTCGCCGTAGCGCGTGACGTCCTTCTCCACGGACCACTCGATGCCGTCGGGCGAGGGCTGGGGCGTCGAGGTGCGCAGGATCTCGACGCCGCCGATACGGAGGTGGCCGAGGCGGTCGTACTGACGCCCCTTCACCTTGCCGTCGAGCCGCAGCACCACCTTGCTCCAGCGGTCACCGCAGCCCCCGGGCGGGGTGTACGTGCCGCGGTAGGGGGTGAAGTCGCGGAACTGCGCCCGCGCGACGGTGACGTCGCAGGACTTCCCGGACGGCCTCCCGACGGGCGGGGCGGCCGTGACCGGGTCGTGCCAGTCGGTGCCGAACTCGGCCGGGACGTCGGCCGCGTGCGCGGGACCGGTCCCGAGGAGGGTGCTCGCCAGGAGGGTCGCTCCGGCAAGCATGGACATGACGATCCGTCTCTTCATGGGCGGTGTTCTACGGGGAGTCCGCCGTCCGCGCAATGCGCAACCGCCCGCCCGTGCACCCCTGTTCCCGTCCGTGTCGGCCGGTTCCGTTCGGTGGGCGGAAAACCTGTTGCCTCCGGCCGTGCGGCGCAGCGAACCTGTCACGGTTTGCTGCCCTCGGCCCGCTCCCGCCGTGGCCGCTCCTGACCCGCTCCCCTCCCCCCATCCCCTGACACGAGCCACTGGGACGTCATGCAGATTAAAGACCTTCCGTATCCCGACCCCGGCGTGCCCGACGCGCGCTCGGGGCCCCGATTCCTGTGGTGGCTCTTCCGCAACCAGCTGGGCGGTCAGCTCACGTCCCTCGCCTGGGGCCTGCTGCACTTCGCCTCCGTCGCCGCCCTGCCGTTCTGCGTCGGCGTCGCGGTCCAGGCCGTCGTCGACCGCTCCGGCTCCCGGCTGGCCCTGGCGGGCGGCCTGCTGGCGCTGGCCTGCGTCGGCAACGCGGTCGGCGACACCTTCCTGCACCGCACCGCCATCACCAACTGGATCACCGCGGCCGCCCGCGTCCAGCAGCTCCTCGCCCGCAAGGCCGCCCGGCTGGGCTCCGCGCTGACCCGGCGCGTCGCCGCCGGTGAGGTGGTCGCCGTGTCCACGGGCGACGTGGAGAAGATCGGCTGGTTCGTCGAGGCCCTGTCCCGGTTCACCGCGGCCCTCGTCACCATCGTGCTGGTCTGCGCCGGCCTGCTCGTGTACCAGCCGGCGCTCGGCGTGGTCGTCGCCGTGGGCCTGCCCGCGCTGGCGCTCGCCGTGCTGCCGCTGCTGCCCCGCGCCACCCGGCGCGCCGACGTGCAGCGCGAGAAGGCCGGACGCGCCACCGAACTCGCCTCGGACACCGTCGCCGGCCTGCGCGTGCTGCGCGGCATCGGCGGGGAGGACCTGTTCCTCGACCGCTACCGCCGTGCCTCCCAGGAGGTCCGTCACGCCGCCGTGCGCAGCGCCCGGATGTGGTCCCTGATCTCCGCGATCCAGGTCCTGCTGCCGGGGCTGCTGCTCATCGCCGTCGTCTGGCACGGCGTGGGACTGGCCCGCGAGGGCCGGATCACCGTCGGCGAACTGGTCACCGTCTACAGCTCGGTGATGGTCCTCACCTATCCCCTGCGGCACTTCGAGGAGATCGCCATGGCGTACTCCTTCTCCCGGCCCTCCGCCAAGCGGGCCGCGGGCGTGCTGTCACTGGAACGGGCCACGGACACCGCCGGATCGCGCGCCGCCGAGATCCCCTCGGGCGACCTGTACGACCCGCGGACCGGGCTGCTCGCGCAGGCCGGCCTCATGACCGCCGTCGTGTGCGGCGACCCGGACGCGGCGGGCCGGCTGGCCGAACGGCTGGGCGGGCACCCCTCGCAGGAGGGCGTGCCGGTGCTGCTGGGCGGGGTGCCGCTCGACGACCTCCCGCTGGACAGCGCCCGCACGGCCGTCCTCGTCCAGGACAAGGACCCGGTGCTGCTGTCGGGCACGCTGCGCGAGCTGCTGGACGTCCCCGCCTCGGGCGCCGTCGCGCCGCACGCGGCACTGACGGCCGCCCAGTGCGACGACGTGCTGGCGGCGCTCGCGCAGGGCTCGCTGGACACCGCCGACCCGATGGACGCGCGCATCACCGAACGCGGCCGGTCCCTGTCCGGCGGCCAGCGGCAGCGGCTCGCACTCGCCCGGTCGCTGGTCACCGACCCGGAGGTGCTCGTCCTGGACGAGCCGACCTCGGCCGTCGACTCGCACACCGAGGCACGGATCGCCCAGGGCGTGCGCGAGCTGCGCGCCGGGCGCACGACCGTGGTGTTCACCTCCTCCCCGCTGCTGCTGGACCGCGCCGACCGGGTGGCGTTCCTGCACGAGGGCGAGGTCGTGGCGGTGGGCACCCACAGCGAGCTGGTGCGCACCGAGCCCCGCTACCGGGCCGTGGTCACCCGGGAGACGGACGACGAGGTCACGCTGAGCGGGCCCGTCGCCCTGCCGGACGTCCTGCAGGAACTGGAAGAGATCGAGGAGAAGGCATGATCGGCGTCGCGCCCCCGGCGTACGACCCGGCGGCCCCGACGACGGCGAGCACCCTGCCCGTCGGCGCCCCGGCGACCGTCCGCGCGTACGTGGCCGAACTGCTGCGGCGGCACCGCCGGGCGTTCCTGCTGCTGATCGCCGTCAACACGGCGGCCGTGCTCGCCTCCATGGCCGGTCCGTGGCTGCTGGGCTCACTCGTGGAGCGGGTCTCCGGCGGGGCCCGGGAGCTGCACCTGGAGCGCACCGCCGGGCTGTTCGTGGCGGCGCTCGTCGTGCAGGCCGTGTTCGTCCGTCAGGTGCGCCTGCGCGGCGCGATGCTGGGCGAGCGGATGCTGGCCGACCTGCGCGAGGACTTCCTGGTGCGCTCGGTCGGGCTGCCGCCCGGCGTGCTGGAGCGCGCCGGGACCGGCGACCTGCTGTCGCGGATCACCACGGACATCGACCGGCTGGCCAACGCGATGCGCGAGGCCGTGCCGCAGCTGTCGATCGGCGTGGTGTGGGTGGTCCTGCTGATGGGCGGACTGGTCGTCACGGCACCGCCGCTGGCACTCGCCGTGCTGCTCGCGCTGCCGCTGCTGATCGCCGGCTGCCGCTGGTACTTCCGGCGGGCACCGGCCGCCTACCGCTCGGAGGCCGCCGGATACGCCGCCGTGGCCGCCGCGCTCGCCGAGACCGTGGACGCGGGCCGGACCGTGGAGGCCCACCGCCTCGGCGAGCGCCGCGTCGCCCTGTCGGAACAGCGGATCCGGGAGTGGACGGCCTGGGAGCGCTACACGCTCTGGCTGCGGTCGGTGCTCTTCCCGGTCGTCAACGTCACCCACGTGACCGTGCTGGCCTCGGTGCTGCTGATCGGCGGCGTGTTCGCCCTGCACGGCTGGATCGATGTCGGCCAGCTCACCACCGGCGCGCTCATCGCGCAGATGCTGGTCGACCCGGTCGGCATGATCCTGCGCTGGTACGACGAGCTGCAGGTGGCGCAGGTGTCGCTGGCCCGGCTCGTCGGGGTCCGGGACATCGAGCCGGACGCCGGGGACCCGGACGTGGTGCCCGAGGGGCGCCACGTGCGCGCGGACCGGGTCCGCTTCGGCTATCTGGAGGGCGTGGACGTCCTGCGCAAGGTGTCCCTGGAGGTGGCGCCCGGCACCCGGCTGGCCCTGGTCGGCCCCTCCGGTGCGGGCAAGTCCACGCTGGGCCGGCTGCTCGCCGGGATCTACGCGCCGCGGGACGGCCGGATCACCCTGGGCGAGGCCGAACTGTCCCGGATGCCCGCCGAGCGGGTCCGGGCGCACGTGGCCCTGGTCAACCAGGAGCACCACGTCTTCGTCGGCTCCCTGCGCGACAACCTGCGGCTCGCCCGGACCGGCGCGGCCGACGCCGAGCTGTGGGCGGCCCTCGGCGCGGTCGACGCGGACGGCTGGGCCCGCGCCCTCGACGACGGCCTGGACACCGAGGTCGGCTCGGGCGCCCTGGCGCTCACCCCGGCGCAGGCACAGCAGATCGCCCTGGCCCGCCTGGTGCTGGCCGACCCGCACACGCTGGTCCTGGACGAGGCGACGTCCCTGCTCGACCCGCGCGCGGCCCGCCACCTGGAGCGCTCCCTGGCCCGGGTCCTCGACGGCCGCACGGTGGTCGCCATCGCCCACCGGTTGCACACCGCGCACGACGCGGACGTCATCGCCGTGGTGGAGAACGGGCGGATCAGCGAGCTGGGCAGCCACGACGAGCTGGTCGCGGCGGACGGGGCGTACGCGGCGCTGTGGCGGTCCTGGCACGGCTGAGCGGCACGGGCGGGGGCGGCGCTGAGCGGCACGGGCGGGGGCGGGCGCCGGGGGGCCGTGGCGTTGCGCGGTGGCGAGACTCGGTGGAAGGCTGGAAGCAGGCACCGGCTCGGGGAACGCCCCGGACCTGCGGTCGCGGGCGGCGCCGGTGCCCCGCGCGGCGGCGGCCCGGCGCGGGCCCGGTGAGAGGGCCCGTCCCCACCCCCTGGAGGTATCCGTGAACAGCTCCGACGGCTGGGGAGACGACGTCTACCAGCCGGACCAGGACGAGCAGCGAGAGGACACGGGGCTGCTGGACGCCGAGGACACCCTGGAGTACGACGGCGTCGACGATCCCCTGGACCGCGGCTGGTCCCCGCCGGAGCGGCCGTGGGCCGTCGAGCACCTCGGGGTGACGGCGGCCGAGCGGCAGCGGGGCGAGACGCTGGACCAGCGGCTCGCCGAGGAGCTGCCGGACGCCGTCGCCCAGGACGGCGACGGTCTCGGGGACTCGGCGGGCACCGACGGGGAACTCCTGGACAACGAGGTCGGCGCCGTCCGCTCCGGCCGGCTCGTCGCCCCCGACGAGGGCGCCCACGAGGACGAGGAGTCCGCGCTGGTCGCCACGGACGTGGGCATCGACGGCGCCGCCGCGTCGGCCGAGGAGGCGGCCGTCCACATCGTCGACGAGGACGCCCTGCCCGGTTGATCACACCCGACGGCACCGATCGATCGCACCCGGCCGATCGCAGAACGGACCCGGCCGCAAGCCCCACGAGGAGCACCCATGCAGCAGGACAAGCACCCCGACTACCACCCCGTCGTCTTCCGCGACCGCGCCGCCGGGTACGCGTTTCTCACCCGCTCCACGGCGACCAGCGACCAGACCATCGAGTGGGACGACGGTGAGACCTACCCGGTCGTGGACGTGGAGATCTCCTCGGAGAGCCACCCCTTCTACACGGGCAAGGCGCGCACGGTGGACACCGAGGGCCGGGTCGCCGCCTTCGAACGGCGCTACGGCAGCGGCTGAGCCCTGCCGGGGGCCGCCCGGCGGTCAGATCACGTTGAGCGCCGCCGCGCAGCCCACCCCGCCGAGCAGCATGAACGCCGGCATCAGCACCCGCAGCTCGACCCAGCTGCCGGCCCGGAAGCGCATGAACTTCGGCGGCCCCACCGGGTACCAGCGCTTGCGCCCGACCGGGATGGGCCACAGGATCGGGCAGCCCGAGACGGTCAGCGCGTCCCCGATGTCGTGCACGATCGCGCCCAGCACCACCGGCAGCCCCAGCCACAGGTACTCCTGGCCGGGCGCCGTGAACAGCCAGTCCGCGCCGCTCCCGGGCTGGTCCAGCACGCCCGCGAGGATCCACGCCGTGGTCGCGGCCAGCAGCCACACCAGGACGTCGGCGCTCGAGCCCCGGGTCGCCCGCCACAGCAGACCCTCGATGGCCAGGACCAGGTGCACGAAGAGGATCGCGAGCACGCCCCAGCGGTCACCGGTGATCGCCGCGACCGAGGTGCCCGCGCCGATCAGCACCGCCCACAGCCACGTGTGCGTGAGCGTGCGGTGCCCGCCGGAGCGGCGCGGGTCGCCCTGCTTCTTGGTGGCCTTGTAGACGGCGTACGACAGCTTGTCGACGATCTCGCACAGCCAGCGCGACAGCGGTCCGAAGGACCGGGAGATGGTCGCCGCCTTGTGGTCCAGGTCCGGGGCGAGGGCGGCTCCGGCGCAGATCAAGGCGCCGGCGAGGAGGACCGGCCAGGGCATCGGCTGCCCGGCGGCGGCCGCGGCCGCACCGACGCCGAGCCAGGCGGCGGCGCCCGACAGTGAGTGTGCTGGTCCCATCATGGCCGTGGCCCGCCCCTATTCCTCGTGTGCCGCTGTCCAGTTGACCGGGTGCGCTGACGCGTCGTCGGCGCACCAGCGTAGCGTTCGTGATCTTCCGGGCGGCAGCCGATTCCCGCATCGGGCACCGGGCCAGGCAAGATGGGGGCGTGACCCTCATCGATCAGCTGCCGCCGACCGCCGACCCCGACGCCCTGTACGAAGCCTTCGAGTCGTGGGCCGGCGAGCGGGGGCTCACGCTCTACCCCCACCAGGAGGAGGCGCTGATCGAGGTGGTCTCCGGCGCGAACGTGATCGTGTCGACGCCCACCGGCTCCGGCAAGAGCATGATCGCGGCGGGCGCGCACTTCGCGGCCCTGGCCCGGGACGAGGTCACCTTCTACACGGCGCCGATCAAGGCGCTGGTGTCGGAGAAGTTCTTCGAGCTGTGCAAGATCTTCGGCACCGAGAACGTCGGCATGCTCACCGGCGACGCCTCGGTCAACTCCGACGCCCCCGTCATCTGCTGCACCGCCGAGGTCCTCGCCTCGATCGCGCTGCGCGACGGCAAGGACGCGGACGTCGGCCAGGTCGTGATGGACGAGTTCCACTTCTACGCCGAGGGCGACCGCGGCTGGGCCTGGCAGATCCCCATTTTGGAGCTGCCGCAGGCGCAGTTCGTGCTGATGTCGGCGACGCTCGGCGACGTCTCCTTCTTCGAGAAGGACCTCACCCGCCGCACCGGCCGCCCGACCGCGGTGGTCCGGTCGGCGACCCGCCCGGTGCCGCTGTCCTACGAGTACCGCTACACCCCGCTGACCGAGACGCTCACCGATCTGCTCCAGGCCCGGCAGGCGCCCGTCTACATCGTGCACTTCACGCAGGCGCAGGCCGTCGAGCGGGCGCAGGCGCTGATGAGCATCAACATGTGCTCGAAGGAGGAGAAGGAGCAGATCGCCGAGCTGATCGGCAACTTCCGCTTCACCACCAAGTTCGGCCGCAACCTCTCCCGCTACGTCCGGCACGGCATCGGCGTCCACCACGCCGGCATGCTGCCCAAGTACCGGCGGCTGGTGGAGAAGCTCGCGCAGGCCGGTCTGCTGAAGGTCATCTGCGGCACGGACACGCTCGGCGTCGGCGTCAACGTCCCCATCCGGACCGTGTTGTTCACGGCGCTCACCAAGTACGACGGCACCCGTGTGCGCACCCTGCGGGCCCGGGAGTTCCACCAGATCGCGGGCCGCGCCGGCCGGGCCGGGTTCGACACGGAGGGCTTCGTCGTCGCGCAGGCGCCCGAGCACGTCGTCGAGAACGAGAAGGCCCTCGCCAAGGCGGGCGACGACCCGAAGAAGCGCCGCAAGGTCGTCCGCAAGAAGGCTCCCGAGGGGTTCGTCGCCTGGTCGGAGCAGACCTTCGAGAAGCTGATCGGCTCCGAGCCGGAGCCGCTGACCTCCCGGTTCCGGGTGACGCACACGATGCTGCTGTCGGTGATCGCCCGTCCCGGCAACGCCTTCGAGGCGATGCGCCGGCTGCTGGAGGACAACCACGAGCCGCGCAAGCAGCAGCTGCGGCACATCCGCCGGGCCATCGCCATCTACCGCTCCCTGCTCGACGGCGGCATCGTCGAGAAGCTCGACGAGCCGGACCCGACCGGCCGCATCGTCCGGCTCACCGTCGACCTCCAGCAGGACTTCGCGCTCAACCAGCCGCTGTCCACCTTCGCCCTCGCCGCGTTCGAGCTGCTCGACCCCGAGTCGCCGTCGTACGCGCTCGACATGGTGTCCGTGGTGGAGTCGACCCTGGACGACCCGCGGCAGATCCTCGCCGCCCAGCAGAACAAGGCGCGCGGCGAGGCCGTCGCCCAGATGAAGGCGGACGGCGTCGAGTACGAGGAGCGCATGGAGCGCCTCCAGGACATCACGTACCCGAAGCCCCTGGAGGAGCTGCTCTTCCACGCGTACAACACGTACCGCAAGAGTCACCCCTGGGTCGGCGACCATCCGCTCTCGCCGAAGTCGGTCATCCGGGACATGTACGAACGTGCCCTGTCCTTCACGGAGTTGGTATCCCACTACGAGCTGGCCCGCACCGAGGGCATCGTGCTGCGCTATCTGGCCAGCGCCTACAAGGCCCTCGACCACACCGTCCCGGACGACCTGAAGTCCGAGGACCTGCAGGACCTGATCGAGTGGCTGGGCGAGATGGTGCGCCAGGTCGACTCGAGCCTGCTGGACGAGTGGGAGCAGCTGGCCAACCCGGAGGAGATGACCGCCGAGGAGGCCCAGGAGAAGGCCGACGAGGTCAAGCCGGTCACCGCCAACGCGCGCGCCTTCCGCGTCCTGGTCCGCAACGCCATGTTCCGCCGCGTCGAACTGGCCGCCCTCGACCAGGTGGAGGAGCTGGGCGAGATGGACGCCGACTCCGGCTGGGACGCCGACGCCTGGGGCGAGGCGATGGACAAGTACTGGGACGAGTACGACGAGCTCGGCACCGGCCCCGACGCCCGCGGCCCCAAGCTGCTGCTCATCGAGCAGGAGCCGCAGAACGGCCTGTGGCGGGTCCGGCAGATCTTCCACGATCCGAACGGCGACCACGACTGGGGCATCAGCGCGGAGGTCGACCTCGCCGCCTCGGACGCGGAGGGCCGCGCGGTCGTGCGCGTCACCGACGTCGGCCAGCTGTGACCGGCCGGGCAGCAGCGAGCACAGGAGAAACCCACCCATGACGACGAACCCGGCCGACAGGCTCGTCGACCTGCTCGACCTGGAGCAGATCGAGGTCAACATCTTCCGCGGGCGCAGTCCGCAGGAGTCCCTCCAGAGGGTCTTCGGCGGGCAGGTCGCCGGCCAGGCCCTGGTCGCCGCCGGCCGCACCACGGAGGGGGACCGGCCCGTGCACTCGCTGCACGCCTACTTCCTGCGCCCCGGCATCCCCGGGGTGCCGATCGTCTACCAGGTGGAGCGGGTGCGCGACGGACGCTCCTTCACCACCCGGCGGGTCACGGCCGTGCAGCAGGGCCGCACGATCTTCAACCTCACCGCCTCCTTCCACAGGCCGGAGGACGGCGGCTTCGAGCACCAGCTGCCCCCGGCCCGCGAGGTCCCCGACCCCGAGTCCCTGCCCACGGTCACGGACGAGATCCGCGCGCACCTGGGCGCGCTGCCCGAGCAACTGGAGCGGATGGCCCGCCGCCAGCCCTTCGACATCCGCTACGTGGACCGGCTGCGCTGGACCGCCGACGAGGTCCGGGACGCCGAACCGCGCAGCGCCGTGTGGATGCGCGCCGTCGGGCCGCTCGGCGACGACCCGCTCGTGCACACCTGCGCCCTCACCTACGCCAGCGACATGACCCTGCTGGACGCCGTCCGCATCCCCGTGGAACCGCTGTGGGGGCCGCGCGGCTTCGACATGGCCTCCCTGGATCACGCCATGTGGTTCCACCGTCCCTTCCGTGCGGACGACTGGCTGCTGTACGACCAGGAGTCGCCGATCGCGGTGGGCGGCCGCGGCCTGGCGCGCGGCCGGATTTACGACCGTGACGGCCGGCTGGTGGTGTCGGTCGTGCAGGAGGGGCTCTTCCGGAAGCTGGGCTGACCCGCGAGCGGGTTCCGCCGCGCGGGCGTCGGGTTCCGCGCCGGACGTGCCCCTGCCGGACGGCTCCGATCGCGCCGTCGCCCCGGTCCGGCCACGATGGCAGGAGGCGGCCGGCCGACGTCACGCGCCCGCCGATCCGGGAGGTGACCACGCTGCACACCGTGCTCCCCGTACTGTTCGCGGTCTGCGCGGCCCTGAGCAACGCCGTCGCGACGGTGCTGCAGCGCAAGGCGGCCCTGTCCGTGCCGCGCTCCGAGGGTCTGCGGGCCGGGCTGATGCTCGATCTGCTGCGCCGGCCGGTCTGGCTGGCCGGGATCGTCGCGGTGATCGGCGCCGCCGTCTGCCAGGCACTGGCGCTGGCGACCGGGCCGCTGACCATCGTGCAGCCGCTGTTCGTGCTGGAACTTCCGCTCACCCTGGTCGTCGCCTCTCTGCTGATGCACCGGCGGCTGCCGGGGTCGGGCTGGCTGGCCGTGACGGTGGTGGTGGCGGGGCTGGCGGTCGCCCTCGCCGCCGCCTCTCCCTCCGGTGACCGCACCCATGTGGAACTGGACCGCTGGATCCCCGCGCTGGCCGTGTGCGGGGGCATCGTCGCCGGGCTCACCCTCGCGGCCCTCAAACGCCCGGAGGGCCGGGCCCGGGCGGCCTGCCTGGGGGCCGCGACGGCGATCAGCTACGCGGTGACCGCCGCGCTGATGAAGGCGGCCACCCACATCCTCGACGAGCAGGGGCTCACCGGTTTCCTCACCGCCTGGCAGACGTACGCCTTCGCGCTGACCGGGGTGTGCGCGCTGTTCCTGCTGGAGAACACGATGCAGGCCGGTCCGCTGGTCGCCTCCCAGCCCGCACTCACCCTCGGTGACGCGCTGGTGAGCCTGGCCCTCGGCATCCTGCTGTACGAGGAGACGGTCCGCTCCGGGTGGTGGCTGCTGCCCCAGCTTCTCGGCGTGGGGCTGATCGCAGCGGGCGTTCTCGCCCTGGCGCGGATCCCGCTCACCCAGTCGCTGGTGGCACCGGACGAGGAGAGCCGGACGGTGGACGCGCCCTGAGGCTCCTGCCGGGTGACCGCCGGGCTCTGTGCCTGATCTGGCCCAGCAGACCGGTCGGCTTCGGTGGGGTGGGATGTGGTGCCGGTGTCGCCTTCCCCACTGG
Source organism: Streptomyces sp. NPDC015242 (assembly GCF_043079125.1). Classification (NCBI taxonomy): domain Bacteria; kingdom Bacillati; phylum Actinomycetota; class Actinomycetes; order Kitasatosporales; family Streptomycetaceae; genus Streptomyces; species Streptomyces sp. NPDC015242. The sequence continues at coordinate 188,281 of NZ_JBIBUF010000001.1, read as the reverse complement.
GCCCGGGCGGGGCGTCGGGCATCTGCTGCGCGCCGTGTCCAAGGTGTGCAGCAAGTCCGCCTTGAACCAAGCCACTTCGTCGGGCTCGGTGGCCGTCATGAGCCGTTCGGCCAGCTCGGCGGCCGGTGAGCCGGGCGCGCCGTGGGCCGGAAGCCGGGGGCGGAAGCGGTCCAGCCGGGCTCGCTCGCGGGCGTCCGGGACGACGTCCGCGACGTCGGCGGGGTCCAGCAGACCGGCCACGGCCGCCGCGCGAGCCCACGGGTCGTCACCCGCCTGGCGCAGCAGGAATCCGCTGTGCCGGCCCCGCCAGTTGCGCGGGCGGCGGTCCAGCCCGCGTTTCACCCCCTCCCGGATCTCCGCCGGCAGGCGCCCGGACAGCAGCCGGGCGTTGCTCGCCTCGTCCGCGAACTGCCGCAGCTCTTCGGCGAGGTACAGCCAGACGACCGTCCGGTAGCGGTTCAGGTAGAACCTGACCGGCACGAGCAGGCCGAAACGGGCGAGACTCGTGAACCTGCTGGGCGCGATCTCAAGCAGCGCGGCCCCCTCGTGCGTGCCGACGGTACGGACGCGTTCCCGCAGTCCTTCGGGGAAGTCGCCGGCGGCCCGCAGCCGGTCGAGCTCGGCTCGTGCCACGCGCCCACCGGCTTCACCGCCTCCGGTGCCGCTTCCGCCGCCTCCACCGCCTCCACCGCCTCCACCGCCACCGCCACGTCCGCTGCCTCCACCTCCGTCGCCTTCACCTCCGTCGCCTTCACCTCCGCCGCTTCCTGCTCCGCCTCCGTACGGGGCGGTCCGGATGAGGCCGAGGTTCACCGCGAGGTCGAACTCGGGCCGCCTGAGGCCCAGTTCGCGCGCGGCCCGGCTCGGGGCGAAGGTGAGGCGGTCGGTTTTCGCAAGCGTGCCTGACATGGTCGTCTCCCCCGTGGAGTCTGCGGCTGAGCGCCGCGTGCGGTCGGCGTGGAAAAACCGTAGCCGCTTCCGCCCACCTCGCGGCGAGCCTGTGGATAACTCCGGATCACTCCACGGAGGAGGAAGAAAGCGCAGGTCAGCTCTCTGTGGTCGGCTTGCGTTCGGGGTGGCGGGCATCCACGTCCAAGTGCTCGCCGACCCGGTTGACCAGCAGTGTCATCTCGTACGCGATCTGGCCGATGTCGGCCTCCGCTCCGCTGAGGACGCACAGACAGCTGCCGCTGCCGGCCGCGGTCACGAAGAGCACCGCGTCATCGAACTCGATCATCGTCTGGCGGACACCGCCCGCACCGAAGTGCCGTCCCGAACCCTTGGCCAGGCTGTGCAATCCGGACGACACGGCCGCGAGGTGCTCGGCGTCCTCGCGGCGCAGTCCGGTGCTGGCGCCTGTCACCAGGCCGTCGTTGGACAGGACCAGCGCGTGCCGCACGTCGTGGACCCGCTCGGTCAGGTCGTCCAGCAGCCAGTCGAGTCCCTGGTTCTGCACCATGTCCCGATCTCCCCGTTTTCTCCCCGTGTGATTCTCCTCCTGACCGGAGGATCTCCACGCCAGCCTTCCCCAGGACCGCGGTCGGGGCAAGGAGGATGGGAGCCATGGCAGAGAAGATGACCGATGCCCAGTGGCGGGAGTTCGTCTCGCACGGCACCCGTACCGGAAAGCTCTCCACGGTCCGCGCCGACGGCAGTCCGCACGTGACCCCGATCTGGTTCGTGCTGGACGGGGACGAGCTGGTGTTCAACACCGGCAAGGCCACGGTGAAGGGGCGCAACATCCTTCGGGACGGCCGGGTCGCGGTATGCGTGGACGACGACCGGCCGCCGTACTCCTTCGTCGTGCTGACGGGCCGTGCCCGGGTCTCGGAGGACCTCGACGCCGTACGGCACTGGGCCACCCGGATCGGCGCCCGGTACATGGGCGCGGAGCGTGCCGAGGAGTTCGGCGCCCGCAACGGCGTGCCGGGCGAACTCCTCGTACGCGTCACGATCGACCGGGTCCTGGCGGAGCGGGACGTCGCGGACTGACTCGCCGCCCCCGGTCAGCCGACCGAGTCGAGCAGCCGGGCGGTGTGCATCCGCCCGGCGTACTCGACGAGCCGGATCAGCACTTCCTTGCCCGAGTCGCGGTCACGCGCGTCGCAGAGCACGACGGGTGTGCCCCGGTCGAGGTCGAGGGCGCGTGAGACGTCCGGGGCGCCGTGCCGCCGCGCACCCGCGAAGCAGTTGACGGCCACCACGAACGGGATGCGCCGGTGCTCGAAGAAGTCGACCGCGGGGAAGCAGTCCTCCAGGCGCCGGGTGTCCGCGAGGACCACCGCGCCGAGCGCCCCCTGCGACAACTCGTCCCACAGGAACCAGAAGCGGTCCTGGCCGGGCGTGCCGAACAGGTACAGGGACAGCCCGGAGCGGATGGTGATGCGCCCGAAGTCCATGGCGACGGTCGTGGTGGTCTTCTGGTCCACGCCGTCGGTGTCGTCCACCGACTGGCCGGCTTCACTGAGGAGTTCCTCGGTGCGCAGCGGCCGGATCTCGCTGACGGCGCCGACCAGGGTGGTCTTGCCCACCCCGAAGCCACCAGCGACCAGTATCTTCAGCGCCAGTGCGGCGTTCTCCGCGTCTTCGGCGTCGGGGTGCTCGGCATCGGAGTGCTCGGCGTCGGAGTGCTCGGAGGCCATTGATCACTTCTCTCGGGAGTGGCGGCAGCGCGTGCCGTGCCTGCGGGTGGGGGTGGGTGGCCGACGGCGCTCGACGCGGGCCGGCCGGGCGGCATGCGGGTCCTCTACAGCGCCCTCAGTCCTTCGATCACCTCGCGCAGAATGCGTTCGTCGGGCAGTTGCGCCGGAGGGACGGGGCGGTGGACGGTGACGCGGCCGAGCTCCAGGAGGTCGCCGAGGAGGACCCTGACCACGCCCACCGGCAGGTCCGCGCCGGCGGCGAGTTCGGCGACCGACTGGGTCTCCGTCCGGCACAGGCCGATCAGCGTCCGGTGTTCCGGGCCGAGCGGAATGTCGTCGTCCGTACCGGGGACGCCCGGGTCGAGGGTGACCAGGGCGATGAGGTCGAACCCGACGCCGGTGGGACCCGGCCGGGTGCGTCCGCCCGTCATGGCGTAGGGGCGGACGAGCGGCCCGGCCTCGCTGTCGTACCACTGGCTGCCCTGCACACGCGGGGTGCCTGTCACGTCCTGGGGCATCTGCGCGGACCGCCCTCCCGTCTCATCCGGCGGGTGGCCGCGCGCCGGCGCGGGGAGCGGTGCCGAGGTGTTCGCCGACGCGCTTGACGAGGCGGGCCATCTCGTAGGCGACGAGGCCGATGTCGGCGGTCACGGCGGTGAGGAGGGCGAGGCAGGAACCGTCGCCCGCAGCGGCCACGAAGAGGAAGCCCTCGTCCATCTCCACCATCGTCTGCCGGACCCCTCCGACGCCGAAGTGGCGTCCCGCGCCCTTGGCGAGGCTGTGGAAGCCGGAGGCGACCGCGGCGAGGTGCTCGGCGTCCTCGCGGCGCAGGCCGGTCGAGGCGCCCACGGCGAGACCGTCGTTGGACAGCACCACGGCGTGCCGTACCTCGCTCACGCGGAGCACCAGATCGTCGAGGAGCCAGTCGAGTTCGCCGGTGCGGCGTGCGGTGTGCGTGGTCGGGTCGGGGATCATGCGCGGTCTCCTTCACTGCCTGCGCCGCCCGTCGCGGGGCGGGGCGTGGTTCCGCGGCCGGGCCGCCTGCCGCCGCCGCGGGCCCAGCCGTCGCGGTAGGCGGCCATGCGGTCCCGTACGAGTTCGGGGGTGCGTGCGTCGTCCCGGGGTGCGGGAGCCGGGGGCGGCTCCTCGGGGCGACCGTCGCGCAGTTGGGGGGCGAGGCTGGCCTGGCGCACGCGACGCGGGAGGTCGCCGGACCCGTCGGGCTGCTCCGGGGGGCGAGGGTGATGCAGTCGCAAGGTGGCGACTCCTGGGGCTGGGGTGTGGCTCGGGGCCCCCGCGGGGGTCCGGGTCCCCACGGGGGGCCGGGGCTCTACGGGGATGTCGGTATCTCCGGGGGTGTCGGTATCTCCGGGACTGTCGGTTTCTCCGGGGATGCCGGTCCCCACGGAGGTTCTGGTCTCCGCGGAGGTCCCGGCTGCCGCGGGGGGCATGGTCTCCGCGCGCCCTCTCGTGTCCGCGCCGGCGGCCACGGGGGCCACGAGGGCGCGCCGGCCGGCCGGCGCGGGGACGGCGTCCTGCGGTGGCTCGTCCCCCGGCACGCGCGCGTAGGCGCGTTCTCCGGGCTGCCTCGTGGGGCCGGCCGCCTCGCGGGAACGTTCCGCCGTCGTGTGGTGCAGCAGGGCGGTGGGCAGCAACACGACCGCGGTGGTACCGCCGTACGGTGAGGTGCGCAGGTGCACCTGGACGCCGTGCCGGGCGGCGAGCCTGCTGACCACGAAGAGGCCGAGCCGGTCGCTGTCGAACAGGTCGAGCGCCTCGGACTGGGCGATGCGGCGGTTGGCCTCGGCGAGGGTTTCCCTGCCCATGCCGAGGCCGCGGTCCTCGACCTCGACGGCGTAGCCGTTGCCGACGGGTTCGCCGGTGACCCGCACGCGCGTGTGGGGCGGTGAGAACTGGGCGGCGTTCTCGATGATCTCGGCCAGCAGGTGCGTGAGGTCGGCCACTGCGGCGCCGATGACGGCTGCCTCGGGGAGTTGCCGTACCTCCACGCGCGCGTAGTCCTCCACTTCGGAGACGGCGGCGCGCACCACGTTCGTCAGCGGGACGGGCATGCGCCAGGCGCGGCCGGGGGCCGCTCCGGAGAGGATGATGAGACTTTCCGCGTGACGCCGCATGCGGGTGGTGAGGTGGTCGAGGCGGAAGAGCTCGCTCAGTTCGTTCGGGTCGTCCGAGCGGCGTTCCATGCTGTCGAGCAGGCTCAGCTGGCGGTGGACCAGAATCTGGCTGCGGCGGGCGAGGTTGACGAACACCCCGGAGATGCCGCTGGCGAGTTCGGCACGTTCGACGGCGGCCCGCAGGGCGGCCCGGTGGACGGTGCCGAGGGCCTCGGCGACCTGACCGGCCTCGTCCTCGGCGGGCGGGCCCGGCGGGGCTTCGGCGTTGATGTCGATCTCCTCGCCCGCGCGCAGCCTCCGCATGGCGTCGGGCAGTTGGCGCCGGGCGATTTCCAGTGCGGTGTTGCGCAGGTGCACGAGTTCCACCACCAGACCGCGCCCGATGCGGACGGAGATGACGAGTGAGGCGGCGACGGCGGCGAGGCCGAGCAGGACGGCGGCCCCGGCCGGGGTGAGCAGTCCCCGGGTGAACGGGTCGGCCCCGCGCGCCACACCGCGTGCCGCCTCGCCCTCGATCGTGCGCATGGCGTCCCGCACGCGCGCGTGTGCGGTGTTCCAGGTGTGCTCAGGGGCCGCTTCGACCGCGCCCGCGCCGGGGCCGCGGGCGAGGACCCGGTCCTCGACGGCGCCCAGCCCGGCGTAGGCGCTGCTGCCGGCGAGGGCGTCCCAGGCGGAGCGCTCGGTGCCGCGCAGGTCGGCGACGGACGATGCGGTGAGGGTGCGGCGCAGTGCGACGGCGCCGGTGAAGAGCCGCAGCCGCTCACCGTGGAGCGTGCCTTCCAGCCGGGCGCTCGCCAGGACCGCGTCCTCCTGCGCCAGTGCCTCGCCCGCGCGGGCGAACTCCACCAGCACGCGCGCGTCGGAGCCGAGGTCGGCGTCCTGGATGCCGGAGAGCGCGCCGCCGACGCCGAACGCCGCCGCGATGGTCCGGGTGTAGCGGCCGTACGTCTCGGCCCAGCCGGCGCTGCCGTCCCGTACGGCGCTGCGCAACGGGCGCAGCCGCTCGGCGCCGGTGACGAACTCGTCCAGCCTGCCGACCACTCCGGCGGGCATCTGCTCGCTGTCGGCGACGGTGTTGTCCCTGCCCAGCCTGAGCCGCGCGACGGCCCGGTCGGTGCGCCGTCCGAGTTCGTCCAGCTCACCGGCCGGTACGGCGGCCGGGTCGGTGGCGTGGCGTACGGCGGCCGCGCGTTCGGCCTGGAGGGCGGCGACGGCGGCGGAGACGGGGACGCGCACGGCGGCGTCCACACGGTGCACTTGACGGAGCCGGTCGACGTCCTGGGCGGTGGTGACGGTGGCGTAGGCCCACAGGGCCAGCAGGGAGACGACCGGCACCATCAACAGGGAGACGATCTTGGCGCGCACGGTGCGCGGGCGTATGTGCCAGCGCTCCGCGCGCGTGGACGCGGTGTTCGCCTTGGTGTCCGGGAGTTCCCGGGGGTCCTCGTCGGCCGGTGGTCCGGCGTGCGCACGGCGCCCGCGCGGGGGCGGCGGCGCCTCGGCGTCTGGGGTGGGTGGCCTCGGGGGTGTACGCATGGACTCCTCGCTCGGGAGTGGATCGGGGCGGTCCGCCGTCTCGCGTTCGGAGGGCGTCCCGGCTTCGGGGGCCTGGTCCGGTGCCGGCCCGTTCGGGCGGACTCACCGCCCTTCCCTCCGTGTCCTCCCCTCCCCCTCAGGCCTGCGGCCAGGGGGCCGCGGGCACCCGGAGATCACGTCCCGCCCCGCCCTAGGAAGCGGCGCTCTCCACCGGCCGCTGGGCCGACGCGGACGCCGCCCGCTCCCCGGCCGTCGGCGACAGCGCGACGAACGCCGACGTCAGGAAGAGATACGACCCGAGGCCGACGGCGAGCGGGAAGACGAACTGCATCGCGGTGGCCCCGGGCAGGCTTTCGCCGGAGGGCGTCACGCGCACACTCACCGCGAACATCCCGGTGTAGTGCATGCTGCTGACCGCCGCGCCCATGATCAGGGAGGCGAGGGTGACCGCGACGGGCGACTTGATGGTAAGCGCCGCCCACAAGGCCGCCGTCGCGGCGACGACGGCGATCAGGACGGAGAGCCCGACGAGCACCGGGTCGTAGGTCACGTCGCCGTGCAGGCGGACCGCCGACATCCCGAGGTAGTGCATGCTCGCGACGCCGAGGCCGGTCGTCAGGCCGCCCACGAGAAGGGCCCGGCCGCGGTCACGGCCGTAGCCGACGGCGAAGACGCCGGCGCAGACGACGGCCATGGCCACGAGCAGGCTCAGCAGGGTGAGCGGCACGTCGTAGCGGATGTCGGTGCCGGTGACACCGAATCCGAGCATGGCCACGAAGTGCATGGTCCAGATGCCGGTGCCGATCGCCGACGCGGCGGTGATCAGCCAGTTGCGGCGCGAGCGTCCGGTGGCGGCCAGGGCGCGGACCGTGCAGCGCAGTCCGAGGGCGGCGCCGGTGCAGGCCATCGCGTACGACAGCGCGGGGGTCAGCCACCCCAGGGCGGCGTGGTCCAGGTGTCCCATGGCCCCGGGACGCTAGACCCGGCGGAGGCGCACTCAGGGGGCGCATTTCGAAAGGTGTCGGAATATTCGGAAGATGACGCCGCGATGCACCGGAACGATCGGGTCGGGCTCGAACGTGTGCGCTGAGGCGTCCTCCGTGCCGGTGAGGAATCATGCGGTGCATGAGCGACGACCAGACGCGTGTCCAGGAGTTCTTCACCGCCCGCGCCGCCGACTGGGACACCCGGTTCCCGGACGACGGCCCCGCGTACGCCGCCGCCGTCGCTGAGCTCGGGCTGCGGGAGGGCGACCGCGTGCTCGACGCGGGCTGCGGCACCGGGCGCGCCCTGCCGCCCCTGCGCGCCGCCGTGGGACCCTCCGGCGTGGTGCTCGGGGCCGATCTCACCCCGGCCATGCTGCGGGAGGCCGTGCGGGCGGGACGGGACCGTGACGGCACCCTGCTGCTCACGGACGTCGCCGCGCTGCCCCTGCGCGCGGGGTGCCTGGACGCCGTGTTCGGGGCGGGGCTCGTGTCGCATCTGCCGAGCCCGGCCGAGAACCTCCGGGAGCTGGCCCGCGTGGTGCGCCCCGGTGGTGTGCTGGCACTGTTCCACCCCATCGGCAGGGCCGCCCTCGCGGCGCGCCACGGTCGTCCGCTCACCCCGGAGGACCTGCGTGCCGAGCCCAATCTGCGTCCCCTGCTGGCCGGTTCGGGGTGGCGTCTGACGTCGTACGCCGACGAGGACGCGCGCTTCCTGGCGCTCGCCGTGCGCGAGGGCTGAGCGGCGCCCGGGAGCGCCTCCGCTCATCCGGCCCCGGGGTCCGGCGCACCCATGTGGCGCACCGGGCACCCCCGTACGCCCGGGACCGGCCAGGTGCCGAGGGAGGCGAGCTCATAGCCGTGCGGGTAGCCCTTGATCTCCCGGTTCTGGCGGGCGAAGTGCGGGGCGCGCCGGGGCGGCAGCAGCCGGACGGCACGCCCGCGCAGCCGCACCGCGCGGCGCACCCACGCGCGTGTGCCGGCGTTCGGCGGGGTGTAGCGGAACGCCTCCAGGAGCGGGTCGTCGAGCAGCGAGAGGGTCGCGGCGCGCAGCAGCGGCGCGAGCGGGCGCGGGTACCAGGAGGCCATCAGGTCGAGCGTGGCGTCCGAGACGCGGCGCGCGTCCTCGTCCCAGGCGAAGTGGGCCGCCTCGTAGTCGTCGAGGCAGGTCTCGAACTCCTCGTAGGTACCGGGGATGTCCTTGATGCCCATGTGACGGCCGAGCGTGCGGTGGTGGACGGCACTGGCGACGGTCTCGTGGCGCGACAGCCTGCGCCAGCCGTAGGCGTCGATCCACCGCTTCGGCATCACGACGAACGTGCAGAGCACGTAGCGCATGTCCTCGTCGCTGATGTCGTAGCTGCGGTGCATCTGGTTGATGCGGCGGATCGCGGTCCTGCCCTGCTCGCTGGCGAAGCCGTGCTCGACGACGGCGTCCAGGAGCAGCGAGGTGTCGTCGTAGCGCTTCTGCGGGCGGTCCGTGAGCTCCGCGGTCCGGGCGAGCAGCCGGCCGATGCTCGGGACGGCATAGGTGCGGTAGAGAGCCAGTTCCAGGGAGCGGGTGAAGTCCCAGGGGAACTCGTAGGCCACGCTGAGCCGGTAGATCTCCGTGGCCTCGCGGTACGGGTCCATCTCGCGGATGCGCGCCAGCCGTTCGAACCGCTTCACCCTGCCGTCCCCCTTCTGCCTGCGGACCTCCAACTCTACGTTGGTGACCAGGAGAAGAACGGTGAACGTGGATGTCGCGCAGGGGGAAGGTGGGCAGCGTGTGGGACAGGTTCCGCAAGGCCGGGGGCAGGGTCGCTCATGCCCTGCGTCCGGAGCCCAGGGCCGTCGGGGGCGAGCGGCCGCACAACCTCTTCGAGGCCGCGGCGGTCTATGTCGTGGCGACAGCGGAGGACGACCAGGAGCGGGCCGACGAGGCGGCCGGCTGGGTATCGCCGGAGGCGCTGTCGTTCGGGGTGAACGAACTGGCCTGCCGGGCCGTCGTCGCGCTGGCGCGTGAGCGCGGGGCGCCGCCGGGAACCGTGGCCCGCGAGTTGCTGGGTCTTCCGGCGGCCTGACGGATCGGGCACGGGGTGGCCGTTTCGCCCCTGTCCGCCGGGAAACTGCAGCTCCGGCCCCGCTTGCGAGGTCGTGACAAGCGGCTTCCGCTCGCACTAGGGTGCGCGCCGGTGGACGAATGGATGGGGAGGCTGGGATGGCCGGGACGGACGAGGACGCCGTCGCCGCCGCGGACGACGCGCTCTATGTGCTCACGGCGGTGCTGCTGACGCCGGCGAAGTTCCCGAGTGTGCTGGGCGACGACTATCCGGAGGCGTGCGCGGCGCTCGGCCTCGCGCCGCTCGCCGACGGCTACGGGCTGGTGCTCGGCCAGGACGGTGAGGGTGCCCGGTGGACCGTGGTCATCGACGACGTCTCCCTGGTGGCCGTCGCGATCGCGTCGTGGGACTGCGGCATGGAGTACGAGCTGTCGCCGGACGAGCGCACGGTGGTCGCGGCTCTGCCGGGCTGGCCTCTCGCGGTCGCCGTCGCGGCCCCCGGCGTGCCCGCGCCGCACGACCCCGGTCCGGAGGCCGACGACCGGCCGCCGCTGGCTCCGCCGGACACCACCGTCTGGGGCCCGGCCCAGCGGCGTCTGGGCGCGGACGAGATCGCGTTGCAGTGGGCGACGTGGCGGGAGCAGGTCGACGACGCGGCCTTTCCGCAGCCGGGGCCGGCGGCGGGCGACGGAAGCGAGAGCTCCGACGGCCCGGCGCCGGGCGGCGGGAGCGGCGTACCGGGGCACCGGGGTATCCGGCGCGTCCTGGCGGAGGCGCGCACCTACATCGACTCACCGCCGCCGCTGGGGCGGGTCCGCTCGTCGTTCGCGCCGGGTGACGCGCGGACGCTGCGAGCCGACGGTCCCGGCTGGTCACTGGTGGCCAGGACCGACGACATCGCTTTCGTGCTGCTCGACGAGGAGCCCGGCGAGGTTCTGCCCGTGGGCCGGGGGCCGGAGCTGCCGGGCCTCCTCGAAGCGCTCGACAAAATGGCCGTGCGCCCGAACTGAGAGGTCCGTCCACCGAACTGAGAGGTGCGCCCACCGCACTGAGAGGTGCGCCCGAGTCGAGAGGCGCTCTCGAACCGAGCCGCGGTCTCGAACCGAGCGGTCCGGACGCTCAGCGGCCGAGCTCCTTACGGCTGACGCGGCGCAGCCTGCGCCGCTGTGCGGGATCCAGCGTGAGGTAGGCGGCGGCCGGGACTCCCAGGATGATCAGAAGCGCGGCCCACCAGGGCAGCCAGATCAGCAGGATGAGCCCGGCCGCCGCACCTCCGGCGGCGATCTTGGCGTTCTTCGACATGACTGTCGCCTCCTTCGCGGCCACTGCCGCTTCCTGTCCTGGAAACGGGCCCGCGCGTGCGGCGGTTCCGACCCTGCCCCTGAGACATCCCTGAGACATCCCTGAGGCGCGCCTCAGGGCGACCCGGAAAGCACGCAAGGGCGCGACGCATCACCACAGTCCGTACAGCCGCACACACCGCACTCATAGTGACCCAACTCACAGCCGATCCACCCCCGCACGTTCGGAAAGTGCTGTACTCTCGGCGACTCCGACTCGACTAGTCAAATTTGAGGAATCAGTCATAGCCGAGCAGTCGACTCTCCCGGCACTCTCCTCCGACCTCTCCACGCTGATCCACTGCGGCACCGTGTTCCTGCCCGGTGACCCGGCCCGCACCGGCACCGTCGCCTTCTGGCGGCCCGACGGCACGCCCCCGCCCGCCGTTCCTTCCGCGTCCACCGCGGAACTCACCGTCGCCGTCCCCGGCGGCGACGGCGTCGACACGGTGGCCGTACCCGCCACCCTCATGCCGGTGGGCACGGCCCTGCCGCTCCTCACCCGCGCGCGCGTGACCGGGCGGGGTCACCGCGCCACCGTCTTCTGGGGCGCGGCCGCCTTCCAGGCCCTGCACCTCGTGGCACGCGGGCTGTTGCTGCCGGGGCTGTCCCGCGGCGACCACGACGCCTGGCGCACGGGCCCCTTGCGCGCCCAGGACGTCGAGGCCCTGCGCCGCCTCGCCGCCGCGATGCCGCCCGAGGCACACGCCGTACCGCTGCCGGGCGCCGGGCCCCTGCGCCTGCCGAATCCGGAGCAGCTGCTGCGCGCCTTCCTCGACGCCGTGGCCGACGGCCTGCCGCGCTCGCCCGCCGCCCACCTGGTGACGGGCGGGCCCGCCTACGCGTCGCCGGAACCCGTGCACCTGCCCGCGCAGCGCGCTTGGGCGGCCGACGTCGCCGCCGGTCTCGACGCGGGTGTGCGGCTGTCGCTGCGGATCGAGGCGGACGGCTTGACCGAGCAGGTCGGTGACACAACCGGCACCGGCACCCCACCCAGCGGCGGCACCTCGACCAGCACGGGCGCGGAACCCGACGGCTCCTACGGCTCCGACGGCTCCGACGGCTCCGACGGCTCCGACGTGACGTTCCGGGCCGTCCTCCAGGTGCACGCCGTGACCGACCCGTCGCTCGTCGCGGACGCCGCGGACGTCTGGGCCGGGACCGCGGGCGAGGCCTTCGGCCCGCGCGCGCGGATGGACGCCCTGCTGGCCCTGCGCCGGGCCGCCCGCGCCTGGGCACCGCTCACGCCCCTGCTGTCGGCGGCCGTGCCGGACGCGGTGGAACTCGCCGACGACGAGATCACCGAGCTCCTCGGCCCGGGCACCCGTGCCCTGGCGACAGCCGGCGTGGAGGTGCACTGGCCGAAGGGACTCATCCGCGAGTTCACCACGCGCGTGGACGTGGGGCCGTCGGACGGCGCCGGGGAAGCCGGGGAGGCCGGCCGCCCCTTCGGCGCCGTGCCGTCGTTCCTGTCCGCCGACGCGCTGCTCGCCTTCGACTGGTCCTTCGCCCTCGGTGACCGGAAGCTGAGCCGCGCGGAGCTGGACCGCCTCGCCGAGGCCAAGCGCCCGGTGGTGCGGCTGCGCGGCCAGTGGGTCCTGATCGACCCTCAGGAGGTGGCACTCGCCCGCTCCCGGCACGACCGCAAGGTCACCCCGGTGGACGCCCTGGGCGCCGCCCTGGCGGGCTGGACCGAGGTTGACGGCCACCGCGTCGAGGTGCGGCCCACCGGCTGGCTGGCGGCGCTGCGGGAACGGCTCGCGGACCCGGAAGCGCAGCAGCCCGTGGCCCAGCCGGACGCCCTCGCGGCCACTCTGCGGGACTACCAGCGGCGGGGCCTGAGCTGGCTCGCTGGCATGACGTCGCTCGGCCTGGGCTGCTGTCTCGCCGACGACATGGGCCTCGGCAAGACGATCACACTGATCGCGCTGCACCTGCACCGGCAGACCGACGCGCGGTCCGCCGGTCCCACGCTGGTCGTCTGCCCGACGTCCCTCATGGGCAACTGGCAGCGCGAGATCGAACGCTTCGCGCCCGGCACGCCGGTGCGGCGCTTCCACGGCCCGCGACGCGAGCTGAGCGGCCTCGCCGCCGGCGAGTTCGTGCTCACCACGTACGGCACCATGCGCCTGGACGCGGCGCGGCTCGCCGAGGTGTCCTGGGGGATGCTCGTGGCGGACGAGGCCCAGCACGTGAAGAACCCGTACTCCTCCACGGCCCGGCAGTTGCGGTCGATCGGGGCACGCGCGCGCGTGGCGCTCACCGGCACCCCGGTGGAGAACAACCTGTCGGAGCTGTGGGCGATCCTCGACTGGGCGACGCCGGGGCTGCTGGGCCGGCTCGGCACCTTCCGCAGGAGGTACGCGGAGGCCGTGGAGGGCGGCCGCGACCCGGGCGCCGCGGACCGTCTGGCCCGGCTCGTGCGGCCGTTCCTGCTGCGCCGCCGCAAGTCGGACCCGGGCATCGCCCCGGAGCTGCCGCCGAAGACCGAGACCGACCACGCCGTGTCGCTCACCCCGGAGCAGACGGCACTGTACGAGGCGGTGGTGCGCGAGGCGCTCACGGACATCTCCGGCGCCGGCGACATGGCGCGGCGCGGCATGATCGTGAAGCTGCTGACCGGCCTCAAGCAGATCTGCAACCACCCGGCGCAGTACCTCAAGGAGGAGCGGCCGGTCGTCTCCGGACGCTCCGGGAAGCTGGAACTGCTGGACGAGTTGCTCGACACGATCCTCGCGGAACGGGCGGGCGTGCTGGTCTTCACCCAGTACGTGCGGATGGCGCGCCTGCTGGAGCGGCACCTGGCCGCCCGCGGCACGCCCTGCCAGTTCCTGCACGGCGGCACGCCCGTCACGGAGCGGGAGGCCATGGTCCAGCGCTTCCAGGACGGCGAGGTGCCCGTGTTCCTGCTGTCGCTGAAGGCGGCGGGCACCGGCCTGAACCTCACCCGGGCCGAGCACGTCGTGCACTACGACCGCTGGTGGAACCCGGCCGTCGAGGCACAGGCGACCGACCGCGCCTACCGCATCGGGCAGACCCGGCCCGTACAGGTGCACCGCATCATCGCGGAGGGAACCATCGAGGACCGCATCGCCGAACTGCTGGCCCGCAAACGGGAGCTGGCGGACGCGGTCCTCAGCTCCGGCGAGGCCGCGCTCACGGAACTGACGGACGCGGAACTGGCCGATCTGGTCGCGCTGCGAGGGGGCCTGCGATGACTCGGAACGACGGTGACACGGAGCGCACGTTCGCGGCGCTGCCGCCCGCGCGCGGGCGGGGATTCGCCCAGACCTGGTGGGGACAGGCGTGGCTGAAGGCGCTGGAGGACACGGCGCTGGACTCGGCGCAGCTCAAGGCGGGCCGCCGCCTCGCCCGCGCGGGTGCGGTCGGCGCGGTGTCGGTGCGCCCGGGCCGGCTCACGGCCGTCGTCCAGGACCGCGACCGCACGGCGCACCGGGCCGACGTCCTGCTGGAGCGGCTGTCGCCCGAGCAGTGGGACCGCTTCCTGGACATGACCGTGGAGCGGGCCGGGCACGTGGCGGCCCTGCTGGACCGGGAGATGCCGCCGCACCTGGTCGAGGACGCGGCGGCGGCGGGCGTCGACCTGCTGCCCGGCCTCGGCGACCTGGAGCCGCGGTGCGACTGCGACGCCTGGGACCACTGCGGGCACACGGCGGCGCTCTGCTATCAGGTGGCGCGGCTGCTGGACCAGGACCCGTTCGTCCTGCTGCTGATGCGGGGGCGGGAGGAGGACGCCCTGCTGGGCGACCTGCAGGGCCGAAGCGGCGCGGCCACCGCCGCGCCGGCCGGGCCGGAGGGCGTGGACGCCGCCGAGGCCTACGCCACCGGTGACATCCTGCCGCCCTTGCCGGAACTGCCCGTTCCACCCGACGAGCCCGGTGTGCCGCCGCCGCTGGACACCGAGACACCGCCCGCGCCCGGCGTCGAACCGGCCGCGCTGGAGTTCCTGGCCGCCCGGACCGCCGTACGGGCCCATCGCATGCTCGGGGAGGCGCTGCGGGGTGCCGTCGAGGGGGAGCTGACGGTCGCGCAGGACGCGGTGCGGCTGGCCGCGGGCGGCGACGGGCAGGGGGCGGCGGCCTCCCGCACGGCGGACGCCCCGCGGGAGGCCGCCCGCGACCGGGAGTGCGTGGAGCGTCTCGCGGCCGGCTCGGGACGCGGCCGGGAGGGTATGGCGGCGGCGGTCCGCGCCTGGCGCCACGGCGGTGCGGAGGCGCTGTCCGTTCTCGACGAGGAGTGGCGGGTGGAGGGCGAGGCGCTCGCACGCGCGCGTGCCGCCCTGGAGTCGGCGTGGGACGTGGACGAGCGGCCGGAGCTGAGGGGCCGGGCCAACCGGTGGACGGCCGTCGGCGCACCGGTCCAGTTGCGCCTCGGGCGGGACGGCCGGTGGTGGCCGTACTGGAAGGAACGGGGGCGCTGGCTGCCGGCGGGCGCCGCCGCACAGGATCCGGCCACGGCCCTGACGTCGGCGGCGCTCGCCGCCGGCGACCCGGGCACGTGTCCGCCCGGCACAGCGCCGGGTTCAGGGCAGTAGCTCGGCCGGGTCCACCGACGGAAGGACGGATTCCAGCCCACTGGGCCAGTCGCTCGGCGGACCACTCGGAACGTCGCTCGGCAGACCACTCGGCAGGTCGCTCGGCAGCCGGGTGGGGAATCCCGAGGGCAGCCGGGTCGGCAGGTCGCTCGGCAATCCGCTGGGGATGCCGAAGGAGGGCTCGGCGGTGCCGCTCGTCCCCGGGCCGGGCGGCTCGTCGTCCGGCCCGTCGTCCCGTCCCGAGGCCAGCAGCACCACGAGGGACACGGCGGCGACGGCCACGAGCGCGGCCAGCAGCAGGAACAACGGAGTCCGGCGCCGGGCGGGCCCGGGCGGATGAGGCGGTACGGGCGGCATGGCCATACCGACCAGAGTCGCGGGCTACCGCTCGACGCGGGAGGGGCGCACGGAAGCCGGCACGGGCTCGTGGCACGGACCGTACGGTTCCGGAGCATGCGGGAACAGACGCGGACCCGCCGACCGGCCGCCGTGACGGACCGACGGGCTCGCACGCGCGCGTGTGCATCGCCCGCGAGGTTCGCCGGGGAAGCCGAAGCCGGACGGGTCTGCCGATCGGGCGCGCACGCGCGCCTGCTGATCGCCCCGGGACAGCGGCACTCACGCAGGCACGCGCGCCTGTTGTTCGCCCCGGGACAGTGTGCGAGCCCTGACGACCGCACGCGCGCGCGGGTACCGCCCGACGGACGGCACCCGCGCGAGTGCGGTCAGCCGCGGGCCCCCAGCAGGTGGTCCATGGCCAGCTGGTCCAGGCGCTCGAAGGCCATGCCGCGGGCCGCAGCCGCCTCGACGTCGAACGCTTCGAACGCCGACCGGTCGGCGAGCAGGGCCTGCAGACCGTCCGCAGCGGTGGGCTGCGCCAGCTCGTCCAGACGGGCCGCGCGCAGGGCCTCCTGGACCTCGGGGTCGGCGCGGAACGCGGCGGCGCGCTCCTTGAGGATGAGGTAGTTGCGCATGCAGCCGGCCGCCGAGGCCCACACACCGTCCAGGTCCTCGGTCCGCGGCGGCTTGAAGTCGAAGTGCCGCGGGCCGGAGTAGCCGGCCGACTCCAGCAGGTCGACCAGCCAGAACGCGGCGCGCAGGTCACCGGCGCCGAAGCGCAGGTCCTGGTCGTACTTGATGCCGGACTGGCCGTTGAGGTCG
Source organism: Streptomyces sp. NPDC015242 (assembly GCF_043079125.1). Taxonomy (NCBI): domain Bacteria; kingdom Bacillati; phylum Actinomycetota; class Actinomycetes; order Kitasatosporales; family Streptomycetaceae; genus Streptomyces; species Streptomyces sp. NPDC015242. The sequence continues at coordinate 171,887 of NZ_JBIBUF010000001.1, read as the reverse complement.
ATGTGGAACAGCTTGCCCGCCCACAGGGCCTGCGCGATGCCGTGCGGAAAGTTCAGGCCGGCCATCTGCTCGTGCCCGACCTCCGGGTTCACGCCGTACAGCTCGGGGCGCTCCAGCCGCTCGATGAACGCCAGGGCGTGGCCCACCGTCGGCAGCAGGATGTCGCCGCGCGGCTCGTTCGGCTTGGGCTCGATGGCGAAGCGCAGGTCGTAGCCCTGCGTGGTGACGTACTCGCCGAGCAGGTCGAAGGCCTCCTTCATCCGGTCCAGGGCGGCGCGGACGTCCTTCGCGGCGCCGGACTCGGCGCCCTCACGTCCGCCCCAGGCCACGTACACCTGGGCGCCGAGCTCGGCCGCGAGGTCGATGTTGCGGATGGTCTTGCGCAGCGCGTACCGGCGTACGTCACGGTCGTTGGCGGTGAACGCGCCGTCCTTGAAGACGGGGTGGGTGAAGAGGTTGGTGGTGGCCATCGGGACCTTCATGCCCGTGGCGTCCAGCGCCTGCCGGAAGCGCTTGATGTGGTTCTCGCGCTCGGTGTCGCTCGAGCCGAACGGGATCAGGTCGTCGTCGTGGAAGGTGACGCCGTGGGCGCCGAGTTCGGCCAGGCGCTGCACCGTCTCGACCGGGTCCAGGGCACGCCGCGTGGCGTCGCCGAAGGGGTCCCGCCCCTGCCAGCCGACGGTCCACAGGCCGAAGGTGAACCTGTCCTCGGGGGTGGGCTGGTAGTTCATGCCGCGGCTCCTTGCTCGCTGGGGCTATTCGTCATGCCGATTTACAAATTAGTATGCGAGCACCTCTCTGGGAAGAGACCACGTGCCCCCAGAACGGAGACACGTGCCACGCGCAGTAGGGAGAAGCCCGATGTCAGCAGCCGAGGGTCCGCTCGTCGTCGGTGTGGATTCGTCCACCCAGTCCACCAAGGCGCTGGTCGTCGACGCGGCCACCGGCCGGGTCGTCGCGAGCGGCCAGGCGCCGCACACGGTCTCCTCGGGGGCCGGCCGCGAGAGCGATCCGCGCCAGTGGTGGGACGCCCTGTGCGAGGCCCTGCGCCAGTGCGGCGACGCGGCGCACGAGGCGGCCGCGGTGGCGGTGGGCGGCCAGCAGCACGGCCTGGTCACCCTGGACGGCCGGGGCGAGCCGGTGCGGCCCGCCCTGCTGTGGAACGACGTGCGCTCGGCACCGCAGGCGCGCCGGCTCACCGAGGAGCTGGGCGGGGCGAAGTTCTGGGCCGACCGCACGGGGAGCGTCCCCGCCGCCTCCTTCACGGTGACCAAGTGGGCCTGGCTGGCCGAGCACGAACCGGAGGCGGTCCGTGCCACGAAGGCCGTGCGCCTCCCCCACGACTACCTGACCGAGCGGCTCACCGGCCAGGGCACGACCGACCGCGGTGACGCGTCCGGGACGGGCTGGTGGGCGTCCGGGACGGAGGCGTACGACGAGGAGATCCTGGCGCACGTGGGACTCGATCCGGCTCTGCTGCCCCGGGTGGTGCGGCCCGGTGAGGTGGCGGGCACGGTGCGCGACAGCCACGATCTGCCGTTCTCCAAGGGGACGCTGGTGGCGGCGGGCACCGGCGACAACGCCGCCGCGGCGCTGGGCCTGGGCGTGCGTCCGGGCACGCCGGTGATGAGTCTGGGCACGTCGGGCACGGTGTACGCGGTGTCGCGGCGCCGGCCCGCCGATCCGAGCGGCACGGTGGCGGGTTTCGCCGACGCCCGCGGCGACTGGCTGCCGCTGGCCTGCACCCTGAACTGCACGCTCGCCGTCGATCGTGTCGCCACGCTGCTGGGCCTGGACCGCGAGGCCGTCGAACCCGGCACGGCGGTCACGCTGCTGCCCTTCCTGGACGGCGAGCGCACCCCGAACCTGCCGAACGCCTCGGGCCTGCTGCACGGCCTGCGCCACGACACCACGGCCGGCCAGCTCCTCCAGGCCGCCTACGACGGCGCCGTCCACTCCCTGCTGGGCGCGCTCGACCTGGTCCTCGACGAGGACGCCGACCCCTCGGCGCCCCTGCTGCTGATCGGGGGCGGCGCCCGGGGCACGGCCTGGCAGGACACGGTACGGCGGCTGTCGGGGCGTCCGGTGCAGGTGCCCGAGGCGAAGGAACTGGTGGCGCTGGGCGCCGCCGCGCAGGCGGCCGGGCTGCTGACCGGGGAGGACCCGGCGGCGGTCGCACGACGCTGGGACACGGCGGCCGGTCCGGTGCTCGACGCAGTGGAGCGGGACGAGGAGACGCTGACCCGGATCGCCGGGGTACTCTCCGACGCGGCTCCGCTGCTGGAGCGGCCCACCGACACCCACTGAGGACTGGCTCAGGCATGACCGCACCGCCGCACGAGGCACACCCGCCCGGACCGGGACGCCCGCCGCAGGAGGGCGACCAGGCCACGCCCGGACGCCCACCGGACGGGGCGGACCAGGCCGGGCCCGGACGCACGCCGCACGAAGCCCGGCCGACCGGGCCCGGACGGCCACCGCGCGAAACTCACCCGGCCCGGCCGGGACGCCCTGCGCACGAGCCCCGCCCCGCCGCGGGGCCGGGCCCGGTCCTGCCCGACACCCAGCAGGGCATGCGCCGCCGCAACCTCGCCCGCGTCCTGCACGCCGTGCGCGCCGAGGGGCCGTTGTCCCGCGCGGCCGTCGCCTCGCGGATCGGTCTGACCCGGGCGGCGGTGTCCACGCTGGTCGACGAGTTGATCCGCTCCGGGCTGCTGGAGGAACTCGGCCCCGAGCGGCCCGGCCGGGTGGGCCGCCCCGGCTCCGCGCTCGCGGTCAGCGGACGCGGCCCGGCCGGGATCGGCGCGGAGATCGGTGTCGACCACCTCGCGGTCTGCGCCGTCGACCTGCGGGGCACGACCCGGGCACGGGCGATACGGCAGGGCGCGAACCGCGGCCGCTCCCCCGAGCCGGTGCTCGCCGAGCTCACCGAGCTGATCCGCCGGGTCGTCGCCGAGGCGGAGGGCGAGGGGCTGTGGCCCGCCGGGCTCGCCGTGGCCGTCCCCGGCCTGGTGGCACGCGACGCCCGGACCGTGGTCCGCGCCCCGAACCTGGAATGGCACGACACCGACCTCGGCGCGCTGCTGCCGCCCGACCTCCCGCCGATCGTGGACAACGAGGCCAACTTCGGCGCCCTGGCGGAACTCTGGCTCGGCGAGGGCACCCCGCGCGACTTCCTGCACGTCTCGGCGGAGATCGGCATCGGCGCGGCGGTCGTGGTGGACGGCGGGCTGCTGCGCGGAACGCGCGGTTTCGCGGGCGAGTTGGGCCATGTGCCGGTCCGGCCGGACGGCCCGGAGTGCGGGTGCGGAGGGCGCGGGTGCCTGGAGCAGTACGCCGGTGAGGAGGCGGTGCTGCGGGCGGCCGGCCTGGAGCCGGACGAGGACCGGGTCGGGGTGCTCGCGGGCCGTGCCGCGGAGGGCGACCCGGACGTCCGCCGGGCGCTGCGGGACGCGGGCACGGCACTCGGCATCGCACTGACCGGCGCGGTGAACCTCCTCGATCCCGAGAGCGTGGTGCTGGGGGGCGAGTTGTCCGGGCTGGCGCCCTGGCTGCTGCCCGCGCTCCAGGAGGAGCTGGCCCGGCGCACCGCGGGTCCCGCCTGTCCCGTGTCCGTGTCCCGGCTGGGCCCGGAGGGACCGCTGCTGGGAGCGGCGCACTCGGTCGTGCGGGCGGTGCTGGACGACCCGGCGGCCGCCGCGGGGCGGGCCTGACCCTGCCGGCCGGCACAGGGAGCGGGGCTCGGAGCCGGTTCAGGGAGGCGCCTCCACCACGTGGGGTCGGCGCGGGGCCGTGACCGGCGTGCGGCCCGATGCGGAAGGGGCCGTGCTCGGCGCCCAGTCCGAGGCGAGCCCGGGCAATCACCCGGCCGGGTGAGCGAGTTGTCCACAAGTCCGTGCCCGTCCACCGAAACGCATCGCGTCCTGCTCACGGGCCGTCACGCGTCGTAACTTGATCCCTGCGGGCCGCGACCGGCACCGGCCGCCGCTCCGCGCAGTCAAGCACGTGACCCCCTGCCCATCGGACCCGGAAGGCACCACCATGGACCGGACACCCTCCCTCCCCAGCAGGCGCGGCATCCTCGCCGGAGCCGCCCTCACCGCCGTCGCCTCCCCCCTGTTCGCCCCCGCGCGCGCCGCGGCCGCACCGCGTGCCGTGGATCACCGGGGAGCGGCATGGCACCCGGCGAGCCGTGCCAACTACACGCCGTCGAACCGCCCCAGGGCCCATCCACTGCACTACGTGGTCATCCACGTGGCACAGACGACGTACGCCGGCACCCTGTCCGTCTTCCGCGACCCGGCGAAGAAGGTGTCCGCGCACTATGTGGTGCGCTCCTCCGACGGGCACGTGGCGCAGTGCGTGCGCGAGGCCGACATCGCCTGGCACGCGGGGAACTGGGACTACAACACCCGCAGCATCGGCATCGAGCACGAGGGCTGGGTCGACCGACCCCAGTACTTCACCGACGTCATGTACGAGCGCTCGGCCCGGCTCACGGCGGCGATCTGCGAGCGGTACGGCATCCCGCGCGACCGCGCGCACATCATCGGCCACCACGAGGTCCCGGGCAGCGACCACACGGATCCGGGGCGGCGCTGGGACTGGAAGCACTACCTCAGACTGGTCAAGTCGGCCTGACGGCAAGGCCGGTGTCCCGCCCGGCCGGTTCACGTCCCGGTTACAAATCGCTCAACCACTGGTTGCGGCGCGGTGAGCAGGCGACGATGGGAGCATGACTCTGGCCCAGCGCGCCCTGGAGCGTCTGCAGGCCTGGCCCGACCTGACGGCGGGCCCGGCGAGTTGCGGCACCGGACGGGCGCTCCGTTCCGTCCGCGACGAAATCATCCACTTCCACTCGGACCGGGACGTGGACCTCCACCTCACCCGCCGGGCCATCCAGCGCTTCCACTACGACCTGTCCGGGTCGAGCGCGATCCATCTGGTCCCGGGCTCCTGCTGGCTGACGGTCCACCTCGACTGCGAGGCGGACATCGACCTGCTGCTGACCCTGGTCAGCAGCGCCCTCAAGGCCCACCAGACCCGGCCGGCCGCCGGCGAGCCCCGCTCGGCCGGATGCAACTTCCACCGGGTCACGGTGCTGCCGCGCGACGCCGTGGCGGGCGGCTGAGCGGTGACGGCCGGACGACCCGAGACCGCCAACGCCGAGGCCTGGCACAGGTACGGCACCCACCACCTGGCGCGCGGCACGGCGCTGCCCGAAGCGGCGCGCGTCGACTGGGCCTTCGAGGGCGGCGGGCCGGGAGTGGAGGTGCTCGGGGAGCTCGCCGGGCGGCGGGTGCTGGACCTCGGGTGCGGTCCGGCACGGCACGCCGCCCACCTGGTCAGGGCTCACGGCGCGCTGGTGGACGCGGTCGACGCCGCGGCCGGCCAGTACGAGCGGGCCCGCGCCCGGTACGGCTCCCTGCCCGGGCTGCGGTTGGTCCTGGCCGACGCGGTGGACCACCTGCGCGCGGCGGAGCCGTACGACGTCGTCTACTCCGTCAACGCCGTCCCGTACATCGATCCGCACCGGCTGCTGCCCGTCCTGGCCGGGGCGCTCAAGCCGGGCGGCAGGTTCTGCTTCACGGTGCTGCACACCAACGCGCGGGGTGACGGGCCGTCGGACCGGGTCGCCGCCCGGCCCGAGGTCCTGCGGCTGGCCGGCGGCGGCGAGCTCACCGTGCACATGTGGGTCCTCACGACCGAGGTGTGGACAGCCCTGCTCACCGAGCACGGGCTGCGCGTGGAGCACGTCGACGTGCTGGACGTGCCCGAGCCGGGCAACCGGGCGTCCTACCGGCTCTTCCGCGTGACGCGGCCGGCTCGGGTCTCCTCCCGGCCGCGTACCGCGAAGCCGCCCGTGGCCCACGCGGCGCTCGGGGTGGGCGCCATCCTGCACGGGCCGCGCGGCCTGCTGCTGGGCCGGCACCGGCACGGGACGTGGGAGCTGCCCGGCGGGACGGTGGAACCCGGCGAGTCCCTGGAGGAGGCGGTCGTGCGCGAGCTCGGCGAGGAGACGGGTCTGGTGGCGCGGCCGGAGGACGTCCGGCTGCTCGGGACGCTGCTGGACGACGCGGGCGGCGTGGCCCGGGTGACCGTGGCCGCCAGGGTCACCGCCTGGCGGGGTGAGCCCGCGGACCAGCCGGGGGAGAGCGTGGGCCGCCGGCGCTGGTTCGCGCCGGACCGGCTGCCGGAGCAGCTCTTCGTGTGCAGCGCCCAGGCCCTCACCGCCTGGCGTCCGGATCTGCCGATCGACCACGCGCCCGCGCGGTTCACGCCGTACGGCACCGGAACGGGCGAGCGCTGAAGCACCCGGAGGGGTGCGTTTTTTCAGCCGTTCCCGCGTTGTCGGCGCTCGGCCACCCTGACGGCCCGTGCGGTCTGGTGCACTGCCTGTGAGTGTCGGAACATCTGACGAGACATCAGGGGGCACGGTGGCAGACCGTCACAGACGCGGTGCGGGCAGAGCGGTACTGGCGTTCCTCACGGCGTTCGGAGCGCTGGCGGGTGCGGCCCTGGCGGGGGCGGCTCCGGCCGGTGCCGTCCAGAAGACCGTGCGGGTCGCGCCGGGCGTCACGTACGAGCAGTTCGACATCAAGGCGGCGAAGGGGGTGACACACGCGCACGTGGTGCGGGCCGACCTGGGCCACCCGCAGGTGAAGGTGGATCTGCTGTACCCCGGGGTGGTGGCCTCCCGGGCGCAGGTCTCGCGGATGGCCGATGCCCAGGGGGCGGTCGCCGGGGTCAACGGCGACTTCTTCAACATCAGCGAGGCGCAGCACCCGGGCGTCGAGGTGACGGGGGCGAGCGTGGGTCCGGCGATCGCCGCCGGGCGGACGCTCAAAGCGGCGGTGCCGAAGGGCCAGCGGTTCGGGCCGGCGCTGCCGCCCGGCACGACGACCGAGGACGTGTTCGGTGTCGGCACCGACGGCGTGGCACGGCTGGACCGGCTGGCGCTGGACGGCTCGGTGCGGACGGCCGCGGGGCAGCTGCCGCTGGGCGGGCTCAACCAGTACGCGCTGCCGGTGGGTTCGGTCGGGGCGTTCACGTCCGAGTGGGGCAGCGTCTCCCGGGTGCGCGCCACGTGCGGGACGGACTCGGACCGGGCCGCGCCGTGCAGCACGGACACGTACGAGGTGACGGTCCGCGACGGCAAGGTCGTCTCGGCGGCCGACAAGCCGGGCAGCGGTGCCATCGCCGCGGGGACCACCGTGCTGGTCGGGCGGGAGGCGGGCGCCCAGCAGTTGCGCAAGCTCTCCACCGGTGAGGCGGTCGAGGTCGAGCACCGTCTGGTGGCGGCCTCGGACGGCGCCGCGTACCGCCTCGCGCTCGGTGGCTACCCGGTCCTCAGGGGCGGGCAGCCGCTCGCGGGGCTGGACGACACGGCGTCGGCCGTCCGTACGGCCGTGGGGATCGCCGACGGCGGACGGCGCGTGCTGTTGCTGGCACTCGACGGGGCCGCCGCCTACCGCAGCGGTCTGACCATCGCCGAAGTGGCCGACACGATGCGGAAGCTGGGCGCGGACGACGCGTTCAGCCTGGACGGCGGCGGCTCGTCGACGCTGGTCGCCCGGAAGGCTGGCGCGAGCGCGGTCTCGGTCCGCAACCATCCCAGCGGCGGCGCCGAACGGGCCGTGCCGAACGGCATCGGCGTGTTCTCGGGGGCGTGAGGGACAGGGGGCGGGCGCGGTCAGGGCCGCAGGCTGCTGACGATGTCCGCCGTCGCGGTGAGGCCGCTGTGGATGGTCGGGGCGATGCTGGTGCTCGCCAGGTAGAAGCCGAGCAGCAGGCAGACCAGCGCATGGGAGACCTTGAGCCCGCCGTTACGCAGGAAGATCACCGCCAGGATCACGAGCAGCAGCACCACAGAGATGGAAATGGCCATCGTCGACTCCTCCGCCACGCCGCCTTGTCCGGTTCACGGCGTTCGGCCGCAAGTGTGGCGTAGCGGAGGGTTCGTCCGGGCGGCTGAGCTGTCCGCCGAACGTGTGGTGTCGGGTGCCGTTCCCTACTCCGCCCGGCGGGCGTCCAGGAACGCCTCCAGTCCGGCCAGGTCGTCGGTGTTGAGGTGGTCGACACCGGCGGCGAGCAGTTCGCCCCACAGCGCTTCGCGGGCCGGTCCGGGCTGGTCCGGGGTCGCCCAGAAGCGCACCCGCTGACCCCGCCGGTGGGCGGCGTCGACGATGCTCCGCAGTTTCTGCCGCTCGGCGTCGGGGAACGCGCCCACGCCCCGCCAGGTGAAGTTGAGCGTCCAGTTGTCGCTGACGAGCGGGATGAAGGAGGCCGGGGCCGGGCTGCCGAGGTCGGCGAGGCGGCCGTCGTAGAAGGCGCGCCGGACGCGCTGGGCCTCCATGGGGGCACGTGCGGCGCGGTCACCGGAGATCACGGCGGTGACCGGTCCGCGGTGGACGCGGCCGTGGGCGCAGGTGGTGAACAGGTGCCGGTAGCGCCGCAGATGCCGGTCGAGCTCCAGGTACGTCGACGAGCCCTCGGTCTTGATGTCGATCAGCAGTTGCAGTGAGCCGCGGTGGCCCCGGTACACCGAGCCGTGGTTGGCCCGGACGCGGGCCGCGAGCGGGTCGAGGTAGAGGGACTCCAGCGTGCGGGAGGGGTCGAGGTCTTCCGGGTCGTGGGCGACGAGGAGCCGGTCGCCGACGAGGTATATGTCGGCCTCGACGCTGCCGAAGCGGTGGTCGAGGGCGTCGAACAGCGGGCGCGGGTGCTCGTAGTCGTTGTGGGCGTGGGCGCGCCACAACGGGCGCGGCCGGTGGCCGCGTTCACCGGCCAGGGCGGGGGCCGCGGGAACGGCGATCGAGCCCGCGAGGGCCGCGCCGAGGGTGGTGAGGGCTCTGCGACGGGTGGTGAGGGCCATGCTCTGCCTCCCTGGAGGTGCCGTACGGGAACCCTGTGAGTATGGGGTCGCGGCAGCTTCAGGAGGCAGGCCCGGACGCGGAGTTGGCCGGACCGCCGCCGTGCGTTCACTTCACCGGGGCATGGCGCACCGAGAAGCCCGCCCCAGGTGGGACGGGCTTCACGCGCGGGCCGGCCGGAGGTTCCCGGTCGCCGGTCAGGTGGGCGTCAGGGAGCCTGGAGGTCCACCAGGCGGGCGAGCGCCTCGCGATGGGCGCCCGCGGTGCCGTAGGCGATCGAGTCGGCCTTCGCCCGCTTCAGGTACAGGTGGGCCGGGTGCTCCCACGTCATGCCGATCCCGCCGTGCAACTGCACGGCCTCCTCGGCGGCGTGGACGGCCACGGGCGCCGCGTAGGCCTGGGCGACCGTGACGGCCACGTCGGCGTCCTCGCCGGTCGTCAGGGCGTCGGCGGCGTTGCGGGCGGCGGCGCGCAGGTTCACGACCTCCAGCCAGAGCTGGGCGAGGCGGTGCTTGAGCGCCTGGAAGCCGCCGACGGGGCGGTTGAACTGCTTGCGGTCCTTCAGGTAGCGGACGGTCTCCGTCAGCGTCCACTCGGCCAGGCCGAGTTGCTCGGAGGCGAGCAGTCCGGCCCCGGCGCGCAGGGCCCGGGCCACGGCGGGTTCGGCGTCGCCCAGCAGCGTGCCGCGGGCCCCGTCCAGGGTGACCGTGGCGAGCGGCCGGGTCAGGTCCAGCGAGGTCTGCGGGGTGACGGTCGCGGCGGTGGCGTCGACCGCGTACAGGCGGCCGTCGTAGGCGGGCACGAGCAGGACGTCCGCGACGGCGGCGTCGGCGATGCCGGTCAGTTCGCCGTGCAGCAGGCCGTTCTCCTGCCGGACGGTCCGGTGGGCCGCGCCCGGCGCGACGTTCAGGGCGACCGCGAGGGCGCCGATCGTCGTCCCGGCCGCGAGCGCGCGCAGCAGGTCGTCGGCGCCGCAGGCCAGCAGCGCCTCGGTGGCGACGACCGCGCTCGTCAGGTACGGCACGGGCGCGACCGCGCGGCCCAGTTCCTCCAGCACCACGGCGGCTTCGCGGTGGGTGGCGCCCTGCCCGTCGAGTTCCTCGGGCACCAGCAGTCCGGCGAGGCCCATGCCGTCGGTGAGGGCCTTCCACAGGGCGCGGTGGTGCGGGGTGTCCGACTCGGCGCGGGCGATGACGCCGGGGGCGTCGCAGTGGTCGGTGAGCAGGTCGCGGACGGCGGCGCGGAGCGCCTCTTCCTCCTCCGAGTACAGCAGATCGCTCATCGGGCCAGGTCCTTCCAGGCGACGTCCTTGTCGGTGCGCGGCTCGGGGGGCAGTCCGAGGACGCGCTCGGCGACGATGTTCAGCAGGATCTCGGTGGTCCCGCCCTCGATGCTGTTGCCCTTGGAGCGCAGGTAGCGGTAGCCGGCCTCGCGGCCGGTGAAGTCGACCAGTTCCGGGCGCCGCATGGTCCAGTCGTCGTACAACAGGCCCTCCTCGCCGAGGAGTTCCACCTCCAGGCCGCTGATCTCCTGGTTGAGGCGGGCGAAGGCCAGTTTCATGCCGGCGCCCTCGGGGCCGGGCTGGCCGGCGACGAGCTGCTGGCGCAGCCGCTCGGCGGTGAGGCGGGAGACCTCGGACTCCACCCAGAGCTTCAGCAGCCGCTGGTGCAGGTCGTGGGTGCGCAGTTCGGAACGCTCGCGCCAGGTCTTCGAGACGGGGCCGATCATGCCGCCCTCGCGGGGCAGCCGCATGCCACCGATGGCCACGCGCTCGTTGTTGAGGGTGGTCTGCGCGACCTTCCATCCCTCACCGATCCCGCCGAGGCGCCGGGAATCGGGGATGCGGACGTCGGTGAGGAACACCTCGTTGAACTCGGCCTCGCCGGTGATCTGCCGCAGCGGGCGCACCTCGACGCCCGGGTCGGTCATGTCGCACACGAAGTAGGTGATGCCGCGGTGCTTGGGCACGTCCGGGTCGGTGCGGGCGATGAGGATGGCCCAGCGGGCGACGTGCGCACTCGACGTCCAGACCTTCTGCCCGTTGACCACCCAGTGGTCGCCCTCCCGCACGGCCCGGGTGCCCAGCGCGGCCAGGTCGGAGCCGGCGCCCGGCTCGCTGAACAGCTGGCACCAGACCTCCTCCCCCGTCCACAACGGCCGCAGGTAGCGCCGCTGCTGCTCCTCGGTGCCGTACTGGAGGATCGTCGGCGCGGCCATGCCGAGGCCGATCCCGATGCGCCGGGGGTCGTTGTCGGGCGCCCCCGCGGCGGCCAGTTCGGCGTCGACGACGGCCTGGAGGGAGCGGGCCGCGCCGAGTCCGCCGAGGCCCTGGGGGAAGTGCACCCAGGCGAGTCCGGCGTCGAAGCGGGCCCGCAGGAAGTCCAGGCGGCCGGTGGAGGCCGGCGGATGGGCGGCCAGCAACTCCCGGGTCTTGTCGCGCAGTTCCTCGGTGGTGGTCATGCTGCCTCCTCCATGACGACGGCGATCCGGCCGGTGGTCAGACCGTCCGCCACCTTCTGCACGGCGCCTGCCGCCTCGCCGAGCGGCACACGCTCGCTGACCAGCGGCTTGATCGCGCCCCGGGCGGCCAGTCCGGTGAGTTCCTCGTGGCAGTGCCGGACGAGCTCGGGGTCCTTGGTGTTGTACAGGCCCCAGTGCAGGCCCAGGATCGAGTAGTTCTTCACCAGGGCGTGGTTCAGGGCGGGGCTGGGGATGGTGCCGCTGGCGAAGCCGACGACGACGATCCGGCCCTCGAAGGCGACGGTCTTGGCGGACTGGGTGTACGCCGCGCCGCCGACCGGGTCGTAGATCACGTCGGCGCCCCGGCCGCCGGTGGCCTCCTTGACGGCGGCGACGACGTCCTCGGAGCGCCGGTCGATCACGAGGTCGCAGCCCAGGTCCTTGGCGACGGCCGCCTTCCCGGAGCCGCCGACGACACCGATGACGGTGGCGCCGGCGGCCTTCCCGAGCTGCACGGCCGCGCTGCCGACCCCTCCTGCGGCAGCGTGGACGAGCAGGGTCTCCCCGGCCCGCAGGGCGGCCCGGCGGTGCAGGCCGAACCAGCCGGTCTGGTAGCCGATGTGCAGGGCGGCGGCCTCGGCGTCGTCGAGGGCGTCCGGTGCGGGCAGCAGGGCGGCGGAGTCGGCGAGGGCGTACTCGGCGAAGCCGCCGTGGGGCAGCGCCGGGTTGGCGATCACCCGGCGGCCGTCCTCGGTCTCGCCGCAGATCTCCACGCCCGGCGTGAACGGCAGCGGCGGCCTGACCTGGTACTGGCCGCGGCACAGCAGGGCGTCGGGGAAGTTGACGTTCGCGGCGCGCACCTTCAGCAGGACCTGGCCCGCGCCGGGCGTGGGCGGCTCCGCCTCCTCGAGCCGCATCACCTCGCTCGGCTCGCCGTTCTCGTGCACGTGCCATGCCTGCATGCGGTGCCTCCACGGGGGACTGCTTCGTCTGGCCGGGGTCGGTTCGCATACTAAGCGGTCGCTTGCCGATCAGGGAACCGTCTTCTGCGGAAGAGTCCCGCCGTCCCCTATCGCGTGCGTCACGACCGCTTCGGCCGAGCCCGCACGTGCATCCGCTCCCCCTGCGGCCCGAACAGGCTGAGGAACTCCACGGGCCCCTCCCCCGTCGACCCGAACCAGTGCGGCACCCGGGTGTCGAACTCGGCGGCCTCCCCGGCCGTGAGCACCACGTCGTGCTCGCCCAGCACCAGCCGCAGCTTCCCGGACAGCACGTAGAGCCACTCGTAGCCCTCGTGGGTGCGGGGTTCGGGCTCCAGTCTGCGCTGGGGTTCGAGCACCTTGTAGGCCTGGAGGCCACCGGGCTGGCGGGTGAGGGGCCAGTGGGTGCGGCCGTACATCTCGATCGGCTTGGCGCGCACCCGGGGATCGCCGGACGGCGGGGCGCCGACCAGGTCGTCGAGCGCCACCTGGTGGGCGCGCGCGATCGGCAGCAGCAGCTCCAGACTGGGTTTGCGCAGCCCGGACTCCAGCCGCGACAGGGTGCTGACGGAGATGCCCGTGCTCTCGGAGAGCTCCGCCAGGGTCACCTCCCGGTCCTTCCGCATCTGCCGCAGCCGGGGCCCGACGCCCGCGAGTACCTCGTCGGTGGTCATGGTCGTATTGCAGTTTCGGCAAACTTGTTTGTCAATCCCGTACCGCCGGAGCGACGCTCGGCGGCGGAGGTGGTCACATGACCGAGAAGTACGCAGTGGTGGTGGTCGGCGGGGGCGCGGCGGGTCTTTCCGCGGCGCTGGTGCTGGGCCGGGCCCGGCACCGCACGCTGGTCGTCGACGCGGGCGAGCCGCGCAACGCGCCCGCCGCGCACATGCAGGGCTACCTGTCGCGGGACGGCATGCCGCCCGCCGAGTTCCTGGCGGCGGGCCGGGAGGAGATCGCGCGCTACGGCGTCGAGCTGGTGCGCGACCGGGTGGTGGACGTCGAGCGGGGCGAGGACTTCGCCGTGGTGCTGGCCGGCGGCCGGACCGTGCGGGCCCGGCGGCTGGTCGTCGCGACCGGGCTGAAGGACGAGCTGCCCGCGGTGCCCGGGGTCGCCGAGCGGTTCGGCCGGGACGTGCTGCACTGCCCGTTCTGCCACGGCTGGGAGGTGCGCGACCAGCCGTTCGGGGTGCTCGCGACCAGCCCGGCGAGCGTGCACCAGGCGCTGATGGTGTCGCAGTGGTCGAAGGACGTGCGGCTCTTCCTGCACACGGTCGACGAGGCGGAGCTGTCCGACGAGGACCTGCGCCGGCTCGCCGCGGCCCGGGTGGACGTGGTGCCCGGCGAGGTTGCGGAGCTGGTGGTCGAGGACGACCGGCTCACCGGGGTCCGGCTCGCGGACGGTTCGGCGCACGCCCGTTCGGTGCTGTTCGCCGCCCCGCGTCCCGTGCCGCAGACCGGCCTGCTGGAGCGGCTGGGCGCCGAGCTGCACGAGACGCCGTTCGGCGCGTACCCGGTGGTCGACGCGACCGGCCTGACGACCGTGCCGGGCGTGTGGGCCGCGGGCAACGCGATCGGTTTCGCCGAGCAGGTCGTGCACGCCGCGAGCGGCGGCTACCGGGCCGCGTCGGCGATCGTCGGAGACCTGCTGATGACGGACCTGGACGCGGCCGTCCAGGTGTAGGGACCGGGCCTGCGGTGCACCATGACTGCATGCTGCTGCACCGGCTGGCCCGTGTGTCCCAGGAGGTCGCCGCCACCTCGGCGCGGTCCCGGAAGACGGCTCTGCTCGCGGAGCTCTTCCGGGACGCCGAGGCGGAGGACGTGCCGATCGTCATCCCCTACCTGGCCGGGCGGCTGCCGCAGGGCCGGATCGGCGTGGGCTGGAAGGTGCTGGGCCGCCCGGTCGCCCCGGCGCCGGAGCCGGGCCTGACCGTGCGGGACGTCGACGCCCGGCTGTCGCAGCTCGCGAAGGTGTCGGGCCCCGGATCCCAGGCGGAGCGCACGCGGCTGGTCGGGGAGTTGATGGGCGCGGCCACCGAGGACGAGCAGCGGTTCCTGCTCGGGCTGCTCACCGGCGAGGTCCGGCAGGGCGCGCTGGACGCGGTCGCGGTCGAGGGCCTGGCCCAGGCGACCGGGGCGCCGGGCACGGACGTGCGGCGGGCCGTGATGCTCGCCGGTTCCCTCCAGACGGTCGCCGAGGCCCTGCTCGCGGACGGCCCGGCCGCCCTGGACCGGTTCCGGCTCACCGTCGGCCGCCCGGTGCTGCCGATGCTGGCGCACAGCGCCTCCTCGGTGGCGGAGGCGGTGGACAAGCTGGGTGCCTGCGCGGTGGAGGAGAAGCTGGACGGCATCCGCGTCCAGGTGCACCGCGACGGCGCCGCCGTGCGCGTGTACACCCGCACCCTCGACGACATCACCGACCGGCTGCCCGAAGTGACGGCGGCGGCCCTGGAGTTGCGCGGCGAGCGGTTCATCCTGGACGGCGAGGTGATCTCCTTCGGCGAGGACGGGCGGCCCCGCTCGTTCCAGGAGACCGCCGGGCGGGTCGGCTCCCGCACGGACGTGGCGACGGCCGCCCGGGCGGTCCCGGTCTCCCCCGTCTTCTTCGACGCCCTGTCCGTCGACGGCCGCGACCTGCTCGACCTGCCGTTCGCCGAGCGGCACGCCGAGCTGGCCCGGCTCGTCCCCGAGCCGATGCGGGTGCGGCGCACCCTGGTGTCCGGGCCGGACGAGACGCACACGGCGGAGGAGTTCCTGGCCGGCACCATCGGGCGCGGCCACGAGGGCGTCGTCGCCAAGTCCCTCGACGCCCCCTACAGCGCGGGCCGGCGCGGCGCGTCCTGGCTGAAGGTCAAGCCGGTGCACACCCTCGACCTGGTCGTGCTGGCCGCCGAGTGGGGCCACGGCCGCCGCACCGGCAAGCTCTCCAACCTGCACCTCGCCGCCCGCACCGCCGACGGCGGCCTCGCCATGCTCGGCAAGACCTTCAAGGGCATGACCGACGCGATGCTCACCTGGCAGACCGAACGGCTGCGGCAGATCGCCGTCGACGACGACGGCCACGTGGTGACCGTGCGCCCGGAACTCGTCGTCGAGATCGCCTACGACGGGCTCCAGCGCTCCACCCGCTACCCGGCCGGCGTCACCCTCCGCTTCGCCCGCGTGATCCGCTACCGCGAGGACAAGCGCCCCGAGGACGCCGACACGGTCGAGACGCTGCTGGCCGCCCACCCGGAGGTCAGGCCGTGAAGCGCAGCGCGGGCCTGCTGCTCTTCCGCCCCTCGGGCCACGGCCCCGAAGTCCTGCTGGGTCACATGGGCGGCCCGTTCTTCGCCCGGCGCGACGCGGGGGCGTGGACCGTGCCCAAGGGCGAGTACGAACCGGACGAGCCCGCCTGGCAGGCCGCCCGCCGGGAGTTCCAGGAGGAACTGGGGCTGCCGCCGCCCGACGGGGAGGCCATCGACCTGGGCGAGGTCCGGCAGACCAACGGCAAGATCGTCACGGTCTGGGCGATCGAGGCGGACCTCGACCCGGCGGCGATCGTGCCCGGCACGTTCCGGATGGAGTGGCCGCCTCGCTCCGGGCGGCTCCAGGAGTTCCCCGAGCTGGACCGGGTGGCCTGGTTCGGACTCGACCGGGCCCGCGAGGTGATCGTCAAGGCCCAGGCGGCGTTTCTCGACCGCCTGGCGGAGCACTCGCCCTGAGGAGACGCTCCCGCGTTGCGGTCCCCTCCGCCGCGCGGGAAGGTCGAGACACAGCCCGCTCCCAGGGAGGTCAGCCATGCCCATCGCGACGGTCAACCCGGCGAACGGCGAGACGCTCAAGACGTACCAGGCCATGGGCGAGGAGGAGATCGAGCGGCGGCTCCGGCTCGCGGAGGCCACGTTCCGCACGTACCGGACGACGGCCTTCGCCGAGCGGGCCCGGCTGCTGCACCGGGCCGCCGACCTCCTCGACGAGGACCAGCAGGACATCGCCCGGGTGATGACCACCGAGATGGGCAAGCCGATCCAGCAGGCCAGGGCCGAGGCTGCGAAGTGCGCCAAGGCGATGCGCTGGTACGCCGACCACGCCGAGGAGCTGCTGGCCGACGAGGAACCGTCCGGGGCCGACGTCAAGGACTCCGGCGCCTCGCGCGTGCGGGTCCGTTACCGCCCGCTCGGCCCGGTGCTCGCGGTCATGCCGTGGAACTTCCCGCTGTGGCAGGTGGTGCGCTTCGCGGCGCCCGCGCTGATGGCGGGCAACGTCGGCCTGCTCAAGCACGCCTCCAACGTCCCGCAGACCGCCCTGTACCTGGAGGACCTCTTCCACCGGGCGGGCTTCACCGAGGGCTGCTTCCAGACGCTGCTGATCGGCTCCGCCGCGGTGGACGACATCCTGCGCGACGAGCGGGTGAAGGCCGCCACGCTCACCGGCAGCGAGCCCGCGGGCCGCGCGGTCGCCTCCACCGCCGGGGAGATGATCAAGAAGACGGTGCTGGAGCTGGGCGGCAGCGACCCGTTCGTCGTGATGCCCTCCGCCGACCTCGACAGGGCCGCGCAGGTGGCGGTGACCGCGCGGGTGCAGAACACCGGGCAGTCCTGCATCGCCGCGAAGCGCTTCATCGTGCACGCGGACGTCTACGACGCCTTCGCCGAGCGGTTCACCGAGGGGATGCGGGCGCTGAAGGTCGGCGACCCCCTGTCCGACGACACCGAGGTCGGGCCGCTGGCCAGCGAGCAGGGGCTGCGCGATCTGGAGGAACTGGTCGACGACGCGGTGCGCGGCGGGGCTCAGGTGCTGTGCGGTGGCGAACGGCCGGAGGGGCCCGGCTGGTACTACACGCCGACGATCCTGGCCGGCATCACGCGCGAGATGCGGATCCACCGGGAGGAGGCGTTCGGGCCGGTCGCCACGCTGTACCGGGTGGCCGACCTGGACGAGGCCGTGCTGCTCGCGAACGACTCGCCCTTCGGGCTGAGTTCCAACGTCTGGACGCACGACGAGGCCGAGGTGGAACGGTTCGCCCGGGACCTGGAGGCCGGGGGCGTGTTCTTCAACGGCATGACGGCCTCCCATCCGGCGTTCCCGTTCGGCGGCGTGAAGCGCTCCGGGTACGGGCGTGAGCTGTCCGGGCACGGAATCCGCGAGTTCTGCAACATCACCACTGTTTGGCATGGTGCGTGAGTGTTGCGGGGCTACGATCCCGTCTGTGAACCGCGAAGTGACTCTGCCTCTGATCGTCGACGACCGCGGGACCTTGCAGGTGGCTGCCGCGGATGTCAGCAAGCTCTTGCGGACCGTCGGGGGGCGGTGGGTGCGGCTGGTGGAGGGCGGGGAGTCGGGACTGGACGAGGACACGGTGGCGGCCCTGACGATCGAGCTGGCGAAGCTGGCCGACCGTATCGACGTGGCCTGCATCGCGCACAGCAGTGGGACCGCGACGTAGCTCCCCCGCGCGCCCGGACCCTCGTCCCGCTAGGTCAGGCCGTCGTCCCGCGCTGTCAGGCCGTCGTCCCGCTCAGTGCCGTCCAGAAGCTCGCCTCGTACTGCTGCAGGAGACGGCCGTAGGTGCGTGCCCGCCGCTCGTCGAGGCGCCCTTCGTCCAGGGCCGCCCCCACGGCCCGTTCCGCCAGCCGGTCCAGGTCGGGTGACGGCTCGGCGAAGAAGTCGAAGAAGGCGCAGGCCTCGTCGGTGAGGCCGTAGTGCTCGCGCAGTGCCGTGGCGATGGCCGCGCAATAGCCGCCCCACGCCGAGAAGTTGGCCGTCAGGGCCAGGACCGCGTCCGCCGGTGCGGCGTTGAGGGCCAGCCAGGCCACGTACGCGGGGTACGCCTGGCAGCCGGCGAGCGGCTCGTACGACGCCTCCCGGGCCCCGCAGGCCCGCGCGAAAGCGTCCAGCCGGTCCCCCGCCAGCGCCTCGCCCTCCGCGAGGGCCGTGAAGAAGGCCGCGCACTCCGGGTCGGTCGCCTCGGAGCGGACCGCCAGGTGCTCGAACGCGCGGCGGTCCGCGGGGATCACCCAGCCCTGTTCCAGGGCGAGCGCGGCGAGGGTGGCGCGGGGTGCCGTGCCGGCGGCGATCCGGGGGACCAGGGGGTTGGCGTCCGGGTCCGGAGCGAGGGCCGCCGTGGTCGTGCGCAGTAGGTCCCGGGCCGGGTGTCATCGCGTCCTCCGTCGTGAGGGTGTCGGGTCGAGACTGGCACGCCGTCCCCGGTACGGAGTAGTCCCGCGCGAACTCCGCCTGCCGGCGGGTGATCGTGGGTGGACCACCTCTAGAGGTGACACAGGTGACGCCCCTAGAGGTGAACCACCTTCTGACCGGGGGGCGAAGGGCCTTCCGGGAGGCGAAAGCAGGCACGGTTCATGGCGACTTTGTGCAGACCCTCGGTGTCCGTTCCAGAGCACGTGATCACGATGGAGGAGACGCTGGAGCTGGCGCGTGAGCGCCACGCCGACCACCCCCAACTGCCGCTGGCCCTCCGGCTGATCGAGAACACCGGTGTGCGCACGCGGCGCATCGTGCAACCCATCGAGGAAACCCTGAAGCACCCCGGGTTCGAGGACCGCAACAAGCTCTACGAGGCGGAGGCCAAGGCGCGGGTGCCCGCGGTCATCCAGCGGGCGCTCGACGACGCGGAGCTGCTGGCCACCGACGTGGATCTGATCATCTACGTGTCGTGCACGGGCTTCATGATGCCCTCGCTCACGGCGTGGCTGATCAACGAGATGGGCTTCGACCCGACCACCCGGCAACTGCCGATAGCCCAGCTGGGCTGCGCGGCCGGCGGCGCGGCGATCAACCGGGCCCACGACTTCTGCACGGCCTACCCCGACGCCAACGCGCTGATCGTGGCCTGCGAGTTCTGCTCGCTGTGCTACCAGCCCACCGACATCGGCGTCGGCTCGCTGCTGTCCAACGGGCTGTTCGGCGACGGCATCGCCGCCGCCGCGGTCCGCGGCCGGGGCGGCGAGGGCGTCGTGCTGGAGCGCAACGGCTCGTACCTGATCCCCAAGACCGAAGAGTGGATCATGTACGACGTGAAGGCCACGGGCTTCCACTTCCTGCTGGACAAGCGGGTCCCGGCCACCATGGAGCCGCTGGCGCCGGCGCTGAAGGACCTGGCAGGAAACCACGGCTGGGACGCCTCCGACCTGGACTTCTACATAGTCCACGCGGGTGGGCCCCGCATCCTCGACGACCTCAGCACCTTCCTGCACGTCGACCCGCACGCCTTCCGCTTCAGCCGGGCCACGCTCACCGAGTACGGCAACATCGCCAGCGCCGTCGTCCTGGACGCGCTGCGCCGGCTGTTCGACGAGGGCGGGCCCGAGCACCGGGCACGCGGGCTGCTGGCCGGGTTCGGACCCGGTATCACCGCCGAGATGGCCCTGGGCCGCTGGCACCGCGCGGACGAGACGAAGTGAGATGAGCGAAGAGACGATCACCCAGACGCCGCCCCCGGTCCGGGACTGGCCCGCGCTGGACCTGTCCGGCGCGGACTTCGACCCGGTCCTGCGGGAGCTGATGGACGAGGGCCCGGTCACCCGCATCAAGCTGCCCAACGGCGAGGGCTGGGCCTGGCTGGTCACCCGCTACGACGACGTGCGGACGGTGACCAACGACCCGCGCTTCGGCCGCGAGGCGGTCATGGACCGGCAGGTCACGCGGCTGGCCCCGCACTTCATCCCGTCCCGGGGCGCGGTCGGCTTCCTCGACCCGCCGGACCACACCCGGCTGCGGCGCAGCGTCGCCGCCGCGTTCACGGCACGCGGGGTGGAGCGGGTGCGCGAGCGGTCCCGCGGGATGCTGGCGGAGCTGGTCGACGAGATGCTCCAGGACGGCCCGCCCGCGGACCTCACCGAGGCGGTGCTCAGCCCGTTCCCCATCGCGGTGATCTGCGAGCTCATGGGGGTCCCGGCCGCCGACCGGCACGACATGCACACCTGGACGCAGCTGATCCTGTCCTCCGCGCACGGCGCCGAGGTCAGCGAGAAGGCCAAGAAGGAGATGGGCGCCTACTTCGCCGACCTGATCGGTCTGCGCGAGGGCAGCACCGGCGAGGACGTGACCTCGCTGCTCGGCGCCGCGGTCGGCCGGAGCGAGGTCACCCTGGAGGAGGCGGTCGGACTCGCCGTGCTCCTGCAGATCGGCGGCGAGGCGGTCACCAACAACAGCGGCCAGATGTTCTACGTGCTGCTGACCCGCCCGGAACTCGCCGAGCGGCTGCGGGCCGAGCCGGAGATCCGCCCCCGGGCCATCGACGAGCTGCTGCGCTGGATCCCCCACCGCAACGCGGTCGGGCTGTCGCGGATCGCCCTGGAGGACGTGGAGATCCAGGGCGTGCGGATCCGCCGGGGCGATGCGATCTACGTGTCGTACCTGGCGGCCAACCGCGACCCGGACGTCTTCCCCGACCCGGAGACCATCGACTTCTCCCGCAGCCCGAACCCGCACGTCTCGTTCGGCTTCGGGCCGCACTACTGCCCGGGCGGCATGCTGGCCCGGCTGGAGTCGGAGCTCCTGGTCGACGCGCTCCTCGACGGCGTGCCGGGTCTGCGGCTGGCCGTGCCGGCCGAGGACGTGCCCTTCAAGAAGGGCGCGCTGATCCGCGGGCCCGAGGCCCTGCCCGTGACGTGGTGAGACGGCGATGACGGCGACGGAAGGCCTGCTCGTCCCGCCCGGTCACGGCCGGGTCGTGCAGGCCCCCGCGCAGCAGGTGACCTTCAAGGTGACGGGCAGCCACTCGCGTATGGCCTCCACCTTCGAGGTGGTGGTGCCCCCGGGCTTCGACGTCGGGGCCCATGTGCACACCCGCAGCGAGGAGCTGTTCTACGTCCTGGAGGGCGAGCTGGACGTGCTCGCCTTCGAGCCGCGGGTCCGTACCCCCGACACCTGGCGGGGTTGGGAGTCCGCTTCCGGCAACCGGGTGGTGCGGGCCACGCCGGGCACGGTGATCGTGGTGCCCCCGGGGTGCCCGCACGCCTTCGCCAATCCGACGGACGAGCCCGCGAAGATGTTCTTCCAGGCGAGCCCGCCGCCGGACCACGAGCGGTACTTCGAGGAACTGCTGGAGATCCTCGGCGGCGGGGGCCCGCCGGACCACGCGGCCATCGAGGAGCTCCGGGCGCGGTACGACATCGAGCAGCTGACGCCGCTGCGGCACCGTTAGCGGATGGGCACCCCGGCGAGGGTGCGGGCGATGACCAGGCGCTGGATCTCGCTCGTGCCCTCGAAGATCGTGTAGATCGCCGCGTCGCGGTGCATGCGCTCCACCGGGTACTCCCGGGTGTAGCCGTTGCCGCCGAGGATCTGGATGGCCTGGGCGGTGACCTTCTTGGCGGTCTCGCTGGCGAACAGCTTGGACATCGAGCCCTCGGCCGCCGTGAACGGCTTGCCGTTGATCGCCATCCAGGAGGCGCGCCAGACCAGCAGCCGGGCCGCGTCGATGGAGGTGCGCATGTCCGCGAGCTGGAACGCCACGCCCTGGTTGTCCACGATCGGCCGGCCGAACTGCTCACGGGTCGTGGCGTAGTCGAGGGCGACCTCGTAGGCGGCGCGGGCGGTGCCGACCGCCATGGCGCCGACGGCCGGGCGCGAGGCCTCGAAGGTGGCCATGGCCGCGTTCTTCACGCGCTCCCCGCCCTGCCGGGCCTTCTCGCGGGCCCGGGCGAGCCGCTCGTCGAGCTTCTCCTTGCCGCCGAGCAGGCAGGAGCCCGGGACGCGCACGTTGTCGAGGATGACCTCGGCGGTGTGGGAGGCGCGGATGCCGTGCTTCTTGAACTTCTGGCCCTGGGACAGGCCCGGTGTGCCCGGCGGGACGATGAAGGAGGCGTGGCCCTTGGAACCGAGGTCCGGGTCGACGACCGCGACCACCACGTGGACGTTGGCGATGCCGCCGTTGGTCGCCCAGGTCTTGGTGCCGTTGAGGACCCACTCGTCCTTGGCCTCGTCGTAGACGGCCCGGGTGCGCATGGAGGCGACGTCGGAGCCGGCGTCGGGCTCGGAGGAGCAGAAGGCGGCGACCTTGACGTCGTTGGCGTCGCCGTACATCTGGGGGATCCAGGTGCCGATCTGCTCCTCGGTGCCGTTGGCGAGGACGCCGACGGCGGCGAGGCCGGTGCCGACGATGGACAGGGCGATGCCCGCGTCGCCCCAGAACAGCTCCTCCATCGCCATGGGGATGCCGAGGCCGGTGGGGTCGAAGTACTGCTGGGCGTAGAAGTCCAGGGAGTAGATGCCGACCTTGGCGGCCTCCTGGATGACCGGCCAGGGAGTCTCCTCACGCTCGTCCCATTCGGCGGCCGCGGGCCGGATCACGTCGGCGGCGAAGCCGTGGAGCCAGTCACGGACCTCCTTCTGTTCGTCGTTGAGCTCCATGGTGAACTCGGCCATGTCGGTCCCCTCCAGCGGCACGTGCATGTTACTTGCGGTAACCGCAGTCTGTTACCGATCGGTAGTCCGCGTCAACTCCTCCCGGCCGGCCGGCACCCGTCCGGCGTCCGGAGCGTGCTTCAGTGTTAGTTTGCGCAAGCGTCATCGAAACATCACGGGTGGGGAGAGCACATGGACACCACGCAGCGGACCGACCAGCAACGGTCCGCCGACCGCCGACGGCGTGAACTGCTGGAGGCCGCCGACCGGGTGGTGCTGCGCGACGGCCCGCAGGCCTCGATGAACGCGATCGCGGCGGAGGCCGGCATCACCAAGCCGATCCTCTACCGGCACTTCGGTGACAAGGGCGGACTGTACGCGGCCCTCGCCAAGCGGCACACGGACGCCTTGCTGGACTCGCTGCGTGCGGCGCTGGACGCGCCGGCGGACCGCCGCGAGCGGGTCGAGGCGACACTCGGCACCTACCTCGCGGCGATCGAGGCGCGGCCGCAGGTGTACCGGTTCCTGATGCACCCGGCGGAGGGGAGCCAGCCGGGCGACCAGGGATTCGACGTCGGCAAGCACAGTGCGCCGCTGCTGCGTCGGATGGGCGAGGAACTGGCGCAGGTCATCGAGGAGCGGCTGGACCTCGGGCCGGGCGGGCAGCAGCTGGCGCGCGTCTGGGGGCACGGGATCGTCGGCATGATGCATGCCGCCGGGGACTGGTGGCTGGGGGAACGGCCCTGTTCCCGCGAGGAGTTGGTGCGCAGCCTCGCCGACCTGCTGTGGGGCCGGCTGGCGGCTGCGGGGGACCGGGTGGGAGGCCCGGGCTTCTGACCGTCGCGCGCTGCCCTGCGGGCCGGTGAGGGCTGGTCGCGCAGTTGCCCGCGCCCCTGGGTCACTCACCCCCTCGGCGCCATGGAGCCCGGGCGGCTTGCCGCATCAGTCTGCGGTGGCGCCAGCCCGTCAGGCGGTCCGCGTAGACGCGGCCCTCCAGGTGGTCGCACTCGTGCTGCAGACAGCGGGCGAAGAAGCCCGTGCCGTGGACCGTGACGGGCTCGCCGGTCATCGTGAGGCCCTCGACCACCGCGTGGTCGTGCCGTTCCGTGCCCGCTTCCAGGCCCGGCAGCGACAGGCAGCCCTCCGGGCCGCGGATCACCACGCCGTCCGCCGCGACGAGGCGGGGGTTGACCACGTGGCCGAGGTGGCGGACGTCCTCGTCGTCGGGGCAGTCGTAGACGAACACCCGCAGCGGCTCGCCGATCTGGTTGGCGGCCAGGCCGACGCCCTGGGCGGCGTACATGGTCGCGAACAAGTCCTCGACCAGCCCGGCCAGTTCGGGGCCGAAGTCGGTGACCTCCGCGCAGGGCGTGTGCAGGACGGGGTCGCCGTGCAGGGTGAGGGGTCTCACGCGGCCGCGGGCACCGGGGATGGGACTCTGTCGCATGGCCGCAAGAGTAAGGTCCTGTCGGTGCGCGCCTCCCACACGAGTTCGCCACAGTGCCGCGGTTCGGGAGTGCGAAGGGATCTCGATAGGCTGAGGTCCACACCACGTGGCCGTCAGGCTTCAAGGCGCGGCGCGTACGCAAGGAGGATCGAGAACTGATGGCAGGCAACTCGGACCCGCTCTCGCCGCGGGCCAAGCTGGCCGTGACGGCGGGCAAGGCGGTCGCGGCGGCGTCCCGCGCGGCGGGTCGCGGCAGCGGATCGGTCATCGGCGGCCGGGTGGCGCTCAAGCTCGACCCCGACCTCCTCGCCCGGCTGGCGCAGAACCTGGACGTGATCCTGGTCTCGGCGACCAACGGCAAGACCACGACCACCCGGCTGATCGCCGAGGCCCTGCGCGCGGCCGGTCCGGTCGTCTCCAACGCGCTCGGCGCCAACATGCCGGCCGGCATCACCTCGGCGCTCGCCGGCGGCTCGGACGCCCGGTACGGCGTCATCGAGGTCGACGAGAAGTACCTGGCCGGCGTCGCCCGGGACACCGACCCGAAGTGCATCGCGCTGCTGAACCTCTCCCGTGACCAGCTCGACCGCGCGGCGGAGACCCGCATGCTCGCCGAGAACTGGCGCGAGGGGCTCGCCGGTTCCAAGGCCGTGGTCGTGGCCAACTGCGACGACCCGCTGGTGGTGTGGGCGGCGTCCTCCTCCCCCAACGTGATCTGGGTCGCCGCCGGCCAGATGTGGAAGGACGACGCCTGGTCCTGCCCCTCGTGCGGCGGCGTGATGCAGCGCCCGGGCGACGACTGGTTCTGCGGTGAGTGCGGCTTCCGCCGTCCGACGCCGAGCTGGGCGCTCTCCGGCGACCACGTCCTCGACCCGCACGGCTCGGCCTGGCCGATCCACCTCCAGCTGCCCGGCCGCGCCAACAAGGCCAACGCCGCCTCCTCGGCCGCCGTCGCCGCGGTGTTCGGGGTGCCGCCGCAGGTCGCGCTGGAGCGCATGTACCAGGTGCAGGCGGTGGCCGGACGGTACGACGTCGTCCAGTTCCAGGGCCGCGACCTGCGCCTGCTGCTCGCGAAGAACCCGGCCGGCTGGCTGGAGACGTTCTCCCTGATCGACCCGCCGCCCGCGCCGGTCATCCTGTCCGTGAACGCGCGCTCCGCCGACGGCACCGACACCTCCTGGCTGTGGGACGTCGACTACACGCGCCTGACCGGCCACCCGATCTGCGTGGTCGGCGACCGGCGGCTGGATCTGGCGGTGCGTCTGGAGGTCGCCGACCAGCACTTCCAGGTCTACGACAACCTCGACCAGGCCGTGGCCGCGTGCCCGCCGGGCCGTATCGAGGTCATCGCCAACTACACGGCGTTCCAGGACCTCCGCCGCCGCGTCGGCAACTGAGCACGAGACGTCAGGGGACTTTTGTGAGCGACAACCAACTGCGCATCGTCTGGATCTATCCCGACCTGCTCAGCACCTACGGCGACCAGGGCAACGTCCTCGTCGTGGAGCGCCGGGCGCGGCAGCGCCGCCTGGACGTGGCCCGGCTGGACGTGCGCAGCGACCAGCCGATCCCGACCTCCGGGGACATCTACCTGATCGGCGGCGGCGAGGACCGGCCGCAGCGGCTCGCGGCCGAGCGGCTGCGCCGGGACGGCGGTCTGACCCGGGCCGTGGAGAACGGCGCCATCGTGTTCTCCGTGTGTGCCGGCTACCAGATCCTCGGCCACGAGTTCATCAACGACCTCGGCCAGCGCGAGCCCGGGCTGGGGCTGCTGGACGTGGTCTCGGTGCGCGGCGAGGGCGCGCGGTGCGTCGGTGACGTGCTCGGCGACGTCGACCCGCGCCTCGGCCTGCCCCCGCTGACCGGCTTCGAGAACCACCAGGGCGTCACCCACCTCGGCCCCACCGCCCGCCCGCTCGCCCAGGTCCGCTTCGGCAACGGCAACGGCACGGGCGACGGCACGGAGGGCGCGTACAACGACACGGTCTTCGGCACGTACATGCACGGGCCGGTGCTCGCGCGCAACCCGCTGATCGCGGACCTGCTGCTGAAGCTGGCCCTCGACGTCAACGCGCTGCCGCCGACCGACGACCACTGGTACGAGGCGCTGCGCAACGAGCGCATCGCCGCTGCTCAGCAGCCCGCGTAGGCACAGCGCCGCAGCGTGCCCGGGGCGCGCGTCAACCTGCTGGTCAACAGCCCGTATGACGGCCCGTCCGCACAGGTGAGCGGGGTCGTCCAGCAGGCGGACGCGTGCTTCGGTCCGGCCCCCCGGAGCCGCTAGGGTGGCGGGGATTCCAGCCGGACGACGCGGTCCGGTCCAGGCCCACGTCGATAAGGTTTCTCGGGCTATGCGCATTGGTGTCCTCACGTCCGGCGGCGACTGCCCCGGCCTGAACGCCGTCATCCGGTCCGTCGTGCACCGCGCCGTCGTCGACCACGGCGACGAGGTCATCGGCTTCCGGGACGGCTGGAAGGGCCTCCTGGAGTGCGACTACCTCAAGCTCGACCTCGACGCGGTGGGCGGCATCCTCGCCCGCGGCGGCACGATTCTCGGTTCCTCCCGGGTCCAGCCCTCGCATCTGCGGGACGGTGTGGAGCGGGCCAGGGGCCATGTCCAGGAGCTGGGTCTCGACGCGATCATCCCGATCGGCGGCGAGGGCACGCTCAAGGCCGCGCGGCTGATGTCGGACAGCGGCCTGCCCGTGGTGGGTGTGCCGAAGACGATCGACAACGACATCGCGGTCACGGACGTCACCTTCGGCTTCGACACGGCCGTCGGAGTGGCGACCGAGGCGCTGGACCGTCTGAAGACCACGGCCGAGTCCCACCAGCGGGTCCTCGTGGTGGAGGTCATGGGCCGGCACACCGGCTGGATCGCGCTGCACTCCGGCATGGCGGCCGGTGCGCACGCCATCGTGGTGCCCGAGCGGCCCTTCGACATAGAGGAGCTGACCCGGCGGGTCGGTGAGCGGTTCGAGGCGGGCAAGCGCTTCGCGATCGTGGTCGCGGCGGAGGGGGCCAAGCCCCGGGCCGGGACGATGGAGTTCGACGAGGGCGGCAAGGACATCTACGGGCACGAGCGGTTCGCGGGCGTCGCGCGGCAGCTGTCGGTGGAGCTGGAGCGGCGGCTGGGCAAGGAAGCGCGGCCGGTGATCCTGGGGCACGTGCAGCGCGGCGGTACGCCCACCGCCTACGACCGGGTGCTGGCCACGCGGTTCGGCTGGCACGCGGTGGAGGCCGTGCACCGGGGTGAGTTCGGGCAGATGACCGCGCTGCGCGGGACCGACATCGTGATGGTGCCGCTGGCGGAGGCCGTGGAGACGCTGAAGACCGTGCCGGACGAGCGGTACGAGGAGGCGGAGACCGTTCTCTGAGGGTGCCGCGCCTGTGGAACCTCGCCCCCGGTCACCTGTGTGGCCGGGGGCGGTTCTACTCTTGTGGGCGGACAACTTGCTGCACACCCCCACGAAACAGGAGCCGGCGGAATGGATCACAGCGGGCACGGCATGACCATGGATCTGCCGCCGTTCACGCTGGGGCGAGGTCTGGAGTGGTCGGCGGACCCGTTCTTCCTCGTCGCCTGCCTGGCGGGGCTGGCCCTGTACGGCTGGGGCGTCGTGCGGCTGGTGCGGCGCGGGGACAAGTGGCCGGTGGGCCGGACCGTCGCCTACACGCTGGGCGTGCTGAGCATCATGCTCATGATGTGCACCCGCCTGAACGACTACGGCATGGTCATGTTCAGCGTGCACATGGTGCAGCACATGGTGATCAGCATGGTCTCGCCGATCCTGATCCTGCTCGGGGCGCCGATCACGCTGGCGCTGCGGGCGCTGCCGACGGCGGGCCGGGGCCGCAAGGGGCCGCGTGAGCTGCTGCTGATGTTCCTGCACAGCCGGTACATGCGGATCGTCACGCATCCGGCCTTCACCATCCCGCTGTTCATCGCGAGCCTGTACGGGCTGTACTTCACCCCGATCTTCGACACCCTGATGGGTTCCCGGGTGGGGCACATCGCGATGATGGTGCACTTCCTCGCCGTCGGCCTGGTGTTCTTCTGGCCGATCATGGGCGTGGACCCGGGCCCGCACCGGCCGGGCTACCTGATGCGGATGCTGGAGCTGTTCGCGGGCATGCCGTTCCACGCGTTCTTCGGCATCGCGCTGATGATGGCGTCCCAGCCGATGGTCGCGACCTTCGAGAACCCGCCCGCCTCCCTCGGCATCGAGGCGCTGTCCGACCAGAACGCGGCGGGCGGCATCGCCTGGGCGTTCAGCGAGGTCCCGTCCGTGCTGGTGCTGATCGCGCTGCTGTTCCAGTGGTACGGCTCCGAGCAGCGGCAGGCCAGGCGCACGGACCGGGCCGCCGACCGGGACGGCGACAAGGAGCTGGAGGCGTACAACGCCTATCTGGCCTCGCTGAACACGCAGGGGCGCTGAAACCGGCTCGCGCAGGGACGGTGCGCGCCGGGCGTCGGCCGGGCACCATGGAGGGACCGGACCACGAGGAGGGTGTCGCGATGCCCGGTTCCACGCACGGTTCCAGCGGTGACAACGGGACGAAGACCATGGGGGCGCTCACCATGGGCGGCCTCGTCGTGGTGACGGCCTACACGGTGGCGCTCGGCAGCAACGGCTGGCTGTGGTTCGGCTGGGTCGTCCTGGGCCTGATCACCCTGGGGATGGTGGTCACCACACGCAGCACCTGACGGCTCACTCCCGGGTCAGCCGGCCCGCCGAGTGCACGCCCGGCTGGTACTTCGGGAGCCGGACGGTGATCTTCATGCCGGCGCCGACCGCGGTCTCGATGACGAGGCCGTGGTCGTCGCCGTAGACCTGGCGGAGCCGGTCGTCGACGTTGGACAGGCCGATGCCGCCCGAGGGGCTGGCCTCGCGGGCGAGGATGCGGCGCAGCAGTTCCGGGTCCATGCCCGCGCCGTCGTCCTCGATGACGACCAGGGCCTCGGCCCCCGCGTCCTGCGCGGTGATCTGGATGCGGCACGTGCCGGAGGAGACGGCCTTGCCCTCCAGGCCGTGCTTGACGGCGTTCTCGACCAGCGGTTGCAGGCACAGGAACGGCAGGGCCACGGGCAGCACCTCCGGGGCTATTTGCAGGGTGACCGAGAGGCGCTCCCCGAAGCGTGCCCGGACCAGGGCCAGGTAGTGGTCGATGGCGTGCAGCTCGTCGGCGAGGGTGGTGAAGTCGCCGTGCCGGCGGAACGAGTAGCGGGTGAAGTCGGCGAACTCCAGCAGCAGCTCGCGGGCGCGCTCGGGGTCGGTGCGGACGAAGCTCGCGATCACCGCGAGCGAGTTGAAGATGAAGTGGGGGGAGATCTGGGCGCGCAGCGCCTTGATCTCGGCCTCGATCAGGCGGGTGCGCGACTGGTCGAGGTCGGCCAGCTCCAGCTGCACGGAGACCCAGCGGGCGACCTCGCCGGCGGCCCGGACCAGCACGGCGGACTCGCGGGGCGCGCAGGCGACCAGGGCGCCGTGCACCCGGTCGTCGACGGTGAGCGGGGCGACGACCGCCCAGCGCACCGAGCAGTCCAGGCGGTCGCAGGTGAGCCGGAAGGCCTCGCCGCGGCCGGTGTCCAGGGGGCCCGCGAGGCGCTCCATGATCTCGGTGCGGTGGTGGGCGCCGTCGCCGTCCCAGACCAGGACCTGTGCCCGGTCGGTGAGGCAGAGGGCGTCCGTGCCGAGCAGGGAGCGCAGTTTGCGGGCGGACTTGCGGGCGGTCTCCTCGGTCAGCCCGGCACGCAGCGGGGGCGCGGCGAGGGAGGCGGTGTGCAGGGTCTCGAAGGTGGCGTGCTCGACGGGGGTGCCCAGACCGGCGAGGCTCTTGGCCCGGGCGGTACGCCGGCCGAGCCAGACGCCGAGCGCCAGGACCGGGAGCACGGCGACGCACAGGCCCGCGAGGAAGTCGCTCATGCCGTCGCCTCCGTGCGCAGTTCCTCGGGCAGGTGGAAGCGGGCCAGGACCGCGGCCGTGCCCGGCGGGACGCGGCCGGGGGTGGCGAGGGACACCAGGATCATGGTGAGGAAGCCCAGCGGCACCGACCACAGGGCGGGCCAGGCCAGCAGGGCGTGCAGGGCGGCGCCCTCACCCGGGTAGCCCGCCATGGTCGCGGCGACCGCCAGCAGGGCGGAGCCGCCCCCGACGAGCATCCCGGCGGCGGCGCCGGGCGGGGTCAGCCGCCGCCACCAGATGCCCAGGACGAGCAGCGGGCAGAACGAGGACGCCGACACGGCGAAGGCGAGCCCGACCGCGTCGGCGACCGGGAGCCCGCCGACCAGGACGCTCGCCACGAGGGGCACGGACATGGCCAGGACCGTCCCGAGCCGGAAGTGCCGCACGCCCCGGGAGGGCAGCACGTCCTGGGTGAGGACGCCCGCCACCGCCATGGTCAGGCCCGAGGCCGTGGACAGGAACGCGGCGAAGGCGCCGCCCGCGACCAGGGCGCCGAGAAGATCGCCGCCCACTCCCCCGATCATCCTGTCGGGCAGCAGCAGGACGGCTGCGTCGGGGTCCCCGGTGAGAGTCAGTTCCGGGGCGTAGAGGCGGCCCAGGGCGCCGTAGACGGGGGGCAGGAGGTAGAAGGCGCCGATCAGGCCGAGCACCGCGACGGTGGTGCGGCGGGCGGCGACGCCGTGCGGGCTGGTGTAGAAGCGGACCACGACGTGGGGCAGGCCCATGGTGCCGAGGAACGTGGCGAGGATCAGCCCGTAGGTGGCGTACAGGGGGCGTTCCGCGCGGCTCTCGGCCTGCGACGGGGACAGGTCGCCGGCGCCTTCCCGTTCGGCCTCCGGCACGGGCGCTCCGGCGGCGAAGGTGAGGCGGGTGCCGCCTTCGATGTGGTGGATGCCGGCGGGCAGGTTCAGGCGGGCCGCGGTGTGGGTGCGGCCGTCGACGGTGCCGGTGACCGTGACGCTCAGGGGGCGCTCCAGCTTCAGGTCGACGCTGTCGTCGACGCGGACGGCCCGCTGCTCACGGAAGGTGGCCGGTTCGTCGAAGGCGTGCCGCGGGGCGCCGTCGCTCTGCCAGGCGAGGACCAGGAAGAGGGCGGGGACGAGCAGCGCGGTGAGCTTCAGCCAGTACTGGAAGGCCTGGACGAAGGTGATGCTGCGCATGCCGCCGGCGGCGACGGTCGCGGTGACGACGACGGCGACGGTCACGCCGCCCAGCCAGTCGGGCGCCCCGGTCAGCACGGTCAGGGTGAGGCCGGCGCCCTGGAGCTGGGGCAGCAGGTACAGCCAGCCGACGCCGACGACGAAGGCCCCGGCGAGCCGCCGCACGGCCTGGGAGGCGAGGCGGGCCTCGGCGAAGTCGGGCAGTGTGTAGGCGCCGGAGCGGCGCAGGGGCGCGGCGACGAAGAGCAGCAGGAGGAGATACCCGGCGGTGTAGCCGACCGGGTACCAGAGCATGTCCGGGCCCTGGACCAGGACCAGGCCCGCTATGCCGAGGAAGGAGGCGGCGGAGAGGTACTCGCCGCTGATGGCGGCGGCGTTCAGGCGGGGCCCGACCGTGCGGGAGGCCACGTAGAAGTCGGAGGTGGTGCGGGAGATGCGCAGGCCGAAGGCGCCGACCAGGACCGTGGCGACGACGACCAGGGCGACGGCGGGGACGGCGTAGCTGGAGTTCATGGGCGTGCGGGGTCAGCGGTCCTCGACGAGACGGACGAAGTCGCGCTCGTTGCGCTCGGCGCGCCGGACGTACCAGCGGGCGAGCAGGACCAGGGGCAGGTAGAGGCCGAAGCCGAGCACGGCCCACTCCAGGCGGCGGGCGCCGGGCAGGGCCGCGAAGAGCAGCGGGAGCGGCCCGACGAGCAGGCCGAGGACCGCGAACACGGTGAGGGCGGCGCGCAGCTGGGTGCGCATCAGGGAGCGGACGTAGGTGTGGCCGAGGGTGGTCTGCTCGTCGATCTCGGTGCGCGGGCGGTAGTAGCCCGAGGCCCTGCGGGTGCGGCGGGGCGGGCCGGTGACGACGACGCGGCGTTCGGCGTGGTCCTGGGGCACCGTCACGGCCTCCTCATCAGCAGGTCGCGCAGTTCGCGGGTGTGACGGCGGCTGACCTGGAGTTCCTCGCCGCCGACGAGGACGCTGACGGTGCCGGCGTCCAGGCGCAGCTCGCCGATGTGGCGCAGGGCGACGAGGTGGCGGCGGTGGATGCGGACGAAGCCGCGCGAGCGCCAGCGCTCCTCCAGGGTGGACAGCGGGATGCGGACCAGGTGGCTGCCCTTGTCGGTGTGCAGGCGGGCGTAGTCGCCCTGGGCCTCGACGTGGGTGATGTCGTCGACGGCGACGAAGCGGGTCACGCCGCCCAGCTCGACGGGTATGTGGTCCGGGTCGGGCTCGCTCACGGGTATGCGCGGGGTGGCGCCGCGCAGTTCGGCGGCTCGGCGGACGGCCTCGGCGAGGCGTTCCTTGCGGACCGGTTTGAGCACGTAGTCGACGGCCTTGAGGTCGAAGGCCTGCACGGCGAAGTCCTCGTGGGCGGTGACGAACACGACGAGCGGCGGCCGGGCGAACCCGGTCAGCAGCCGGGCCAGGTCGAGCCCGTCGAGGCCCGGCATCTGGATGTCGAGGAAGACGACGTCGATGGCCTCGGGTCCGCCCGGGCCGGACTCCAGGGCGCGGTTGATGCGGCGCAGCGCCTCGGTCGCGTCGCCGGCGCCCTCCGCGCTGCCGACGCGGGGGTCGGCCCGCAGCAGGTAGAGCAGCTCCTCCAGCGAGGGGCGTTCGTCGTCGACAGCCAGGGCGCGCAGCATGAACGTGGAGTGTAGGGGCGATCCGCACGTCTGGACACGTGCCGGGGGAACGTTCGCCGCGCCCCTCGCCGGCGCGGGGCGCGGGCCGGAGGGCCGGAGGGCCGGTGGCTACAGTGCCCGCATGAGCAGCAGGTCCACGGCGTTCGACGAACTCGACCGGAAGATCGTCACCGCACTGATGGCCAACGCCCGGACGTCGTTCGCGGAGATCGGCACCGCGATCGGGCTGTCGGCCACCGCGGTCAAGCGCCGGGTCGACCGGCTGCGGGAGACGGGCGTGATCACCGGGTTCACGGCGACCGTCAAGCCGTCGGCGCTGGGCTGGCGCACGGAGGCCTACGTCGAGGTGTACTGCGAGGGCGCCGCGCCGCCGCGGCGGCTGGCCGAGGTGGTGCGCGACTATCCGGAGATCGCCGCGGCGATGACCGTGACCGGCGGCGCCGACGCGCTGCTGCACGTGCGGGCGCGGGACGTGGAGCACTTCGAGGAGGTGCTGGAGCGGATCCGGCAGGAGCCGTTCATCCGCAAGACGATCAGCGTGATGGTGCTGTCCCATCTGCTGCCGGAGAGCCCGGAGGCGGGGGTCACCCATCCGGCGCCCGAGGAGTAGGAGAGGCGGCGCAGCAGACGTGCGCTGACCGGCCGCATGACGCAGCGATCCTGCGTGAACGCGCAAGCTTTGTTTCTTGTCGTCCCCCACCGTCAGTTCCTACCGTTGTGTCAACCCCCAGTCACACACCGTGAGGAAGCGGAGGGACCCCTTCGTGCCCGACTCCCGTGTGCCGCGCCGGCGGCGCTACCTCGTCTGCGAACCCAGACACTTCGCCGTGCAGTACGCGATCAACCCCTGGATGCACCCCGACGAACCCGTCGACGTGATCCGGGCCCTGGACCAGTGGCAGGCACTGGTCGACACCTACCGTGCCCACGGCCATACCGTGGAGAGTGTGAAGCCCGTTCATGGACTGCCCGACATGGTCTTCGCCGCGAACGCGGCGGTCGTCGTCGAGGGGCGTGTCTTCGGCTCCCTCTTCCACGCGCCGGAGCGCCGCCCGGAGTCCGTGCCGTACGAGGCGTGGTTCAAGACCGAGGGATACGAGGTCTACCACCCCGAGTCGGTCTGCGAGGGCGAGGGCGACCTGGTGCCCGCCGGGCGCTGGATCCTCGCCGGCACGGGCTTCCGCACGACCCGGGAGGCCCACGCCGAGGCGCAGGAGTTCTTCGGGTTGCCGGTGATCGCCCTGACGCTGGTGGACCCGTACTTCTACCACCTGGACACGGCGCTGTTCGTCCTCGACGAGGAGAACATCGCCTACTACCCCGAGGCGTTCTCGCCGGGCAGTCGTGAGGTGCTGGCCCGGCTGTACCCGGACGCGGTGCTCGCCACCCGCGGGGACGCGATGGCGTTCGGGCTGAACTCCGTCTCCGACGGGCGCCACGTCTTCATCTCACCCGGGGCGACTGACCTGGCGGGGCAGCTGGCCGGCCGCGGTTACGTCCCCGTCCCCGTCGACCTGTCCGAGTTCCGCAAGGCCGGGGGCGGCATCAAGTGCTGCACCCAGGAGATCCGGGAGAACCGCTCATGACCGCACCCGTCACCACCCGTGACCCGCAGGAGAACCACGGCCCGCGGGGCGGCCGCGGCTCCGAGGAGCTCATCCGGGCGGAGGAGCCGGTGCTCGCGCACAACTACCATCCGCTGCCCGTGGTCGTCGCCCGCGCCGAGGGCACCTGGGTGGAGGACGTGGAGGGCCGCCGCTACCTCGACATGCTGGCCGGCTACTCGGCGCTCAACTTCGGCCACCGGCACCCGGCGCTGATCGAGGCGGCCCACCGCCAGCTCGACCGGCTGACCCTGACCTCGCGGGCCTTCCACAACGACCGGCTCGCGGAGTTCGCCGAGCGGCTGGCCGCGCTGACCGGGCAGGACATGGTGCTGCCCATGAACACCGGCGCGGAGGCGGTGGAGAGCGGGGTGAAGGTGGCCCGCAAGTGGGCTTACGACGTCAAGGGCGTCCCGGCCGACCGGGCCACGATCGTGGTGGCCGCGGACAACTTCCACGGCCGTACGACGACGATCGTCAGCTTCTCCACGGACGAGACCGCCCGGACCGGCTTCGGGCCGTTCACCCCGGGGTTCCGGATCGTGCCGTACAACGACCTGGCCGCGCTGGAGGCGGCCGTCGACGAGACGACGGCGGCGGTGCTGATCGAGCCGATCCAGGGCGAGGCCGGGGTGATCGTCCCGGACGACGGCTACCTGGCCGGCGTGCGTGAGCTGACCCGGCGGGAGGGCTGCCTGTTCGTCGCGGACGAGATCCAGTCCGGGCTGGGGCGCACGGGCAGCACCCTGGCCGTCGAGCACGAGTCGGTGGTGCCGGACGTGGTGCTGCTGGGCAAGGCGCTGGGCGGCGGCATCGTGCCGGTGTCGGCGGTGGTCGGGCGGCGGGACGTGCTCGGGGTGCTGCACCCGGGCGAGCACGGCTCGACGTTCGGCGGCAACCCGCTGGCGGCCGCGGTCGGCACGGCGGTCGTCGAACTGCTGGAGACGGGCGAGTTCCAGCGCCGCGCGGCCGAACTGGGCGTCATCCTGCGCGAGGGTCTGGCGGGCCTGGTCGGCAAGGGCGTGGTCGGCTTCCGCTCGCGCGGCCTGTGGGCGGGCGTCGACGTCGACCCCGCGCTCGGCACCGGCCGCGAGATCAGCGAGCGCCTCATGCGCGAGGGGGTCCTCGTGAAGGACACCCACGGGTCGACGATCCGCCTGGCACCGCCGCTGACCATCACCGGCGAGGAGCTCCGGGGGGCGCTCGGGGCGCTGGAGAAGGTCCTCGGATAAGGGGCCCGGGCGGGGGCCGGGCGAGCGGCCGGCCGGCCCCCGCCGCCCCGACCGGCCCCGCCCGAGCCGCCGCCGGTCACCGGAAGGGTGAAGATGGGGGCAAGAGGTGGTAGACCACTCTCAGCGACAGAGAGGTCGGCCGTGGGCGCAGACGAGGAGTACGGCACTGCCCGGCAGCAGTTCGACGTGGCCGACGCGGCGCCCCTGCTGCTCGATCCGCGGGGCGTGGTGACGGGCTGGACGGACGGCGCCCGGCGCCTGCTGGCGTACCCGGCGGCCGAGGCGGTGGGCAGGAAGCTCGCCGACCTGCTGGTCGCCGAGGACGCGCAGCGGGTGCCCGACCTGGTCGAGCGGTGCGCCAGGGACGGCGGGTGGCAAGGGCTGCTGACGGTCCGCCGCAAGGACGGGCGGCCGGTGCGGGTCGCGGCCCGGATCGCCCCGGCCGAGGAGGCCCGCGGCGGCTCGCGCTGGCTGCTGCTGCTGTCGGAGCTGGCCGGCGCGCCGGGCTGGGACATGAGCCGCGCGGTACTGGAGCGGATGGTCTCCGACGCCCCGGTCGGCATCGCGATCGTGGACACGGATCTGCGGTTCGTGTGGTCCAACGCCGCTCTGGAGCAGTTCGGCGGCGGGCCGGCCCCGAGCCGGCTCGGGCTGCGGTTCGCGGACGTCCAGCCGGGCCTGGACGCCCAGGCGGTCGAGGCGCAGATGCGGCACGTGCTGGAGACCGGCGAGGCGGTCGTCGGCTACGAGCACGTGGGGCACCTGCGGTCCGCGCCCCTGCGGGAGACGGCGCACATGCTCTCCTTCACCCGGCTCGAGGACGACCGGGGCAACCCGATCGGCGTCTACTA
Organism: Streptomyces sp. NPDC015242; assembly: GCF_043079125.1. Classification (NCBI taxonomy): domain Bacteria; kingdom Bacillati; phylum Actinomycetota; class Actinomycetes; order Kitasatosporales; family Streptomycetaceae; genus Streptomyces; species Streptomyces sp. NPDC015242. Next base: position 135,327 of record NZ_JBIBUF010000001.1, on the reverse strand, counting down.
CACGGTCGTCGACATGACCGAGCGGCACCGGGCCCGGCAGCGGCTGGCGCTGCTCGACCGGGCCGGTGAGAACATCGGCCGGAGCCTGGACCTCATGCGCACCGCGCAGGAGCTGGCCGACGTGGCGGTGCCGGGACTGGCCGACTTCGCCTCCGTGGACCTGCTGGAGACGGTGCTGCGCGGCGGCGAGCTGACGCCCGGGCCGCTGCCGGACACGGCGGAGCCGGTGGCGTTGCGCCGCGCGGGCCACCGGTCGGCGGACGACGACCTGCCGGCCGTGGTCGTCGCCGTCGGTGACGTGGCGACCTATCCGGCCGGGTCGCCCCCGGTCCGCTGCCTCACGTCGGGCCGGTCCTGGCGCGCGGAACGGCTCGACCCGTCGGCCCGGGACTGGACGACCGACGCCCCGGGCGGCCGGCGGGCCACCTTCCGGGAACTGGGGCTGCACAGTGTGATGACCGTGCCGATCCGGTCGCGGGGCACCACCCTGGGCCTCACCAGCTTCTTCCGCCACATTCACCGGGAACCCTTCGACGCGGAGGACCTGCGCCTGGCGGAGGACCTCGTCGCCCGCGCGGCCGTCTGCCTGGACAACGCCCATCGCTACACCCGCGAGCGCGACGCCGCGCTCGTCCTGCAGCGCAGTCTGCTGCCGCGCCGGCTGCCCGAGCAGGACGCCGTCGAGGTGGCCGCCTGCTACCGGCCGGCGGACGAGCTGACCGGCCTCGGCGGCGACTGGTACGACCTCATCCCGCTCTCCGGGGCGCGGGTCGCGCTCGTCGTGGGCGAGGTGCCCGGGCACGGCATCGACGCCGCGGCCGCCATGGGACAGCTGCGGACCGCCGTGCGGACCCTGGCGGCGCTGGACCTGCCGCCCGAGGAGGTGCTGGCCCACCTGGACGACTTGGTGGCGCGAGCGGCCCGGGAGCAGGGGGCCGAGCCGGGGGCGTCGGACGCCGGCGGCGGGCAGTCCGTGGGTGCGGGCTGCCTGTACGCCGTCTACGACCCGGTCGACGGCGGGTGCGCGATGGCCGCGGCGGGCCAGCCGGCCCCGGCGGTCGTGCGGCCGGACGGTTCCGTCACGTTCGTCGAGCTGCCGCAGGGCCCGGCGCTCGGCGTGGGCGGCCCGCCCTTCGAGGCGGTGGAGCTGACCCTCGAGGAGGGCAGCACGCTGGCCCTGCACACCGACGGGCTGCTGGCCCGGGCCGAGACGTGGGCCGTCGACACCGGCCGGGAGCGGCTGCGCCGGGCGCTGGAGGATGCGGGTCCGCTCGACGCGTACTGCCGGACCGTGGTCGACGCGCTGGTCCCGGCCCGCCCGTACGACGACGTGGCGCTGCTGATGGCCCGGACGAAACGTCTCGGCAGCGAGCAGGTGGCCGCCTGGGAGCTGCGCTGTGATCCGGCCGTCGTCGCCGACGCCCGCCGCACGGCCACCCGGCAGCTGGTGCTCTGGGGCCTGGACGAGCTGGTCTTCACCACGGAGCTGGTGGTGAGCGAGCTGGTCACCAACGCCATCCGGTACACCGAAGGCCCGATCCGGCTCCGGCTGATCCGCGAGCGCGCTTTGGTGTGCGAGGTCTTCGACGGTGGCGCCACCGCGCCCCATCTGCGCCACCCCCGGACCACGGACGAGGGCGGCCGCGGGCTGCTGCTGGTCTCCCAGCTCACCCAGCGGTGGGGCACGCGGTTCATCCCCGACGGCAAGATCATCTGGGCTGAGCAGCCGCTGGCGGGCTCCTCCGAATGACACCCGGGTGACGTTCCCCCATACCGTGCGAAACTGGTGTGATCCCGGCGTTGGTGAGGCGGCGGCCATGACGGATGCGGCGATCGACTACGCGGCGGTGTTCGAGTCCCTGCCCGGCATGGTGGCGCTCCTGACGCCGGAGCTGGTGTACGCGGACGTGAACGAGGAGTTCGTCCGCGGCACCGGCCGCTCGCGTGAGCAACTGGTCGGCCGCCACGTGTTCGACGTCTTCCCGGACAACCCCGACGACCCGGCCGCGACGGGCATGCGCAACCTGCAGGCCTCGCTGTACCGCGTCCTGGCCACCGGTGAGCGCGACGCGATGGCGCTGCAGCGCTACGACATCCAGGACCCGGAGCGGCCCGGGGAGTGGGAGGAGCGCTACTGGAGTCCGGTGAACGCGCCGGTCCTCGGCCCCGACGGGAAGGTGGCGCTGATCGTGCACCGCGTCGAGGAGGTCACCGAGCTGATCAGGGCCCGGGACCGCGCCGGAGGCCGTGACGGCCGCGCGCGGGTGCTGGAGGCGGAGCTGTACACCCGCGCCCGTGAGCTCCAGGAGCTCAACGAGCGGCTGCGGCGGGCGCACTCCCGGGACCGGGAGGTGGCGCTGGCGCTGCAGGAGGCGATGCTGCCCGCCCGGCGCGAGGTCAACCACCTCCACCGGGCGGCGGTCCGCTACCGCCCGGCCGTGGGCGCGCTCAACGTCTGCGGGGACTGGTACGACCTGGTCGACCTGGTCGGCGGGCGCCGGATCGGCGTGTCCGTGGGCGACGTCGTGGGACACGGCCTGGCGGCGGCCGGCGTCATGGGTCAGCTGCGCAGCGCGCTCAGCGCGGCCTCCCGGGTCGCCGCGGGGCCGGCGCAGGCGCTGGACGTGCTGGGGCGCTATGCCCACGTCGTCGACGGGGCGGAGTCGGCCACGGCGGTGACGACCTTCATCGACTTCGACCGGCGCACCATCACCTACAGCAGCGCGGGGCACCTGCCGCCCGTGCTGATGGACCCGGACGGCCGTACGCAGTTCCTCGACCGGGCCACGGACACGCCGCTGGACGCCCGGCCCGATCCGATTCCCCGGCCGCAGGCCGAGACCGTGTTCACGCCGGGGGCGACACTGGTGCTGTACACCGACGGCCTGGTCGAACGGCGCCGCGAGGACATCGACGCGGGTCTGGACCGGCTCGCCGACGCGCTGCGCCGCCACCGCGACCAGGATCCCGAGACCCTCGCCGACACCGTCCTGCTGGAACTGCTGCCGTCCGGCGGCGCCACGGACGACACGGCCCTGATCATCGTGCGGCTGTGAGTCACATCCGGTTCTTGCCGTGGTCGAGCAGGCGCACCCGGTCCACGTTCTGCCGGTCCTCGGCGTCCGTGCTGGGCACTCCCCCGAACCAGGCGTCGAGGATCTCCTGCAGCAGCGGCTCGGACGTCAGCCGCAGGCTGAGCGCCAGCACGTTGGCGTCGTTCCAGCGACGGGCCCCGTCCGCCGTGTAGGCGTCCGTGCACAGGGCGGCCCGGACACCGGGCACCTTGTTCGCGGCGATCGAGGCACCGGTGCCGGTCCAGCAGCACACCACGGCCTGGTCGGCCGTCCCGTCGGCGACCTCGCGGGCCGCGGCCTCGGAGCACACCGCCCACTGCGGGTCGTCCCCGGGGAGCAGCGCGCCGTGCGGGAGCACCTCGTGCCCCCGGTCGCGCAGCGCGGCCACGAGGGAGCGGGCGACGGGCTCGTCCATGTCCGAGGAAACAGAGATGCGCATGCCTCGCAGGTTACTCGGCCGGGCCGCACGAGCCGGCGACCGGACGGGCCGCCCCCGGATCCGGTCATGCCCGCCCGTCCGGCTTGCCGGTCACCCGTGCGGAGCAGCACCCTGGTCCCGCGATGCTCCCCGGCCGCACGCGCACCACAAGGAATCACCCGCCTGACTGACCGTCAGTCAAACCGTGAAGGATCGGCGCGGCCCCGTCGCACGAGGTGCCCGGCACCTGCCCCTGCACCTACACTGGCACCCCACGACATGCCGGTTGACCTGCTGGAACGCGGCGGTTGAGCCCACCGCGAGAGTCGAGGAGCACCCGCTTTGTTCTACTACCTGCTGAAATACGTGCTGCTGGGTCCGCTGCTGAGACTGGTCTTCCGGCCGCGAATAGAGGGCCTGGAGCACGTCCCGGCGGAGGGCGCCGCGATCATCGCCGGCAATCATCTGTCGTTCTCGGACCACTTCCTGATGCCGGCGATCCTGAAACGGCGCATCACCTTCCTCGCGAAGGCCGAGTACTTCACGGGTCCGGGCGTCAAGGGCCGCCTGACGGCCTTCTTCTTCCGCAGCGCGGGGCAGATCCCGGTCGACCGCTCCGGCAAGGACGCGGGCCAGGCGGCGATCCGCGAGGGCCTCGGCGTCCTGTCCAAGGGCGAGTTGCTCGGCATCTACCCGGAGGGCACCCGCTCGCACGACGGCCGGCTCTACAAGGGCAAGGTCGGTGTCGCGGTGATGGCCCTCAAGGCCGGTGTCCCGGTCGTGCCCTGCGCGATGATCGGCACCTTCGAGGCCCAGCCGCCCGGCAAGGTGATCCCCAACATCCACCCCGTCATGATCCGCTTCGGCGAGCCCCTCGACTTCTCCCGCTACGCGGGGATGGAGAACGAGAAGGCCGTCCTGCGCGCCATCACCGACGAGATCATGTACGCGATCCTCTCGCTGTCCGAGCAGGAGTACGTCGACCAGTACGCGGCCGTGGTGAAGGCCGAGGAGGCCGCCGCGAGGGAGCGCAGGTTCCCGCGCCTGCCGCGGCGGTGACCTCTGCCGTCGGCAGAAGACGTTCCGTGGGCCCGGCGGGACGCCCTACGGTCGCGGCATGAGACGTGCTGTGGTGATCGGAGCGGGCGGGCAGATCGGCCGGCCGGCGGTGGCGGCGCTCGCCCGGGACGGCTGGGCCGTGACGGCCGCCTCGCGCGGCGGCGGCCGGGACGAGGACTGGCCCGGTGAGGTACGCGCGGAGCGGCTGGACCGGGAGGACGACGCGGCCCTGGGGGCGCTGATCGGCGACGGCTGCGACCTCGTCGTCGACATCGTCGCCTACGGCGCGCGGCACGCGCGGCAGTTGACCGCCCTCGCCGGCCGCATCGGCTCGGCGGTGGTGGTCTCCACGGTGTCGGTGTACGAGGACGGCGAGGGCCGGGGCTTCGACACGATGGGCGAGCCGGGCGGCCTCCCGCGCTATCCGGTGCCGATCACCGAGGACCAGCCGACGGTCGCGCCGGGTGAGGGCACGTACAGCACCGGCAAGGCCGCGCTGGAGCGGGAACTCCTGGCCGCGGGCGACCGGTTGCCGACGACGCTGCTGCGCGCGGGCGCGGTCCACGGCCCGCACAGCCCGCTCCCCCGCGAGCTGTACTTCGTGAAGCGGAACCTCGACGGCCGCCGCCGCAGGGTGCTGGCCTTCCGTGGTGAGAGCCTGTTCCACACCGCGGCCGCCCGCAACATCGCCGAGCTCGTCCGGCTGGCGGCGGCCCGGCCGGGCTCCCGGGTCCTCAACGCCTGTGATCCCGAGCCGCCGACGGTCGCGCGGATCGGGGCGGCGATCGACGCGGTGATGGGAGTGCGCACGGAGACCGTCCTGCTCGACGGGCCTGCCCCGTCGCCGTCCGTGGGCAGCTCGCCCTGGTCGGTGGAGCGGCCCGTGGTGTGCGACATGTCCGCGGCCGGACGGGAGCTGGGCTACCGGCCGGTCGTGTCCTACGCCGGCAGCCTCCCGGAGACCGTCGACGAGCTGACCCGCCGGCTGGCCGGGCGCGACTGGCGGGAGGCGTTCCCCTCCCTCGCGCGGATCTACCCGGACCTCTTCGACTACGCGGCGGAGGACGCCTGGCTCGCCGGGCGCCGTGCGTGAACGGAGGGCGGGAGCGGTGCCGGGGCGGCCGGGGGCGGAAAGGGTGAGGGCGGCCGGTTCCCCGGCCGCCCTCACCGCCGTACGGTGTGCCTACGGCTTCGGCGTCGCGTGCGGCGCGCAGGTCACGTCCGCGCCGTCCAGCTCACCGGTGAGCAGGTAGCTGTCCACCCGGGAGTTGATGCACGGGTTGGCCAGACCGGTGACGCCGTGGGAGCCGGCGTCCTTCTCGGTGATCAGGCGCGATCCCTTGAACCGCTGGTGCAGTTCGACGGCACCCTCGTACGGGGTGGCCGCGTCGCGCTCGGCCTGCACGATCAGCACCGGCGGCAGGCCCTTGCCGGTCTTCACGTCCAGCGGCGTCTGCTGCTTGACCGGCCAGGTCGCGCAGGGCAGGTTCATCCAGGCGTTGGCCCAGGTCATGAACGGGTGGTCCCGGTGCAGCCGCGTGTTGTCGCGGTCCCACCGCTGCCAGCTCGTGGGCCACTTGGCGTCGGCGCACTCCACGGCCGTGTACACGGCGTTGCCGTTCTCGGAGGCGGCGTTGCCCGCGGTGTCCGACGGGTCGGGGGCGGCCGCGTCGATCAGCGCCTGGGTGTCCCCGGCGACGTACTTGCTGAACACCGAGGCGATCGGGGCCCACTGAGAGTCGTAGTACGGGGCGCTCTGGAAGAAGGAGATCAGCTCGGCCGGTCCGACGACCCCGCCGAGCGGGCTCTTCTTCGCGGTGGCGCGCAGCTTCAGCCACTGCTCCTGGACCTCGGCGCGGGTGTCGCCCAGGTGGTAGGTCGCGTCGTTCTTCGCGACCCAGTCCTGCCAGTCCCTCCAGCGGCCCTCGAAGGCGACGTCCTGGTCCAGGTTGGCCTGGTACCAGATCTTCTCGCGCGAGGGGTTGACGACGCTGTCCACGACCATGCGGCGCACATGGCCCGGGAACAGCGTGCCGTAGACGGCGCCGAGGTAGGTGCCGTAGGAGACGCCGAGGAAGTTGAGCTTCTTCTCGCCGAGGGCGGCGCGGATGACGTCCAGGTCGCGCGCGGTGTTCGGCGTGGTCATGTGCGGCAGCATCCAGCCGCTGCGCTCGTGGCAGCCCTCTGCGTACTCGCGGGCCAGCTTGCGCTGGGCGAGCTTGTCGGCCTCCGAGTCGGGCACCGGGTCCATCTTGGGCGCCTTGACGAACTCCTGCGGGTCGACGCAGGAGATGGGCGTGGACTTGCCGACGCCGCGCGGGTCGAAGCCCACGAAGTCGTACGCCTTGGCCGCGTTGGCCCAGATCGGGTTCTTGCTCGTGACCCGGGCCGGGAAGCGCAGTCCGGAGCCGCCGGGGCCGCCGGGGTTGTAGACGAGCGCGCCCTGCCGCTCGTCCTTGGTGCCGGTGTTGCCGATCCGGTCGACGGCGAGCTTGATCTGCTTGCCGTACGGCTTGGCGTAGTCGAGCGGCACGGTGACGTACCCGCACTGGATCGGCTTGGCCAGGTTCCAGTCGGCGGGGCAGTCCTGCCAGTCGATGCCGGACTTCGCTGCCCGGTCTGCGGCGATCGCGACGCCGCGCGCCTCGCGGTCCCGGCCCGGGCCGCTGCCCGCGCTGGCGTTCGCCGTGGGCGCGGCGACGGCGCCGGCTATCAGCGTGGCCGTGACGAGCGCGCCGGCCGAACCGAGCGCCGCCACCCGCCTCTTCGGTTGCGTACCCCTCAAGGGGGACCTCCCCGTGCTCAGTTGCGATCAGTACGGGGGATCCTCGCGGGTGCGAGGTGCCGGAGAACAGGGGGCGGTGGTCTATTTTGCCAATCCGATAAACGGAGAAGCGCGTCTGCTCTACGGACGGCTACGCGAGACGGTCCAGCGCCTCGTCGAGCAGCCGCCGCAGCCGGAGGGCGTCCGGGGCCACCGCGGACACCAGCGCGGCGGGCCCGGCGAGCGGCAGCAGACAGGCCCCCTCCCCCAGGGGCAGGACCGTCACCGGTTCGGCGGCGAACTCGGGTCGTACGACCACGAGTTGTCCCACCGCCCGGTGCCCCGCCAGCACGGCGGGTCCGTCCCAGCCGCCCGGCGCGCCGGGACCGCACGCCAGTTCCTGGTCGAGCACCACCCGCCCGTCGACCCGCACGGTCAGACGGCTCGTCAGCCGTCCCGGTCCCTCACCGGACCGTCCGAGCACATGTTCCTCGCGCAGGACGAGCCGGGCCGTGGCGGCGAGGTCGACGCGCGTCGTGACGTACAGGTCGCTGCCGTGGACGGAGATCAACTGCTCGGGCAGCCAGTGCAGTTCCGCGCGGTCGGCGACATGGAGCCGGACGTCGTAGCGTGCCTCGCCCTTCGCCTGCCCGGGCAGCGCGAGGGTGGCGGCGGCCGATCCGACGGACAGCCGCGCGTCCTCCTGCACCCGGGCCTCCACGGTGAAGTGGTCGCCGCCGAGCGGTCCGCTCATCGCACCGACCAGCATGACCCGCGCCTCGCCGCCGCCGGACCGGGTGCGCCGCAGCGCCAGGGGCCCGTCGCTCTCCAGCACGGGCAGGCTGGTGCCGCCCCGCCCGTCGTCCCGGGCCAGGATCCTGGCGACGGACCGCACGCCCGCGGAGCCGCCCACGCTCAGGCCGCCCAGGCGGCGAGCCGCTCGCGTACCCACGCGGCGACGTCGGCCACTCCGGCCTCGCTGCGCAACGACTGCAGGACGACCGGCAGTTCCGCCCGCTGCGCCTTGGCGTCGGCGGCCATGCGGGCCAGGTCGGATCCGACGTACGGGGCGAGGTCGGTCTTGTTGACGACCAGCAGGTCGGCGGTGGTGACCCCCGGTCCGCCCTTGCGCGGGATGTCGTCGCCACCGGCCACGTCGATCACGAAGATCTGCGCGTCGACGAGCCCCTTGGAGAAGGTCGCGGTGAGGTTGTCCCCGCCGGACTCCACGAGGATCAGGTCCAGCGGGCCGACCGCGTCCTCCAGGTCCTCCACCGCCTCCAGGTTGGCGGAGATGTCGTCCCGGATGGCGGTGTGCGGGCAGGCCCCGGTCTCGACGGCGGTGATCCGCTCGGGCGGCAGGACGGCCTCGCGCAGCAGGAACTCGGCGTCCTCCCGGGTGTAGATGTCGTTGGTGACGACGGCGAGCGACAACTCGTCACGCAGGGCCCGGCACAGTGCGGCGACCGTGGCGGTCTTCCCCGAGCCCACGGGGCCGCCGAGGCCGATCCGCAGGGCACGGCGGCTGCCGTCGGGGCGGTGTGCGTCGGCACCGACGGCGGAGGGGCCGTCGTGGTGATGGTCGAGGTGCATGTGCGGCTCCTGGTGGGGCGGGCCCGGGAGTGCGGGCGATCGGGTACGGGGTGGCGGGGCTTGCCGCGGGAGGTGGTGGGCGGGGGCCGGTCGCGCCGTTCCCCGCGCCCTTGAGGGTCGGCCGGGTCATTACGAGGCGAACAGCCGTACGGGCCACCCCGCATGCGCCTCCGCCCCGATCTCCAGCAGGGGCGCGGACGCGGCGGGCAGCGCGTCGACGCCCTCGTCGACGACCCGGCGTGCCGCCTCCACCGCCCGGTCCGCGACCCGGTCCATCTCGGGCGCAAGCCGGGCGAGCACGCCGGTGGCGTCGAAGGGGTCCAGGCTCAGCAGCCGCACCGTCGCGGTGGCCGGCCCGCTCACGCTCTCGTACGCGGCGCAGTAGGCCGCGTCCACCGGCCCCAGGCCTGCCGCGCGCGCCGCCAGGCCGAGGACCACCGGCTGATGCGCTCCCTTGGGGAACTCGCGTCCGAGCGCGTCCAGTTCGGCGGACGGCCAGGTGGTGCGCGCGGCCCGCGTGAGCTGCCGTCCGAGCTTGCGCGCGGCGGCCCGCAGCGCGGGCGAGGGGGTGCGGGCGTCCGCCGCGCCGTCCAGCGCGACGGGGTCGATGCCGAGCGCCGCGGCCGCCGCGAGGGACGCCGACACCAGCCCGGCCGTGTGCAGCCGCCCCCGGCAGAACGCCGCCAGGCTCGCCGCGCCGCTGATCCGCCCGGCCTTGACGGCCTCCTCGGCCCCGCCCGAGTGCGCGTGGCCTCCGGCGGGGAACCGGCCGTCGGCCAGGACGAGCAGTGCCGCCCGTGACATCGCGACCTCGCCTTCAGAAGAGGAAGTAGCGCTGCGCCATGGGCAGCTCGGCCGCGGGCGTCGCCTCGACGAGCTCCCCGTCGATGTGCACGGCGAAGCTGTCGGGGTCGACGCGCACCTCGGGCCGCGCGTCGTTCTCGCGCATGTCGGCCTTGGTGACCGAGCGGGTCGACTCGATGGCCACGAAGCGCTTGCCGAGCGCGAGACGCTCCGGGAGCCCGTCCTCGACGGCCAGCGGCGCGACGAAGTTGACGGAGTTGGCCGCGGGGGCCCGGCCGGTCGCGCCGTACATCGGCCGCGGCAGGACCGGCTGCGGGGTCGGGATGGAGGCGTTCGCGTCGCCCATCTGCGCGTACGCGATCTGCCCGCCCTTGACGACCAGGAGCGGCTTGACGCCGAAGAACGCGGGCTCCCACAGCACCAGGTCGGCCAGCTTGCCGCTCTCCACCGACCCGATCTCGCGGGCGAGGCCCTGCGCGAGCGCGGGGTTGATCGTGTACTTGGCGACGTAGCGGCGCACCCGGTGGTTGTCGGCCCGTCCGTCACCGGGCAGGGCGCCGCGCCGGCGCTTCATCACGTGGGCGGTCTGCCAGGTGCGCAGGACGACCTCGCCGACGCGGCCCATCGCCTGCGAGTCGGAGGAGATGATGGAGATCGCGCCGAGGTCGTGCAGCACGTCCTCCGCGCCGATGGTGGAGGGGCGGATCCGGGACTCGGCGAACGCCAGGTCCTCCGGCACGGCCGGGTTGAGGTGGTGGCACACCATCAGCATGTCGAGGTGTTCCTCGGCGGTGTTGACGGTGAAGGGCCGGGTCGGATTGGTGGAGCTGGGCAGCACGTGGGACTCGGAGACGACGGTCATGATGTCCGGCGCGTGCCCGCCGCCCGCGCCCTCGGTGTGGTACGCGTGGATGCCCCGTCCGGCGATGGCGGCGAGGGTGTCGCCGACGAACCCGGCCTCGTTGAGGGTGTCCGTGTGGATGGCGACCTGGATGCCCGTCTGCTCGGCGACGGTCAGCGAGGCGTCGATGACGGCCGGGGTGGAGCCCCAGTCCTCGTGCAGTTTCAGGCCGAGCGCCCCGCCCCGGATCTGCGACAGCATCGCCTCGTGGGAGACGGTGTTGCCCTTGCCGAGGAACCCGATGTTGAGCGGGTAGGCCTCCATGGCCTCCAGCATCCGGGCCAGATGCCAGGGGCCGGGGGTCACGGTGGTCGCCTTGGAGCCCTCGGCCGGGCCGGTGCCGCCGCCGACCAGGGTCGTGACGCCCGACGCCAGGGCCTCGTCCGCGATCTGCGGGCAGATGAAATGGACGTGCGCGTCGATGGCACCGGCCGTGAGGATCCGCCCGTTGCCCGCGATGATCTCGGTCTCCGGGCCGATGACCAGGTCCGGGTGGACGCCGTCCATCGTGTCGGGGTTCCCGGCCTTGCCGATGCCGGTGATCCGCCCGTCGCGGATGCCGACGTCGGCCTTGACGATCCCCCAGTGGTCGATGATCACCGCGCCGGTGATCACGGTGTCCGGGGTGCCCTCCGCGCGCGTGGCGCGGGACTGGCCCATGGACTCGCGGATGACCTTGCCGCCGCCGAACACGGCCTCGTCACCGGCGCGTCCGGGACCGCCGGAGCGGTCCTCCTCGATCTCCACCAGCAGATCGGTGTCGGCGAGCCGGATCCGGTCACCGGTGGTCGGGCCGAACAGGTCGGCGTAGGCGGCACGCGAGATCTCAGGCATCGAGGGCACCTCCGGTCTCCCCGCGCAGACCGGGCACGACACGGGCGCCGGCGAGCGGAACGAGTTCGACGTCGACGGGGATCCCGGGCTCGAAGCGGACGGCCGTGCCGGCGGCGACGTTCAGCCGCTTGCCGCGCGCGGCCGCCCGGTCGAACTCCAGGCCGGGGTTGGCCTCGGCGAAGTGGTAGTGGGAGCCGACCTGGACGGGCCGGTCGGCGGCGTTGAGCACGGTGAGCCGGGTGACCTCGCGGCCCTCGTTGCAGGCGACCGGCTCGTCGGCGAAGAGGATCTCTCCGGGGATCATCGGGGCCTCCTCAGACGATCGGCTCGTGGACGGTGACGAGCTTGGTGCCGTCCGGGAAGGTGGCCTCGACCTGGACGTCGTGGATCATCTCCGGGACCCCCTCCATGACGTCGTCCCGGGTGAGCAACGTGCGGCCGGAGGACATGAGTTCGGCGACGGTACGGCCGTCGCGGGCGCCTTCGAGGATGTGCGACGTGATGAGGGCGACCGCCTCGGGGTGGTTGAGCCTGAGCCCGCGGGCCCGGCGCTTCTCGGCCACGTCGGCCGCCACGTGGATCAGCAGTCGCTCTTGCTCGTGCGGGGTCAGCTGCACGTCCCACCTCACAGTCCTCGCTCCGGACCGTGCGGGGCCCGGTTGCCGCGGCCACGGGGCAAAGTGCCAGGTGGCGTGGGACGGCAGGCTAGTTGGACCGCGTTTCGGGCACGTTAACCACGCTGTGACCCCTCGGGTGCGCTCCGGCCGCCTCCCATGCTCGTCAGCGCCCGCAGACCGTCGCGGAGGACCTCGACCGGGGCCGGTCCGAAGAGGGACTGCTGGGCGATGAAGCCGAGCACGACGGCGATCATCGTGCGGGCCACGTGGTCCGGCTCGACGTCGGGCCGCATCATCCCGGCCCGCTGGTAGCCCTCGACGATCTTCGCCCAGGCCGCACGGACGGAGCCGTAGCCCTCGCGCAGGACGGCCGCCAGCTCCTCGTTGCGCAGGGTCTCCGGCCACACCTGGATGACGAGCCGCGGGAACGCGGGCCTGCCGTCGAGGAGCAGGGACTCGCGGGCGGCGAACACCGTGCCGAGGACGGACGCGACGAGTTCGTCCGGCGGTGGGGGCGGGCTCTGCCGCGAGGCCTCCTCGAAGGCACCGCGCACCGAGCCGAGCACCTCGCCGACGATCGCGCCGATGAGTTCCTCCTTGCCGCTGAAGTAGCGGTAGACCGCCCCCGCGGACAGGCCGACCTCCTTCAGCACGTCCTGCATGGACGTGGCGTGGAAGCCGTTGCGGGCGAAGCAGACCGCGGCGCCGTCGAGGATCTGGCGGCGGCGGGCGTCGAGGTGTTCCTGGGTCACGCGGGCCATGTCCACAAAGTAAAACGAATATTCATTCTTGACAAGGGGCAGCCCGGCGGAGCACGGTGGTGACAAAGCAAAACGAACGATCCTTCTTTTTACCGCCGACTCCCATCAGCCGGTCCGCCGCCCGCAGGAGATCTCATGTCCCACACCCCCGACCGCCGGTTGATCGCGGTCGTCGTCCTCGTGCCCGTCCTCGCGGCCCTCGCCCTGTGGGCCTTCGCCTGGCCGGCCGCCCGTACCGCACCGCGCGACCTGCCGCTCGGCGTCGCCGGCCCGGCCGCCGCGGCGGCCCAGGTGGAGCGGAGGCTGGAGGGGCAGGACGGCGCCTTCGAGATCCACCGCTACGCCGACGAGGCCGCCGCCCGGGACGCCGTCGAGGACCGGACGGTGTACGGCGCGGTCGTCGTCACTCCGCAGGGACCGGTGCTGCTCACCGCCTCCGCCGCGGGACCGGCCGTGGCCCAGCTGCTCCAGCAGGCCGTGGCACGGCAGGCCGCAGCGGACGGCACACGGGTCAGGACGGTCGACGTCGTGGCCACCCCGCCGGGCGATCCGCGGGGCGCCGCGTTCAACGCCTCGGTCCTGCCCCTCGCACTGGCCGGCATCGTGGCGGGCGCGGTCGTCACCGTCCTGGGGCTGCGCGGGCCGCGTGCCGTGGTGGCGCTGCTCGGCGCCTCCGCCCTGGTGGGCCTGGCCGCGGCCGGGATCGCGCACAGCTGGCTCGGGGTCCTCACGGGCGACTGGTGGGCGGAGGCCGCCGTGCTCGGACTGTCGTCCCTGGCCGTCAGCGGCGCCGTCGCCGGACTCGCCGCCCTCACGGGCCCCGCGGGCATCGGGATCGCCGGCGGCGTGGTGATGCTGCTCGGCAACCCCTTCTCCGGCGCGGCGTCGGCACCGCAGCTGCTGCCCGAGCCGGCCGGCGCGATCGGCCAGTGGCTGCCGCCGGGCGCGGGTACGACCCTGCTGCGCTCGGTGGCCTACTTCGACGGCGCGGCGGCGACCGGTCCCGCCCTGACCCTCACCTGGTGGGCGGCCCTGGGGCTGGGCGCGGTCCTGCTCGGTGGTCCACTGCGGGCGCGGAAGCGGGCCCGCGCGTCCGCGGCCGGCACGCGGGAGCTGTCCACCGTCGGCTAGCCGGCACCCCACGAGCCGGGCCGCGGACGCGGCCCGCGCGGGAACGACCGTGCACCCCCGCTGTAGCGGACGGGGGTGCACGGTCCTCCGTCGTGCCGGTGGCGGGTCAGGCCGGGCCGGTCCCCCGGTGCTGCGCCGCGATCCCGAAGCGCTGCCGTTCGCCGCGGGCGGAGGCGACCTCGCGGACGGTGGACACCGCGCTGATCACCTGCTCGTCGGCCGGCTCCGCACGCTCCTGGGCCTCCTCCAGCCGCCGCAGGTCATCGGCCGAGACGAGGGCGACGAGGGGCTTGCCGTGGCGGGTGACGACGACGCGCTCGCCGGCGTACACCACGCGGTTGATCAGGTCGGCGAGTTCAGCCCTGGCTTGCGTCACCGGAATCTCGTAGGCCATGACCCCATCATAACGTCACGTACATCCTGTACATTTTTTACGGAGTCAGCTGTCAGTGGAGACAGCCCTGCCCGCGAGGAGGGGTTCGCCATGACCCGACCGCCCGCCCGTCACGTGCTGCCCGGGTTCACCGAACGCACCGGGGCCGGGCCACGGACGACGGACCCGTACTCCACGCTCCTGGAGGAGCGGATCGTCTTCCTCGGAACGCCGGTGGACGAGACCTCGGCGAACGACGTCACGGCCCAGTTGGTGTACCTGGAGCACCGGGCCCCGGAGCGCGACATCTCCCTCTGCATCAACTCCCCCGGCGGCAGCTTCCACGCGATGGCGGCCATCCACGACACGATGCAGTACGTCTCCTGCGACGTGCAGACGATCTGCCTGGGCCGGGCGGGCGCGGTCGCCTCGGTGCTCCTGGCGGCCGGCACCCCGGGCAAGCGATACGCGCTGCGGGACGCCCGCATGGTGCTCCATCAGCCCGCACTGCCCGAGCCCGTCCGGGGGCAGGCGAGCGACCTGGCGATCCGGGCCGGCGAGTTGACCCGCGTCCGGAGCCGGATGGAGGAGCTGCTCGCGCGGCACACCGGCCGCAGCCGGGAGCAGGTCGGCGCGGACATCGAACGGGACAGGATCCTCACCGCCCAGGACGCCGTGGAGTACGGCCTGGTGGACCGGATCATGCCCGACCGCGCGTCCGGCCCGGCCGCGCCGACGGGACGGTGAGGCATCCGTGCTGCCTCCCGAACTGCCGCCGCTGCCCGCCCTGACGCGGGCGGAGGCCGAGTTGATCGACCGTTACCTGGACGTCGTCGACCTGCTCGGCCGGATCAACCCCGCACTGGACGGCGACACCTACCGCGGACTGCGCGCCGCCCAGGCCCTGGTCGGCAAGGCGACCGCGCTGCGCGACGCGCTGGCCGTGATGCACCAGCGGGGCGAGACGGAACTGCACGCCGGCACCCTGGCCCGGGCCCTGCGGGTGCTGGACGGCGAGCGCCGCACGGCGCGGGTCACGCTGCCCCCCGACGCGGCGAGTTGACGGCGTCCCGGCGGCCCGGGCACCCGCCGGGACGCCGGGACGTCCGGGCCTGAGTCGAAACGGCCCGAACGACGTACCCCTGTTCGGAGTAGACGGGGGTCCTTTTTTCGGCCCCCCGAACTTGCGCAACGCGCCTGCCATGGGACGGAATGGGGCGTTCCACCGCTGGTCCGGCGGTCCGCGAAGGGGTGGACAGCCGGTCGAACACAGACGTGTCCACCCGAACGGGTGAGTGGTGAGTAACAACACAAATCCCAGGTTCCGTTGGGATTTCCGGACAACCATGCGCCAAGATCCCTGTCTGACGACAAGCCCCCGCCACGGCGGCGGGGCGATCCGGGCGGACGCCGAGTCCTGCCGCCGCCCGGATGACCGGTCGACAGGAGTGGATCGGCAGGAGTGGAGGACCCAAGCACGACGGGTCGCCGGGACGGTCACGCCATGACCGGGTCCGAGCAGCCCTTGGGGTGAAGCCGCGTCAGCGGCCGGGCAACTTCGCCAGCCCGAATCCGACAGGTCATCCTTCACAGGCGGCTGACGAAGGGTTGCGCATGACTGCGCTCAATCGTGTCCCGTCGCTGATGGTTCGGGCCGGTACGGCCTCGGCCCTCACCATCGCCGCCGTGGGCGGCTCGATCGTGGCCCCCGGCTTCTCGTCCGAAGCGGCGGCTGCCACGCCGGCGACCAAGGCGCTCCAGATCGCGGCCTCGAAGAAGGGTTCGCCCTACAAGTACGGCGCCACCGGGCCGCACCGGTTCGACTGCTCCGGACTGACGCTGTACGCGTTCAAGAAGGCGGGCAAGAAGCTCCCGCGCACGGCTGCCCAGCAGTACAACAAGACGCGCCACATCTCCGCCAAGAACCGCAAGGCCGGAGACCTGGTGTTCTTCCACTCGGGCAGCAACGTCTACCACGTGGGCATCTACGCGGGTAAGAACAAGCTCTGGCACTCGCCGAAGAGCGGGGACGTCGTGCGGTTGCAGAAGATCTGGACCAAGAGCGTCTGGTACGGGCGCGTGAAGTGATCCTCCGGCGTGCGGCGGCGTCCTGACGCGCCGCCGCACGCCGGAGCGTGACCCGGGCTCCGGTGGATACCCGTCTCCCCATGGCCGAGCACCGTCCCTGCACCGCGCGCAACGAGACTCCGCTGCAACGAGCCGACCGCAACTTCGTCGAGCTGCTCCAGGAGCTCCGCGTCACCCAGACGGGCGTACAGATCCTGTTCGCGTTCCTGCTGTCGCTCGCCTTCACCTCGCGCTTCGAGGACCTCGACTCGGTCCAGCGTGTCACCTACGTCGTCACGCTGCTGCTGGCGGTCC
This sequence comes from Streptomyces sp. NPDC015242, assembly GCF_043079125.1. Lineage (NCBI taxonomy): Bacteria > Bacillati > Actinomycetota > Actinomycetes > Kitasatosporales > Streptomycetaceae > Streptomyces > Streptomyces sp. NPDC015242. The sequence goes on along the minus strand of NZ_JBIBUF010000001.1, from coordinate 118,616 downwards.
TGGCCGCGGCCCTGTTCACCGCGCCGGCCGCGCTGCACCGCTCGCTCTTCCAGCAGGGCGCCAAGCCCCGCATCGTGCAGGTCTCCTCGCGTCTGGCCACCGCCGGTCTGGTGGTCCTGGTGTTCGCGTTCAGCGGTTCGGTGCTGCTGGTGGTCGACGTGACCACGGGCCGGGCCGGCGGCCTCGCCGCGAGTGCGGGCACGTTCCTGGTCTGCGTCGGCCTGTGGGGGCTGCTCCCCCGGCTCGTGCGACGGGCGGGGCCGCGTGAGGAGGAGGACGTGGAGCACGCCCCGGAGGCCGGGCCCCGGGAGGGTGCGCGCGTGCCCGCGCCGCTGCGGCGCACCGTGGGGCAGCCGTCCGGGCTGTCCGGGCCGGCACCGCGCCGGGAGGCTTCGGCCCGGCACCGGTGAGGGCCGTCACGGCTCCCGGCGGACCGCCGTCGGCACCGGCTGGGCCGGGATCGACCACGGCAGTTCGATCGAGATGGTCTTGCCGCCCTCACGGGTCGGGCGGATCCTGAGTCGGCCGCCGCACTCGGCGGCCAGCCAGCGGATGATGACCAGTCCGCGGCCGTTGTCCTGCTGGACGGCGGCGGGCAGGCGTCTGGGGAAGCGCGGGTGGCTGTCCGTGACGCCGACACGCAACTGCTCCTCGCGGTCGAGCGCGACGTCCACGGTGAAGGTCGGCGACTGGCCGAAGGTGTGCTGGACGGCGTTGGTGGCCAGTTCGGAGACGATCAGCCGGATGGTGTCGGACACCTCCGTGTCCGCCGGCAGCCCCCATTCCGCCAGCGTGCCCACCACGTAGGCGCGCGCTGCGGAGACCGAGGCCGGATCGCTCGGCAGAGTGACGGATGCTTCCAGATGGTCTGCCATGGCGACGTCGTCCCTTTCCCACGGGACCGCAGTCCGACACGGAGCGGATGGTTCGAGTACGGTCCCGGACTGGTGCTTCGTCCGCCAGACTGCCACCGAATCACCCACGAAGGGCGGCGATCCACCAAGATATGCATATATCTGTCGCTCGATGCGGTGAACTCTGCAACGCGAGACCGTATGTGGGTGGCACGGAAGGAGTAAGGAGGAGCCCATGCAGCACGGTCCCGCGGTGCGCCGCCGGAAGCTGGGCGCCGAACTGCGCGCGCTGCGCGCCGCAGCGGGGCTCACCAGCGGCGAGGCGGCCCGGCTGGTGGGCTGGCACCAGTCCAAGGTCAGCCGGATCGAGACGGGCACGAGCGGGGTGAAACCGGCCGATGTGCGGTTACTGCTGGACGCCTACGGCGTGCGGGAGACCCAACTGCGCGAATTGCTGATGGTGTTGGCGGGGTCGGACGACAGCGGCGGCCGGCATCACTGGTGGCACGCCTACCGCGGGGTGCTGCCCCCGACCTACCGGGACTTCATCAGCCTGGAGTCGCAGGCCGGCGCGATGCGCACCCTGGAGACCACCGTCGTCCCGGGCCTGCTCCAGACGCCCGAGTACGCGCGCGCGGTGACGAGGGCCGCCGTGGAAGGGCTGTCCGAGGACCGGCTGGACACCCTGGTGGAGGTGCGGCTGGCCCGGCAGGACGTGCTGCGCGCGGACCCGCCGCTGGAGCTGAGCGCCGTGCTGGACGAAGCGGTGCTGCGGCGGGAGGTGGGCGGGCCCGGTGTCATGACCCGGCAGCTGGAGCGGCTGATCGAGGCGGCGCGGCTGCCCCAAGTGCGCCTGCAGGTGCTGCCGTTCGCCGCCGGAGCGCACATCGGGGTGACCGGACCTTTCGTTATCTTGTCATTTTCGAGCACTTCTGATCTGGATGTGGTTGTTCTCGACCACTTGACGAGTAGCCTCTACCTCGAACGGAAAGAAGACCTCCAGGCCTACACGGAGGCCTTCAACGCCCTTCAGATCCACGCCCTTTCGCCCGAGGACTCGTTGGATTTCATCGCCGGGACAGCCGCCGGCGCGTAAGGAGGCACCATGCGTGCACTGCCTCGTCATGTCCCCTCAAGCAGCGAACTGCACGGTGTGCCGTGGTTGCGCAGCAGCTACAGCACCGGCGCGAACAACTGCGTCGAGACCGCCTGTCCGGACACCCCGCCCTGGGCCGGACTGCTCGCCGTGCGCGATTCCAAGGCCCCGGACGGGCCGGCCCTGCTCTTCTCCGCGCAGAGCTGGGCCGACTTCACGGCCGGGATCGACCGTCTGTGAACCTCTCCTGATCAGTCCGTCATCGTGCGACGCACGGCCGTGTCACGCCGACTCATGGCCGCGTCTCGCCGATCAGCCGTACAGCGCGTTCGATCTGCTGACCGGTCAGGTCCGCGCGGGCGGTCAGCCTGAGCCGTGAGATGCCGTCCGGCACGGACGGCGGGCGGAAACAGCCCACGGCCAGGCCCGCCGCGCGGCACCCGGCCGCCCAGCGCACGGCGTCCTCGGGAGAGGGCGCCCGCACCGAGACCACCGCGGCGTCCGGACGCACCGCTTCCAGACCCGCGGTGGTCAGGCGTGCGTACAGCTCGTCCGCCACCGCGCGGGCCCGGCCCGCCCGCTCGGGCTCGCGGCGCAGCAGCCGCAGGGCCGCGAGGGCCGCTCCGGCCGCGGCGGGAGCCAGGCCCGTGTCGAAGATGAACGTCCGGGCCGCGTTGACCAGGTGGTCGACGACCCGGGCGGGCCCCAGGACGGCTCCGCCCTGGCTGCCGAGCGACTTGGACAGCGTGACGGTCGTGACGACGTCGTCCGCGCCCGCGAGTCCGGCCGCGTGCGGGGCGCCGCGGCCGCCGTCGCCGAGGACGCCCAGGCCGTGGGCGTCGTCCACGACGAGCCCGGCGCCGTGTTCCCGGCAGGCCTCGGCGAGCCCGGCGAGCGGGGCCGCGTCGCCGTCGACCGAGAAGACCGTGTCGGACACGGTGATCGCCGTGCCCTCGTGGCCGGCCAGCGCCTTGCGCACGGCATCCGGCTCGGCGTGCGCCACGACCTGCGTGGTGCCGCGGGCCAGCCGGCAGCCGTCGATGAGCGAGGCGTGGTTGCCCGCGTCGGAGACGATCAGGGAGCCGTGCGGCGCCAGCGCGGTGACCGCGGCGAGGTTCGCGGCGTAGCCGGAGGAGAAGACCAGAGCCGCCTCGAACCCGCAGAATTCGGCCAGTTCCCGTTCCAGCTCGGTGTGCAGTTCGGTGGTGCCGGTGACGAGCCGGGAGCCGGTGGCGCCCGCGCCCCATGTCCTCGCCGCGCGGGCCGCGCCCTCGGTGACCTCCGGGTGGTGGGCCAGCCCCAGGTAGTCGTTGCTCGCCAGGTCCAGGAGCGGGGAAGCCGGCGGGCGGGGCCGCAGCGTCCGTACGAGCCCGGCGCGGCGGCGCAGCTCCGCCTGCTCGTCGATCCAGCCGAACGCCATGGATGGTCCTCCGCGGAATTTGTAGGCAGTGCACAGACACTAGCGGGACGACCAGCAGGTCAGTGTGTGGCAATACCCACACCTCGAAGCGGGTCTGTTGTGTGAAGTCTCCTTGGCCCGGACCGCTTCCGTAGGACAGGATCGGCTCTCATGGACCTGCTGAACACGCTGGTGGACAAGGGGCTTCGGCGCGAGCTGCCGACCCGGGACGAGGCACTGGCCGTCCTCGCGACGTCCGACGACGACCTGCTCGATGTGGTGGCCGCGGCCGGGAAGGTGCGCCGGCACTGGTTCGGCCGGCGGGTGAAACTCAACTATCTCGTCAACCTGAAGTCGGGCCTGTGCCCCGAGGACTGCTCGTACTGTTCGCAGCGGCTCGGCTCCGAGGCCGGGATCCTGAAGTACACCTGGCTCAAACCGGACCAGGCGTCCGACGCGGCGGCGGCCGGGGTGGCCGGAGGCGCCAAGCGGGTGTGCCTGGTGGCCAGCGGACGCGGCCCCACCGACCGTGACGTGGACCGGGTCTCCGAGACCATCAAGGCGATCAAGGAGAGCAACGAGGGCGTCGAGGTGTGCGCCTGCCTCGGCCTGCTCTCCGACGGCCAGGCGGAGCGGCTGCGCGAGGCCGGCGCCGACGCCTACAACCACAACCTCAACACGTCCGAGGCGACGTACGGCGAGATCACCACCACGCACACCTACGCCGACCGCGTCGACACGGTGAACAAGGCGCACGCGGCCGGTCTGTCCGCCTGCTCCGGGCTGATCGCCGGCATGGGCGAGACGGACGAGGACCTGGTCGACGTCGTCTTCTCGCTGCGTGAGCTGGACCCGGACTCGGTCCCGGTCAACTTCCTGATCCCGTTCGAGGGGACCCCGCTCGGCAAGGAGTGGAACCTGACCCCGCAGCGGTGCCTGCGCATCCTGGCGATGGTCCGGTTCGTCTGCCCGGACGTGGAGGTCCGCATCGCGGGCGGGCGCGAGGTCCATCTGCGCACGATGCAGCCGCTCGCGCTGCACCTGGCCAACTCCATCTTCCTCGGCGACTACCTCACCAGCGAGGGCCAGGCGGGCAAGGCCGACCTGGAGATGATCGCGGACGCCGGGTTCGAGGTGGAGGGCACCGGCGAGGTGACGCTGCCCGAGCACCGGGCCGCGGGCGGCTGCTGCGGCGGCGGTGGCGGCTGCGGCCCGGAGGGCTCCGAGGAGGGCGGCGTGTGCGGCTCCGCGCCGGCCGCGCAGCCCGCCGGGCCCCGGACCGACCTGGTCGCCGTGCGCCGCCGGGGCGCCGGGACGGACCTCGCGCCCAATGCCTGAGCCGGCGGTCGCCGAGCTGCTGGAGCTCGACCGGCGGCACGTGTGGCACCCGTACGGCCCGATGCCCGGACGGCAGGAACCGCTCGTCGTGGAGTCGGCGAGCGGGGTCAGGCTGCGGCTCGCGGACGGCTCGGGCGAGCTGGTCGACGGCATGTCGTCCTGGTGGTCGGCGATCCACGGCTACAACCACCCGGTGCTGAACGAGGCCGCGCGCGAGCAGCTCGGGCGGATGAGCCACGTGATGTTCGGCGGGCTCACCCACGAGCCCGCCGTACGCCTGGCGAAGCTCCTTGTCGACATGTCGCCGGACGGGCTGGAGCACGTCTTCCTCGCCGACTCCGGTTCGGTGTCGGTCGAGGTCGCGGTCAAGATGTGCCTGCAGTACTGGCGTTCGCTCGGCCGCCCCGGCAAGCAGCGGCTGCTGACCTGGCGCGGCGGCTACCACGGGGACACCTGGCAGCCCATGTCGGTGTGCGACCCCGAGGGCGGGATGCACGAGCTGTGGACCGGGGTGCTCCAGCGCCAGGTGTTCGCCGACCCGCCCCCGGCGGAGTACGACGAGACCTACGCCGGGCACCTGCGGTCGCTGATCGGGCGGCACGCCGACGAGCTGGCCGCGGTGATCGTCGAGCCCGTGGTGCAGGGCGCGGGCGGGATGCGCTTCCACTCCCCCGCCTACCTGCGGGTGCTGCGCGAGGCGTGCGACGCGCACGGCGTGCTGCTGGTCTTCGACGAGATCGCCACCGGCTTCGGCCGCACGGGCGCGCTGTTCGCGGCGGAGCACGCGGCGGTGACGCCCGACGTGATGTGCGTGGGCAAGGCGCTGACCGGCGGCTATCTGACGATGGCGGCGGCGCTGTGCACCGCCCGGGTGGCCGACGGCATCTCGCGGGGCGAGGTGCCGGTGCTCGCGCACGGCCCGACCTTCATGGGCAACCCGCTGGCGGCGGCCGTGGCCTGTGCCTCGATCGAGCTGCTGCTCGGCCAGGACTGGCGCGCGGAGGTCGTGCGGATCGAGTCGGGGCTGCGCGACGGGCTCGCCGCGGCCGCGGACCTGCCCGGCGTCAAGGACGTGCGGGTCCTCGGCGCCATCGGGGTCGTGCAGCTGGACCACGCCGTGGACATGGCGGCGGCGACGGCGGCGGCCGTGCGCGAGGGCGTGTGGCTGCGGCCGTTCCGCGATCTGATCTACACCATGCCGCCGTACGTCACGGGCGACGCGGACCTGGCGCGCATCGCACGGGCCGTGTGCGCGGCGGCGCGGGAGGGATGACATGACGGTACTGGTGATCACGGGTACGGGCACGGAGGTCGGCAAGACGGTCGTGACCGCGGCCGTCGCCGCGACGGCGCTGGCGGCGGGCCGTTCGGTGGCCGTGCTCAAGGCCGCGCAGACGGGTGTGCTCCCGGGCGAGCCGGGGGACGCGGCGGAGGTCGCGCGCCTCGCCGGCCCGGTGACGGCGGCCGAACTGGCCCGCTATCCCGAGCCGTTGGCCCCGGCCACGGCCGCGCGCCGGGCCGGCCGGGCCCCGGTGCATCCGCACGAGGTCGCGGAGGCCGCCGCCAAGCTGGCCACCGAGCACGACCTCGTGCTGGTGGAGGGGGCGGGCGGACTGCTCGTACGGTTCGACGCGGCCGGCGGCACACTGGCGGACGCGGCCGGGCTGCTGGCGGCGTCCGTGCTGGTCGTGGCCCCGGCGGGCCTGGGCACCCTCAACGCGACGGAGCTGACGGCGCGTGAACTGCGCTACCGCGGGCTGAACCTGGCCGGCGTCGTGATCGGGAGCTGGCCCGCCGCGCCGGACCTGGCGGCCCGCTGCAACCTCGCCGATCTGCCGGACGTGGCGGAGGCGCCGCTGCTGGGGGCCGTGCCCGCCGGGGCGGCGGCCCTCTCCCCCGCCGCTTTCCGGACTTCGGCCCCGCACTGGCTGGCACCCCGGCTGGACGGCACGTGGGACGCGGAGGCGTTCCGCACGCGGGAGGCACCCGGAGCGTCCTGAGGTTCGTCCGGGAAGGTCCGCGCGGGGTGAAACCGGCGCGGCCCTTCCTCGCGTGTCGACCTTCGTACACGATCACCTCCGAAGGGAACACCGTGCACACCGAACAGCCAGGTCCCTCCCGCCGCGCGGCTCTCGTCCTGGGCGCGGCCGCCGCGCTCGCGCTGGGCGGCGGCACCGCCCACGCGGTCCCCGGCAGTGGCGGCATCACCGCGCGGCTGCGGAAGCTGGAGACCGAGCACACCGCCCGGCTGGGCGTCTACGCCCGCAACGTGCGCACGGGCCGGACCGTGGCGTACCGGGCCGACGAACGCTTCCCGATGGCCTCGGTGTTCAAGACGCTCGCCGCCGCCGCCGTCCTGCGCGACCTCGACCGCGACGGCGCGTTCCTGGCCCGGCGCGTCCAGTACACCGAGGCCTACGTGAAGCGGTCCGGATACTCCCCGATCACCGAGCAGCACGTCGCGACCGGCATGACCGTCGGTGAACTGTGCGACGCCACCATCCGCTTCAGCGACAACACCGCCGGCAACCTGCTGCTGAAAGAGCTGGGCGGACCGGCCGCGATCACGCGGTTCGCCCGCTCGGTCGGCGACGGGGTCACCCGGCTGGACCGCTGGGAGCCCGAGCTGAACAGCGCGGAGCCGTGGCGCGTCACCGACACGACCACGCCGCGCGCCATCGGCCTGACCTACGCCCGGCTCGTGCTGGGGGACGCGCTGGCGCCGCGGGACCGGGCCCGGCTGACGGACTGGCTGCTGCGCAACACCACGAGCGACGAGAAGTTCCGCAAGGCCCTGCCCGCCGACTGGCTGATCGCCGACAAGACCGGCGGCGGGCGGTACGGCGGCAACCACGACGTGGGCGTCACCTGGCCGCCGGACGGTCCGCCGATCGTGATGTCGGTGCTGACGACCCAGCCGGAGGAGGACGCCCCGGCCGACAACCCGCTCGTGGCCAGGACGGCCGCGCTGCTGGCGGCGGAACTCGCCTAGCGTGAGGCTGCGGGGCCGGACGCCGTGGGACGCCCGCCTGGTCGCCGGCGCGGCCGGTGCCGCCGGGCTGATGGCCCTGCACTCCGTCGTGCCCAACGCGGTCGGGCGCCTGGGGAGCCTCGTCGAGACGTTCCTGCCCTGGCTCGGGGTGGCCGTGCCGGTCCTCGGCGTCGGCGCCCTTCTCGCCCGGTCGGGTGCCGGGCTGCTCGCCTGCCTGGCGCCCGCGCTGGTCTGGTGCTGGATGTTCGGCGGGCTCTGGTTCGCCTCGTCCCCGGGGCCGCACAACCTGCTGGTCGTCCAGCACAACGTCGCCGACGACGACGCCGACCCCGCCGGCACGGCCCGCGCGCTGCTCGCCTCGGGCGCCGGGCTGGTGGCCGTCCAGGAGCTGACGCCCGCGGCGCGCCCGCGGTACGAGGACGTCCTGGGGGCCTCGCACCCGCACCGCGCGGTGCGCGGCACGGTCGGTCTCTGGTCGGCCTGGCCGCTGTCGGACGTGCGGCCCGTGGACATCCGGCCCGAGGGCTTCCCGGGGAGCTGGCGGCGCGGTATGCGGGCCACGGTCTCCGCGCCGGGCGGCCGGATCGCGGTGTACGTCGCCCACCTGCCGTCCGTCCGTCTGGGGGCGACCGGGCTCGCGTCGGCGGCCCGGGACGAGAGCGCCGCCCTGCTCGGCGCCCGGATCGCGGACGACCCGGCCGGCCGGCTGCTGCTCCTGGGCGACCTCAACGGCACGCTGCACGACCGGGGGCTCGGCCCGCTCACCTCGCAGCTGGCCGCGCCGGCCGCGGGGTTCGCGTTCAGCTGGCCGTCCGCCCTGCCGGTGACGCGGATCGACCAGGTGCTGGGACGGGGCGTCGAGGTGACCCGGGTGACGGCCCTGGGTCCCACGGGCAGCGACCATCGGCCGGTGCTGGGGCGGGTCCGCCTGCGATAGCCGGGAGGGCGCGGGCCGGGCCCCTCCCGCCGGCCGCGGCGCAGCGGGGAGGCCGGCCCGTCGCCCGGCACGGCAGGGGTGGGCCGGGGCCGTCCGGGGGACAATCGCGGTGAGGCCCGACTCGGTCCGGGAGGTCCCCATGCCGCTCCGCTCCCGCGCGGTGCCGCGCGATGCCGTGCGCCATCCGCTGTTCGCCCGGTACTACGCCCGGGTCAGCGTCACCGCCGAGACCCGGATGGGCATGGGCCGGGTGCGCGGCGGACTGCTGGGCGGACTGTCCGGCCGGGTGATCGAGATCGGCGCGGGCAACGGCCTGAACTTCGCGCACTACCCGGGCACCGTGGCGGAGGTCGTGGCGATCGAACCCGAGCGGCGGCTGCGCCGGCTGGCCGTGGAGGCGGCGCTGCGCGCCGAGGTGCCGGTGGACGTGGTGCCGGGAGCCGCCGAGGCGCTGCCGGTCAAGAGCGAGGGGTTCGACGCGGCGGTGCTGTCGCTGGTGCTGTGCAGCGTGCGGGACGTGCCCCGGGCGCTCGGGGAGCTGAGGCGGGTGCTGCGGCCGGGCGGCGAGGTGCGGTTCTTCGAGCACGGCCGGGGCGGCGGCCGGGCCATGGCCGCGACGCAGCACGCGCTGGACCGCACGGTGTGGCCGCTGCTGAGCGGCGGCTGCCACCTGTCCCGTGAGCCGGTGCGGGCGCTGCGGGACGCCGGTTTCGAACTCGGCCCCTACCGGCGGGTGCTGATGCCGGAGCGGGGGCCGGTGCTGCCGACGTCGTACTGCGTGCTGGGCACGGCGTGGCGGCCGGGGGCCCGCGTCTGACGGCGGCGGCGAGGCGTCCGTCCGGGCCGTCGGGCGCGAGCTCCTCCGGCGGAGCCGGTGTCCTGTCCGGCGCGCGGGTGCCGGCACCGGCGCGGGCGGGAGTCCGACCCACGGAGGATGCCGGATGTGGCACCGGTCACACTACCCTCGGGCAGAGCCAGGAGGTCCCGACGCCCACCCGAGGAGGCGGCCTTGTCCACACCTGCCGCGGAGCACGCACCCGGCCTCGCGCCGGCCGACGGGATCGCGGCCCGGGCCCGCGGTCTGACCAAGGCCTACGGGTCGGGCGAGACGGCCGTGCTCGCCCTCGACGCGGTGGACGTGGACGTGGTCCGCGGCCGGTTCACCGCGGTGATGGGGCCCTCGGGCTCCGGCAAGTCCACGCTGATGCACTGCCTGGCCGGGCTCGACACGGTCTCGGCCGGGCGGGTCTGGCTCGGTGACGTGGAGATCACGGGTCTGCGGGAGCGTGAGCTGACGCGGCTGCGCCGGGACCGGATCGGGTTCATGTTCCAGTCGTTCAACCTCATCCCGACCCTGAACGCCCTGGAGAACATCACCCTGCCGATGGACATCGCGGGCCGCAAGCCCGACGCTCAGTGGCTCGACCGGGTCATCGACACGCTGGGCCTGCGCGACCGGCTCCGGCACCGGCCCTCGCAGCTCTCCGGCGGCCAGCAGCAGCGCGTGGCCTGTGCGCGGGCCCTGGCCTCGCGGCCCGCACTGATCTTCGCGGACGAGCCGACGGGCAACCTCGACTCGCGCGCCGGACTGGAGGTGCTGGGCTTCCTGCGCGAGGCCGTGGACCGGCTCGGGCAGACCGTGGTCATGGTCACCCACGACCCGGGGGCCGCCGCCCACTCGGACCTGGTGCTCTTCCTCGGGGACGGCCGGATCGTCGACGAGATGCGGCGGCCGACCGCGGAGGCCGTACTGGAACGCATGAAGCGCTTCGACGTGATCCGCACCCGGTCCGAGGACGACCCGGCCGAGGGGAACTGACCCGGTGCTCAGGGCGACCCTGCGGAGCTTCCTGGCACACAAGGGGCGGCTGCTGCTCTCGGCGCTCGCCGTCCTGCTGTCGGTCGCGTTCGTCACGGGGAGCCTGATCTTCTCCGACACGGTCGGCCGTACCTTCGACCGGCTCTTCGCCTCGACCGCGGCCGATGTCACGGTCAGCCCGAAGGAGGGCCTCGACGAGGCAGTGCCGTCCGGGCGGACGGCGACCCTGCCGGCCGCGCTGGCCGAGCGGCTGCGCCGGGTCGACGGGGTCGCGGCGGCCCGCGCCGAGGTGGAGGTGGCCGGTCTCACGGTCACCGACGCGGACGACGAGCCGGTGAGCCCCACCACGGGCGCTCCCACCCTGGGCAGCGCCTGGCTCCCGGGCCCGCGCAGCCCCGTGGAGCTGACCTCGGGCCGTGTCCCGCGCGGGCCCGCCGAGGCCCTGCTCGACTCGGAGACCGCCGGGCGCGAGCACGTGCGCGTCGGCGACCCGCTCACCGTGATCGCACCGCCCGGTTCGTTCCGGGTCCGGGTCACCGGCATCGTCACCTTCACCACGACCAACCCCGGTGCCGCCCGCATCTACTTCGACGCCCCCACCGCCCGGACGAGACTGCTGGGCGCCCCGGGGGCCGCCACGGCCATCGCGGTCGACGCGGCGGACGGCGTGGCCGACCAGCGGCTCAAGGGCCGCGTGGCCGCCGCCCTCGGCCCGGACGGCTACGACGTCCGGACGGCCGACGAGCAGGCCGAGTCGGACGTCGAGCGGCTGGGCGGGTTCCTGGACGTCATCAAGTACGTGATGCTCGGCTTCGCCGGGGTCGCCGTGCTGGTCGGCGTGTTCCTGATCGTCAACACCTTCTCCATGCTCATCGCCCAGCGCACCCGTGAGCTGGGCCTGTTGCGGGCTCTCGGCGCCGACCGGCGCCAGGTCCGTCGCTCCGTCCTCACCGAGGCCCTGCTGCTCGGCCTGGTGGGGGCGACGCTGGGGCTCGCCGCCGGTATCGCGCTCGCGGCCGGGCTCATCGCGCTGCTGGGCCGGTTCGGCACGAACATCGACGCGGGCGAGATGGTCATCGGCCGGACGACTCCGGTCGCGGCGTACGCCGTCGGGCTGGGCGTCACCTTCGTCGCCGCGTACCTCCCGGCGCGCCGGGCCGCGGGCGTCTCACCGATGGCCGCGCTCGCGGACGCCGAGGTCGCCGGGGTGGGGCGGCCGCTGCGGACGCGTGCGGTGGCGGGCGCGGTCGTGGGGGCGGCCGGCGCGGCGGCGCTCGCGGGCTGCGCGGCGTCCGGGCGGACGGCGCCTGCCGCGTCCCTGCTGGGACTCGGGGTGGTGCTGACCCTGGTCGCGGCCGTGATCGCCGGTCCGCTGCTGGTCCGCCCGGTGATCCGGGTTCTCGGCGCGGCGTTCCCCGCCCTGTTCGGGCCGGTCGGCCGGATGAGCCTGCGCAACGCCCTGCGCAATCCGCGCCGTACGGGGGCGACGGCGGCCGCGCTGATGGTGGGCATCGCGCTGGTCGGCGGGATGTCGATGGCGAGCGAGTCGATGACCCGGTCCTTCGACCGGCAGATCGACCGGACGCTGGGGGCCGACTTCGTCGTGCAGAACACCAGCTTCCTGCCGTTCCCGCGGGAGGTGACCGACGCGGTGCGCGGCACCGAGGGGGTGGGGCTGGTCGTGCGCGGGCGGTTCACGCCGGTGGCGGTGCGGCTGCCGGACGGCGAGCGCGTGGAGACGACGGCCGCGGGCTACGATCCGCGGCTGGACGAGGTCGCCGACATCACCTACGTGCGGGGGAACACCGCCTCCGCGCTCGCGCCGGGCCGGCTGGCCATGGACCGGGACTTCGCGCGCGACCACGGGGTGCGGCCGGGAACCACGCTCCCGGTGACGTTCCAGGGCGGGCGCACCGCCCGGCTGACGGTCGGCGCGCTCACCGACCAGGACGCGGCCGAGGGTTTCGGAACGCAGGGCGGCCTCTACTTCGGGCTGGCCACGCTGGAGCGGTACGCGCCGGGCGGACAGGACTCCGCGCTGTACGTCAACGCCGCACCGGGCACGGGCGACGACGCGCTGCGCGCCCGTCTGGAGCAGACCCTGGACCGCTACCCGCAGGTCCAGGTGCGGGACCTGGCCGACTACAAGCAGCTGGTCCGCGACCAGATCTCGGTGCTGCTGTACCTCGTGTACGCGCTGCTCGGGCTGGCGATCATCATCGCGGTGCTCGGCGTCGTCAACACGCTCGCCCTGTCGGTCGTCGAACGCACCCGGGAGATCGGGCTGCTGCGGGCCATCGGGCTGGCCCGGCGGCAGCTGCGCCGGATGATCCGGCTGGAGTCGGTGGTGATCGCGGTGTTCGGCGCGGTCCTGGGTCTCGCCCTGGGGCTGGTGTGGGGCCTGTGCATGCATCAGGTGCTGGCGTTGCAGGGGATGACGGCGCTGGCGATCCCGTGGTTCACGATCGTCGCGGTGGTGGTGGGGTCGGCCGTGGTGGGCGTGGTGGCGGCGCTGCTGCCGGCGCTGCGCGCCTCGCGCCTGAACGTGCTGGCGGCCATCGCGCACGAGTGACGGGAGCGCCCGGCGGGGCGCGCGAGTCGCCTCGGAGCGAGCCGAGCCGGTCATGGCGGGAGGCCCGGCCGTGGTGTCCGCATCCTGGAAACGGACCGCCGTCCCGCGCGGCCGGTGGTGTGATCACCGTATGACCGAACTGCGTATCCGGGCCGCGACGCCCGACGACCTCGACGCCGTGCTGGCCTTCTGGAAGGTGGCCGCCGAGGGCACGAGCATCAGCGACGACCGGGGCGGCGTGGAGCGGCTCCTGGCCCGCGATCCCGAGGCGCTCGTGCTGGCCGAGCGGGACGGCGAGCTGGTCGGCACGGTCATCGCCGGGTTCGACGGCTGGCGCTGCCATCTGTACCGGCTGGCCGTGCATCCGGAGCGGCGCCGCCGGGGCATCGCCTCCGCGCTGCTCGCGGCCGCCGAGGACCGGTTCGCGGCGCTCGGCGGGCGGCGCGCGGACGCGATGGTCCTCACCCGCAACGAGACGGCGCACCGCGCGTGGGGCGCGGCCGGGTACACGGCCGAGGAGCAGTGGCGCCGCTGGGTGAAGCCGCTCACCGGCCGGTGACCTCGCCGGCGCCGCCCTGCGAACGGCGGGCTCAGGGGGCGAGGAGCGCGGTCACGAGGCGCCGGGCGTAGGCGGCGTCGAGGCCGTCCGGGCGGAACAGGATGCGGTACATCAGCGGCGCCACGACCCGGTCGAGCACCGTCTCGGCGTCCGGCGTCCGCTCCCCCCGCTCCCGCGCGCGGTCGAGGACGACGGTGATCTGCTCGGCGGCGTAGGCCGAGCACTGGCCGGCGTTGCCGCCGTCCGGGTCGCCGAGGAGGGCGTCGCGGATGTAGGCGCGGCCGGTGGGCGAGGCCATCTCGTCGAGGAACTGCTCGGCCCAGGCCGCCAGGTCGGCCGCGAGGGCGCCGTGGTCCGCGGGGTCCGTGTCGGGGCGCAGCCGCTCGACCGCCACGTCCGACAGCAGTTCCTGCAGGTCTCCCCAGCGGCGGTAGATCGTCGACGGCGTCACGCCCGCCCGCTGGGCGACCAGCGGCACCGTCAGGGCGTCCCGGCCCACCTCGGCGACGAGGTCGCGCACGGCGGCGTGGACGGACGCCTGGACGCGGGCGCTGCGGCCGCCGGGGCGCACCATCTGTCTGCTCACGCCTGACACCTTAGAGCGCGGGTGTCGCGTCCGGCGTGGGGGCCGCCGGTGCGAGCGGGCGTGCGGGCAGGGTCTGTTCCCAGGCGTGCCCGACCCGCAGGAGCAGGCCTTCCGCGCGTGGCCGGCCGAGGAGCTGCATGCCGACCGGCAGGCCGGCCGTGTCGTGCCCGGCCGGCAGGGACAGGGACGGCACGCCGGTGATGTTGGCGGGGGCGCAGAGCCGCACGTACGCGTCGGTGACGCCTTCGACGGTGCCGTCCGGCCAGGTGACGGTCTCCTGTCCGGCCCCGACCGCGGTCACCGGGACGGTGGGCGCGGCGATCAGGTCGACGTCGTCCAGCAGGCGCTCCCACTCCCGGCGCATCAGGGCGCGGGTCCGCTGGGCGCGCAGGTAGTCCACCGCCGGCATCAGCGCGCCGGCCTCCAGCAGGACGCGGACGTCGGCCCCGTAGAGCTCCGGAACCGCGCGCAGGGTGTCCTCGTGGCAGGCGGTCGCCTCGGGCACCATCAGGCCCCACTGGGTGGCGCGCACATGGCGGGCCAGGGGGATCTCGACGTCGACGAGGCGCGCGCCGAGGTCCTGGAGCCGCCCGATGGCGCGCCGGACGGCGGACTCCACGTCGGCGTCGACGTGGTCGAAGTAGTACGAGCGCGGGACGCCGATCCGCAGCCCGGTCAGGTCGGTGCCGCCGGCCGGCCGGTGGCTCCCCCGGGGCCCGGTCAGGGAGGCGGGGTCGCGGGGGTCGTGCCCGGCCAGGGCGTCGAGGACGAGAGCCGCGTCCTCGACGGTGCGGGTGAGGGGCCCGACGTGGTCGAGCGACCAGGACAGGGATGTCACGCCGTGGCGGGGCACGAGGCCGTAGGTCGGCTTGAGGCCGACGACGCCGTTGAGCGCGGCGGGCACCCGGATGGATCCGCCGGTGTCGGTGCCGACGGCGAAGGTGGCGGTGCCCGCGGCGACGGCGACGGCCGATCCCCCGCTGGAGCCGCCGGCCACCCGGCCGCGGTGCCAGGCGTTGCGCGTCTGCGGCGTGATCAGGCCGTAGGCGAACTCGTGGGTGTGGGTCTTGCCGACCAGGACCGCTCCGGCCGCCGCCAGACGGGCGGCCACGGCGCTGTCGGCCCGCGCGCGGTGGCCGGCGCGGACCGCGGACCCGGCGGACGTGGGCAGGCCGGCCACGTCGATCAGGTCCTTCAGGCCCATCGGGATGCCGTGCAGCGGCCCGCGGTGACGACCGGCAGCGATGTCGTCCGCGGCCTGCCGCGCTGCGCGGCGGGCCCGTTCGGCGTGGACGGCGGCGTAGGCACGGAGGTGGGGTTCGACCCGCGCGGCCCGTTCCAGGACGGAGTCCAGCAGTTCCACCGGGGACAGCCGGCGGGCGCGGATGGCGTCGGCGGCGGCGGCGAGGGTCAGTTCATACGGCTGCATCGGGCGTCTCCCGGACGGCGCGGTAGGCAGGAGCGGGCGGGGTGTCCCCGAGGTCCAGCTCGCGCAGGACGGTCACGACGGAGTGGATGTGATCGGCGGCGGCCGCGACGGCGGCGTGGCGCTCGGCGGGCAGGTCGAGCCCGGCGCGGCGGGCCCAGCGGGCCGCTTCGGCGGGCGTGAGGTCGGGCATGGGTGTTCCTCCACACGCAAAAGCTAAGTCTTTGCGTTAGTGGACCCTAGGGCCTACCCTCCCGTTAAAGCAAACGAGTTGCTTTAAGCTGTTCCCTCGAAAGGAGCCCCCTGTGACCAGCCCCGCGTCCTGGACCGTCGGCGACATCACCGTCCACCGCATCGACGAGACCCCCGCGCCACCCGCCACCGGAGCCTGGCTCCTGCCCGGCGCCACGCCGGAGGTGGTGTCGGCCGAGCCCTGGCTGTTCCCCGACTTCGCCGACGAGCACGGCGTCCTGCGGCTCGACACCCACAGCTTCGCGTTCACCGTCGACGGGCAGCGCGTCCTGGTGGACACGGGCATCGGCAACGGCAAGCAGCGCGCCAACCCCGCCTGGCACGACCTCGACACCGCCTACCTCCGGCGCCTGACCGCCGCCGGCTTCCCGCCGGACTCGGTCGACCTGGTGATCCTCACGCACCTGCACGCCGACCACGTCGGCTGGAACACCCGCCTGGAGAACGGCGCGTGGGTGCCCACCTTCCCCGGGGCCCGCCATCTGACCTCCCGCACGGAACGGGAGTTCTGGGCCGGGTACGCCATGGAGGAGGCACGCCGGCAGATGTTCCGCGACTCCGTCCACCCGGTCGAGGAGGCGGGGCTGCTCGACCTGCTCGACGTGCCGGCGGAGGGCCTGCGCGTCGCACCGGGCGTGCGCCTGGTCCCGACGCCGGGACACACCCCGGGGCACCTCGCCGTCGAACTGACCAGCCGCGGCCGGACGGCCCTGATCACCGGCGACTGCGTGCACCACCCGGTGCAGCTCGCCCACCCCCGCATCGGGGCCTGCGTCGACATCGACCCGGCGCGGGCCGAGGCCACGCGGCGGGCGCTCCTCGGCTCCCTCGCCGGTACGGAGACCCTCCTGCTGGGCACCCACTTCGCACCGCCCACCGGCGGCCGGGTGGCCGCCCACGGGGGCGCCTACCGGCTGGTACCGACTGCCCCCTGAGCACCCGGCCGGAGGACTTTGCACATCCTTTACTCTTGGATGGCCACTCGGTCCTCTATGAAAGGTTGTGAGCGTCCGCCCATGGGCGAGCCTCCCAGCGCGCGGCACCGCGCGCCCCGTCCGGTCCTGGACGACCATGGAACGGGGGTGACCCGATGACCGAAGTGCTCCTGCTCCTGGCTGCGATCCTGCTCTCGCTGGCCTGTGGCGCGTTCGTGGCGGCGGAGTTCTCCCTCACCACGGTCGAGCGCGCCGAGCTGGAACGAGCGGTGGAGCGCGGCGAACGAGGCGCCCAGGGCGCGCTCAAGGCCGTACGGAACCTGACGTTCCAGCTCTCCGGCGCGCAACTGGGCATCACCGTCACGAACCTGGTCGTCGGCATGCTCGCCGAGCCGTCCATCGCCGCGCTGATCGCCGGGCCGCTAGAGGACCTCGGCGTCTCGCACTCGGCGTCGCGCAGCCTGGCGCTGGTCATCGGCACCGCCCTGTCGACGGTGTTCCTGATGGTCGTCGGCGAGCTGGTGCCCAAGAACTGGGCGATCTCCTCGCCACTGGCCGTGGCCAAGACGGTGGGCAACGCGCAGCGCTGGTTCAGCGCCGCGTTCCGGCCCTTCATCACCCACCTCAACAACACGGCGAACCGGGTCGTGCGCCGGATCGGTGTCGAGCCCGCCGAGGAGCTGGCCTCGGCGCGCGGACCGCAGGAGCTGGCCGCCCTCGCCCGGCACTCCGCGAAGGAGGGCGTCCTGGAGGCCGACACCGCGGAGCTGTTCGTGCGGACGCTGAACCTCGCCGACCTCACCGCGGAGAACGTGATGACCCCGCGCGTGCAGGTGGTCGCCCTGGAGGTGCAGGCGACGCTGGAGGACGTGGCGAACGCGACCCGGGCGACCGGCCTGTCCCGGTTCCCCGTCTACCGCGGCACGCTCGACTCGGTCGTCGGCACGGCGCACGTGAAGGACGTGCTCGCGGTGCCGGCCGAACGCCGGCCCCGGACCCCGGTCTCCGAGCTGATGCGCGAGCCGCTGCTGGTCCCCGAGACGCTCACCGTCGACCGGCTCCTCGACCGGCTCTCCGGCAAGCGCACCATGGCGGTCGTGATCGACGAGTACGGCGGCACCGCGGGCGTCGCCACCCTGGAGGACATCGTCGAGGAGGTCGTCGGCGAGGTGCGCGACGAGCACGACCCGCACGAGCTGCCGGACCTCGCCCCGGCCGGCACGGACGAGACCGGGCACCCCTTGTTCTCGGCCGACGGCTCCGCGCGCGTGGACCATCTGGAGCGCGTCGGCCTGCGCGCACCGGAGGGGCCCTACGAGACGCTCGCCGGACTGGTGGCGACGGAACTCGGCCGGATACCGGCCGCCGGTGACACCCTCCAGGTCGCGGGCTGGCGGATGGAGGTCCTGGACGCCACCGGCCGCCGGGCCGCCCGCGTGCTGCTGCGCGCGCCCCTCGACGACGAGCAGCCGGGCGCCGGGCGCGCGGAGAAGGAGGTGGAGCTGTGACCGTCGTGCAGCTGCTGATCGGTCTGGCGACGCTCTTCGTCAACGCCTTCTTCGTCGGCGCCGAGTTCGCGCTGATCTCGGTGCGCCGCAGCCAGATCGAGCCCTACGCCGACCAGGGCGACCGGCGTGCGAAAAGCGTCCTGTGGGGTCTGGAGCACGTGTCCGCGCTGATGGCGGCCGCGCAGCTCGGCATCACACTGTGCACGCTGGTACTGGGCGTGGTGGCCGAGCCGGCGATCGCGCACCTGCTGGAGCCGGCGTTCCACGCGATGGGCGTGCCCGAGGGCGCAGGGCACGCGGTGTCCTTCGTCATCGCGCTGTCCCTGGCGACGTATCTGCACATGCTGCTCGGTGAGATGGTGCCGAAGAACATCGCGCTCGCCGAGCCGGTGCGCAGCGCGCTGGCGCTGGGTCCTCCCCTGGTGGCGCTGTCCCGGGCGCTGCGGCCGGTGATCTTCACGGTGAACGCCTTCGCCAACGCGCTGCTGAAGCTGCTGCGCGTGGAGGCCCGGGAGGAGGTCGCCGCCTCCTACTCGGACGCCGAGATCGCGCAGATCGTGAAGGACTCCAGCGAGGCGGGGCTCATCGACGACCGCGCCCAGGAGCGGCTGCACGACGCCCTGGAGCTGGGCCGGCGCCCGGTGCGGGACGTGGTCATGCCGCTGGAACGCGTGGTCTACGCGCGCGTGGGCGTCACCCCGGAGCAACTGGAGCGGCTGTCGGCGGAGTCCGGGTTCTCCCGTTTCCCGGTGGTGGACGAGGGGCGGCGGATCGTCGGCTATCTGCACGTGAAGGACGCGCTGGACGCCCTCGGGCGTGACGTGCCGTTCCGGCCGCGCGACATGAGGTCCATCGCGCGCGTGCGGGAGCACACGCCCCTGGACGACGTCCTCACGGCCATGCGGGGCAGCCGGACGCACCTCGCGGCCGTCCTCGGGTCGGACGGACGGCTGGCCGGGCTGGTGACGATGGAGGACGTGCTGCGGGAGCTGTTCGGGCAGCGGACCTGAGCCGGCGGGCACCCGCCCCCGGCCCCCGGCACCGCCCGGGACGGGGGCGGGTGACCGACTGCTGGGTATGTGCACGGGATATCATTTCCGCCGCCATGGACACGAACCCCACCTACAGCAGCCTGGTCGCCCTCGGCGACTCCTTCACCGAGGGCATGTCGGACCTGCTGCCCGACGGCACCTACCGAGGCTGGGCCGACCTGCTCGCCTCGCGCATGGCCGCCCGCACGCCCGGCTTCCGGTACGCCAACCTCGCGGTGCGCGGCAAGCTGATCCGCCAGATCGTCGACGAGCAGGTGGACGTCGCGGCGGCCATGGGCGCCGACGTGATCACCCTGGTCGGCGGGCTCAACGACACCCTGCGGCCCAAGTGCGACATGGGCCGGGTACGCGCCCTGCTGGAGGAGGCCGTGGAGAAGCTGGCCCCCGCGTGCAGGCAGCTCGTGCTGATGCGCAGTCCGGGCAGGCAGGGGCCCGTCCTGGAGCGGTTCCGCCCGCGCATGGAGGAGCTGTTCGCCTGCGTCGACGACCTGGCGGCACGGCACGGCGCGCTCGTCGTGGACCTGTACGGCGCGCCCTCGCTGAGCGATCCGCGGCTGTGGGACGTGGACCGGCTGCACCTGACGGCGGAGGGTCACCGCCGGGTCGCGGAGGCGGTGTGGCAGGCGCTGGGCTACGAGCCGGAGGACGCCGACTGGCACGCGCCGATGCCGGCCACGCTGCCGCCCGGCTGGGTCATGCGCCGGGTGGCGGACGTGCGCTTCGCACGGCAGCACCTGCTCCCCTGGATCGGCCGCCGGCTCACGGGCCGCTCCTCGGGCGACGGCCTGCCCCCGAAGCGGCCGGACCTGCTGCCCTTCGAGGAGCTGGCGTAGCCTTCCCGGGCCCGGGGTCGCCGCGGCGCGTCCGGCGCCCTGTGGCCCGCGTCTCGTAGGTTCCGACGAAGGCACCCGTTGCGCTGGCCTGCACGAATCGCCAGTAGAATCCGTCCACGTGACTTCCGCTCCCGCCAAGCCCCGCATCCCGAACGTCCTCGCCGGACGCTACGCCTCCGCCGAGCTCGCCACGCTCTGGTCGCCCGAGCAGAAGGTGAGGCTGGAGCGGCAGCTCTGGCTCGCCGTGCTGCGCGCCCAGAAGGACCTCGGGATCGAGGTGCCGGACGCGGCGCTCGCCGACTACGAGCGCGTCCTCGACACCGTCGACCTGGCCTCCATCGCCGAGCGCGAGAAGGTCACGCGCCACGACGTGAAGGCGCGGATCGAGGAGTTCAACGACCTCGCCGGGCACGAGCACGTGCACAAGGGCATGACCTCTCGCGACCTCACCGAGAACGTCGAGCAGCTGCAGATCCGGCTGTCGCTGGAGCTGATGCGCGACCGCACGGTGGCGGTCCTGGCCCGTCTCGGCAGGCTGGCCGGCGAGTACGGCGAGCTGGTCATGGCCGGCCGGTCCCACAACGTGGCCGCGCAGGCCACCACCCTCGGCAAGCGTTTCGCGACCGCCGCCGACGAGCTGCTGGTCGCCTACGGCCGCGTCGAGGAGCTGCTGGGCCGCTACCCGCTGCGGGGCATCAAGGGCCCGGTCGGCACCGCCCAGGACATGCTGGACCTGCTGGGCGGCGACGCCGCGAAGCTCGCGGACCTGGAACAGCGGATCGCCGCGCACCTGGGCTTCTCGCAGGCCTTCACCTCGGTCGGCCAGGTGTACCCGCGCTCGCTGGACTACGAGGTCGTCACCGCGCTGGTGCAGCTGGCGGCGGCGCCTTCCTCGCTGGCGAAGACGATCCGCCTGATGGCCGGGCACGAACTGGTCACCGAGGGCTTCAAGCCCGGCCAGGTCGGCTCCTCGGCGATGCCGCACAAGATGAACACCCGCTCCTGCGAGCGCGTCAACGGCCTGATGGTGATCCTGCGCGGCTACGCCTCGATGACCGGCGAGCTGGCGGGCGACCAGTGGAACGAGGGCGACGTGTCCTGCTCGGTGGTGCGCCGGGTCGCGCTGCCGGACGCGTTCTTCGCGCTGGACGGCCTGCTGGAGACGTTCCTGACGGTGCTCGACGAGTTCGGCGCGTTCCCGGCGGTCGTCGCCCGGGAGCTGGACCGCTACCTGCCGTTCCTCGCCACCACCAAGGTGCTGATGGGCGCCGTGCGCGCGGGCGTCGGCCGGGAGCTCGCGCACGAGGCGATCAAGGAGAACGCCGTCGCCTCCGCGCTCGCCATGCGCGAGCAGGGCGCCGAGCGCAACGAACTGCTCGACAAGCTGGCCGCCGACACCCGCATCCCGCTGGACCGGGCCCGGCTGGACGCGCTGATGGCCGACAAGCTGTCGTTCACCGGTGCCGCGGGCGATCAGGTCGCCACGGTCGTCGCCCGGGTCGAGGAGATCGTCAAGCAGCATCCCCGGGCCGCCGGTTACACGCCCGGCGCGATCCTCTGACGCGCCGCCGGCGATGCCCCGTTTCACTCCCGAGGAGCTTCAGGCCGCCCGCGGCCGCGTCGTCCCCGACGTGGTCGCGGAGGGCCTGCGGGTGCTGTTCTGCGGTATCAACCCCGGGCTGATGACGGCCGCGACGGGCCATCACTTCGCCCGCCCGGGCAACCGCTTCTGGCCGGTGCTGCACCGGTCCGGGTTCACGCCGCGGCTGCTGAAGCCCGCCGAGCAGCGGGAACTGCTGTCGTACGGGCTCGGCATCACCAACGTCGTGGCGCGGGCGACCGCCCGGGCCGACGAACTGAGCGCCGAGGAGTACCGGGAGGGCGGGCGGCTGCTCGCCCTGAAGGTGAGCCGGCTGCGACCGCGCTGGCTGGCGGTCGTGGGCGTGACCGCGTACCGCGCCGCGTTCGACGACCGCAAGGCCCGGGTGGGGCCGCAGGAGCGGACGATCGGGGACACGCGGGTGTGGGTGCTGCCCAATCCGAGCGGACTGAACGCGCACTGGACGGCCGAGACGATGGCCGAGGAGTTCGCCCGCCTGCGCGAAGCGGCCGAGGGCTGAGCGCTGCGGGGGGCTGAAGGCCCCGGAGAGGGCGGCGGGTGTCACCCCGGCCCTCACGGCGGGGCCGTCTCCGTCACCACGGCGAGCAGCCGGACGTCCTGCGTGGCGTCCCGGTCGGTCACCGCGACGGCGACCCAGCGGCCGGTGCCCTCGACGTCCCACACGTACGCGAGGCTCGCGCGCTCGCTCAACTCGCGCCACGGCACGGGTATCTCCTCCCGCTCCGCGCGCAGCAGGACGGTCTGCAGGTTGTACGGCGGGGTGTCGCCCCACCGCGAGGCCAGCAGCTCGCAGACCGCGTCCCGCTCCTTCTCCAACTGGTCCACCACCTCCCCCCACCGCGCCGGGTCGTCGTCCGCCGCGGCGTCCAGCACGGCGACGTGCCGGCCGGGCCCCGAGGCGCCGGCGTCCGACGGGCCGTGCTCCGCCGGGAAGGGGCGGTGGCACAGCTCGTCGATGAGGGCGATGTGCTGTGCGATGTTCATGGCTTCAGTAAACCGGCCGCCACTGACACTTGGCGGGCCGTCAGTGCCTGATCCGGCCGCAGGGCGCGGAAGACGAGCGGGGGTTCGCGAAGTGGCCTGTCAGTGGGGGTTGGCACGATGAGGTCATGGTGCATGTGCTGCGCCCGTTGACCCGGGCGGTGACGTACACGCGATGGCTGCATCTCGCCATGGCCGTCGTGTGGCCGTCGCTGTGGCTGTTCGTCGAGGAGTCGTGGTGGACGCAGGCCACGGCGGCCGTGCTGCTCGGTCTGGCCGGTCTGGTGCCCGCGATGCGGCTCGTGGAGGGACTGCAGGCCCGGCTGCTGCTGACCGGTCACCGGCACGACAGCGCGAGCGCGGAGATCGTGGCGGCCCCGTCGGCCACCTGGTCCGACCGCGGCCGGACCGTGGTGTGGCTGGAGGCCCGGCTCGTCGTCGGCTACGCCGTGGTTCTGCTCTCCCTGCACTTGCCGCTCCTCGCGATCGACCTGGTGACGTCGGCGCTCGGCGCCGGGCCGGTGGGCGGCGCGCCGCTGCCCGCCGGCGTGCCCCGCTGGGGGTACGCCCTGCTCGCGCCCGTTCCCCTGCTGCTGCTGCCCGTGGTCGTCGTCTGGTCGGGCCGTCTCGTCACCGCGCTGGCCGTGCGGCTCCTGGGCCCCTCCCCGGCCGAGCGGCTCGCCGCGCTGGAGGAGCGCACCGAGCAGCTCCTGGAGCGCACCCGGATCGCCCGCGAACTGCACGACTCGATCGGCCACGCGCTGACCCTCGCCGTCGTGCAGGCGGGCGCGGCGCGGGCGGCGGGCGATCCCGCCTTCACCGACCGGGCGTTGAGCGCCATCGAGGAGACCGGCCGTGCCGCCCTGGAGGACCTGGAGCGGGTGCTGGGCGTCCTGCGCGCGTCGGAGAGGCCGGTGAGCGGCAGACCGACGCTGGCGGACGCCGGCCGGCTGCTGGAGTCCGCGCGCGCCTCGGGCGCGGAGGTCGACGCCGAGGTGACCGGGCCGCTCGACGCGGTGCCCGGCCCGGTGTCCCGGGAGGGCTACCGGATCCTGCAGGAGGCGCTGACGAACGTCCTGCGGCACGCGGGCGCGGTCCCGGTCCGGGTCCGCGTGCGGGTCGCCGACGGCACGCTCGTCCTCGCGGTCCGCAATCCGCTGCCCGCCGGCACACCCGTCCCCGGTCGCGGCAGCGGACTGCGGGGCATACGCGAACGCGCGGCCCTGCTCGGCGGACGGGCCCGGACCGGGCCCGACGGGGGCGGCTGGCAGGTTCACGCCGAGCTGCCGCTGAGTTGATCTAGGCTGGCCGGATGCCGGTCACCGTTCTCCTCGTCGACGACGAACCCCTCGTGCGCGCGGGTCTGCGGGCCGTGCTGGAGGCGCAGCCCGGCATCGAGGTCGTCGGAGAGGCGGCCGACGGGGCGGCGGTGATCCCGCTCGTGCGGCGGCTGCGGCCGGACGTGGTCGCCATGGACGTGCGGATGCCGCTGCTGGACGGCATCGAGGCCACCCGGGCGCTGCTGCGGACGGTGGCGGAACCGCCGCGGATCCTCGTGGTGACGACCTTCGAGAACGACGAGTACGTCTACGAGGCGCTGCGCGCGGGTGCCGACGGCTTCCTGCTGAAGCGGGCCCGGCCCGCCGAGATCGTGCACGCGGTGCGGCTGATCGCCGAGGGCGAGTCGCTGCTGTTCCCGGCCTCCGTACGGCAGTTGGCCGCCGAGTACGGCGACAGCGGCGGGAACCGCGCGGCGCGGGCGGTGCTGGAGCGGGCCCGGCTGACCGGGCGTGAGGAGGAGGTGCTGCGGCTGATGGCACGGGGCCTGTCCAACGCGGAGATCGCGGACCGGCTGGCCGTCGGGACGGAGACCGTGAAGTCGCACGTCAGCTCGGTGCTGGCGAAGCTGGGGGCGCGGGACCGCACACAGGCGGTCATCGCGGCCTACGAGTCGGGCTTCGTCGCACCGGACTGATCCCGGGGGCGCGGTGCCCGCCCCTCGCCGGGGCGCGCCGTGCCGAAGTACGATCCGGCCAACACGCGCACGACCTGGGAGGACGGACGGTGGGGCGGCTGACCGGCGGGGATCCCTCGCTGCTGCGAAGGATCAACTCCGCGGTGGTGCTGCACGCGCTGCGTGCCACGGACTGCGCGACGCTGACCGAGATCACCCGGGTGACGGGGCTGTCGAGGCCGACGGTCGAGGGCGTCGTGGAGGGGCTCATCGAGGCCGGCCTGGTCGTCGAGAAGGCGGCCGAGGAGGGGGCGGCCCGGCGGCAGGGGCGGCCGGCGCGGCGGTTCCGGTTCCGGGCGGAGGCCGGGCATCTGCTCGGCGTGGAGGTCGGGGCGCGCCGGGTGGCCGTGCTCCTGTCCGACCTGGACGGCCGGGTGATCGGCTCCCAGGCCAAGGACGTGGCGGAGACGGCGGAGGCCGACGAGCGGCTGGAGCGGCTGCGCGGGGCCGTCGCCGAACTGCTGCGCCGGGCCGGGGTCGCGCGGGGCTCGCTGCGGGCCGTGGGCGTGGCGACGCCCGGGATCGTCGAGGCGGACGGCACGGTGCGGCTCGGGACCGCGCTGCCGGGGTGGACTGGGCTGCGGCTGGGCGAGCGGCTCAGCCGGTCCTTCAAGTGCCCGGTGCTGGTGGAGAACGACGCCAACGCGGCGGTCGTCGCCGAGCACTGGAAGGGCGCGGCCACCGAGTCGGACGACGTGGTGTTCGTGCTGGCGGGGCTCAGCCCGGGCGCCGGTTCGCTGATCGGCGGGCGGCTGCACCGCGGTTACGGCGGCGCGGCCGGCGAGATCGGGGCACTGCACCTGCTGGGCCGGGAGGTGACGCCCGAGACGCTGCTGTCGACCACGGACGAGCCCCTGCACCCCCTCGACGAGCAGGCGGTCGCCGAGGTCTTCGCCCAGGCCCGGGAGGGCGACCAGCGGGCCCGGGCGGCCGTCGACCGCTTCCTCCAGCGCCTGGTCCACGACGTGGCGGCCCTCGCCCTCGCCCTGGACCCGGAGCTCGTCGTCGTCGGCGGCTGGGCGGCGGGCCTGGACGGCGTCCTGGACCCCCTGCGCCGGGAGCTCGCCCGGTACTGTCTGCGCCCGCCGCAGGTGACCCTCTCCCGCCTCGGCGACGCGGCGGTGGCGACGGGCGCCCTGCGCCTCGCCCTGGACCACGTCGAGGAGCAGCTCTTCACGGTGGAAGGCCGGGCGACGCCCTTCTGAGGCTCCCGGCCTGTCGCGCCCCGGGCACATCGGCGCCGCCGGCGTATCAGCGCCCCCGGCGCTTCCGGCGGCGGCTCAGGACGCCTTCCGCTGCGGCCCGGCGTGGATCTCCACGCCTCCCGCGTCACCGAAGGTCAGCCGGCACGTGTCGGCGCGGTACGTCGCCACCGACAGCGCTGCCGTGCGCCCGGCGGCGACGAACCGGGTCGTGACGACCAGGACGGGCGCCCCGGGCAGGCGGTCCAGCTCCTTCGCGTCGTCCGCCCCGGCGGAGCCGAGTTCGACCGCGTTCTCCTGCCGCTCCAGGTCCCGGCGCTGCAGTTCGCGCAGCACCGCACGCGCGCGTGCCGCACCCGACGGCGCGTCGATGCCGGTCAGCTCGGGCACCGAGAACTCCGGGACGTAGAGCAGTTCGGCGGCCACCGGGCGGCCGTGCGAGACGCGCGAGCGGCGCACGATGTGCACCGGCTCGTCGCGGCCCGTCTCCAGCGCGTCGGCGACGGCCGCGGGCGGCACCGCCGCCGTGCAGTCGACCGGCTGCCAGGCGTCGTCGGGGCCGCCCGGCCAGGTGTGCGGGCCGGTGCCGAGGGAGACGCCCATGCGGGGCGGGGCGACGGTGGTCCCGACGCCGCGGCGGCGCTGCAGCCTGCCTTCCAGTTCGAGCTGTTCCAGGGCCTGGCGGAGGGTGGCGCGGGCGACGCCGAAGCGGGCCGCCAGATCACGCTCGTTGGGCAGGATCTCCCCCACCGAGAACTCCGAGTCGAGCGCTTGGCTGAGCACGGTCTTGAGATGCCAGTACTTCGGTTCCGGCACCGATTCCAGCTGCGTGGTCCCCACCCTGTCCTCCGCAAGAGCCGTGGTCGGCGGCGATTCAGCGCCCTTGTTTATTAAAGGTTGTTTCACTTCTCTGCGACCATAGGGCGGCCCTGATCCTTGGTCAAGACCAATGCCGGGAACGTTCACGGGACGGCAACGCGGGCTTCGTGAACGCCGGGGCGGCCTCCGTCAGAGGGCCAGGGACCGCAGTTTGTCGGGGTTGCGGACGACGTAGACGGCCTGGACGCGTCCCCCGGCCACGTCGAGCTGGAACACCGCGTCGGGTGTGCCGCCGGACAGCATCAGCACGGCCGGGCCGCCGTTGAGTTCCAGGAACCGCACCGAGAGGTCCTGGACGCCCTTGCGCGCGGCGCCGATCAGGAAGCGGCCCACCTTGTCGGCGCTCTCCAGCACGCGCAGCGGGGCGCGTGCCTTGCCGCCGCTGTCGCCGACCAGCCGGACGTCCGGGGCGAGCAGCTCCATCAGCCCTTCGAGGTCCCCTCCGGCCGCGGCGGCGAGGAAGCGTTCGGTGAGGTCCCGGCGCTGGGCGGGGTCGACCTCGTAGCGGGGCCGGCCCTCCTCGACGTGCTTGCGGGCGCGTCCGGCGAGCTGCCGGACGGCCGGTTCGCCGCGGTCGAGCATGGCGGCGATGTCGGCGTAGGGGAACCCGAAGGCCTCGCGCAGCACGAACACCGCCCGCTCCAGCGGCGACAGCGATTCCAGGACGACGAGGACGGCGAACGAGACGGAGTCGGCGAGCACGGCCCGCTCCGCGGTGTCCGGCACGGTGGCGCCGAAGTCCGTGACGTAGGGCTCCGGCAGCCAGGGGCCGACGTAGGTCTCGCCGCGGGACTTGATCTGGCGCAGCCGGTCGATGGCGAGGCGGGTGGTGATCCGGACGAGATAGCCGCGCGGTTCCCGCACGTCCGCGCGGTCGGCGCCGGACCAGCGCAGCCAGGCGTCCTGGACGACGTCCTCCGCGTCGGCGACGCGGCCCAGCATGCGGTAGGCGACGCCCAGCAGGACGGGACGGTGGGCTTCGAAGACGTCGGTGGCGGTCTCGGTGGTCACGGCCCCATCCCAGCCCACGGCCGTGGCCCTGTCCAGGCGGAATCCCTCCTTCCCGGACAGACCGGTCGCGTTGCGTGTGTCCGGGGGCCGTGTCGGGGCCGTGAAGGCGGCGGGCTCCGGGGGCTACCCACCGGTAGCACTTGCTGACAAGCTGTCTACAGCGTCCGCCGGAGAGCCCAGACGAGGAGCACCGCATGCCCACCACCGTCACCTTCGACGTCGCCACCGCGCGCGGCGAGCGGCCCGTGACCCTCGCCTACACGCGCCGGGGCGGCGGCGAACCGCTCCTGCTGCTGCACGGCATCGGTCACCACCGGCAGGCGTGGGACCCGGTGCTGTCCGCGCTGGCGGCCGAACGCGACGTCATCGCCGTGGACCTGCCGGGGTGCGGTGAGTCGCCGGCGCTCCCGGACGGCATGGCGCACGACCTGCCGACGATGAACGCCGTGCTGGTGGCGCTCTGCGCGGCGCTGCGGATCGAACGGCCGCACGTGGCGGGCAACTCGCTGGGCGGCCTGCTGGCCCTGGACCTGGCCCGGACGGGACTGGTCCGCTCGGTCACGGCCCTGTCCCCCGCCGGCTTCTGGAACGACGCCGAACGGCGTTACGCCTTCACCGTGCTGGCGGCGATGCGGCGGATCGCCCGGCGGATCCCGCCGCCCGTGGTCGAGCGGCTGGCGCGCCCCGCGCTCGGCCGGACGGTGCTGACGAGCACCATCTACGCCCGGCCCGGCCGCCGTTCACCCGAGGCGGTCGTCGCCGAGACGCTCGCGCTGGCCCGTGCCCAGGGCTTCTCGGAGACGCTCCGATCGGGCCGGACCGTGCGGTTCACCGACGACATCGTGGGCCCGCCCGTCACCGTGGCGTGGGGCGACCGGGACCGGCTGCTCGTCCCCCGCCAGGGCGTGCGCGCCAAGACCGTCATCCCGCGGGCCCGGCTGGTGCGCCTGCCCGGCTGCGGTCACGTCCCGATGAACGACGACCCGGCCCTGGTGGCCCGGGTGGTGCTCGACGGCAGCCGCTGACACCGGGGCGGCGGCCGCCCGCGCCCAAAAGCCCTTAAGGTCTCTGCTCATGAGGCCGACGCAGAGCGAACCGGGCGCGGTTGCCGCGTCCGCCGCGTGGGAGCTGCTGCTTCCCGCCGTCGCCGTTCCGGCACGCACGCGTGGGCGCTCCCTTCAGGCGGCGCTGCGCGAGGCGGTCCGCTCGGGCCGGCTGGCCCCGGGCACCCGGCTGCCGTCCAGCCGTGACCTGGCGGCGGACCTGGGGGTGTCGCGGGGGCTCGTCACGGAGGCGTACGAGCAACTGACGGCGGAGGGCTACCTGCGCAGCGGCCGGGGCGCCGGGACATGGGTGGGGGCGGCCGTACGTGCGGCGCCGCCGCGTGCGCACGACCTCGCTCCGCGCACGCCGGGCGCCCGCGCGGACTTCGTGCCCGGGACGCCGGACCTGGCGCTGTTCCCGCGCTCGGCGTGGGCGGCCGCACAGCGCGGGGTGCTCGCGGAACTGCCGCACCGCGAGCTGGGCTACCCCGATCCGCGGGGACTGCCCCGGCTGCGCACCGCGCTGGCCGAACTGCTCGCCCGGCGGCGGGGCGTGGTCGCCGACCCGGAGCGGATCGTGGTGGTCTCCGGGGTAGCCCAGGCGACGACCCTGCTCGGTTTCGCGATGCACGCGCGCGGGATGCGCACGGTCGGGGTCGAGGACCCCGGCAGCCCTCAGCACGACGCGCTGTACGGAGCGGCCGGGGTCACCGCCGTGCCCGTGCCCGTGGACGGCGAGGGCATCGTCCCGGAGCGGTTGCGGGCATCGGGCGTGCGGGCCGTGGTGACGACGCCGGCCCACCAGTTCCCCACCGGCATCGCCTACTCGGCCGGCCGCCGTGCCGCGCTGCTGGACTGGGCGCGGGCCGTGGACGGTCTCGTCCTGGAGGACGACTACGACGGCGACTTCCGCTACGACCGCGCCCCCGTCGGCGCCCTCCAGGGCCTGGGACCGGACCACGTCGCCTACACGGGCTCGGTGAGCAAGTCGCTCGCCCCGGGACTGCGGCTGGGCTGGCTGCTGGTGCCGGAGTCCTGGACGGACGACGTCGTCGAACGCAAGCGCACCATGGACCTCGGCCACCCGGCCCTCGACCAGGCGCTGTTCGCGCACTTCCTGGAGCGCGGCGACTACGACCGCCAGCTCCGACGCTGCCAGCGCGCCTACCGCGAGCGGCGCGACGCGCTGGTCGCTGCCCTGGAGGCGGACTTCCCCGGCTCCCGGGTGTCCGGGATCGCCGCGGGACTGCACGTCATCGCCACGCTGCCGGAGCGGTACGGCCCCGAGGAGCGGTTCCTCGCACGCGTGGCGGCGGACGGAGTGGCGGTCCGCCCCCTGTCGGACTGCGCCCACGCCCCGGACCGGGACGCCGGGGCGAAGGAGGTACGGCTCGTGCTGGGCTACGCGCACCTGCCGCCCGCCCGGATCGCCGAGGGCGTACGGCTGATGGCGCGGGCGGCCACCGGCTGACGGCACGGGCGGCCACCGGCCGCGGGGCGGCGCGCCCATGGGTTCCCCCGCCCCGCGGCCGGTTGTTCACTTGGGGTTCGTGTGCGCGCTGCGGCGTGCCAGTAGGTGTGGCTCTGCACACTGGCCGGATCCCGTCCCTGGAGGCGTATCCATGTCCCACCGTCCCTTCCCCGGGCGCCGTAGCGTCCTGCGCGGCTCCCTCGCCGCGTCGGCGGCCCTGTCCCTGCCCACCGCGCTCGGCGCGGCGCCGGCCTTCGCGCGCTCGGGCCGCCCGAACGCGGCGTGGGGCGTCCAGGCAGGCGACGTGACCTGCGACTCCGGGCTCGTGTGGGTGCGCTCCGACCGGCCGGCCCGCATGATCGTCGAGACGTCGGCCACCGAGTCGTTCCGCAACCCGCGCAGATGGCACGGCCCGCTGCTGGGCTCCGGCACGGACTTCACGGGCACGACCCGGCTGCGCGGTCTGCCGCCCGGCGAGCAGATCCACTACCGCGTGCTGCTCGCCGACCCGGACGACCCCCGCCGCACCGGCGAGCCGGTCACCGGCACCTTCCGCACGGCCTCCGTGAAGCGCCGTGACGGCGTGCGCTTCGTCTGGTCCGGCGACCTGGCCGGGCAGGGCTGGGGCATCAATCCGGAGTTCGGCGGCTACACGATCTACAACGCGATGGCCGCCCTGGACCCCGACTTCTTCCTGTGCAGCGGCGACAACATCTACGCCGACGGCCCGATCACCGGGACCGTCGCCCTGCCCGACGGCCGCACCTGGCGGAACGTCACCACCGAGGAGAAGGCGAAGGTCGCCGAGACGCTCGGGGAGTTCCGCGGCAACTTCCGCTACAACCTGCTCGACGAGAACCTGCGCGCCTTCAACGCCCGGGTGCCCTCCATCGTCCAGTGGGACGACCACGAGGTCACCAACAACTGGTACCCCGGCGAGATCCTCACCGACACCCGCTACACCGAGAAGCGCGTCGACGTCCTCGCCGCCCGGGCCCGCCGGGCGTTCTCGGAGTACTTCCCGATCTCCACGCTGCGCCGCCCCGACGGCCGGGTCTACCGGGTGCAGCACCACGGCCCGCTGCTGGACGTCTTCGTCCTGGACATGCGCACCTACCGCAACGCCAACTCCCCCGACGACCAGCCGGCCGACCCGCAGGGCATCCTCGGACGCGAGCAGCTGGAGTGGCTCAAGCGGGAGCTGTCCCGCTCGCGGGCGGTGTGGAAGGTGATCGCCTCCGACATGCCCATCGGCCTGGTCGTCCCGGACACCGGTGACGGCAGGCCGAACTTCGAGGCCGTCGCCCAGGGCGACCCCGGCAAGCCGCTGGGCCGTGAGCTGCAGATCGCCGAGCTGCTGCGGTTCGTCAAGCACCGGCGGATCACGGGCACGGTGTGGCTGACCGCCGACGTGCACCACACCTCGGCGCAGCACTACCAGCCGTCCAGGGCCGCCTTCACCGACTTCGAGCCGTTCTGGGAGTTCGTCTCGGGGCCGCTCAACGCCGGTGCCTTCCCGGCCAGTGCCCTGGACGGCACCTTCGGTCCGGAACGCGTCTTCGTGAAGGCCCCCACCACGGCCAACGTCTCACCGGCCGGCGGCTACCAGTTCTTCGGCGAGGTCGACATCGACGGCGGCAGCGGGGAGCTGACGGTGCGTCTGCGCGAGCAGGACGGCACCGTGCTCTACACGAAGGTCCTGCAGCCGGGCCGGGTCGGGCAGTAGGCACGGAGCGCAACGTTTGAAGGGTCGACAAAGGGGGGAAACTGGGCCCTTTACCCTCTGGTCACAAAGCGTTCTCGATCGCGCAACACCATTCCGTCACAGTGGGTGCATGACGCGAGAAGTGACCCAGGTGCCGCACCCGAACGACGACCGCCGTGCCGCCACGCCGTGGCAGCGGCTCGCCGAGGCGTTCCGGGCCCGGCGAACACGGCGACACGACCACGCGCCGCCGGCGAGTGATACCGAGTCCCCGGCACCGCAGCCGGTGCCGGGGGCGAACACCCTGTGGCGGATGCGGACCACGGTGAAGGACGAACCCGGCTCGCTGGCCGCGCTGTGCGCGGCCCTGGCCGGACACCGCGTCGACATCCTCAGCCTGCAGACGCATCCGCTGGCCGAGGGCACGGTGGACGAGTTCCTGCTGCGGGCCCCGGGCGAGCTGCCGGCCGCCGTGATCACCACGGCGGTCTCGTCGGCCGGCGGCAGCGACACCTGGATCGAGCGGGCCGACGCGCACGACCTGGTGGACGCGCCGACCCGGGTCCTCTCCCTGGCCGCCCGCACCGCCCTGGACGCTGCGGAACTACCTCTGGCGCTGCGCCAGTTGCTGGGCAGGTGCACCATCCGGTCGCTGCCCGCACCGGTCGGCGGCGAGCGGATCCCCGGCGGCCTCGGGGTGGAGGGCGCCCTCGACGAGACGGTGATGCGGCTGCGCGCCCCCGAGGGCGGAGCGATCATCGTGGAGCGGCCCTATCTGCCGTTCACCCCGACCGAGTTCGCCCGGGCCAGGGCCCTGGTCGAACTGGACGCCCGGCTCGGGCCGCGCCTCCCGCGCGGCCGGGACGTGCTGACCCTCGCCGAGGGCAGCGACATCACCGTCCGGCGGGCCGACACCCGGGACCTGGAGGCGGCCCGGGCGATGCACGAGCGGTGCTCGCCGCGAACGCTGAAGCTGCGCTACCACGGGCCGGTCGGGGACGCGGACCGGTATCTGAACCACCTGCTGAGCCCGCGCTTCGGCCGCACGCTCGCCGTGCAGACCGCGTCCGGGCGGATCGTCGGGCTCGGCCACCTCCTGTGGGACGGCGACGAGACGGAAGTCGCGCTGCTGGTGGAGGACGCGTGGCAACGGCGTGGTGTGGGCGCACAGTTGCTCGCGCGGCTCGTGACCATGGCCGTCGAGGCGGGGTGCGCCAGCGTGTACGCCGTGACACAGGCGTCCAACACGGGGATGGTCGCCGCGATGCGGGGGCTCGGGCTGCCGCTCGACTACCAGGTCGAGGAAGGGACGCTGGTCATCACGGCGCGGCTGGAGGAGTCCGCGGTGCCGGCCGGTGCGGAGGAACTGGGG
The DNA here is from genome assembly GCF_043079125.1 of Streptomyces sp. NPDC015242. Taxonomy (NCBI): domain Bacteria; kingdom Bacillati; phylum Actinomycetota; class Actinomycetes; order Kitasatosporales; family Streptomycetaceae; genus Streptomyces; species Streptomyces sp. NPDC015242. Next base: position 85,159 of record NZ_JBIBUF010000001.1, on the reverse strand, counting down.
AGCGCCTCCGCACCGTAGGGGCGTGCTTCAGTGGGCGGGTGCGGAGGCGCGGTGGCCGGTCGCGCCGTTCCCCGCACCCGTCTCGAGGCGCTTCAGGGCCTGGTCGAGATCCGACCAGAGGTCCTCCACGTCCTCCAGCCCCACCGACAGGCGCAGCAGACGGTCGCTGACCCCCGCTCCCCTGCGGTCCTCCGCGTCCACGATGCGGTGGCTGATGGACGCCGGGTGCTGGATGAGGGTGTCGACGCTGCCGAGGCTGACCGCCGGGGTGACGAGGCGGACCCCGGTGATGACCTCGTGGGGGTCGCCGTGGACCTCGAAAGCGACCATGGCGCCGCCGATGCGCGGGTAGTGCACGCGGCCCACGCGCGGGTCGGCGGCCAGGCGCCGGGCGAGCTCGGCCGCCGTGGCGGACGCGGCCCGCACCCGGACGGGCAGGGTGGACAGGCCCCGCAGCAGCAAATAGCCGGCCAGCGGGTGCAGGACGCCGCCGGTCGCGAAGCGCACCTGGCGCAGCCGGCCCGCGAACTCCTCGTCGCAGGCGACCACGCCGGCCAGCACGTCCCCGTGCCCGCCGAGGTACTTGGTGGCGCTGTGCAGCACCAGCCGCGCCCCCTGCCCGGCCGGGCGCTGGAGGACCGGGGTGGCGAAGGTGTTGTCGACCAGCAGCGGCACCGAGCCGCAGGCGTGCGCCACCGCCCGCAGGTCCACCTCGGCGAGGGTGGGGTTGGCCGGGGACTCCACCAGGACCAGGCCGGTGTCCGGGCGCAGCGCGTCGGCGACCCCGGCCGGGTCGGTCCAGGTCACCTCCGAGCCCAGCAGCCCGGCGGTCAGCAGGTGGTCGCTGCAGCCGTACAGGGGGCGCACGGCGACCACGTGGCGCAGGCCCATCGAGCCGCGCACCAGCAGGACGGCGCTCAGCGCGGCCATGCCGCTGGCGAAGGCGACCGCCGCCTCGGTGCCCTCCAGACGGGCCAGGGCGGTCTCGAAGCGGGCGACGGTCGGATTGCCCAGCCGCCCGTACACCGGCGGGCCGTCCGGCTCGGCACCGGTCGCGGCGAACGCGTCGATACGGGCCGCCTCACCGCGGCTGTCGTAGGACGGGTAGGTGGTGGACAGGTCGATCGGCGGGGCGTGCAGCCCTTGCCGGGCCAGGTCGTCCCGCCCGGCGTGCACGGCCTCGGTGGCGAGTGCTCGCGGTGCGGTGGGTACGTCGTCGTGGGCGCCCATGCTCGCTGTGTCCATGACCGAAGGGTGAACACCGGCCGGGTCTGCGGCGGTGAACCCCGTGCTACGTTCGGCGCATGGCGGACTCTGTCGTACTGGACCCGGTGGATCTCCATCTGCTGCGGCTGCTGCAGAACGACGCCCGGGCGACCTACCGGGATCTCGCCGCGCAGGTCGGGGTGGCGCCGTCGACGTGCCTGGACCGGGTGGCCCGGCTGCGCCGCTCGGGCGTGATCCTCGGGCACCGGCTGGAGCTGGATCCGGCCAAGCTGGGGCGCGGCCTGGAGGCGCTGCTCTCGGTGCAGGTCAGGCCGCACCGGCGGGAGCTGGTCGGGCCGTTCGTGGAGCGGATCCGGGCGCTGCCCGAGTCGCGCACGGTCTTCCACCTGACCGGGCCGGACGACTACCTGGTCCACGTCGCGGTCGCCGACATGGCGGATCTGCAGCGGCTCGTGCTGGACGAGTTCACGGCGCGGCGGGAGGTCGCCCGGGTGGAGACCCGGCTGATCTTCCAGCAGTGGGAGTGCGGGCCGCTGCTGCCGCCTTCGCCCTCGGCTCAATCCGCGTGACGTGCGCGGTCCCCCGTACGAGGATGGCCGCATGTCTGAGATCAAGAGCCCGCTGCCCCGTGAGGTCGCCGACGCCTATGTCGACGAGCTCGTCGCCCTCGACCCGATCACCGGCACCTTCCTCGGCGTCTCCGAGAGTTCCGGCAAGCTGCCCGACACCTCCCCTGCGGGCCAGGAGGCGCTCGCGGAGCTGGCACGCCGGACGCTGGCCCGGCTGGACGAGGCGGAGCGGCGGCCCGGCGCGGACAGCGACATCGAGCGGCGCTGCGCCCGGCTGCTGCGCGAGCGGCTCACCGCCGAACTGGCCGTGCACGAGGCCGACGAGAGCCTGCGCTCGGTCAGCAACCTGAGCTCGGTCGCGCACGCGGTGCGCCAGGTGTTCACCGTGACGCCGGCGCGGTCGGAGCAGGACTGGGCGGCGATCTCCGAGCGGCTGCGCGCGGTCCCGGCCGCCCTGGAGGGCTACCGGGAGTCCCTGGCGCAAGGCCTGGAGCGGAAGCTGTACGCCGGCCCCCGCGCCACGGCCACGTTCGTGGAGCAGCTCGGCGAGTGGGCCGACGCGGACGGCCGGGGACACGGCTGGTTCGAGCAGTACGCGGCCGCCGGCCCCGAGTCGCTGCGCACGGAGCTGGACACGGCGGCCCGTGGGGCCACCGAGGCCGTGGTGCGGCTGCGCGACTGGATGCGGGACGTGTACGCGCCGGCGATCGAGGGCGCGCCGGACGTGGTGGGCCGGGAGCGGTACGCCCTCTGGGTCCGCCACTTCAACGGCACGGACCTCGACCTGGACGAGGCTTACGCCTACGGCTGGTCCGAGTACCACCGTCTCCTGGCCGAGATGAAGACGGAGGCCGAGAAGATCCTGCCGGGCGCGGCCACGCCGTGGGTGGCGCTGGCGCACCTCGACGAGCACGGGACGCACATCGAGGGCGTCGACGAGGTGCGCGACTGGCTGCAGGGTCTGATGGACGAGGCGATGGACGCGCTCGACGGCACCCACTTCGACCTGGCCGAGCGGGTGCGCCGGGTCGAGTCGCGCATCGCGCCTCCCGGCAGCGCGGCGGCCCCGTACTACACGCCCCCGTCGGACGACTTCTCCCGCCCGGGTTGCACCTGGCTGCCCACCATGGGCAAGGACCGCTTCCCGGTCTACGACCTGGTGTCGACCTGGTACCACGAGGGCGTGCCCGGCCACCATCTCCAGCTGGCCCAGTGGAAGCACGTGGCGCAGGACCTCTCCCGCTACCAGGCGAGCGTCGGCATGGTGAGCGCCAACGCCGAGGGCTGGGCCCTGTACGCGGAGCGGCTGATGGACGAGCTGGGCTTCCTGACGGACCCCGAGCGACGGCTCGGCTACCTGGACGCCCAGATGATGCGGGCCGTGCGCGTGATCATCGACATCGGCATGCACCTGGAGCTGACGATCCCCGGCGACTCGCCCTTCCACCCCGGCGAGCGCTGGACGCCCGCGCTGGCGCAGGAGTTCTTCGGCGCGCACAGCAGCCGGCCGTCGGACTTCGTGGAGAGCGAGCTGACCCGCTACCTGTCGATGCCGGGCCAGGCCATCGGCTACAAGCTGGGCGAGCGGGCCTGGCTGCTGGGCCGCGAGAACGCCCGCAAGCGCCACGGGGACGCCTTCGACGCGAAGGCGTGGCACATGGCGGCGCTGTCGCAGGGCTCGCTGGGGCTGGACGACCTGGTGGACGAGCTGTCCGCCCTGTGATCAGCGCGGGAAGCCGCCGTCGGAGTGGATGACCTCGCCGGTGATCCAGCCCGCCTCGTCGGTCGCCGAGCCGGGCGATGAGGCGGGCGGTGGGGCGGGCGGGGTCGCCGGGCATCCCCCACCGGAACCTGACCGAGCACTACTGGTGTGGTGTCGTCCGGCGCGGCGCCAGCAGGCGGAGCTGGACCAGGCCCAGCCAGGTCTCGGGGCCCGGCTGGGCCTGCGCCGCGCGGACCGCGTAGCGGCCGGGCTCCAGGGCGACCCGGATCTGCTCCGTTCCGGCCGGGGCCGTGCCGGGCCAGGCCGCGTCGAACAGCAGGACGGTGCCGGGCACTTCCCACAGCACCTCCGGCCCCCACTCCGCGGTCGCCATGGCCGAGGGCACACCCGCCAGCAGGCCGGCTTCGGAGTCGCCGGCCCGCCACCGGACGAAGGCGGCCTGGTCGGGCAGGTACGCGGTCGCGGCGGGCTCGTCGCCCAGCACGAGGGCCGTGGAGTCGCCCACCGGGAGCAGACCGACGTGCCCGTCCACCTCGCAGGCCCGGTCGTAGTCGGAGGCCGTCTCCTCGCCGTCGGCGCCCGCCCAGAACGGCAGGACCGTCTCGGGCACCGCTATCAGCGGCCCGCCGCCCGATTCCACCCACTCCACGACGCCCGGATCCGCGTATCGCACCATGGCGCAAGAACCTACAGGGTCAACTCACGTTGGAAGCACGGGGGTTCAGCAGCCGCAGGCGCCGGTGTCCAGGGGAGCCGTCAGCGGGTCCGGGTCCCGGCGTTCGAGGCCCCGGGCGGTCTCGAACGCGAAGCCCTCGCGCACCCAGTACTCGAAGCCGCCGAGCATCTCCTTGACCCGGTAGCCGAGTTCGGCGAGGGCGAGGGCCGCCCGCGCGGCACCGTCGCAGCCCGGACCCCAGCAGTACGTCACGACCGGTACGGACCGGTCGAGGAGCTGCCCCGCCTGCTCGGCCATGAGCGCGGTCGGCAGGTGCAGGGCGCCGGGGACGTGGCCCTGGTCCCAGGCCTCGGTGGAGCGGGAGTCTACGAGGACGAAGCCGGGATCGCCGCCGGACGCCAGCGCGGCGGCCACGTCCGACACGTCGGTGTGGAAGGCGAGCCCGGCGCGGAAGTGGGCGGCGGCCTCGGCCGGGGTGGCGGGCGCGACCCGCAGGACGGAGTTCACGGTGGTGGTCATGACCACAAAGCTACGGCCGCGGACCGGCGCCCTGAAGGAGCGATCCGCTGCGTACGGCTTGATCCGCCGGGGATTCCCCTGCTATTGCTCGGGAATGACCGCGTATTCCCCGGACGCCACCGACTGGCGCATCCTCGACGTCCTCCAGCGCGAGGGCCGCGCCAGTTTCGCCGAGCTGGCCCGCGCCGTCTCCATGTCCGCGAGCGCGGTCACCGAGCGGGTGCGGCGGATGGAGGAGACCGGGGTCATCCAGGGCTACGCGGCGGTGGTGGATCCCGAACGGCTCGGGCTGCCGATCCTCGCGTTCGTGCGGCTGCGGTACCCGACCGGCAACTACAAGCCCTTCCACGACCTCGTCGCCGCCACCCCGGAGATCCTGGAGGCGCACCACGTCACGGGCGACGACTGCTTCGTCATCAAGGTGACGGCCCGGTCGATGCGCCACCTGGAGGAGGTGTCCGGGAGGATCGGGGCACTGGGTTCGGTGACGACGAGCGTCGTGTACTCCTCGCCCCTGCCCCGGCGCCCCCTGGGCCGCTGACTCAGCCGGTGCCGCGCTGCCGCAGCACCGAACCCGACCGCCCCTTGACGACCTCCAGCTGGGCGTGGATCCGCCGCCGCAGGTCGGGCACGTGGCTGACGATGCCGACGCTGCGGTCCCGTTCGCGCAGCGAGTCGAGGACGTCGAGGACCTCGTCGAGGGTCTGGTCGTCGAGACTGCCGAAGCCCTCGTCGATGAAGAGGGTGTCAAGCCGCACCCCGCCCGCCTCGTCCGTGACGACGTCCGCGAGGCCGAGGGCGAGCGCGAGGGAGGCGAAGAACGTCTCGCCGCCCGACAGCGTCGCCGTGTCCCGTTCGCGGCCCGTCCAGGCGTCGACCACGTGCAGTCCGAGGCCGCTGCGGCCGCGTCCGGTCCGGTCGTCGGAGTGGACGAGGGTGTAGCGGCCGGACGACATGCGGCGCAGCCGCACGGTCGCCGCCGCGGCGACCTGTTCCAGCCGGGCGGCCAGGACGTAGGACTCCAGGCGCATCCGGCGTTCGTTGTCCGCGGCGGTCCCGGCGGTGAGCCCCGCCATGCGGGCGACCCGGTCGTGCTCCTCGCGCAGGGGTGCCAGCCGCCGCACGGCTTCGGCCGCCCGGGCGGAGAGCCGGTCCAGTTCGGCGCAGCGCCGGACGGCCGCGTCGTGGGCGGAGGCGGCGTCGCGCAGCCGCCCGGTGGCCAGGTCGGCGGCCTGGTGCGCCGACTCGACGTCGGCCGGCGGCTCCTGCGCCGCCGCGACCGTGTCGGCCTCGGAGAGGACGGCCCGTACGGCGGCCTCCTCGGTCTGCCAGGCGTCGAGCCGGCGCTGCAGTTCGCGGTGGGCGGCCGCGTCCAGGAGGGCGTCGGCCGCGGCCTGCGGCGTCTCGAAGCCGGCGCGGAAGGCGGCGTCGGCGAGCCGGGCGTCGGCGTCCTTGAGTCGCTGGGCGGTGTCCTCGGCGGCGCGGGCGGCGTCGGCGGCGTCCGTGAGCAGCGTCGTCCGCCGCTCCAGCTGCGCGGCCCGCGCGGCGACGCTGTCCAGGGCGCCTCGCGCCCGGTCCAGTTCCTCCTGGAGGGCGGCGCGTTCACGGTCGAGCCGCTCCCGGTGACCGACCCGGGCGGCACTGCGCACGGCGGCCTCCTGCCGGGCGGCGAGGCGGCGTTCGTGCTCCTGCCCGGCCTGCCGCAGCCGCTCCTGCGCGGCGTGCAGCCCGGCGGCGGCGCCACGGGCCTGCGCGTACTGCTCCTCCAGTTCCCCGGCCTCACGGGCGAGCTGCCCGGTGGGGGTGTCACCGGCCTCGGCGGTGGCGGCGGCCAGTGCCTCGCGCACGGCACCGAGGCGCTGCTCGTGTTCGGCGCGCCGGGCGTCGGCCTCTCGGTAGGCGGCGAGCGCCCGCTCCTCCGCCTCGCGGTCGACGTGCCCGGCGACCTTGCGCGCGGGGGCGGGGTGCTCGGTGGCGCCGCAGACGGCGCAGGGCTCACCGTCGGCGAGCTGGGCGGCCAGCTCGGCGGCGATGCCGGTCAGGCGCTGTTCCTTGAGGTCGAGCCAGTGCTGCTGGGCGCCCAGCGCCTCCTCCCGTGCGGAGCGCGCCTGCTCGACGGTCCGGTCGGTGTCCTCGGCGAGCTGGTCGCGCAGCCGGGCCGCCTTCAGGCGCTGCCGCGCGGGTTCGCGCCGCACGGCGAGCTGTTCGGCGAGGGCGGCGGCGCGCTGCGCGGAGTCGACCCGCTCCTGGAGGGCGGTGCGGGTCTCCTCCCAGCCGTCGAGCCAGGCCTCGGCCTCCTGGAGAAGTTCGGCGTCGGCGCGCTCCTGGCGGTCCAGGCCGGTGCGCTCGTCGAGGAGTTCGGCCAGGCGCCGCTCGGCGCGGCGGGCGGAGTCCAGCCCGCCCAGTTCCTCGGCGGCGCGGCGCGCGGCCGCGGCGAGCCCGGCCGCGCCCGCGTCCGCGAACCTCTCGGGCAGCCGGGCACGCGCCCGCGCCTCGGCGCCGGCGGCCCGGCGGTGTTCGGCCTCGGCGGCTTCCCGCAGCTCCAGGGCGGGCGCGACCGCCTCGGCCTTGCGGGCCCGCTCCATCAGCGCCTGTGCCTCCCGGTACGCCCCGGCGCCCTCCTCCAGACGCGCCGCCTTCTCGCGGGCCTCGGCGAACCGCCGCTGGAGGCGGGCCAGTTCGCGTACGTCGTCCAGGGTGCGGGCGGCGGTGGCCTGCGCGGACTCGGCGGCGGTGAGCCGGCACGCGGCGACCGCGAGCTGCTCCCGGGCGGTGCTGCGGGCGACGGCCGCCGCGCTCAGCACGGCCTCGGCGAGTCCGGGTTCTCCGGGGGCCAGCTCCGGCAGCTCCATGGCCTCGCCCGCGGCCTGCTGCATACGGTGGGCGTCGGCGAGCAGGGCGGCGTCGCCCTCACGGACCCGGGTCTCGGTGACCCGGCGGCGTTCGGCCAGGCGCTTCTCCACGTCGGCGAAGCGGCGGGTGTCGAAGAGGCGGCCCAGCAGCTTGCCGCGGGCCTCGGCGTCGGCGCGCAGGAACCGCGCGAAGTCGCCCTGGGGCAGCAGCACGACCTGGCAGAACTGCTCGCGGCTCATGCCGAGCAGCTGGGTGATCTCCTCGCCGATCTCCTGGTGGGAGCGGCTGAGGTCCTTCCAGCTCCCGGCCGTGGCGTCGTACTCGCGCAGCCAGGTCTGGGCCTTGTCCACCGTCGTGCCCGTGCCGCGCTTCTTGGGGCGCTCCCACGGCGGCTGGCGGGTGATCTCCAGGCGGCGTCCGGCGACGGTCAGTTCGAGGCTGACCTCGGTGCGGGTGGCGGGCGCGGCGTGGTCGCTGCGCAGGGTGGTTCCCGGCCCGCCGCCCTGCCGGGCACCGGGGACCGAGCCGTACAGGGCGTAGCACACGGCGTCCAGGACGGACGTCTTGCCCGCGCCGGTCGGCCCGTGCAGCAGGAACAGCCCGGCCGCCGACAGGGCGTCGAAGTCGACGGTCTGGGTGCCCCCGAAGGGCCCGAAGGCGGTGACCGCGAGCCGGTGGAGCCTCACCGGGCCACCTCCCGCACGGCCTCGTCGGAGCGCACCGCGTCGAAGGCGTCGCGCAGCACACCCTGTTCGTGGGGGTCGGGTCCGGCGCCGCGCACATGGGCGACGAAATCCTCGGCGATCTGCTGGTCGCTGCGCCCGGCGAGACGGCGGGCGTACGACACCTCCGACTCGTCCTCCGTCCGGTCGGGGTCGAAGACGAGGCTGAGGGTGTGCGGGAAGCGCGCGGCGAGCCGGGCCATCGGGTCGGCGGGGCGGATCGGGTCGGTGAGGGTCGCCTCGACCCACGCCTGCTCGTGCCGGTCCAGCTCCGGGTCGGCGAGGAGGTCCTCCAGGGTGCCCCGGATCCGGGCCAGGGGGCGCGGCACCGGGCAGTCGACACGCTCGGCGGTCACCGCGCCGTCGGCGGCGAGGTCGACGAGCCACATGCTCTTGCGGTGCGCCGCCTCGGAGAAGGAGTAGGGCAGCGGGGAACCGGAGTAGCGGACGCGCTCGGAGAGGGTCTGGCAGCCGTGCAGGTGCCCGAGCGCCACGTAGTCGACCCCGTCGAAGACGCCGGCGGGGACGGCGGCGACGCCGCCGACGGTGATGTCCCGCTCGCTGTCGCTGGGTTCGCCGCCGGTGACGAAGGCGTGCGCGAGGACGACGGAACGGGTGCCCGGGGCGCGGGCGGCGAGGTCGGCGCGCACCCGGTCCATGGCGGCGGCGAGCACGGCCTCGTGACCGGCCTTCTCCACCCCGAACTCGTCCTTCACCAGGGCCGGTTCGAGATAGGGCAGCCCGTAGAAGGCGACGTCGCCGTGGGCGTCGGACAGCACCACCGGGGTGCCGGCCGCCGACGGCTCGGTCCGCAGGTGGATGCCGGCCCGCCCGATCAGGCCCGCGCCGACGCCCAGCCGACGGGCCGAGTCGTGGTTCCCGGAGATCATCACGGTGGGCACACCGAGGTCCGCGAGACGGTGCAGGGCGTCGTCGAACAGCTCGACCGCGGCGAGCGGCGGCACCGCCCGGTCGTACACGTCTCCCGACACCAGCACCGCGTCCACGGCCCGCTCCCGCACGGTCGTGACGAGGTGGGCGATGAAGTCGGCCTGGGCCCCGAGCATGTTCACCCGGTGGAACGCCCGGCCGAGGTGCCAGTCGGAGGTGTGCAGCAGTCGCATGATCCCCCGAGACTAACCGCCGACCCCGACAGCACGGGGGGTTACTCCCGTATCGACCGTCATCTCCCGCCACGAAAGCAGACGTTATGACCGATTCGATCCGGAACGTCAGGCGTCCCCGTACGCCTCCCCGCCCGGGGTGAAGCGGGCCGTTCCGGATGTCACGTCGGCCAGCCAGGCCCGGAAGGGCTCGACGTCCGCGTCCGGGAGGGCGATGTCGAGGGTGACCTCCTCGCCGTAGCGCACGTCCCGCACCTCGCGTCCGGTCGCGCGCAGCTCGTTCTCCAATTTCCCGGCCCGCTGGTGGTCCACGGTGACCGTGCCGAGGCGGAACCTGCGGCGGGTGCGGGTGCCGACCGCGTCCAGGGCCTCGCCGACCGCCCCGCCGTACGCCCGGATGAGACCGCCCGCACCGAGCTTGACCCCGCCGAAGTAGCGGGTGACGACGGCGACGACGTACCGCATGTCGCGGCGCAGCAGCATCTGGAGCATGGGGACGCCCGCGGTGCCGCCGGGTTCGCCGTCGTCGCTCGCCTTCTGGACCGAGGCGTCGGCGCCGATGACGTAGGCCCAGCAGTTGTGGTTGGCGTCGGCGTGCTCGCGGCGGACCGCGGCGATGAACTCCTGGGCCTCCTGCTCGGTGGCAGCCGGGGCGAGGGCGCACCGGAAGCGGGAGCGGTTGACCTCGGTCTCGTGCACGCCCGCGCGGGCGACCGTGCGGTATTCGTCCTGCATCGGGCCAGCCTATGCGCGGGCCCGTGGCTACTTCTTCGCGCCCCGGGGCACGGTCACGGACGTCAGCAGCGCGGCGCCGGGTGCGAGGTCCCGCCAGGCGGTGCCGCGCCAGGACAGGACGGCGATCGCCGCGGTGGGGAACTTGGTGCGGACCCGTTCCAGGGTGTCGTCGAGGCCGTCGCCCGCCAGGGCCAGGACGAGTTCCTCCAGGCCCGGGTTGTGGCCGATCAGCAGCAGGGTCTCCACCTCGGCGGGCGTCTCGCGCACGACGGTCAGCAGGCCCGCGGGGCCGGCGGCGTACAGGCGCCGGTCGTGGCGGACCGGCGGGGGCGTGCCCCACTCGGCGGAGGCCAGCTCCCAGGTGCGGCGGGCGCGGACGGCGGTGGAGCACAGGGCGAGGTCCGGCAGGCAGTCGGCCGCGGCCAGGGCCCGGCCGGCCGCGGGGGCGTCGCGGCGGCCGCGGGGGGCGAGCGGGCGCTCGTGGTCGGCGACGTCCACGGGCCAGGCGGACTTGGCGTGCCGCAGCACGACCAGGCGGCGCAGGGGGCCGGCGCCGGTGCGTTCGATCATGAGGAGGTTCCCAGGTCGCGGGTGAGGTCGAGGCCGAGGAGGCGGTCGGCGTAGGCGTAGGTCTCGAAGCGGGCCCCGTCCGGCAGGTCCGGGTCGTGCTCCACGCGGCGCAGGACGCCGAGTACCCCGGGCAGGTCCAGGTCGTCCTCCCAGGCGTCGCGCAGTCGTGTCCGCACGTCGTCGGGGACCGGCCGCGACGGGTGGCGGGCCCACCGCGCGACCGCGGAGCGCCAGCGGGCGAGGGTGGCGCCGGCCTCGTGCAGTGCGGCCGCCTCCAGCCGGACGCCGGCGCTGTGGTGCCGGGCGAGCAGGGCCAGACGCAGGACGGCGGGGTCGGCGGGGTCCGCGACATCGGGCGGATCGGGCCGTACCGGTGCGACGGCGATGCGGATCCCGTCCGGTGCGGGGCCGCCCTCGGCCGCGACATGCACGGCCTGGGCCCGCCCGAGGCCCGCTCCGGCGTCCGGACCGTCCTCGAAGGGGTGGATGCCGAGTGCCGTGGCCCGGGCCCGCAGCTCCGCCCGGCGATGCCCGCCGCCCGGCAGCAGGGCCCACACCGGCGTGCCGCCGATCTCCAGGGCCCGGACGAGGAGGTCGGCGACGAGCAGCACCCTCAGGTCCGTGGTGTCCGAGCCGGGCACGTGGGCCTCGACCCTCGTCAGTCCCCGGCGGGCCGGGGCGGCGTCGGCCGGCTCTCCGGTACGGGCGTCGATGATGCGCAGCACGAGGCGAGCGTAGGCGGACGGGCCGGGACGCGCAGTCATGCGCGCTGCTTTCGGGTCACGGCCGGGCGGCGGTGCCTGGGGGCGGCGGTGCCTTGGTGGCGCCGCGCCGCGCCGCATGGACGGGACGCCGCGCCGGCAGGACGCCGCACGAGCGGGACGCCGCTCAGTGCAGCGTGCCCAGGTACCGCACGTGGGGCACCCCGTCGGGCCCGTCCGCCTGGACGCGGGCCCGCACCCCGTACACCTCGGCGATGAGCTCCTCCGTGAGGACGTCCGCCGGTGTGCCGCCCGCGACGACCCGCCCCGCGCACAGCACGACGACCCGGTCGCAGTACATCGCCGCGAGGTTGAGGTCGTGCAGGGCGACGACGGTGGTGACCGGCAGCCGGTTGACCAGGGCGAGCAGGTCGAGCTGGTGGTGGATGTCGAGGTGGTTGGTGGGCTCGTCCAGGAGGAGCTCGCGGGGTTCCTGGGCGAGCGCGCGGGCGATCTGCACGCGCTGGCGTTCACCGCCCGACAGGGTGTGCCAGAGCCGGCCCGCGCGGTCGGCGAGGCCGGTGCGTTCCAGGGCGTCCCGCACGGCTCGCTCGTCCTCCGCCGAGGCGGGCGTCCAGGGCCGCCGGTGCGGGATGCGGCCGAGCCGTACGACGTCCTGGACGGTCAGCTCGGTCTGGGTGTCCGACTGCTGGGCCACGACGGCGAGGCGGCGGGCGACCGTGCGCCGGGGCAGGTCGTCCAGCGGCGTGCCGTCGAGGGTGACGACCCCGGCGGTCGGCGTGAGCAGTCCGGCCAGCAACCGCAGAAGCGTGGACTTGCCCGAGCCGTTGGGGCCGAGGACGCCGAGGGTGGAACCGGGTTCCGGCGCGAGGACGACACCGTCGAGGACGAGCCGCCCGCCGGCAAGCCGCCCGACCCGCTCGGCCCGCAACCCACCGGTCCCCCGGACGGCCGCCGTTCCGCCGACACCCCGGTCGGCCCGCGACCCACCGGTCCCCCGGCCGGCCCGCGACCCACGGGCATCCCGCTCGGTCCGCGACCCGCCCGCATCCCGGCCGGTCCGCAACCCACCGCCATCGCCGCCCGCATCCCGGCCGGCCCTCAGCCCGCCGCCATCGCCGCCGGCCCCCTCCGCCCCCGACCCCCCGGCACCCCGGCCGGTTCGCCCGGGCGGCCGGCCCCCGGCGTCCGCCGCTGTCCGCTCCCCGCTCACCGCGTCCGCCTCGTCCGGTACAGCACGGCCACGAACGCCGGCACCCCGATGAGCGAGGTCACCACACCCACCGGCACCTCCCGCGGCTCCAGCACCGTCCGGGCCAGCGTGTCGACCCACACCAGGAAGACCGCGCCGGCCAGTGCCGTGACGGGCAGCAGCCGGGCGTGCCCGGGCCCGGACAGCGCGCGGGCCGCGTGCGGCAGGACCAGGCCGACGAAGCCGATCGCCCCGGCCGAGCTGACCAGCGCCGCGGTGAGCAGGGCCGTGACGCACAGCAGCACCAGACGGGTGCGGGCCACGGACACGCCCAGCGCGGCCGCCGCCTCCTGCCCGAAGGCGAAGGCGTCGAGGGTGCGGGCGTGGGCGAGGCACACCACCAGGGCCACGGCCAGCGCGGCCAGGCACAGCCACACGTCGGTCCAGCCCACGCCGCCGAGGGAGCCGAGGAGCCAGAACAGCACGCCCCGGGTCGTCTCCGCGTCGGCGGAGGTCATCACGATGAAGGAGGTGAGCGCGGAGAACAGCTGCATGGCGGCGACCCCGGCGAGGACCACCCGGTCGGTGGTGCCGCCCAGGGTGTGGCTGAGCAGCAGCACCAGCGCGAAGGAGACCAGGGCCCCGAGGAAGGCGCCCGCGGAGACGGAGACCGCTCCGCCGCCCGCGCCCAGCACGACCACGGCGACCGCGCCGGTGGAGGCGCCCGAGGAGACCCCGAGCACGAACGGGTCGGCCAGCGGGTTGCGCAGCAGCGACTGCATCACCGCCCCGCACACGGCGAGTCCGGCCCCGCACACGGCCGCGAGCAGGGTGCGCGGCAGCCGCAGCTGCCAGACGATGCCGTCCCGGATCGGCGTCAGCTCCGAGCTGCCCAGGCCGAGGTGGGCGGCCACCACGGACCACACGTCCCCGACGCGTATGTCGGCGGGGCCGATGGTGATGGCCACGGCGAGGGAGGCGACGAGTGCGACCGCTCCGGCCGCGCCGAGCGCGAGCCCGGTACCGCGGCGGGGCAGGGAGACGGCCGCCGGGCGGCCCCCGGTCTCCGGCAGCGGGTCCCGGGCGGTCACTTCACCAGCCCGAACCGGCGCAGGCCCGCGGCGACCCGTTCGACGCCCTCGACCGTGCGGATGGTCGGGTTCATGGCCTGCCCGCTGAGCAGCACGTACCGCTTGTGCCGGACCGCGTCCATGTTCTTCGTGGCCGGGTTGGACTCGAGGAAGGCGATCTTCTTCGCGGCCGACTCGGCGGTCTGCGACCTGCGGGTGAGGTCCCCGATGACGAGGACGTCGGGGTCGCGGTCGGCGACGGTCTCCCAGTTGATCTGCGGCCATTCCTGGTGCGTGTCGTCGAAGACGTTCCGCGCGCCGAGGGAGCGGGTGATGATGCCGGGCGCCCCGCAACAGCCCGCCATGTAGGGCGACTCGGAGTTGGCGAACCAGTACAGGAGGGTGACGTCGGAGGCGTCGATGCCCGCGGTGGCCTTCCGCATGCGCCGGCGCAGCGAGTCCACGAGGGCGTCGCCGCGTTCCCGCACCCCGAAGACGGCCGCCAGGTCGCGCACCTCGCCGTAGACGGCGTCCATGCCGAGGGCCTTGTCGCGGGCACCGTCGCCACCGCCGGAGTTGTCCTTCCCTGCGCAGTCGGACGGGGAGACGTAGGTGGGGACGCCGAGCTTCTCGAACTGCTCGCGGGTGGCGACGCCGCCCCGGCCGAGGGTGGAGACGAAGGAGGCGGCCACGAAGTCCGGGTCCGCGTCCAGGACCCGTTCGAAGGAGGGGTTGTCGTCGGCGATGCGCGGCACCGTCGCGTTCGCCTTCGCCAGGCCCTTCATCACCGGGTCGGTCCAGGTGGCCGTGCCCGCGAGGCGGTCGGCGAGGCCGAGGGAGAGCAGGATCTCGGTGGTGCCCTGGTTGAGGGAGACGGCGCGCTCGGGCGGGGTCTCGACGCGCACCGCGTGGCCGCAGTTGTCGAGGGTGACGGCGGCCTTCGCCGGGGCGGGCTGCGGGTCGCCGCAGCCGGTGAGGAGCAGGGAGCCGGCCGCGAGCAGCACGGCGGCACGGGCGGATGGGGCGAGGGGCACGGGGAACCAGTCCTCAGTCGTCGAGGGCCCGATCGCGGAGCCCGGTCGTACGGTGCTCCCCCGCCGCGCACCGGCCGCGGGGGCCGCCAGCAGGTCTTCGGACTCGGGTTCACCCGGATCGGAGCGCCTTCCCGGACGTCCGTAGCGGAAGTCCAGTGGCCGAGGCCCCGCCCGTCCCCCTCACCGCTGCGCGTCAGTTCCGGATTTCCACCGGATTCCCTGACCCACGTACATGGGTTCGACTGGCCTCGGCAAGCTATCACGGCGGGTTCCGGGGAATCACCGCGCGTGCCGCGTGGTTGCCGGGACAGCACCCTTTGTCCACGACGTTCTCGAGGAGGCCGCCGGTGTACGGCGACGAGGCAGCGGTCCGCAGGATTCTCACCGGGCTCGGCGACACCTGGGCCGTGGTGGGCCTGTCGTCGAACCGGCAGCGCGCGGCGTACGGGGTCGCGGCCGTGCTCCAGCGCTTCGGCAAGCGGGTGGTGCCGGTGCACCCGAAGGCCGAGACGGTGCACGGCGAGCAGGGTTACGCGAGCCTGGCGGACATTCCCTTCGACGTGGACGTCGTGGACGTCTTCGTCAACAGCGAGCTGGCGGGCGCCGTCGCGGACGAGGCGGTCGCCAAGGGCGCGAAGGGCGTCTGGTTCCAGCTGGGGGTCCTCGACGAGGCGGCGTACGAGCGGACCCGGGCCGCGGGTCTCGAGATGGTGATGGACCGCTGCCCGGCGATCGAGATCCCGCGGCTCGGGCGGTGACCGGCGCGGCTGCTCGCCGCCGGGCCCTGAGGCGGTGCGCCCTTCCGGCCGCGGCGGGGGTGCCCGCCCCCTGACGCCGCCTCCATAATGAGCGGCATGGCCGACCTCCCCCTGCCCGCGAACTCCGGCGCATCCGAACGCTTTCCGGTCGTCGTGGTGGGCGCCGGCCCCGCCGGACTGACGGTGGGCAACATCCTGCGGGCCGCCTCGGTGGACTGCCTGGTACTGGAGACGGAGACCCGGGAGTTCATCGAGCAGCGGCCCCGGGCCGGGGTCATCGAGGAGTGGGCCGTGCGCGCCCTGGAGAAGCGCGGTCTGGCCCGCAACCTGCTCGACCGGGCGGAGCTGCACAGCGCGTGCGAGTTCCGCTTCGGCGGGGAGCGCTACCGCTTCTCCTACGGCGAGCTGACGGGCAGCCACCACTTCGTCTATCCGCAGCCGCTGCTGGTGACGGACCTGGTCCGGGAGTACGCCGACGTGCGCGGCGGGCGGATCCGCTTCGGCGTGAGCGACGTCCGGCTCCACGACCTCGGCTCCGACCGGCCGTCGGTCTCGTACGTCTGTCCCGACACGGGTGAACGGCGGGTGGTCCGGGCGGACTTCGTCGCCGGGTGCGACGGGGCGCGCGGGGTGAGCCGGGCGTCACTGCCCCCGGAGCGGGTGCGCATCGCCCGGCACGACTACGGCATCGGCTGGCTGGCGCTGCTCGCCGAGGCCCCGCCGTCCGCGGACTGCGTGCTGTTCGGCTGTCACGCCCGCGGGTTCGCCGGGCAGATGCCGCGCAGCCCCGAGGTGACCCGCTACTACCTCCAGTGCCCGCCGGGCGACGACCCCGGCAACTGGCCGCACGACCGGGTCTGGGCGGAGCTGCGGGAGCGGCTCGGGGCGTCCGGGGCGCCCCCGCTGACGGAGGGCCGGCTGATCGAGAAGCGCGTGCTGGACATGCACGACTACGTGGTCGAGCCGATGGTGCACGGCCGGCTGTTCCTCGCGGGCGACGCGGCCCATCTGGTCGCCCCCATCGCCGCCAAGGGCATGAATCTCGCCCTGCACGACGCCTTCCTGCTCGGTGACGCCCTGGTGGACCACCTGACCCGGGGCGAGGACGGCGGCCTGGCCGGCTACGCCGAGGCGTGCCTGCGGCGCGTGTGGGACTACCAGGAGTTCTCGCAGTGGCTGTCCGAGGTGTACCACGGCACGGCGGCGGGCGATCCGTTCCGCGCGGGCACCACGCTGGCCCGGCTGCGCCGCCTGTTCACCTCACCCGTCGCGGCGGCGGCCTTCGCCGAGCAGTACCTCGGGACGGCCGCGCGCTACTGACTCAGTCGTGCGGAGGCCGGTCGCCGATCCGGTGGTCGGCCACGTTCAGTGCCTCGTCCACGAGCCGGCGCAGATGACCGTCGTGGAGTGAATAGACGACCCGGCGGCCCTCCTTCCGCGTGTTCACCAGGCCCGCGAGACGCAGGCGCGCCAGGTGCTGGCTGACGGCGGGCCGGGCCGCCCCGCACGCCTCGGTGAGGGTCGTGACGTCGGCCTCTCCCCCGGTCAAAGCATGCAGCAGGGCGAGGCGCGTCCGGTCCCCGAGGAGCGCGAGGAGTTCGGCGGCGAGCGCGAACTGCTCCTCGCCGGGGCTGCGCGGGTGCGCATCGTGCGCAGGTGACAGGTGCATGCGTGCGCTCATACGCACATAATGGCGCCAGGGACGCGCGCGCGTCCACCCGCCCCGCACCCGGAAGGGAACCCCGTGAGCGACCGGCACGAGCACTCCCACCCCCGCGACCATGACCACGGCCGTCACCGTGGCCACAGTCATGACGACGACCCTGGTCACGGCCACGGCCACGGCCACGACCACGGCCCGGGCCACGGCCACCGGCCCGGCCTGCGCCACCGCCTGGGTCACCTGCTCACCCCGCACTCCCACGAGACCGCCGGCAAGGTCGACTCCGCCCTGGAGTCCTCGGCGCGCGGCATGCGAGCGCTGTGGGTCTCGCTGGCGGTGCTCGGCGCGACCGCGCTGGCGCAGGCGTTCGTGGTGGCCGCCTCCGGTTCGGTGGCACTGCTCGGGGACACGGTGCACAACACCGCGGACGCGCTGACCGCCGTGCCGCTCGGGATCGCCTTCGTGCTGGGCCGGCGGGCGGCCACGCGCCGCTTCACCTACGGCTACGGCCGGGCCGAGGACCTGGCGGGCCTGGTCATCGTCCTGACGATCGCCGCGTCGGCGGTCTTCGCCGGATGGGCGGCGATCGACCGCCTCCTCGATCCGCGCCCGGTGGCGCACGTCCCGGCGGTCGCCGCGGCCGCACTCGTGGGGTTCGCGGGCAACGAGTGGGTGGCCCGGTACCGCATCCGCGTCGGCCGCGCGATCGGCTCGGCGGCGCTGGTCGCCGACGGATTGCACGCCCGCACGGACGGCTTCACGTCCCTGGCCGTGCTGCTGGGCGCCGGCGGGTCGGCGCTGGGCTGGCACCTGGCCGATCCGCTCGTCGGCCTGGCCATCACCGCGGCGATCGCCCTGGTCCTGCGGGACGCGGCCCGCGAGGTGTTCCGGCGGGTACTGGACGCCGTCGACCCGGCTCTGGTCGACCGGGCCGAGCGGGCGCTGGCCGGGGTGCCGGGCGTGCGCGGTGTGGGTGAGCTGCGGCTGCGCTGGATCGGCCACCGGCTGCGCGCCGAGGTCGCGGTGGTGGTGGACGGCCAGGTGACGGTGCGCGAGGCCCACCGGATCACCGTCGACGCCGAGCACGCCCTGCTGCACGCGGTGCCCCGCCTCACCGCGGCCCTGGTGCACGCGGACCCGGCACCGGCACCCGGCGAGACGGACCCCCATCTGCCGCTGGCGCACCACACGGCCGCGTAGGTCAGGACACCCCGAGCCCCTCCACGACGACGGCGCCCGGGAGTTCCGCGAACGCCTTCCCCGGCACCAGGAGCTTGCCGCGCCGCCGGCCGCTGCCGACGAGCACGTAGGGCAGGTCGACGACGGCGGCGTCCACCAGCACGGGCCAGCCGTCCGGCAGGCCGAGCGGGGTGATGCCGCCGTACTCCATGCCGGTCTCGCCGGTCGCGGTGTCCATGGGGGCGAAGGATGCCTTGCGGGCGCCGAGCCGGCGGCGCACGACGTTGTTCACGTCGACCCGGGTGGTGGACAGCACGACGCAGGCCGCGAGCGTGGCCTCGCCGCCGCGCTTGCCGGAGACCACCACGCAGTTCGCGGACTGCTCCAGCAGGTCCCGGCCGTAGTGCTCCACGAAGGTCGCGGTGTCGGCCCATTCCGGTTCGGTGTCGACGTAGAGGATCCGCTCGGCCGGGACGGCTCCCCGCCAGTGGCGTACGGCGTCGGCGACCGGGCCGGTGAGCTCGTCGAGGCAGTCGGGGGCCGGCCGGGCGTCGCCGAAGTGTCCGATGGGTGCGCGCATGGCCGCACGCTAACAACTCCCGGCCGCCCGCGGGCCGGTGTCTCAGGGCACGGGCGGCACCGACACGGCCATGACCATCTCCATCGGCACGTCGCCGGTGTTGCCGTAGGTGTGCGCCACGCTGGCCTCGAAGTGGACGGTCGCGCCCGCGGGGACGCGGTGCTCGACGCCGTCGACGGTGAGCGTCAACTCGCCCGCCGTGACGTGGAGCAGTTCGGCCGTGCCGGCCGGGTGCGGGTCCGAGGCGCTGCTCTCGCCGGGCATGAGCCGCCAGTCCCACATCTCCAGCGGGCCGGGCGCCTCGGTGCCGGCGAGCAGCCGGTTGTAGCTGCCGGCGTCGGTGTGCCACAGCCGTACGGCCTGATCGGCGGGGACGATGCGGACGTTCGGGCCATGTTCGTGTTCCAGCAGGGTGGTGATGCTGACGCCGAGCGCGTCGCCGATCTTGACGACGGTGCCGAGGCTGGGGTTGGTGCGGGCCTGCTCGATCTGGATGAGCATGCCGCGGCTGACACCCGCCCGGGCGGCGAGCACGTCCAGGGTGAAGCCGCGCACCGCGCGCCAGTGCTTGACGCTGCGCGCCAGGGACTGGGTCAGCAGGTCGAGGTCCGACACATTCCGTCCAATATTCTGTATGACACAGTGCAGCAGAATGCACTATGGTGTGGTTGACCTGATCGTTCACTGCACTGTACTGCGAGGCCGGAGTCCCATGACAGCGCTCTTCGCCCTGGCCACCAGCGTGCTGTGGGGTCTGGCCGACTTCGGCGGCGGGCTGCTGACCCGCCGCACCCCCGCGCTCACGGTGGTCGTCGTGTCGCAGTCGATCGCGGTGGCCGTGCTGGGCGCGGTCGTCGTTGCGGCCGGCGCCTGGAGCGAGGTGGGAGCGCAGCTGTGGTTCGCCGTGGCGGCGGGTCTCGTCGGGCCGGTGGCGATGCTGGCCTTCTACAAGGCCCTCGCGCTGGGCCCCATGGGGGTGGTCTCGCCGCTCGGCTCGATCGGCGTGGCCGTACCGGTCGGGGTGGGGCTGGTGCTGGGCGAGCGGCCCGGCCTGCTGCAGTTCGTCGGCATCCTGGTCGCCGTCGCCGGGGTCTGCCTCGCGGGCGGCCCGCAGTTCCGGGGCGCTCCGGTGCAGCGCCAGGCCATCGCGCTGACCCTGCTCGCGGCGTTCGGCTTCGGCGCGGTGATGGCTCTGATCGCCGAGGCGTCGAGCACCCTCACGGGGCTGTTCCTCGCCCTGTTCGTGCAGCGGGTGACCAACGTCGCCGCCGGCGGGCTGGCCCTGTACGTCTCGGTGCGGCGCGGGACGCCCGCGCTCCCGGCAGACGGCTTCCCGTGGCGCACTCTGCCGGCCCTCGCCTTCGTCGGCCTCGCGGACGTCGCTGCCAACGGCACGTACGCGATCGCGGCGCAGCAGGGCCCGGTCACGGTGGCGGCCGTGCTCGCCTCGCTCTACCCGGTGGTGACGGCGGTGGCCGCGCGCGGGTTCCTGCGCGAACGGCTCCGGGCGATCCAGGCCGCGGGCGCGGGGCTGGCCCTGGTCGGGACGGTCCTGCTGGCGTCGGGCTGAGCCCGGCGGCTCAGCACCGACGGCCTCGAACACCGGGCTCCGGCAGGCCCCACCGGCACGTCGGAAACCGGGCGCCGCCCGCCCGGACCGGCACGTCGGACATCGGGCTCCACCGCCCCTCCCGACCGGCACGTCGGAAACCGGGCTCGACCCGGCAGGACCCGCACTCCAGGACCCGGGCCCGCATCGGCCGGACCCGCACTCGAGGAACAGGGCCCGACTCGGCCACCCCGCGCTCGGGGCCGGACTCGACCCGGCCGGACCCGCGCTTCAGGAACCGGGCTCCAGCTCGGCCAGCCCGGCCGCCGCCTCCTCGTCCAGCTCGGCCAGACGGGCCGCCGTCTCCTCGTCGAGGTCCGACAGCGCCCGCAACTGCTCGGGGGTCACGCCCTCCGGAATCGGCACCGGCGCCGGGGTGCGCAGCGGCGGCTGCCAGCCGTCGGCGGGGGTCCAGCGCCGTACGACGCGGGCCGGCGCGCCCGCGACCACGGCGTGGTCCGGTACCGCGCCCCGCACCACCGCGCCCGCGGCCACCACCACGTTCCGGCCGATCCGGGCCCCGGGCAGGATCACCGCCCCGGTGCCGATCCAGCAGCCGGTGCCGATCTCCACCGGCTCCATGCGCGGCCACTGCTTGCCGATGGGCTGGTGCGGGTCGTCGTAGGAGTGGTTCGTGGACGTGACGTACACGTACGGCCCGAAGTAGCAGTCGCTGCCGATCGTGACGGCGGTGTCCGCGATGACATGGCTGCCGCGGCCCAGCACGACCCCGTCGCCGATGCGCAGGATGGGGTCCGGGCCGAGGTCGAGGTCGGGCATCAGACCGGCGGTCAGGGTGACCTGCTCGCCGATGATGCAGTGGGAGCCGAGGTGGATCCAGGGCTCGCCGAAGACCGTGCCGAGAGGGAAGGCGAGCCTGGTACCTGTTCCCATCGCGCCGAACCGGTAGCGCCCCGGGTGCTCGGCGGTCACGGACGCCGTGCGCTGCAGCCAGGCCCAGCCCGCGTGGACGGCGCGCTGCGTGAGGCCCCGCCGCCAGGATGAGAACGTGTTCTTGCGCTTCGGCACCAGCTCACCGTACTCAGCGCGCCGCCCCCGCGAAGGGGCGAGGGCCTGTGATCTTCGCCCTACCGCGTTGGCGTACGGTGCGGGGTGTTCACGACAACTCTGGGAGGCGGGCATGGCACAGCGGGCGATGATCACCGGCATCGGCGGCAGGGAGCCGGAGATCGACGAGTCGGCGTTCGTGGCGCCGACGGCGTCGGTCGTCGGGGGCGTCACCCTGGCGGCCGGCGCGAGCGTCTGGTACGGGGCCGTGCTGCGGGGGGACGTCGAGTCGATCTCCGTCGGGGCGAGCAGCAACGTGCAGGACAACTGCACGCTCCACGCCGACCCGGGTTTTCCCGTGCGCGTCGGTGAGCGGGTGTCGATCGGGCACAACGCGGTGGTGCACGGGGCGACGGTCGAGGACGACTGCCTCGTCGGCATGGGGGCGACGGTGCTGAACGGGGCCGTGATCGGGGCCGGGTCGCTGGTCGCCGCGCAGGCGCTGGTGCCGCAGGGGATGGTCGTGCCGCCGGGGTCGCTGGTCGCCGGGGTGCCAGCGAAGGTCCGGCGGGAACTGTCCGAGGAGGAGCGGCAGGGCGTCACCCTCAACGGCACGATGTACGCAGAGCTGGCGAAGGCACATCGCGAGGTGCATGCGTAGGGGGGCCTCCCGGGTGCGGCACCCGGGAGGCCGAGCGCGCCGTCGCCCCTAGGGAACCTGCGGTTCCGCCGCTGCTTCCAGGTTCCGGCCCGCCTTCTTCGCCTTGCGCTTGATCACCAGCATGGACGTGAGGCCGACCAGGACCGCCGCCACCAGGCCCAGCCACGAGAAGCGCTTGAGCCAGGACTCCGCGACGACGCCGACGTAGTAGATGACGGCGGTCGTGCCGCCCGCCCAGAGGATGCCGCCGAGGACGTTGGCCACGGCGAACTTCCAGTACGGCATGCGCAGCACACCCGCGAGGGGGCCGGCGAAGATGCGCAGGAGGGCGACGAAGCGGCCGAAGAAGACGGCCCACATGCCCCACTTCTCGAAGGAGCGCTCGGCGGTGGCGATGTGGCCCTCGCTGAAGTGCCGGGGGAACTTCGCCCCCAGCCAGGCCAGCAGGGGCCGCCCGCCCTTGCGGCCGATGGCGTAGCCGATCGAGTCGCCGATGATCGCGCCGGCCGTGGCGCTGGCGCCGAGGACGACGGGGTCGATGTCGCCGTGCTGGGAGGCGAGCAGCGCGGACGAGACCAGGATGATCTCACCCGGGAGCGGGATGCCCAGGCTCTCCAGGCCGATCACCACGCCCACCAGCGCGTAGACGGCGACCGCGGGTACGGTTTCGAGCCACTCCTGCACGTGCAACGCCGGTTCCTCTCCCTGTGCTTCCCTGCGAGCCCCGGGAAGCCTACCGGCTGGGAGGACGTCTCTCGTGCCTCAGGCGTTCCAGCTCCACTCGGCGACCTCGGGCAGGTCGGTGCCGTGCTCGCGGATCCAGGCGTGGTGACGGGTCCGGGCGTCGGCCATCCGCTGGCGCACGGCCGTGGCCCGCACCGCGAGGCCCGGGACGCGGTCGATGACGTCCATGACCAGGCGATAGCGGTCCAGGTCGTTGCGCACGACCATGTCGAAGGGCGTGGTGGTGGTACCGGCCTCCTTGTAGCCGCGGACGTGCAGGTTCCGGTGGCCGGTGCGGCGGTAGGCGAGCCGGTGGATCAGCCAGGGGTAGCCGTGGTACGCGAAGATCACCGGCTTGTCGGTGGTGAAGAGGCCGTCGTACTCGAAGTCGTTCATCCCGTGCGGATGCTCCTCCTGCGGCAGCAGCCGGGCGAGGTCGACGACGTTCACCACGCGGACGGACAGCTCGGGCAGGTAACGGCGCAGCAGGTGCGCGGCAGCCAGGGTCTCCTGGGTGGGGACGTCGCCGGCGCAGACCAGGACGACGTCGGGCTCACTGCCGTTCTCGGTGCCGGCCCACTCCCAGATGCCGGCGCCGCGGGCGCAGTGCACCCGGGCTTCGTCCATGGTGAGCCAGTCGAAGCAGGGCTGTTTGCCGGCCACGATCACGTTGACGTAGTCCCGGCTGCGCAGCGCGTGGTCCGCGACCGACAGCAGGGTGTTGGCGTCCGGCGGCAGGTAGACCCGCACGACCTCGGGGCTCTTGTTGAGGACGTGGTCGACGAAGCCGGGGTCCTGGTGGGAGAAGCCGTTGTGGTCCTGGCGCCACACGTGCGAGGTCAGCAGGTAGTTCAGCGAGGCGATGGGCGCGCGCCAGGGCAGGCGGCGGGAGGTGCGCAGCCACTTGATGTGCTGGTTGACCATCGAGTCGACGATGTGCACGAACGCCTCGTAGCAGGAGAACAGCCCGTGCCGGCCGGTGAGGAGGTAGCCCTCCAGCCAGCCCTGGCAGAGGTGTTCGGAGAGGATCTCCATCACCCGGCCGTGCGGGTCCAGATGCTCGTCGACGTCCAGTGTTCCGGCCTGCCAGGCCTTGCCGCTGGCGTCGAACACGGCCTGGAGCCGGTTGGAGGCGGTCTCGTCGGGGCCGACCAGGCGGAAGTCCCGGCGGTCGGCGGTGTCCCGCATGACGGCTTGGAGCAGGTCGCCGAGGACCCGGGTGGGCTCGTGGAGGGTGGTGCCCGGCTTGTCCACGGGCACGGCGAAGTCGTCCAGGGAGGGGACCGGCAGGTCGCGCAGCAGGAGCCCGCCGTTGGCGTACGGGGTCGCGCCCAGCCTGCGGTCGCCCTCGGGGATCGGTGCCAGGACGTCCGCGACGGGACGGCCCTCGGCGTCGAACAGTTCCTCGGGGCGGTAGGAGCGCAGCCACTGCTCCAGTTGCCGCAGGTGGTCGGGGTTGTCCCGGACCCCGGACAACGGCACCTGATGGGCACGCCAGGTGTTCTCGACCGGTTGCCCGTCGACCTCGGCCGGGCCCGTCCAGCCCTTCGGCGTGCGCAGCACGATCACCGGCCAGCGGGGACGCTCGGCCGCGCCCTCCTCGCGGGCGGCGCGCTGGAAGGCGGCGATACGGTCCAGCGCGGTGTCCATCGCCTGTGCCATCGCCCGGTGGACGGCCATGGGCTCGTCGCCGCAGACATGGATCGGCTCGTGGCCGTACCCCCGCAGGAGATCGTCGAGTTCGGCCTCGGGCAGCCGGGACAGCACCGTCGGGTTGGCGATCTTGTAGCCGTTCAGATGCAGGATCGGCAGGACGGCACCGTCGTGCACCGGGTCGAGGAACTTGTTGGCGTGCCAGGACGCGGCGAGCGGGCCGGTCTCGGCCTCGCCGTCGCCGATCACGCAGGCCACCAGCAGGTCCGGGTTGTCCAGGGCGGCGCCGTAGGCGTGGGCGAGGGAGTAGCCGAGTTCGCCGCCCTCGTGGATCGAGCCGGGCACCTCCGGGGCGACGTGACTGGGCACGCCGCCGGGGAAGGAGAACTGCCGGAACAGACGCGCCATGCCCTCAGCGTCCCGCGGCACGTCCGGGTACTTCTCGCTGTAGCTGCCCTCCAGCCAGGAGTTGGCCAGGACCGACGGCCCGCCGTGGCCGGGCCCCCAGATGCACAGGGCGTCCAGACCGCGCCGTGCGATGACCCGGTTGAGGTGCGTGTGCACGAGGTTCAGCCCGGGCGAGGTGCCCCAGTGCCCCAGCAGCCGGGGCTTGATGTGCTCGGGCCGCAGCGGTTCGGTCAGCAGCGGGTTGGCCATCAGGTAGATCTGGCCGGCCGCCAGGTAGTTCGCGGCGCGCCAGTGGGCGTCCAGGGTGCGCAGTTCGTCGTCGGTCGGTGTGGTCGTGCTGTCCAGGCGCGGGGCCTCGGGCATGGGTGACTCCCTGGGTTCTGCGACGGCTCCAGGAGGAGTACCAGTGTGGTCCGGTTCGATGCCGGCCGCCTCTCGGCCACGCGTCGGCCCCGTACGGTCTCAGCCACCCACCCGTGCGCCGGTACGCAGCCGCAGGTCCCGTGACGACGCCCCGATCCACAGGGTGCGCGGGCCGGTGCCGAGCACCCAGTCGTGGCGCTCCGGGTCCCAGCAGGACAGGGTCCGCCGCTCGACCCGTACGGTGACGCGGCGCTCCTCCCCCGCCCGCAGCACGAGCCGCCGGTACCCGGCCAGGACGCGCACCGGCTGGTCGAGCGGGAGGTCCGGGGAGGGGCCGGCGTAGACCTGCGGCACGTCCACGCCCTCGCGCGCGCCGGTGTTGCGGACGGTGAAGGCGACGTCGAGGCCGTCCCCCGTCCAGCGCGCCTCGGGTTCCCGGTAGGCGAAGGAGGTGTACGACAGGCCGTGCCCGAAAGGGAACAGCGGCCGCACGCCTTCCGCGTCGTACCAGCGATGGCCGACGTGGACGCCCTCGGTGTAGTGCTCGGTGCCGTCGACGCCGGGGTAGCGGCGCGGGTCGCCGGCGACGGGGTGGTGCTCGTCGTCGGCCGGGAACGTCTGGGTGAGGCGTCCGCCGGGGTCGCGGTCGCCGAACAGCACCGCTGCGGTGGCGGCGGCACCCTCCTGCCCCGGGTAGTACATCTGGAGGACGGCGCCCGTTCGCTCCAGCCACGGCATCGACGTGGCGGAGGAGGTGTTGAGGACGACGGTGGTGCGCGGGTTGGCCGCGGTCACGGCCTCGATGAGCCGGTCCTGATTGCCGGGCAGGGCGACGGACGTGCGGTCGCGGCCCTCGATGGCGTCCTCGTAGGCGAAGAGGACGACGTCCCGGGCGGCGCGCGCCGCTCGTACCGCCTCGCGCACGTCCCGGGCGCGCGTCGCCTCCGTGATGTGCCGCAGCCGGAACACCTGGCCGGTCTCTCCGCCTCGCGCCGTGACGGACAGCCGGTGACCGCCCCGGGTGAGCGTCACGGTCGCGCGGCGTACGGACAGGCCGTCGTCCGCGTGGGTGAGCAGGCCGCCGGTGAAGTACTCGTCCCAGCCGGGCGTCAGCGGGAACAGTTCCTCGCCGTCGAGGAGGACCCGCGGGCGGAGCGGAGGTGCGCCGGAGTAGTGCAGCACGAGGGTCCAGGTCTCCGTCGTGGCGACGGTGAGCGTGCCGTCGTACCGCCATGTGCTCCGGGCCTCGACGCGCTGCGCCTCGGTGCCGAAGGCGGGGTCGAGCGCACCCGCCGGGAGCGGTGTGCCGAAGGCGTCCTCGCCGAGCGCGTGGGTGACCCGTGCGGCGCGCCGCCGGATGACGTCCAGGGGGCTGTCGGCGTGCTCGGGCACGACGTGCGCGCTGCCACCGCCGCTGACCAGGGGGCGTACGCCGGTCGGCCCGATGACGGCGACGCTGCCGCCTGGCGTGAGGGGCAGGGTGCCGTGCGCGTTGTGCAGGAGGGTGGCGCCCGCCTCGGCGACCTCCCGGGCGACGGCCGCCCCGGACGTGGCGTCCCGGTCCGGGCGGCGCGGGGCGGTGCCGTCGAGCAGCCCGAACCGCTCCATGACGGTCAGCACGCGACGGACGGCCCGGTCGACGTGGGCCTCGGCCACCTCCCCGTCCCGCACGGCAGAGGTGAGGGGCGCGCCGAAGTGGGTGCCGTCGGGCATCTCCATGTCGAGACCCGCCAGCAGGGCCGCGCGGGTGCTGTGCGCGGCGGACCAGTCCGTCATCACGAAGCCGGTGAAGCCCCACCGCTCACGCAGGACACCCGTGAGCAGGGGCTCGTTCTCGCAGGCGTAGGTGCCGTTGACCTTGTTGTAGGCGCCCATCACCGCGCCCGCTCCGGCGGCGACGGCCGCTTCGAAGCCGCGCAGCTCGGTCTCGTGCAGGGTCCGCTCGTCGACGCGCACGTCGACCGACATGCGGTCGCGCTCCTGGTTGTTCAGCGCGAAGTGCTTGACCGTCGCGACGAGTCCTTCGCCCTGAATGCCGTCGATCTCGGCGGCGACCAGGTGGGCGGTGAGCAGCGGGTCCTCGCTGAACGTCTCGAAGTTGCGTCCGGCGTACGGGGTGCGGATGAGGTTGACCATCGGGGACAGCAGCACGTCCTGGCCGAGGGCGCGGCCCTCGCGTCCGATGACGCGGCCGTAGCGCCGGGCCAGGCCGGGGTCGAAGGCGGAGGCAAGCATCACGGGCGCGGGCAGGGCCGTGGCGTGCCGGGTGACGCGGACACCGGCCGGGCCGTCGGCGAGCCGCAGCGGCGGGATGCCGAGCCGGCCGACGCCGGGGACGTAGCCCGCCTGCCCGAGCGGCCGCGGGTCGGTGGCGCCGTGCAGCAGGGAGATCTTCTCGTCCAGGGTGAGGCGGGCGAGCAGCCCTTCGACCCGGGCGGTGCCGCGCGGGCCCTGTCCCTCGGGTGCGGGGACGGCGTTTGCCGCGCGCGCGTGGGCGCTGAGCGGCGTCGCGGCCGTGACGGCGATCGCGCCGCCGAGCAGACGCAGGGCGGAGCGCCGGGGGTACCGGGGGGCGGTGTCGGTCATGCACCGCACTATGGGCCCGGCGGGGCCCGGTGCCCCGCCGGACACCACGGACGGCTCGGGTGAACCCACGACCGCCCGAGTGGACGCCCCTCCCCCGGCTGCCCGCCCCGCGCTTGCCCCTTGCCACGGCAGTGCGGTGCCCACCCGGCCTGGTGACGTCCCGGCAGCGGACCCCGCCGAGGGGGCACCCTGCGACTGGACGCGGTGGGCGACCCGCTCGGCCTCGGCCACGGCGTGCGCCCGCCGGCACGCCGGCACGCCGGAGACCAACAACCCTTCGCGGTGCCGCCGGGCGCGCCGACCCCGGCACCACGCCGGGGCTCCGCGCCGGGGGACGGACCGGTCAGCCGTTGGGGCGCAGGGTCCACACGACGGTCATCTCGCCGGTGACGGCCCCGTCGGCGCGCCGGATGGCGACGGCCACCGGGAACTCGGGCCGCTCACCGGCGTCCAGCTCGGCCACGACCTCGGCGGCCGGGCGGCCGAGGGTGGCCGTGGCGGTGACGGCGCCCATCGCCAGCTTCCTGTAGGAGATCTCGGCGCTGACGGCGAGCGGCACGGCCCGCGAGAGCTGGTCTCCGAACGCGGCCAGCACGATCGCACCGCTCGCGGACTCGCCGAGCGTGAACATCGCACCGGCGTGCGGCCCGCCCACGTGGTTGTGGTACTCGCTCTGGTCCGGAAGCGACACCACCGCACGCTCCGGTGTGGTCTCCAGGAACTCGAGGTTCAGGGTCCGGGCCATGGGCACCGTGGCGGCGAGCATCTCGCCGATGGACATCTGGTCTGCGCTCATGGGCCGCATGTTACTCACGAGTAGTCGCGGCTGACCAGGCCCGTGTGACCACCACCGCATCCGCCCCCGCGCACCCGTTCCACGCCGCCCCGCCACCGGGTTGCTACGTCTCCGTCCACGGGCGGTGACCGAATCGTGTCCTGGGCGCGGCTAGGGTTGCTGCCCATGTGGCCAGGACAGCAGCCGCCCGGGGGCGAGCAGAACCCGCAGACGAACAACCCCTACCAGCAGCCGGGGTACCAGCAGCCGAATCCGTACCAGCAGCCGGGCTATCAGCAGCCCAACCCCTATGGGCAGCAGCCGCAGTGGGGCACTCCCGCACCGGCCGGCGCGCCGCAGCCCCCGCAGGGCGGCGGTGGCGGCAACCGGACGAAGCTGGTCGCGATCATCGCGGCCACGGCGGTGGTCGTGGCGGCCGGAGTCACCGGCTTCCTGGTGCTGGGCGGCGACTCGGACGACACCGCGGACGGGAAGACGGACAAGAAGCCCGCCCCGACCGCCACCAAGGAGTCCGAGCCGGAGCCGAGCGTCTCCGCCTCGGGCGACAACCCGCGGGGCGGCCCGGGTGAGAAGGCGACCGTCCCGGGCTGGAAGGTCGTCGTCAACACGCGCTTCGGCACCAAGTTCGACGTCCCGGCCGACTGGGAGATCGACTCCCAGGACACGAGCGTGGGCTTCGAGTGGGAGAAGAAGGACGGCGAGCTGGACCGCACCACGGTCACGGCCCCGGCCTACCTGAAGTCCAAGTGGTGCACGAGCGACGACAACAAGGACGGCCGCGAGGAGGACACCGCCCTCGCCACCGCCGGCACCCGCGGCGAGAACGGCGCGAAGAACGCGGACATGGCGGCCGAGACGCGCGTGCCGTGGTGGATCTTCGGCGGGTACACCCAGCCGGACAAGAAGAGCGTCAAGTTCACCAAGCCCAAGCCGTACACCACCAAGTCGGGCATCAAGGGCAGTGTCGCCACGGCGCACTCGGAGAACACGCCGCAGAACGGCAAGTGCGACAGCGAGGGCAAGGCGATCACCTTCGCCTTCAAGAACGGCGCGGGCGACTTCGTCACCTGGAACCTGTTCGGCGCCAAGGGCGTCAAGGACGAGGTGCCCGAGGCGACCGTCCAGAAGATCCTGAGCACCGTGCGCCTCACCGACGAGCCACCCACGGACTCCTGACCGGCGCGGACCGCCCACGCGGCGTTTGGCAAGTCGGCCCCGGCCCGGCGATAGTCACCGGGTGCCGATATCGACCTCCCGCAGACCCGCCTGGGCGGGCCGCAACTACTCCCTGCTGACCGCCGCCGCGGTCGTCACCAACCTGGGCAGCAACGGCGCGCTCGTCGCGGCGGCGTTCGCCGTTCTGGAGGCGGGTGGCGACGGCGGCGACGTCGGCCTGGTGGCGGCGGCCCGGACCCTGCCCCTGGTGCTCTTCCTGCTCATCGGCGGCGCCGTCGCCGACCGGCTCCCCCGGCATCACGTGATGGTGGCGGCCAATGTCCTGAACTGCGTGTCCCAGGCCCTGTTCGCCGCGCTCGTGCTGACCGGTGACCCACTGCTGTGGCAGATGATGCTGCTGGCCGCGCTCGGCGGCACCGGCCAGGCCTTCTTCGGCCCGGCCGCCGAGGGCATGCTGATGTCGTCGGTCCAGGGCGAGCAGGCGGGCCGCGCCTTCGCGCTGTTCCGGATGGCGATGTCGGGCGCGGGCCTGGGCGGTGCCGCGCTGGGCGGTGCCATGGTCGCCGCGATGGGTCCCGGCTGGGTGCTGGCCGCGGACGCGGCGGCCTTCGCCGTCGCGGGCGCCCTGCGCGCCTTCCTCGACGTCGGCCACATCCCGCCCCGGGAACCGGGCGGCGGACTGCTCGCCGATCTGCGCGAGGGCTGGCGGGAGTTCGCCGGCCGCCCCTGGCTGTGGGGCATCGTCGTGCAGTTCTCCGTCGCCAACGCGGTCGTCGCGGCGGCCGACGCCGTCTACGGCCCGCTGGTGGCCCGTGACCACCTCGGCGGCGCGGGCCCCTGGGGGCTCGCCCTGGGCGCGTTCGGAGCGGGCACCGTCGCGGGCGCCCTGCTGATGACCCGCTGGAAGCCCCGCCGGCTGCTGCTCGCCGGCACCCTGTGCGTGTTCCCGCTGGCCCTGCCCTCGGCCGCGCTCGCCGTCCCGGTGCCGATCGGCGTTTTGTTCGTGGTGATGTTCGTCGCGGGGGCGACGGTCGAGGTGTTCGGCGTCTCCTGGATGACGGCCCTGCATCAGGAGATCCCCGAGGCGAAGCTCTCCCGCGTCACGGCCTACGACTGGTTCGGCTCCGTGGCGTTCGTGCCGCTCGCCACGGCTGCGGCCGGCCCCGCTGAGGACGCCTTCGGCCGCACGGCGGCCCTGTGGGGCTGCGCCGGGCTGGTGGTCGTGGTGACGGCGGCCGTGCTGTGCGTCCCGGACGTGCGCAACCTGCGCCGCAGGACCACCGAGGTGGCCAAGGGCGTCGCCGAGCAGCCGTCAGCCGATGCCGAACGCCCCGTCGGGGGGCTCGGGTGACGGCACCGCCTCCTCGTCCCGCACCGCCCGCGCCCCGCCGATGAACTCCCGCAGCCCGGCGTCGTGTTCCACCCGCGCCGGGAACGCGTCGGCGGCCGTGCGCCGGGTCAGGGCGGCGACGTCGACCGCCCGGTGCCCGGCCACGAGCACGGCGTTGCCGAACCGGCGCCCCCGCAGCACCCCCGGTTCGGCGATCAGCACGAGCTCCTCGAACACGGTCGCCAGGGTGGCGAGTTGCGACCGCAGGAAGCCGAACGGCGCCGCGTCCGGCAGGTTGGCGAGGTACACGCCGCTCCCCCGGAGCACCCGAGCGGCCTCCCGCACGTAGGCGGCGGACGTCAGGTGCGCCGGCACCCGCGAACCGCCGAACACGTCGGCGACGATCACGTCGGCCGAGTCCGCGGGGGCGTTCTCCACCCAGGTCCGCGCGTCCGCCGCGTGCAGCGCGACCCGGGCCGTCGCGGGCAGCGGCAGGTGCTCGGCGACCAGCGCCAGTAGCCCCCGGTCGGCCTCGACGACGTCCTGCCGGGAGCCCGGCCGCGTCACGGCCACGTAGCGGGGCAGCGTGAGCGCCCCGCCCCCGAGGTGCAGCACGTCCAGCGCCCGCCCCGGCTCGGCCACGACGTCCAGCACGTGCCCGAGCCGCCGCGCGTACTCGAACTCCAGGTGCGTCGGGTCGTCCAGGTCGACGTACGACTGCGGCGCCCCGTCGACGGTCAGCAGCCAGGCCCGCTCCCGGTCGACGTCGGGCATGAGCTTGGCGAACCCGTGATCGACGGGCCGGGCGACGGGGAGGGCTTCCTTCACCCCTCCATTGTGCGGGGGACGGCGCCCGGCGAGGGGCGCGGGGAGCCGCGCGACCGGCCCGGACGGCCGGCAGCCCCCCGCTGTCTCACCCCACCGCGGTCACGGTCCCGGCCCCCACCGTGCGCCCGCCCTCACGGATGGCGAACCCGAGCCCCGCCTCCAACGGCACCTCCCGGCCCAGCTCGACGGTCATGACCACCGTGTCCCCGGGCCGGGCCACCGCCACCTCACCGAGGTCGACGTCGCCCACCACGTCCGCCGTCCGGATGTAGAACTGCGGACGGTAGCCACTGGAGACAGCCGTCGTGCGCCCGCCCTCACGCGCGGACAGCACGTAGACCCGCGCGGTGAAACGCCGGCTGGGGACGACGCTCCCCGGCGCGGCCACCACGTGCCCCCGCCGGACGGCGTCCCGGGGGACCCCGCGCAGCAGCAACGCCACGTTGTCCCCGGCCTGCGCCTCCTCCATCGGCTTGCCGAAGGTCTCGAGACCCGTGACCACCGTCTCGACGGCGGCCCCGAGCACCTCCACCCGGTCCCCGGCCCGCACCACACCCCGCTCCACCGCGCCGGTGACCACGGTCCCGCGCCCGGTGATGGTCAGCACGTTCTCCACCGGCATCAGGAACGGCGCGTCCAGGTACCGCTCGGGCATCGGCACGTACGTGTCCACCGCGTCGAGCAGGGCCTCGATCGACGCCGTCCACCGCGGGTCGCCCTCCAGCGCCTTCAGCCCGGAGACGCGCACGACGGGTACGGAGTCGCCGCCGTAGCCGTGCGCCGTGAGCAGGTCGCGGACCTCCAGCTCCACCAGGTCGGTGAGCTCCTCGTCCCCGGCGTCGGCCTTGTTGAGCGCGACGACGATGTGGTCGACGCCCACCTGGCGGGCGAGCAGGACGTGCTCGGCGGTCTGCGGCATGATCCCGTCGAGCGCGGAGACGACCAGGATCGCCCCGTCCAGCTGCGCGGCGCCGGTGACCATGTTCTTGACGTAGTCGGCGTGGCCCGGCATGTCGACGTGCGCGTAGTGCCGGGTGTCGGTCTCGTACTCGACGTGCGCAATGTTGATGGTGATGCCGCGCGCCGCCTCCTCGGGCGCCCGGTCGATCCGGTCGAACGGCACGAACGCGCCGGTGCCGCGGTCGGCGAGGACCTTGGTGATGGCGGCGGTGAGGGTGGTCTTGCCGTGGTCGACATGGCCCATCGTGCCGATGTTCAGGTGTGGTTTGGTGCGTACGTATGCCGTCTTGGGCATGGCGGTACCTCGAAGCCTCTTCGCAGGAACTGGGACCCCGAGGACTCGCCGACCCTCCCCCTGCGGGGTCCGCCGGACGATCCGGAGAGGGTCAGCTTCGGGCGCCGTCGACGGCGGCCGGGAGAACGGAGACGGCAGCCTTCGGCGCATCCGCGACTGCGGATGCTGCGAGGGCGAAGGCGTGCCGGAACATGAGGCCGATCATCGCCGACGTCTCGTCACACGTCGAATGGTTTTCGTCCCGCCTGCGTAGCGGGGGTGCGACCGGGTTCCTGTGACGCTGGTGAGACGAACCATACGGCGATCACACACATTTGTCGGTTAGTGTCACCGGATGCTCGATGCCACCACCCGCTCTGGGGGCACCGCCACGGCCTCTCCCCGGGCCACCACCGCGGAGCTCGCCGTCGCCGCTTCCCCGGCAACGACCGCCTCGCCCGCCGTCTCCACCGGTTTCGCCGCCCGCTGCACGAGAGTGCTGCTCTCCCCGTGGTCGCGGCTGTCCCTGCTCGTCGCCCTGCTCGCGGGAGCGGCCTGCACGATGCTGCTGTTCGAACCGCAGCGGCTGCTGACCCAGGGCTGGCCGCCCCAGCTGAGCGGTGCCGCCGCGGCGCTGGTGTTCGCGGTCGCGTACGGGGTGTGCACCGTGGCGTTCGTGCCGAGGCCGCTGCTGAATCTGGCGGGCGGAGCGCTGTTCGGTTCGCAGGTCGGTCTCGGCGTGGCCCTGGCGGGTACGGTGCTGGGCGCCGGGATCGCCTTCTGCCTGGGCCGGGCGCTGGGCCAGGAGGCGCTGCGGCCGCTGCTGCGGGGGCGCTGGCTGAAGGCGGCGGACGGCCAGCTCAGCCGGCACGGCTTCCGTTCGATGCTGGCGGTGCGGCTGTTCCCCGGCGTGCCGTTCTGGGCCGCGAACTACTGCGCGTCCGTCTCGCGCATGGGCCTGCTGCCGTTCCTGCTCGCCACGGCCCTCGGATCCATCCCGAACACGGCCGCCTACGTGGTCGCCGGCGCCCGCGCCTCGACGCCGACGTCCCCCGCCTTCCTGATCGCCCTGGCCTGCATCGCGCTGCCCGCGCTGGCGGGCGTGGTGGTGGCCTGGCGCAAGCGGCACCAGCTGCGCCGCCTCTGACGGATCGTCAGGTTCTGCGGCTCAGACCCGTTCCAGCACCATCGCGTTGGCGAGCCCGCCCGCCTCGCACATGGTCTGCAGCGCGTAGCGGGCGCCCCGCTCCCGCATCGCGTGCACGAGCGTGGTCGTGAGCCGGGCGCCGCTCGCGCCCAGCGGGTGGCCGAGCGCGATGGCGCCGCCGTGCACGTTGACCCGCTCCAGGTCCACGCCGGTCTCCTGCTGCCAGGCCAGGACGACGCTGGAGAACGCCTCGTTGACCTCGAAGAGATCGATGTCGTCGAGGGTGAGCGACGCCCTGCGCAGCACCTTCTCGGTCGCCGGGATCACGCCCGTGAGCATCAGCAGCGGATCGGAGCCGGTGACGGCGAAGCTGTGCAGCCGGGCGAGGGGCCTCAGCCCGAGCCGGGCCGCCGTCTCGCTGGAGGTGATGAGCACCGCCGAGGCGCCGTCGTTGATCGGGCTGGCGTTGCCCGCCGTGACGTTCCACTCGATCTGCGGGAACCGTTCGGCGAAGCCGGGGTCGTGGTAGGCGGGCCTGAGCCCGGCGAGAACCTCCGGGGTGCTGCCCGGGCGGACGCACTCATCGCGCGTCACCCCCTCCAGGGGCGCGACCTCGGCGTCGAAGAGCCCCGCCTCCCAGGCCGCGGCGGCCTTGTGGTGCGAGGAGACCGCGAAGGCGTCCATCTGCTCGCGCCCGATCGACCACTTGGCGGCGATGAGCTCGGCGCTGATGCCCTGCGGGACGAGCCCCTCGGGGTAGCGCGCGGCCACTCCGGGCCCGAAGGGGTCCGCGCCCGGCGGCACGTTCGACCACATGGGCACCCGGCTCATCGACTCGACTCCGCAGGCCACGACGAGGTCGTAGGCACCCGAGAGGACGCCCTGGGCGGCGAAGTGCACGGCCTGCTGGGAGGAGCCGCACTGCCGGTCGACCGTGGTCGCGGGCACCGA
Source organism: Streptomyces sp. NPDC015242 (assembly GCF_043079125.1). NCBI lineage: Bacteria > Bacillati > Actinomycetota > Actinomycetes > Kitasatosporales > Streptomycetaceae > Streptomyces > Streptomyces sp. NPDC015242. The sequence continues at coordinate 49,770 of NZ_JBIBUF010000001.1, read as the reverse complement.
CTCCGGGAAGCCCGCGGACAGCACGGCGTAGCGGGTGGTGTTCATGGCCTGTTCGCCGACCTGGTCGACGGTGCCGCCGATGACGTCGTCGATCAGCTCCGGGTCGACGCCGGACCGCTCGACGAGGGTGCGCAGGGTGTGGGCCAGGAGCTCCACGGGGTGGACGTGCGCGAGGGCGCCGTTCGGCTTGCCCTTGCCGATCGGCGTGCGTACGGCTTCGACGATGACTGCGTCACGCATGTGCGGGCCTCCACGACTACCGGTGAGTAGGAAATCCGAACTCACGGTATCCCCATGGGTTGGAAAATCCAACCCTCTCGTAGACTGGCCCGCATGGCCGCCCGCAGAGATCCGCGCCCCTGCTCCATCGCCGACACCCTGGCGCTGGTCGGCGAGAAGTACTCGCTGCTCGTGCTGCGCGAGGTGTGCCTGGGCAACGGCCGCTTCGACCAGCTGGTGCGCAACACCGGCGCGCCGCGGGACATCCTCGCCACCCGGCTGCGCCGGCTCGTGGACGCCGGGATCCTCGCCAAGCACCTCTACAGCGAGCGCCCGCAGCGCTTCGAGTACCGGCCGACCCGGGCCGGGCTGGAACTGGAACCGGTGCTGCTGACCCTCATGGCCTGGGGCGACCGCCACCTGCGGGCGGACGGCGACCGCCCGATGGTCGTGGAGCACTCCTGCGGCGGGGAGCTCGCCCCGGTCGTCACCTGCCGGGCCTGCGGCGACGAGGTGCGCCACGAGGACCTCACGGCCCGCCCGCAGGCCCCCGGCTGGACGGTGACCGGGCCGACGGCGGCCTGAACCGCCCCACTGCCGGCCCGGTTGCAAACCCCTGTGTCCGCGCGGCCTCCCGGGGACGCTACGCTTCCCCCTCGGCACACATGATCCCCCGTTCGTCGCAACGGCGGCCCGGTGTGCCCGTCGTCCGTCCCACGATCGGCACTTGGACTCCGCTACCTCATGTCTTGGTTCGAATCACTCATCCTCGGACTCGTCCAGGGGCTGACCGAGTTCCTCCCCGTCTCCTCCAGCGCGCACCTGCGCCTGACGGCGGCCTTCTCGGGCTGGGAGGACCCGGGCGCGGCCTTCACGGCGATCACGCAGATCGGCACCGAGGCCGCCGTGCTGATCTACTTCCGCAAGGACATCGGGCGGATCATCTCGGCGTGGACGCGCTCCCTCACGAACAAGGCGCTGCGCAGCGACCCCGACGCCCGGATGGGCTGGCTGGTCATCGTCGGCTCCATCCCGATCGGCGTGCTCGGCGTGACGCTGAAGGACCAGATCGAGGGCCCCTTCCGTGACCTCAGGATCACCGCGACGATGCTGATCGGCATGGGCATCGTCCTGGGCGTCGCCGACCGGCTCGCCGCGCGCGACGAGAGCGGCGGCAAGCACCGCGCGCCCAAGCAGCGCAAGGCCCTGGAGGACCTGGGCGTCCGGGACGGCCTGATCTACGGCCTCTGCCAGGCCATGGCGCTGATCCCGGGCGTCTCCCGCTCGGGCGCGACCATCAGCGGCGGCCTGTTCATGGGGTACCGGCGCGAGGCCGCGGCCCGCTACTCGTTCCTGCTCGCCATCCCCGCCGTGCTGGCCTCCGGCCTGTTCGAGCTGAAGGACGCGACGGAGAGCGGCCACGTCTCGTGGGGGCCGACGATCTTCGCCACAGTGATCGCCTTCGGCGTCGGGTACGCGGTGATCGCCTGGTTCATGAAGTTCATCTCGACCAAGAGCTTCATGCCGTTCGTCTGGTACCGCATCGCACTCGGCATCGTCATCATCGCCCTGGTCAGCACGGGTGCCATCAGCCCGCACGCGGGGGAGCCGGCCCACTGACGCGGCCCCTGTGACCCCCGTCTCGTGACCAACCGCATAGCGATCCGGTAGCCGTCCGGTAGCGGCCTGTCAGTGGCTGCCCCTAGGCTTGTCCGCATGTCCCCCGATTTCGTGACCCCTGGTTCCGTGCGGTCCGCTGCCGAGGTCAACGACGAGATCCGTGCGCTGTGGCGGCGCACGGGTGGCACCCTGTCGGCCGAGGAGCGCGCGGAGTACGAGCTGCTCGTCGTCGAGTGGGCGGCCGCGATGCGCGGCGCCGTCGTCAAGGCGGCCTGACCGGTCCGCGCCGTCCGTCCCGTCCTCAGGCGCCCAGCCGCGCCAGCACCTCGTCGTCCACCGGATACGGCCGCTCCTCGGGCAACAGCCCGGCGGCCGCCCCGAGTTCACCCGCCCGCACCCTCGCGTGGATCTCCGCGGCGAGCGGTGTGACGTCCTCGATCCCCACGATCCACTCGTCCGCGTAGCGCGCGGCGGCCTCCCCCGCGAGCCCCAGCTGGAGCGACCGGTGCGGCAGCGGCCGCAGCCGCAGGTCCCGCTCCGGATCCCACTGCACCCGCGCCGGCGCCCGCTTCAGCTGCCGTTGCCAGGCCGCCCGGTCGCCGTGCAGGGCGGGCACGTGGTGGGACAGGCAGGCGTGGCGCAGCGCCCACAGGAAGCCGTCCCGCCGGATCTCGACGGCCAGGACCGTCTCCTGGCCCTCCTTGGTGCCCCAGCCGCAGCGGTACATCATCCACAGGAACGACGGCTTGATCCAGGTCATGCGGTCGCGCTTCCAGGTGGAGGGGAAGCGGCCGGAGCGGACGGCGGGGCCGCCGATCTCCGGGCGGTAGGCCTGGTAGACGGTGATCGTGGACTCGGTGTGGCGGGCGCGTATGCGCAAGCGCGGCTCGTTCTGGTCGTTCACGAGGGACAGGCTGACCGCTCCGGGCCCCCGACGGCCACCGAATATCCCGCCCGGCCCGCGCCGCCCGACGCGCGCGTACGGCCGCCGGCGGCTGAGCGAGGTGGCCGTACGCGAGAAGCGGCGGTGCCTTCCCGGGCCGCGGAGCGCATCTGTGGTCAACTGGCCCGGCCTCCCCTGTCCTAGATCGTCCGCAGGGAGCACACTGGAGGCACCTGCGGGTAGGAGGCGCCTATGAAGACGCTCGGCCACTGGTTCGCCTCCCCCTGGCGGCGCTCGGCCGCCGCGGCGGTCGCGGGTGCCCTCCCGGTCCTCGCCTTTCCGGCCCCCTCCCTGTGGTGGTGGGCCTACGTCGCGCTGGTCCCCTGGCTCCTGCTGCTGCGCACGGCGCCGACCGCGAAGCGGGCGATGTACGACGGCTGGTGCGGCGGCTTCGGCTTCATGCTGGCCATGCACCACTGGCTGCTGCCGAGCCTGCACGTGTTCACCTTCGTCATCGCGGCCCTGCTCGGCGCCCTGTGGGCCCCCTGGGGATGGCTGGTGCGCCGTCTCCTGGGTGGGGTTCCCTCGCGGCGCCGGGTCGCGCTGGCGCTCCTGGTGCTGCCCTCGGGCTGGCTGGCCGCCGAGCTGGTCCGCTCCTGGCAGGGGCTCGGCGGCCCCTGGGGCATGCTCGGCAGCAGCCAGTGGCAGGTCGCACCCGCGCTGCGGCTCGCCTCGGTCGGCGGGGTGTGGCTGCTGAGCTTCCTGCTGGTGGCCCTGAACGTGGCCGTCGCCGTCCTCGTCGCGGTGCGCCGGGCGCGCGTGCCGGCGGTCGCCGGGCTCGTCGTGACGGCCGCCGCCACCTCCGCCGCCTGGGCCTTCGCGCCCCGCCCCGCCGTCGACGGGCAGGTCAGGATCGCCGTCGTCCAGCCGGGCGTGATCGGCGGGCCCGACAGCGGGGACCGCCGGTTCGACCGCGAGGAACAGCTCACCCGCCAGCTCGCCGGGCAGGGCGCCGACCTGGTGGTCTGGGGCGAGAGCAGCGTCGGTTTCGACCTCGGTGACCGGCCCGACCTCGCCCGGCGGCTCGCGGGCCTGTCCCGCGCCACGGGCGCCGGAATCCTGGTCAACGTCGACGCCCGGCGCTCCGACAAGCCCGGCATCTACAAGAGCTCGGTCCTCGTGGGACCGGACGGCCTGACCGGGCAGCGCTACGACAAGATGCGCCTGGTCCCCTTCGGCGAGTACGTCCCGGCCCGTTCGCTGCTCGGCTGGGCCACCTCCGTCGGCAAGGCCGCCGGGGAGGACCGGCGGCGCGGCTCCCAGCCGGTCGTGATGACGGCGGGCGACGGCCTGCGCCTCGGGCCGATGGTGTGCTTCGAGACGGCCTTCCCCGACATGACCCGCCACCTCACGCGGGAGGGGGTGGACGTGCTCATCGGCCAGTCCGCGACGTCCACGTTCCAGTACAGCTGGGCGCCCGGGCAGCACGCCTCGCTCGCCGCCCTGCGCGCCGCCGAGACCGGCCGCCCCATGGTGCACGCCACCCTGACGGGTGTGTCGGCCGTCTACGGCCCGGCCGGGGAGCGCGTCGGCTCACGGCTCGGCACGGACGCCTCCGCCACGCGGGTCTACGAGATCCCTCTCGCCCACGGCACCACGCCCTACGTCCGCCACGGCGACTGGACCGTGCACACCGCGCTGCTGATCCTCGCCGCGTGGGCGGCCGGCGAGGCCGTGCGGACGCTGCGGGTCAGGCGGTCCGCTCCCGAACCGCGCGTACCACCCGTTCGCACAGCTCATGGGTCTCCAGCGCGTCCCGGGCGCTGAGCACCCGGCCGGCCCGGACCGCGTCCAGGAACGCCAGCACCGCCTGCTCGATCCCGCGCTGCCGGGCGACCGGCACCCAGTCGCCCCGCCGCCGCACGGTCGGCTGGCCCTTGTGGTCGACGACCTCGGCGAGGTTGACCACCTGCCGCTTGGTGTCCTGCCCGGACACCTCCAGGATCTCCTCGGCGGAGCCGCTGAGCCGGTTCATCACGCCGAGCGCGGTGAAGCCGTCCCCGGCGAGCTGGAGCACCACGTGGTGCAGCAGCCCGTCCTCGACCCGGGCGCGCACGGTCACGTCGTCGATCGCGCCGGGCACGAGGAACCGGAGGGTGTCGACGACGTGGATGAAGTCGTCGAGGATCATCGTGCGCGGGTCCTCGGGCAGCCCGACGCGGTTCTTCTGCATGAGGATCAGCTCGCGCGGGTGGTCGGCGCACTGGGTGTAACCGGGGGCATGGCGCCGGTTGAAGCCCACGGCGAGGCTCGTGCCCCGCTCCTCGGCGAGCTCCACCAGCCGCGCGGAGTCGCCGAGTTCGTAGGCGAGCGGCTTGTCGACGTAGGTGGGCACGCCGGCCTGCAGCAGCCGCGTCACGATCTCCGGGTGGGCCAGGGTCGGCGCGTGCACGAACGCGGCGTCGAGACCGGCGGCCAGCAGGGAGTCGAGGGTGGTGTGCCGCCGCTCGCGCGGCAGGTGGAGGCCGTCGGCCACCCGGCCGAGCGTGGCGGGCGTGCGGGTCTGCAGGTGCAGCTCGATCCCGGGCTGGAAGGCGAGGACCGGGAGGTAGGCCTTCTGCGCGATGTCGCCGAGTCCGATGCAGCCGACCTTCACCTGGTGCTCTCCTCTAGTGGTTGCCTGCCGGGGCCTGCTGGGAAGCATACGGCTGCTGCGGCGGACGCCAGCCGGCGATGTCGTCGAAGCCCCGCAGGAACAGGCCCGGCGCGACCTTGGACAGCGCGGTCATGGCGGTGTCCCGTACGGCGGTCCCGGCGCGGCCGGTCATGAGGTTCACGCGGGCGACCCGTACGGCCCGGCGTGCGACGGCTGTCGTGCGGGGCAGCCGGGCGGCGGTGTAGGCGGCGAGGTCGTCGCAGTGGTGCGCGAGCACGACGGCGTCCTCGATGGCCTGGTTGCCGCCCTGGCCCAGCGTCGGCGGCATGGCGTGCGCGGCGTCGCCGACCAGGGCGACCCGGCCGAGGTGGTGGGCGGGCAGGGGGTCGGCGATGTGGTGCACGTCGTGGCGCAGCACGTCGGCGGGGCGGGCGGCGGCGAGGACGGCCGGGACGGGCTGGTGCCAGTCGCCGAAGCGGCGCAGCAGCTCGGCCCTCTCGTCGTCCGGCGCGCGTTCCCCGGGCGGGGTCACCGCGGCGGCGTAGGCGTAGACACGGCCGTCCTTGAGCGGGTGCGTGCCCCAGATGCGGCCCCGGCCCCAGGTCTCGTGCGAGGCGAACTCGACGCCGGGCACGGCAATCACGACCCGCCAGGTGGTGAAGCCGGAGTACACGGGCCCCGGGTGGGCGGGAAAGAGCGCGCGGCGTACGGCGGAGTGGATGCCGTCCGCGCCCACCACGAGGTCGGCCTCCAGCTCGCCGTCGGGCGTGGTGACGCGGGCCGCCCGGCCGGGGCCGCCCGGGTCGGCGAGGGTGGCGGCCGCGGCCGTGCGCACGGCGTCCGCCGGGAGCCGGGAGGCGAGGCTCGCGACGAGGGTGGCGCGGTGCAGCAGCACGAGCGGGCCGCCGAAGCGCGCGGCGGCGGTCTCGGCCGAGGTGCGGGAGAGCCACCGTCCGTCCGGGGCGCGCAGCCCTCCGTCCCCGGCCCAGGCGGCGAGGTCGCGGATCTCGTCGCCGAGCCCGATGACGTCCAGGGCGCGCAGGGAGTTGGGGGCGAGGGAGATGGCCGCGCCGACCGGTTCCAGACGCCGGGCCTTCTCCAGCACGGTGACCCGCCAGCCCCGTGCGTGCAGGGCCGCCGCCGCGGTCAGGCCCCCGATCCCGCCGCCGATCACGACGGCCCGCCTCGACTGTGCCATGGCTCCTCCACATCGCTCACTACAGGTGTAGTACACCTTCGACGTTACTACACCTGTAGTGAGACGGGTAGCGTGACGGTCATGTCCGAACGCACCGCCGGCCCCTCCCGCGCCGATCTGATCGCCGACACCGCCCTCGCCCTGCTCGCCGAGCGCGGGATGCGCGGCCTGACCCACCGGGCGGTCGACGAGGCCGCCGGACTGCCCCAGGGCTCCACCTCCAACCTCGCGCGGACCCGGCAGGCCCTGCTGGAGCTGGCGGTGCGGCGGCTGGCCGACCGCGAGGCGCGGGTGCTCGCGCTGCACGAGATGCCGGACCCCGCGGCCGGCACCGAGTCGCTGCTGGACGCCCTGGCCCTCGCGGCCCACCGGGCCCTGACGGGTCACCGCGCCCTCACGCTGGCCCGCTACGAACTGGCCCTGGAGGCGACGCGCCGCCCGGAGCTGCGGGCCTTCTTCGACGCGACCGGCGCCCGCTTCCGCGACCAGCTCGCCGCCCTCGTCACCGGTCTGGGCTCCACCGACCCGCACCGGCACACGCTGTCGCTGATCGCCTGGGCGGACGGGCTGATGTTCAGCTGCGTGGCGGGGTCGTTCAGCGCCGCGGCGCCCAGCCTGGAGGAGGTCAGGGCCGGACTGCGGGAGCTGCTGCGCGGGATGCTCGGTGGCTGAAAAGGGCGGGGTGCGGCCGGGGGCGCCGGGAAAGGATCCGTCCATGACGACCGAACGCCATGAGCCCGCCACGACCGCCGACGAACGCACCATGCTGGAGGGGTGGCTGGAGTACCACCGGCAGACCCTCGCGTGGAAGTGCGAGGGGCTGAGCAACGAGCAGCTCAGGGCCGCCTCCGTCGCCCCCTCCGAGTTGTCCCTGATGGGCCTGGTGCGGCACATGACGGACGTCGAACGGCACTGGTTCCGCCGGGTGCTGACGAACGAGGACGCACCGCCGATCCACTGGAGCGACGCGGACGCGGACGGCGACTTCCACCTCACCGAGGCGGACACCTGGGCGGACGCCCACGCCGCCTGGCAGGCCGAGATCGGGACGGCCCGCCGCAACGCGGCCCGCTTCGGCCTGGACGACATCTCCGAGGGCAAGCACCGGCGCACGGGCGAGCGGTTCAGCCTGCGGTGGCTCTACCTCCACATGATCGAGGAGTACGCGCGTCACAACGGCCACGCCGACCTGATCCGCGAGCGCATCGACGGCGCGCGGGGAGACTGACGTCAGCGCCGGCCGGCCCCCGCCCTCCGTACGGGGCCGGACATCACCCGTGCGGGGCATCCTGCGCCTGTCCGCCGCCCGGGCACGGGCCGGACGCACCAGAGTGGCGCGGGTGCATCGAACGACGACCACCGCGACGCTCCTGGTGACCGTGGCTGTCTCGGCCCTCGCCGGCTGTACGACGGTCCGGCATCCGCCCGCGCCCGGCCCCTCGGCGGCACCGTCCCGGCCGCCGCTGCCCCGGCCCGAGGGGCAGACGCAGACCCAGATCGTGCAGGCGCCCGCCCGTGAGGCCCTGCAGCTCATCGAGGAGGCCTCCCGCCGCCCGCAGCCGGCCACCGGAGGGGACGGCGGCCCGTCCACGACCCGCCCGGCCGCTCCCCCGGCGGAGGCGTCCCGGCGGCAGCCGCCGCCGGCCGGTCCGGGCGGCGCGGCCCGGCCCGGCCGCCCGGACCGCCCCGAGCCCGCCCGCCGCAGCCCCCAGCGCCCGCGCGCCGACCCGCCCGGCGTCCCCGATCCGGCGCGGCAGGACGTCCGTGAGCAGGCCCCGGACAGCGCGGACGTGTGCGCGCTGGGCCGCCGCTACGGCGGATGGCGGGCGGACAGCCCGGAGGCGACGATCTGCCGTGACACCTACGGGCGTTGACCCGTCGCACCCGCCCTTCAGGGCCGCTGCCGCGGCGGCGTCCAGGCCGCGCCCCCGCCCTCGCCGAGCCGGGCCTGAAGCCGTCCGATGGCGGCCCGTACGCCCTCGCCGTAGCGGTCGTCGGCGAGGGCGCCTGCGGCTTCCCGGGCCCACCGCAGATGGGTGCGGGCGGCGTCGAACCGGCCGAGTCCGGCGTAGTCGTCCGCCAGGTTCAGGTGCAGGGAGGGATAGAGCGCGATCACGGCCGGGGCTTCCTCCCCGGCCTCCTGCGCCGCCGTCAACGCCCTGAGGTCCCAGGCCAGTTCGTCCGCGGGATCGTCCTGCGTGTCGGCCAGGTAGTGGGCGAGGGTGCAGCGGTGGAGTGGGTCGCCGTGCTCGCCGATCTCCGTCCACAGGTGGAGGAGACGGTGGCGCGCCTCCTCCCGGTCCCCCGCGTGGTGCAGCATGACGACCTGCCCGATCCGTGTCAGCACGGCGTCCGGCGCCGCCTGCCCCTGTCGTTCCGCCACGACGCCCTCCGCGCGCTCGCCGGCTGTTCGTGCCGACGCTAGCCGCAGCGGCGGGCGATCCGGCTCAGGCGGCTCCGCACGCCTTCGGCGGACACCCCCGGCGGGTCCGTCCTCAGCCCAGGTCCGGGATCGTCCAGTCGACCGGCTCGTGGCCCTGCGCGGCCACCGCCGCGTTGATCTGCGTGAACGGCCGGGAGCCGAAGAACTTCTTCGCCGACAGGGGCGAGGGGTGCGCACCCTTGACCACGGCGTGCCGGGTCTCGTCGATCAGCGGGAGCTTCTTCTGCGCGTAGTTGCCCCACAGGACGAACACCGCCGGGTCGGGGCGCTCGGCCACGGCCCGGATCACGGCGTCGGTGAACTTCTCCCAGCCCCGGCCCTTGTGCGAGTTGGCCTCGCCGGCGCGGACCGTGAGCACCGCGTTGAGCAGCAGCACCCCCTGCCGGGCCCAGGGCATCAGATAGCCGTTGTCCGGGATCGGGGTGCCGAGCTCCTCGTGCATCTCCTTGTAGATGTTGCGCAGGGACGGCGGGATCCGCACCCCGGGCCGGACCGAGAAGCACAGCCCGTGGCCCTGGCCCTCCCCGTGGTAGGGGTCCTGACCGAGGATCAGGACCTTGACCCGGTCGTACGGCGTGGCGTCCAGCGCCGCGAAGACCTCCTCGCGCGGCGGGTAGACGGGACCCTTCGCCCGCTCCTCCTCGACGAACTCGGTCAGCTCCTTGAACCAGGGCTGCTGCAGTTCGTCACCCAGAACCCCGCGCCAGGACTCGGGCAGCATGGCGATGTCGGTCACGTCAACGTCCTCACGATGTGCGGTCACTTGCAGGCCTCAGAACCTACCGGCGACCACTGACAGCGCGACCGGGAACCCCGGCCGCCGCCGCTACCAGGCGGTCTTGCGGTGCAGCTCCCACATCATCATGATCGTCGACGGGTCCAGGGCCCGCTCCGCGCCCGAGACGTCCCGGCTCGCGGCCACATACTGCCGGCCCTGCCACAGCGGCAGCAGCCGCGCGTCGTCCACCAGGATCCGCTGGGCCTCCTCGAACTCCTTCTCCACGTTCGCGCGGTCGCTCTCGCGGCGCGAGCGGGGCAGCAGGTCACCGGTGATCTCGGGCGCCGGGTAGGGCGTGCCGAGGGCGTTCTGCTCGCCGACGAACGGCGCGATGAAGTTCTCGGCGTCCGGGAAGTCGGGGAACCAGCCACGCCCGAACACCGGGTACTCGCCCTTCTGGTAGCCCTCGACGTAGGTCTTCCAGGGGCGGCTCTTGAGGCTGATGGAGAACAGGCCGGAGGCCTCCAGCTGGCGCTTCAGCTCCTTGAACTCGGCGGCGGTCTCGGAGCCGTAGCGGTCGCTGGTGTACCAGAAGGTGAGCGGGACCTTCTGGTTGATGCCGGCCTCGGTGAGGATCTTGCGGGCCTTGGCGACGTCCGGGTCGCCGTAGTCGTCGAAGAAGCCGGTGGTGTGGCCGGTGAGACCCTTGGGGACCATGGAGTACAGCGGGTCGACGGTGTCCTTGTAGACCTTGTGGGCGATCGCCGCGCGGTCGACGACCTGCGCGATGGCCTGCCGTACGGGCTTCTTGTTCGCCCAGGTGTCCTTCGGGTTGAACACCAGGTAGTTGATGTCCGTGCCGGTGCCCTCGACGAGCTGGATCTCCTCCTCCGTGGAGGTCTTGCTCTGCAGGTCGACGACGTCGCCCGCGGCCAGGCCGCGGTAGGTCACGTCGATCTTCTTGGCCCGCAGTGCCTCGACCATGGCGCCGGAGTCCTGGAAGTAGCGGATGGTCACCGCGTCGTTGCGCCGCTCGGCGAAGCCCCGGTAGGCGTCGTTCTTGACGAGGACCGCTTCCTCGCCCTCGTCGTAGGAGTCCAGGGTGTACGGCCCCGAGCCGACGACGTCGGCGCTCTTGCGCAGGCTGCCCTCCGGGTAGTCCTTCGGGGAGACGATGGACATCGCGGGCGTGGCCAGCACGAACGGGAAGGTCGCGTCGGGCGTGTTGAGGTGGAAGATCACCTCGCGGTCGCTGGGCGCCTGGACCCGTTCGAGGCTGCCCAGCAGACCGGCGGGACCGCCGTTGACGTTGATCTTGCGGATCCGGTCGAACGAGTACTTCACGGCCCGGGCGTCGAGCGCCTCGCCGTTGGAGAACTTGAGCCCCTCGCGCAGTTCGCAGCGGTAGACCTGGTTCGAGGCGTCGCTGAACGCGCACTTCTCGGCGGCGTCCGGCTGGGGCTCGGTCGCACCGGTGGGGTAGCTCAGCAGCGTCTGGTAGATGTTGCGGAACAGTTCCCAGGAGCTGTCCCAGGAGGCGGCAGGATCGAGCGTGCTGGGAGCACTCGTGGTGCCGACGACGATCGGCCCCGCGTCGTCCGGGGTGTCGGACGACAACACGCCACACCCGGCGACCAGGGACGATATGGACGCGATGGACGCGATGGCCGCCACCCGCCGCAGGCATCGGTTCCGGTTGAACACGCGCACGCTCCTCGATCTGCCATACCAAGGGTCGGCAGACCATACCGCAGTGCCGCGCTCCCTGACCCTCCCCCGGACACGACTTCTTGATCGATAAACATCTGACGACGTTGTCATCGCCGAGAGCGATCGTCCGGCGACGGATCCGGGTGCCCTGTGCCGTCCACCGGGCACCCGGACCGGGCCTCGTCTCAGCCGGTGCCGGCGTTGAGGAAGATGCCGCCGTCCACGACGAGCGTCTGGCCGGTGACCCAGTCGGACTGCTCGGAGGTGAGGAACGCGGCCGCGCCGCCGATGTCGGAGGGCACGCCGAGCCGCCCGAGCGGGTAGGCCGCCGCGGCCTCCTCCTCCCGGCCCTCGTACAGGGCCTGGGCGAACTTGGTCTTCACCACGGCCGGGGCGATCGCGTTGACCCGCACCCGGGGCGCGAACTCGTGCGCGAGCTGCACCGTCAGGTTGATCATCGCGGCCTTGCTGACGCCGTAGGCGCCGATGAACGGCGAGGGCGACAGGCCCGCGACGGAGGCGATGTTGACGATCGCGCCGCCGTTGTCCTTCTGCCAGGCGTGCCAGGTCTTCTGCGCGAAGCCGAGTGCCGAGACGACGTTGGTCTCGAACACCTTGCGGGCGACGTTCAGGTCGAGGTCGGCGATCGGGCCGAACACGGGGTTGGTGCCGGCGTTGTTGACCAGGAAGTCGACGCGGCCGAAGGCCTCCATCGCCCGCTCGACGGCGACGGCCTGGTGGGCCTCGTCGTGCGCCTTGCCGGCCACGTGGACCGCGCGGTCGGCGCCGAGGCGCTCGACGGCCTCCTTGAGGGCGTCCTCGTTGCGGCCGGTGATGACGACGCGGTCGCCGCGCGCGACGAGCGCCTCGGCGACGCCGTAGCCGATGCCGCGGCTGGCGCCCGTGACGAGGGCGACCTTGCCGGAGAGTTCCACGGAAGTCATGTTCTTCGTCCCTTAGTCGAGCGGTCCGCCGGCCACGTACAGCACCTGGCCGGAGACGAACCCGGCGGCCTCGCCGGTGAAGAAGGCGATGGCGTTGGCGATGTCCTCCGGCTCGCCGACCCGGGCGACCGGGATCTGGGTGGCGGCGGCGGCCTTGAAGTCCTCGAAGCCCATGCCGACGCGCTCGGCGGTGGCCTTGGTCATCTCGGTGGCGATGAACCCGGGGGCGACGGCGTTGGCGGTGACGCCGAACTTGCCGAGCTCCTTGGCCAGGGTCTTGGTGAAGCCCTGCAGACCGGCCTTGGCGGCCGAGTAGTTGACCTGGCCGCGGTTGCCGAGCGCGGAGGACGAGGACAGGTTGACGATCCGGCCGAAGCCCGCGTCGACCATGTGCTTCTGGCACGCCTTGGACATCAGGAAGGCGCCGCGCAGGTGCACGTTCATGACGGTGTCCCAGTCGGAGACGCTCATCTTGAACAGCAGGTTGTCGCGGAGCACACCCGCGTTGTTGACCAGGATCGTCGGCGCGCCGAGCTCCTCGGCGACCCGGGCGACGGCCGCCTCGACCTGTGTCTCGTCGGAGACGTCGCAGCCGATCGCGACGGCCTTGCCACCGGCGGCGGTGATCTTCTCGACGGTGTCCTTGCAGGCGGCCTCGTCGAGGTCGAGCACGGCGACCGCGCGGCCCTCGGCGGCCAGTCGTACGGCGGTGGCGGCGCCGATGCCGCGCGCGGCACCGGTGACGACGGCGACCCGCTGCTCAGTGGTGGACATGACTCGTTCTCCTCAGGTGAGCGACCGCTTAGTACCTTCAGTGGGTGTGACGCTAGAAGCCCTGGCACGCGGTGTCAACGGCCGGGCGCGGCATGTGATCCATCACCCCCTGCGACCGGGCGGGCGAGGCCCGGCGGAACACCCGAACGGCCCAAGACCGCAGGCTGCCGCCGTCCGCGCCGCCCTAGCGTCGGAGCGCGAGCCACTCGTGGCCGGAAAGGAGGCGCCCCATACGCCGTCGCACCGGTGTCATCGGCGCGCTGTTCGCGATCGCCGCGATCGTGCCCTTGTCCGCCCCCGCCCATGCCCAGCCCGACCTGGACTGCCGCGACTTCGCCTACCAGGAGGACGCGCAGGCCGTGTTCGACGCGGATCCGAGTGACCCGCACCGGCTGGACGAGGACGACGGCCCGGACGACGGCATCGCCTGCGAAGTCCTGCCGCGCCGCACGCCGGGCGTCATCTCCCCCACGGCTCCGGCCCGGCCGTCCGCGTCCGTGACCGCCACGCCCGTCACGCCCGCCACCGGCACGCCCGGGGTCACCACACCCACCGTCACGAGGCCGGCCGCCACCCCGTCCCAGGGAGTGCGCGGCGGGGTGGGCGGCGCCGTGGCCTCGGGGCCGAGCGACTGGGACGTCGGCCTGGGCCTGACGTTCGCCGCGGGCGCCTCGCTCATGGCCGGGTACCTGCTCCGGCGCCACCGCCGGCGCTGACCGCCGGGCGCGGCACACCGGCGCCTACCGCACCAGCAGGTCCAGCAACCGCGCCTACCGCACCAGCAGGTCCAGCAACCGCTCCGTCTCCGCCGCGGGGTCCGTGGTCAGACCCGTGTGCACGGGGCCGGGCTGCACGATCGTGGAGCGGGGGGCGACGAGCCAGCGGAAGCGGCGGCCGGGGTCGTCGCCCGCCGCCTGGCCGGCCGCGGCGCCACCCGCGCAGACACCCTCCACCGCGCGCAGGGCGGCCCGCACCCCGGCCACGTCGGCCTCCGGGTCCAGGGCGAGCAGGCGCGCCTCGTCCAGGTGGGTGCGGGCGCCGACGTAGGCCTCGGCCCGGCAGTAGACGAGGACCCCGGCGTTGATGCACTCGCCGCGTTCGACGCGCGGGACGACGCGCAGGACGGCGTACTCGTAGACCTGACGGTCGCGCGGACCGCCCCTGATGATGTGCCGGTCGTTCACTGGATCCCCCGGATGCGCTCGTGGATGACGGCGGCCCGGGCGAGCAGCGGCCGTGCGTAGGCCCGCCGCAGGTCGTCCGGGGTGTCGAAGCCGGGCTCGCCCGCGAGCCAGGTGTCCGGGACGCACGCGGTGACGTCGGCGAGGAGTTCCTCGGTGACCCGGGGTGCCAGCGCGGCCGCCGCGGCGGCGACGTCCGGCGCGAAGCGCGCCAGCGCGTGGTCGGAGGCGTCGTACGGGCGGCCGGCGGAGGCCTCGGCGCCGGGCCAGTTGTGGTGCCAGATCACGGTCGCCCCGTGGTCGACGAGCCACAGGTCGCCCCGCCACATCAGCAGGTTGGGGTTGCGCCAGGACCGGTCGACGTTGTTGACCAGGGCGTCGAACCAGACGATCCGCCCGGCCTCCTCGGGGCTCACCCGGAACGCGAGCGGGTCGAAGCCGAGCGCGCCGGAGAGGAAGTCCATGCCGAGGTTGGTGCCGCCGCTGGACCTGAGCAGGCCCTGCACCTGCTCGTCGGGCTCGCCCAGCCCCAGGTCCGGGTCGAGGTCGACCGTCACCAGGCGCGGCACCCGCAGCCCGAGACGGCGAGCCAGTTCCCCGCAGACCACCTCGGCGACGAGCGTCTTGCGGCCCTGTCCCGCGCCGGTGAACTTCAGGACGTACACGCCGAAGTCGTCGGCCTCGACCAGGCCAGGCAGCGAACCGCCCTCGCGCAGCGGCGCGATGAAGCGGGTCGCGATCACTTCCTTGAGCATCGCCCCAGGTTACTGACGCAGCGGCCGGCGCTCGCACCGGCTCCGCCGCGGTGGACGTCGAACCGACAGCGAACCGACAGCGCGGTTCGGTGCACAGCCGCCGCCGCGCGGGTCAGGATTTGTCCATCGTCTGAACAGGCGGTGTGCCGGGCCCGTACCTCCCGGCAGATCATCGCAACCCTCCCGAAGGGAAACGCCAGTATGACCAGCGCATCGCTCCAGCCCGCATCGGGTCCCGCCCGCCGTACCGTCGTGGCGGCGGCCGGAGCGGCGGGTCTCGCCGTCGCGCTGACCGCGTGCGGAGGCTCGGACGACGGTTCGTCCGGCTCTGCGGACTCCTCCGGCACCGCCCAGGGCGACCAGGGGGCGGGCGGCAGCCCGTCGAGCGGAGGGGGCGCCGGGGCCGGCGGCGCACTCGCGTCCACCGCGGACATCCCCGAGGGCGGAGGCAAGGTCTTCGCCGAGCAGAAGGTGGTCGTGACGCAGCCGACGGCCGGTGAGTTCAAGGCGTTCTCGGCCACCTGCACCCACCAGGGCTGTGCGGTGAAGAGCATCGCCGACGGTGTCATCAACTGCCCCTGCCACAACAGCAACTTCTCGATCGCCGACGGCAGTGTGAAGAGCGGTCCGGCGACCAAGCCGCTGCCCGAGATGAAGATCACCGTCGACGGGGACTCGATCACGCTCGCCTGAGCCCGCCTGCCGTGAGGGTGGAGCGGATCATCGCGGGGGTGCGGCCGGACGGCACCCCCGCGATGGCGCGGCCTCCCCCTGTCGCCCGCGACCGGCCGGGCGACCGCGGCCGCCGTTGCGCGCGGACGGAGCAGACCCGGTGCTTTCTCCGACGTGATGCCAGAGGATCACCTCTGACACGACGTGAGAGAAGGAAAGAGGGGGAGCATGACCGCCACGCAGCAGCGCCGGGGCCGGAAGATCATGATGACGCCGGGTGAGCTGGACGAGTTCCTCACCACACAGCGCACCTGCCGGGTCGCCACGGTCTCGGCCGACGGCGCCCCCCACGTGAGCACTCTGTGGTTCGCCTGGGACGGCACCTCGATGTGGCTGTACTCGGTCGTGCGCAGCAAGCGGTGGACCGACCTGCGGCGCGACCCGCGTGTGGCGATCGTGGTCGACACCGGCGAGGAGTACGGCGAGCTGCGCGGCGCCGAGCTGTCGGGCACGGTCGAGTTCGTCGGCGAGATCCCGCGCACGGGCGAGCTGCGCGCCGAACTCGACGTCCCCGAGACCCTGTTCGCACGGAAGAACTTCGGCCTGGAGGAGATGCCGCACGACGGCCGGCACGCCTGGCTGCGGCTGACCCCGCAGAAGATCGTCTCCTGGGACTTCCGCAAGCTGGCCGGCCTGTGACGCCCGCCGGCCCCGCCCGGCCGGCCGTCAGCCGACGCTCTGCCCCGCCACCCGCAGGGCCTCCACCGCCGCCCGGATCGAGGGGCGGCGGTCGGCGTCCGCGCGCCAGACCACGTAGACGTGGCGCCGGACCCGCTGGGTGACCGGGACGGTGACCACCCCCTCGGGCACCGGGTGGCGGCCCAGCAGCGGCGCGATGCACACGCCGAGGCCGGCGGCGACCAGCCCGAGCTGGGTGTGGGTCTCGGCCGCGCGGTGGCCGACGATCGGCTCGATGCCCTTCGAGCGGAGCGTGAACATCAGCCACTCGTGGCAGAACTCGCCGTCCCCCCAGGTGATCCACTCGTCCTCGGCGAACTCGCCGAGGTCCACCTCCTCGCGCCCCGCGAGCCGGTGGTCCACCGGCAGGGCCACATCGGCCGGGTCGTCCAGGATCGACGCCTTGACCAGGCCCTCGGGCAGCGCCATCGGCTTGTTGTACCAGTCGAGCACCACGGCGAGGTCCAGGTCGCCGCGGACGACGCCGGCGATGCCCTGCTCCGGTTCCACCTCGCGGGAGCGCAGCCGGAGCCCGGGGTGCCGCTCGCGCAGGGCGGACAGTGCCTGCGGGAAGAGGCCGCGGGCGGCGGTCGGGAACGCCGCCAGCCGGAGCTCGCCGACCACCTGCCCGCGCTGCGCCTCCAGGTCGGACTGCGCGAGTTCGACCTGGGAGAGGATCCGCGCCGCGTGTTCGGCGAGCAGCCGTCCGGCGTCGGTGAGGCGCACGCCCCTGCCGTTCTTCGCGAGGAGCTGCTGGCCGACCTCCCGCTCCAGCTTGGACAGCTGCTGGGAGACGGCCGAGGTGGTGATGTGCAGGCCTTCGGCCGCACCGCTGACCGAGCCGTGCCGGGCGAGGGCGTCGAGGGTGCGCAGGCGCTCCAGGTTCAACATGTAAGCAATGCTACGCAGTACCGCGTGCGAATTCTCGATTGTGCTACGAGGTTCCGGGTCGCATCGTGGTGCTCATGACCACCGTCGCCACTTCGCCCGAACGGGCCCCCAGCGTCCCGCCCGCACCGTCCCGCCGCCTCGACTGGCGGCTCCGCTTCGCCGCGCTGTCCTCCATCTGGGGCTTCAGCTTCCTCCTGATCAAGGTGGGCAACCAGGGCTACGCCCCGTTCCAGGTGACGCTCGGCCGGCTGGCGTTCGGTACGGCGGTGCTGGCCGCCGCGATGGCGGTCCGGCGCGAGCGGCTGCCGCGCGGCGCCCGCACCTGGGGCCATCTCGCGGTCGCCGCGTTCCTGCTCAACGCCCTGCCGTTCTCCCTCTTCGCCTACGCGGAGCTGACGATCCCGTCGACGCTGGCGGGCATCTGCAACGCGACCTCGCCGCTGTGGGGCATGGCCCTGTCGCTCGTCGCCCTGTCGGAGGACCGGCCCACCCGGGTGCGGGTGGCGGGGCTCGGGCTCGGCTTCCTGGGCGTGCTGACCGTGCTGGGCGCCTGGCAGGGCTTCCACGGCCTGGACGCCAGGGGCACGGCGCTGGCCCTGCTGGCCTCCCTCAGCTACCCGGTCGGCTGGATCTACGTCCGCCGCACGCTGGCGGGCACGGGCCACTCGCACCTGTCGATGACCGGCGCGCAGCTGCTGCTCGCGACGGTCCAGCTGGCGGTCGTGACCCCGCTGTTCACCACCCTGCCCGGCAGCCTGTCCGTCGGGCCGCTGCTGGCGATCGCGGCGCTGGGCGCGCTGGGCACCGGTCTCGCGGTGCTGCTCCAGTACGGTCTGGTCGACGAGGTCGGCCCGACGACCGCCCAGATGGTCACCTACTTCGTCCCCGTCATCGCGACGGCCGCGGGTGTGGCGCTCCTGGGCGAGTCCCTCGCCTGGTCGACCCCGGTCGGGGCGGTGATCGTCCTGGCCGGGGCGGCCCTGACACAGGTGCGCCCGAAGCCCCGGCCGGCTGCTCAGACGTAGCCGCGTCGCGGCGCCGGGCCGAGGGCCGAGGCGATCGCGTCGGCCAGGTCCTCGGTCTCCCGCTCACCGAGCGTCGAGACGGTGACCCGGATCCCGGGCGGCGCGCTCATCCGGAAGCGGGCGCCGGGGGCGACGGCCCAGCCGGCGTGCAGCAGCCGCGCGACCACCCCGGTCTCGTCCGGTACGGGCACCCACACGTTCATGCCGCTGCGCCCGTGCGCCGCGACACCCCGCCGCGCGAGCGCGCCGATCAGGGCGTCGCGCCGCCGCCCGTAGGCGGCCGCCACCTCGCGCGGATCGACCGCGCCGTCGGCCCACAGCCGCACCAGGGCCCGCTGCGTCAGCAGGCTGACCCAGCCGGGCCCGAGCCGCTGACGGCCGCGCACCCGGTCGACGGTGACGGCGTCCCCGGTGAGCAGGGCCAGGCGCAGATCGGGCCCGCAGGCCTTCGCGGCCGAGCGGACGAACGCCCAGTGCCGGGTGGCCCCGGCCAGCGGATGCAGGGGCACGTCGACGATGCCGTGGCCGTGGTCGTCCTCGACGAGCAGGACCTCCCGATGGGTGCGCAGCAGGGGCCGCAGGGCACGCGCCCGGGCACCGCTCACCGCCGCTCCGGTCGGGTTCTGCGCCCGGCCGGTGACGATGAGGGCACGTGCCCCGGCCTCCAGCGCCCGGCGCACGTCGTCCGGGCGCGGCCCTTCGTCGTCGACGCCGACCGGGGCGGTCCGCAGCCCGAGCGCCGGCACGAGATCGAGGGTGCGGCCCCAGCCGGGATCCTCGACGGCGACGGTGTCCCCGGGCTTGAGGTGGGCCGCGAACACCCGCTCCACCCCGTCCAGCGCCCCGGAGACCACGGCGAGCGGACCGTCCGGAACGCCGTCCTCGTCGAAGGCGGCGCGGGTGATCCGCGCCAGCTCCGGATCCAGCGGCTCCGACCCGTACAGGACCGGTGCGCGGTCGCTCTCGGCGGCCGCCGCCGCGAAGGCGCCCGCGAGCGGCGGCAGCAGGGCCGGGTCCGGATTGCCGCTCGCCACGTCCCGCACCCCCTCGGGGACGTCCACCCGGATGTGGTCCCGCCCGGTCGTGGCCGGCGCGGGCCGCACCCGGCTGCCGCGCCGGCCCGCGGTCTCGATGACACCGCGTTCGCGCAGGATCCGGTACGCGGCCGCGACGGTGTTGGGATTCACCCCCAGCCGGTCCGCCAACTCCCTCATGGGGGGCAGGAGTTGACCCGGCAGCAGCTCCCCGGCGCCCACCGCCCGCTCCACGCTCGCCGAAATGTCCGCCGCACGACGCCCACTGATCGGATACTCTCCTAGCACAAAGCCCATTATGCACTAGTGCAATAAGGAGCGCGTCATGCAGGGGACCGCCAGGACGCCGTCGCAGCCCGCGACCGCCTACACGCCGACCGACCGCACCGTCCCGACACGCTCCGCCGAACGGGCGTCGTACGACAGGGAACTGGTGCACGCGATACTCGACGAGACGTACGTCTGTCACCTCGGCTTCGTCCGCGACGGGGCGCCGGTCGTGCTGCCCACGCTGTACGCCCGGGTCGGCGAGGTGCTCTACGTGCACGGCTCGACGGGCTCGCGCCCGCTGCGGGCGGCCGGCCAGGCCGACCCGGGTCTGCCGGTCTGCCTGACCGTCACCCACGTCGACGGCCTCGTCCTGGCCCGCTCCGCCTTCCACCACTCGATCAACTACCGGTCCGTGATGGTGCACGGCGTCGCCCGCGACGTGACGGACCCCGAGGAGAAGCGCCGGGCCCTGGACGCCCTGGTCGACCATGTCGTCCCGGGCCGCTCCGCCGACTCCCGGCCGGCCGACAAGAAGGAACTGGCCGCCACCGCCGTGCTCCGCCTGGAGCTCGACGAGGTCTCCGCCAAGCTCCGCACCGGCGGGGTCAACGACGAGCCGAAGGACCTCGCCCTTCCCCACTGGGCCGGGGTCGTGCCGGTGCACCGGACGTACGGAACACCGATCCCCGACCCCGGCCTGGCCGCGGACACGGCACTTCCCGGCTACCTCCCGGGCAGGTGACCCCGCAAGGGCCCGGGGAAGACGGCGCGGCCGGCGGCGACGGCCGGCGGTAGCCGTCAGGCGGGGACCGTCCGCTCCCGCGGCGTCCGCGCCTCCCCCACGGCGAGTCCCGCCACCGACCCCAGCAGCAACAGGGTCCCGGCCACCGTCGCCGGGGTCAGCCGCTCGCCGAGCAGCACGACGGCGAGACCCGCCGCGCTCACCGGTTCCAGCAGCATGATCACCGAGACGGTGGCGGAGCGCACGACGGCGGCGCCCGCGAAGTACAGGCCGTAGGCGAGGGCGGTGGGGACGGCGGCGACGTACGCCAGCAGGACCAGCAGCCGCACCGGCTCGGCGGTGTGCGGCACCAGCCCCTCGGCGAGGGCGAACGGCAGCAGGCACAGGCTGGTCACGGTGAACGCCTCGACGGTCGTCCGGGAGGCGTCGGCCGCGCCGTCGCGCCCCCACCGCCGGGTCAGCAGCGTCATCACGCTGTACCCGGCGGCGGACAGCAGCGCCAGCAGCACCCCCGAGGGGCGTACGGTCGCCCCGCCGCCGCCCAGGACCAGGACCCCGAGCCCGGCGAGGGCGCCGGCGACGGCCGCCGCCCCGCCCCGGCCCAGCCGTTCGGCCAGGGTCAGCCGCGCGCCGAGCGCGATGAACACCGGCCCGGCGCCCAGGGTGACGACGGTGGCGACGGCGAGGCCGGTGGCGGAGACCGCCGCGAAGTAGGCCGTCTGGAAGACCGCGAGCCCGAGCCCGGTGGCCCCGGCCCGCAGCGCCCTGCGCCCGAGCGGTTCCGGCACGGCGGTGGCGGCGCGCGGCCGCACCGGACGCACGGCCAGCAGCAGCACGAGACCGGCGGCGCAGCGCCAGAACGACAGGGCGACGGGCCCCAGGTCACTGGCCCGGTAGACCAGGGAGGCGGCCGCGCCCGCGGTGCCCCAGGCGGCACCGGCGACGATCAGATAGACGAGGCCTCGCCCGAGGGGCAGGCCGGTGGCAGTGTTCGACACGTGTTCTCTCCGCAGACGCGCTCGGCACGCCGCGCCCCCAAGGGGCGTCGGCGGGTGCGCGGAAGTTCGGGAAGGGCCCCGGATCGTTCGTGATCAGCGGGGTCCGCGGACTTCGTCTGCGGGCAGCACCGTTCCGCCCGGGGGCCGGAGCACCGGGCACGGATTCCGGAGGGCCCGCCTCAGGCGGCCGGAGGCGGCAGAACGAGCGCGTCGGACGGCATGATCGTCACCTTACGCACTGGTCCCGCGCCGGGACAATTCCCTTTCCGGGCCGCCGCTCGCCACCGGCCGGTCCGAGCCCTTCGCGGGTGTGGAGGACTGCGCGATGAAGGCGCCCGCCAGCACGATCGCGCCGCCGGCGAGCTGCGGCGCCGACAGGTGCTCGCCGAGCAGCACCCAGGCCAGGACCGTGGCGATGACCGCCTCCAGGCAGGCCACGACGCCGGCGACCTGCGGGGAGAGCCGGCGCACGGCGATCACTCCGGTGACGTAGGCGGCCACCGTCGCGACCAGGACGATCCAGGCCAGCAGGAACACGGCCGCGACGGGCGTGCCGTCCATGCGCGCGGTGCCCGTGAGCACGGACCAGTCCATGCCCCACGGCCGGGCGACGACGGTGAGCACGGCGGCACCGACGAGCAGGCCGTAGGCGATGACGCCGAGCGGGTCGGGCGCGTCGTCACCGGCGTCGCTGCCCTGGTCGGACAGGACGAAGTAGCCGACCTGGCAGCAAGCCGCGCCGAGGGCGAGCAGCAGGCCCAGGGCGTCGAAGCGCAGCCCCGACCACACCTCGACGACGCACGCGAGTCCGCCGACGGCGAGCACGACACCGACCGCGGCGGCACGCGTCACGGGCCGCCGCTGCACGAACCGCACCCAGCCCAGCACCAGCGCGGGCGCCAGGTACTCGATGAGCAGCGCCACGCCGACGGGGATCCGGGAGAGCGCCGCGAAGTAGCAGGCCTGGACCCCCGCGACGGCCAGCAGGCCGAAGCCGGCGAGGAGCCCGGGGCGGCGGCGCAGCAGTCCGCGGTGGCGCACGGCGAGCGGAAGCATCACCAGGGCCGCCCCGGCCACCCTCAGCCACACCACGTGCAGCGGGTCGAGGCCCGCCTCGATCAGCGGCTTGGCCGCGACACCGGATCCGCCGAAGGCGACCGCGGACAGGAGCGCGAGGCCGAGGCCCATGCCCCTGCCGCGCCCGCTCGGGCTGCTCTCAGACGTACGCACCGGCACATGATGACAGGCGATGACAGGAGCGTCACCCCCTATGGCACCTGTCTCACTGCCTGGACGGCCGGACGCCCCCGCGCCCCGGGGGCGGTCAGCGCGTGGCTTCGCCGCACTCCTCGGTGACACCGGACCAGCCGTCGAGGCGCGCGAACACCGCGCGCGGGTCGATCCCGGCCCGTTCGAGCACCTCGACGGCGCGGGCCTGCGGGTCGACGACGATCGCCGCGAGCAGGTCGGTACCGCGGGCCGGTCCGCCGCGTCCGGCGGCGCGTGCGCGGGCGTACTCCATCGAGGCGGCGGCCAGCGGGGAGAATCCCGTGCCGCCGTTCACCACGGGGACGGTCCCGGAGTCCTCGACGCCGCTCTGCCAGCGCAGGCCGTAGCCGATGCTGCGCTGCACGAGATAACCGAGGAGCCGCGCGAGCTGCGGTCCGTCGCCGACGACCGCCCGGACCCCGGGGTCGGACTCCAGCAGCGAGTGGAGCAGATGGGCCGTGTCGACCTGCCGGTCCCCGTCCCTGACCGCCCGGCGGCGGGCGCCGCCGACCACCGAGGCCAGCTCGTCACTGAGCCCGGCATCGTTGTCCGCGCGGTGGATGCCGTGCTCATGGTCCGACTGCCTGGGGATACGGGGTTGCACATCCCCTACCCCATCAGCCCCCGCGGCCCGGGGCATCCCCGGCGGGAAGCATCTTCGCGTCCCACGGGAAGTGGAGGCCGATGGCCGGAATCTCCTCCCTACGGAGGAGATCAGGCCATGGCGACGGCACGGCGAGCTCCTCAGTCCTCGTCGGCGAGGATCAGGTACAGCTTCTTGCGGGCCTCGTTGATGACGCCGAGCGCCTTGTCGCGCTGCTCCTTGCTGCCGGTCTTCCAGACCTGGCCGAAGGCCTCCATGAGGCCGAAACCGGCCTGCCGGATCTCGCCGAGGGCTTCCCAGTCGACCCCGCGGGAGGCCTCCTCCCAGGGCGCCTCGGGGCCCTCGTCGGCGGCGGCGCGGCCCGCCTCGGTGAGCGAGAACAGCTTCTTGCCGCCCTCGGACTCACTGAGGATCAGGCCTTCGTCCTCCAGCAGCTGCAAGGTCGGGTACACCGAGCCGGGGCTCGGCTTCCACGCGCCGCCGCTGCGCTCGGCGATCTCCTGGATCATCTCGTAGCCGTGCATCGGCCGGTCCTTGAGCAGGGCCAGGATCGAGGCCCGGACATCGCCGCGCCGCGCCCTCCCCCGCGGTCCGCCGCGCCCTCGGCCGCCCCAGGGGCCGGGGCCGAAGCCCGGACCACCGGGCCCTCCCCAGGCGGGGCCGCCGGGGCCGAAGGGACCGAAGGCGGCGCGCAGGCTCTCGAAGCCGCCCCGGCCGTGACGCGGGCCGCCGTGACCGTGGCCGTGCTCGAATCCATGGGTACGCATCGCAACCACTCCATTCCATCGTTGATCTGTCGCGATGCTTCAACGATATATCGGTAACGAGTGTTCGACAAGACCCGGCCGCCCGGCGCGCGCCCGCGAAGTCCGCCGCCGATCCCGGGACGGATCCGGTCCAGCACGCACGGATTGGCCTTGGCCTGCGACTTCGTCGAGCCCCTACCGTCAGGGCATGCGGATCCGAATCGTCGACGCCTTCACCGATCGCCCCTTCTCCGGCAACCCGGCCGGTGTCCTGCTCCTGGACGGCGCGGACGCCTTCCCGGACGACACCTGGCTGCAGAACGTCGCCCTGGAGGTCAACCACGCCGAGACGGCCTTCGCCCACCCTCTCCCGCCGGGCGGCGAGGCCGACTGGGCGCTGCGCTGGTTCACTCCGGCCACCGAGGTCGCGATGTGCGGCCACGCGACCCTGGCCACCGCCCACGTCCTGCGGACCACCGGCGCTCACGCGGGTCCGGTGCGCTTCGCCACCCGCAGCGGTGTCCTCGTCGCCACGCCGGCCGGCGACGGCTCCCTCACCCTGGACTTCCCGACGGCCCCGCTCACCCCGGCCGACCCTCCCGCCGGTCTAGCCGAGGCGCTCGGCGCCGAGCCGCTCACGGTCCTCGACACCGGCCCCGATGTGGGTGACCTGCTGGTGGAGGTCGCCGACGAGAAGACGGTGCGCGCCCTGCGCCCCGACCTCAGGGCCCTCGCCGACCACTCCGCACGCGGTGTGATCGCCACCGCCCGCGCGCAGGACCCGGAGCAGGACTACGACTTCGTCTCGCGCTGCTTCTTCCCGAACGTCGGCATCGACGAGGACCCGGTGACCGGCAGCGCCCACACCGCGCTCGCCCCGTTCTGGTCCGCGCGCCTCGGCCGCCCCGCCCTCACCGGTCTCCAGGCGTCCTCCCGCCCGGGCCGCGTCCGCACGGAGCTGCGCGGCGACCGCACCCTGCTGACCGGCAGGGCGGTCACCGTCATCGACGGCGACCTGCTGGCCTGAGACGCAGACAGGGGCGTACGGCGGTGCCGTACGCCCCTGCCCGGTGCCTCACGCCGTGGGCAGCCATCCCACCTTGCCCGCCAGCAGCCCGTAGCCCACGAACGCCCCGATGTCGAGCAGCGAGTGGGCGACCACGAGCGGGCCGACGCGGCCCCAGCGGCGGTAGAGATGGACGAAGACGACGCCCATCACGAGGTTCCCGACGAACCCCCCGATGCCCTGGTAGAGGTGGTAGGAGCCGCGCAGGACGGAACTGCCCATCAGCGCGGCCGTCGGCGTCCAGCCCAGCTGGCCCAGGCGGCGCAGCAGGTAGCCGACGACGATGACCTCCTCCACGACGGCGTTCTGGATCGCGGAGAGGATCAGCACCGGGTACTTCCACCACACGTCGGGCAGCGCCTCGGGCACCACGGTGAGGTTGAAGCCGAGCCCGCGGGCCGCCAGGTAGAAGGCGATGCCCGTGCTGCCGATGACCGCCGCGATCGCCGCCCCGCGGCCGAGGTCGGGCCAGGGCCGGGTGCGGTCGAAGCCGATCGTGCGCAGACTCGCCCGCTCGCGCAGCAGGAAGTGCGCCACGAGCGCCACGGGCACGAGGGCGGTGGTGATCCCGAAGAGCTGCCAGGCCAGGTCGAGCCAGGGCCGGCCGGGAGCGGCGGAGGCGTTCATCGTCGCCGCCTGGTCCTTCAGCCCGCCCGGCCTGGTCACCGACCCGACGAAGCTGATCAGCGCGGAGACCCCGCTCGCCCCCAGGGACAGGGCCAGGACGAGCAGCGTCTCGTTGCGCAGCATCCGCCGCGAGAGCCCCTGCTCGGGGATGGGACCGCCCACCGGGCTCGCCTCCGCGTGCACACCTGCCTCCACTTCACCGATCTGTCGGATCAGTATGGCGGCAGCGGGCGGTCGCCCGGCGGGCGCGGTCAGCCCAGCGACACCGGCTCGGGCAGCCCCACCGGCCAGGTGTGTACCGGGTCTCCCTTGTGCATCAGCTCGCGGTAGCGCCGGGTGGTGGCGGCCAGCGCCTCCTCCCGGGCGAGGCCCGCGTCGAGGGCCTGGTGGAAGGTCGCGGACTGCCAGGTCGCCCCGTTCGTCCGGCGGCGGCAGCGCTCCTCGATCACGCCCAGGTACAGGTCCCGGTCGGCCGGCTCGACGCCCCAGGCGTCCAGCCCGGCCTCGGCGAGGGGCAGCAGTTCGTCCCGCACCAGGCTCACGGCGTCGACCTCGGTGGTGCCGCCGTGCCGGCCGCGCCGCGGCCAGGTGAAGCGGGCCTCGATGCCGTCCTTGCACGCGGCGTCGAAGTTGGCGGCGGCCGCCTCGAAGGGCAGCCGGGTCCACACCGGCCGGGCCTCCTCGGCGAGGGCGCGGACGACGCCGTAGTAGAAGGCGGCGTTGGCGACGATGTCGACGACCGTGGGGCCGGCGGGCAGCACGCGGTTCTCCACGCGCAGGTGCGGGACGCCGTCGGCGACGCCGTAGACCGGGCGGTTCCAGCGGTAGATGGTGCCGTTGTGCAGGACGAGTTCGGCCAGGGACGGGGTGCCGCCCCGGCCGATCACCTCCAGCGGGTCCTCGTCGTCGCAGATCGGCAGCAGTGCCGGGTAGTAGCGCAGGTTCTCCTCGAACAGGTCGTACGCCGACTCCACCCAGCGCTCCCCGAACCAGGTGCGCGGGCGGACGCCCTGGGCCTGCAGCTCGGGCGGCCGGGTGTCGGTCGACTGCTGGAACAGCGGGGGCCGCGACTCGCGCCACAGCTCGCGGCCGAAGAGGAACGGCGAGTTGGCGCCGACGGCGATCTGCGCGGCGGCGACCGCCTGGGCGGCGTTCCACACGTCGGCGAACCGGCCCGGGGTGACCTGCAGATGCAGCTGCACCGAGGTGCAGGCGGCCTCCGGCGCGATCGACTTCGAGGTGCAGGTGAGGTGCTCGACGCCGTCGATGTCGAGGGTGAACTCCTCACCGCGGGCGGCCACGATCTGGTCGTTGAGGAGGGTGTAGCGGTCGACGTCGGAGAGGTTCGACGACACGAGGTCGTCCCGGTCGAGCGTCGGCAGGATGCCGATCATCACGATTCCGGCGTCGACCTCCGCGGCTTTCCGGTCGGCATATGCCAGCGACGTACGGAGTTCCTCCGCCAGCCGGTCGAATACCCGGTCTCCCAGACGATGGGGAGGGATGTTCACTTCGAGGTTGAACATGGCGAGCTCTGTTTGGAAATCGCGGCTCGCGATCCGTTCGAGGACTTGCCCGTTCAACATTTTCGGCATGCCGTCGGCGCCCGCCAGATTCAATTCGATCTCGAGCCCCATGAGGTTCTTCGGACGATCGAACCGCTTCTCCGCCAGGAGTCGCTCCAGGCCCGTCAGACACTGACGGAGCTTGTCGCGGTAGCGCTGGCGATCGGACAGGTCGAACCGCCCTGCCACGACCTTCTCCCCCATGGAAGCTTCCTCCTCGGATGGTGCGGGCCGGGATCCATGCCGCCGGGCTCCCGGTCAGGTGGAGGATGCCCAGCGAATGCGATCGATAACGTCCCGGACGGCCGTGACGACCGCTACGCTGGTCCTCTGTGACCGGTGGCACATTCACCCGGCATGACGCGCGGCAGCACTATCGGGTACGGCGAACTCGTGAAAAACGCCGACGAGAACGGGCCGACCGGTTCGCGCGCATTCCCCGAGGTCATCGCCGCACACCACCGCCTGGAACCGGGATAATATTCGCGTATCGCCGACCGAATGTACCCTTGTTCTACTCACCGGAAACGGCTAGGCGAAACACAGTCTGAACCCGTGTCGTATAAACTCCGCGAACAAGGCAGAAGGTTGGCGCCCGCGGTCGACGGGTCCTGCCGTCGAGGCGACGTTCGGCGGACTCCACCCCCCTCTCTTTCACGACCCCGGCCCCTGCCTCTCTGACCCTCGTGAGCTGACAGCGCCGTCCGCCCCCGCCCTCGCGCCACCGTGCCTTTGAATGTGAGGCGACCCACCATGCCGCTGCATGTCCCTCCGGCTCCCGCGCCCGCACTCCGTTCCGTCCTGACTGCGCTCTCCTCTCCCACCGCGGTCCGTGAAGCCCGAACTCCCGCCCTCCTGCGCAGCCAGGGGCCCGCCACACCCGAGCTCCCCCTGCCCGTCCACGTCCTCGACCGGGTCACCGCCGAGGGCGTGTCCGCCACCCGGCTGGCCGGGTGGCGCTTCCTGATCCGTTGCGGCGACCGGTCCCTGGCCGCCGCGGAGACCATGCTGACCCCCGACGGCTGGGCCTTCTCGCACTTCTTCGAGGGCCCGTACATCGCCTCCACCGAGCGCGCCCTGCGCCAGGCCGAGACCATGCCGCAGGCCTACCAGCCCCGCCTGCTGTCGGTACCCAGCCTGTACATGCTGACGCTCTGGCTGCACGAGGACAGCACCGCCGACGGTGCCGCCGGCCACCCCGCCGCCACCGACCTGCTCGTCCCGCTGGCCCCCGCGCCTCCCGGCATCGCGGCCCACCGCCCGCACCGCGTCGCCGAACTCCTCCCGGTGCTGACCCACCGGGCGACACCCACCCGGCTGCTCGGCTCACCCGCCTGAGGCACCCCGCCGGAACCACCTCACCGACCCCGTCGCCGGCCATCGGCGGCGGGGTCGGCGCGTCACCGCCACCTGTCCGCTCCTCCGAGCGCGGTGCAGCTCCTACGAGCCGGTGGCGCGACCGCCCCGACCGGACTAGCCCCATCCGACCACGGCGAACCACCCGAAGTGACAGTCCAGTTGGGCTGAACCGTCCGCGCGGGTGATGCGTCATGAACCTGTGAGAAGCGGTGCGGCGAAATCCCTGCGGATCGACGCCCGTGGGGCAACACTGGGTTCCGACGACTTATCACAACGGGGGCGGCCATGAACGACACGTCCAGCCGCGCGACAGACACCACGACCGACTCATCGAACTCCCTCTCCTCGTCCACCATGACAGAGCGAAAGATCCCACCCATGTGCCAGCACCAGACACCGTGCCCGTCCGCCGAATCCGCCGACCGG
This sequence comes from Streptomyces sp. NPDC015242, assembly GCF_043079125.1. NCBI lineage: Bacteria > Bacillati > Actinomycetota > Actinomycetes > Kitasatosporales > Streptomycetaceae > Streptomyces > Streptomyces sp. NPDC015242. The sequence continues at coordinate 20,637 of NZ_JBIBUF010000001.1, read as the reverse complement.
GAATCCGCCCGCCTCGTGGCGCACCACCCGGAGCAGGGCTGGAGCCTGCTGTGCAACGGCGTGCTGCTCTTCGAGGACACCGGTGAGCTCCTGCCGGACGGCAGGATCATCGCCCCGCACCGCCCGTCGGCGGGCAGCCAGGTGGTGACGGCGGCCTGAGGGCAGCCGGGGCGGGACGAGCCCGCCCGTGGACATGAGGGGCCGGCCGCAGGAGACGCTGCGCACCGGCCCCGACGCGTGTCCGGGGCCGGTCACCCTCGGTCATCGGCGGTGACACCCCTGTCCCAGGCCGGGTGGCTTCCCACGACCGCCCACTGTCCGGAAGACTCCTGGCAGTTCGCGCGGTCACGTCGACGGAGGTGGGGGCAGTGCCGGCACGCGAGGCGGACGCCGGGGGCAGAGTCACGATCACGGAGATCGCCCGGCGGGCGGGCGTGTCCGTGCCGACCGTGTCCCGGGTCGTCAACGGCCGCTCCGACGTCTCACCGCAGACCCGGGCCCGCGTCGAGGACCTGCTGCGCCGCCACGGCTACCGCAAGCGCCCGGCGGCCCCGGGCGTCCGGGCCGGCCTGATCGACCTGGTCTTCAACACCCTCGACAGCCCCTGGGCCGTGGAGATCATCCGCGGGGTGGAGGAGGTCGCGCACGCGGCCGGGGTGGGCACGGTGGTCTCCGCCCTCCACGGACGGTCGGGGGACGCCCGCGAGTGGATGCGCAACCTGCGGGCGCGGGCCTCCGACGGCGTCGTCCTCGTCACCTCGGCCCTGGAACCCACGCTCCACGAGGAACTGCGGATCCTCGGCGTGCCGCTGGTCGTCGTCGACCCGGCGGGCTCCCCGGCCCTGGACGTGCCCACCATCGGCGCGGCGAACTGGTCCGGAGGCCTGGCGGCCACCGAGCATCTGCTGTCCCTCGGGCACCGCCGGATCGGGCTGATCGCCGGCCCGCCGCGACTGCTGTGCTCCCGGGCCCGGCTGGACGGCTACCGCGCGGCACTGGAGGGCGCCGGCGTGCCGCCCGACAGCTCCCTCGTCGCCCCCGGCGACTTCCGCCCCGAGTCCGGCTTCGCCGCCTGCAACCTCCTGCTCGACCTGCCCGAGCCGCCGACCGCGGTGTTCGCGGCAGGCGACCGGATGGCCCTGGGCGCCTTCGAGGCGCTGCGCCGGCGAGGGCTGCGGGTGCCGCAGGACATGAGCGTGGTCGGTTTCGACGACCTCCCGGAGGTCCGCTGGTCGTCCCCGCCCCTGACGACGATCCACCAGCCCCTCACCGACATGGGCAAACTGGCCGCCCGCACGGTGCTGCGCCTCACCCACGACGAACACCCGGACCCGCCCCGGGTGGAGCTGGGCACGCACCTGGTCATCAGATCCAGCACGGCCCCACCGGCGGCACGGCGCTGACCGGCCCGGCCGGACCGGGCCGTCGGTTCACCGCACCGCATCGCATCGCATCGCACCGCATCGCATCGCACCGCCCCGGAACGACGCCACACGGAGCACGACCGGGCCGGGTGCGCCCGCCCCCCTCCCGGCGGACTCACCCCAGCCCGGTCACGCCCCCGGCCGTCCCCCGTCACGTCCCGGCCGTGCTCCGGTGATCACGCCGCCGCCCCGGCGGGCGCGACCGTCCGTTCGTACGGCACGGACCGGCGACCGCGTACCCGAGGGGCACCCGGCTGCCGGACCCGCGTGGCCCGGCTACCTCCCCCCGAGCGCCTCCCGCAGCGCGAAGTACGCCGGCTTCGGGCGCAGCTCCTCGTCCCACGGCAGGGCCGCGCCCTCACCCGGGAAGAACGCCGGGATCCACGAGTACTTGTCCGTGTAGTCCCAGAGGGTGATTCCGACGCACCGGCGTACCGCGAGGCACGCCTCGGTCAGGTCCCGGTACCACTCGGCCTGCTCCGCCAGCTTCTCCTCGGTCGCCGGCAGCTGCATCCGCACGTCGACCTCGGTGAGCGTGGTGTCGAGGCCGAGCCGGGAGAAGCGGCGCAGGTTGTCCTCCAGGGTCGTGGGATAGCCGTACTGGAGGGCCAGATGGGCCTGGAAGCCGATGCCGTGCAGCGGGACGCGCTGTGCCTTCAGCTCCTTGGCCAGCCGGTAGTAGGCGTCGCTCTTGGGGCCTATCCCCTCGATGTTGTAGTCGTTGAGGTACAGCTTCACGCGGGGATCGGCCTCGTGCGCCCAGCGCAGGGCGTCGGCGATGTAGCCGGGGCCGAGGGTCTTGTAGAACACCGACTCGCGGTAGGTCCCGTCCTCGTTGAACGCCTCGTTCACGACGTCCCAGGCGAAGACCTTGCCCCGGTAGTGCCGTACCTCCGTCTGGATGTGCTTCTTCAGCACGGCCCTCAGCTCCGGGGCCGTCCACTCCCGCTCGGTGAGCCAGCCGGGCAGCTGGCTGTGCCAGACCAGGGTGTGGCCGCGCACCTTCTGCCGGTTGGCACGCGCGAGGTTCACGATCTCGTCGCCCTGGGAGAAGTCGAACACGCCCTGCTGGGGCTCGGTCGCGTACCACTTCATGCCGTTGCCGGGGGTGATCTGGTCGAACTCGCTGCCGAGCAGGGCCGTGTACGGCTGGTCGGTCAGCTCGGGGTTGTCGGTGGCGCTGCCGAAGTACCGGCCGTGCCGCTGGGCCAGTTCGGCCAGGGTGGGCTGCCGGTCACCGGCCTGCCGGTCGTCGGCCCGGGCGGGCGAGCCGGCCGCGAGCCCGGCCGCGACCAGGAACGCGGCGGCGGCACCGGCGAGTCTGAGACGGTTCTTGCGCATGTGGTGCGACTCCTCACGACGGTTGGGTGGGCAGAGCCGTACGTCCGCGGCGCTGGTCAGCCCTTCGTGGCGCCGGCGGTGAGGCCGCCGACGAGCTGGCGCTCGGCGACCGAGTAGAAGGCGAGGGCCGGGACCATGGCCAGGACCAGGTAGGCGAAGACCTTGGCGTAGTCCGCCGAGTACTGCCCCTGGAACTGCTGGACGCCGATCGGCAGCGTCCACCACGTCGCGTCGGTGAACACCAGCAGCGGCAGGAAGAAGTTGTTCCAGCTGGTGACGACGGCGAGCACCGAGACGGTGCCGAGAGCGGGCCGCGCCATGGGCAGCAGCACCCGCCAGAAGAAGCCGAGGGGACTGCACCCGTCGAGCGTGGCCGCCTCCTCCAGCTCGCCGGGGATCTGCCGGAAGAAGCCGCGCAGGATGATGATGGTCATCGGCAGTCCGAAGGCCGCCTGCGGCAGGATCACCCCGAGCGGGTTGTCCAGCAGTCCCAGGGACCGCAGCAGCAGGAACAACGGCAGCGCGGCGACCGCGAACGGGAACATCAGCCCCATGGTGAACAGCGTGAACAGCAGCTCCCGGCCGCGGAAGGCGAACCGCGCGAAGGAGAAGGCCGACAGCGCCGAGACGGCGACCACGAGGACGGTCGTCCCGACGGCGATCAGCGTGCTGTTGCCGATCAGCCGCCAGAAGTCGCCCGAGGCGAGGATGCCCGTGTAGTTGGACGTCACCCACGACTCGGGCAGCCCGACCGGGTTGCGGGACAGTTCGTCCGTCGACTTGAACCCGGACAGCGCGGCGTAGAGCAGGGGCACGGCCATGACCGCGCCGACGACGACCAGGACGAGGTGCAGGCTCCACAGCTTCCCGCCCCCGCGGGACTTGCGACTCACCGTCACTTTCCGTCACCCCGCATGGTGGTGGTGGCTCCTTCGAGGTCGCGCCGCAGCACGAACCGCTGGTAGGCGAGGGCGAAGACGAGGCTGATGGCGAACATGACGACGCTGATCGCGCTGGCGTAGCCGACCTGGTAGCGCTTGAAGCCGTACTGGAACATGGTCACGGCCATCGTCTCGGAGTGGTGGTCGGGGCCGCCCGCGGTGGTGACCCACACCAGGTCGAAGAGCTGGATCGACCCGATGACCGACAGGAAGACGCTGATGCGCAGGGTGGGTGCCAGCAACGGCAGGGTGACGTTGCGGAACCGCTGCCAGGGACCCGCCCCGTCGATCAGCGCCGCCTCGGTGAGCTCCTTGGGCACGGCCTGGAGCCCGGCCAGGTAGAGCATCATGTGGAAGCCGAAGTACTTCCACATCATGACCAGGAACAGGGTCGCCATGACCGTGGACGGATCGGCGAACCACTCCCCGCCCACACCCTCCAGCCCGATCCGCCCGAGGACCTGGTCGGCGAAGCCGTCGTCCGGGGCGAAGATCATGCCGAACAGGATCCCGGTGATCGCCTCGGACAGGACGTAGGGGGCGAAGAACAGCATCCGGTAGACCGCCCGGCCGCGCATGCGCTGGTTGAGCAGCACGGCCATGGCGAGCGCGAACGGCAGCTGCAGGGCCAGCGACAGCACCACCAGCACCAGGCAGCGCCACAGGTCGCCGAGGAACACGTCGTCCTCGAACAGCCGGGTGAAGTTCTCGCCGCCGACGTAGTCGGAGGGCATGCCGAAGCCGCCCCACCGGAAGAAGGCGGCGTACAGGGCGAACAGCATCGGCAGCAGCACGAGCCCGATGAACAGCACCAGGGCGGGCAGCTGGAAGCCGGTGGCGGTCAGCCAGTTCAGGGCGCGTCGCCGGGACCGGCCCCGGGCGCGGTCGGCGGCCGGGGGCGGCGGACCGGTGTCGGAGCCGGTCCGCTCGTCCGGCAGGAACGTGGACGTCATCGCCGGCTACTGCTCTTCCTTCGCGGTCTTCGTGACCGACTGCGCGACCTGCCCGGGCGACTTGGAGCCCGATATGAGCGCGGCGACGCTGTCGTTGACCTCCTGGCCGACGGCCGGCGCGTACGCCTGGTCGAGGTAGAGCTGGAAGCCGGTCGCCTTCTTCAGCTCGGCCTGCACGGCCTTGATGTTGGGGTCGGCGATGGCGCTCTCGGCCGCCGGGACCACGGGCAGGACCCCGGTCTTCTTCACCAGCTCCCGGTCGGTGGCCTCGGACGCGAAGAACTTCAGGAAGTCGACGGCCGCCTGAGGGGCGCCCCGGCGCAGCGCGTGCCCGCCGCCCCCGCCGAACACCTCGGTGATGGCGCCCCGGCCGCCCTCGATCGCGGGGAACGGGAAGAAGCCGAGGTCCTTGCCGAGGCCCTTGCCGGCGTCGGCCTGGACCACGGGCGCCCACTGGCCCATGAGCTCCATGGCCGCCTTGCCGTTGCCGACGCTGGCGGCCTGGCCGGTGGGGCTGGAGTAGGCGGCCCCGAGGAAGCCCTTCTGGAACGGCTGGAGGCCGACGAGCTCCTGCAGGTGCTCGCCCGCCTCGACGAAGGGCTCGCCGGTGAAGTCCTTGTCCTCGTAGGCCTTCTGCAGCGCTTCGGCACCTGCGGTGCGCATCGCCAGGTAGGCCCAGTAGTACATGCCGGGCCACTTCTCCTTGCCGGCCAGGGCGAGGGGGGTGATCCGGGCAGCCTTGAGCTTGCGCACGGCGTCCAGGAAGCCGCTCCAGGTCGTCGGGGGCTCGCCGATGCCGGCCTTCTCGAAGTGCGCCTTGTTGTACCAGAAGCCGATCATGCCGATGTCGAAGGGAATGCCGTACGCCTTGTCGTCGATCAGGTACGGCTCCCGGGCGACCGGCAGGAGGGCGTCTCCCCAGGGCTTGGTGCGGTCGGTGAGGTCCTCGACGAGCCCGGCGTCGACCTGCTGCCGCAGGACCCCGCCGCCCCACGTGTGGAAGATGTCAGGCAGCTTCCCGGAGGAGGTCAGGGCTGTCATCTTCGACTTGTAGGCGTCGTTCTCCAACTGAACGATCTTGACTTTGACCTTGGGGTTCTGTGCCTCGAACTTGCGGGCCAGGGCGGCCCAGACGCTCTTGGTGGGTTCGGTGGTGGAGATGTTCCACCATTCGATCGTGGTCGTCCCGGACGACCCCCCGTCCGAGTCCCCGCCGCATGCGGTCAGTGCCGTCGTCCCCAGGCCGGCCGCGGCGGAGGCCGCCAGGAAGCTGCGGCGGGACAGTGCCGGGTCGCCCATCATGCGCTCCTCGAAAGTTTCGAATGAGATCCAGAAAGCTGCGTTGATGCCGCACCCTAGAGACAGCGGGTAAACGGTGGCAACCCCTTGTACACGGTGAATCTTTTCCTGACCCGGGGTGGACAGGACTAGACCGAAACATTCGGGAGGTGAGGCGAACTTTACGGAGCCGTGGATCACCTTGCGGACCCACGACCGGCAGCCCGGACGACCGATACCGTCCCGGGTCTCTCACCAGGCGTTTCCTTCCCGGCCATGCGAAAGGGGCCCCGCAAAGCGGAGCCCCTTCGGTCGGCCGGACCGCCGGATCAGTCTTCGTAGGCGTCCAGCGGCGGGCAGGAACAGACCAGGTTCCGGTCACCGAAGGCCTGGTCGATACGGCGCACCGGCGGCCAGTACTTGTCGGCGACCGAGACCCCGCCCGGGAAGACCGCCTCCTCGCGGCTGTAGGCGTGCTCCCACTCCCCGGCGAGCGCGCCGGCGGTGTGCGGCGCGCTGCGCAGCGGGTTGTCCTCGGCGGGCCACTCACCGGACCCGACCTTCTCGATCTCCGCCCGGATGGCGATCATCGCGTCGCAGAACCGGTCCAGTTCGGCCAGGTCCTCCGACTCGGTTGGCTCGATCATCAGCGTCCCGGCCACCGGGAACGACATCGTCGGCGCGTGGAAGCCGTAGTCGATGAGCCGCTTGGCGACGTCGTCGACGCTCACGCCGGTCGCCTTGGTCAGCGGCCGCAGGTCGATGATGCACTCGTGCGCGACGAGCCCGCCGGGGCCCGTGTAGAGCACCGGGTAGTGCGGCTCCAGCCGCTTGGCCACGTAGTTGGCGCTGAGCACCGCCACCTGCGTGGCCCGCTTCAGCCCCTCGCCGCCCATGAGCCGGACGTACGCCCACGAGATGGGCAGGATGCCGGCCGAGCCCCAGGGCGCCGCCGAGATGGGCCCGACGCCCGTCTCCGGGCCGGCCTCGGGCTGCAGCGGGTGGTTGGGCAGGTAGGGCGCGAGGTGCTCGCGCACGGCCACCGGGCCGACGCCGGGACCGCCGCCGCCGTGCGGGATGCAGAAGGTCTTGTGCAGGTTCAGGTGCGAGACGTCGCCGCCGAAGTGACCCGGCTTGGCGAGCCCGACCAGCGCGTTGAGGTTGGCGCCGTCGACGTAGACCTGTCCGCCGGCCTCGTGCACCTGGGCGCAGATGTCGGCGACGTGCTCCTCGAACACGCCGTGCGTGGACGGGTAGGTGATCATCAGCACGGCCAGCTCGTCGCGGTGCTGCTCGATCTTGGCGCGCAGGTCCTCGACGTCGATCTCGCCGTCCTCGGCGGTCTTCACGACGACGACCTTCATGCCCGCCATCACCGCGCTCGCGGCGTTGGTGCCGTGCGCGGACGACGGGATCAGGCACACGGTCCGCTGCTCGTCGCCGTTGGCCCGGTGGTACCCGCGCACCGCGAGCAGACCGGCCAGCTCGCCCTGGGACCCGGCGTTCGGCTGGAGGGAGACCTTGTCGTACCCGGTGACCTCGGCGAGGCGGTCCTCCAGCTCGTGGATGAGCGTGAGGTAGCCCTGGGCCTGCTCGGCGGGCGCGAAGGGGTGCAGCTGCCCGAACTCGGGCCAGGTCACCGGCTCCATCTCGGTGGTCGCGTTGAGCTTCATGGTGCAGGAGCCCAGCGGGATCATGCCGCGGTCGAGCGCGTAGTCCCGGTCGGCCAGCCGGCGCAGGTAGCGCAGCATGGCCGTCTCGGAACGGTGCTGGTGGAAGACCGGGTGCGTCAGGTAGTCGTCGGTGCGCAGCAGCGCGTCCGGAAGCCCGTCCTCCGTGGCGGCGTCCAGGGCCTCGATGACGCCCTCGACACCGAAGGCGGCCCATACGGCCCGCACCTGGGCCCGGGTGGTGGTCTCGTCGCAGGCGATCGAGACGTGGTCGGCGTCGACGAGACGCAGGTTGACGCCGTTGTCCCGGGCGGCGGCCACGACCTCGGCGGCCCGGCCCGCGACACGCGCGGTCACGGTGTCGAAGAACGAGCCGTGCACGACCTCGACGCCGCCGTTCGCGAGCCCCGCGGCGAGGACGGTGGCGTACCGGTGGGTGCGCCGCGCGATGCCCTGCAGGCCGTCCGGACCGTGGTAGACGGCGTACATGCCGGCCATCACGGCGAGCAGCACCTGCGCGGTGCAGATGTTGCTGGTCGCCTTCTCGCGGCGGATGTGCTGCTCACGCGTCTGCAGCGCCAGCCGGTAGGCCTTGTTCCCGTCGGCGTCCACGGAAACGCCGACGAGCCGCCCGGGCAGGCTGCGCGCCATCTTCTCCTTGACCGCCATGTAGCCGGCGTGCGGTCCGCCGAAGCCCATCGGCACGCCGAAGCGCTGGGTCGTGCCGACCGCGATGTCAGCGCCGAGCTCGCCGGGCGACTTCAGCAGCGTCAGCGCGAGCAGGTCGGCGGCGACGGTGACGACCGCGCCGAGTTCGTGGGCCCGGTCGATGACCGGCTTGATGTCCCGCACGGCACCGGAGGCGCCCGGGTACTGGATCAGCACGCCGTTGATCTCGCGCTCGGCGACGTCGGCCGGGATGCCGCCGGAGAGGTCGGCGACGACGACCTCGACGCCGGTCGGCTCCGCCCGGGTCTGGATCACGGCGATGGTCTGCGGCAGCGCGTCCGCGTCGACCAGGAACAGGCCCTTCTTGTTCTTGCCCATCCGCCGCGACAGCGCCATGGCCTCGGCGGCCGCGGTGCCCTCGTCGAGCAGGGAGGCCCCGGAGGTCGGCAGCCCGGTGAGGTCGGCGACCATGGTCTGGAAGTTCAGCAGCGCCTCCAGCCGCCCCTGCGAGATCTCCGGCTGGTACGGCGTGTAGGCGGTGTACCAGGCCGGGTTCTCCATGACGTTGCGCAGGATGACCGGCGGGGTGAACGTGCCGTAGTAGCCGAGCCCGATCATGGAGCCGAGGACCTGGTTGCGGTCGGCGAGCGAGCGCAGCTCGGCGAGCACCTCGGCCTCGCTGCGCGCACCGGGCAGGTCGAGGGCCTCGGCGCTCTTGATGACGGCCGGGACCGCGGCGGCGGTGAGCTCGTCCAGCGAGCCGTAGCCGACCTGCGCGAGCATCTTGGCCCGGGCCTCGTGGTCGGGACCGATGTGGCGCTGCTCGAAGGGCACTGCCTCTTCGAGTGCGGAGAGCGGAATGCGATGGGCGGTCATGGGCGGAGGCCTCCTGGTCTGACACGACCTTCGAGGGGCACCACGGCGCGGGTACCCGGACGGCCTCCCCCTCTGTCATCTCAACCTGAGAGCTTCACCGGATCGCCCGAAGGGTCCCGGCTTTCACCGTCGGTGAGAGCGGAAGCCGTCGACACCCGCTCTGCTTTCCAGAGTGACCTCGTCCGTGCGGTACGTGTGCCTGAGAGATTCCGGGGAGGATTTGCTCCTTCGGCGCCTCCGATGGTGTCCGGAGGACTCTCCCGCACGGGGTCAGCAGCCGTTGCCAGAGTACCAGCGAGGTCAACGCACGAACCTTCGAGTGGCCGCCTCCTCGATTGTGCCGTTTTGTAGTGCTTACGGATGTGTTGCGAGCCTGTGGAGGTCCCGTGCGTACCGACATCGATCCGCGCAACCTGATCGGCCGCAAGGCATTCGACCGCAACGGAACCAGGATCGGCACCATCGACGAGGTCTACCTCGACGACGCCACCGGCGAGCCGGAGTGGGCTGCCATACGGACCGGCCTCTTCAGCAGGGACGCCTTCGTCCCCCTGGAGCCCAGCGAGCTGATCGACGGCGCCCTCCACGTCCCGTTCGAACGCGCCCTGATCAAGGACGCCCCCGACTTCGGCGTGGGCCGCCACCTCTCCCCCGAGCAGGAACTCCAGCTGTACCACCACTACGGCCTGGACATCGCCGCCCCGCCCCCGCTCCCGGACCACGAGTTCGGCAGACTGGCGGGCTCGGACGAGCAGACGACCTGACACCGCCCCACGCGGAAGTCACCGGGGAACGCACGGCGACGCACGGGCAGGCGCAACCCGTCCGGACACGCCTAGCCCGGCGCGGCCCCCGACGGCGCCCCGACCGGGCCTGCCGCCCCGTCCCCGGCCTGCCCGGGTCTTCGTAACACCAGCGGCAGCGGCTCCGCCGGCTCCAGCGCGGGGTCGTCGACCCGGAACGTCCGCACCCGCCCGGGCGGCGAACCCGGCGTCTCGAACCGGACCGTGACCCGCCCCAGCCCGCTGCCCTGCACCCACCCGTGCCCGAACTCGGCGTGCCGCACGTCGTGCCCCGCGGGCCAGCGCCGCTCGGCCGGCGGCGGCTGCTCCTCGGCCCGAGCCACCGCGAGCTCCTCCACCGGCCCCGGAGCCACCCCCGCCCGCTCCCCCGCGGCCTGCGCGAACAGGTCCTCCTGGGTGTAGTCGGCGAGTCCGCTGACGCCCACCCCGAGCAGCCGCACCCCGCCCGTGGTGTCCACCGAGTCCAGCAGCCTGGCCGCCGCCTCCCCGATCACCCCGGGGTCGTCCGTCGGGCCCCGCAGCGTCTCGGACCGGGTGAGCGTGGAGAAGTCGTACCGCCGCACCTTGAGCACGATCGTCCGCCCGGACAGACCCGCCCCGCGCAGCCGCCGCACGCACCGGTCGGCCAGCCGCTGCACCTCGAGACCGACCCGCACCCGGTCGTGGATGTCCACGTCGTACGTGTCCTCCACGGACACGGACTTCGCCTCCCGCTCGGCCACCACGGGCCGGTCGTCCCGCGCCAGGGCCATCGCGTACAGCCCGTGCCCGTGCGCCTTGCCCAGCAGCCGGACCAGTTCGTCCTCGCCCGCCTCGACGATCTCCCCGACCGTGGTGATCCCGGCCCGCCGCAGATGGTCGCCCGTCGCCGGCCCGACCCCCGGCAGCGTCCGCACCGGCATCGGCGCCAGCAACGCCCGCTCGGTCCCCGGCTCGATCACCACCAGCCCGTCGGGCTTGGCCTGCTCCGAGCCGATCTTCGCGAGCATCTTCGACGCGGCGAGCCCGACCGACCCCGTGAGCCCGGTCGCCGCGCGGATGTCGGCGCGCAGCTGAGTACCCACCAGCCGCGCGGAGCTCTCGTCCCAGGCCACTCCCCCGGCCTCCAGGTCCACGAACGCCTCGTCCAGGCTCAGCGGCTCCACGAGCGGCGACAGCGCCCGCAGGAGCTCCATGACGCGCTCGCTGATCGCCTTGTAGAGCCCGAACCGCGGCACGAGGTACGCGGCGTTCGGCGCGAGCCGCCTGGCCTGCCCCATGGGCATCGCCGAGTGCACCCCGAAGACCCGCGCCTCGTACGACGCCGTGGCCACCACGCCCCGGGGCCCGAGACCGCCCACGACCACGGCCTTCCCGCGCAGACTCGGCTTGGACGCCTGCTCCACCGAGGCAAAGAAGGCATCCATGTCCAGATGCAGGATCGTGGGCGCGGTTCTCACATCTCCGATGCTCCCCCATGCCACTGACAACCAGGAGCGCGGAAACGTCCCGCCTGCTTCGCCCGACGGCGCAGGCGTCCCCGGGAGGGCTCAGACAGCCCGGTTCCGCCGCCTCGCCAGCTCGTCCGCCGGGTTGGGTCCGACCAGCGTCTCGCCCGTGTCGACGCGCTCCCCGTGCAGCTGGGACAGCGCGCTCTCGACGTCCCGCCACACCACGCCCACGGCGATCCCGAATACCCCCTGCCCGCCTTGGAGCAGGGCGTGGACCTCGTCCGGCGAGGTGCACTCGTAGACCGTGGCACCATCGCTCATCAGGGTCATCCGCTCCAGATCACGGAACCCGCGCTCCCTGAGATGCTGCACGGCCGTGCGGATGTTCTGCAGGGACACCCCGGTGTCGAGGAACCGCTTGACGATCTTCAGGACGACCACGTCCCGGAAGCTGTACAGCCGCTGCGTCCCCGACCCGTAGGCGGGCCGAACGCTCGGCTCGACGAGGCCTGTGCGGGCCCAGTAGTCGAGTTGCCGGTAGGTGATACCGGCGGCCGCACAGGCCGTCGGACCGCGGTAGCCGATCTGCTCGGACGCCATGGACGTCGTCCCTCCGCTGCTCGGCACGGCCGTCGGCCGCTGCGGAGCGTGATCGGCCGCGTCACCGGGCTGGGAACATCCCCCGCTGGCGCGGAGCCGTGAGCCGGGGGGAGGGTACGGACCGCTCGCCCTGAGACTGCGCTCGGGGCCGCCCCCAGCCGTACCGTCGCCGCTGCTTCTCACGCCGACCTCCGTCCTTGACCTGCCTTCTCGACGGTAGGCAGTCACCAGGGGTGCGTCAACGATCGCCACACTCGCCACGCCGAGTGATAATCACCCTAAGAGTGGTTTCCCGTGCCCCACCGCGGGGAAAGGCTAGCCGAATGAGCTCGGTGAGGGCCGTGTGACGCTCTCACTCGCCGGCGGCACATGCGGGCGATTTCAGCGGAGCCGCGGGCTCACTGGCTGCTGGTGCCGAAGTCCTCCGGGGAGATCTGGTCGAGGAACTCGCGGAACTTCTCCACCTCGTCCTCCTGCTCGTCCGGGATCGCGATACCGGCGTCGTCGAGCACCGTGTCACTGCCGTAGATCGGCGTCCCGGTGCGCAGCGCGAGCGCTATGGCGTCGGACGGGCGGGCACTCACCTCGACGCCACTGGCGAAGACCAGCTCCGCGTAGAAGACGCCCTCACGCAGGTCCGTGATGCGCACTTCCGTGAGCTCCTGGCCGACGGCCTCCAGCACGTCCTTGAACAGGTCGTGGGTCAGCGGCCGCGCGGGAGCCATGCCCTGCTGGGCGAAGGCGATCGCCGTCGCCTCCCCCGGTCCGATCCAGATGGGAAGGTAGCGGTCGCCTCCCACTTCACGCAGCAGCACGATCGGTTGGTTGGAGGGCATTTCGACCCGGACACCTACGACATCGAGCTCGTTCACACAGCAACCCTAGGCCGTGCTCGGGATGTTTGGGTAGTCGGGCCCGGATCGGGCGCCCGATCCGGCCCCCGCACGGTCCCCCCGTCAGGGCGGCCGCACCCCGAGCGCCGTCCGCACCAGAGCGGCGTGCAGCCGCACCGTGAGCGCCGCCAGCTCCTTCGCACGCGCCTCGGCATGCGCCCTGGTCTGCGGGTTCCGGTGCCGCCTGAGCGGGGCCACCACCTGGTCGACCAGCCCGGCCTCGCGATCGGCGGCCGCCTTCATCGCCCTCAGGTGCCGTGGCTCGATCCCGAACCGCCCGAGCTCGACGACGAGCGAGGCCACCGTGACCGCCTCGGCGCCGTACACCCCGTCCTCCAGTGGAGTGAGCAGCCCGTACGACTCCCACTCCCCGAGCTCGCGCTCGTCGATGCCGGCGGCGGCGAGCAGCTCCGCACGCCCGATCCGTGCCGCCGTGGGCCCCTCAGGCGCCTCGGGAGCCTCAGGCAGGGGTTCGCCGTCGCGCTGCCGGCCCACCAGGGGCAGCGGGACGGCCTCACCGCGCTCCATGGCCTCCAGATGCTCGCGGATGACCTTCAGGGGCAGGTAGTGGTCCCGCTGCATCCTCAGGACGTGCCCGAGACGCTCGACGTCGTGGGCACTGAACTTGCGATACCCCGAGGGGGTCCGCTGCGGCTCGATGAGCCCCTCCGCCTCCAGGAAACGGATCTTGGAGATGGTGACTTCCGGGAACTCGTCACGCAGCACGTTCAGCACCGTGCCGATGCTCATCAGCCCACTGTCCGTGGCGGCGGCGCCGTGTCCGGCACCGCCGCTCGGTGTTCGAAGCATGGACCTTCCCTGACGGACGGGCCTTCGCTGGGCCTTCCGGACGAGCCCGGGTCAGTAGGCCCGCTGGCTCGCGTAGAAGACCAGCCGGTACTTGCCGATCTGGACCTCGTCGCCGTTGTTCAGCGCGACCTGGTCGATCCGCTCGCGGTTCACGTACGTGCCGTTCAGACTGCCCACGTCGGCCACCGTGAACGAGCCGTCCTGACCACGCCGGAACTCCACGTGCCGGCGGGAGACCGTCACGTCGTCGAGGAAGATGTCGCTCTGCGGGTGCCGGCCCGCCGTGGTCAGATCCCCGTCGAGCAGGAAGCGGCTGCCCGAGTTCGGCCCGCGGCGCACCACCAGGAGCGCGGAGCCGAGCGGCAGCGCGTCGACGGCCGCCTGCGCCTCGGGGGACAGCGTCGGCATCGGCGTCTGGCCGGTGCTCTCACTGTCGTAGGCCTCGAGACCGGAGATGGAGATCGTCGACGTCGTCTCGGACGGACGCTCCGGTGCCGCGCCGGCCCGCAGGGGCGCGCCGCAGTTGGAGCAGAAGCGGCTGTTCTCCGCGTTGCGGTTACCGCACCTCGTACACACCAGGGCCGACATCGGATCCTCCTGCCGCGGCTGCTCACCGGGAGCGTGGGACGCGTACGAGCCGGAGAATCCTCCACCCGCACCCGAGGCTGACGGTTGGCCGAAACCTATGCCGCCGGACTGCGCAGGGTCAACCGACGGCGCGCCCTGACCTCCGGAAACGTCACCACCCGGACCAGCGACCTGGTCGCGGAAGAGCGGCCGCTGGCCTTCCGCGTCAGGCTGTGCGCGATGACGAGCGGTGGCGTTGTCGCTGCCTTCTCGCGCGCTCTTGCCGAACAACTTCGCAAACAACTTCACGGGCGATTCCCCTTGACCGAAACAGACCCGCCCGTGGGGCAGGACGAACCCTGACTGAACACTCTGGCCGACCCGGACATCCTGACAACGTCCGTCTGCACCAGACAGTTTCCACCACGCACCACCCAATCGGTGCGCCGACCCCCCGCAACCTCATGCCCTCGCCGGACGTCGCCCATGCACCCCCGGTTCACTGCGAGGACGACCGAGCGTAGTCAGGCCGCTTCGCCGCTCGCAAGGCGTCAACGACGATCTTGGTCGACCGCTCGACGGTCACGGTGGCCTGTTCCTTCTCGAGAGTCTGCACCACGCCTCCGGGGATGTTCAGCGCCGGCTCGAGGTCCTGCGGTTTGCCGATGACCTTGAAACGATAGGGCGCGTTGATCTTGTTCCCGTCCACGCTCACACCCCTGCCGGAATCCGCGAGATAGGTGCCGGCGACCACACGTACGCCGTTCACCTGGATCGCCTCGGCACCCGCCGCCCGCAGCTCCTGGATCGCGTCGAGCAGCATGTCCGCCTCGACCGTCCCCTTCGTGTCTCCGATGGTCATGGTGATGCCGGGCCCCTGCGCGGCCACCGTGCCCGCGAGGATGCCGAGTTGCCGTTCCTTCTCGATCGTCTGCTTCCGGGCCTCCTCGGCCTGGTCCGAGCTGTTCTCCAGCTCGTCCCGCTGCTTCTCGAGACCCTGCTTCTCGTCCTCAAGACGCTGAGTGCGGTCATCCAGTTCATCGAGGATGCGCACCAGATCCTCCTGCCGCGCCCCGCGCAGGGCGCTGTCGCCGTCACTGTTAGACGCCACCTGCACGGCCAGGCCGAAGCCGAGTCCGAACAGCAGCAGGGCGACGATCAGTTGGGCTCGCGTGACCCGCGGCGGCCACAACCCCTGCACCAGGCGCTGCCGGCCGGTCAGCCGCGGCCCGGGCTCCGCCTGTGCCGCGGGTGCCGGTTCCGGGCCGGTCCCGGGCTCGGTCCGCGGCGTCGCCCGGGCGGCGGGCACCGGGACGGGCACCTCCTGCGGCAGTTCCTTGCGCAGCCCGTTCCCGGAGTCACCGCTCCCCTCGGGCCGCTCCGCGCGCGTGTCGCCCTGCTCCTCGGGGCGCTTCCCGTCGTGCTCGCTCATCGGCCTCACGCCCGGAACACGTGCCGGCGGATCGCCGCGGCGTTGGAGAAGATCCGGATGCCGAGGACGACCACCACACCGGTGGACAGCTGGGCCCCCACGCCCAGCTTGTCGCCCAGGAACACGATCAGCGCGGCCACGACCACGTTCGACAGGAACGACACCACGAAGACCTTGTCGTCGAAGATCCCGTCGAGCATGGCCCGCAGCCCTCCGAAGACAGCGTCCAGAGCCGCCACGACGGCGATCGGCAGGTAAGGCTCGACCACCGCCGGAACCTCAGGCCGGACCAACAGGCCGGCCACGACTCCCACGACGAGGCCCAGTACGGCGATCACGATGTGCCCTTCTCGCTCTTCTCAGTGCTCGGCTGTGCTGTACGTACGATCACGCTCGGCGCGGCGGGCAGCCGGAGGTCGTCCTCCACGGAGATGCCTGTCCTGATGCCGTAGCTCTCCTGCAGCGCGGCCAGGTACAACCCGTCCGCACTGTCCTGGAACCGTGTGCTCAGCCGCTGCCCGTCCCCCACCGCGAGCACCGTGTACGGCGGCACCAGCGGCTTGTTGTCGACCAGTATCGCGTCTCCCGCGGCCCTGATCGCGGACAGCGCCGTCAGCCGCTGCCCGTTGATCGAGATCGCCTCGGCCCCCGACTCCCACAGCCCGTTAACCACGCGCTGCATGTCCCGGTCACGCACCCGGCCCGTGTCGGAGAACCCGGAGCTGCCACGCGGATCGCCGTCACCGCCGGTGCCGGCCTCCTTGGCGTCGTTGACCACGAGTTTCACACCGGGACCGTGCACGGCGACGGATCCCGACAGGATGCCCACGAGCTCCGAGCGAGCGCTTCCGCCACTGTGCTTGAGTGCCTCGCGCTGCCGCGCGCTGACGTCCTCGCGCAGCTCGTCGACGGTGTCCTCCAGCTTGTCGGCCGCCTCGCTCTCCCGGTCGATGCGGTCGATCAGCTCCTCGCGCTCCTTCGCGACGACAGGGGCCGCGACCCGGGCCTGGGCGGCTCCCACGGTCACGACCAGGGCCGCGAGCACCAGACCGGCGGCGAGACCCAGCTTCGCCCGGAGCGTCTTCGGCATCCCGCCGTCGCCCGCGGCCTTCTTCCGCGCGGCGGCCTCGGCGTAGCCGTCGTCGAGGCTGTGGTCCATGACGTTGGTGATCAACGACATGGACGCGTCCGGGCGCCGGGGCCGCGTGGGTGTGCTCCGAATGGGGGGTTGCTGCGGCATGCCGCACATCGTCGCACGTCGCGGCCACTACCTCCGAACGGCCCCACCGGCGTGCCGGACAGGCCCCGTTGGGGACACTTGTCCGGCACGCACGCGTGCAGGCGGTTCTACCGGCCGGCGCTGTCCACGACCGCCGACCACTCGTCCAGCAGGGCCTGGGCGGAAGCGTCGTCCGGCCCCTCGGCCCACAGGTGGGTGACGGCTTCGGCCGGGTCGGGCAGCACCATCACCCAGCGCCCGTCGGTCTCCACGACCCGCACACCGTCCGTGGTGTCCACGAAACGGTCCCCGGCCGCCTCGACGACCCGTCGCATGACGAGCCCCTTGACGGCCCACGGGGTCGCCAGGTCCCGCTTGAGGACGTGAGCACGCGGGATCCGCGCGTCGATCTGGCTCAGCGTGAGCTGCGTCCGCGCGACCAGACCGATGAGCCGGACGAAGGCCGCGGTGGCGTCGTACACGCTGCTGAACTCGGGGACGATGAAACCGCCCTTGCCGTCGCCGCCGAAGATCGTCCCTTCCTCACCGCCCACGCGCGTGAGGTCGTCCGGAGAGGTCGTCGTCCACTCGACCTGGGTCCCGTGGTACGCCGCCACCTGCTCGGCGATCCGGGTCGTGGTCACCGGCAGCGCGACCCGGCCGCTGCGCCGCTCGGCGGCGACCAGGTCCAGCATCACCAGCAGCGCCCGGTCGTCCTCGATGATCCGGCCCTTCTCGTCGACGAGCGACAGCCGCTCGCCGACGGGGTCGAACCGCACGCCGAACGCGGCCCCCGAGGACGCCACGATCTCCCCGAGCCGCATCAGGCCCGAGCGCCGCACGTCGGCCGTCTCAGTCGGCCGGGACTCGTCGAGACCGGGGTTGATGGTCAGCGAGTCGACCCCGAGCTTCCCGAGCAGACTCGGCAGCACCAGACCGGCGCTTCCGTTGGAGGCGTCCACGACGACCTTCAACCCGGAGTCCGCGATGCCGGTCGTGTCGACGTTCCGCAGCAGGGACCCGGTGTACGAGTCGAAGACGCTGGCCGGGAAGTGCAGGTCACCGATCTCGCCGGGGAAGGCACGCCGGTACTCCTGCCGTGCGAACACCCGGTCCAGCTTGCGCTGGCTGCCCTGGGACAGGTCGGCGCCCTGGCTGTCGAAGAACATGATGTCGACGGAGTCCGGCACCCCAGGCGTGGTGCGGATCATGATGCCGCCGGCGCTGCCGCGCGCGGTCTGCTGCCGCGCCACGGGCAGCGGCACGTTCTCCAGGTCCCGTACGTCGATGGCACTGGCCTGCAGGGCGGAGATCACCGCCCGCTTCAGCGCCCGCGCACCTCGCGAGTGGTCCCGGGCCGTGGTGACGGTCGAGCCCTTCTTCAAGGTCGTGGCGTAGGCGCCCGCCAGACGCACCGCGAGCTCCGGCGTGATCTCCACGTTCAGGATGCCGGAGACACCACGGGCACCGAAGAGGTGTGCCTGCCCCCTCGACTCCCAGATCACGGAGGTGTTGACGAAGGCGCCGGCCTCGATGGTCTTGAACGGATAGACCCGCACATTGCCCTGCACGATCGATTCTTCACCGATCAGGCACTCATCACCGATGACCGCCCCGTCCTCGATCCGCGCCGCGCGCATGATGTCGGTGTTCTTCCCGACCACGCAGCCGCGCAGATTGCTGTGCGGCCCTACGTAGACGTTGTCGTGAACGACGGCCTTGTGCAGGAAAGCGCCGCTCTTGACGACGACGTTGGAGCCCACGACGGTGTGCTCGCGGATTTCGGCGCCGGCCTCGACCTTGGCGTAGTCACCGATATAGACGGGCCCGCGCAGAACGGCGTCGGGATGCACCTCGGCACCCTCGGCCACCCACACACCGGGCGAGATCTCGAATCCGTCGATGTCGACGTCGACCTTGCCCTCGAGCACGTCGGCCTGGGCCTTCACATAGCTCTCGTGCGTGCCGACGTCCTCCCAGTAGCCCTCGGCGACGTAGCCGTAGATGGGCTTGCCTTCCTTCATCAGCTGCGGGAAGACGTCACCGGACCAGTCGACCGGCACATCGGCCTCGACGTAGTCGAAGACCTCGGGCTCCATCACGTAGATGCCGGTGTTCACCGTGTCGGAGAAGACCTGGCCCCAGGTGGGCTTCTCGAGGAAGCGCTCCACCTTGCCTTCCTCGTCGACAATGGTGATGCCGAACTCCAGGGGATTGGGCACACGGGTCAGACAGACCGTGACCAGCGCGCCCTTTTCCTTGTGGAAATTGATGAGCTCGGTGAGGTCGAAATCGGTCAGCGCATCGCCGGAGATGACGAGGAAGGCATCGTCCTTCAACGCCTCTTCGGCGTTCTTGACGCTTCCGGCGGTACCGAGTGGCTTCTCCTCATTGGCATAGGTGAGCTCCATCCCGAGCTCTTCGCCGTCACCGAAGTAGTTCTTGACGAGCGAGGCCAGGAACTGGACAGTCACGACTGTTTCATTGAGCCCATGCCTTTTCAGCAGCCGCAGCACGTGCTCCATGATCGGGCGGTTGGCCACGGGCAGGAGCGGCTTGGGCATGCTAGAGGTCATGGGACGAAGGCGTGTGCCTTCGCCTCCGGCCATCACGACGGCCTTCATGTCGGAAGCGTCCTCCTCGAAGAGACGACGGTCTAGCCGACTTCCCCCGCGAGGATTCTCCCGCACTTTTCGACCACGGGCCATCGCACCGCGCTGGGCGGAGGAATCCGCGAGTTCAATCGGTCATGGCGTCCGCACGGACAAGGCGGCGGACTTGTACTACGTAGAGGACTCCTGCCCACCAATACAGCGTTGTACCCCATCCGGCGAACGCCCATCCGAAAATAGCAGCCAGTGACGAGATCCAACCACTTCCGTCACTGAGCAGGAGCAGGGGGAAGGCATACATCAGGTTGAAGGTGGCGGCCTTGCCCAGGAAGTTCACCTGGGGCGGCGGATAGCCGTGCCGGCGGAGGATGCCCACCATCACCAGCAGGACCAGCTCCCTCGCGAGAAGTACACCGGTCAACCAGAGAGGCAGGATCTCACGCCATGTGAGGCCGACCAATGTCGAGAGAATGTACAGCCGGTCGGCCGCGGGGTCGAGAAGCCGGCCGAGGCTGCTGATCTGGTTCCAGCGCCGCGCCAGCTTGCCGTCCAGGTAGTCGCTGATGCCGCTCAGGGCGAGCACCAGGAGAGCCCAGCCGTCACTCTTGGGCCCACCGAACTCAGGCCTCAGGATCAGCCACAGGAAAAGGGGCACGCCGACGAGCCGCGCCATGCTGAGGATGTTCGGGATGGTGAGCACACGGTCCGTCTGGACGCGAGTCTCCTGAACCTCCACCCGGGTGCCTCCTGGGGGAACGTGCCAACGATGCCCCCTGACCTTACCTCAACGCAAAAAAGCTCCGGCTCTCGGGCTGTGATGCCCAAGAGCCGGAGCTCTAAAAGGAGTTCGGCGGCGTCCTACTCTCCCACAGGGTCCCCCCTGCAGTACCATCGGCGCTGTAAGGCTTAGCTTCCGGGTTCGGAATGTAACCGGGCGTTTCCCCTACGCTATAACCACCGAAACACTATGAAACTGTCAGCCGCACCACGTGTGGCACGTGGGGCTGTTCGTGGTTTCAGAACCAACACAGTGGACGCGAGCAACTGAGGACAAGCCCTCGGCCTATTAGTACCGGTCACCTCCACCAGTTACCTGGCTTCCAGATCCGGCCTATCAAC